>JAEZJM010000016.1 GCA_023415775.1 Bacillota bacterium | reverse complement strand
ACAGTAGGGAGAGCGCGAACAACATCGGCGCCTTGCTGCCGGAGATCTTCTCCTCGCGGCTCTGGTCGGCCCATTCGTAGGCGAAGCCGGTGGGCAGCGTCTCCTTGGCGACCTCCTCCAGGGCGGCGAGCGCCTGGCCGGAGCTGTAGCCCGGGGCCGGGTTGCCGGCGATCTGGATGGCGCGGTAGCTATTGAAGCGCTTGATGAGCGACGGGGCGTTGACCGGTTTGGGCTTCAGCAGGTTGTTGAGCGGCACCATCGTGCCGTTGCTGCTGCGGACATAGAAGAAGCGCAAGGCGTCGACGTCGCTCCTGAACTGCGGCTCCGCCTGCATGATTACCTTGTAGGAACGACCGAAGCGGTTGAAGTCGTTGATCTGCGAGCCGCCGAAGTACGCCTGGAGGGCGCCGAACACGTCGCTGACCGGGACGCCGAGCTTCAGAGCCTTCTCGCGGTCGACTTCGAACTCGAAGCCGGGTGTGTTGCTGCTGAACGAGGAGTAGATCATGCCGATTTCGGGGCGCTTGCGGGCGGCGGCGACGAACTCCTTCGAGACTTTGTCCATCTCGTCGAGCGTCGAGCCGCCGCGGTCTTCGATCATCATCGTGAAGCCGCCGGTGGTGCCGATGCCGGGTAGGGCCGGCGGGGCGAAGGCGAGGATGGTCGCCTCGGGTATGGCGGCGTTGTTCATGAAGATCTGCTGAATCTGGCTGCTGACCGATAGCTGCTTGGAGGGCCGCTCGTCCCAGTTGTCGAGCTTGGTGAAGATGACGCCGACATTGGGCTTGCGGCCGCCGCTGAGGAGGTCGAAGCCAGTTACGGCCATGGTTGTATCGACGCCGGGCTGGCCGTCGATGTTGGCGGCGACTTTGTTGAGGATCTCGCGGGTGCGGTTCATGTTGGACGCTTCCGGCAGGGAGACGCTGGTGATGACGAATCCCTGGTCCTCGTCGGGGACGAAGGATGAGGGCAACACCCGGAAGAGGGCGCCGGTGAGGATGAGCAGCACGACGAGGAGGACGACGGCGAGCCGCGCCCTGGGGAAGAGCTTGGCGAGGAAGCCGCCGTAGCGCTCGACCATCCTGTCGAACCAGTCGTTGAATTTTTCGAGCACCAGACCGATTTTGCCGCCATGGGCGTTGGGGTTATATGGCTCGAGGAGCAGGGCGCACAGCGCCGGGGTGAGGGACAGGGCGACGAGGGCTGACAGGCCCATCGAAACGGCGACGGTGAGGGCGAACTGCTTGTAGAGGACGCCCATGGTGCCGCCGAGGAAGGCGACAGGGACGAAGACCGACGCCAGCACGAAGGCGATGGCGACGACCGGCCCCTGCACCTCGCTCATCGCCTTTACTGTGGCGTCGTGCGGGCTGAGGCCGTTGTAGCGCATGTGGTGCTCGACCGCCTCGATGACGACGATGGCGTCGTCGACGACCAGGCCTATGGCCAGCACCATGGCGAACAGGGTAAGGGTGTTGATAGAGAAGCCGAGGAGGAGGAAAGCGCCGAAGGTGCCGATGAGCGACACCGGTACGGCGAGCATCGGGATGAGCGTGGCCCGCCAGCTCTTGAGGAAGATGAAGACGACGAGCAGCACGAGGGTGATCGCCTCGGCGAAGGTCCAGGCCACCTCTTCCATCGATTGGCGCACATAGTTGGCGCTGTCGAAGACGACCTTGTATTTCATGTCGTTGGGGAAGCGCTTGGCGGCTTCCTCGATGACGGCGATGCAGTTGGCGACCGTTTCGAGGGCGTTGGCGTCGGGGCTGAGCTGGACGGAAAAGCCTGCCGTGGGCTGCCCGTCTGTGTCGGAGAAGAAGCCGTAGTCCCTGGCGCCGAGCTCGACCTTGGCGACGTCGCCGACACGGATGAAGGAGCCGTCGGACTGGGAGCGGACGACGATGCGGGCGAATTCCTCGGGGTCGGTGAGACGCCCTTTGGCGCGCAGGCTATACTGGTGCTCCTGGCTGGGGTTGGAGGGCAGCTGGCCGACGATGCCGGCCGGGGCCTGGATGTTCTGCTGCTTGATGGCGGTGGCGACGTCGGTGGATGTGACCTTGAGCTGGGCCATCTTGTCAGGCTGCAGCCAGATGCGCATCGCGAAGTCGGAGCCGAATTCGCTGACCTCGCCCACGCCCTTGACGCGTTTGAGGTCATCGACGAAGTTCAGGCTGCCGTAGTTTTTCAGGAAGGTCTTGTCATAGGTGCCGTTGGGAGAGTAAAGCGCGAAAATCAGCGCCCGGTCCTGGGATGCCTTGAAGGTGGATACGCCGGCCTGCTGGACGTCGGTGGGCAGGGCGGCGTTGGCCTGGGCGACGCGGTTCTGGGTCTGGACGGTCGCAATGTCGGCGTTCTTGCCGAGCTGGAATTTGACGCTCAGCGAATAGTACGAGCCGTTGTCGGAACTGGTGGACTGCATGGCGATCATGTCTTCGACGCCGTTGACCTGCTGCTCGATGACCTGAGCGACCGTCTGCTCGATGACGTCGGCGTTGGCGCCGGCGTAGGACGTGCTGACGCTGACCTGCGGCGGCGTTATCTGCGGGTACTGGGCAATCGGCAGGTTGAAGGCGGAGATCAGGCCGCCCAGGGTTATGACGATCGACAGCACGATGGCGAAGATCGGCCGGTCGATAAAAAATTTGGACACGGAGTACCTCCTATTGCTTCGCCGCTGGTTTGATGTCTTCCGGCGTAATCATTGTTATCTGCAGGGGCGTACCCGGTGGCGCCTTGGCGAAGCCTTCGACGACCACCCGGTCGCCTTCCGCCAGGCCTTCTTCTACTATCCACATGATGCCGACCTTCGGTCCCATCTTCACCGGACGCGACTCGGCTTTATCTTCCTTGCCGACGACAGTGATAAAGGTTTTGCCGAGCATCTCCTGCACGGCGCGTTCGGGCACGAGCAGCGCGCCGGGGCGCATTTCACCCTGGGCGACGATGCGGGAGAACATGCCGGGGATAAGGATTTTCTGAGGGTTGGCGAACGACGCCTTGATGGTCAGAGTGCCGGTATCCGTGCTTAGGCCGCGGTCGATCTGCTCGATCTGGCCGGCAAGCGGGTATTTGGAGCCGTCGCTGAGCAGTAGGGCGAGGTTTTTGCCCCATTCGCCGGCAGCGCTGACCGCGCCCATGCGGGTAAATTTCAGGTACTCGGTCTCGCTGAGGCTGAACTGGACGAAGACGGGGTCGACCGTCGAGATGGTTGCCAGAACGGTCGAGCCGGCGGAAACATAGCTGCCGACGGCCGGGTCCTTGACGTCGATGCGGCCGTTGAAGGGAGCCACGATAAGGGTATCGCTGAGGTCGTTGGCCGCCTGTTGGACGCGCGCCTGGTTGGCGGCGACAACGGCGGCGTGCTGGGCCTCGGCCGACAGTTGGGTGTCGAGGGCCTGCTTGGCGATCGCCTGCTGGGCGTACAGTTTCTGGTAGCGCATCGAGTCGAGGCGGGAGTTGGCGAGCGTCGCCTCCGACTGGGCAAGCGTCGCCTGAGTGGTCAGCAGGGCTGTTTCGTACTGGCGGCGGTCAATCTGGAAGAGCTGTTGCCCTTCGGTGACAGTGGCGCCGCCGGTGACCATTTTGGCGACGATGTTGCCGGAAACCTTGGCCCGGATCTGCACCTCGTTCTTGGCGATCACCTGGCCGACATACTCGTATGTAACCGGGGTGTCCCGCTTGATAACCTGGGTCGCTTTGACGGCCACCGCCTGGGCCGGCTGCGCCTGTTTGCCGCCGCAGCCGGCGACCGTGGCCGCCACGAGCACGGCGGCGACCAGGCCGGCGTAGCTGCTGCGTTTGCTGACAGTTCTGAGCATGAATAATCCTCCTTATTTATAAGGGCTCTGGCATGTCTGCCAGTAGTTATCGACTTTTGACAACGACTGTGATAAAATGTTGTTAAATATTAATAATAGTTTATTGTAAATATGTGTTTACTATATATTACATATTACTGCTTATGTTAGTAGCTTGTCAACGTGAAATAACGGTGGGGAGGCGCTCTTATGAACCGGACGGAAACCGCCGAGCAACTTTTTGACCTGCTTTTCCTCCTCCGCAAGCGGCTGGTGCGTCATGCCGCCCAGCAGGCCAAACTCGAATTCAGCCCAATGCAGATGCATGTGCTGTTCACGCTGTGCGAACGGGACTGCTCCACTATGAGCGAACTCGCCGGCGATGTGCTGATCGCCAAACAGCAACTGACCCCGATCGTGGACCGGCTGGTGGCTGCCGGGCTAGTGCTTAGAGAGCCCGACCCTTGCGACCGTCGGGTGGTGAAGATCCGTCTTTCCCCGGCCGGAAAGAATTTCCTCGCCGAGAAAAGACTGGAGGCCATCGGCATTTTCGAAACGCGGATTGCCTGCCTCGGCGAGCGCGATCTTGCGCGGCTGGGCGATGCCCTCGGCCCGCTGCAGGAAGTCATCCGCAAGCTGCCCTAAAAACACGCCGGCCGCGCCGACCTACTCGCGCGGCCGATTCGCCTTACGGGCGCGAAAGCGCCCGCTACAGAACCTGGCTGATGTGCATAACCTTGAAACGGCCGCCGCTTTTCAGCGCGGCCTTATTCATTTGCACTAGACAGACCGGGCATTCGGACACGACGATGTCGGCGCCGCTCTTTTCGATGTTGGCCCGTTTCTTGTCGAGGATGGCGGCGGCGATTTCGGGGTAATCGGTGTGGAACGATCCGGCTCCGCCGCAGCAGGTGTCGGCTCCCGCCATTTCGACGAAGTCCCCCGCCGCGGCAAGCAGTTGGCGGGGCTCCTTTTTGATCCCCTGGCCGCGGCCGAGGTGGCACGGTTCGTGGAAGGTCATCTTGGCGGCGGAGCGCTGGCGCGGTTTGTAGCCGGCCTTGACCAGATATTCCGACAGGCTCATGATCTTGGCGCTGAAGGCTTTGGCCGCTTCCTGCCACTCGGGGTCGTTAGCCAGGTAGGCGCCGAAGTGCTTGAGGGTGCCGGCGCAACTGGCGCAGTCGCTGACGACGATGTCGGCGTCGGCGAACAGGGTAATGTTCTCTTTGGCGAGGGCGAGGAAGTCTTCCCGCAGGCCGTGAGCCAGATGGGGCAAGCCGCAGCAGGCGTTGTCGACCTGCCGGGGCGCGGTGACGGCGCCGAGGACGGCGAGGGTGTCGGCCACCGCTTCCGGGAACATCATCCGCATGCCGCAGCCTTGAAAGTAGGCCACTTTGGCGTTTTCGCCGACGGCTGCGCGGGCGGCGGGCGCCTCGCCGGCCAACGCCGCGGGGCCGGCGAACCGGGACAGGTACTGCTCGCGGGTGAACGGCGCCGGCGCCATGCCGAAAGGCACAAGGCCGCCGAGGCCGAGCTTGCGGACCACTTTAAGCGCACCGGCGGAGAGTTTTACGAGGTTGCGCTTCTTCATCATGACGCCTAGAGCGCGGTATTTGACGCCCGGGCCGCCGGTCTGGTCGGTGATGTACTGGCGGAGGGCGATCATGGCGTCGTCGGTCTTGACCTTGCTGGGACAATTGTCGATGCAGGTACGGCACAACAGGCAAAAGTTCATCGCCTCGAGGACGCTGGCGTCGGGGTTAAAGCCGCCTTCGACGACGGCGCGGGCGATGTTGTTCTTGCCGCGGGCGCTCGAAGCCTCGACGTCCTTGACGCCGAACAGCGGGCAAACCGTCAGGCAGGTGCCGCAGCGGTCGCACTTGGTAACGATATCCTTGACTTCCTTCAACAGGTCGCGGGTGTTGGTCGTTGTCATGTCAAGACTCCTTGCTCACTGTCACCAGATTTTGTCGGGGTTGAGGATGCCTTTGGGGTCGAGAGCCTGCTTGACGGCCTTGAGGGCGCCGACGCCGTCCTCGCCCAGGGCGTCGGCGATATAGCGACGCTTGGTCATGCCGATGCCGTGCTCGCCGGACAGGGTGCCGCCCACGGCCAGCGCGGCGGCGAAGATTTCGTCGACCGCCTTGTGGACCCGTTCGGCTTCCTCGGGATTGTCGAGATCGCAGAGGACGGACGGGTGAAGGTTGCCGTCGCCGGCGTGGCCGTAGACGGCGATGGGAAGGTTGTGCTTTTCCGCTATCTTTTTGATGCGACGGACGACTTCGGGGAAGGCGTCGCGAGGCACGGAGATGTCTTCGCCGAGACGGGTGGGCGCCATGGCGCCGACAGCCGAGCTCAGGCCGCGGCGGATGGCCCAGATGTCTTCGGCTTCTTTTGCCGAAGCGGCAATACGCACTTCGGCCACCGCAAAGTCGCGGGCGATCTGCTCGATCCGGCCGGCCTGCTTGGCGAGCGCGGCTTCGTCTTCGCCGTCGATCTCGATGATGACGCACGCCTCGATGGTCGGGTCGATGTCCATCTTGCGGTGGCGGGCAACCGCCTGGATGCTCATTTTGTCCATAAGTTCGGCCGACGCCGGCACAACCCCTGCCTGCAGCATGCCGTGGATGGTGGCGCAGGCGCTGTCGAGCGAGGGGAACATCAGCTGCAGCGTGTTGCGGGCCTTGGGCATGGGGATAAGGCGCAGCAGCACTTTGGTAATGATGCCGAGAGTGCCTTCCGAGCCGGTGAACAGGCTGGTCATGTTGTAGCCGGTAACGTTCTTGATCGCCTTGCCGCCGGTGTTGATGACGCGGCCGTCTGCGAGGACGACTTCCAGCCCCATGACGTAGTTGCTTGTCACGCCGTACTTGACGGCCCGCATGCCGCCGGCGTTCTCGGCAACGTTGCCGCCAATGGTGGAAAACTTCCAGCTGGCCGGATCGGGCGGGTAGAACAGCCCTTTGGCGGCGCAGTGGTTATAGAGGTCGATCGTCCTTACCCCCGGTTCAACGGTGACCATCATGTTGCGCTCGTCAAGCTCGATGATCTTCGTCATGCGGTCGAGGGCCAGCGATATCCCCCCCTGCACCGGGATGCTGCCGCCGGTGCGCCCGCTGGCCGCCCCCCTCGCCGTCACCGGTATGCCGTGGTCGTTGACGATGGCCATGACGGCGGATACTTCGGCAGTCGTCGCCGGACGGACGACAAGCTCGGGGCTGTTGGCCGGCAGCAGGGGGATGAAGGAGGAGTCGTAGGAATATCCAAACCGGTCGAGGTCTTTGTCGAGAACGTTTTCGGACCCTACGGCCGCCTTGAGTTTTTCTTTAATGGCTTCGTTTATCATCTTTGCGCCTCCTGGTATAGGTGTTGCTCAGCTTGACTCTAATCCGAATTATAACATATATATAGGTGTGCCGGCCGGAATATATGAAACGCATTTTTATCGCCGTCATCAACTCCGCCGGCGTTTTTTCCTCATGCTACGGTGATTGAATTTTCTGGTTATTAGTACTATAATAAGTTTCGGTACGGTTTTTCACGGCCGTGACGACAGCATGCGCGGGGAGGCGACCAGGATGGAGTATGCGCCGACGACAGTATTCATCACCGGCGTGGCGAAGCCCGCCAAGGACGACCCCATCGCCGACGACTACCAGGTATTTTTCCTAAGCCTCGTCGTGGACAAGGCAACGGATGTTATCGTTGACGCGACTTGCAACACCGCCCGCGATATGACGAAAGACTTTATCCGTTCCTTGCTTGTCGGCCGCAATCTGGCGACAGAGCTGAGCGAAATGGTGGCCGATGTCCGCCGCCGCTTTCACGGCCTGGCGCAGAAGCCGCTGATCGTCGCCCTGAAGGACGCCTACAACCGCTATACGGTATTGGGCAAAACCGACCAGGAAAAAACAAGTTGTTAGATTATTCAAAAAATGTTATAATTAGTGGCAACCGAATGTAAGTTTTATTTATTGGTTGATGGATTCCCTGTTCATCTACCGAGATAGATAAGACCAAAACCGGCAAGCTCGCTTGCTGTTTTGGTCTTTTTATTTTCCCTGCCGGCGGCGAAGCGAGGTAGACAATGGTGCCGGCCGACAAATAAAGTGATAAGGGAGAGAAAAGAAATGGCGAAAAAGACACGGGTTGTCCAAATGGGATTGGGGCCGATCGGCAACAAGGTGACGCAATTCCTGGCGGAAAAGGCCGGCATCGAGATCGTGGGAGCGATCGACGCCGATCCGGCGAAAGCGGGCCAGGATATCGGCGTGCTGGCTGGCCTGCCGGCGCTCGGGGTGAAGGTCGCCGCCGACATGAAAGCGGTGCTGGGCGGTAAGGACGTCGATGTCGTCATCCTCACAACGACTTCCAGCCTCGCCAAGACCGCCGACCAGCTTGCGGAGCTGCTGCCGTACGGGGTCAACGTCATTTCCTCCTGCGAGGAGCTGAGCTATCCGTGGCCGACCAACCCCGGACTGGCGGGTAAAATCGACAGGCTGGCCAAGGAAAACAATGTCGCCGTTCTGGCCACCGGCGTCAACCCAGGTTTCCTGATGGATTATCTCCCGGTGGTGATGACCGGGGTATGCCGCAATGTCCGCAAGGTTACGGTGGAGCGCATCCAGGACGCGACCTTCCGGCGCATCCCCTTCCAGGAGAAGATCGGCGCCGGCCTCACCGTAGCGCAGTTCCACGACAAGGTCACGGAGGGTACGCTGCGCCACGTAGGCCTCACTGAATCGATGCACATGATCGCTTCCTGCCTCGGCTGGAAGCTGGAAAAGACGGAAGACATCATCTCACCGATCGTTGCCGAGCATGAGGTGAAAACCGAAGGCCTGACGGTGAAGGCGGGCGACGTTCTCGGCGTGCAGCAGATCGGTCGCGGCATCGTGGACGGCGAAGAGCTGGTTACGATGATTTTCCGCGCCGCCATCGGCCAGCCCGACGTCAGGGACCGCATCGTCATCGACGGTACGCCTTCGCTGGATTCGTCGTTTAAGGGCGGCGTCAACGGCGACGTAGCGACCTGCGCCATCCTCGTCAACGCTATCCCGTCGGTCGCCAGTGCCCGCCCGGGGCTTAGGACGATGGTCGATATCCAGGCGCCGCACTGCTTCAAATAGCAGTCACTGAAAAACGCCCCGTAACGGACCGCCGTTGCGGGGCGTTTTGTTTTAACCGGGGCGAGCAGTACCCGCTCCCACCATACGCTGTTTTCCGAAGACGCATTTCTTTTTCCCTCCTAAATATAATGTTCGTTTAACGCGGAAAACAAAAAACCGGACAACTGCAAACAGAATGTTTGGTGTGAGCGGGCTTCCTTGCCTCGTGTAGTGCGCCGAGAAGGTATTATCCAGCTATTTGGTAATTTCATAAGAATATACGATCACAAAGTTTTTAATTATGTATTGTATTACTTCATTTTTAGAGATACAATGAAATTAAAATTTCATTGTATTCTTTCGCGCTTGCGCTCAGTCTGCGCCGTCACTTCCTGGTCGGGCAGTCACGTTACGGCCTCTCCCGCCCTCCCGCACCGGCATCGCCCTCTTTGCTGTTTTGCGGCGGACTGCCCGCTGTTCGACAATATGGTCATTTATAAAAACTATCATTATAAGGAGGCCGGATCGATGGATAACGTATTTTACCGCAGTGTGCGCAAGACGCACATGGAGGTGGATCACGGGGAAGGGGCCTACCTGTTCGACACCGCCGGCAACAAATACCTTGACGCCTGCAGTGGAGCAGCCGTAGCCAACCTGGGCCACGCCCACCCCGAGGTTGTGAAGGCCATGACCGAACAGGCCCAGAAGGTCGCGTTCAGCCACTTGTCACGCTGGACTTCGCAGCCCATTCGGGAGCTGGCGGATCTCGTCAGCGGCTTGGCTCCCGGCTCGCTGAACAAGCTTTATCTGGTGTCCGGCGGCTCGGAGGCGACCGAGTCGGCGCTGAAGCTGGCCCGCCAGTATTATCTCGAACGGGACGGAAAAACGAGCAAATACCGCCTCATCTCCCGCTGGAAGGCTTTTCACGGCAACACGATCGGCTCGTTGTCGATGACCGGGGACAAGCGACGGAAAAAATACGCCCCGCTGCTGCTCAACTTCCCCAAGGCTGCCCCATGCTACTGCTACCGCTGCGATTTCGGCGAAAAACCCGAGACGTGCGGCGCCCGGTGCGCGTACGACCTGGAGAGAATCCTAAAGCTTGAGGGCGCGGACACTATCGCGGGATTCATCGCCGAGCCGGTGGTGGGCGCGGCCTGCGGCGCGCTGGTTCCCCATCCGCAGTATTTCAAAATCACCCGCCAGATCTGCGACAAGTACGACATCCTGTTTATCGACGACGAGGTTATGGCCGGCTTCGGGCGGACGGGCACGATGTTCGCCATCGACGACTACGGGGTGATCCCGGACATGATTTGCGTCGCCAAGGGGATGAGCGCCGGCTACGCGCCGCTCGGCGGCGTCGTCGTCAAGGACGAGATCTTCGACGCGTTCGCAAAGGGGTCGGGCATTTTTGTCCACGGCCACACCTATGGCGGCAACCCGCTGGCGTCAGCGGTGGCGGTGGCGGTAGTGAAAATCCTCATCCGCGACAAGATCGCCGAAAATTCCCGCATCGTCGGCAAGTATCTGCTGGAGAAGCTGCAGGAGAAGGTTCTGCCGTTCCGGTTCGTAGGCGACGTGCGCGGTAAGGGCCTTATGCAGGGGCTCGAGTTCGTCCGCAACAAGAAGACCAAGGAGCCGTTCCCGGTGGCCCAGGGGGTCGCGGAGAAGGTGACCCAGAAACTCATCAAGCACGGCATCATCGTCTACCCCGGCACCGGCAACGCCGACGGGGAAAACGGCGACCAGTTCCTGCTGGCGCCGCCGCTGAACATTACCAAGGATCAGGCCGACGAGATCGTCGCCGCCATGGTGGCGGGGTTCGGCGAACTCGATCAAGAATTACGATAATCGTTAAAGGCGAGGTATGTGACAATGGAGAAGCTGATCATCACCGTCGCTCCCACCGGCAACGTCCCCACCCGCGAGATGACACCCCACGTGCCGCTCACGCCGGAAGCGGTCGCCAGCGACGCGCTGGAGTGCTACCGGGCGGGAGCCTCGGTCTGCCACATCCACGCCCGCGACGACGAAGGCAAGCCGACCCACCTGCGCGGCTACTTCGCAGCGATCTTCAAAGCAATGGACGCCACCGGCTGCCCGATCATCCGCCAGATCTCGACAGGGGCCCGGGCGGGAAAAACTCTTGAGGACCGGGCGCAGCCGCTGGAGCTCAATCCCGCGTCGGCCAGCCTGTCGACAGGGTCGTCGAACTTCCCCAATTCGGCCAACGTCAATGATCCCCCGCTTGTCCGCTTCCTGGCCAAGACAATGCTGGAGCGAAACATCAAGCCGGAGATCGAGGTTTTCGACACCGCTATGATCCAGAACGCCCTCGACTTCAAGAAGGAAGGCCTGCTGAAAGATCCGCTGCAGTTCAACCTGGTGATGGGCGTTAAAGGCTCTCAGCCGGCGACCGCCAAACAGCTCTTCCACCTCGTCGAGAGCCTGCCGCCGGATTGCGTATGGTCGGTTTCCGTTGTCGGCCCGGCCCATGTGCCGTTGTCGACCGTCGCCCTTGCCCTGGGCGGGCACGTGCGGGTAGGGCTGGAGGACAACGTCTACTACTCTAAAGGCGTACTGGCGACAAACCTGTCGCTGGTCAAACGGATCGCGGACATCGCCAAGGCCTTCGGCCGGGAGATCGCAACCCCCGAGGACGCGAAGAGAATCCTCGGGCTGTGAACCCGGCGGCAGCACACGGCCAACAGGAACAGCGAGATTATAGAGAGCCGATATGGCTAAAGGGAAAAGAGGCTATTCGCGCTGGTTCGGCGCGAACAGCCTCTTCCTTTATTCCCGGCGGCGGACCCTAGTCCTTGTGGTAGATGTTCTGCTTCTGCCAGATGGCCTCGAACTCGGCGAGCGTCTGCCTGGTATGCTTGGGACGCTCCGTGCCCACGGCGACGATTAGGGCGTTGATGAGCGACAGCGGCGCGACGAAGGAATCGATAAAGGTGGACATGTCGCGTTTGGCGAGAAGGACAATGCTGCTGCGCTTGACCAGCGCAGAGGTATGGTCGTCGGTAATCGCCATCGTGCGGGCGCCCTTTTCGCGGCAGAAGCTCATTCCTTCGACGGTCTGGCGAGTATAGCGGCGGAAGGAGATGCCGATAACCAGGTCGTCCGGACCGACGCTGGCCAAGTCCTCGAACAGGGTGTCGGCCTTGGTTATCAGGCGGCTGTTTTTAAGCAGTATCTGGAGGTAGAAGTGCAGGAAGGTTCCCAGAGACGCCGCGCTTCTCAGGGCGACGATGTAAATGTGCTTGGCGCTGGTCATACTCTTGACCGCCTCAAGGAAGCTGGGCAGGTCGAGTTCCTCGAGCGTGAGCTTGATGTTGGCGATGTCGTGCTCCATCACGTCTTTGAGGATGGAGCCCTGCGGGGTCTTGAGGGAAAACTCCAGGCGCTCCACGGTGGTGATCCTGTCGCGCACCATCTCGCTCATCGCCTTGATCAACTGGGGGTAGCCGTCGTAGCCGAGCACTACGGCGAAGCGAACCACGGTGGCCTCGCTCACGCCCACTTCACGGGATAACTGCTTGGCGGTCTGGAAGACCGCCTTATCATAATTGTTCGATATGTACTCGGCAATTTTCTTTTGCTTCGGACTCATCTCGAAGAAATGTTCCTGTATCTTTTTCCCCAGTTGCTGCATATTGCTGCCCTCCGACAGAATGAAGCCGATATCGACTTGCACTTTATAACCAGAAGGAAATGCTTCATTCATTATAGCATATCCGGAGCCCATCGGAGAATATTTATCAGATTATTGGGCGTTGCCGGCCGAATCGGCCCTCCCGGCAAACAAGACACCTGGCCATGGCAAACACGGCCGGGTGTCTTACTCACTTATCGCCTATTTCCATGGCACAAAACCCGGAAAGGGGAGATCAAACGACATCATGATTTTTCCGATCAAATGGTTGACCATGTCTTGAACGGTTTGGGGCTTGTTATAGAATGTCATCATCGACGGCATTATGATGCAGCCGTGCCGGGAGGCTTCCAGCATATTGCCGAGATGTATGGAGCTTAAAGGCATTTCTCTTGGAACGAGAACGACGCGCCGTCTTTCCTTTAGACAGACGTCGGCTGCCCGCAGGAGCAGATTGTCGGAGTACCCGGTGACCACGCCGGCGAGCGTTTTCATGCTGCACGGCACTATGACCATTCCGTCCGTTTTAAACGAACCGCTGGAAATCGGCGCCGCCATATCATCGATAGCATGATAATGAGTAGCCAACCGGCCTACTTCATCGATACGCATATCGGTTTCATACGGGAAGGTCGCTTCTGCGCCTTTGGTGACTACGAGATGCGTCTCGCAATCCGTATGCCGCGCTAACGCCTTAAGCAGATTTACCCCAAGAATAACGCCACTGGCGCCCGAGATTCCGACAATGATCCGCATAGAGTTCACCCCATTTACATCGTCCTCGCCAACAACAATTTCGGCACAGTAATTACGACCACTGCGGCGCTGCCTGCCGGCCCCTGTCGAGAAACAGGATCTGGTGGCCGAGGGCTTTGGCTTCGTCCGGGTCGTGAGTGACGAGGATGAAGGGGATGTCCCACAGCTCCTGCATCCTTTTCAGTTCCGCCTGCAGTTCCAGACGGGTGGCGCTGTCAAGCGACGATAACGGCTCGTCGAGAAGCAGGATTCTCGGCTCGGCCATCAGCGCCCGAGCCAGGGCCACCCGCTGCTTTTCGCCGCCGGACAGCTGTCCCACGTAGCGACCGGCGAGATGCCCGATCTTGAGCAGCTCCATCAGACGCTCGTACATTTGCGCCGCTTCCTGGTTACGCTTTTTGACGCCGTACCAAATGTTCTTTTTCACGTTCATATGGGGAAAGAGGGCGAACTCCTGGAACATATAGCCGACGTTGCGTTCCCGCGGCGGCACAAAGACGCCGGTCTCCGCGGCGTAGATTACCCGCCCGTCGTGGACGATGCTGCCGCCGTCCGGGCGGACGAGGCCGGCGATCGAGCGCAGCACGGTGGTCTTGCCGCTGCCCGACGGACCAAACAGCACGAGCACGTTGCGTTCGACCGTAAACTTGACTTCGAGGGTAAAGTCGGGAAGATTTTTCTTGATATCGACCGCCAGCATCACGACACCACCTTGGTTGACGCCGGTTTGCCTTTTGTCTTGGACCAGCTGTTGAGCCAGAAAATCAGCGAGAAGGTGATGAGGCTGATTATCACCACATACAGGCCGGCCTGGGTAAGGTCGTTGGACTCGGCGGCAAAGTATATCGCCAGCGGGATGGTCTGGGTCTTGCCGGGGATATTGCCCGCCACCATGATGGTCGCCCCGAATTCTCCCAGAGCGCGGGCGAACGACAGGACGAGGCCGGCGACGAGGCCGGGCCAGGCCAGCGGCAGGGTCACGGTCCAGAACACGCGCCACTCGCCGGCGCCGAGCGTCCGCGCGGCGTCTTCGAGGTTGGTTTCGACGGCGAGAAAAGCAGCCTTGGTGCTCTGGTACATCAGCGGGAAGGCGACCACCGTGCCGGCGAGGATGGCGGCGTACGGCGTGAAGATGATCTGGGTGTGGAAGTGCTCGTCGAGCAGCCGCCCCACCGGCCCCTGTTTGCCGATGAGGATGAGGAGCAGGAAGCCGGTGACGACCGGCGGCAGCACTAGCGGCATGGTAAAGAGCGCTTCCGCCGCCGCCTTGCCGGGGAAGTCGCAGCGCCGCATCAGGTGGGCGGCCAGTACACCGAAAATGGCGACAAACACTAGTGAGCAGAGAGCTACTTTGATTGACAGGATGACCGGCTGCCATTCGACCACGATGTTCACCACACTGTTATTTCTGCGTATTTATCACATTATACCCGTATTTCTGAAAGCACTTTGCCGCGTCCGGTCCGGAGAGGTAATCGAGAAAAGCTTGGGCTGCCTGGTTCCTTTCAGCGGTTGCGGCGACGATCAGGTCCTTTTTTGCAGCTCGTCCATCTGCTTGCGGACGGCGGAAATGAAAACGTCCGCCGGCGCGCCCCGTTCGATCTGCGCCTGCAAAACACCCGCGGCCGCCAGACTGTAGACTATCGTTATATTCGGATTCTTTCTCTCATACTCCTTCTGAATATCGAGCAAAGCTCCCTTATGGCCGAGGGCCGCGGAGACGTTGAGTTCAATTTTGGGGGCGGGAGGGGACTCCGGCCGTGCGCCGCAGCCCCCCACGCCTACTTGCTCATCGTAAAGCCGCGTTTCTCGAACACCGCCTTGGCTTCCGGGCCGGCGAGGTAGGCGAGGAATTCCTCCGCCGCCTTCCCTTGTTTGGCGCCGTTCAGGATGGCGATCGGGTAAAGGATCGGCTGGTGCGAGCCTTCGGGAGCGCTTGCGACGATTTTTACTTTGGCGCCGGGAGAGACGGCGTCGGTCTTATACACGATGCCGGCTTCGACGTTGCCGGTCGACACGTAGGTCAATACGGTACGCACGTCCTTGGCGAAAACCGCCTTTTCCTTGACCCTGTCCCACAGGCCGAGCTTCTGGAGCACCTGCTGGCCGTACTGGCCGGCTGGCACGGTGGCCGTCTCGCCCATGCTGAACTTCTGCACCTTGGCGTTGGTTATATCTTCGAACTTGCTTAGCCCGAGGGTCGAGTTCTCCGGCACCACCAGCACAAGCTTATTCTCCACAAGGTTCCTGCGGGTGGCCTTGTTGACCATGTTCTTGGCCTCAAGATCGTCCATCTGTTTGGGGGCGGCCGAGATGAAGATATCGGCCGGCGCGCCCTGTTCGATCTGCTTCTGTAGCGTCCCGGACGCGCCAAGGTTATAGACGAGCTTCACGTTGGGGTTCTTCTTCTGGTAGTTGGCCTGGATCTCGGTCAGCGCGTCCTTCATGCTTACGGCAGCGGATATGTTAAGCTCCACCGGCTGGACGGCCGCAGCGGGCGGCGCCTGTTTCGCCCCGCCGCCGCAGCCCGCCGCCAGCAACGCTGTAGTTAGTATGACTACCATAATCCACAATGCATGCCTTTTCATTTTTTCCCTCCAAATCACAGCCCGGTTATTGCGCACAGCACGGCAATTCAAGAGCACTCCACAAAACATATTCAAACATAACCAAACATAGACTAACAAAAACCTTATGGTGTTATTATATATTTTGCGGTATGATTAACGCAAGAGGGTTTTCAAAGAAATGCATCGCCTATCCTGAAGCAAAATGAGGTGAATCGATGACCGATACGATTTCCTATACTCCCGAAGAAGTTGCCAAGATTCTTAAAATCTCGCGCTTTACCGTGTACGAAATGATCAAGCGCGGCGACCTCACCGCCTACCGCATCGGCCGCAAGGTCCGCGTCGAAGCCCCCGACCTCGACGTTTACATCAAGAAATCCAAAAGCCTCTCGCCGGCGGCCCAGACGCAGGCCGCGCGGCCGGACGACCTTCCCGCCCCGGCGCTGCCTGAGGGGCTTATTATCTGCGGCCAGGACGTGATTCTGGACATCTTGACAAGGCATCTGGAAAAAGTGCTGCCGTATGTCCGCTTCCTGCGCAACTACGCCGGCAGCATCGACGGCCTGATGGCCCTTTACCGCGGCACCGCCAATGTCGCCACGACCCACCTGTGGGACAGCGACAGCGATACCTACAATGTCCCCTATGTAAGGCGGCTGCTGCCGGGTCACCGCACCCTTATAGTCAATCTGGCCTACCGGATGGAAGGCTTCTATGTCGCCAAGGGCAACCCAAAAGAAATATACGGCTGGCGCGATCTGACCAAACATGGCGTACGGTTCGTCAACCGCGAGCGCGGTTCGGGCGCCAGGGTGCTGCTCGACGAACAGTTGCGTTCCCTCGGCATCGACCAACGCGACATCGTCGGCTACAATCAGGAGGAGACCAGCCACCTGGCGGTGGCCAGCAGCGTCGGCCGCGGCGAAGCCGACGTCGGCCTCGGCATCGAGAAGACCGCCTTGCAGGTAAGGGAGATCGATTTCGTTCCCCTGCAGAAGGAAAGGTACGACCTGGTCATCCGCAAGGAAGACACCGACAAGCCGCACTTCCAGGCCTTATTGACTGTGCTGCGCTCGCCGGCCTTCCGAAACGAGGTGTCCGGCATGGGCGGCTACGATCTCAGCCGCACCGGCGAGATAATGGCCGAAACATAAAAGATGCACCCGGACAATTGTGTCCGGGTGCATCTTTCTCTTTTTGAGGCAGGTTACCCAAGAATGGCCTTTAGGTCCTCTTCCGGGGTGGTTATCGGGTGCAGGTTGAACTTTTCGACCAGTATATTAAGGACGTTTCCGGACAGGAAAGCCGGCAGCGACGGGCCGATGTAGATGTCCTTGATACCGAGGGCCAGCAGGGTGAGCAGGATGCACACCGCCTTCTGCTCGTACCAGGAAAGCACCAGGGTGAGCGGCAACTCGTTGACGCTGCACTTGAAGGCGCCTGCCAGGGCGACAGCCACCTGGATGGCCGAGTAGGCGTCGTTGCACTGCCCCATGTCGAGGAGCCGGGGAATGCCGCCGATCTCGCCGATGTTAAGATCGTTGAAGCGGTATTTGCCGCAGGCCAGCGTCAGTACAACGGTGTCCTTAGGGGTCTGCTCGACAAAGCGGGTGTAGTAGTTGCGGCCCGGCTTGGCGCCATCGCAGCCGCCGACGAGGAAAAAGTGTTTGATGGCCCCTGCCTTGACAGCGTCAATCACCGTACCGGCGACTCCCATGACGGTGTTGCGGGCGAATCCGGTCACAAGCTGGGTGCCGCCGTTGATGCCGGCGAAAGGCTGGTCTTCCTTATAGCCGCCAAGCTCCAGGGCTTTGGCGATAACAGGCGCGAAGTCCTTCTTGCCGTTGACGTCGGCGATATGTTTCATTTCCGGGTAGCCGACGACATCAGTAGTGAAAACGCGATCAGCGTAGGATGCGCGCGGCGGCATGAGGCAATTGGTGGTGAAGAAAATAGGCGCAGGGATGTTGTCGAATTCTTTCTGCTGATTTTGCCAGGCGGTGCCAAAGTTGCCCTTGAGCTGGGGATACTTCTTCAACTCCGGGTAAGCGTGGGCGGGCAGCATTTCGCCATGAGTGTATATATTGATACCTTTGCCGGCCGTCTGCTCCAGAAGTTGTTTCAGATCGTGCAGGTCGTGGCCGGTGATGACGATGAACGGGCCTTTCTCCACCAGGGTGGGCACGGTCGTCGGCGCCGGGTGCCCATACGCGGAAGTGTTGGCGTCGTCGAGGAGGGCCATACATTTAAGGTTGACTTGGCCGAACTCCATCAGCAGTCCGAGCCATTCCTCGGCGCTGTGGTCCTCGCCAAGGGCCTTCATCCCCTTATAGAACCAAGCGGTAACTTCGGCGTCAGTTTTGCCGAGAACGGCCGCGTGCCAGGCATAGGCCGCCATGCCGCGAAGGCCGAGCAGCAGTGTCGAACGCAATGAAACAATGTCCTCGTTGCCGCTCCAGAGGTCGGCGGCGGGGAAGTCTTGGGAGGCGGCATCCAGCTTCGCCTTTTCAGCCCGGACGGCGGCTATCATCTCGTCGACGCGTTTCTCGTCGAAGTTGACGTTGGTGACGGTGGCGAACAGCCCCTGCATCATCACCTTGTCGGCGGCCTTGCCGGGGGTCTTGCCGGCGGCGGCGCGGGCCAGGCCGATCATGGCGCCGGTCAGTTCGTCCTGCTTGTTGGCCACCTCGGGTTTCTTACCGCACACCCCCACCTTCGTGCAGCCCTTGCCGCCTGCAGTCTGTTCGCACTGGAAGCAAAACATTTCACTCATTGTTAACCCTCCAATTATTATTCTATTTATGCGTAACGGCCACCTAATCCTCGCGGATTGCGCCGTCGGTGCCTATTATCACGACCCGCCACGGGATGATCTTGCCGCTGGCCGCGAGCGCCTCTTTAACCGCGTTTACCAAACCTCCGCAGCAAGGCACCTCCATACGCAGCACGGTGATGCTCTTGATGTCGTTCAGCTTAAGAATCTCGGTCAGTTTATCCGCGTAGCTCACCGCATCCAGCTTCGGACAGCCAATTAACGTCACTTTGTTGCGCATGAAATCGGCGTGCAGATTGGCGTAGGCGAAGGCGGTGCAGTCGGCCGCCACCAGCAACTGAGCACCGTCAAAATATGAGGCATTAACTGGAACCAGTTTCAGCTGACAGGGCCACTGGCGAAGTTCCGAGCAGCCTACTCTGTGCCCAGCGCAGCTGTTGTCTGCCTCTCTGGCGATGACCCTGGCATTTGACCCTGGGCAGCCGCAGGGCATCTGCGGTGGTTTGGTTTTGGCGTCTCTGTCGACAAGATGCTTCTTGACAGCTTCTTCGTCAAAAGGAGCCGCCTCGCGTTCGACGATGGATATCGCGCCGGTAGGACAATCGGGCAGGCAGGCACCCAGACCGTCGCAGTAGGAATCGGAAACCAGTTTCGCTTTCCCATCTATCATCTGCAGGGCGCCTTCATGGCAAGCCGTTATGCATAACCCGCAGCCGTTGCACTTTTCTTCGTCTATTGATACCATCTTGCGCAGCATGTCAGTTCCCTCCTCTATCTGTGCTTGTATTTCCCAAATTCATTGTATTACAATATAAAGAGGAAATCGGTAGCCATAGCTACCAATATCGAGGTGACCGCCTTGAATAAGAAAAAGATCGACATACTGGCCGAATGCGCACTGTTCGCCGGCATCTCCGCCGATACGCTGTCCATCATGCTGGACTGCCTTCAACCCAAAATATCCACCCACGCCAAGAACAGCTTTATCACCGTCGAGGGAGAGCCGTATATCGGCCTGGGCATCCTGCTCGCCGGGGAAGCCACGGTGGTAAAGGAGAATGTTGCCGGGGCGCGCTCGGTCTTGACCTCCTTGGACAAAGGCGACATGTTCGGGGAAATGATCGCTTTCTCGGCGCGAAAAACGTGGCCCGCGTCTGTTGTCGCCCAGAGCGAGTGCACGGTCGTATTCCTGCCGCCGCAAAAAATTACCGGCTCCTGTCCGCATGCCTGCGACGGACATCAACGTCTAATCAGGAACATGCTCCTTATCGTATCGGAAAAGGCGCTCATGCTCAACCGGAAAGTCGAATACCTGACGATCAAAAGCATGCGCGCCAAGATCGCTACTTACCTTCTTGAACAACACAAACATCATGCTAAAAAGACATTCCTCATGCCGCTAAAGCGCAACGACCTGGCGGACTTCCTTAATGTATCCCGGACAGCCATGTCGCGGGAGATGGGACGGATGCGCGATGAAGGCCTGATTGATTTCTACCGTTCAAGCGTCAAACTTACCAATATCGAGAAACTTTTAAAGGTTGTGGAATAAAGAACAGGGTTGTGCCGTCCAAACCTCGCCGCCTATCCTTGTTTCCTCTACAAATACCAAAAAGCCCCGCAATCTATATCGCGGGGCTTTAGAACATGGAGCGAGTGGCCGGGATTGAACCGGTGACCATATCTTTACCAAGGATACGCTCTACCGACTGAGCTACCGCGTCATTTGGCGAGCCCGGCAGGATTCGAACCTGCGGCCTTTTGATTCGTAGTCAAATGCTCTATCCAGCTGAGCTACGGACTCGTTTATTTTGAACAACCTTCTTCGAAAACCGTAAGCCAGTTTCTGTTTTAGGAAATTATTTATCTAACGCCACGAAGTGCTACCTTACGCGGCGTTCCCCTGCTCGGTTCCTTTTCCCTAACCGGGGTTCCCCTACCATAATTCGGGTTTCTGCCTCGTGGAGTTTACCGCTTTTCACTAGACCGTCGCCGGTCTACCCATTCTCTGTGCACTTTATGGCTAATCTCGACTGCATGAGCCGATTTCGCCGTCGTCAGGGCAAGCCCTGCCCCGCCTTGCGGCGGGCACGAACGTTACAGCCGTCTCAGGCTGTGGCAGTCTGGACTTTCCTCAGCATTATCCATACCGCAATTTCCCGTTCTCGAAGAAGGTTGGACTTTTAATGTTGTGGGGTGACTGGAGGGTTTCGAACCCTCGAATAACGGATCCACAATCCGCCGTGTTAACCACTTCACCACAGCCACCATGTCAGATTATAAATGCCAAGCGGGTTTCCCCGTTTGGCATTGGATATCCTGGTTGCGGGGGCAGGATTTGAACCTGCGACCTTCGGGTTATGAGCCCGACGAGCTGCCAGCTGCTCCACCCCGCGGCAAACAATATTGAGACAGAGACAGAGTACCTTGTCGGTACTCTGCCCTAA
>JAEZJM010000007.1 GCA_023415775.1 Bacillota bacterium | reverse complement strand
CCGGCTACAAGCCCTCGGCTCCGGCCAGCAGCTACAGCAATACGGCCCCGGCCCCGTCCGCCCCGCCGGCCGCCATGCAGCCATCCGGCGGCGGCCTGCTGCGCACCATCGGCATGGTGGGTAGCGGCATGCTCATCGGCGGCCTGCTTGGCAGCATGTTCGGCTTCGGCCACTCCGCCATGCTGACCTCGCTTATCGGCATCCTCTTCAATATCCTCGTGCTTGTCGGCATCTTCATGGCCGGGCGCTACCTGTGGAACAGGTTTAAAGCGAGCCGTACGGAAACCAGGAGAAACTAGGAAGGCCGGGCGCATCCCGCGCCGTCCACTGAGCATCAAGGCTCTCGCCCGCATGCGGGTTGAGAGCCCTTTCTTTTGGTGCTTTTGGGTATCCTTTGACGCCCTTTGAAGTTAAATAATTCCCAATATAATCCCCAACGCAACATAAAAACGGCTACCAGCAATGGATGCTGATAGCCGTCTTCCCTTATGTGTGGCGGAGTGGGTGGGATTTGAACCCACGCTAGGATTACTCCTACTAACGATTTAGCAAACCGTCCTCTTCAGCCGCTTGAGTACCACTCCGTAGCCGAAAATGCTATAATATATGCCCCTGCCGCCTGAGCTGGTTGGCGGAGGGGGTGGGATTCGAACCCACGGTCCCTTGCGGGATCACTGGTTTTCAAGACCAGCTCCATAAACCACTCGGACACCCCTCCGTGTCCGGCACATATTGTATTATAACAAAAGGCCCCTACCCTGTCAATAAAGCCTTCCTGGGAATTTTGGCCGCCGCCGGCCAGCTGGTAAAGCCGCCGTCGTCAGGACAGAATATAACCGACGCCCTTGTATTGACTAATCGCCGCCACGGGAGTATAGTTTTAGTGTTAAACAAGTCCTACGATGAAAGCGGGTGAGAAATATGGATATAGACCCATCTAGATGTCTCAAACGTCCTACAATAAGCGAATACAGGGAAATATCCATATTTTTTGCCTTTAGTCTGGCAAAATAGGATGGCGTGTTTCCCGGCACGAAGGAGGGGACATCCATGCTGCGCATTTATAAGACCAACTGCGAGACGCTCCGCGAGCTTTCCCTGGCGGCGCTCGAAAAAGGGGCCTGGCTGAGTCTGACCGCTCCCGGCGCCGACGAACTGACCGCCGTGGCCGACCTCACCGGCGTCCCCCCCGATGCCCTCCGTGCGGCGCTCGACGAAGAGGAACGCTCCCGCGTGGAAATCGAGGACAACTACATCCTCGTCATCACCAACGTCCCAATCCTGCGCGACACTCACAGCTACGACACGCTGCCGCTCGGCATCGTCTTGGCCAAGGACCATTTTATCACCGTCTGCCTGGAAAGTCATCAGGTGCTGGAGGAATTCGCCGCCGAAGGGCCGCGGACTTTTTCCACCTACAAAAAAACGCGCTTCCTCTTCCAGATACTATATAAGTCGGCTATCCTGTATCTCAAATACCTCAAGCAGATCAACCGTCGCACCGACGAGATCGAGCGCGACCTCCGCCAGTCGGTGAAAAACCAGGAGATTTTCCAACTCCTGGAGCTGCAGAAAGGCCTCACCTACTTCACCGCCTCGCTGCGCTCCAACGGCATCGTGCTGGAGCGGTTGCTCCGCCTGCGCTCCAACCGCGAACTTCAGCACCTCATCGCCATGTACGAGGAAGACGAGGATCTGCTGGAGGACGTCATCATCGAGAACAAGCAGGCTATCGAGATGGTAGAGATGTATAGCAATGTCCTCAGCGGCATGATGGGAGCCTTCACGTCCATAATCTCCAACAATCTGAATCTAGTGCTCAAGTTCCTCGCCGCCGTGACTATCCTGCTGGCGATACCGACGATGGTCGCAAGCTTCTGGGGGATGAATGTCGAGGGCCTCCCTTTCAGCGACGAGAACGGGTTCGCGATCATTCTCCTCATCGCGGTGGGCGCCGCCGGCGTCAGCGCCTACGGGCTGTGGCGGCGCGGCCTGCTGTGATTTGCCGGCCCCGGGGCGTATGCCCCGGGGTTTTCGTTTGCCGGGCTGGGCGTCAGGGGAATTTGTCGAAAAAAGTGGCGCCGAGCAGGATATCCGGGGATTCACAATTAAGTAAATATATATGTTACAAAAAACTTTATAAGGAGCTGTCCGATGAGAAAGTTGCTTTGCGGCGCGTTATGCATCATGGCAATCATGGCCTTCGCCGCCCTCGGCGCGGCGGCACCCGCCGACCAGCCGGCCGGCGCGGAAAAAATTGTGGCTATCGGCAACCCGAATGTCTGCATCCTGGTAGACGGAGCGATCGGCAAAAAAACCCCCGACACGCTCGCGAAACGTCTGCCGAATATTATCGATCAGACCAAGTATACCTTGATGCCTCTCGAGAAAGTCAACGCTGCGGTTCAACAATACAAGGCGTCCAACAAGATGGTTATCAACCAGTTTTACACCGAACCGCTGCACACTTCGGACGCGACCGCCATCGCCCGCAGCCTGAACTGCGACTACGCGGTCTTCGTCCGCCTCGTCCATTCCATCCCCAAGCTCGACGGTGGTCTGATCAACACCCGCTATGAGGTGTTCCTCACCTTCCATGTGCGGGTCATCAGCACCGCCGGCGGGAAGATCGTGCTAAACAAGAATACCGTCAAATCGGGCACAAGCAACGCCATCTACATGGGCTCGCCCTCACTGGAGAACGCCTACGCCGAGGCTCTGGGCAGGATCCTCGACGAGGTCACCGCCGTTCCCCTCGTCTTCGCACCAGAGCCTGCCCAGGCACCCGCGAAGTAGGTACAGTATCACGTCATACGACAGCCTCCGGCATAGATATCCGCCGGAGGCTGTTTTGCCGTTTTCCGTCCGTAGCCGCTATTGCTGCCAGGGCTGTTCCTCTGGCCTGTCCCGCTCCTCCCGGCGGCGGTAGTCATCCTGCCTCCCGGCGCTGCGATGGCTGCCGGCGTAGCGGATGCCGGCGAATTCGGCAAGGTCCCTGTCCACGGTCACGAGGTCGCCGCGTTCCAGCTCGCTGAGGGCGTTCTTGCCGACCGCCTGCACGGCCAGCTTCATTTCGGCGGTGCACGATTCGAGGAAGTTGGCCAGGTGCCGCGCCGCTTTCTCGATATCGACCTTGTCGTTCATCTTGCCGTCATAGAGGGCGAGCTGGGAGGGCGGCGCCTGCGGCAGCACCTTGACGACCTGACTCTGCAACGCGGCCATCAGCGCGACCGTGCCGATGTAGACGGCATCGGCCCCCAGGGCGAGCGCCTTGAGGAAATGGCCAGGCGTGACAAGGCCGCCGGCGATGATGAGGGTATACTTCTCCCGCAGGCCGTTGTCGACCAGCCAATCCACCGCCCGCACCAGCGAGTGGAAGGTCGGCAGGCCCATATCGTCCTCCAGTGTGGGCGGAGCCGCCGACGTGCCGCCTTCGGCGCCGTCGATGACGATGTAGTCGGCCTCGGTCTGGGCGATGACCGCCAGCTCGTACTCGATGTAGTCGCTGCCGGCGATTTTCACCCCCACCGGCACGTCGTACTGCTCTTTCATCGTGTTGACCATCTTGATGATGTCCCGCGCGTTCTCCTTGCCGGGCATGCGGGCGTTGATAGCCGTATCCTGGCCTTTTTCGAGCTGCCAGGCGCGTCTTAGGTGCTCGCCGATGCTATCGTGGCTGATGGGTTCTTCGACCGCCCCGCCCCAGGCCCCCTGACCGAGTTGGATTTCGATCGCGTCAAGGCGGCCGAGCTGCTCGGGGCCGCTCAGCCAACCGCCGCGGTGGTACTGGCCGATGAGGTATTTGGCGTTATCCCTTTCCTCGTTAGTTACCGCCGACTCGCCCGTGTTGGTTGCCGTCCCGGCCATCGACGCCCCTTGGGCCAGAGCCATCTTCATCTGCAGGCTGAGCGACCCGCCGTAAGACATGCCGGTGATAAGGATGGGGATATCGAGCCTGAGCGGCTTGGCGGCCCGCGGCCCGATCACCGTCCCGGTGGTAATCTCGATTGTGTTCGTGGTGGGCAGCTTGAAAAGCTGACAGGGGTTCAGCAGGAGTTTGTTCCACGGCGACAGCACCACCGGGCTGCCGAGCGGTCTGCTGATTGTCGTGCCCATCTCGGCGCGGATGCCGGCTTCGATTATCCCCCGTGGGGTCAGTTTCTCAGCCACCGTCGCCAGCAGGAACGGGTTATCCTTGTAGTCCTCGGTCAGCATCTTCACCGTCGCCTCGTCGAACATCGGATCCATCATCTTCATCATCAGCATACTCATCAGCATCGCCAGCACCTCCCGCTTTTCGCTTTCCATAGTGTTTGCTTCGGCCGGCGATTTTAACCGGCGCCTGCATAAATCGAGAGCCGCCGGCCACAATAAGCGTGAAGTAAACATGATGCGAGGTGCAGGCATGAACACGCTCAAATTCTGCGAAACAAATCTCAACGCCCATGAGGGCATGGCGAAACTGACCGACAAGGCCAAAGCCGAGTTCACCAATGTCGATATATCCACCGAGCCTTGCCTCGGCCAGTGCGGCCAGTGCGCCGAAACGCCCATCGCCCTTGCCAACGACCAGCTCGTCAGCGGCGACACCACCCACGTCCTGTTCGAGCGCGTAAAGAACATCATCGGTGAGCGGGAGGTAGCCACCCCGAACACGAGGCGGTAAATATTTTAGGCCGAATAGAAAGAAACCTCGGACAGTTGTCCGAGGTTTCTTTACCTTTTGGTGGAGACGAGGGGGATCGAACCCCTTACCTCTTGAATGCGAGTGTAATAAACCTCTCTTGTTAACGCTTTTTTATGTTGGCGAACCCTTGAAAAAGCTAGGTTTATACCCTGTGACCTCTGGCGTTTCCTTGTGAAAGACTATCCCCATTTGTGGGCCGGTATCCCCAAAAGTATCCCCAGTCATATTCTCGGCGGCGGCAGCTTTCTCCTTCACTTGCTCGCCGCGAAAGCTGTACTTTCCCAACTTGTGGGGAAAGCGCCTGAGACACTGCAGCTTCCTGTGAAACTCGTTGCCACGAGTGGCAATGCCTTCTCCACTTGTGGCGAAAACAGAGGTTTTCCGCATACATGCGGAGATGGCGGCCGGCAGCGAATCGCCAAAGGGTATCCCTAGGAAGAATACCCTCAGAGAAAACAGCAGGGGGCGGCCACTTCACGCCCCCTGCACCTTGGCTAATCTGCCGGCCGCTGATCATCCTTCTCTGCCTGCTCTCGGGCCGCTGCTTCCGCTTTCTCACGTTGCAATCGCCGCAGTGCAATTCTAGCGATAATCCTGTAGGCGGCCAGCAACCGGGCTTCGCCTTCCGGTGAAAGCGGCTTATCAAAAGTTAACTTTTCCTTAGCCTTTTTCTCGGTCATGCCTGCGCCTCCTCCGCTTCCATCTCCATAATAATCTTGTCAAGCACCCGATCAATCAGCACGTCAAGAATATTATCGGCCATGGGCGGCAGCCTCCGCTTCCATCTCCGCAATAATGTCCGCCAGCACAGCCCGCATGAGTTGACTAATAATGTTTTCAGCCATTCGTCTGCGCCTCCCCTGCTTCCATCTTCGCAAATTCCTCTAACCATAGCTCCAAAATCAACCTTCTTACCTCGTCGCTGGTCATGCCTGCACCCCCGTCCGTTTCTCGGCACTGAGATTATCCAGCATTATGCGAATAACGACCATCAATTCCGCGTCCGACAACCCGACAACCATTTCCTTTAGTCCATCCGTCTGCCGGAAATAGCGGATTGCATCGCCCCATGTTTCAGCCATTGCCGGCAGCCTCCTCCGCTTTCATCTCGTTAATTACATCGATCAGGACCAGGTCAAGCAGCAAGTCGAAAAGCTTATCGGTGCTTTCTCCAACCATAAATCTCTCCCTCTCTTGTCCCGGCCGGCCGCCTGGTGTACAATGGAGGCGGCGGCGGGTTCGTCTTGGTTCCCGTGTCTGCCTGGCCGGTGACGCTGTGTCCGCAGCGCCCGGCCCTTTGCTTTGGTTAATCCTGATTATTCGTCTTACATGGCCTAGGACTCCGTTTGCTGCTTTAGGTAGGCGTCAACGTCCTCCTTCCTAATGCGATATGATTTGCCGATTTTGGCGGCCGGCAATTCTTTTCGCCCGATAAGGCCTCGGACCGTATTCTCTGCCAACTGCAAGTATCCGGCAACCTGGGCGACCGTCATAACGTCCGGCCATTCCTGAGCTGTCAATTCATCACCTCCTCCAAAGGGTGTAAGTTGAACCGACACCCTTACAATGATATCTGAATCGCTTCCGTCGCCCGAGTCTGCGCCCTGTTCACGATATGGACATACCGCGAAGTAGTGGCCGGATTTGAGTGACGGAGGGTTTCCTGCACCAGCGCCAGGTCCTTCGTCTCCTGGTAAAGAAGCGTCCCGCAGGTATGCCGCAGCGCGTGACAGCTGAGCCCCGGCCGCTTCAGCCCTAACTCGCTTAGATAACCATCTATGACCGTCCTGATTCCGTCGCGGGAAATACGCCGGCCGCCGGCGCGGTTGCCTACGGCGGTAAAAAGGGGTTCGCCGAGGGTGTCCGCAACTGCTGGCCCCCTGGCCTCGGCATACTCCCGGATCGCTGCCAGGGTATCCCGGCGCGGGTAAATAAATGCGTCTTTCCCTTTGCCGTGGATAAGGATTCGCTCATCCTCAATGTCGCCCACATTAGCCCGCATAATCTCCACGTCCCGCAGGCCTTCGAGCGCCATGAGCATAATGATTGCCCGGTCCCTTACTGATTTTAACCCACCATTACCCGGAATGGATCTGATGAGCATTTCGAGCTGGCCGGCCGTCAGGTACTTTGTGGAGGCTTCTTTTGCGGACCGATCTCGCGGCGCCTTCACGTTCTGCGCCGGGTTCGCTTGAATCAGCGCCCGCTCGACGGCCGCCTGGTAGAAGCGGCGAAGGACAGTCAGCTTAAGGCAAATAGTCCCTGTCTTGTATCCCCGCTCAATAAGATGCTTCCGGTATGCCTTGACCGTCTCCTGTGTGGCCTGGGCGGGGTAAATACCAATCATGCCGCACCAGTCAACCCAATGCTTTATATTGGACTGATAGCTCCGCAGCGTGTCCTCCCTGGCGTCGCCGTTGGCAACGTCGATAGAAAGGAACTCGGCGAAGCTCTGAAGCATGGAGCCGGTGGAAGGATTGGCGCAGGAAATAAGGTCTTTCATGCCTTGTCGCCCTCCTGGATCATAGCCTGAATTTCATCCTGAAGGTTCGAGAGCGGCGCCAGGGCCTCAAGAATATCGCCGGTCGAAAGGGTACTGCCGGAATTAAGAATCATGTCCATAGCCAGCGTTTGAAGGCAGCCCAGTGTTTCGGCCAGGTTCGCTAATTCGGCCTTATTCATCTCGTTCGCCCCTCATTATACTTACTTTTGCTTACGTTTATTAACGTTTGTTTGCTTTTAGTATAAATCTGGGCGGGAGTCTTGTCAATACCGTTTATTAATCTTTGTATTAGTTTAGTTACGTTTATTAACGTTTTCTAATCCTGATTATTTACCTACTACGGCATTCGCCATCTGTGGCGAAAAAGCACCGTCAGAAATTCTGACTCTGCCCCGATTCGCCGAGGCCGCCGCCTGCCGGACCGGGCAAAAAAAAGAGCCCGAAGGCTCTTAGAGACTTATTTATACTTTGGCCAGTTCCAAATTCCTTGGGGAGAACTTCTCTCGACCGTCGAAATCCATTCGGCAAGCAAGTCGAGTTGTTCCTGAATCTCTTCGGGGGATAGATGTTTCTCCTCAGCTCGTTCCCAAAGCCATTCTAAGTAGCCGCCGAGTTCTTCAGGGTAATTAATGCTATCATGGTCAAGGCATTTAAACAGATGTGGCTTACCTCTCTTGTCGCAATCCGCGCCACCCTCAGCGCCGGATTTGACATACCAACCAGTCTTTGTTTTATTAATCTCATAGGTGTCGTCGTGGCCCCATCGACGAGAAAAGATTCTCACGTGCATTCAGTCATACCTCCTTTTACTATTATTCCCATATTTCGGCAAAAGGAAGCATTTCCCTGCCAGCGGGGTTTTCGTCCTGTGGTACGAAAACTACCATAAAGACTGGGGATTACTCCTACCACAGAAGAGTAACCCGACAGCCGACAAAAAAAGACCGGGCATCTCTGCCCGGCGACCGTAATTCAACTCCACTCGCCATTTCGACGTATGAGGGATTCGTCACTTTGACGGAGGCTTCCTCGCCCTTCACCATGATGGTGAACCCCTCGCCCCTCTCAGCGGCCCCCAGACCGTTTTATTTTGTCCTCCGTGAGTGTTCCCCTCGGCCCTGCCTTTTTCCCTGTCATGATAGCCCACGGGCTCTACACCCATTCAGTCGGGATTCCTTCCTGTTCCCTTCTGCGTGCAAGTGCGCGTTTCCTCGGCGACAGCTCTGGCTCCTTCAGGTATAACCTGCCATCCTTTTCCCTTTGGCGCCCGGTAGCCTCCACAGCAGGCGCAGGTTGGCCACCCTGAGGGTTTTCACCCTGTTGTGTGAAAACTGCTTCGACGGCCGCCGGAGGGGCCCCCTCTTCCTTAATCCAAACATCGTCGATGATCATTACCTGATGGTATGGCGAACCTAGCCTGCATCTCTCACAGGGGGCACAAGGCAAGGTCGGGCAGCCGCTTTGCCAGTTGTGGCAACGGATCATCTCCCCTTCCCCGTTCAAGTCTAGAAACAGCACGCCGGGCCCTTCTTCGTCAATTATTTGGTTAAGCCTTCTCGTCAGGCGGATGATTCGCTGCCTTATCATGGCCGACCGTCCGCCAGACGCCCCTCGACTTTCGCCTCCAACTCCTCCAGCCTGGCCGTCAGGTCTTCGATCTCGACAGCCTTAACGCCGATCTCCAGGATTGCCCTGGCAGCGCTCACCCGGGCCGAAGGCGAAGCCTCTTCATCAGTGGCCACTGCTCGCAGGGTTCTGACCGCATCGACGGCCGCCTGCTGCAGTTGTGATATCGCCTGCCCGAACGCCTGCCTTTTTGCCTCCCTGTACCGCTGCAAGAACGCAGGCAGCTGGAGCCACCGCCAAAGGGTAATCTCCGATATTCCCGCGGCCTTCGCCGCATCCGCCATTGTCGGGGCCGTCATCAAGGCAATAATCGCCTGTTCCTGCTTGCGGGTATATTTTTCACCGTGGCCTGTCATCTGCCGTCACCTGCCTTCATTTTAATACTTCCCGTGATATGTGTTCGAAATTGTCGATCCTCCCTTGCTTTTTAGTACCGTATATGGTACTATGTTCTCAGGGGATTATAGTACCACCGGCGGTACTAACGCTGGAGAAAGGATTGGTGCAGTGATGAGATGAGTAAACTTATAAAGCTGCTTGAGAAGGTTCGTAATAACCGTAAGGAAGTAAGATTTGACGAACTGGACAAACTACTTGAAAGGGCTGGGTTTAAGCGGCGACAGCCCAGAAGTGGTTCAAGTCACTACACGTATACCAAGGATGGCAAAATAGTGACGGTGCCCCTTCATCAACCGCATCTAAAAGAGAGATATGTGGAGCTTGCTTTAGAAGCCATTGGAGACTGCTTTGACAAGTAGTTCCTGCACGGGGGCTCTATAAGACAATATAGTCGATTTAAGACTAAACCTCCCCAGATTTTGAAGAAAGAACACTTAAATGGCTATTCGATAACCGAATAAGCCGAATATAACTCTAGGAGGAAAATCGGAATGAGCGAAAAGAGGAGGGACCTTGCTTATTATAATCTATTGCCGTACAAAATTGAGCTTCATCCGGCGATAGAGGGTGGATATGTAGCGTCGATCCCCGACTTACCGGGGTGCCTTACTCAGGGTGAAACTCCGGAAGAGACGTTGCATATGATTGCAGACGCGAAAAGCGCCTGGATCGAGACTGCTTTGGAGGAAGGGATAGAAATTCCCGAGCCGGTTCCAGAAGCAGATGAATATAGCGGGAAATTTAACCTGCGGATTCCGCGCTCCCTGCATAGAGATTTAGCCCGAAGAGCTGAAGAAGAAGATGTAAGCCTGAACACCTTAGCGACTTATTTACTGTCCGCCTGCATGGGGAGACAACTCACTGCCAAATAGCCAGGCAACGAGCCCGCCGATATTATCGGCGGGCTCTTGTTTTTGCACAGTTTCTAATCCTGATTAATTCCAATGTAGGGGGTTCGACACTGTGTTGAACCCCCTACTATTTTTATTTAACATGTCCTCTTGTCCCGGCATTGACCGCCCGCATCAGCGCACGCCGGCAACATTCCTGTATGTCGTCAGCGGTTAAGCCCCATCTTTCTGCATCGTCTTTCAGGCCCTGGTCAATATTCGCGTTCAGCTGGTCCAGCAAGATTTTAATGGCAGCGCCGGGAAGAATCCTCTTCGCGTCCACAATAGGCTGTGTCATCTTTGACACAATCTTGAAGACATCATCCTCAAGGCGTTGCTTTGCCGGGTTTATCTGCTTACCTTTGCTCATATCGTTGCCCATCCTATCGCGCCGCCCCCTTCACTAGTCGCCTTGTTGCCGGGTCATTCTGCAGCAGGTTTTTGACCGTGGCCTCCGTCTGTTTGCCCACCTGTTTGAGCTGAGCAACTATGGCCGGATCAGTCGCCCCCTGGAAAGTCTGGTTGAGAATGACGGTTCGACTATCGCCGCCCCCTGCTTTGCCGCTCCTAAGCATATCCGCGATGTCGGCCGGCAGCACCATCTCGCGCCGGTGCAGAACGGCCGGGATGTCGCCTGGGATATCGGGAACGTCGCCGCCGCCGGCGAAACCATATAACCCCTTCTTCCAACTATCCGAGGCGGCCGCCGTTGCATTGCTCCCTGATCCGCCGATGCCGAAAATCCCGCCCAGCAAAGAGGTAAAGATATTGACTTCTTCATTTACCCGGAAAAGCTGCGCGACGACACGCTCGACGTACTTGTACCACATATCTTCGAGGATATCGTGGCCGCTTCTGGTGTTGGTGATGAGGTCGGTTATCATGCGGTTGTTGGTGTCGATGATCTCCTGGTACTGGGCTGCGATGCGCTCAAGGTGTTCGTTGTTGGCCTTCTCGGCCTCCAGTTGATACTTGGCGTCCAGGGCTTTCTTCTGGCGCAAGTAATTGTCATATTCCTCCTGCTCCTGCTTGGTCAGCTTACCGTTTGCCTGACGGCGCTTCTCATAAAGAGATATCTTATCGTCCAGTGCCTTGGATTCAAGCGCGTACTCGTCGGCGAGCTGCTTCAGCTTCAACGCCGTCTCAGCGTCGATGACGACCTTTTTGTACTCATAGCTTTCGTCGCTGGCGATCTTGACCATCTCCAGCGCATGCCGTTCACCTTCTTGCTGGCGGTCGAGCGCCACCTGACTCGCGGTCGCCAGGTCGGCCTCAAGCTGGATGGCTTTTTGTAGCGCCTCATGCTGTGCTCTGGCAAGCTGAATAGCAAGGTCAATGCGCTCTTTGTCGGTGCTGGCCGAAGCCTTGACCTTTTGCAGGAGCTGCTCATACTGATCGATAGTCATCTGCCCAAGCTCAACCTGCTTACCGGCCTTTTCGATGGCCTCGGCGCGAGCCTGCTTATTGATGGTAAATACCGTGCCTTCCAAATCTCTCTGTAGCGCTTCACGGTCGCTTATCTCTTTTGTAAGGACCGATACCTGCGCCAGGCCGTCAAGACGTTCCTGGACGTGCGCAGCGAATTGCTCGTAGGAAAGCTGCTCCATATCGATCTGCCATGACCAGATGCTGATGAGGTTTTGAGTTTCCTCCTGGTAGCGCTGAAAGGCCGTGCGGTCGTCGCCGCCGTTGGTCGGAGTAACTGGAGGGGCTCCGCCATCCCCACGGGACGCCTGCTGCTTATTTTTGTTGAACTGCGCCAGCCGGGCCTCCTCGTCGTCTGACAATGCGACTCGCTTCTTCATGCCGGGCACGTAAATGAGTTCGCCGCCCGGGCCGGTCGTCAATTGCCCTTCTTCCTGGACTTCCTTAAGATGCTTGCCATCGCGCTCCGGGTCGGCAAAAACCTTGGCCTTTGGGTCGTAGCCGGCCACTCTATTCTGTGCGTCCTCAAGGTCGAGCAGCGCTAAAGTAACCAGAGAAATAGCACCTGCAAGAGCGCCCCACGGTCCCGCAGCTGCCCAAGTGGCAGTCCGCATCGCCCGCAAAACGGGTAAAATCTTGCCGATCGCTATGCTCGCCAATCCTACCTCCAGAGCGGCCTTAGCGATACTGACAATCATCTGCTTTGTTTCCGGGTCCATGTTAATAAATGCTTTTGTAAGGTTTGTAATGGTGTCGATGGTGCTTCTTATCGTCGGCATAAGTTCGGTAGCAATACCGATACCGACCGCCGTGAGCGTTCCTTTTACCTCGTTAATGTCGCGCCCCAGCATCTCCCATGCGGCAGCTTGTTCGGTGGACAGGATAAGTCCCAGCGCCTTGCCACGGTCGATTACCGCCTGCATCTCCGTGGCGGTCATGTGGAGCATGTCATGGATCTTCGCGCCGCTGCGGCCGAATAGTTCCATTTCAAGGGCCGTCTTCTGGAGGCCGTCCGGCAAGTCGGCTATTTTTTCCTTAACTTCAGCAAAAAGGTCGGTTGTGGATTTTATCCGCCCTTCGGCGTCGGTCACGCTGATGCCGAAGGGCGTGTAGGCGTCCGCAGATTCTTTACCTGCCGCCGCCGCGTCTACCTGTGCTTGCGCCGCGGTATACGCACTACGGGCGAACCGGGTGAACAGCATGCCGGCTTCGTCAGCGCCAATGCCCACGCGCTGGGCTACCAAAAGCAGCTTGCTGGATTCCTCGCCGGCCATACCCGTCTTGTCGGAGAGGTCGTCGACCGCCTCTCCCCAGGAGATAGCGCTTTTGACGGCGGTAGCGGCGAACGCGCCGAGGCTTGCCCCTACGACAGTTAGCGCCTTGCCGACGCCGGCCATGGACGCCTGGACTTTGCCGGCAGTGGTTTCGCTTTTCTTCTCAAAATCGTCGAGCTGCTTCAACGTATCAGTTAGGTCGGCCCTTACCCTTACAATCAGGCTGCCAACTTCGGTATCGGCCATGTGTGCTCACTCCCTCCTAAAAATAAATAGCCGGCCTCTTAGCCAGCTATTGTAAATCTCCATTTTTTTGATAAGTGTCGCTTGCGCTGAAGCCCGGCGGCTTGCCCTCTTTTACCTGAAGAATAAGCGTCCGGCATTCTTCCCGCAATTCTTCCCCGAAGGCTGCCCGTTCCGAAACCGGTATGCACATTTTTTCAGCTATGCCTTCCAATTCAGCGGGCATTACCTTCTCCATAGCCTCTTCCATCATGGAGATGATAAGCTCCCGCGAGAAGAGTCCCGCATCGATCATCTCCTCGATCTGTGCCGCAAGCTTGTTCCTTACCCGATGGATGCAGTCAGCAACTAAGTCCATTAAGCCTTCCTCCTACTCCTGATTATTGACGTACACGGGAAAAGGGCCTGCGCTGGGGGGCAGACCCTTTCCGGAGATGACTTCGGTTAAATCGACGTCAGGTATTTAGCTGGCCGCCTCTTCTTCCCGCGGTACCGCGTTCATGTACTCCGGCGGCTTGGTCGGACCGGTAATCTGTGCCCTTTCGGTGAATTGCGCGTCGCGGTCCATCTTGGCGCCGTAGGCATTGTCGAAGTGATAAAGATCCTCTATGTACTTTCCGTCCGTCGGCCATAGCTCACCGAATTTCTCCAGCGCCCGATACTCGCCGCGCTCATAAGCGATGTAAGCTGCGGCTAAAGCCGTGTTTTTATCCCCCGAAACCGAAGCAAGCTCGATCATGCGCTGAAGCCCCTTAAACTCTTTAACCGAATCAGCCCGCTGGATTGCCGCGGTGAAGGAATCCCGGATTGCTTGGGCCTCGGCTCTGTTCATTGTCGAGGAAACGGAGGGGGCGAAGGCGTCCTGAGCCATCACCTTCCGGGTGTCGGCCTTGGCCTGGTTGAACTCGCTGACTAGGGCTTGGTGCCTTTCCAGGGCCTCATTATAGGTCCGGCTTATCTTCTGCGCGCGGCCGATTTCAGAGAGGGTTTTATCCGCCCGGATGCGCTCCACCGCGGCGGCGTAGTTCTGGCGGTTCGTTTTGATCTTGTTCATGCAGTTTTGGATATCGGCTATACTCACTTTTCATTCCTCCAAATTTCGTATTAGCTTGATAATCAGGATTTCGCCCTACTCGAGCGCCATGACGATATCATTGAGAAGGTCGGCTATCTCGCGCCTTTTTTCGACCGGCTGCAGCCTCAGGTGCTGAAGATTGACTGTGATACTGCGCCCCGCCAGTTTCCTTTCGGCGTTTTCCCACGGCTTCAGCCTGATCATGAGGCGCTGAGCCTCCGGGTAATACAAAAACTCGAGGCGCGGAGTTTCGGCTGTTTTCGGCGCCTCTTCCCAGTAATGACGCATCAATAATCCCTCTCTTTCCCGTTGCCTATCTGCGAAGGCTTGAGCTTCAAGTCGGCCGGAGTAGCTTTCTTGATCTTCCGCTCCATCTCCTCGAAATGGTCCGCGATACTGCGTCCGCTTTTCACGCCGGCCGAGTTGCCCCAGCCGCCTGGTCTTCTATCCATTTTTTCACCCCCTTACCTTCGGCTTTACCCAATTCCCTGTGTCAATTGCCGAATCTCCGCCCGCATGATGGCAGCAACGGCGTTGTTCTCGGCTTCGTCCCTGCGCCGAGACACAATGCTCTCGTAAATCTTCATAAAGCGGGCCGACAGGTCAATCTCCGTCGTGCAGAGGTTCCACCAATTGATGGTGCGAACGGCCTCCTGGATGTAGGCGTGGCTCCACTCGGGCGCTTTGTACTGGCCGCAGCGGGCAATTTCCTTCTGGACTAAAAGCCACGCCTGCTCCGGCGACGGTACCCGCGAATGTGCAATGGCCCTCACCGCGGCGATGATGTCTGCCGGCTTCGGCTCAAACCGGCAGGAACGGAGCATCTTGACCGCCGCCACCTCGGCCAGCTTATAGTCGATATCGGCGAGGAGAAGAGTCCATACGTCGATACGGTGGTTTATCTCAATCTCGTCGCCATCACTCATTTTCGAGAATACGGTGCCCAGCAATGTCAACAACTTGGCTGTCTGCTCCCTTGTCATGGTACTTCTCACCCCTCGCTATTTTTTGTAGGATACTTCTGCCGAAAGATTTTTCGGGCGGCTTACTACCTCCAAACCCGGCTCGTCTTTCCAGCCACCGATCTTTTACCCAGCCGAGGATCGTGTGAAAATCGCTTTTATATCGCTTGCCCGATGAAGCTTTGTAGTTATTGAGGACTTCGATCATCTCGTCAGTACCGGCCTTGCCATACTTGTCCGTCAGTTTCTCGTATTCCTCAAGGGTCAGTGTAACGAAGTCCGCATAAGGATTTTTCTTCTTGGTTTCTTTAGGTTGTTTCTTCTTAGTTTGTTGCCCCTCCGTGGTACCTTGCGTGATACCCTCCGTGGTACCTTGCGTGATACCCTCACCCTGGTAGAGGTCATAATTCACAAGGGTAATTGTGGTACCTTGTTTGGTACCTTGGGTGAGAACCATGTCACGCCCCTCCATGGTACCTAAAAAACACCGAACCTTCTTTTTAGTCCAACCCCATCGGTCAGCTAATTTTTGTTCGGATGTCCGCCATTCGCCTCGCCTGTACTGCGTGCCAGCCTTGACTTTGTCCTCATAATTGGCGTTCATCAAGATATCAAGCCACGCCTCAGCCCGGCTGAATGCCCTCTTTCGGTCCAAAAAGGGTGGCCGAGGAGTTTGCGGTATAATTTCACCCATCCACCGAACACGGCAACCGCCCCCTCAATCAACCCGACGGAGGACGCCGATCTGGGCGACCGGCGCCGGCTGCTCGCCCTGCTCCTGCTTATCAAGCCAGGCCAACACGCTCGGAAGCCTAAAAAAGACCCTGCCACCAACCCAGAAGCAAGGCATGCCGCCCTGAAGCCGAAACCGCCTAACAGTCCAGGCCGATAATCCGAGTTCGGCGGCCAGCTCTTTTTCATTGAGTACCCGATGCTGTTTTTTAAGCTGCTCTTGAATCCAAATGTCTGCCATATCCCTACGCCCCTTTCATTCTCGCTATATCATCGATGACGGCGAGCACTTTCGACTCCATATCGCCCGGCAGCTGGCGCCTCATCAGTTTAGAGAAATAAGCGTCAGAAATGCCCATAGCCTCCGCGACTTCCCAATGGCGCAAATTGTTTTGGTTGATTGTATTTCGGATCAGGGGGTTGGCCGTGTGCTGTTTTCTTGACATCCATTTCACTCCTTCCAAATAAAAACGGCCGGCACTTAAGCCAACCGTCGATTCCAGGGCTCTATTGCTTCTTTCGGGGTAGGATCATAATGCGTTAAGGTCTTCCATGAGAGCGGGGGTTCCTTCCCCACCTTGCCCTTGCGCCTATTTGCCCGCTGCCGCTCACGCTTTGGATGAGACATAGTATCTCCTTTCAGAGTGTACAGCTTATTTTTAAGCACCCACTCGAAATTATTTCTGTTATTCACTTGTCTTCCTGGCTATATTATCCTATAATTAAATTGTGCAAGCAATATACCCATGCAAAGCGAGGTTAATTTGGATGAAAAAAAATAGTACCAACCTTCTAAATATGGGTTTTACCCCGATTTTTCACCCAGGTACTATTCCCTATGTTGAAGACGAGAACGGTAATGAAACCCCATTAGACATGATAAACCCTAATGAATTAAGCATTACCACGATAATCAGATTTAGGCAGCCGAAAAATTTGGCCACCCCCGACATCGATCACAAGCAATATCTTAATGCTACGGATGAACTAATCCAAGAATATAGGCTAGTTGACCGGGAACATTTCAGGACCACTGATTACAGGAACTTTGTTAAATACTGCGAAAAATATGGCGCTCCCTTCCCAGACCTGCCTATCAAAGACTTGGGGTTAGCTCTTAACCAATTATATGCTTTCACCTGGCATAATGAATTTATTGAAAAAATTAATGAATCATGCAATGCATATGCCACTACTCTCGCCGACTATTTCAAGGAAAACCCCGTCAAGACCGCAAAAATGCGCCTGTTTTCGTTAGGGAAAAAATTTAAATTCTTTATTCCAGGTCCCACCCCAACGGAAGATTACCCTTTTCCACTATTTCAGATTTTGATTGATCGCGCCGATCTCCCCATCATTGAGGCTGGCTCAACAGCGCAGCGGCAGGCATTGTTTAGAGAAAAATTGTATGATAATTTGGTGCAAATGTTTAATACTTACCCACCCCAATATAAGGTGAAGATGATTGAAAACACTCCAACTATCGAGATATCCAGTGAAAATCGACTTCTTTTCTACTTATTGACTCATCTAATGCCTCCTGGAAACCTGTATTATTGCAAGCGTCCAGGATGCAATAAAATGATTCACGACGACCCCTCTGGAAAAAAGAAAGAGTTTTGTTGTACTGAATGCAAGGATAAATATTATTGGTCAACAGACATCGGCAAGTTAAAGAATCTGTTGCGGGGATGGAAAAATAGGAATAAAAAGGTTAATCTTCCTCATGTTCAATATGATCACGTTTTAGGAATAGGCGAAACCTTGCTCGAACGCGGTAAAACCTATAAAGAGGTACAGCACCTCTTAGAAAAGTACGTGAAGGACGGTGTTTTTGATGGCCGGATCAATTGAGAAGCGGGGGAAAAACTCTTACCGCCTGGTAGTATCCGGCGGCATGGACGGCAACGGTCGGCAGATAAAAAAGACAAAGACCGTCATCTGTAATAGCGACAAAGAGGCCGAGAAGGAGCTGGCCAAGTTCATCACCGCGGTTGAGGCCGGCCAGTATGCCATCTCGGGTAAAATGACGCTCAGCCAATTCTACGATTTCTGGAAGGAAAACCATGCGCGAAAGAATCATGAGGCGACTACGATAGCCTATAATGATTTCCTTTTCGTCAGAATTAAGCCGTCACTCGGCCATAAGCGCATTGACAAAATCGAACCCAAACACCTGCTAGCCTTTTACAGCAACCTGGCCGAGCCGGGCATTAAGAAGGTGCAACGGAAGAAGCAGCCGAAAGAGCCCGAGGGAGACAAGGAAAGCGCCATCGCAACTTCCTGCGATTGTTCGGCTGCCGCGCCAGCTGCTCCGGAGGAGGTTATCGGCACGAACGCCGAAAACCCCGACGACGGCCGGCAACTGGTGCCAGCTGCTGGGGAATGCCTGTCTGCGAACACCATCCGCAAGCACCATGCCCTGATCTCCTCGCTGCTCAATAAGGCCGTCAAATGGGGCCTGATTCCGAATAATCCTGCTGATCGCGTCGAGCCGCCGAAGGTTGACCAGAAACCGAAGGCCATCTATGACCAGGAAACCCTCAGCAGCTTCCTCCAATCCCTCGAGGGAGAAGACGACAAGCAGAAGCTATGGATCCTCCTGGCGCTGACCGGCGGCCTCCGGCGGGAAGAGATATTCGGCATGGAATGGCGCCACGTTGATTTCGAAAAAAACAGCCTGCGAATCGAGCAGGCCAGCGTCTACGTTCCGGGCCCCGGCACTACCACCAAAGGGACTAAAAATAGAAGCAGCGACCGGTCGGTAAGTATCCCCAATTCGGTAATGGGGATACTCGGCCAGCATAAAGTCGCCCAGCATAAGAAGCGCCTAAAACTGGGCGAAAAGTGGCGCGGGGCAAAGGAAAGGGACAATGACCGGGTATTCACCCAATGGGACGGCCGGCCGGCCCACCCCCACAGCTTCAATACCTGGCTCCGCCGCTTCTGCGACGAGAACCAGCTGCCGCGGATAAGCCCCCACGCTTTCCGGCATATGGCCGCCACATACCTGATCGCCGGCGGTACCGATGTGCGGACCGTCTCCGGCAAGCTGGGGCACAGCAGAACCAGCACCACCATGAATATTTACAGCCACCTTCTGAAGTCGGCCGAACAGGAGACGGCCGAAAAGATGGAAACCTTCCTCACTCAGACAAGCACCCTCGCAAAAAGCAAAAAGGGGCAGGCGAATTAACGCCTGCCCCTTCATCATCTGTTGTTAAATCTTTGTTGACGTTTGCGGAAATTTTTGGCCGCTATCCCCAAAACTATCCCCATATTTACATAATTAAAGGGGCCGCATCTCTGCGAACCCCTTCAATTGCTGGTGGAGACGAGGGGGATCGAACCCCTGACCTCTTGAATGCGAGCCAAGCGCTCTCCCATCTGAGCTACGCCCCCATGTGCCCAAAACAAGTACAGTAGTATTGTATAACAGCGTACGCCATTTTGCAAGTCCAAACCTACTCTGTCAACCCGCCCAGCGCCTCCTCCTCGGCCGGAATGCGCACAGCCATCAGCAGCCAGGCATTCGCGATCCCGGCAGCCAGCGCGGTGAACCACGCGCCGAAGATAAGCGGCCCGCACAACAGCTCGGCCGCCACCGCCAGATAGTTGGGGTGGCGGAGATAGCGGTAGGGACCGCGGCGGACGGGCGAAACGCCGGGCAGCACGAGGATGCGGGTGTTCCAGCGTCGGCCGAGGCTGACGATGCACCAGTAGCGGAGACCCTGGGTCGCGAGAAAGAGACCGAGCCACAGCGGCCAGGCCGCGCCGAGGCCGCCGCCCCGCGCGAGCCCTTCAGCCAGCCAGCCGGCCAGCCAGCCGGCGTGGAGGACGACGAACAGGGGATAATGTCCGGCCCCGAATTCGCGGGCGCCCCGGCCTAGCAGCCAGCGACGGTTGCGGGCCGCCAGGGCGAGCTCGGCGAGGCGCTGGACGGCAACCGCCGCCACCATCGCCACCAGCCAGCCTACCACCGGAACAGCACCTGCTCGGCGCTAAACCCCGGCCCCAGCGCCAGCATCACGCCGAAACAGCCATCGGGCTGTACTGTGCGCATAAACCGCTCCAGCACGAACAGCACCGAGGCGCTGGACATATTGCCGTACTCGGCCAGCACTTCATAAGCTCCCGCCAGCGCCACCGCCGGCAGACCGAGGCTGTCGGCGTAGGCGTCGAGGACCTTGGCGCCGCCGGGGTGGACGACGTAGTGGACGATATCCCGGCGCGTCAGCCCCCACTCGCGGCAAGCGTCGGCCGCCAGACCGGGCAGGTTTTGGCGGACGAAAGCTGGGATGTCGCGGGAGAAGCGCACCTTGAGGCCGGTGTCGATAACGTCCCAGCCCATGATATCCTCGGTGTCCGCGAACAGGGTGCTGCGGGCGCCCAGCAGCTCCGGCCCCTCGCCGCCGGCCGTTATCACGGCGGCGGCCGCGCCGTCGGCGAAGATGCCCGCCCCTACCAGATTGGATTTTGAAAAATCATTACGCTGGAAGGTTAGGCTGCAAAGCTCGGCCGCCACCAGCAGCACGGCGCGGCCGGGCACGGCTGCGGCCAGCTCCGCCGCTCTGGCCAGCCCCGTCACTCCGCCAGCGCAGCCCAGGCCCCACACCGGCAGGCGGGCGGCATTTGGCGAAATACCCAGCCGCTGGATAAGCCTGGCGTCGAGGGTCGGTGTGGTGATGCCGGTGGAGGAGACGAAGACAACAAGCCCCACGTCGCCCGGAGCGACGCCGGCGCGATCGAGGGCCTGCGCCGCGGCAGCAGCGGCCAGTTCTAGGGCGATTTCGCCGTAGAGGTGGTTGGCCTCGGCGAAGGAGTGCCCGGTCGCGTACCAGGCCAGCGGCTGAGCGAGGTGTCGATTGGCGATGCAGGCGTTGTCGAACACCGGCAGCAGGCGCTCCAGGTGCTCGAGTTTATCCTGGAAAAGGAAGGCGGCGAATTCCTTGATATCCTGCTGGCGAACGGCGTAAGGCGGCACAGCCAGCCCCACCGCCCGCACCCTCGGTCCAGACACGAAAACCACCCCGTCTCATAGTGCGTTATCACACACTATGTGACGGAGCGGCAAAAAATTACTGCACGGTCTCGGCTTCTACTCTGCTAGTGTAGCGGCCGCCTCGGCGGCCGGCAGCTCCTGAACCGTCTTGAGCTTGCGTTCGATTGTGCGCGATTTTTGGGCCGCCGTCTCGATGGAGTTGGAAGCCTCCTGCAGCTTCTTCTGCGTCTTCTCAAGCATCTCCCCGAACCGGCCGAACTCGGTCTTGACCGCCCCCAGCAGCGCCCATACCTCGCTGGAGCGTTTTTCCACCGCCAGCGTTTTGAAGCCCATCTGCAGGCTGCTAAGGAGCGCCGTCAGTGTCGTCGGGCCGGTTATCATCACCCGGTAGTCCCGCTGCAGCGTGTCGCACAGACCGGGCCGGCGCAGCACCTCGGCGAACAGCCCCTCAACCGGCAGGAAGAGGATTGCGAAGTCGGTGGTGTGGGGCGGGTCGATGTACTTTTCCCGGATGGTCTTGGCCTCGGCCTTGATCCTGGCCTCCAGGCAGCGGGCGGCGTCTTCGGCAGCCACCGGGTTGGCCTGCTCCTGGGCGTCCATGAGCCGCTGGTAGTCCTCCTGGGGAAACTTGGCGTCAATCGGCAGCCACACCGTTCCCTCGCCTTTGTCCCGTCCGGGCAGGCGGATGGCAAACTCCACCCGGTCGGCGCTGCCCGGCTTGGTGGCAACATTGCGGGCGTACTGCTCTACAGTCATTACCTGCTCCAGCAGGCTCTGCAGATGGATCTCTCCCCAAATGCCGCGGGTTTTGACGTTGGTGAGCACCCGTTTGAGGTCGCCAACCCCGGAGGCCAGCGTCTGCATCTCGCCCAGCCCCTTGTGGACGAGCTCTAACCGCTCGCTCACCAGGCGGAAAGACTCTCCCAGCCGCTTTTCGAGGGTGGCGTGCAGCTTCTCGTCCACCGTCGTCCGCATTTCTTCAAGTTGCTTGTTGTTGTCCGCCTGCAGCAGCTTTAGCCGCTCCTCCACCGTCTCCCGCAGCCGTTCCAGTTTCTGCTCGTTGCTCAGGGTGAGCGCCACGAGTTGACGGGAAAATGTCTCCATATGCCCGGCCTGGAGGGTGGCGATATCGGCCATGCGAGCCTGCACCGAGTCGCCGAACTGACGCAGGGCATCGCCATTCTCGCGGCGGCTGAGCGCGATTTCCTCTTTCACCGTTCTTTCCAGCCGTTCCTGTCCCTCCTGGCCGCTGCGGCTGCGGGCCAGCGCGAAGGCACCCAGGGCCAGCACGGCGATATTAAGCCCCAGGGAAATGAGCAGCAGCGTTTCCGGCATAAGTCAGCCTCCCAGCCAAACATTTGTTCTAGTATTATTTCCCCTCCAGGCCGGCTTTTCCTTCATGCGGGCGAAATAAAAAAGACTTGCGCAGCAACCGCAAGTCTTTGAGGGCCGTCAAAACCCCATGGAAAACTTTTTGTAGCCATCCGGCAGCTCGAAAAGGGCGGAGTCTGGTTCGCCGACCTTGATGTTCCGGTATTCCTGCCACCAAGAGCCGTCCTCGGCGGCCGTCTTGACCGGCAGCAAGGAGTCCTTCGCCAGCCACTGCAAGAAGGTATGGCGCTTGCCGTCGGTCTGGACGGTAATGCGGTACTTGTCGGCCGCCACGCCGTTGACAGCCTCAGTGCCGAGCAGCGTCCTCTCGACCTCACCGGCTACCGGTTCCGAACTGGGCACTACGTTTTCCGGCCGGAAGGTTTGCTCCATGTACATTTTCTCGCTCGGCATCAGCATCCAGACAACCTTTTTGTCCATCCGGGTGATGGTTGCCATCCCGGCGGTTTCGAAGCGCATCTTCTCCCCGGAAACAAAGATTTTCCCCTGCATGGTCTGCTTGCCGTGGGCGGTGAAGATGTCGGCGCTGAAACCCTGGGCAGCCAGCGCGACAGTAATCGTCCCGCACAGCAGCGCCGCCGTCAGAACCAAGCATACCCAAAGACGAAACTTCATTCTGATCATCCCCCTGACTAGTCCTATATATGGAAAAGTTCGGTAAAAACCCCCGTTTCCCTGCCGACGCTGCAGAAAAAAGAGCCGGATTCGCACCGGATGCGGGATAGCCGCCTTGCCGCCGGCTCATATTAATCGTGAAGGAGGTCGTGACAATGCCCGAGGAACGGACCATTATCGCCAGCTTCCCCTCCAGCAGCAAAGCCCGGACAGCCGCCGACGCCCTGTCCGCCGCCGGGCTAGCCGACGTGCATATCCGCCGCAACAGCCGCTACGGCGTCTCCCAGGACGCGCACATCAACGACCCCATCTCCCACCAGGCCGAATCTCTCACCAGCCTCGTCCTTTACTCCACCAACTCGCCCAATGACGAAAACCAGGCCACCAAGGTGCTGATGGGCGCCGATCCCTCGGTAAGCGGCCTAAGCGCCCGCGGCTACGGTCTGGCCGGAGGCGCCGCCTTCACCTTGGTGGCTTTTGTCCCCGAGGCGCGGACCGACGAAGCGGTCGGCATCATCAAGGAAAACGGCGGCGACGTCTAGGGCACACTTTGATCCGGGAGGTGAACAGTAATGACCGTAAAAGACCTGCTCGACTCCGAGCCCGCCAGAAAAGCCCAACCCGGGGCCAAAGAGGCCAGGGCGCTGCCAAAGCCATGCCCGGACGGCACTGCCACGTGACCGGATGGCGGGCGGCAGGCTGCCGCCACAGACCGCAAATAAACCAGGGGGTGGTTCCGATCAACAAGCCATCGATAGACCAGGATTACGGGCCTAACAATCCCGAACCGCTGGCCATGAAAGACTCGGCCATGGTGCGCGACCCTTCCCGAGACTCCCTGCACGCCACTCTCGAATATATCGACGGCGCCAGAAACAAAGCCATGCGCCAGCCGGAACAGTAACCGCGCCATAGAGCGGCGGCATCAACCGCCGCTCTTTCGTTTTCGCAATCAGCCGCAGCAAGCGGCGATATAAAATCATTGGAAAATAATTTTTTCCAGAATAATCTTTTTTCCTGCAAATGTTGCAGGAGTTATGTAATTTATGGCGAACAATACCTTTTACCAACAAATGATTGCCAATTTTTCGGACGGAAGGAGGGGAGAATTTGTACGACCCGATCCGCGGCCCATCGAGGGTTGCAAGGTTGAAAAAACGCAAAGGCGGCGGCAAGCTCCGTTTTGCCGGCAAAGCGGTCTTCAGTCTGACGGTCGCCCTTGTTCTGACCCTGATGATTCCCGCCGTTCCCGATCTTCATAACCCCATCGCCCCAGGGATCTTCTCCGTATCGGGAAATCAGCAGCCCCCGCCGGCGCCGCCGAAGATCGAATACGCGGTCGTGTATGTGAGCGGCGCGGTCGCCACCCCGGGGGTGGTAAAGGTCCCGGTGGGAACCAAGGTGGCCGATATCGTCCAGTTGGCAGGCGGACTAGCCGCCGGCGCCGACGCCGCCAAGCTCGATCTGGCCAAACCGGTCATCGACGGCATGCACATCAATGTCGACAAAACTGTAACCCCGGCTAAACCAACTGCCCCCCAGGTTAAGAAAAGATAAGAACGGATCGGCAAAAGCCAGTCCGTTCTTTCTATTTGCACAAGAACTGCGCAGACGGGGGCTTATCAACGGCCGGGAATCACAGCCGCCCCGACAGCCACAGGAACTGTATGGGATATACCACCAGCAGGTACACTGCGGTTGTTAGCACAAAGGCGGTCATCGTGATGTGGACGTTGAGACGGTGGAGTTTGACCGCAACCACCGAAAGAATTGCGGTGGGTGTACTGGCCGTGATCAGCAGGGTGTTGATCGCCACGGGGTCGCTGAGCACCAGCATGCCGATTGCGTAGGACAGGGCGGGCGTGATGATGAACTTAATGACGTTGAGATCAAGGATGCCGAGCCAATACTGACGCATCGCGCGGAAATCAACGGAATGGCCTACCGGGATGAGCGACATCCATGCGCCAATATGCATGAGAGGGTCGAAGATCGCCCCCGCCCAGGCCGGTCTGGGCACACCGCTGTAATAGAGCCATGCCCCCACAAACAGGCCGAGGGCGGGCAACTGGTTGCGGCTGAACAAGACGGAAAGTACCGACATCCGCTCGCCGCCCACCTCGCCGCCTCGGGCAGCGTACCATCCTGCCAGCGGGAAACAGACCAGGAAAAGGTAGAGGGTCCCGAGCAGCGTTATCAGTTGCACATATGCGAAACCAGTCTCCCCGTAAATGATGAACGCCGATATTCCCCCGAGCGTGAGGGTGTTGGACATCGTCGCCGCCATGACATAGCTGCCCTGGTCGAGGCTGTCGGCATATTTCGTTCTGGCGCGGAAAAAAGCCAGCACGCCGGGAATGACACTGAGCACGATACCGAGGACGGGCAACCATATAAGCTCCGCGTCGAGTCGCGTCGCCCAGAACCCGAGCAATGCGAGGACTGGATAGATTAGCATTATCCCCAGTGTCATCATCCGCTGGAAGAAATCTTCGTCCAGCCTCGTCTGCCGGCGGCACATATAACCGACTGCCAGCGGCAGCAGCAAATCGAAAAAGAAATAAATTATTTTAGCGCCGATATCCATGCGGGCGAAAATTCCCCTTCCCTGGTCACCAGCAACGACCCATATCCCTGCGCGATTGACGCCAGCCGCGGCCGGCGTCTAGCCTTCCTGCTCGCGCAGGCTGGCGATAATCTCGTCAATCTCCGCCTTGTACTGCGACAGAGCGTATACAGCCCCCCACCCCTTCTGGGTCTGGAACAGGCCGTCATAGGCAGCGTCGTAGTAAGATTTGAGGACGTGGGGAATGTGGCGCGCGGCGAGAATCTCCGCCAGCAGCTGCGCCTCGAACTGGTTGTCGACAACCGCGATCTTCTCATAACCCTCCATCCGCCAACCTCCTTTCGTCTGCTCTCATTATACCAGACCGGCGGTGGAAAATAACCGGAAAACGGAAAAGCCCGCCTCATGGCGGGCTTTTCGGGAGAAGCGGCAATAACCGAAGTTTACCGACGGGCGACTAGTAGCGGCGGGCGCCGATATAGCGCTGCGCGTAGTACGCCTCGTCCAGTTTGGAGATCGCGACCTCTTTGGCGCCCGAACTGGCGTGGAGGAATTTGCCGTCGCCCATGTAGAAGCCGACATGGGAAGCGCCCGGCTTATAGGTGGTGAAGAAGACCAGGTCGCCGACCTGGAGGTTGGCCTTTTCCACCGGCGACCCGGCGGCGAACTGCTCGGCGGCGGTGCGGGGAATAGTGATGCCGTTTTGCTTCATGACATACTGGGTAAAGCCGGAACAGTCGAACCCGGCCGGAGTCGCCCCCCCCCATACGTAAGGGACGCCCATGTACTTCTGCCCCGTCGCGATGATCGCATTACGGTCCGCAGTCGTCGTCGCCGGCGTCGTGCCGACGCCGAGAACCTTGCCAATGTCCGTGCTGCCGCCGTCAGAGCCGCCCAGCAGTTTGCCGAACAGCAGCCCGAGCAGGATGTTGAGCAGCCCGCTGCCGCCGCTATCCTTGCCAAGCAGGTCGGAAAGCGGCGCAGCGTGGGCGACGGCTGCCGGCGCGAACAGGGTGAAGCTCATCGTCAGCAACAGGAGCAGGACAACGGAGAATTTGTGACGGTTCATATCCCGACCCCTCTTTCAGTGTAATTTTGTCCGGCCGCAGCCGGCAGCCATCATTATAGCACACGTAAATATATTATGTAAATTAATTCGCCGCAAATAAAGCCCGTCTTCCGCCCCGAGGGTTGGAAAACGGGCTTTGTTACACGATTGCTTAACCTCACACCCAAGGCCGTTCAGAAAGACCCGGATGCAAGGCGCACCGGAAGAGCGCGCGGCGCCGCGTACTTTTTTCGTACGCAAGCAAGCGCTCTGAGGAGCAACGCCGCAGATGGGGCTTTATCAACGGCCGGACTATGCCTGGAGGCAGCGGACGATCTTCTGCTCGGCATGCTCCCCCAACTGGATGCATTCGCCGTCGGCCGTCCTGACGGTGAGGCGGTCCCAGGAAATCCAGTCCATGAAGATCACTTCGGCCAGCCGCCCGTCGCTGAGCTCCACGGTGGACCCGACGAAGTAGTCTTTGAGATTGTTGAGGAAGACCGTGCACATCGCGGCGTCCAGCTTGTCAAACATGTTCTCGAACAGCGTTTTGATGACATGGAAAGGGGTCATCTTGCTGCGGTAGACCCGGTCGGAGGTCATGGCGTCGTAAATGTCGCTGACAGCAATAATCCTGGCGCTCGGCAGAATGTTGCCGCCCCGCAGGCCCCGCGGGTACCCGCTGCCGTCGAGGCGCTCGTGATGCTGCCACACCCCTGCGAGCACGTCGCCAGCCAGCACCTTGGCCTTTTTCAGCATATCGTAGCCGTACGCCGCGTGCTGCTGCATCACTTCCATTTCGGCCGGCGTCAGCGTGCCGGGCTTGTTGAGGATCTCCTGCGGCACCAGCGCTTTGCCGACATCGTGGAGCAGCCCGGCCAGCACCATGTCCCGCATCCGTTCGCCGTCGTCGCCCAGCCAGCGGCTGAGAACGCCGGAAATGATCGCCACGTTGACCGAGTGCTGAAAGGTGTAGTTGTCGAGATCACGGAGCGAATGGAGGTAGCCGAGCGCCCCGGGCGTCGCCGTCAGGGTGACGAGGGCGTTGTCGGACAAGTCCTGCATCTGTTTGAGGGGCACTTCCTTGAAATAGCGCATCTCGTCAAAAGCATTCTTGACCAGGGAGACGGTCTGTTCGTATTGGGCGTTGAACAGCACCCGCTCCGACAGCCGCTTTTCCCTCACCGCGGCGCTCACGGTCTCGTCCTCGAGGATTATGACGCTGTCGAACCCCCAGTTTTCCAGGAGTTTTATCATCGCCTCGGTGAGCGCGGTGTTGGCGCTAAGCATCACCTTGCCCCGGTCCGACACAGCGTCCGTCCCAAGTATCATACCCGGGTTGATATCCGCGACAATGTACCGCTTATACTTCAGCGCCACAGTTTCAGTCCTCCTCGCAACCAACGCCGTGACCAAATATTATTTTCAATATACTTCTAAAAATTGTTCGACAATTCCTTCTTCAGCCTAACAAATTTGGCTATATTGTCCCTCTATTCGCAACCCCCTAATCCGCCGCCAGCCCGCGCCGGTGCCTGGCGGCCAGTGCGGCCAGCCGAGCGGCAAGCTCCCCCTCCCGGTAGCCGGACGGGCAGCGCCATTCCCAGTTGCCGCCGACCGTTCCCGGTTTGTTCATCCGGGCCGCTCCGTCCAGGCCGAGGATATCCTGCATCGGCGCGATCGCGGTAGCCGCGCGGCAGCCATAGGCCAGTTCGACCAATCGCCACGCCGCGTCGCCCTTGCCTAGATAACGGTCGATGCACGCCTTTTCGGCCGCCCCGGTCGCGGCCAGCTCCTCGTACCAGCCGCGGGCGGTGTCGTTGTCGTGGGTGCCGGTGTAGACGACGGTGTCGGGGTCGCAGCCGAGCGGCAGGGGGTCGCCCTGTTCGCCCACGGCGAAGGAGAACTGCAGCACCTTCATGCCGGGAAAACCGCAGCGCCGTCTGAGCGCCACGACGTCCGGCGTTATCGTGCCAAGGTCCTCGGCGATAACCGGCAGCTTGCCGAGCCGGCGTGCGAGCGCGGCGAACAGCGCGTGTCCCGGTCCTTTGACCCACCTACCCTGCTCGGCGGTCGCCGCCCCGGCAGGCACGGCCCAGCAGGCGGCAAACCCGCGGAAGTGGTCGATGCGGACAACGTCTACCAGGGCGAGGAGGTTGGCGAGGCGGTCCTGCCACCAACAATAGTCTTCCTTGGCCATCGCTCGCCAGTCGTAGAGCGGGTTGCCCCACAGCTGGCCGGTGGCGCTGAAGTAGTCGGGCGGCACGCCGGCCACGGCCACAGGGCTGCCGGCGGCGTCGAGGCGGAACAGCCGGCGATTGGCCCATACGTCGCTTGAAGAGTGGGCGACGAAAATCGGCAGATCGCCGATAATTTTCACGCCGCGGCTGCGGGCGTGCTGCCGCAGTTCCTCCCACTGACGGCGGAAAATGTACTGCAGGAAGATGTGGTAATTGATTTCCGCCGCCAGCAGACCGGCGTAGCGGACAAGCGCCGTCGCCTCGCGGCCGGCGATGTCGGCCGGCCAGTTCTGCCAGCAGCCGTCGCCGAAGTGATCCGCAAGCGCCATATATAAGGCGTAGTCCTCCAGCCAGGCGGCGTTGTCGCGCCGGAAAACGCTGTAGTCCGCGTCGGGGATAAAGCGCCGGAAGGCCTGGCGGAACAGGCTCTCCTTATATTTTCGGATTGCCGGATAATCCACCCGGTCGTCCGCGCCGTCGGCGAAGCTGCATGCCGTCTGGGCGGCGGCGACCTCCGCAGCAGTAACCAGACCGTCGGCGACAAGTTGGTCGATGTCGATGAGCAGTGGCTCGGCGGCAAAGGCGGACACGCTCTGATAGGGGGAATTGCCGCAGCCGATGGGGTTGAGGGGCAGTATCTGCCAGTAGTTCTGCCGGGCGGCGGCGAGAAAGTCGACGAACTCGCGGGCCTCGTCCCCCAGGCCGCCGATGCCGTGGACGGAGGGCAGCGAGCTGGGGTGGAGCAGTATGCCGCACTCGCCTTGCTCCCGACCGCTGTCGCTCAGCAGCACCTGGCCGCCGAAGGGCTCCAGCGTCAGGGCGCAGCGACCGTCGCCAGCCGCCGCCTCCGCCCCGTCAGCGAGGGCGTCGAAAAGCAGACCCTCATATCGGCCGCCGAGGTCGATTTCCACCCTCACTGCCGTATCGCCGCGGTTGAGGAGAACGACGGCGATGCCGCTATCCTGCGCCCCATCGCCTTCCCGCCAGCGGATATAGCCGAAAACGTCGCGGTGGGGGACGAGGGGCTGCCAGCCGCCGCCGCGCAGAACGGGATAACGGTTGCGCAGGGCGATGACCTTGCGGTACCAGGCTGTGAGGGCGGCGTCCTCCCGCCCCCAGGGAAAAGTTCGCCGGTTGAGCGGCTCGGCGTAGCCTTCCAGCCCCGCTTCGTCGCCATAATAGATGCACGGCACGCCAGGAAAGGTCATCTGCCAAAGGGCGAGCAGCTTCAGCCGCCGCACCGCCAGTTCCCGCCCACCGGGCCCCAGGCGCTGCCGCCGCTGCTCGCTGAACGGCACGCGGTCGGGTTCCTCGTAGCCGCTCAGCAGGGTGAGGGCCCGCGGCACGTCATGGCTGCCGATAAGGTTGAAGGCGGCAAGAAAATTCTCGCGCGGGTAATTTTCGTAGAGACTGTATAGCATCTGCCGCGTTGCTTCGGCATCCTGGCGGCCGAGGAGAAAATCGAGAGCGGCGCGGCGGAAGGGGTAGTTGGTGGCGGCGTCGAGCTCGTCGCCTCGGAAATAGCCGCGGAGTTCACCGTAACTCACCTTATGGGAGGCATCCTCCCACACCTCGCCGATTAGCACCGCCTCGGGGTCGGTTTCCTTCGCCGCCCGCCTCAGGGTACGGATGAATTCGTCCGGCAGCTCGTCGGCGACGTCCAGGCGCCAGCCCTTCGCGCCCAGCTTCAGCCAGCGCCTGACGACGCTGTCCTCGCCGCGGGCGATGAAATCCTGGTAGGAAGGTTCAAGCTCGTCGACGGCCGGCAGGGCGTCCACGCCCCACCACGCTTCGTAGTCGTCGGGGTGGCGGCGAAAACGGTACCAGGGGTAGTAAGGCGAGGCTGTCGACTGGTAAGCCCCTGGCCCGGGATAACGGCCGTCGCGGTTGAAGTAGATGCTGTCGCTGCCGGTGTGGCTGAAAACGCCGTCGAGGATGACGGCCATGCCCAGCTCGCCCGCCCGGTCGCACAGCTCACGAAAAAGATCGTTGTCGCCGAACATGGCGTCGATGTTGGTGTAGTCGGCGGTGTCGTACTTGTGATTGCTGGCGGCCTCGAACACCGGGTTAAAATACAGGGCGCTCACGCCCAGGCCCTTGAGGTACGGCAGCTTGGCCATCACTCCCGCGAGGTTGCCGCCGAAAAAGTCGTAGGCGAGGATGTTGCCAGTCTCCCGCTCGCGTACATACACAGGGTCGTCCTGCCAGCAGGCATGGATAAGGCTGCCGGGTTTGGCGTTCTTCACCCGCCCGCCGGGGGTACCGTTGAAGAAGCGGTCGACGAAGATCTGGTAGACGACCGCGTCCTTATACCAGGAAGGGGCAACGACGCCGGGCAGGTGGACGGTGATCTGGAAGGACGGCGGCGGCGAGGCGTACACCGCTCCCGGACCGCCCAACTGGCGCTCGTTATTGCCGTAGAAATGCACCGCATCGCAGGCGCGGACGATAAAATAATACCACACCAGCCCCGGATCGCCAGGAGCGACCAGGGAAGCGTGGTAGTATCGTTCGCCGCCGGTGTCTTCGAGCAGCGTCATGGGGATGAGATCTTCCCCGCCGCCGTCCCGCCAGGTGCGGAGCAGCACTTCGTCGACCTGGCGGCCGGCGTCGACCGCCAGGCGCAGGCCGATGACCGTCCCGCAGGCGACAGCCCCGAACGGGCTGCGGAAAAGGGCGGTGTGGGAATCGTGGTAGAGCCAGTCGCGCGCCATCAGAGCACCACCCTCATTCAGCGATCGGCACCGGCCTGATGTTCCAGATGCCGATCGCGTATTCGCCGACGGTATGGTCGCTGGAAAACTGCCCCGAGCGGGCGATATTGGTCGCCGCCATCGCCGCCCATGCCCGCCGGTCGCGGAACAGCGCGTCCACCCTGGCCTGGGCGTCCAGGTAAGCGGCGAAGTCCTGCAGCTCGAAAAAATCACCCTTGCCGTGGACAAGGTAGTCGTAGAGGGGCCGGAACTCGTCCGGGCCGCCGGGTAAGCTGCCGTCGACCAACTGCTCGGCAACCCGGCGGATGCGCGGGTCACTGTTGTAACTGTGGCGGGGGTTGCACTGGTCGTTGGCGCAGATTTCGATGACTTCGTCCGCCTTGAGGCCGAAGATGAAGATATTGCCGTCCCCCACCGCCTCGCGGATCTCGACGTTGGCGCCGTCGAGCGTGCCGACAGTGACCGCCCCGTTCATCATGAATTTCATGTTGCCCGTGCCCGACGCCTCCTTGCTGGCGGTCGAAATCTGCTCACTGACGTCGGTGGCGGGGATGATGAGTTCGGCCAGCGTTACCCCATAGTTCTCAAGGAAGATCACCTTCATCTTGCCGTTCACCGCCGGGTCGTTGTTGACCACCGCCGCCAGCGCGTTGACGAGCTTGATGACCTTCTTGGCCAGCAGATAGCTGGGGGCCGCCTTGCCTGAAAAGATGAACGTCCGCGGCACGACGTCGAGCTGGGGGTTTTCCTTGAGGCGGTTATAGAGCTCCATAATCCTGAGCAGATTGAGAAGCTGGCGCTTATAGACGTGAATGCGCTTCACATGGGTGTCGAAAATCGAGGCCGGGTCGAGGTCGAGATCGTAGCGGGTTTTCACGAACCGGGCCAGCGCCGTCTTACGTTCGCGCTTGATGGCCGCCAGGCTTTCCTTGAAAGCGGCGTCGGCGGCGAAGTACTGCAGCCGGTTGAGGTCGGTGGGGTGATGCACCCAGCTCGGGCCGATGGTGTCGGTGATGAGAGCGGCCAATCCGGGGTTGGCCTTCATAAGCCAGCGGCGGTGGGTTATGCCGTTGGTCTTGTTGTTGAACTTGTAAGGAGTGTATTGATAGAACAGCTTCATGCAGTCTCTCTTGAGGATCTCGGTGTGGATCTTCGCCACCCCGTTGACGCTGTGGCTGCCCGCCACCGCCAGGTGGGCCATCTTGACGAAGCCGTCGGCGGTGATGGCCATGGCGGCGATCCGGTCCCAGTCGCCGGGGTAGAAATGCCACAGATCGCGGCAGAAACGCTCGTTGATCTCGCGGACAATCTCCCACAGGCGCGGCAGCAGGCTCTGGAAAATGTCGATCGGCCATTTCTCCAGCGCCTCGGGCATGATGGTGTGGTTGGTGTAGGAAATGGTGTTGGTCGTCAGCTGCCAGGCCTCGTCCCAGCCCAGACCCTCCTCGTCCATGAGAATGCGCATTAGCTCGGGCACCGCCAGGGCCGGATGGGTGTCGTTGATATGGATGGCGACCTTCTCCGGCAGCAGCCGGATGTCGCCGTGCTTGCGCCTGAGGGTGCGCAGGATGCTCTGGATGCCGGCCGAAACGAGGAAATACTGCTGCTTCAGCCTGAGCAGTCGCCCCTCGTAGTGGGTGTCGTCGGGGTAGAGGATCTCGGAGATCGCCTCCACCGAATACTTGTACTCCACCGCCTTGAGGTAGTTGCCCTGGTTGAAGGAGGCGAAATCCATCTCGCCCTCGGTGGGTTCGGCGCTCCACAGCCTGAGGGTGTTGACGGTGTTGTTGCCGTAGCCGAGGATGGGTATGTCGTAGGGGACGGCCAGCACCGCCCCGAAGGCGCCGCCAAACTCCACCCTCACAGCCTTGTCGATCTTGCGGTATTCCCAGATGTTGCCGTTTTTAAGCCAGTTGTCGGGGTGCTCGACCTGGTCGCCGTCGATTATCTTCTGCTCGAACAGACCGTATTTATACCTGATACCGCAGCCGTGGCCGGGCAGCTCCAGCGCGGCCAGCGAGTCGAGAAAACAGGCCGCCAGCCTGCCGAGGCCGCCGTTGCCAAGGCCGGCGTCGTGCTCCTGGTCCTCAAGCTCGGCGTAGTCGACGCCAAGCTCGGCCAGCGCCTCGACCCACGCGTCGCGGATACCCATGCCGCGGAGGTAAGTGTCGAGCAGGCGGCCGAGCAGAAACTCGATCGAAAAATAGTAGACCTGCTTTTCCCCTTTGGCGGCGTACTGCCTGTTGGTATTTACCCAGCGTTTGCCGATATAGTCGCGGACCAGGCTGCCCAGGGCGGCATACTTATTCTGGGCCGACGCCTCCTCGAGGCTCTTGCCGTGGAGGGCCTGCAGCCTCTCGATAAAGGCGGCCTTGAACTCTTCCTTATCTCTAAGCATCTTTTTCCCCCGCAATATAAACGTCGTCGTGCGTCAGATCAGTTTCTCGTAGACTGCCACATATTCGGACGCCGAGCGCCGCCAGCTAAAATCGGAGGCCATCGCGGCCTTGACGATCCGCGGCCACACCTCGCCGTCGCGGTAGAACTCCATGGCGCGGCGGAGGGTATACAGCATATCGCCGGCGTTGGGCTGGGTAAAGCTGAAACCGTTCCCTTCGCCAGTATATTCATTGTACGGCTGAATTGTATCCTTGAGGCCGCCCGTCTCCCGCACCAGCGGCACGCAGCCGTAGCGCAGGGCGATGAGCTGGCCGATACCGCACGGCTCGTGAAGCGACGGCATCAGGAAGAGGTCGGCGGCGGCGTAAATCTTGTGGGCCAGCGCCTCGTCGAAGTAGATATTGGCGGACAGCTTGCCGGGGTGGCGGTGGCCGGCCACCCGGAACATGCTTTCGTATTTGTCCTCGCCTGTGCCGAGGACGACCACCTGCACGTCGGCGGCGAGGATTTCCTCCAGCGCCGCGGCGATGAGATCGAACCCCTTGGCCCATACCAGCCGCGATACGACGGCGATCATCATCGCCTCCGGCCGGACTTCGAGGCCGAGGAACTCCTGCAGCTTGGCCTTGTTGGTCTGCTTGCGGCCGATCGACCGCCGGGTATAAGGCTGATACACGAGCTTGTCGTTGCCGGGGTCGTACACCTCGTAGTCGAGGCCGTTCAAGATGCCGTTTACGTCGGCCTCGCGCTTCCTCAGGACGCCGTCGAGCTGCCAGCCGCCTTCGGGAGTGAGTATCTCCCAGGCGTACGTCCGGCTGACTGTCGTCACCGCGTCGGCGAAGACGATGCCCCCCTTGAGATAATTGACCCGGCCGAGGAAATCCAGCCGGTCGGCAGTCAGGTACTCACCTGCGTCGAGCGCCAGCAGGTCGCCGAGTACTCCTTTTTCGAAAACGCCCTGATATTGGATATTGTGGATGGTGAGTACCGTCCGCAGCTGGTGGTGCGGCGTGGAGTTACGATAATGGGCGTGCAGCAGCACCGGCACCATAGCGGTGTGCCAGTCGTGGCAGTGGAGGATGTCGGGCGCAAAATCGAGATACGGCAGCACTTCCAGGACCGCCCGGCAGAAGAAGCTGAACCGCTCGGCGTCGTCGAGGAAGCCGTAAAGCCCCTGGCGACGGAAGTAATACTCGTTGTCGATGAAATAGTATACACGCCCGTCGTGCTCCAGCCGTTCGATGCCGCAGTAGAGGCGCCGCCAGCCGAGCGTCACCTCGATGTGGCGCACGTGGACCATCTGCTCGACCCACGCGGCCGGGATGTCGCCGTACTTGGGCATGATGATCCGCGCGTCGACGCCCTGCTTCGCCAGTTCCTTGGGAAGCGAACCGGCGACATCGGCCAGGCCGCCCGTCTTGACGAACGGCACCGCCTCGGCGGCGACAAATAACACTTTTTTAGCCGTCATACTGCCATCCCCTTTTCGATAACAAGTACATAATTCTTGTCGCCGATAAGCCGCTTGGCGTTCGAGATCCGCACGTCCTTGTCGCAGATGACGTTCTCGAGCACCGCGTTGGGGCCGATTTCGCACTTCTGCATGATGATACAGTTGTTGACATACGCGCCCCGGTGGATTATCACGCTGCGGGACAGCAGGCTATTCTCCACCCGGCCTTCGATGACGCAGCCATTGGCCACCAGCACGTTGCTGACCGCCGCCTGGTCGCGGTAGTTGGCCGGCGGTTCGTCCTTGACCTTGGTGTATACGGGGCCGGACTTGAGAAACAGGTCTTGCCATATTTCGGGGTGCAGCAGGTCCATGTTGGCGCGGAAGTAGGCCTGAACGGAATTGATTTTGGCCATATAGCCTGTAAAGGGAAAGCCGAAAATCTTATGCCGGCTGAGGCGTTTGACAATGCCCTCCTTGACGAAGTCGTATTCGCCGTGGGCGATGCAGTCCTCGATGATCTGGAGCAGCAGAGATTTGCGCATGATGAATGTTTCCAGGCAGATGGGCCCCCCCGCGACGCGACCGGTTGTGACGTGCATGTCGGTGACGCGGCCGTCGCCGTCGACCGTCACCGCTGTGGCCAGCGAATACTGCTTGCCGGGCAAGGGCGGCTCATCCTTATATATTATCGTGATGTCGGCCTGCTTCTCCTGGTGGAAGCGGAACGCCTCCCGGTAGTCGGTGTTGTAGACGGTATGGCTACCGGCGACGATTACGTATTCCTGGCTGCTGCGCTGCAGGAAATCCACATGGCTGTGCAAATGCTCGAGATCGCCCTTGTAGATGCTGTTCGAGTAGTGGATATGGTCAGGCGGCGGCAGGACAAACAGGCCGTCGCGCTTGCGGGCCAGGTCCCACTCCTTGCCTGACCGCAGGTGGTCCATTATCGACCGGGCCTTGTTCTTGACAACGATGCCGACATTGGTGATGCCCGAGTTGACCATGTTGGACAGCACGAAATCGATAAGCCGGTACCGGCCGCCAAAAGGCACCGCCGCCAGCGGCCGGTGGCGGGTAAGTTCCTTGAGCAGCTCCTCGTTCTCGTGGAGGTTGATAAGCCCCAGAACGTTTTTCATCTTCGCCCCTCCTTGCTGCCGCGCCCGCGGCTCCCTATTCTACCACCGCGCCGCGCGGAACAAAGGTGTCGGCGCTGACGCGGGCCCGCTCGCCGATCACCGTGATCGCCTCAGAAGCGGCATCGCCGGCCAACCCGATCTGACAGCCGTCGCCGATGACGGCGTCCTGGCCGACGATCGCCCGCTCGATGACCGTGTTCGCCCCGATCCGGACATCCTGCATTATCACCGAATCCTTGACAACCGCCCCGGGAGCGACGTGGACGCCGGGGAAAAGCACCGCGTTCTCGACCTCGCCGAAGATGCGGCAGCCGACGCTGGCGATTACCCGCCTGACCTTGCCGCCCTCGGCTACGAAATGGGGCGGCTGAGTGGGGTTGATCGAATAGATTCGTCGGCTGGGATCGTAGAGGTCAAGCTCGGGCCGGTCGCTCAGAAGATCCATGTTGGCCTCCCACAGGCTCTCGACCGTGCCGACGTCCCGCCAGTAGCCGTCGAAGGCGTACGCCATCATCTTCCGGCCGCTGCCCAGCATGGCGGGGATGACGTTCTTGCCGAAATCGTGGCTGGAGGATTTGTCTTTTTCGTCCAGTTCAAGGTATTTTCTTAAAACCTTCCAGGAGAAAACATATACTCCCATCGAAGCCAGGTTGCTCTTGGGCTGCTTCGGTTTCTCGGCAAACTCGGTAATGCGGCCCTCCCGGTCGGCGCTCATGATGCCGAAGCGGCTGGCCTCCTTCCAGGGCACCTCGATGACGGCGATGGTTGCGTCGGCCTCCGTCTCCTTATGGAAGGCCAGCATGCTGGCATAGTCCATCTTGTAGATATGGTCGCCGGACAGTATCACCACGTACTGGGGGCTGAACTGTTCGATAAAGGTGGCGTTCTGGTGGATGGCGTTGGCGGTCCCCTGGTACCATTCGCCGCCTCTGGCCCTCACGAAGGGGGGCAGGATATGCACCCCGCCTGTGTTGCGGTCAAGGTCCCACGGGGCGCCGATGCCGATATAGTTATGCAGCTCGAACGGCTGGTACTGGGTAAGGACGCCTACCGTGTCGATGCCGGAATTATGGCAGTTGCTCAGCGTGAAATCGATCAGCCGGTATTTGCCGCCGAAGGGCACCGCCGGTTTGGCCACCGTCTTGGTGAGCACGCCCAGCCGGCTGCCTTGGCCGCCGGCAAGAATCATGGCCACGCATTCCTTGTGCAGCATCTCTTCTCCTCCCTACTCCTCGATAGTAGCTTCCTTCTTGATATAGACAGTAGCCAGCGGCGGCACGGTCAGGACGACGGAGAATGGCTGGCTGTGCCAGGGCTGCTGCTCGGTGCAAAGCTCGCCGCTCGTCACCCCCGAGCCGCCGAACTCCGGTCGGTCGCTGCTCATCACCTCGCGGTAACGACCGGCCTCCGGTACGCCGATGCGGTAACCGTGCCGGACAACCGGGGTAAAATTAGTCACCACCACCGTACATTCGCCGTCGTCGGCGCGGCGGAGGAAGCTTATCACGCTCTGGCGGCTGTCATGGCAGTCGATCCATTCGAACCCCCGCCAGTTATCGTCGTTTTGCCACAGGCACCGGTCGTCACGGTAGAAACGGACAAGCTCGCGGGTGTAGCCGTGCAGCTTGCCGTGCAGCTCGTAGTCTAAAAGCATCCAGTCGAGGCCGCGCGCCTCGTACCACTCGCTGAACTGACCGAACTCGCCGCCCATGAACAGCAGTTTTTTGCCGGGATGGGCCATGAAATAACCGTAGAAGGCCCGCAGATTGGCAAACTTCTGCCAGTAGTCGCCCGGCATCTTATCAAGCAGCGACTTCTTGCCGTGCACCACCTCGTCGTGGGACAGCGGGAGGAGAAAATTCTCGGAAAAAGCGTACATCATCGAAAAAGTCAGCAGGCGGTGCTCCCACTGGCGGTGCACCGGGTCGAGGGAGACGTAACGGAGCGTATCGTTCATCCAGCCCATATTCCATTTGTAGTCGAACCCCAGACCGCCTAGGTACACCGGCCGCGACACCAGCGGCCAGGACGTCGACTCCTCGGCTATGACCAGCGCCCGTGGGTAATAATAATGGACGACCTCGTTGAGCTTCTTGAGGAAGGCGATGGCGTCGAGGTTCTCCCGGCCGCCGTGCTCGTTGGGCAGCCACTCGCCGCCCTCCTGCCGGCCGTAGTCCAGATAGATCATGTTGGCCACGGCATCCACCCGCAGGCCGTCGAGGTGGAAGACATCGAACCAGTACAAGGCATTCGATATGAGGAAACTCCATACCTCCGGCTTGCCGAAATCGAAGTTGAGCGTGCCCCAGCCGAGATTCTCGGCTCTGGCCGGCCACCCGCACTCGAACTGCGGACTGCCGTCGAACAGTCTGAGGCCGTGGTCATCCTTGCAGAAGTGTCCCGGCACCCAGTCGAGGATGACGCCCAGCCCCTTTTGGTGGCAGCGGTCTACAAAGTACTTGAAATCGTCGGGGCTGCCGTGGCGGCTGGTGGGAGCATAGTAACCCGTCGCCTGGTACCCCCAGGAAGCGTCGAGCGGATGCTCGGCGACAGGCAGCAGTTCTAAATGGGTGAACCCCATATCGACGGCATAATCGCTCAGCTCGTCGGCCAGTTCGCGATAAGAGTAGAAACTGCCGTCCGGTTTGCGCCGCCACGAACCGAGATGCACCTCGTAGATGGCCAACGGCTTGTTAACCCCGCCGGTGGTCCGTTCGCCGCCCTGCCAATGGCTATCGCCCCACGGGTAGCCGTCCAGCCCGTGAACCCGCGAAGCGCTCAGCGGCCTCACCTCGGCCCAGAAGGCGTACGGGTCGGCTTTTTCGCGCACATCGCCGTCGGCGGACACAATCTGGTATTTGTAAAGTGCCCCGCGGCCCAGCCCAGGCACGAACAGCTCCCAGATACCGGAGGATTTCAGCCGCCTCATCTGGTCGCCCGCCCAGCCGTTGAAATCGCCGGTCACCCTCACCGCCCTCGCGTTCGGCGCCCATACGGCGAAGCGTACTCCTTTGACGCCGGCCTTCTCCGCCGGCTGCGCGCCCAGCATCCGGTAACTGCGGAAATGGCGGCCTTCGTGGAAGAGGTACCGGTCGTAGCCGCTTATTGCCCTCAGATGACTCATCGGAATTCCCCGCCTCTTTGTATTTGGCCAACAGGGATAATTTTACCCCAGCGCTTCCGAAAAATTTTGCCGAAACACGGCAATCAGCAAAAAGAACCTACCAGGCATTGCTGGAAGGTTCCCTCCTTTTTCTCCGAATCTCGTCAGACGCGCCCAAGTCGGCGGTCACAGGCATGACGCTTAAACGGGGCTATTCCTCTTCTCGCCCCGGTATCACCCCGGCGACTGTCGGCGCTGACATATGTACAACTATCTTCTTATCTCTATGATACCAGTAGCGCTTCCCACCTGTCAATTAGCGCCATCGCCGGACGGTGTACGGTTTTCTACGCCGGCTTTCTGACGCAGGTAGGCTATCTGCAGCACGGTGGGGATTATCTTGCGGTACGCCGGGCCGGCGAGGTCGACCGATACGATGACGATCCCCAGGACGATGCCCACCGGGCCCAGCAGCACGTTCAGCCCGCCGGCCACCAGCCCCCCGAGCGCTTCGGCGCCGGCCTGGCGGGCCGCAGCCACCGCCACAATGCGGGCGATATTCCACGTCACCAGGTAGCTGATCGTCGGCATGAAGTCGACGATCGTGCCTTCGACCAGCAGCCTGCTGACCCGTTCGGTCTCCAGGCCCTGCTCGGTAAACAGTTTTTCGATGGGCGCGCGCTCGGCCGGCGACATCTTCTGCCAGGCGCGGGCGAAAATCGCCCCGAGGATTTTCTTCTCGACCGCCTCTTCGTCCTCTTCGGGCGACCATGGCACATTCACCTTATCGGCCACGTTGCGGACGATATCCAGATACTCCGCGTCCCTGCCCAACAGGTGGGCGATGGTGTTCGAACCGTTGTAGCGGATCCGGGCCACCAGTTCGTCGCACGGTTTATCGCCGGCTTCCTCGCCAAAGTTATAATCCCGCAAAAGGCTGAGATCCGCCGGATCGGACCGGCTGAAAAGCGCACACAGTCCCTCCGTGGAACGTCGCAGCATTTCTTTCTCCATCATCGTAACACCTCGCTTGCCGAAAATATTCCCCGCCGTTTGACGAAAAACCTCCTTTCCTCTTATTATGTAAGAAGACCCCGCCGGGCGGGGAACAAATTACTGCGAGGACATCATGCTGAAACAATTGTGGCCCTGGGTCGCCATCGCCGCCCTGGCGGTCGGCATCCATCTTGCCCAGCCCGCTTTTTTTCCCCAGGTATTGGAGCTCATTCGCGCGGGCGACGCCCAGGACATTGCCGCCTACCTTCGATCTTTCGGCCCCTGGACGGTGGCGGTCAGCATCCTGATAAACGTACTCATCAACCTGTCCGGCATCCTCCCCACCGTGCTCATCTCCGGCGCCAACGCCGTCGTCTTCGGTCTCGGCGGCGGCATCGTCGTGTCCTGGGTGGGCGAGTGCCTGGGCACAGTCATCTCCTTCCTCCTGTGGCGCAGCCTTCTCCAGCAGGCCGCCCGCCGCATCATCTGCCGCAGCCCGCACCTTTCGATCGCCGACGAATTCAGCGGCAAAAACGGCTTCAAAGCCATGCTGATTGCCCGGCTTATCCCCCTGGCGCCCTCGGGACTCATAACCCTGCTTGGGGCGGTCAGCAGCATGTCCTTCGCCGATATGCTGTGGGCTACCCTAATCGGCAAGTTCCCTTCGATCGTCCTCGAGGTGCTGGTCGGCCACCAACTGGCTTTCGCCCGGGATAACTCACTGCGCCTGCTGCTGCTCCTCCTCGTCGTAGCGACCGGCTACGGCTATTTCTGGTGGCGGGGCCGCCGCCGGCAGGGCGGCGACGACGATAAACCCCGTTGCCCGTAAAAACGGCGCCCTTTGTCCGCAAGCCTGCGCATGACGCGCAGGCTTTTTTATGCCACGGGCCTCGCGCCGAGCGAGGCCCTTTTTCCGTCAGCGGCTCTGGATGAGGAACAACCCAGTCGCGGGATGGAACTTGACGATCTTGTCAGGGTAGTGCCATGTCTCTTCCCCTGCACTCTGCACGACACTCAGCGGCTCACCCCAGGCCAGCCGTACCTGGTCGGGAACCATGCCGGCCTTAGCCACCCCGTCGTTGATGGCTGCCCAGGTCTGGTCGTCCCAGGCGAAAAGCAGCCGCGGATCGCTCTCGAACAACACCGTTTCCCACGGTTTGGCGGACGACCAGAAACCATGCTGCACGTTCGTCAGACTATAGGCGACGGCGATATAACCTTTTCGCTTGTCGGCGGTCGACACCACCAGCCAAATAGGTTCGTCGGCGTCGATGCCGGCGATTACGTCTTCCACTGTAAGCGGTTCGTTGATCTTCACCCGGATGGTGCCGGGTTCTTCCTGATAGGCGGGGATGGCCAGCCGCTTCGAAAATACCTCCTTGGCGGCGAACTGCTTCTGCGCCGCCGCCAGGTCGTCGGCCGGCACCAGTTGCGTCACCTGGCCGCCCAGAGCTTTGGCGGTCAGGGACGCGTCTCCGCCCTGGATGCGGAAAACGACCTCATAGTCGTTGACCGGCGGCCCCTGCTCGAAGGTAGGCAGCTTTTTCACCGTCGTTACCTCCAGCCGCTTCCCTTCGAGCCAGTCGGCGCGGATATTGCCCCCCGCGGTCAGCAATTCGGGCCGTGGCGCTGTCAGGGTAAAGGCATAGCCTTCCGCCTTTTTGCCGCGCTCCAGGGGCAACACGACGAAAACCTTGCCTACCCACTTCTCCAGCGGCTCGGCCGCATCCGACCCCGGAGCGCCCAATACCGGCCCGGCGCCCAGTCCGACCAGCAGCATGGCTAGGAGTGCCACCAGACCCACTCGCCATTTCTTCATAAGCGCGACCCCCTCTATTTGGATTATATTACCAGTTATATTGGACATCGGCGGACGGATTCCTGCCGCAGTTTTTGTCATCAATTCGCGCCTTTCCGTCATACAATATACCGACAAATGTATCAATAGCCTCAAGGGTTGTCTCCGGCCTCCCCGACGGGCGAGACCCGCGCCGCCGGGCTGCCGGCCGTCCCATCGGCATGAAAGGAGGGCCCCATATGAAAAAGCTCCTTGGCCTGGTCGCCGTCGCGCTGTTGCTGTCGTTCGCCGCGGTCTCGGTCGCATGGGCGGGCCCGGCGCAAAATCACGACCAGCACAAGCGGCAGGGCAAGGACGAACAGCGACAAACCGCCAAACAGCCGACCGGCGTCAGGCACCACAAAGACACCGGCAAAAAAAGCGTCAAGGCCCCGCCGGCCCATAGCCGCAGCCAGATCAAGCAGAACCGCCAAGACCGACACCCCGCAAAGATCAGCGGCCGCGCACCCGCAAACCACAGCCGCGACCAAGTAAAACACCATAATCGCCAGCCCCAAGGGCCGGACAGGATCAGCGCCAAGAGGCCCGCCGACAGCGACCGCCATCCGGCAAAAAATCACGACAAAATCAACCCGCCCGCAAACCACGGCCGCCATGACTCGATTAAAAACGAGCGGCCGCAGCCTCGCTCCCATACGGCTCACCGGAATCACCCGGCCGCCCGCAGCGACATCGACCGCTACCACAGCCGCCATCAGCACTGGCCTACCGGCGATGACTGGCAACGCCACTTCCGCGACTGGTTCTGGTTTTCGTCCCACCACGTGCGCGGCCTCGGCGCCTGCTACGCCGACGACCGCCGCGACCGGGCGCTATACATCCACTTCGAACCGCAGGACGACAACTATCTCTATCTCCTCGAATCGCGCTACGGCCACCCGGCCTACCGGGAGCGCCACCGCCGTCACGGCCACGACGGCTGGTGCCACTACTGGTTCCGCGGCGATAACATCATCGCCTTCTTTCTCGGCGACAACGGCTACTCCCAGGCGTTCATCTGGCGACGGGACGAAGTGGAAAGCCGCTCCCTCGCCCTCGGCATCCTCACCCCCGGCCTGCAGATAGTCTACAGCAGCTACGGCGCCGACATGCCGCCCGACCTGGCCGCCGGCTACACCCGCGAGATCCTGTGGGCGACGGTCGACGACAACTCGTAATACCGAAGAAGCTTCGCGCCGGCGGAGCTTCTTTATTGTCGTAAATTAATAATAAATATTTATAAATAATTATTGTAATTTGTTTTATTCTTTGCTATAATTAAGGCGAAGGATGGAGATGGGGCCAAGTGAAGCATCCTTTACCCGCACGAGTCCCCCTCCAGACAAGTCCATCTCCCCTTCTTCTACATATCACCCAAAGGAGGTCGCCGCCATGGTCTGGATGATGTTTAGACCCGTCACCCACTGCAAGGAAGGCTGCCAGCAATAGTCCCGGGCACGACGGTAAAAGGCCCGCGGGCGGTCTTCAAGCTCGCTTAAAAATAAAGAGAGGCTCACATTATGTGAGCCTCTCTTTTCCTGTATGTTAGGTATGCTCCAGCTTCTATTCCGGTTTGGTCTGGGTAGCCGCCGGCGCGGGCGCCGCGACCATGTCCTTCGCGGTGAGTTCATCGAGCGTCTTGCCGGCCGTTTCCCGCCCGAGGAAGAATATGTTGGCGGCGATGATCGCCAGCACGGCGGTGAACATCATAAACACTGTCGGGATTTTTTCCGGGCCGGTCATAATCCAGCCGACGACAATCGGGGCGATGATGCCGCCCGTCCGGCCGAAGGCCGCGGCCCAGCCCACCCCGGTGGCCCGGGCGTAAGTCGGGTACTGCTCGGCCGAGTAAGCGTGGGTGATGCCCCAGGCGCCGAGGTTGAAGAAGGAGATCATGCAGCCCCAGAACACTATCTGGGTTACCGATCCGGCGTTGCCGAACATATAGGCGGAAACGGCGGTTACGGCCAGGAAGCTCCCCAGCGTCGCCCGGCGGCCGATCTTGTCCACCAGATAGGCGGCGGCAAAGTAGCCGGGGACCTGGGCCATCGTCATCCACATCATGTATTCGAACGACCGGACCAGCGTGTGGCCGCCCTTGACCAAGAGAGACGGCAGCCAGGTGAACATGCCGTAGTAGGCGAACACGATGCCGAACCACAGTATCCACAGGCAGATGGTGCGGCGGATGAAGGTCGGGCCCCACAGGTCGAAGAAGCTGACCGTCTTGCCGACCTCGACCTTAGAAATCTCCGACGGCTTGGGCGGCTCGCCCACCGGCACGCCCAGCTCGCGCTCGATCTTGGCTACCTGCTCGTGGGCTTCCTTGTGGCGGCCTTTGCTTTCGAGATACAGGGCCGACTCGGGCAAAGTCCTGTAAACATAGACAACCAGGAGCGCCGGCGCCGCGCCGATAATGAACGCCAGCTGCCAGCCGAATTTGGGGATGATGGTGTAGGAAATCAGCGAAGCCACCAGCCAGCCTACCGCCCAGGAACAGTTCTGGAGAACCAGCATCTTGCCGCGGTGCTTGGCAGGGGCGTACTCGCTCATCAGGGCGTTGGCCACCGGCGGCTGTCCGCCGACCCCGAAGCCGACGATAAAGCGGAACACCAGCAGCGATTCGAGGTTCCAGGAAAAGGCGCACAGCGCGGTGCCCACGCTGTAAACGGCCAGCGTCGCGGCAAACATCGCCTTGCGGCCGATGCGGTCGGCCAGCGTGCCGGAGCAAATGGCGCCCAAGCACATGCCTACGAGGGCGGCGCTACCGATGTAGCCCATCTGGACCGGGGTAAGACTCCACGAACCGATCATCTTCGCCAGCACGAAAGCGATCAGCGCGGTGTCGAGGGCCTCGAAAGCAATGCCCGATCCGATTAGCGCCAGTAATCGCCAGTGGAATGCACCGAGAGGAAGGTTGCTTACACGTTCGGAAATACTTGCCATTACATTCCCTCCTTTTTAATAATGAGTGCAATTATACCCGGCCGGCCCCGCCGGCCGATCAAGCCCGGCGCTTCACCTCCTTGGCGTCGTCCGCCGCCCTGTTGACAAGGTACTGCTGGGCGATGTCGCGGGCGTACTCGCGAATTGCCGGCGTTGCGGCCACACTAATCGGCGTCGAGGTGATCCGTTCGCGGAACAGCACAACCTCCACCTCCGGCAGCAGCATCTGCAACGCGACAGCCAGCGGCATGCCGTTTTCCAGAATCTCCATGGCGTGGGAATTGCCGACGATAAAATTCATGCCGAGTTCTTTGGCCTTGGCAATCAACGGATGATCGCCGTACACGCGGCTGATTGACGCCAGCAAGGTGTCCGCCTCCGGGAAACGGCTTTTGACCTGCTCCAGATGCTCGGGTGTAAACCCTGTGTGGGGGAAAATGTGGATCACCGTGCCAACCTTGCTGTCCCGGTCGCCCAAAAGGATGACCCCGCCGGTGGCCACATTCGTCTCGATTATCCCGTCGCAGCCGCGCGCGCCGCGCTCGGCCATCAGCATCCGCTTCTCCTCGTCCATCCCCATGAAATAATCGAGGCGGTCGATCATGTCCCCCAGGGTGTTCACCCCTTTGAGCGCCCGGCCGACGAACAGGATATTGCCCGACACGCCCCCGAAGGCGATGTCGGCGTGAAAGACCTGATGTCCGTGGATGAAGGAAAGGCCGGGGTGCAGGCCGTGGAACGCCTCATGCAGTTCGAACGCGGCTAACCCGTACAGGTCGAGGTAGGTGCGCATCGGCACCCCACCGGTGTTAGCAGCCTCGGACAGCGGGTGATGAGCGACGATGGCATCCACCCCCGTAGCCCCCGCCAGCTCAATATTGCACTCCGTCAGTGTCATCGTCACGGCGAGCTTTTTGACGGCAGCCTCCGGGTTGCCGCATACCAGGCCCGGCGTCTCCAGACACGCCTTGCCCGGCACATCCGACGATTTGCGGATAACGAACTTGTGCCTGCCGCTGTAAATATCCTCCGGGTCTTTGACACACCTACCGCCGGTGATCTTGTCGAGAACATCGAGCACATCCTTGACCTTTGCCACCCTCATGCCTCCCTTTTCTTCGTCGTCGCCCGCCGGCCGTACCTGCCAAAACAAAAAGCTACCGCACCGGTAATGATGTACGCGCAAACGCTGCATTCCGCATGCGCGGCCGCCATTCCGAAAAAGCGGTAGCTTTCGGCTCTCCTTATGGAGCTCCTACGACCAGACCGGGTCTATCGATTTGTCTGTTGCCGCTCATCGTTGATGAGCTTATTTTTCCTTATTCGCCTTCTAGCGGAATATTCCTTTTATTAAACAGAATTATTTTAATATTTTTTTATCGGGCTACTTCCTGATGCTTGCGCATGAACGCTTCTTCCACGATTATCACCGTCACCGCCAACTCCTGGTCGGGATCGTAGTCCTTCATCACGCTCAGCACAGGCATCTTCAGCTGTTCGATCAGCGCCGCCCGCAGCCGCCGTTTGAACTCGTCGAGGATGGCCACGTCGGTGTAGCGGGTTGTCATGCGCTCAAGCTTGTCCAACGCCGCAAGGGCCGGGACGCGCTTATGGTCGGCGGTTATGATGATTTTGTCCTCCGAAACCATCACCCGCTGCTTTCTCAGGCCGGTACCGAATATGCTGATATTGACATTGTTGTTTACCCGCATAATCTCCTGCCTTAGATCAATCCCAACCGACATCCGGGAGTCCCTCCCCTCCGCGCCAAAAAACTGTCACCTAATATATACTCCCTGCTTGCGATAAGTCCTGCCGCGCCCGGCAAAAGAGATTGCCGCAGCACCGTCCAAGAGTAAAAATATTAAAAGCCGCACTGGAAACAGTGTGGCTTCTTTGCCGGCGCGGCCTTTTTTGTTATTATTCTACACTGCGCATTATTTTCCTGCCGTCTCCGGCGCCGAATTGCTCAAGAATCTTTTCCGCCCAGTAATCCGGCCCTTTATATGACAGGAAATTCTGCTTGCCGACAGCCAGCGCCCCCAGCTGGGACGCTTCCACCATTGCCGCTGCTTCGGCCATCGGAATACCCGCCCGGCTGGCCAGCGCCTCGACGACATACCTTCTGAAAACGCTACGGTGATTCAACGCAACCGCCTCCCATTTCAAACTACAAGGGCAGTATATGCGCCCCGCAGCCGAAAAAGACCGGCGGAAAATTCCTGATATTCCACTCAGACGCGGGGGAAAATAACCTCGGGAGGTGAAGCCGGTGTCAGACAAAGCAGTGCCGCAGGCAACCAAAGACACGGACAAAACTAAAGTGACCGGCAAGCAAAAATTCGAAGTCGAAATGCCGGGAACTCCCGGACTCAAGTCCAACTACCGCCAGACCGTAAGGGAAAAGGAGCAAAGCTGACCCGAGGGCTCCGGACATTATCCGGAGCCCTTTGCCACGCGACGGGGCCGGACAACAAAACCTTCGCGTAAATCCCGCGAAGGTTTTGTTCCTAGTGGGGCATGCTGATTTCAGACCAGCGGCCTCTTGAATGTGAATAAGAGGTTCGTCGTTTTTAGAGCATTTCTCGAACCTCATCATTGATGCCACTTACGCCTTCTAACCCTTATATTTCTTGAGTTAGTCGTCATCACTATCTCTTAAGATAAATGAAGATAAATAAAACAAAAACAGGTGAAATTAAGTCTCTAAGCATAAAGTTTAGCAGAAAACTATAGTCCTTACTCCCAATAACTACTGGGCCTCGCCAACCTTACTTAGTAATTTTTCGCACGTCCAGTAACAAGCTAAGCACGTAGTGACCATAAAGAGCAGCCAAATTATTGATGGGAGGTAAGAAAGGTAAGCATGCAAAAACATTACTACTCCCAAGTTAGCAACAAGAGAAATGAGAAATCCAACGGCATGCCTGCTCGTAAACCCGCTCCGAGGTAAATCAACAACTAACATTCCGCCCAAAACCCCTAATGGTACCCCAGCCACCGCGCCCAGTAGTGCACCCACAAGACCTCCTCCTAAGAAAGCGATGACAATATAACAAGCAAGTGCCCCCGCTAAGGACAACAGATAACGCTTAACATTAACCATCAGGTTATCCTCCCGCTTCCACCATAGCGTCGTTCTATCGTCGCCTAAACTTCAGGCAGTAACCCATTCATTATCGTGGCGGCCTTCTTTTGGGCCTCATTGATAACATGTGCATAGACCTCTGTAAGGACCCTCGTATCAGGGTGCCCGGTAAAACTCTGGACTGTCTTAATGTCCACCCCAGCGGCAAACATATTGCTAACAAAGGTGTGCCGTAGGTCGTGGAGGCGTGTCCCCTTTGGCAGCCCGGCTTTCCGCGCCCACCCTTCGAACATCCTTTGGAAATTCCTCGGCTGGATTCGCTTGCCGTTAGGCTGGCAGAAGACCAAGCCGTTATCTTGATAGGAAGCCTCTTTCTTCTCTTCGGCCTTACCTTGTTCCTTCGCCTTAGCCGCTTCGGCCCTATCCTTCTCTCCTGCATCCGCCTTCTCTTCCTCCTGGCGGGCCTTATGGGCCTTAAGGGCTTCAATTACCCGCTCCGGGAGGTTGATGGTTCGAATAGAACTCTTGGTCTTCGGGTTGTGCACCTTGCTGCCACCCTTGACCCTCACCAAGTTCTCGGTGATTCTAATGGTGCTTTCCTCAAGGTCAACATTAGCCCACCGAAGGGCCAGCAGTTCCCCCCTGCGGAGACCCGTGGAAAGGTCGAGGAAGACAGCAGCAAATAGCCTGTGGCCCTTCATGGTCTTAAGGAGAGCTTCTGCCCCCTCGGCAGTTAGCGGCTTGACCTCTTTCCGCTCGTCCTTGTACCGCTCACAGTTCCTTGCTACGTTGCGGACGACCATGTTGTTCTTCCGGGCTTGTTCAAGAGCCGATTGGATGATGAAGTGGATGAGGTTAACGGCACGGGGCGACAGCGGCACTTCCTTTTGTCGAGTCTTAACGACCTTCTCCCCGCCCTCTTCGATCTCTTCCTTGATCGTTATCTTCTTCCCCTTCTCGGCTTTGACGCGCATAAACCGCTGTATCTCATCGGTAGTCAGCTTTTGGACCTGAATTTTTCCGATGGGGGCCTTCATGATGTGAGTCTTAATGATCGTCTCGTAGTTCTCGTAGGTCGTTTGGCGGACCTTAGGCTTCTTATAGTTCTCCAGCCAGGTAGTCATCCACTCACCCAAAGACACCGTATTGGTCTTGGGGAGTTCTCCGCGCATTTGTTTATACTGGTATTCCTTCATCTTGGCAACAAGGTCCCTTTCGGACTTGGCCGAGAAGGTCTTCCGTTCTTGCTTCCCCTCGCCAGTCCTGCCGGTCGTTATCTGACCAATCCAGTAGCCGTCCGCCCTTTGATATTTCGTCCCCTCTCCGTGGCCTCTACGGGTCTCCTTTGCCGCATCCGTCTCTTGTTGCTTACGCGCTCTTGGCATATCTCTCGCCGCCTTCCAGCAAACTCCAAGACAAGCATACGTCATTTATGCTATGCAGTCAAGAGGTCTTTACTTGTTCGCAACGGGGGCCCTTAGGCATATATTGGCAAAACCTTTTCCAAAGGCGGTAAGCTCAACCGTCCCAGGGTACAACACAAGTTTTAGGTTTTTTTCCTGTGCCGTTTTCTTTATATCGTCATTATTTGTGAATTTTTCCAATTCTTCATATGCGCCTTCCTCAGCAATTCTCTTACCATAATCCAGATTAATCAGCCCAAGCCGCTCCAAATTGAGCCAATGTAAGGCATTGGGATAGTGAACTTCGTTATTGATTTTCATCGCCACTATATGTTTCGTTATTGATAGCCAGTCCTGGCCGTTATTTAGGATTCCTCGTATCTCTCCCAATGGTTGAACGTCATCGGCGGCCAACACCTCAAATATTTTTGCCTCAAGCGGATGCATTTGCCGTATCACTTCTATAAACCCCGGATGAATACCGGACTGTTTATCGCGTAACATGGCGTTTGCCAGTAGGTTCGCGTATAAATTTCTAAGCTCGTCGCAGTCGATAGAATAGCTCCATGCTTGTATCGCCGGCACGACGATATGAAGTGGGGCCTGTTCTATTAATCGCTCAGCGGGGATTCCTTCAAGTTTGGCTGAGACTTCTTGTTCTAATTGTTTCTCCCTGGCCTGGATGTTATAAACATAGTTTCTTACTGGAGATATCAGCGCATTTACTACGAGCCCGCCAGTTTCCAGTGTTCTGCCTACTTGCTTCGCTAAAGGCTGGACGGTATCACAGTAGGCTTCTTTAGCAACCTCTTTGGCGGCCTCTATTAGCGCCTTCTCAGCCTCGTCCATATGAAGCGACCTCCCTCCACGTCCTAACCTCCCCGCTTCGACAAGAACCAGTAATTTCCTGCCATCCTTCTATCTGATACAGTATGCAAACCCGCCAGCCCCAAGGGTACCTTTAAGGCCCCTGAGAAAACTTGGTGAAAATTTTTGTGACCCATCCTCCACTTCGCTCCGCTCCGCGCTTTCCCCCCGTGGCCCCCGGCCCTTCCTTCTCGCAGGTCGCTACCGGGGGTGGCGGGTGGCCCTCTTTAGTCCTCCTCCAGAAGCCACAGTGGCCCACCCAAGCAGCACGGCTGGAATGTGGTGAGTGGTGGACACGCAGAGCCCGAACCCCTTGATTCTGCTGGGCAGTGTTCTACCCACTCGCCCGGAGACCGACGAAAAGGAGGGGGCCTGCAAGTTTCTCTTGGGTGACCTAACAAACCATTCTGGGGCATCCTACGAGGCCATTTGGACATAGAAAAGGCCCCGAGGCCGCACCGCAGAGCCTTTCTTGTTTGCTTACTTCTGCTTGGCTTCCTGTTCCTCTACTCGCCTGTAGAAGGTCTGCCGTGTCACACCCAACAGCTTGGCAGCCTGGACGACCGATATTTCGCCAGCCTTCCACTGCCTGAACACCCTGTTGAACTGCCGGGCATCCACCGGGGTCTTGGGGCGACCATAGGGCCTATTCTCCGCCAGGGCCAGGTCTATGCCCTCCCGCTGGCGCTCCTTGCTGCACTCCCTTTCGAACTGGTAGATGGCTGCAAAGACGCCCAACTGAAGCCGCCCGGCTGGCGTAGTCGTGTCGATGCTCTCCTTCAGACTGACGAAGCCTACTCCGTTCTTCGCCAGGCGGTCGATGATGGTCAACAGGTCGAGCATGTTGCGGGCCAGGCGGCTGAAGCTTTCTACATATACCACGTCGCCCTCCCTGGCGTAACTGAGCATGGCCTGTAGTTCGGGCCGGTTAGTGTCCTTGCCGCTCACCTTTTCCTCGAAGACCTTCTGGATGGCGTGCTTCTTTAGGGCCTCCAACTGCCTTCCGGTATTCTGCTCCTTCGTCGATACCTGGACATATGCTATGTTCATCGTTCGCTCGTCGCCCCTTCGTGGATAGTTTACCTCGTCTCCATCTTACATCACCCATGTCCGAAATGTCAATGAGTAATTTCGGACACATATGGCCGGTTTTTCGGCGCGCTTTACTGGCTCCATAGGCCCCGTCAGTCAGTGTCCATAAAGTATACATTCCGTACAGTGTTCAGGCTTTCTCCAATAATGAGAAGGGCGGGGGCTCCCTAAGGTCAAGCCGGGCGGTTAAGTCATGTGGTTAAGAGGCCAAAGCCCTCGGCCCAGAGGCTTTTAAGTAAAATTCTAATGCAGAAACCACGCCAGACATCTGTTTTGGTTTATTCTCTTCTGATTGATGCACAAAGAACAAGCCCTAATTGATGCAGAAAAAGAAAGGAAGAACGGTCCGCCGGCTGGGGTATGCTATACTCCATGGCCGGTTGAAACATATGTTAAGGGAAAATCGAGGCGATATGGCCGATGGCCTTCCTCGTCTGATAGTCCGCTCCCCTTCAGTGGGGAAAGTGCGGGGGGTGGTGGCACCCGCTACTGGCGGCCTATCTGTGGGTGGCGGAGGGTATTCCCTAAGGTCTTCCGATAGGCCCTATAGAAAACCTTGAGCGATTACCTCAAGGAAAACTATAGGAACCCGGAGGAAGCCTGGAGAATCTCCCTGTTCTCCATTGGTGATGGTGGTGATTATACTCTATTCTATCTCCTGAAGGTTCTCCTGTAAGAGTTCTAATGAGCCTACTACGAAGTTAGGACCATTAGGGACCTACAGGAATACCTAATAAGGAGGATATAGATTAACCATCAACACCGACACCTTTAGGATGTTCTAAAGGCATCCTGAGGAGACCATGAGCCTGCTTTCCCTCAAGGTTCTTCATGGTTCCCTCAGGGGACCTTTAGGAGGGGCGAGGGGACCAGGGCAGAGATTTGGTCGTCCGTTTTGTCTTTCGTCGTCGTCCATCTGGGCCAAAGCCGCCACCAGGCGGCCCAGTTGGAGAAACATTGTTGGGCGTTCGGTAGCTATGTCCCCTTAAGAATTGGCATATCTTCCAGACCTCCTGGAGAGGGTAGAAAAACTAAAGGGTCAGATTGAAGAGGAGTCGTTAAACCTCTTTTGTCTGGCCCTTTTTTTTGCTTATATCCGACGCAAACAGTATAATATCCCGTTTATTCCCCGTTCGGTCCAGAAGCCCCATACAAAGTTTTCTAATTGATGCATAAGAAGAGAGGGACCCTCTCTAAAAAGTTTAAAGGAGATAAAAAAAAAAATGGGACGACCAACAAAACGGGACATTTATGCGGAATTCATCCTACGGAACCTGGGGGTAATCACGCGGAACCAAATGGCCCTCGCCATCGGAGTAACACAATGCACAATAACAAGATGGTTAAACCGTATGGGCGTATTCTGCCGGCCCCGAAAGATTATTCCCGAAAAACAGGACTGCTACTTCAAGAAAACGCAACGACCAAAACTCAGGAGCAAATGGCGGCCGATTTAGGTGTAGACCAGGCAACCGTGTCTCGTCACCTTAAGAGGCTGGGCATTTCGGCCAAAAGTGTCCCCAGAGGGCGTAAGCCGAAAAGCAAAGACGATTTACCCCGCCGAACACAAAGAGACCTGTAGGAATCCTATGGGTCTCTTTTCTTTTGTGTCTTAGGAAAGGAGTGAAAACCCATTATCAATTTATTAACCATCGACGAGGTGTGCCAGATATTGAGGGTGTCAAAGCCTACCGCTTACAACCTCATTCACAGCAAAGGATTCCCCCGTGTTCAAATAGGTCGAGCATGGCGGGTGGAGGAGCAACTCCTCCTAAAATGGATTCAGGAAAACAGTGCCACCCAAGACCCCTAAGCATAAATTTTAGTAGAAAAACAAAAAAATACTCCCGAGGTTGAACCTCGGAAGCCTTGTGTTTCCTGGTGGGGCATGCTGGTTTCGAACCAGCGGCCTCTTGAATGTGAATCAAGCGCTCTCCCGCTGAGCTAATGCCCCAAAAGACAAGCATTGATAACTTGACCTTATGTACAGCACCTGACAATCAAGCGCTCTACACCTGATAGTATACCCCTTAGAGGGGTGGTTAATCAAGTGTATATTTTTTTCTTGCCCTGGCTATTAGTGGAATTACCTTTGCATGGCTACTCTTCCAGTTCCCGCCTCACTTCTGCGGCGATTCTTTTCATCCTGGCCGCGTGCTCTTCAGGGGTGGAACGGTACTGCGGCAGCTCCCACTCCATTGTGTTAAGGCTGTCCACAAGGCCGGGTAGCACGTCAAAAGGCAGCGACAAGAGCAGCAGCCCTTCCGGGAACAGGTTCCTCGCCTTCATGCCGTGGTGCAGCCCGGTGACCATCATGTTCAGTTCGCCGTGAACATAAGGGTGCATATATAGCCACGCGCACCCTGCCACCGTCGTCCCCCTGGCGTTCCACCCCGCCCCGGTCTTATAGCCCGCAGCCCGCAGCACGACTTCCGCCTGGCTGGGCCTGGCGGTAACGATCAGCAGGTCAGGGTCAAAGAACAGACGGGGCAGCGGAGCAAAAGCCACAAAGTTGACACTGCCCTCCGCCAGCCGCGACATCTTATCGTAAATTCTTCTGTTTGCCCTGGCATCCTCGTATACTCCCAGCTTAGGGCCGATCATCCCGCTTTCAAAGACCGGATCGGGTTTATTCATGCCCAGGAGTATCGGCCCCACCTTGCACTCGTGCTCTTCCTTTGTCGTATAGAAGGCGCCCCCGTCCTGCGCCTCTCTCAGCATCTGGCAAAAGGCCGCCTTTTTATTGAGCCGCTCCAGCCCGTCCGGTTTTGTCAAAAGAAATTTCACGCCAACCGGCTGATAATCGAAATTGAACCGCCCAAAAACAGATAAGTCGCACCGTGTTTTCATCTGACCCTCCCGCGCTATATGTCGCCGGCAGCTGACAAAATCGCTCAGGCAACCGCATTCACCGGATATTTCTCCGCCGGCGGAAACTCCTCCTCCATGAAATGCTTGCTCTACAAAACAAAAAGACCTTGTGCTTTCACCACAAGGCCGGCAAAACTGATATTTTCCCTTGCGCCCCCCGAAGGAGAGGCGGGCTTTTACATGGCCCGCTTGTCGATGACCCGCTTGGCCTTGCCCTCGCTCCTCTCGATCGTCTTCGGCGGCACCAGCCGTACCAGCGGGCTGAGGCCGGTCGCCGCCTTCATCCGCTCCTGGACCTTATGCTCGGCGGCGCGCACCGCTTCGGGCGGGCCGTCGACCAGGCCGTTGGCCTTCTCGACCAGCACGGTGAGCTTGTCGAGGCTGCCCTCCCGCTCGACCAGCAGCTGGTAATGGGGCGCTGTCTCGCCAAGGCTTAGCAGCACGTCCTCGACCTGTGAGGGAAATACGTTCACGCCGCGGATGATGAGCATGTCGTCGCTCCGCCCGAGCACCCGGTCCATGCGGGTCTGGGTCCGGCCGCAGGCGCACCGCTCCCGCCGGAGAGCGGACAGATCGCGTGTCCGGTAGCGGATCATCGGCATGCCTTCCTTGGTCAGGGTGGTGATGACCACCTCGCCCTTCGCCCCTTCCGGCAGCACTTCGCCGCTTTCCGGATCGATGATCTCGGTGTAGAAATGATCCTCCTGGATGTGGAGGCCGTCGTGGGCGGAGCACTCGCACGCCACCCCCGGCCCTATCACCTCGCTCAGGCCGTAGACGTCGAACGCCTTGACGCCGTAAGTCTCCTCGACCTGGTCGTGCATGCGGTCGGACCACGTCTCCGCCCCACAGAAGATCGACTGCAGCGCGGTATCCTCGGGCTTAACGCCCATATCCCGCATCGTCTCGGCCAGATGGAGCGAATACGAGGGCGTGATTATCATCGCCGTTGTGCCAAAATCCTTCATCAGCATGACCTGGCGGGCCGTGTTGCCGCCCGATATCGGCACCACCGAAGCGCCCACAAGCTCGGCGGCGTAATGGAAGCCGAGACCGCCGGTGAACAGCCCGTAATTGACCGCCACCTGGAAAACCGAACTGTCCGTCAGCCCGCCGGCCACCAGCGTCCGCGCCAGCACCTCGGCCCATACCCCAAGGTCGTGGCGGGTATAAGCGACCACCGTCGGCCGGCCGGTGGTGCCGCTGGAGCAGTGCACCCTGACGATCTGCTTCATCGGCACGGCCAGCATCCCGTAAGGGTAGGCGTCGCGCATATCCTGCTTGGTCGTGAAAGGCAGTTTGCCGATATCGGCCAGGGAGCGGATATCTTCCGGTTTGACCCCTTTGGCCGCCATCTTGTCCCGGTAGGACGGCACATTATGATAAGTCCGTTCGACAACCTCACGCAGGCGGGTTAGCTGCAGCTCCTCAATCTGCGAGCGGCTGCCCTGCTCCATCGTATAGTTCCAGATCATGCTTTTTCCTCCTTCGCGGCAACAGCCGCCGGTTTGCCGGCAAAAAGCTTCACAGCCGGGAAATACAACACCTGGGCGACGACGCAGTTCACCGCCCCCACCGTCAGCACCACCGGCAGCATGCCGTACAGGTAGACCTGCATCGGGATATTCATCACCAACTTGGTGAGGGTAATGAAGACGAAGCCGCTGACAAGGGTACCGATGAATGTGCTGACCGCCGGCTGGAGGGTTAGGCCGAATATCTTCAGCCGCCCGGTGAGACCGGCCACAAGGGCGCAGGCCACCGCGCCGACCGGCTCGCTGATGAGGTTCGCGTAAGGGAAGATCGCCTTGGAGGTCGCCATGCAGACCACGCCGGCCACCAGGCCGATGCCCGCCGACTGTTTCAGGCCGGGGCGCACGATGAGGATGGCCAGACAGTACATGGCGATCAGCCAGTTGGGGGTGATGCCCGCTATGCTCGGGCTGACAAGCCGCAAAATAACGCCGATGGCCAGCAGCAGCGCCGTAACCGCCACACCCCTGGTATTGCCCCCCGTCTTCTCCACGCGGATGAGTTCCTGATTCTCTCTCTTTTCCATTTGTATTCTCCTCTCGTTATTTAAAAGTGCATATAAAAAGACCCGTCCCCAGCCAGGGACGGGTCTTTTGCCCGTGGTGCCACCCAAGTTAGCCGCAGCGCGGCTCACTCTTCCGGATGCAGGCGCAACGCGCCGCCATCCGCTTCCCGTTAACGGGGGAATCCGACGGCTCCTACCCCGCTATCGCGGCTCGGGCCGTGTCTCCCGGGTCCATTCGCCATGCCGAGCGGTACCAACCTCACACCATCGTTGGCTCGCTGAGACTCTCCTGCATGGGTACTATTCCCGTTCCTCGACTTCTCATGTATTCTCGGCTGCCTACTAAAGCCAGCTACTGCGTTGCGCCTTGCATCTGGAGCTTTTTAGACAGCCTTTTGTTCTGTTCCAATAAATCTACCGATAAAATCTCATCGCCAGGACCGCCGCCGTGCCGGCCGCCAGTGCGGTCAGCGCCAGGTAGTCGCGAGCGCCGAAGGCGATGCTGGTGCCGTAACTCCCGGCCCGGCTGGCGCCGAACCCCCTGAGCTCCAGGCTCATCGCCATCGTCTCCGAGCGGGCCACCGACCGCAGCACCAGCGGCTGAACAATCGTCAGGTAGTTTTTCAGGCGGCGCGCTACGCTTCCCCTGTTGGAGTAGCCCCGGCAGGCCTGGGCTTCCTGTACCGCCTTGATCTCGGCGAGCAGATCGGGGATGAACCGCAACGAAGCCGTCACCATAAAGGCATATTCGTACGGAACGCGCAGCTGCCGCACCAGTGAGGCGGTAAGGTCCTGAATGCGGGTGGTGGCCAGCAGGAGGATGAACAGGCCGGTCATCATCGCCATGCGCAGGCCGACCACTGCCGAAAACTCCGCCTCCGCCCCCAGGACGAACTGCATGGCCGCCAGCCCCGCGGCGAAGATGCCCAGGCTGCCCAATGCCTTGTAGCTGCCGGCCGGCACCCTTGATAAGGCGAACATCGCCAGCAGCATGGCGGTCAGCAGCGCCAGGGCGGCCGCCGAGTCGAGGAGCATCGCCCACAGCGACACGAGGAAAACCATCACTAATTTCGTCAAGGGCGCCGTCTTACGCATACAGTCTCCTCCTCGCCACACAAATTTCGCCGCTCAGTTCCTCCGGCACGATCGGCCCCGGCGCCACGCCGCAATCCCGAAGGCCACGGGCCACCTGCGCCGCCGCCGGCTCGCGCAGGCCCCAGGCGCCCACGTCGGCGTTGCCGGCGAACAGTTCGCGCACGCCGCCGTCGAAAACCACCCGGCCGGCGGTCATCACCACCGCCCGCCGCGCGTAGCGGGCCAGCAGCTCCATATCGTGCGTCACCAGCAGTATCGCCATACCCTTGGCGTTCAGCCCGGCCAGCAGCTCCATCAGCGCCGCCTTCTCACGGGCGTCCTGGCCGCTGGTCGGCTCGTCGAGGATCAGCAGGCGGGGCGACAGTGCCAGAGCTGAAGCAATCGCCAGGCGCTGCTTCTGTCCCTTGGACAGCGTCCGCGGGTAAGCGGCGGCCAAAGCAGTGAGACCTGTGGCCTCAAGGGCCGAAGCAACCGCGTCCCGGACCGCATCGGCGGCAAAGCCGAGCTGTTCGGGGCCGTAGGCCGCTTCTTCGGCCACCGAATCGCGGAATATCTGCCTGTCAGGGTTCTGGAACACATAGCCCACCTGGCGGGCGATCGCCGCCGTCGCCGTCCCGGCTGTCGCGCGGCCATCCAGCGCTATCCTGCCCGCCGTCGGCCGCAGCAGCCCCATGACCAGGCGGGTCAGAGTCGTTTTGCCGCTGCCGTTGCGGCCGGCGATGGCGACGAATTCGCCGTCGCCCACCGTCAGGCTTACGTCGCGGACGGCATACTGGCCAGGCTTATAACAATAACTCACATTTTCGATCTCAAGCACTTTTCGTCCCCTCCCGGCGACGGGCGCCGATAAAACCGCCCAGTTCCTCGACCGCCTCGCCCTCGTGCCGCCAGGGGGCGAATCCGGTCTCAAGCCGCTCCTCCAGGCCAAACTTGAGCTGCCACAAGGGCGGCACCATCGCCGCAAGCTCTTCCCTGCGGGCAAGCACCGGCAGCACCTCCTCCGGCCGCCCCTGGCAGGCCACCCGTCCACCGGCCAGCACCACCAGGTTATCGGCATAGGCCAGCACCCGGGCCAGGTCGTGCTCCACCACCAGCAGCGTCATACCGTACTCGCGATTGAGCCCGGCCAGCAGGGCGTAAAGCTCCTCCGCCCCTTCGGGATCGAGGGCCGAGGCCGGCTCGTCAAGCACCAGGATTTCCGGGCGGGTCGCCAGCACCGAAGCGATCGCCAGCCGCTGTTTCTGCCCGCCCGACAGCGAGCCGACCTCCCGGTCTTCCAGCCCCGCCAGCCCTACCTGGGCCAGCACCTCGCCGATCCGGCGGGATATCCTGTCGTGCTCGACGCTGCGATTCTCCAGAGCAAAAGCGACCTCCTCGGCCACCGTCATCGTCACCAACTGGCTCTCGTAGTCCTCCAGCACCGTGCCCACATGGGCGGCAAGTTCCCCCATGCTGCTGCCGGCGGTAGCCACTCCCGCCACCTTTACGCCGCCCGCCATGCTGCCTCCGAAATAATGGGGCACAACGCCGCACGCCGCCAAACACAGCGTCGTCTTGCCGGCGCCGCTCGGTCCGGCCACCACAGTGAACGAGCCGCGGGCCACAGTAAGGCCGACGCCGTCCAGCGCTTTCACGGCGCCGTCGTATGCATAACTGAAATTCTCGAACACAATCGCCGCCATCGCCAAACCTCCCCACGAAAATATAAAAACCCCACGTCCCGGTGTGAAGGGACGAGGGGTTAACCCGCGGTGCCACCCTAATTGGCCGCCTGCGCGGCCCAGCTTTACATGGTACGGGAGTCAGACTCCGATACCCGCTTCCCGTTAACGGAGGAAGATTCCGACGGCGCCTACCCCGCGTGTGCGGCTCGGACCGTATCTCCCAGGCCCATTCGACATGTCGAGCAGTGCCAACCTCCCACTACCGTTGGCTCGCTGTAACCCTCTTACCATGTGTACTCTTCCTGGTCATCGATGTTAATATATGTATTTTGGTATGAGTATAGCAGAGCGGACGCGCCCTTGTCAACACATTTTCCCCCGTCCGCCGCTAATACGCCTGACGGGTATCGGGCACAATACTCAGGCGGAGGTGTAATCATGGAAGGAATCATATGCGCCAACTGTCACTCCTGGCTGGCCCTCGAAGCGGCCGCCTGCCCCGGCTGCGGCTGCCCCGTCGTGCTCGACGGCGAAAGCAAGAGCGTCATCGACCATCTCCAGCCCAACTGCCTCATCCATCGCTACGAGGGGTCCGACATGCTCGAACCGGCGGTCGTCGTCAAGGAAGGCAAAACCAACATCAAAGCCGCCACCCGCCTCAAAGAGTACGCCCAGCCCGTCACAGTCCCCAAAACCAAGGTCTATGCCTTCGATCAGAGCATCCTCGGCAGCATCCAGTCCCTCCGTAACGAACGCACCGCGACCATCAGGAGGTATGACCAACAAATCGCCAGCCAATGGCAACAGCTCAAACCTTATAAGCCTAAATAGGGAGGTTGCCTAAAAAGTCCATCTGCGGCGTTGCTCCTCAGAGCGCTTGCTTGCGTACGATTAGTACGCGGCGCGGCGCGCTCTTCCGGTGCGCCTTGCATCTGGAGCTTTTTAGACAACCTCCGGCATTACAAAATATAAGGGCCGGGGATTATGGACTGAACCCTGTCCAACAGACACGAATAAAGAGGCCTATCGCAGGATTTCATGAAATTACGCAGACTGACGTCGTTGTTCAAGCGGCGTCAGTTTTGTTTTGAGTTGAATCCGTTCGTGGTT
>JAEZJM010000021.1 GCA_023415775.1 Bacillota bacterium | reverse complement strand
GGTTCGGGTTCGGCGACTGTTGCTGCGGTCGGCGGGAAGAGGTCCACAGGGGCGGGCGCCGCTGCTAGCGATTGTATTGAAGGTTCTTCCGCCGTTATTTTCTGCGCATGTTTGTCGTCGCGGTCGGCGGCGATAAAGGTGGCCGCCGCCGAAACCAAGGCGGTGCCGTCGCCTAAAGTATCGGCAGGCGATGCAGACAAAGCTGATACGGGACTGGCCGGCAGATCGCGAGGGTCGTCGTAATACGCCACGAAGTAAGCGAAGATTACGGCGAAAACAGCTAAAAAGCCAACGGTGCCAGCGAGACCGGCGAAGCTGACGACGATGCGCGGCAGAACCAGGCTGAGAAATAAAGCGCAAGCGGCGCAAAGCACCAGTGACTTGAGGCGCAGGCGGACACCGAAGACTTTGTTAGCAAGCAAGTATACGACACATGTCGTGGCCGCAATGGCCAGCAGGGTGATAGCTATATACTCCACGTGACCCCACCGAATACAAGATTTCCGCGGTTTTTCTATGCTATTGTTCGACGCCGGTCGATAATTTCCTGTCTCTTAACAGTGAATAAGGGAAATATGTGTTGAAACTTGTAACCTTGCTATGCGCCGCAGACGGCGCGGGCGGCGCCGGTTATGCCGAGGACGGCGTGTTCGAAGGTAAGTCCGCCCTGGAGGTATACGGCGTACGGCGGGCGCAGCGGTCCGTCGGCGCTCAGCTCGATGGACGAGCCCTGGACAAAGGTGCCGCCGGCCATAACGACGGCGTCGCTGTAGCCCGGCATGGCGCTGGGTTCGGGTTGGACGTGGGCGTCCACCGGCGACCAGCGCTGCAGGCCGCGGCAGAAAGCGACCATCTTGTCGGCCGAGCCGAGCTCGATGGCCTGGATTATGTCGCTGCGGGGCGCGTCATAGCGCGGCAGGGTATTGTACCCTAGGCGCGCGAAGAGGGATGCGGCGAAGACGGCGCCTTTGAGGGCCTGGGCGACGGTGTGAGGGGCGAGAAACAGTCCCTGGTAGAGGAGCCGGTTGTCGCCGAGGGTAGCGCCGAGTTCGCTGCCGATGCCGGGGGCGGTGAGGCGGCAGGCGGCCAGCTCGACGAGGGGGGCGCGGCCGGCGATGTAGCCCCCGGCAGGGGCGATGCCGCCGCCGGGGTTCTTGATAAGCGAACCGGCGACGATGTCGGCGCCGGCGGCGGGCGGTTCGCTGGTTTCGACGAATTCGCCGTAGCAGTTGTCGACAAAGCAGATGCAATCGGGCTTGAGGCGTTTGACGAGCGCGCAGGCGCGGCCGATGGCGGCGACGCTGAGCGGCGGGCGCAGGCTGTAGCCGCGGGAGCGCTGGATGAGCACCAGCTTCGTTTTGGCGGTCATGGCGGCTGCCACCCCCTCCCCGTCCACCTCACCGGCGGCGGTAAGGGGAACCTCGCGGTAGGCGATGCCATGGTCGGCCAGCGAGCCGGGGACAGCCTGCGGGTAGCCGATGACCGTCTGCATGGTATCGTAGGGGGCGCCGGTAACTGACAACAGTTCGTCTCCTGGCCGCAGCAGGCCGAAAAGGACGGCAGCCAGGGCATGAGTGCCGGAGACGAAGTGGGTGCGGACAAGGGCTTTCTCGGCGCCGAATATGTCGGCCCAAACTGCGTCGAGCTTGTCCCGGCCGGCGTCGCCGTAGCCGTAGCCGGTGGTGGCGCGGAAGTGGAAGTCGCCGACCTGGTGGCGGCGGAAGGCTTCGAGGACTTTGGCGGTGTTGGCGCGCGCCACGGCGTCCAGGCCGGCAAAAACCGGGGCCGCCTCTTCGAGGGCGGCGCGGGTGATATTTTTCAGGTTGTCGGGCAGGTCATTCATCGTCAGACACCTCGTCAGTCAATAGGTATTGTTGAAATACGGCGACTTCCTCAGGGGGAAGGGCGATGCTGACGCGGATGCCGCCATCGGTGTATTCGGCGGCGTTGACGGCGCCGAGGTCGTAAAGGCGGGCCAAAACACCGCTGTCGCTGTAGGGCACGAGCAGGACGGCGTCGACGCTCCGGCGGCGCAGGAAGGCGCGGATGCGGTCTAGCAGGCCGGCGATCCCCTCGCCGTTCAGGGCGGAGATGGCGACGCTGTCGGGATTGCGCAGCAGGCGTTCCTTGAGGTGGGGATTGTCGAGGCGGTCGCTTTTGTTGTATACGGGGATTACTGGTTTATCGGCGGCGCCGAGCTCGCCCAGGACGCGGAATACGGCGTCGCTCTGCTCTTGATGGCGGGGGTGGCTGGCGTCGATGACGTGCAGGAGGAGATCGGCCTGGACGACTTCTTCGAGGGTGGCGCGGAAAGCGGCCACCAGTTGATGGGGAAGCTTCTGGATGAAGCCGACGGTGTCGGTGAGCAGCGCTTCCTGGCCGCCGGGCAGGGTTATCTTGCGGGTCGTGGGATCGAGGGTGGCGAAAAGCTTGTCCTCGGCGAGGACGTCGGCGGCGGTGAGAGCGTTTAAGAGGGTGGATTTGCCGGCGTTGGTGTAGCCTACGAGGGCGACGCCGGGAACGCGGGCGGCTTGGCGGCGCTGGCGGTGGAGGTCGCGGTGGCGGCGGAAGAGCGCGATTTCCCGCTCGATGTCGGCGATCCGGTCGCGGATGCGGCGCCGGTCGACCTCAAGCTTGGTTTCGCCGGGGCCGCGCGTGCCGATGCCGCCGCCCAGCCGGGAGAGGACGAGGCCCTGGCCGCCGAGGCGCGGCAGGTTGTATTTGAGCTGGGCGAGTTCGACCTGGAGCTTGCCTTCGTGGGTGCGGGCCCGCTGGGCGAAGATGTCGAGGATGAGCGCGGTGCGGTCGAGCACCTTGGTGCCAAGGTGCTGTTCGAGATTGCGCTGCTGAGCGGGCGACAGTTCGTCATCGAAGATGATGAGGTTGGCGCCCTTCTCCTGGCGGGCGGCGGCGATCTCCTGGACCTTGCCGCGGCCGACAAATAGGGCGGCGTCCGGGCGGTCGCGCTTCTGCCACAGGCGATCGACGACCACAGCTCCGGCAGTTTCCGCAAGCTGGGCGAGTTCTTCGAGAGAATCGGCGATATCCCAGCCCGACTGGCGTTCGACGCCGACCAGGATGGCCAGTTCCTTCTCGGCAAGGCTTACGGATTTGCCGCGTTCTTCCAGGCTGCGGTCGAGCTGGACGGTGAGGTAGGTAAGATCCATGGCGATGAAATCGTCGATGGATAGAGGCCCGACGGTGTCTACGAACGTCTCCTCCTCCCCGCTCCAGCCGGAAACGTAGGCAAAGCTGACCTGGCTCACGGCTGCCTCGGCGTCGACGCCAAGGGCGGCCATGAGGTCGAAGCGCATCTCTTTGAGCGAGGTCAGGTCAAGGGCGCTTAGCTCGCTGTCGCCGGTGGGATGGGTATGGATGCAGCGGATGCCGCTGAGGCGGTGGGCGGCGCGACGGCCGGCGGTCTCGGGCAGGGCGACGGTGCGGGTGTCGCCGACGGCGACGCTCACGACCTGGCCGCGACGGTTTAAGTAGACGGCGATCTCGCGGCCGAGCTGGGCAGTGAGGCGGGCCATGACCTCTGCGAGCTCGGCGCTTACGGCTTCTCCGGGAGGTACTTCGATTTTATAAAGACTCTCCAGTATTTCCAGCGTGCTCTTACGGATGCCGCTGACATTTCCCTGTACATCAGGCAATTGAATCATCCTTTCTTCTAACCTCTATATTTTGTTCAATTGCCGTCATTTCCTGCAAAAAATGACGAAAGAGGCGTAAATGCCTCCTTCGCATGCGAAAGTATGCGGAATAGAGCTGATCAACGCTCCGCAGCAGGTAGGCGGGCAGCGTGGCAGAGTGCGCAGTAACCCTGGGCGAAGGACTGTTCCCTGAGGAGCAGGGGCGCGAGGGCGCTGCCCTCCTCCCTGCCCTCTTCCCTGCCCAGGCGCTTACCGAGGATGTAGCCGAACAGGAATGCGGCCAGGGCGAACAGGAGGTAATCGATAATCATCTCATCACCTCCTTGGTTCGCAGGTCAAGGCAGTAAACGGTGGCGACGCCGGCGAACACAGGCGCGAACAGACCGGCGTCCAGCCACCAGGCCGCCAACAGCAGGGTCAGACCAGCGAGCAGACATTCCACCGCTCCGAACCGGCAGGCAAAGTTGCGCTGGCCGGCGAGGCGGTCGTCGGCCAGATCGATGCAGTCGTCAATAAGCTGGACAGCGGCAACGAACAGGGCGGCGAACAGGATTGTTCGCCAGCCGCAGAGCACCACACCCGCGGCCAGAACGAGCAGCGATTCCTGCCAGCCTGTAAGACGGCTGGGAAGACGGCGGCCGAGGTCGGAGAACATGCCGACGACGTAGCTGGCGAAAAACAGAGCCAGGCTGACGGCGGTGTTTATACCTGCCGCCAGGGCGAGGAAAAGCGCGGCGTAGACCATTGCGCCGGCGCCGAGCCGGGCGGCCCAGTTAGCCCGGCCGACGGCGGTGTCGCGGTCGCGGTCGAGCCAGTCGTCGGTGAGCTTGACGGCCAGTGCGCACAGGGCAGCGGCCAGCGCGACGGCGGCGAACCCGTCAGACATTGGCGGCCACACACGCTTTCACCTCCGCGAAACCGGTGCTGTATAGCGCGGATACCGGCAGGACGGTGGCCTGGTGGAAGGCGGCCGTCAGCCTGGCAAGGTTGTCGCGGGCCGACGGCAGGTCGGTTTTGTTGGCGAGGAGTATGTAGCGGTTGCGGGCGACACCGTAGTTGTAGATCTCCCGGTCGATGTTGGCGTCGCTGTTGAAAAAGGCATCCGTGGCCAGAGCCGCGTCGACGACATGGACAATGAAGTCGGTGGCGCGGATGAGGCTCAGCGTCTGGGCCATGCCGCGGCGGATTCCTTCTTCGCCGTGGATCTGTTCACTCACGCCGCAGGTGTCGGTGAGCTTGAAACTGACTGCCGTCTTGCCGACAGGCACCTTCAGCACAAGCGACTGGACGGCGCGCGTTTTGTGGGCCATGGGTCCGCAAAGTTCTCGCCGCGCCTCGCCAATGCCGAAATGGCGGCAATCGAGGAGCCCGTCAGAGGCCCGGAAGGTAATGTCGACCGTCTTGCAGTCAAGATAGGCGGCGAAATTAAGGGTGAACAGCGTCTTGCCGGAATTGGGGCGGCCGACGACGGCGAATTCTTTCATCATTCCACCTCCGGGAGGTCGCGCGGTTCGATGACCATGAGCTCCTCGCGGGTGATATTGGTTTTGGTCACCAGGCGCACCGCCTGACGCCGGAGCGCCTTCTCGATGATGTTGCGCACCGTGCGGGCGTTGCCGAAGTTGTCGTCGTCGCGGTTGGCAGGGGGATTGAGCATCCGCAGGAGTGCCAGACGGGTCTGGGCGGTGAGCTGGTACTGACGCCTGGCACAAAGTTGCTCGGCGATCGCCAACAGTTCTTCCTGGGAATAGTCGGGAAAGTCGATGTGGATAGGGAATCGGGACCGCAGGCCGGGATTAGTCTGGAGAAAGTTTTCCATCTCACGCTGGTAGCCTGCCAGGATGAGGACAAGCTCGTCTTTATGGTCTTCCATGTATTTAACCAAACCGTATTAAAAAAAGACGCCGCACTCAGGCGGCGCTGAGGCGGCTATCAGGCAGGCGGGCCGGCGCGGGGCGAAGTCTTGGCGGCTGCAAACGCCAGCCGTCGCCGTTCCCCGTCGATTATCGGCCGGAGGAAAGACGGACCGTGGCGGGTCTGGTTCCATTCGCCCGCGTGGCGGACGGTGACGATTGCTTCTTGCTTATTATCGGCGGTTTTCTTGGCACTGACCATTTCGACCACCTCATGGCAGTATATGAGAAAGCGCCCCGGCCGTATTACTCATTTCACCGGCTGGCAGGCAGGAAAAGGCGCGCCGATATTGAACTATTGCAGCAATGATAAACAATCGCGGGAGGACCATTATGACCAGAGCGGCTATTTATGCCCGGGTAAGTACGGCCGAGCAGGCGGAGAAGGGCTATTCCCTCGATACCCAAATCGATGAATGCCGTCGCCGGGCCGGAGAACTGGGCGCAAAAGTTGTGGAGGAGTTCGTCGACGACGGTTACAGCGGCGAGTTCATCGACCGCCCGGCGCTCGACAGGCTGCGCGGGCAGCTTACCGGACGCGAAGTCAACTATGTCATCGTTTACGACCCCGACCGTCTGGCCCGCAACCTCGCCCATCAGCTCATCCTGACCGAGGAGATGGAGCGAGCGGGAGCGGAACTGGTTTTCGTGTCGGTTACGTTCGAGCAATCAGCCGAAGGGAAGCTGTTCTACTCCATCCGCGGCGCCATTTCCGACTACGAGAAGGAGAAGATAAAGGAACGGTCGTTGCGCGGCAAACGCGGCAAGGCGGCCAAGGGCAAGATCATAGCGGATGCCAAGCCGTTCGGCTACATCTTCGACCGCACCGTGAGCAACTATGCCGTCAACGAACCGGAGGCCGAAATCGTCCGCCGGATGTACGACTGGCTGGTGACCGAGAAGGTCGGCACGGCGACGATCTGCAAGCGCCTCAACGAGCAGGGCATCCCCTCTCCCCGGCTGAAAAAGCCGTGGATTGTGTCGGCCGTATACCGGTTGCTGACCAACCCGCTCTATAAAGGCACCCATGTCGCCATGCGCTACAAGTACCAGAAGGTTGGCCAAAACAAGCGGGTCAGGGCGCTGCGACCGGAAGCCGAATGGATCGAAGTGCCGGTGCCGGCAATCGTCGACGCCGCCGTCTGGGATGCGGCCCAGCGGCAGTTTAAAGAGAACAAGTCGCTGGCCAAGCGCAACCTCAAACACGAGCAGCTCTTAAGCGGCCTCGTTTACTGCGCCAAGTGCGGCCGCAAGATGACGATCGCTTACGCCGGCAAGGCATCCGAGCCGATAAGCTACTACGTCTGCGTCAGCCAGCGCAGCAACACCTACATATATTCCGGGCAGGAACGCTGCGACGCCCGCCGCGTACCAACCGAAACACTCGACAAGGCTGTTTTTGACCATCTGCTCCAGCTGAGCGCCAATCCGAAGCAGATAAAACAGTACCTTGTTTCCCGGCCCAACCAGGCTGGCGCCCAAAATCTCCAAACTGCCCTCGATCGCCTGGCTGACAACGAGGGGCGGCTGGTCAAGCAGCGGGAGATGCTGCTGCGCTGGTACAGGCAGCAGATGGTCAGCGATGAGGATGTGGAGCGTCAACTGGCCGATATCCGTGCCCGTCTGCACGACATCGAACAGAATAAGAAAAAAATCCAGGAGGAAATGGCGGCCGCATCCCCCTTCCTCTCCCCTTCCGAGCTTGTGGCCGCTCTGCAGAAGAATTTTGCCGCCGGCGACCTCCCCTATGAGGAAAAACGGGCCGCCGTTCGGGCGGTGTTGGAAAAGGCGGTGGTGGAAAGGCGCGATGCGACCAAAGCCCGCGGCAGCCGTCCGGAAATCAGCATCGACCTGAAGTTTTTATAGACAGCGGGGCAAATAGTTCCAATATTCTAGCGTAGGTTTTTGGCTGCGGACGGCGAATGCTATCCATATCACCTGACCAGGGAGGTTTATTTGTGAAGTTCAACTGTCCTGAATGCCGCAGCCCGATCAAGCTGACGGTGGAAGAAATCCAGAAACGGCACAACTCTATCACCTGTCCGTCCTGCCGGAAGACAATCGAACTGAAAAACAACCTGCCGCAATCCAAAGAACAGAGTCGCTAGCCGCCAAAGTCCATCATCCCCCCAATCCCCCGTCTTTTGCGGGGGATTTTTGTTTGCCGGTCCGCCTTTTGCCGTCTACAGGATTTCGGCGGCCAATGTCGAACGCTACAGGAGATTCGAGAAACAAGGAGCATGATTATGCGACCGATTGGAAGGATTACGGTTGTTGCGCTTGCGCTGTTGCTGGCGGCGGCCGCGGCTTTCGCCGCCGGGGCCGGCGGACAGGCGCCCGGCAAGGTGACGATCAGCTACGATCTCCACCGCATGCCAACCATCGCCAGCAACCAGATGGCGGTGTGGATCGAGGACAGCGGCGGCAAGTTTGTAAAAACACTGTACGTTACCTGGTTCACCGGCAAGGGCGGTTATGAGCGCCGGCCCGATTGCCTGCCGCTGTGGCGCAAGGCGGCTGGCGTGGATGGCCCGCCGACCGCCGAGGTGGACGCCGTCACCCGCGCGACCCAGCACCCGGGGCGGCATTCGCTCGTCTGGGACTGCACCGACGCCGCCGGGCGGCCGGTTTTGCCGGGCAAATATATCTACAAGGTCGAAGGCACGCTCTTCTGGGCGAAAGAAATCCTGTGGGAAGGCGAGATTGCTGTCAGCGAGCGCACTGCCGCCTCGCGGGCCAACCCTGGCTATCTGCCGCCCGCGGCCCAGGGGGGCGATCCGATGATCGCCGAGGTGACGGCGACCTTTACTCCGTCCCCCATACGATAGGAGGTCCCTGATGAGAAAAACGCCCCTAATCGTTCTCATGCTGGCGATATTGCTAGCGCTGCTGCCCATTGTTGCCGCCGCGGCCGACGATAAACCGCTTTTCCGTTTCAAGGGCAAGGTTCGCTGGGTCGAATCGCTGGGCACTTACGGCCTCCTCAGCGACGAAGGCAAGCAGTACCATCCGATCAAGCAACTGCCGCGAGCCTACCAGAAAAACGATCTCGCGGTCGTCGTCGAGGGCAGGCTGCGTCCCGATATTGTCGGCAGCCGCATGTATGGCGCGGCTCTGGAGGTGCAGCAAATAGCCAGGGCCGACAAGTACGTCAGCCCTGAGGAGTGGGAGGCGGTCCGGCTGCTGCTGCTGCGCATGGACGCCTTCAACGAAAAAGATATCGTCAAACTGCGGTCGATCGACAAGCAGGCGCCCAAACTGTCGCGCGAACAGTTCGATTCTTGGCTTGCCGGCTGGGGCAGCTATACCCTGCACTACGTCGAGGCAGTCAACATCTTTGGCCCTCGCCCGGGCGGCACGACCATCGAAGGCATCTGCCTCTACAGCCGGCAGCGGGTGAACAGCATGGCCGTCTCCGGCAACACCCAGTACGCGGTGATGAAGTTCACTCTCGCCAAGGACGGCGGCGACTGGCAGTTCACCGCCATGGACACCTACGAGCCCGGACCGGATACTGACCGGGAAGAAGCGGTGGCCGACTATCTGGCCCGCGCTGTCGAGCGCTTCGGCGCTACCGATCTCGCCAAAGCTAAGAAAAAAGGATAACGCAAAGGAACGATGCAAATGACGCCCCCAGCCGACAAACTCCTTTCAATGCCGCAGGAATGCGACTTCGTGGCCCTCGACTTCGAAACAGCCAACCGGGAATGGACCAGCATCTGCGCCATTGGCCTGGCCTTCGTGGCCGGAGGCCAGGTTGTGGCCAACCCGTCGTGGCTGGTACGCCCTCCCCAACTCGTATTCGATCCGGGATTCGTGAAAATCCACGGCATAACCGCCGACCAAGTGGCGGACAAGCCCGAGTTCTGCGACCTTTGGCCAGATCTGCGCCCGTATCTGGAGGGACGGATCATCATCGCCCATAACGCCGAATTCGACGTCAACGTCCTCATTCAGGCCCTCGATCTCTACCGCATTCCCCGCCCCACCGCAGAGTACTCCTGCACCAAGGTCATCGCCCAGCGAACCTGGCCGGGCTGGAGGCGCTACGGCCTGGCAGCCCTCGCCGAACGCCACGGCATCGTATTTCGCCACCACGACGCCGGCGAGGACGCCAATGTCTGCGCGCAAGTCGCGCTGAGGGCGTGCCGGGAAAAAGGGGCGGCGGACTTCGGGGCTCTCCACGAGACGCTCAATATCACCCGCGGCCGCATCTACCCCGACGGTCACGACAAACTCCGCGAAGGGGAGAGCGTCCTTCCGGCCTTCGGCCCGTGGGACGGGCGTATCCACAGCCGCCCGGAGCAGGTCAAACGCCAGCAGCGGGCCAACGAGATCAACGATGCCGCCGTCGATCCGGTCACCGCGACAGGAGTAATCAACGGCTACGCCGTCACGCTCGAAAACTGCGCGTGCGCCGATTTTAAAGGCCGCAAGCTGCCTTGTAAGCACATCTACAAGCTATACTTCGAACTTAATAAAGGTCGCGGGTAAGCGGTCTTTATTTCATTGTTTTAATGTTGCGATTTGACCATACAATCAATAGCCTCTTTACCGAAGTCCTTTTCTCCCCCACGGGCTAGCGAATAAGCTTCGTCGATGAACAGAATGCCGCCGTAGGCTTTTTTCAACTGTTCCCTGGTCTTTTGAGCGGTGTGGCCGATATACTCGCCGACGAGGTCGGCCCGTTCCACCTCGATGAGGTGGCCGCGGCTCAGAACGCCCATCGCCCGGAATATCTTCCCCATTATTCTGGCTACAGTCGTTTTCCCCGTGCCGGGGTTGCCCTTGAAGATCATGTGCATTACGAGCGGTTCGGTCACGAGCCGCTCTTTTTGCCGCCATTTTTGGATTTCGATGAAAGCGTACAGCTCGCGCACGAGTTTTTTGACTTCACCAAGGCCGATGAGGGCGTCGAGTTCCCGCAGGATTTCCTCCACCCGCTGCTGGGCGACGCCGTTGTCGGCGCGGGCCGCCGGCGCGGCGACGGTATCCATTTCCCTTAGCAGCCGGCACGCCTCCACCGGCGGCAGTTCTCCCGCTTCAACCGCCGCCAGCACGTCCTTGGGCCACAGATACGGCATATATTCACCCCGCCCTACCATTTCGGTGATAATCATTATATGCCTCAGCAGCAGTGCCGGTGAAAGAATATGGCGGGATAAAAGTTACACTGCCGTCTCTATAAAAAAATAACCCGGGCTTGGTTGCCCGGGTTTTTTGGTTACTTCTCGGTTTTCGGGTCCTCGCGCCTCTCGTGGAGGTTGGAGTTAAGGGGTCGGAAGGGCGTGATGGTCGAGATGGCGTGCTTGTAAACCAATTGCTGTTTTCCTTCGTTCTCCATGATGACGGTGAAGTTGTCGAAGCCTTTCACCGAACCTCGCAGTTGAAAGCCGTTGACCAGATAGATGATGACAGGCACATTTTCTTTACGGACCTGGTTAAGAAAGCTGTCCTGCAGGTTGATTACTTTCGTTGTCGTCATGAAGAAACCCCTCCGAAAAATTTTTTTCTTTAAGCTCGCGACCTATCTCCGGTTATACTTCTAGCCGCGCGGGAACTTTCCTGCCGCCAGACTGTAAATATATGCCAACATTGTATCATATTCTGCGAATTTGTCAACGTCGACCCAGTGAATGTAGGGCATGCGCCGGAACCAGGTGAACTGTCGCTTGGCGAAGTTGCGGGTCGCCTGTTTTATGCTCGCGACGGCAGTGGCTAGGTCGACGCCGCCGCCGAGATAGTCTACGAGTTCCTTGTAGCCGATGGCCTGGAGGGAGCGTGCGGTCGGGGGCACCCCTGCCTTGAGCAGACCGGCGACTTCCGCAATCAGTCCGGCGGCGATCATACCGTCCACCCGCCGGTTGATGCGTTCATAGAGCTTTCCGCGGTCCATGGTGAGGCCGATGACCAGGCTGTCGTATACCGGGGCGTCGTTCCGGACCCGCGAGACTTGCTCGCCGCTCTGCTCAACGCTTTCCAGGGCCCGGATAACGCGGCGGGTGTCGTTGGGGTGCAGACGGGCGGCCGCCTCCGGATCGGCGGCCCGCAGCAGGTCGTGGAGATGGGCTGAGCCGTGGTTTTCGGCCAGAGTCGCCAGGCGGCGGCGGATTTCTTCGCTGCCGGGTGCGGCATTGAAGCGGTAATCCTCAAGGAGGGAGCGGACGTAGAGGCCGGTGCCGCCGGCGAGGATGGGAATGCGGCCGCGGGCATTGATGGCGGCGATGAGGGCGGCGGCGCGGGGCTGGAAATCGACGACGCTGAATTCCTCACCGGGACCAAGGATATCGATGAGATGGTGGGGAACGCCGCGCCGCTCGGCGTCTTCGGGCTTGGCTGTGCCGATATCAAGGCCGCGATAGACCTGGAGCGCGTCGCCGGAGATTATCTCGGTGTTCAGTTTGAGCGCGAGGTCGATGGCGAGGCGAGTCTTGCCGACGGCGGTCGGACCGACGATGACGATGAGGCGGTCCAAGTTCAGCACCCCGCTTCCAGTATGCCGTAATGGACGCTGCTGTGTTTACCGCCGACGATGCTTTTGAAGCCGAGGCGGTCGAATTCGCCGCTGCCGCTGGCTTCCTTCAGGACGACGCGACGCCTGGCGACCCGGCGTGCGGCGGCAACGGCTTCGGGGCTGACCGGGCGGGGATCGGCGAGGTGGCGGATAGGCCGCAGGCTGGAACTGGCTGCGACCGGTGTGCGGAACATCGGGTCGAAATAGACGACATCGAACGCTGCGGGCGGCAGGCTGGCAAGGTAGGCGTTATAGTCGGCATTTACGACTTCGATGCGCCGCAGGGCGACGTCGACATCGGGGCGTCCGCTGTCGAACCCGGCAAGGCCGTAGCCGGTTATGGCGGCTATGACCGCCGAAGCCTCAAGGCCGACCACCCTCCCTTCTTCCCCGGCCACGAAGCTGGCGACGGCGGCGTCGGTAGCCAGGCCGAGGGTGCAGTCGAGGACGCTCATGCCTGGCGCAAGGCCCATGGCGGCTATCATATGGTCAGGCTTTCCATCTTTGAGATTATTTATACGCAGTTCGGCCATGCTGAGGTGAAAAAAGTACTCTCCGCCGGGGGTATGGACGACCGGACCGCTTTTGGCGGCGACCAGGACGGTGTCCACGCCGTAATCGGCGCACAGCGCGTCCAGCGAGTGCCGGCCCCGCTCGACGAACGGCGCACCCAGGCGGTCGGCCAGCGTTTGCGCGCACCCGGCCGCGGCGGGAGTAGGTTTGTGGATGGTTGTAACGATCAGGTTCATGGCGTCACCTATGTGCGTTTGAACATTTTGGCCAGGTCGTAGGGGCCGAAGCGCACGATGGCCGGCCGCCCGTGGGGACAAGTATAAGGCAGCGAGGTCGCGGCCAGCTCTTGGAGCAGAGCCTGGATCTGGCGCATGGAGAGGCTGTCGCCCGCTTTGACGGCTGCCCGGCAGGCGGCTGTCTGGAGGCAGGCGTGGCGAAGCTCGGCGGCGCTCGGGCTTGTGCGTCCGTCGAGGAGGACAAGGATATCGTGGAGAAAATCGCGGGCTTCGCCGGGGGGCACGTCGGCCGGCATTTCGGTGACGCGGAAGGTGGCCGGGCCGACCTGTTCGAGGGTGAAGCCAAGATCGTGGAATTGGGGCAAATTTTCGCCGACCAGCAGGGCTTCGCGGGGGTCGAGGTCGAGGAAGACCGGCACGAGCAATGTTTGGGCGGGTATACGGCCGCTGGCGGCGCTGAGACGGTCGTAGAGGATGCGCTCGTGGGCGGCGTGTTGGTCGATGATGTAGAGCCCGCCGTCGCCCCTGGCGATGATGTAGCAATCGTCCACCTGCCCGAGCGGGGCGAGGCTCATGCCAGGCGCTTGGCCACCCGCATCGTCCCGCGGCGGGGCGTCTTCCAACCCGGCCAGCGCGTCTTCCTGCCTGATAGCCTCGCGGGCGGCGGCAAAGGGCAGCGGCGTCTCCCGCCACATCGGCTGGGACGCCGGTACGGACGGACGCGGCGTATATTCGTGGTGAATGTAGCCCTGCTGGTAACCGGGGCTTTGGTGCTGTTCGTGCCGCGGCCAAGGGGCGGCGGTGGCGGCAGCCGCAGCCTGCTCGGGCTGGGCGGCGGCCAGCGCGGCGCTTACCGCGCGGTATACGGCCTTGAAGAGTTTACTCTCCTCGCTGAACTTGATTTCGCTCTTCTGGGGATGGACGTTGACGTCGACGGCGTCGGCAGGCAGGACGATGGTCAGGACGGCCAGCGGGTAGCCGCTCTTGGGCAGCAGCGAATGGTAGGCGTTGTCGAGCGCCTTGGCGAGCATGCGGCTGGACACGACGCGGCCGTTGACGATGAAGGTCTGCCATAGGCGGCTGCTTTTGAGCAGAGTTGGTTTGGCGACATAGCCGCTGACGACCAGGTCATCCTCCTCGTGGCTTACCGGCAGCAGCTCCGGGCCTGTCTTAGGTCCGTAAAGGCTGGTGATCGCCGCCAGCAGATCGCCGTTCCCCGGTGTGGCGAGGACGAGGCGGTCGTTGTTGACCAGTCGGAAGGCGACTTCGGGATGCGACAGGGCAAGTTTGCCGATGATGTCGTGGATATGGCCGCTCTCGGTGGCCGGCGCCTTGAGGAACTTGCGGCGGGCCGGGGTGTTAAAAAACAGGTCGGCGACGGTGACGACCGTGCCCACCCCCCCACCTGCTTCCCGTGAGTCGGTGATGACGCCGCCCGCAACCTCGACATAGGCGGCGAGATCGGCGTCATGCGGTCGGGTGGTGAGGGCAAAGCGGGAAACGGCGGCGATGCTGGGCAGCGCCTCGCCCCTGAAGCCCAGCGAATGAACGCTGAAGAGGTCTTCGGCGGTGCTGATTTTGCTGGTGGCGTGACGGAGGATGGCCATTTCGGCGTCGGGGCGGCTCATCCCCACTCCGTCGTCGGCGACGCGGATGAAGCCTACGCCGCCGTCGGCGACCGTCACCTCGATATTGCGGCTGTAGGCGTCGAGGGCGTTCTCGACCAACTCTTTGACAACCGAGGCGGGACGCTCGACCACTTCGCCGGCGGCGATTTTGTTGGCGGTGTTTTCGTCGAGGATGCGGATCACCGGCTGGGTCATGGTCTGCCAGCCTCCTGTTTGGCCTGGATTTGCAGCTTGTAAAGGATGTTGAGGGCTTCAAGCGGCGTGAGGGTCATAACGTCGATGGCCGCCAGCTCTTCGGCGAGATTGGAGGCGAACAGCGAGGCCTGCCCGGCGGTCGGGGACACGGTAGCCGCGGCTTCGCCGGCCGCCGCCCGGACGTGGCGCTGCCCCAGCTCGAGCTCGGCGAGGATTTCCTGGGCCCGTTCGACGATCTTCTTCGGCAGCCCTGCCAGCTGGGCGACATGGATGCCGTAGCTCTTGTCGGCGCCGCCGGGTACGATGCGGCGGAGGAAGACGACGTCGTTGCCCCGTTCCTTGACGGCCACGGAGTAGTTCTTGATCCGCCTGGCCGTCTCCTCAAGCTCGGTGAGCTCGTGGTAGTGGGTGGCGAACAGCGTCTTGGCCCTGATCTTGTCCTTGCTGTATTCGATGACGGCGCGGGCGATGCTCATGCCGTCGAAGGTGCTGGTGCCGCGGCCGATCTCGTCGAGGACGATGAGGCTGTCGGCGGTGGCGTGGCGGAGGATGTTGGCGACCTCGTTCATCTCGACCATGAAGGTGCTCTGGCCGGTGGCCAGGTCGTCGCTCGCCCCCACCCGCGTAAAGATGCGGTCGACCGGGCAGATGGACGCCTCGCGGGCCGGGATGAAGCTGCCGACCTGGGCCAGGAGAACAAGCTGGGCCACCTGGCGCATATAGGTCGATTTGCCGGCCATGTTCGGGCCGGTGATGATCATGATCTCACAGTCGCGGTGGTTGAGGTCGGTGTCGTTGGGGACGAACAACTCGCGTTTGAGAATTTTCTCGACGACCGGATGGCGGCCGTCACGGATGACTATTTCGCGGGCGGTATTGAGAGCCGGCCTGGTATAGCCGCCGCGGACCGCCGCCTCGGCCAGCGACGCCAGGGCGTCGATTTCGGCCACCAGGCGGGCGGTGTGCTGGATTTCGCCGATGCGCGCCTTAACATATTCGCGTATCCGGCAGAACAGGTGGTATTCGATGGCGACGATCTTCTCCTGGGCGCCGAGGATCTTGATCTCGAACTCCTTGAGCTCCGGGGTTATGTAGCGCTCGGCGTTGGCGAGCGTCTGCTTGCGGGTGTAGGTGGCCGGCGCGCTGGCGGTGTTGGCGTTCGTGATCTCGATGTAATAGCCGAACACCTTGTTGTAGCCGACCTTGAGGGATTTGATGCCTGTCGCCTCCCGTTCCCGCGCCTCGAGGTCCTGGACGAACTGGCGGCTGTCCCTGGCTATGGCGCGGAGCTCGTCGAGCTCCAGGTCGTAGCCGGCGCGGATCATGCCGCCCTCGCGCACGGCAAGGGGCGGGCTGTCGGCTATGGCGGCGGTGATGAGGTCGTGAACGTCGCCGTGGGTGGCGAGGGCGAGGCTGGTGGCTGTCAGGCGCTTGGCATCAAGTGGCGCGAGGCCGGTTTTCAGACCCGGCAGGACTGCCAGCGAGGCCTTGAGGGCGACGAGGTCGCGGGCGTTGGCGGTGCCCACCTCGATGCGGGTAAGGATTCGTTCGAAATCGTAGATTTCCGCCAGGGCCTGCTGGAATTGTTGGCGGACGTGCTGCTTGGCGACCAGTTCGCCGACGGCGTCCTGGCGGGCGGTGATGGCGGCCGGATTCAGCAGCGGGTATTCCAGCCACTTTTTCAGCAGGCGGCCACCCATAGCCGTCTTGGTGTGGTCCAGCACGGCCAGCAACGTGTCTTTGCGGCTGCCGTCGCGCATGTTGGCTGTGACTTCAAGGTTGCGGAGGGTGGCGGCGTCGAGGGCGAGGTATTCGCGGGCGTCGTATTTCGTCAGCCGGCTGAGGTGCGTGAGGTCGCTCTTGACCGTCTGGTAAAGGTAATGGAGCAGCATGGCCAGCGACAGGACGGCGCCCGCCGCGGCCGGCAGTTCGTCGGCGCCGAAATGGCGTTCCGGCAGGACGGATATGGCGGCGTAGTCGTCGACCACCAGGCTGGTGTAAGTGCAGCGCGGCAGACGGTTGGCGGTGAACGCCTGAATATCGGGTAAGGCGCCGATTTTGCCGCCGAGCACGATCTCCGCCGGGGCGAGTCGGAAAAGCTGGTCGCAAAGATTGCCGAGCCGATGGGGGCCGGCGAATTCGGCCCAGACGCATTCGGCGGTCGAGACGTCGGCGGCGGAAAGGAAAATGGCGTCGTCCTCTTCGTGGAGGAGGACAAGATAGTTGTTGCCTTTGTCGGCCAGCAGGGCGTCGGACAGAACAGTTCCGGGGGTTATGATCTTGATAACCTCGCGGCGGACGATGCCTTTGGCGGCGCCGGGGTCTTCGACCTGTTCGCAGATGGCCACGCGGTAGCCTTTATTGATGAGCCGGGCAATATAGTTATCGGCTGCGTGGTAGGGAACGCCGCACATCGGCACGCGCTCGGCGGCGCCGGCGTTCCGGCCGGTGAGGGTGATCTCAAGCTCGCGCGACGCCAGTTCGGCGTCGTCGAAAAACATCTCGTAGAAGTCGCCGAGACGGAAAAAGAGAATGCTGTCCGGGTGGCGGCGCTTGATGTCGCGGTACTGTTCCATCATCGGCGTGTAGCTGACTGACATGTGGGCCTCCTCTTCCCTATTTCACGGCTGTAAGAGTCCCCTTCAGGACCCACGTTTGCGCGGTGTCGACGGTCACTGTCACCAGGTCGCCGGTCTGTTCGCGGCCGGTACTGTCCCAAATGACGATCTTGTTGGTGCGGGTTCGTCCCATCATTTTATTCGCGTCGTTTTTGCTTTCCCCTTCCACCAGTACCTCGGTTTCCGTGCCGACGAGCGCGCGGTTGATCGCCAGGCTGACATCGTTCTGGAGCGCCATGAGGCGCTGCAGACGCTCTTTTTTGACTGCAAGGGGAATCTGGCCCGGCAGGTCGGCGGCCGGCGTGCCGGAGCGCTGGGAATAGAGGAAGGTATATGCGGCGTCGAAGCGGATCTCTTCCGCGAGAGCGAGCGTGTCGGCGAACATCTCGTCCGTCTCGCCGGGAAAGCCGACGATGACGTCGGTGGAAAGGCTGGCGCCGGGGACGGCTGCGCGGATGTCGGCGATCAGGCGCCGGTAGCCGGCGGCGGTGTAGCCGCGGTTCATGGCCTTCAGCACGGCATCGCTGCCGGCCTGGATGGGCAGGTGGAAATGCTCGCAGATATGGCGGCTCCGCCTGATAGTGTCGATCACCTTGGCATTCATGTCGCGGGGGTGCGAGGTCATGTAGCGGATGCGGGCGATGCCCTCCACGTCGTCGATGGCGGCCAGCAGGTCGGCGAAATCGGCGTGGCCGGCTTCATCTTTGCCGTAGGAATTGACGTTCTGGCCGAGAAGGGTGATCTCGCGGAACCCCTGGGCGGCAAGGTCGGCCGCCTCCGCCACCACCTCGTCCAAGGGGCGGCTGCGCTCGCGGCCGCGGACGTAGGGCACGATGCAGTAAGTGCAGAAGTTGTTGCAGCCGTACATTATCGGCAGCCAGGCGGCAATCTTGTTTTTGCGGATTGTGGGCACTCCGGGGGCCTGGCGCTCGGCCTGGTCCCAAACCGCCAGCACCCGGCCGCGGGAATGGCCGATCTCGGCCATAATATCGCCCAACTGGTGGAGATTATGGGTGCCGAGGACGAGGTCGATATGGGGGGCGCGTTTGAACAGCTTGTCCCGGTCCTTCTGGGCCATGCAGCCGGCCACGCCGATGATGAGGTTTGGGTTGGCGGCCTTGAGGCGTTTCAGCTCGCCGATCTTGCCGTGGATCTTCTTCTCGGCGCTCTCGCGGACACAGCAGGTGTTTACCAGGATGACGTCGGCGGCGGCCGGCCGGTCAGTCTCCTCGTAACCGAGCGCTTTAAGCTGCCCGGCCAGGCGCTCGGTGTCGTTTTCGTTCATCTGACAGCCGTATGTAATCGTGTGATATCTTTTTTGTTTATTGTCGTCGTTCAACCTGTCATCACTCCTGGGGCTATTATATCCTATATAAGGGCGGGAAAACAAGGAAACCCCGGTTTAACCCAGGGGTTATCGCCGCGTCCAACTCGATGGCGCGGTCAATCGAGCGGGATGGTCAGTCTCAGCCCGACCTTAAGCTTGTTTCGCCGGTCGGCGTCGTAGCTGACCGTCGGCCCGAGGTAGCCGGCCTGCTCACAGTTATCCCTCCCCCTTATCATATGCGCAAAATCGACTATACGCATTGGCTGCACTATATAATATGTAAATCGGTTATTGCGCGACTTTAAGGCTAGCGGCCTGGCGGAGGACGAAAAAGCCCCGGGGAATTCCCCGGGGCTGAGTACGGCGAGCGGCTTTCTGCCGGCGGCCGTCGGTCACGACAGGCGTTCGATGGCCCTGTCGAGCACGAAGGCGATGTCGGAGCGTGCGGCGTGGCGCTCCTTTAGTTTTGTGAGCTGGCGCAGGACCGATTCTTTGGCCCGGTCGCGGGACGGCATATTGACAACCTCGTCCGGGGCTTTCTCCCCCAGCTTGGCGAGCAGGTCGATCTTAGCCCGGCTTGTAAGCTGGGTGGGTGGCAGGTTGAAGAGATGCTTCTCCAGGTTTTTCTGGGCAGTCGGCAGGCTGCTGCCCAGATATAGGGCCGTGGTACGAGGCGACTTCTTCTCTTTGTCCCAGTAGGAAGCCACCAAGTATGCATAATATCGGTTGCTTAGTTTACGCCATGTGATATACATAGTAATAAATCACTCCGAACGTGTAATTATGTTAGTAATAACATCTAAATTTGTTATTACTATGATAACATGAATTGTCAGGACGTGGCAATACGTTTCCCCGCGGATTTTGTCGTCGGAATAAATATAAAATCCATCCGTGTCGGATGGATTTTATATTATTTTTTTGGTTTGGCCATTACCATGCGAATGCCGGTATAGATGATGAATACACCGAACAGCTTTTTCAGGTCGTTGCCGGGGATGTACTGAACGAAGTTGGCGGTGATGAGCGCGCCGCTGACCGCGCCGAGCGCGAGCAGACCGGCCATGCGGTAGTCGACCATCTTATCCTTGTGGAAGTGCCAGAGAGCCACGAGCGCTGTGGGGATGATGACAAGCATCGAGATACCTTGGGCGGTATGTTGGGCGATGCCAAGAATGAAGACCATCATCGGTATCAGGACGACACCGCCGCCGATGCCGAGGAGTCCGCTCAGCACTCCGCCAACCAGGCCGATGGCGAGGGTGAGGAGGAGCGTCATCATGACAGCACCATCCTTGCGCCCGCCAGGATGAGCATAATTCCGAACAGCCGCTTGAGCTGGGCTGCGGGCAGTTTTTTCGCCAGCCGGGCGCCGACGTTCGCGCCGAGCATGCTGCCGACGACGAGGTTGAGGGTGATGCCGAGGTCGACGTTGCCGTGCCAGCCGTAGATGAGGGCGCCGACCATGCCGGTAGGCACGACCACCGCCAGCGAGGTCGCCTGGGCGATATGCTGGGTGACGGCAAAGTATGTGACCATGATCGGTACCATGAACACGCCGCCCCCGATGCCGAGGAGGCCGCTCAGGCTGCCGACGGCCAACCCCACGCCGACCAGTTTGAGGGAAGGATTCATCAGGGAAGACTCCCTTGCGTGAATTCGGCCAAAGGGCCGTACAAAAAAGTCCTTACATAAACACATAAGGCCGTTCAGAACCCGTCAGATGCAAGGCGACGCGAGGACGCGCTGCACCGTTTCCTCCGCGACCAAGTATGCCTACATGGTTTGCACAGGCACGGTTTAACAGCATCGCGCGTACTCGGACGTACGCTAGCAAGCGCCCGCAGCGGCAACGCCGCAGATGGTGGGTTATCAACGGCCGAAGCCTAGTCGAGCATGGCGGGCAAGGCCCCCTCCTTAAAGCTCCTATACTTATCGAAGCTGATGCGCAGGGCGGTGATGATGGCTTTTTTCGCGCTGCCCTGATAGACCTGGTCGACGAGGCGGACGAGGGGCTCGGGGCCATTCTTGAGCGACTGGCCGATGAGCGTCTCGGCCACATGTTTACGGGCGACCTGGGTTGCCAGGGTGCAGTCGGCTTCGAGAATGGTCTCGGTATCCATGTCTACGAGGATAACCAGGCCGATAACCCGGTAGAGTTCGGTGGCGGTTATGCCGGTGGGCAATTTTGCATAGCCCGAGAACAGCACCCGCCGCCCTATAGCTTTCGGCAAGACACTCCCCCCTTTTATTATTAATCAATACTTAAGCGACGGACTTCGATGTTGACATCTTTGACCATCATGCCGGTCATGTATTCAACCATGTTTTTGATGCGTTGCTGGGCGTTCACGAGAATGTCCCTCAGCGGCAAACCATACTTTATAGTTACGTCCAAGGATATGGAAATCCCTTTTTCGCGGTCGTGGGAATTTTTGATGGTGACCTGGCCGGTGCGGGTGATCGACATATCGCTGGTTGCTACGTTGTCGACGATGGCGGCGATGGCCGCGTCGGCAATGAACAACTTGCCATAATAGCTGAAGGTCGGGCGGACAATCGATTTTTCGCCAAGCTTGCGCCGTTTGGCCGTTGACTGCGACTTTTTGAAAAATATCTCCAGCGGGTCGATTAAATAGCCCGAAAAATAAGGTTTGAGCTCGATGGTCGGCACGGGGATTATGTGACGGCCCTCTTTCGACCTGCTTTCCCGCGCTTTGGCGATCTCGTGCTTGCTGGCGATGTCTTCGATGTTGATGACCTTGCTGACCGGCGGCAGCTGAAGGATATCGACGATTTTGTTGACCATGTTGCGGGAGGTGCCAAGGATGAGCAGACGCTCGGGATGGATGGACTCAATCCCCATGCGCACCTCCTCGGCGTGGTCGGGTTCCATGAAGATGGCCCGCTTGACGGCGCGGATCTTGCTCGGCTCCTTTTTGGCCGAGTGGCCGGCGATGATTTTGCTGTCCTTGATGAGTAGCCCGTCGTCGATGATGCCGTCAACGTTATGGTCGTGGGCGACAATCAGCGCGCGATGGCTTTTTCCGGTCCCGCTCGGACCTACTAACGCGATGACCTCCATATGACGGCCTCCTTATCGCTGGCAACATTAATTTGCCTGCTCATAAATAAAAATAAACACCTTTGCAGGTGTTGTCAAGTAAAAGTATTTCCTGTCCGATTCTTGCCGGCGAGCAGCAGGCGGAGCTGTTCCTCAAGTTCTGTGATGCGGATGTTGCGGAGCATGATGGCCCGGGCGTAGCGGCAGTTGTTCTGCTGCAGCTTCTCGTTCTGATTGGACAGCTTGTCGAGTTGGTCGCGTTTCTCCTTCTCCAGGGTGTCGAGGAGATTCATCAGCACCCGACGGCTGATGCGCAATGCCTCGACCTTGTCTTCAAGCTCCCGGACGCGGGCCCGGAGTTCTTCGACGACGGCGGTTTCCTCGCCCATAAAGCCTCCCCCTGTGAGCGTGCTCTACAGGCATTATATGCGGTCACAGCCTGTTTCATGCCTGGACAGGCCGTCCGAGGAGGCGCAGGGCAAGGTCGGCGGGAACGGTGAATTTCCCGAGGGTTTCCGGGTAGCGGCCAGGTATGCCATGGAAATCCGAGCCGCCCGTTACCGCCAGTCCATATTCGGTGGTCATCGCCAGGTATTTGGCGGTGGCTGCCCCGTCGTGGCTGGGATGATAAACTTCGATGCCGTCAATGCCGAGGTCCAGCATGGCGCACACGACAGCGTCGTCGCCCACCAGGCCGGGGTGGGCCAACACGGCGAGGCCGCCGGCGTTCTTGATCAGGGCGACGGTGTCGGCCGGGGTCAGCTTGTAGTGGGGCACGTAACCCGGCTTGCCGTGTTCGAGGAGAACATCGAACACGGTGCCGATATCGGGAAAATAGCCGCGTTCGACCAGGGCTGCGGCGACGTGGGGGCGTCCGACGGACGAAGTGTCGCCGGCGATGGCCAGCACGCGGTTATAGTCGACCGGGTAGCCGAGGGCAGCGAGCTTGGCGACCATCCGCTCGGCGCGGCTGAGGCGGTCGGCGGCAATAAGTTTTATCTGGCGGTTTAGTTCGGGGTCGGTCGGGTCGAAAAGATAGCCGAGAATGTGGACTTCACAGTCCGGCAGGTCGGTAGAAAATTCGATGCCGGGAATGAGCTCGGGGCCGCCGGCAGCTTTGGCTGTCAGCGCCAGAAAACCGTCGATGGTGTCGTGATCGGTGATCGCCACGTGACTCAGGCCGCTCTGGATCGCCTGCTCCCAGACTTCCTCCGGCGTGTAGCGTCCGTCGGAGGCGGTGGTGTGAACATGCAGATCGGCTACCATGCGTCGAGGTTCTCCGCCAGGCGGACGAGCGTCCGCACCCCGACCCCGGTGGCGCCTTTGACGTTGTAGCCACTGTCCTTGTCGCTGGATACCGTGCCGGCGATGTCGATATGCACCCACGGTTTGCCGTCGGTGAAGCTGGCGATGAACAGCCCGGCGGTAATGGCGCCGGCTTGACGGCCGCCGGAGTTTTTCAGGTCGGCGATGTCGCTCTTGATCTGTTCCTTATATTCCTCGTGAAGCGGCAATTCCCACATCTTCTCTCCCACCGCCCCAGCTGCGTCAAGCACCTGGCGGCACAGGGCGCTGTCGTTGGCCATCACGCCGGATGTGACGCTGCCGAGAGCGACGACACAGGCACCGGTCAAGGTGGCGAGGTCGACGATGTGGGTCGCGCCAAGACGCAGGGCGTAGGCGATGGCGTCGGCGAGGATCAGGCGACCCTCGGCGTCGGTGCTGATAATCTCGATAGTTTTACCGCCGAGCGAGCCGATCACGTCGCCGGGGCGGAACGCATACCCTGAGGGCAGGTTCTCGGTGCAGGGGACAACAGCGAGGATGTTTACCGACGGTCTGAGTTCGGCAATGGCCTGCAGGGCGCCGAGGACGGCCGCGGCGCCGGCCATGTCGTCCTTCATTTCGTGCATCCCTTCGCTCGGCTTGAGCGATATACCGCCGCTGTCGAAGGTTACCCCTTTGCCGACAAGAGCGAGGAGATTCTTACTGCCGGGATTGCCGGTGTATTTCATGACGATCAGCCGCGGCGGCTCATGGCTGCCTTGGGAGACGGCCAGGAAGGCGCTCATCCCCAGGGCTGCGATCTCCCCTTCGTCCAGCACCTGCATTTCCAGGCCGAGTTTGGCAGCGATTTCCGCAGCCTGGGCCGCCATCTTTGTCGGCGTCATATGGTTTGCGGGATGATTGACAAGGTCGCGGGCAAGATTGGCGGCGGCGGCGATCGTCCGTCCGCGGCGGGCGCCGACGGTTATCGCCGCGATTTTTTGGGCGTCATTATCGATGATATAAAGATTCTCAGGGAGAACAACATCGTCTTTTTCGGTTTTATAATGGCGAAACCGATAGTTGCCGAGCAGCGTTCCCTCTACGAGCGCCTGAGAGGCCGCCTGCGGGTCGAAACCGGCCTGGCCGGCCCCGTGGATTACGGTGGCGACGGAACGGGCGTCGAGCTTCTGAGCGGCTCTGATGGCTGTTCCGGCGACGCCGCGCAGGCGGTCGAGGGTGAACTCCTCCTGTTTGCCGAGGCCGAGGAGAATAACCTGCCTGGCGCCCACGCCCGTGCAAATGTGGAGGATTGAGGTGGCGCCGTATTTGCCGGCGCCCTGTTTGCTGCGGATAAGGCCGGCTATCTGTCCGTCGAGGGCCGTATCCACCGCCCCGGTGGCGCCGCCGGGCAGGCTTACTCCTTCGAAAACATTGACAATCAGGGCGTCACAGATGATTTCCGTGACCGACCCGGTTATGACTTCGACTTGCATGATCTCACTCCTTGTCTCGATATCCATACACTATATTATGCCTTCCTTCGGCGGCGGGCAACAAAAAACCTGTTCCCTCAGGAACAGGTTTTCAGATACGGTTTAGCGGGGTTCGACGATCAGCTTGATGGCGGTCCGCTCTTCTCCGTCGATCATGATATCGGTGAACGCAGGGATACATATAAGATCGACCCCATGGGGAGCTACGAAGCCTCGGGCGATCGCTACCGCCTTGACAGCCTGGTTGAGGGCCCCGGCGCCGATGGCTTGCATTTCCGCTCCGCCGCGTTCCCTAAGCACGCCCGCCAATGCTCCGGCCACCGAGTTGGGGTTGGACTTTGCTGACACCTTAAGAACTTCCATGCTTGTAAGTACCCTCCTTCAAATATAGCGAAAACGCTACAAGTCCTTGTCGTTGAGGTATTCGGTACAAGCAAGGAAATTCCTTTTTTTTCATGGGAAAAATTCAAATAATTGCAACATTTAGCAAAATTTTGAGGTAAAAAGCATCGTTATTTGTTGAAAACAAGAACCCGGCCGTCTTCGCGGATGCCGATAAGGGCATTGCCGCTGTGGTCCTTCTTCATGCTCTCGAGCATCGTGCCGATGACTTCGTCCTGGACGAGGAGGTCTTCCTCGAGGATGGCGTCGTTTTCGTCAGCCACCAGACGATCCTGCAGCGTTTCCCGTAGCAGCGCGATCACCAGGGCCATCTCGCCTCTTGAAAGGGTATCCACATCGCGGCGGAGGGTCAGCATGGCCACCGAATCGCAAGTGCTGTAACGAATGTCGGCGCTGCCGCCCCTGATGCCCTCAAGGGTGTGGTAGGCATCAATACTGGCAAGGAGACGGTTTGTAATGGCCGCAAGCTCTGCGGCGGCCGGATTGCCGGAAAACATGAACGTCAGGTTGATGGTGCCGGCTTCGGCGTCGTAATTGACTTTACCGATTTCCGGATAGCGGACCAAGATCGATATAAGCAGATTGGCTCCGTGGGAGATGTATTCTGAGTCCTGCTGCAGCTTCGGCAACTTCTCTCACCGTCCGTACAAAAAGTAATATGAAAGCAGCTTGCATATGGTATTCTCGCCGCGGGCGGTCAATTCCTGCCGGCGCGCCTGCTGGCAGAAATTAAAAACGGCCTGGTGACAGGCCGTTTTAACGTTTTATTCCAGAGTTATTTTGCGTAATCCACCGCGCGGGTCTCGCGGATCACCGTTACTTTGATCTGACCCGGGTATTCCAGCTCGCTCTCGATCTTTTTCACGATATCGCGAACCAGGCGGATTGCGGTCAGGTCGTCGATCTTCTCGGGCTTCACGATGATGCGGACTTCGCGTCCGGCCTGAATGGCGAACGACTTATCGACGCCGTCGAAAGAATCGGCGATTTCCTCCAGGCGCGTTAGGCGCTTGAGGTAGCTTTCCAACGTCTCGCGGCGGGCTCCCGGCCGGGCTGCCGATACGGCGTCGGCGGCGGCGACAAGCACCGCTTGGACGGTCTTCGGCTCCTCGTCGCCGTGATGAGCGCCGATGGCGTTGATGACTTCGGCGGACTCGCGATACTTCTTGGCAAGATCGGCGCCAATAGTGACGTGCGGGCCTTCCACCTCGTGGTCGACCGCTTTGCCGATGTCGTGCAGGAGACCGGCACGCTTGGCGAGCATAACGTCTACACCCAGTTCGGCGGCCATGACGCCTGCCAGATGGGCGACTTCGATAGAATGCTTCAGGACGTTCTGTCCGTAGCTGGTGCGGTATTTGAGGCGGCCCAGCAGCCTGATGATCTCGGGATGCAGTCCGTGGACACCGGTTTCGAAAGTAGCTTGTTCGCCGGCTTCCTTGATCTTCTGCTCGACTTCCTTTTGAGCCTTTTCAACCATTTCTTCGATGCGCGCAGGATGGATACGGCCGTCGACGATGAGTTTCTCGAGGGCGATTCTGGCCACTTCCCTCCGGACGGGATCGAATCCGGACAGGATAACCGCCTCAGGGGTATCATCGATGATGAGGTCGATGCCGGTTAGTGTTTCCAGGGTACGGATGTTGCGGCCTTCGCGGCCGATGATGCGGCCCTTCATTTCGTCGTTGGGCAGGGCTACAACCGATACCGTGGTTTCCGCGACATGGTCGGCGGCGCAACGCTGGATGGCGAGGGATATAATCTCCCGGGCCTTCTTATCGGCTTCGTCCTTGGCTTGCTGCTCAAGCTCCTTGATGAGCATCGCCGTCTCGTGCTTGATCTCTTCCTGGACGTTAGCGAGTAGGAGGCTGCGGGCTTCATCCGAAGTCAGGCCTGACAGTCGTTCCAGCTCAGCCAGTTGTTTGGCGTAAAGCTCGTGGATTTTTTCCTGGCTCTTTTCCAGATCAGCCTCTTTGCGGCTGAGGGACTCTTCCTTTTTCTCCAGCGAATCGATCTTGCGGTCGAGATTTTCTTCTTTTTGCACCAGCCGGCGTTCCTGCCTCTGGAGCTCAGTGCGGCGTTCCTTGATTTCGCGGTCAGCCTCGGCTCTCAGTCGATGGATCTCTTCCTTCGCTTCAACCAGCGCTTCCTTTTTCTTGGACTCGCTGGACTTTTGCGCATCCTCCAAAATCCTTTTGGCGGCGTCTTCAGCAAGGGCGACCTTGGACTCGGCGATATTACGCCTGATGTAGTAACCGATGCCGGCACCGATCAGTCCGGCAACGACCGCAGCTATAATCAGTTCAAAATTGATAGTTTCCACCTCCTTTTATGTTCGGATACGGGTAAAGCCGAGTATCAACTCGGCTTTTAGACATGTTCACCGATGGCTATCCCTGTAATTCAGCTATCGTACACGTTTGGCCAATCTAATTGTAAATGTTTTTCAAACAAGTGTCAAGTTGACAAAATATCTTACTTTGGGAAAACTTATCGACAAAATCGCGGGCTTAATGGTCAGTCGTAACCGTAAAAACGCCGAAGAACCGCCAGCACGGTTTCGCCGTCGAAACCGCGGGCGGCAAGGAAGCGGCCGACCTTGGGGGCGTCGGCCGCTTCTTTCTCCGGGAACTTTCGCGCGGCCAATGAGGCCGCCCGGTCGTAATCCGCGGCCGGGTCGTAGCCGGCCAGAGCGGTATCGACCAGCGCTTTCGGCAGCCCCCGTTCCATGAGGCGTCGGCGGATACCGAGGCGACCGTGCTGTCCGTCGTCGATGCACCTGGCGGTCAGTCGCCCGGCCAGGGCTGCGTCGTTCAGATAACCGTGCGTTTTGAGGGTGGCTATGGCAGCGTCGGTTTCCTCCGGGTCGTAGCGGCGAAGCAGCTTCCGCCGTAGCTCCTGTTCGCTGTGGTCGCGGGCGGCGAGCAGCTTGACCGCCGCCGGGAGGCAGGCTTTATTCGAGGCCATCGTCGGCGTCGGCAGCGGCGGCGATGGAACCCTTGACGGCGCCGGCCAGCAGCGATTCACGGATCTTGGCCTCTATCTCGTCGGCGATCGGCGGGTTGTCGCGGAAGAAATCCTTAACGTTCTCTCGGCCCTGGCCGAGGCGGTGCTCGCCGTAGGAATACCACGCGCCGCTCTTGGTTATTATTTCGAGCCCGGTGCCCATGTCGACGATGCAGCCGGTACGGGAGATGCCTTCGCCGTACATGATGTCGAAGTCGGCCTGCTTGAAGGGCGGCGCGACCTTGTTCTTGACGACCTTGACCCGGGTGCGGGTGCCGACGATGTCGTTGCCCTGCTTGATGGTCTCCGATTTGCGGACCTCGAGGCGGAGCGAGGAATAGAACTTCAGAGCCCGGCCGCCGGTCGTCGTTTCGGGATTGCCGAACATTACGCCGACCTTCTCGCGGATCTGGTTGATGAAGATCGCAGATGTGCGGGATTTGGAGATGATGCCTGTCAGCTTGCGCAGCGCCTGGGACATGAGGCGCGCGTGGAGGCCGACATGGGAATCGCCCATCTCCCCTTCTATCTCCGCTTTCGGCACCAGGGCAGCGACCGAGTCGATGACGATAACATCGATCGCGCCGCTCCGCACCAGCGCGTCGGCGATCTCGAGGGCCTGCTCGCCGTAGTCGGGCTGGGAGATAAGGAGATTGTCGATATCGACGCCCAGTTTGCGGGCGTAAACGGGATCAAGAGCGTGTTCGGCGTCGATGAAAGCGGCGATGCCGCCAGCCTTCTGGGCCTCGGCTATGATGTGAAGGGCGACGGTCGTCTTGCCGGACGACTCGGGTCCGTAGATTTCCACCACCCGGCCGCGTGGGATGCCGCCAACGCCGAGAGCGACATCCAGCGACAGAGCGCCGCTGGGGATGACTTCCACGCCCATCCGGGCGTCTATCTCGCCCATTCTCATGATCGATCCCTTGCCATGATCCTTTTCGATCTGGCGGAGTGTATGCTCAAGAGCTTTCACTTTATCCACATGCTTGTCCTCCCATACAATTTCTAGACTTATTTTACCAAACGCCTGTTCGGTCTGTCAACAATGAAAATATTTGTCGTCTGGCGCGTACGAAGATAATAGCCAAGATAATATGGGGAAAATCTCCATCTGCGGCAGGAACTATTTAGAATTAGGCGAATATTTGTGCTTATGAAATTATTCTCAAGGAGGATTTGGCGTTGAAGGAAAAAATCCACCCACAGTTCCACCAGGCAACGATCACCTGTGCCTGCGGCAGCAGCTTCGTTTCCGGCTCGACGAAGAAGGCCCTTAAGGTTGACGTTTGCTCGAAATGCCACCCCTTCTTCACCGGGGTGCAGAAGATAGTGGATACGACCGGCCGGCTGGAACGGTTCACGAAAAAGTACGGTCTCGACAAAAAGGAACTGTAAAATCGCCAAAAACGGAGGGCAGAAGCCCTCCGTTTTTTTATCTTGCTTTCGCGGGTTCGACGTTTATCTTGTAGCCCTTGATGGTATTCTTGTGCATAGCGGCCACGACGCGTTCGGCCATATCCGCCGGCACCTCCACGAAGGTGAACTTGTCGTAGATGTCGATGGCGCCGATAACGTTACCGGTGAGGTCGGCCTCTTCGGCGAAGGTGCGGACGATATCCTCGGGGCGGATCTTCTGGGCGCGACCGATGTTGACGAACAGGCGGACCATGCCCTTTTTCCCGCCGGTGTCGGCGAAGGACGGCCGTTCGTCGTTCTTTTCCCGGAAGCCTTCGAGCAGCAGTTTGAGAGCGGCGGCGGCGATATCGAGGCCGTCGTAGTCGGCGGCCAGGTCGGCGACCACATCGTGGTAAGCGGTGTAGTTGCCCTGTTCAATAACATAGACGAGACGGCCTTTAAGCGCTTCCCGCTGCCGGTCGAGGATATCGGCCGAGGAAGGCAGCTGATTGCGGATTATGCGAGTTTTGGTGAGTTTTTCGATCTCTTTGAGCTGGCGGAATTCCCGCGGCTCGATGAATGTGATCGCGACCCCCTTCCGTCCCGCCCGACCCGTGCGGCCGATGCGGTGGACGTAGGATTCGGGGTCCTGGGGGATGTCGTAGTTGATGACATGGGAGACATGTTCGATATCGAGGCCACGGGCCGCGACATCTGTGGCGACGAGGATCTCCAACTGGTTGTCGCGGAATTTCTTCATTACCCGGTCACGCTGCGACTGGGTCAGGTCGCCGTGGAGGCCGTCGGCCATGAAGCCCCTTGCCTGCAGGGAGGACGACAGCTCATCGACGCCTTTCTTAGTGCGGCAAAAGACGATCGCCCGGGCGCTCGTCTCCGTCTCCAGCACACGGCACAAGCCGTCGAGGCGGTCGCGCGTTTCGTAGTAAAACTGGTCGATGAGGGGAACGGTGATATTCTCGCGGCTTACCGACACCTCCACAGGGGAGCGCATGTAGCGGTTGGCGAGGGCTTTGATCGGCAGCGGCATGGTGGCCGAGAACAGGAGCGTCTGGCGTTCACCGGGAACAGCCTTCAGTATGTCCTCGATATCGTCGATAAAGCCCATATCGAGCATTTCGTCGGCTTCGTCGAGCACCAGTGTCTGCACATGGCCCAGTTTGATTGTGCCGCGGCGGATATGGTCGAGCAGGCGACCCGGGGTGCCGATGACCACCTGGACACCGAACTTGAGAGCCCTGATCTGTCTGTCGATCGGCTGGCCGCCATACACCGGCAGGGCCTTGATGCGGCGAAACTTGCCGATTTTGGCCAGTTCCTCGGCGACCTGGTTGGCCAGTTCGCGGGTCGGGGTGAGGACGAGCGCCTGCACCTGACGGCTGTCGGGGTTGAGTTTTTCCATGATCGGGATGCCGAAGGCAGCCGTTTTGCCGGTGCCGGTCTGGGCCTGGCCGAGGACGTCGCGACCGGAGGCAACGAGGGGGATGGTCTGGGTCTGGATGGGCGAGGGCTCCTCGAAGCCCATCTCGGTGATGGCGGCAAGGATTTTTTTGCTTAGCTGGATGCCGCCGAAGAAGCCTGATTCGGTACTGTGTTTCAAGGATGCTTTCCTCCTAATATGTAGATGGTGGTTATTATGGCGATGCCGGCACCGGTTATAAAGCGCCGACGATATACTGACGCAGATGATTCAGCGCCGCCAGCGCCGTGCGGTGCTTGATGAATGAGCGCTGGCCGGAGACGCCGGTAAAGGTGTGTTCGAAACAACTGGTGCCCGCCGGCCCGGTTACGGCGATATAAACGAGGCCGACAGGCTTACCCGGCACGGCGCCGCCGGGGCCGGCGATGCCGGTAATACCCACGCCGAGGTCGGTCCCGAAACGGGCCCGTATGCCCTCGGCCATGGCCTTGGCGGTCTCGGCGCTGACAGCGCCGTGGGCGGCGATGGTCTCGGCCGGCACGCCGACAGCGGCCGTTTTGACGTCATTACTGTAGCATACCACTGAGCCGGCAAGATATGCGGAGCTGCCGGGCACATCGGTGATCCTGCTGGTAACGAGGCCGCCGGTGCACGACTCGGCCAAGGAGAGCGTCAGGTTCTTCGCGGTGAGGTAGCGGCCAATGACAGCCTCGAGCGTGTCTTCGTCCTCGCCGAAAACGTATTCGCCGACGCGCTCGCGCAGCTGCCGCTCAAGGTCGGCGATCAGCGCCTTGGCTTCCGCGTCCGACGAGGCTTTGGCCGTCAGCCGCACATGGATTTCGGCGTTCCTGGCCAGCAGGGCGATGGTCGGGTTGCCCTGATTTTTGATATAGTCCTTGATGCGTTCTTCGAGCGACGACTCACCGAGGCCGAAGGTGCGCAGAACTTTGGAGAGGATGGTCCCCTGGAGGCCGAAACGCTCGCTGAGGTAAGGGATTACGGCATTCTCAAGCATGTGCTCCATCTCGTGGGGCGGGCCCGGCAGGTGGATGACGGTATTCCTGTCGGTTGCGATCACCACGCCGGGAGCGGTGCCCCGCGCATTGTCGAGGACGATCGCCCCCTCGGGGATCATGGCCTGACGGATATTGTTGTCGGTCATGGTAAGGCGGCGGGAGGCGAAGAAGCTTTTTATGTTCTCGAGGCTGGGAGCGTGAAGGTACATGGGTCGTCCCAGCAGTTCGGCGGTAACCTCTTTTGTGATGTCGCCCTGGGTGGGACCGAGGCCGCCGGTGGTGATGACGACGTCCGCTCTGGCAAGCGCAGCCGACAGCACCTGGGCCATGCGCACCCTGTTGTCGCCGACCGTGGACTGGAAGAGAACATCGAACCCGATCTCGTTAAGCCGTCTGGCCATATACGGCGCGTTTGTATTGACGATCTGCCCGAGGAGCAGCTCCGTTCCCGTGCTGACGATTTCCACTATCATAATAATCACCCCGTATGATTGCTTCGCGGTTTTTTTCCGCGATTCCTTTTCTGAATACAAGAAAATAAAAGTGCATGTAGGCCGTTGATAAACCCCCAGATGCGTTGCCGGTCCGTCTTCGGCTCGCTTCGCCGTACTGCGTGCAGTACTGTCTCCGCTTGCTTCCTCGGTCCGCCAAGCATCTGGGGGTCATGAACGGGCCAATAACATTTCGAAAAGACATCCGGCATTTATTCTTCTTCGGTTCGCTCTGCCAGCAGATCGTAAGCGAAGCCCTGGACAACACGGGCCTTTACGAATTCCCCCGGACCTGCGGCGGCGTTCTCCACATAGACGCGCCCGTCGACATCGGGGGCCTCGCGGTAAGACCGGCCGCAGGCCACCCCGTCCTCCTCCACCCCTTCCACCAGCACGTCAAGCACCTGGCCGGCAAGGGCGGAGCCGATCTCTTCGGAAATCTTAGCCTGGATGGCCATGAGCGCGTGGTAGCGTTCCTGTTTGACTTCGTCGGCGACCTGGTCGGGGCGCCGGCCGGCGACGGTGTCGTCCTCCTGCGAGTACGTAAAAACGCCGACATGGTCGAACCGCTGCGCGGTCATGAAGTCGCGGAGGGCGGCGAAGTGTTCCTCGGTCTCGCCGGGGAAGCCGACAATGAACGAAGTGCGGATGGCGACGCCGGGAATGGCGGCGCGGATCTTCGCCAGCAGCCGCTCGATGTCGGCGCGGCTGTCGCGGCGGTTCATCGCGGCGAGAATATCGTCGTGGGCGTGCTGGAGGGGCAGATCGACGTATTTGCAGATTTTCGGTTCGGTAGCGATGAGCTCGATCAATTCGTCGCTGAAGTAACGCGGGTAGCAGTACAGCAGCCGCAGCCACACCAGCCCTTCCACCTTGACGAGCGCACGCAGAAGCTCGGCGAGGCGGGGCTGACCGTACAGATCGCTGCCATAGCTGGTCGTGTCCTGGGCGATGAGGCTGATTTCCTTCGCTCCCTGGGCGACAAGGCGTTCGACCTCCGCGACCACCGACTCGATCGGACGGCTGCGGAACTTGCCGCGCAGCCGGGGGATTACGCAGTAAGAGCAGCAGTTGCTGCAGCCCTCGGCGATTTTGACATAGCTACTGTATGCCGGTGTGGTTACCAGCCGGGGCATAGTATGATCGTAGATCGTTTCGCTGTCGCCGGCGATTACGACGCGGCGGCCGGCGAGAGCGGCGTCGATCGCCTCGCCGATACGGTGCCAGGCGCCGGTGCCGACAACGGCGTCTACCTCCGGCAGTTCGTCCAGAAGCTCCTGACGGTAGCGCTGGCCGAGGCAGCCGGCGACGATCAGCGCCCGGCAATCGCCGTCCCGCTTGTATTCGGCCGCCTGCAAGATTGTGGCGACCGACTCCTCCTTGGCGGCGTCGATGAAGCTGCAGGTATTGACGATTATGATCTCGGCTTCGCCCGGATCGTCGGTTATTTCTATCTGGCGCGCGGCCAGGAGGCCGAGCATAACCTCGGTATCGACGAGGTTCTTCGCGCAACCGAGGCTGATGAATCCTGCTTTCAGAAATGTTCCCCCTTCCGCTAGCGTGGGCTGAGGCGCACCGTTTGCACCCACTTATCCAGCAGTTTGGTTTTCTGATCGGGAGAGAGAACGGCCTTGGCCGGAAACGGCATGATCTTCCTGGCGTTGTTATCTTTGGCGAAAGCGTTCTCCGGGTGCGTGGGAATTACGAAAACCTTATTCTTCATCAGCGCCTTTTGGGCGTCGTCGCCCGTCAGCCAGTCGATAAACCTGCCGGCTTCGGCCGCCTGGGGGGCGCCAGCCGTCAATGCGGCGCCGGTGATGCTTATCGCCGTGCCGTCGGCGGGCACGATGATCTGCAACGGGAACCCGTCATTGATATAACGGACGGCTTCGCTCTGTACCGTTATTGCGATATCGGCCTCGCCGAGTCCGGTCATGCGCGACGGGGTAGCGAGAAATTTGGCGTACTGGGCGATGGCGGGGTGAAGCTTGGCCATATAGGCCAGGGTCTCTTCCTCTCCCTTGGCGGCCGCCATCGAATAAAGAAGGTTGGCGGCCTCGTCGGCGGCGAGAAAATCTGTCATAACAAAGCGGATGCCGGCCGCTTGCGGCAAATCGGCCCATTTTGCCGGCGGCTGGGGCAGTTTTTTGAGGAAATCGCGGTTAGCGGCGAAGACGATAGGGTCGTACCACAGCCCGGTCCACAGGTCGTTTTCCTCGCTGAAGCGGGTCGGGATGATGTCGGTCTGGACCGAGGCATAAGCAGCCAGGAAACCTGATCGTTTGGCCGCGTCCAGCGTGGCAATGCCCGCCAGGACGACATCGGCCCGCGGGGCGGTTTGTTCCATCTTTAACTTGACAAGCAGGTCGGCTGACGCCAACGGCACGATACTGACGCGGACGCCGGCCATTTTTTCGAACTCCTGGGCGAGGGCGGCCGCCTGATCGACCGGGATACTCGCGTAAACGACGATAGTTTTGACATTATCCGGGCTCTGCCTGCTTGCCTGGCCGGCCAGGAAGGTGCCGGCCACCGCAGCAACCACGAGCAGGAACGATATAAGGAGCAGCGGTAAATAACGCCGCATAAAGCGTGCCTCCAGCGCATAAAATATTAGTTACGGGCCTTAATTACTATACCCTGTATCTATTCGGCGCGCAACTGAAAAATCCTAGCTGCAGGCGAAAACGGTGGCAATTTATACCACCGTCAGCGGATAAGATGCGGAAGCCACTACATTTTCCCGAGAGTCGGTAAGCGTAACCCGCACCTCGTAGGCGCCGTCGTGGGTGAAATCGACATCCTCCAACAGCAGGCTGTTCACCTGGCGGTAGCTGGCGTCGGGCAGCGTAAAAGGACCGTTCTCGCCGCTCGCCACTATCCGCCCGTCGGGGGCGACGATTTCGCTTCTCTCCCGGTACCAGCCGGTGTCGCCGCTCTCGCCGCCCCGCCAGATGGTCAGGATGGTGAAGGGCTGGGAATAACCCATCGTGTACTGGGTGAATTCGTTATGGATGTCATGGTGGCCCTCGCTGTCGGTCGTCACCCCCTCGCACAGCAAGGCTGCCTGCAGGTACGGCTGGCTGTGACTCATGGTTCTCCCCCATCTCCGTCAAGTAATCGCGTTAAAGTTATTCCCAACCACGCCACAATTAATGTATAATAGGGGCGACAAGAAACAGGAAAGGCAGTGGTTGCCGTGCAGTACCGACCCTTCTGGTTCAGGTTTTTCGACCCCAGACTGACTGGGGGGATAATTGCCGTCGCCTTACTCATGGCTCTGCAGGCCTTTGCCAATATTTTCGCTCTGGGCTCCTTACTCGGTCAGCAAAATATGACCAATGCGCCCTTCCATGTGATCGCCGCGATCCTTTATAGCCTTGCGACGTTCGGCCTGCTCAAGGTCAACCGCAAAGCGCGTTTCCTTACGCTCGCCATCTCGATTATCATGGTAGTCCAGGGCGGGCTTGTGATGCTATACATCAACCTGCTCGAAGGCATGATCACCGTCGTGCTCTACGGACTGTCGGCCATATGCCTGCTCTCCGCCAAAAGCCGCGCCGTCTTTTATCCGCCGGCGGCAGACGACGCAAAAAAATAGACATACGCAATAAAGCGAAGAGCCAGGGTCAGCGTACCCTGGCTCTTTTCGTTTCCTGTTTACCCTTGCCGCGGCCGGGCGGCAGGGTGCGGGCCTTCTTCGCCGGCGGCCCTTTCGGCCGCCCTGGCTGGCGGGGCGGTTTGATAAGACACTTGTCGTCGAAGCCGATAAGGTCCTGGCGACCGGCCTTCGTCAGAGCCTCCAGCACCAGCGGATAGTTCTTCGGGTCGCGGTACTGCAGGAGGGCCCGTTGCAGCCGCTTTTCGCGCGGGTCCTTGGCAACATACACCTTCTCCCCGGTCAGCGGGTGGAGACCGGTGTAGTACATACAAGTGGAAAGGCTGCCGGGGGTGGGAATGAAATCTTGGACCTGCTCGGGATGATAGCCCATGTCCCGCAGGAACTCGGCCAATTCGACCGCCTCCCGCAGGCCGGAGCCGGGATGGCTCGACATCAGGTAAGGCACGAGATACTGCTCCTTGCCCAGCGTGGCGTTCATCCGGCGGAAGGCGTCCGCGAACCGTAGGTATACCTCCTTGCCCGGCTTGCCCATCAGGCGGGTAACCTTGGGGGCGATATGCTCGGGGGCGACCTTCAGCTGGCCGCTGACATGGTGCTGGCAAAGCTCGCGGAGGAACTCGTCGCCGCCTTCAGCCAGCAGATAGTCGTAGCGGATGCCCGAGCGAATGAAGACCTTCTTCACCTTCGGCAGCTGTCTGAGCGACTTGAGGAGAGACAGATAATCGCCGTGTCCGGCGTCGAGGTTGGCGCACGGCTCGGGATGGAGGCAACGGCGGTCCTTGCACGCGCCGCGCTCGGCCTGAAACCGACAGGCGGGCAAGCGGAAATTGGCGGTCGGCCCGCCCACATCGTGAATATAGCCCTTGAAATCAGGCAACTCGGTCAATAGCGCCGCCTCGCGCAGGATCGATTCCGCGCTGCGGGTCTGGATTATCCGCCCCTGGTGGGAGACGATGGCGCAGAACGAGCAGCCGCCGAAACAGCCCCGGTGGCTGACCAGGCTGAACTTTACCTCCTGGATGGCAGGGACGCCGCCGGCCGCTTCATATACCGGGTGAAACGTCCGCCTATAAGGCAGGTCATAGATTTCGTCCATCTCGACGGTCGTCAGCGGGTCGGCCGGTGGATTCTGCACCACGTACTCGCCGCCGTGGGGCTGGACCAGCGTTTTGCCGCGGATGGGATCCTGTTCGTCGTACTGCAGCTTAAAGGCGGCGGCGAAATCTTGCTTGCTGGCGCTGACCGCCTCGAACGCGGGGATTTGCACATAATTCCACAGATGGTCGAGAGAGGCCGCCCGATAGCAGGTGCCCTTCACATCGCGGATGGCGGCCACCGGGATGCCTGCGGCCAACTGGGCGGCGAGCTCCTTGACCTGCTTCTCCCCCATGCCGTAAACCAACATATCGGCCTTGCTGTCGACAAGGATGGAGCGGCGCACGCTGTCCGACCAGTAATCGTAATGTGCAAACCGCCTGAGGCTGGCCTCGATGCCGCCGATGACGAGCGGCACATCCTTCCACAGCTCGCGGATGCGGCTGGCGTACACCAGGGTGGCCCGCTCCGGGCGGAGGCCGGCCCGGCCGCCGGGCGAATAATCGTCGTCCGAGCGGAACCGCCGGGCGGCGGTATACTTATTCAACATCGAATCGAGGTTGCCGGCCGAAACGAGCACCGCCAGGCGCGGCTTGCCGAGAACCTTGAAGGCGTCGGTCGACCGCCAGTCGGGCTGGGCGATGATGCCCACGCGCCAGCCCGACCTCTCCAGCAGCCTGCCGATAATCGCCGGGCCGAAGCTGGGGTGGTCTACATAGGCATCGCCGCTGACGAACAGAAAATCGAGCCTGTCCCAGCCGCGTTTTTCCATATCCGCTTTGGATATCGGCAGAAAATCGTCGTTCATTGTATGCTCCGTCGTTCAAATTAATGAAGGCTGTTATCCACAGCCTTCATCGTCATCTCTGCGTACCGGTAGTATTCACGGTGAAAGTCTTGCTTATTACGTCCCCGTCCCCGCCGAGGCGGCCCTGGGACTGGCCGTTATAAGTGAGATCGACGCCGGCGGCGTTGCCTAGGTGGATGGTCATCGTCTGGTTGGCGTTCCAGGTAAAGGTCTCCCCGACCCGCGGGATGCCCTCGTAGAGCTCACGCCCGTCGGCGGTCACCCGGGTCCAGCAGTCGGCGCTGTATTTAGCGACGACCACGATCGTCCTCGCGGCCGGGGCGGGCGCCGGCGTAGTCTGGGGCGCCGGAACAGGCGCCGGTGAAGGCGCAGGCTGAACCTGCACTTGCGGAGGTTTGGGCTGCGGGGCGGGCGGCTGGTTCAGGTGGTTAAACGCCGCCCAGGCAGCGCCGGCGACGACAACCAGCACTACCAGGACTATCACCCAACGTCCGAGCGAACTCCGTCCCTCATCTTCCCGCCTTGTCTCCACCTTTGGCGGCATGGCGGCGGCGGAGGAAGGCGCCGGAGTCTGAGGAGCCTGGGGCGGCTGGGGCGTCTGGCTTTCGCGGTAAACTTCTAACGCCTGCTGGGGATTGAGCCCGAGGAAAGAAGCGTAATTACGAATAAAGCCCTTGAGGTACACTTCCCCCGGCAGCACGTCATACTTGCCGTCCTCGATCGCCTGGATATAGATGGCGCGGATGCTGGTAGCCTTCTCGATATCCTTGACGGTCAAACTTTGCTTTTCCCGCTCGGCCCGCAGGAGCTCGCCTACTGTCGGCAACGGATATCCCCCCTTAGAGTATTGAGATAATCTATTATACCGGCCGCCGCCCGGGAAAAGTCCGCGGCGTCGACCTTAAAGGCGTAGTCGGCGGAATTGGCCTCTTCGTAACCGTACAGCGGGTCGTAATAATCGGTCAATAGAGTGCGGACGACGTCCCGCACCTCGTCGGCGGCAAATGCGGCCAACAGCCGGTCGGTCTTGGCCGAGCCGAGGCGTTTGCGCAGCGCCAGGATACTGGCGTGGATTTCGTCGCGGCGGGAGTTGAAAACATCGAGGTATTCTTCGATAAGACGCGTGACCCTTGTCTCGATATCGGCGTAGGCGAGAATCTTCGGCCCCTTCTTCATGGCCGCGAACAGCGCCTCCGGCGTGTAGACATTGCCGATGCGCTTGCTCTCGCACTCCACAAGTATGTAGGGCGCGTCGTTAAAACGGATCAGTTCCTGGAGGATGAGAGCGTCGAAGTTCTGGGCGGTAGCCGGTTTGCCGAGTCCCACGCTGCCGAACACCGAGCCGCGGTGATTGGCAAGCTTTTCGAGATCGATGACCGGCGCGCCCTGTTCCTTGAGGAGCGAGAGCAGCGTCGTTTTGCCCACGCCGGTCGAGCCGCACAAGGTGACCACGGGCGGTTTGAGGTCGAAGGCTTCGAGGGCTTCGAGCACATAACGGCGGTAGGCCTTGTACCCGCCAAGCAGTTGGTACGCCGGAATCCCCATGATTTCGAGGATGCCGACGACCGATTTCGAGCGCATGCCGCCGCGCCAGCAGTAAACGACGACCGCGCGGCCGCTCTTGTAATGCGCGCGAATGCTGCCGACCAAGTCGGGCAGCTTGCCGGACACGATTGCCAGCCCCTGCTGCTTGGCTTCCTCCGGTCCGGTCAGTTTGTAAATCGTGCCGACTTCGCCGCGCTCCGCGTCGTCGAGCAGGGGAATATTGATCGCGCCGGGAATGGCGCCGTTCATGAATTCCGACGGCGAACGCATATCGATGAATATCGGGTTGTCAAGTTTAAGGGCGTCAGCCAAATCTATTACTCTGTGCAAAAAGCAATCACCACATCTAGGAAAATCATATTTTATTCTGCCCGCAACGACGGCTTTTCAAGCATCGGCGCTAATCCTTGTTGAAATAGCGGTTGTTTACCTGGTCGGTCGTCATGAGAATCTCGCGGGCTTTACTGCCGATATTGGGGCCGACAATCTTCATCTCTTCCATCATGTCGATCAGCCGGGCGGCGCGGGTATAGCCGACGCGGAACTTGCGCTGCAGCATCGACACCGACGCCTGGCCCGTTTCCAGCACCATGCGCACCGCTTCCTCAAGCAGTTCGTCCTCCATCGATTCGCGACCCTGACGGTCGCCGTACTCGACGAAATTTGTCACCCCTTCGGTGTATTCCGGATCGGTCTGTTCCTTGAGATAGGCTACCAGTTCCTCCACCTCGTTGTCGGCGATAAAGGCGCCCTGGACGCGGAGCGGCTTTGAAGAACCCGCCGGGTAGAAGAGCATGTCCCCTTTGCCAAGCAACTTCTCGGCGCCGGCCATATCGAGGATGGTGCGCGAGTCGACCTGGGAGGAAACGGCGAACGAGATGCGCGAAGGGATGTTGGCCTTGATGGTGCCGGTGATGACATCGACCGACGGCCGCTGGGTGGCGAGCACGAGATGGAGGCCGGCGGCCCGGGCCATCTGGGCGAGGCGGCAAATGGCGTCTTCGACATCCACCGGGGCGACCATCATAAGATCGGCAAGCTCGTCGATGATGATGAGGATGAGCGGCAGACGCTCGTCCGGCAGCAACTCGTTGTAGCGGGCAAAATCGCGCACCCCGGCGGCCGCGAACAGCGCGTAGCGCCGCTCCATCTCCCCCACCGCCCATCTGAGGGCCGCGGCGGCTTTCTTGCAGTCGGTCACAACCGGCGTCAGCAGGTGAGGAATGCCGTTATAATTGGACAGCTCGACCATCTTGGGATCGACGAGCAGGAATTTCACCTCGTCAGGGCGGGCCTTGAACAGGATGCTTACGATGAGAGTGTTGATACAGACGCTTTTACCCGAGCCGGTTGCCCCGGCGACAAGCAGATGAGGCATCTTCGCCAGGTCGGCGACTATCGGCTGGCCGGCGATGTCCTTGCCGAGGGCGACGGTGAGACGGGAGACGCCGCGCTGGAAGTCGTCGCTCTCGACGACCTCGCGGAGCGACACGGGTGAAACCTCCTTGTTCGGCACCTCGATGCCGATGGCGGCCTTGCCGGGGATGGGCGCCTCCATGCGCACACCGTGAGCGGCGAGCTTTAAGGCGATATCGTCAGACAGACTGACGATGCGGCTCACCTTCACGCCGGCGGCCGGCTCCAATTCGTAGCGGGTGACGGCCGGGCCTTGGTAGGCATTGAGCACTTTCGCTCCCACGCCGAAATCTTCGAGGGTATTTTCCAGCAGCCGGGCGGTGTCGGTCAGCTCCTTGGTCGTCTTGAGAGATCGCGCTTTTGACGGTTTCCTCAGCAGCGACAAGGGCGGCAGCGAGTAATGGGCAAGCGCCTCCGGCGCCGGCAGCGGTTGGGGGGCGGGTTTTTCGACCAGGCGCAGCGGCGGCGCAGGTTCGATGTCCGGTTTTACGGCAAGCGGAGGTAGGGCTGTGGGCGGAGCGAATACCGTCGGAACGTCGCGCTCCTGGTTGTAAAAGCTGCGTTCCCGTTCCGCGGCCGCTTCGTCGCGGGCTTTTTCGAGCGTAGTCGCAACCGCGTCGCGGGCGGTGGCAAGACCCTTGCCGGCTTTATTGCGGGCGGCGAGCAGCGTGCCGCCTAGCGACCATGCGGTCGCCAGCAGCAGCGAGGACAAAGCGACGCCGATCAGCACTATCAGGCCGCCGGAGACACCGAACAGTTTGCGGAGCGAGAACAGCACCATGCCGCCGATCAGACCGCCGCCCGGCGTAAGGCTCTCGGGAAGCACCTCGCGGTCGACGGGAATCTTGAAATGATGATAGATGGCCAGGGCGGCGATATACACCAGCATCAGGCCCCAGAAGCGCAGCGAATAATGGACGGCTTTGCGCGTCCACACGTAACGGGAACCCACCGCCAGCACGATGATCGGCAGAACGGGCGCGCCGGCCCCGAAGGAGTAGCGGAGGATTTTGGCGACAAAATCGCCCGCCGGGCCGATATTGAGCCCGACCAGGCTGGCCAGAGTCAGTACGGCGGCGGTGACAAGAGCGATGCCGAACAGTTCGCACTTCAACTCGGGCGTCAGTTCGGACAGGGATTTAGCCAAAACATACCACCTCAAGGGTGAATTTTCGCCGCAAGGCGGCGAAATCCTCTATTATCAGCGCAAATAAAGCGCTCCCATTGTTACTGGGAGCGCTTTCTCGTCCTCATTCAGGCGCCATAAGGGCCGGCTTGTAGGTCAGCATCGTCCCCGGCTGATATTCGGGGCGCAGGTAGTCGTCCGGGGCGGTCGACAGCAACCGGACGATGCGGCTCTCGAAAGGCGTCACCCTTTCCACCATCACCCTGGCGCCGGCCACCTCCGCCTCCTCATAGACGGAGCCCTTCTCGAACCCGTCGAGCACAAGTTCCAGCGGCAGCACCGTCCACAGCACGCTCATTGCCTCAGCCCCCTGCCGGCCTCTTTACTTGCCCGGATAAGCTCGCGCAGCTTGGCCAACGCCTGGGATACGCCGCCTACGCCGTTGATGAGGCCCATCTGCACGGCGTCGCCGCCGACGACCGAGGTGCCTATATCGCGCGACAACTCGCCGGTTTTATACAGCAGTTCCTTCCATTTCTTCTCGGAGATGCCGGAATGGACGGTGACGAACTTGTTCACCCTATCCTGCATCTTCTCCAGGTAGTCGAACGAGCTCTGAGCACCGATAACAAGGCCTGTCAGGCGGATCGGGTGGATGGTCATCGTGGCGCTTTCCACGATAAACGAATAGGTGGCCGAGGTGGCGATCGGCACGCCGATGCTGTGACCGCCGCCGAGGACGACCGACACCGACGGCTTGGACATGCTGGCGATCATCTCGGCGATCGCCAGGCCGGCCTCGACATCGCCGCCGACGGTGTTGAGCAACAGCAGCAGTCCCTCGATCTCCGGGTTCTGCTCGATGGCGACCAATTGGGGCATGATATGCTCGTACTTGGTCGTCTTGTTCTGAGGCGGCAGCACCATATGGCCTTCGATCTGGCCGATAATTGTCATCACATGGATATTGGTCTTGGCGGTCGGCACCTCGGTGGCGCCAAGCTCCTCGATATTCTCCGTCGTCGCGTTCTTCTTCGCCCGTCGCTGCTTCGGCGCATCGGCCGGACCCTGGGGATGAGGATGTTCGGTGCCGGGCTGCGGCACGACAGGATTGTCGCTTTGTATCATCGTTGTCCCTCCCGTTCCTTTTCATGAATAGTATGGAGGCACAAGCAACAAATAATACAATAGATACAAACGCTAAAAAGCGGCCAACCTTATGGTTGGCCGCTTTGCGGCTGTTGTCAGACTTCCATAATAATCGGCAGGATCATCGGCCGGCGGCGGGTCCGCTCGTAGAGGAACTTGCCGAGGGCGTCGCGGACGCCGGTTTTGATGATCGCCCACTCGGTGACGCTGCTGTTCTCGAATTTTTCGAGGGCCTGTTTCACCTTTTCGCGAGCCTCGTCCATCAGCTGCTCCGATTCGCGCACATACACGAAGCCGCGGGAGACGATGTCGGGTCCGGCCACCACGCAGGCGCGCTGCTTGTCCATGGTGACAACCACGATCAGGATGCCGTCCTGGGAGAGCTGCCGCCGGTCGCGGAGGACGATATTGCCCACGTCCCCTACCCCGAGACCATCCACCAGCACCTTTCCGGCGGTTACCTTGCCGGTCATGGCCCCTTTTTCGGCGGTAAATTCGAGCACATGGCCGTTTTCGGCGACAAAGATGTTTTCCCGCGGCATGCCCAGCTCGTTGGCCAGTTTGGCGTGCTTGACCAGGTGGCGGAATTCGCCGTGGACGGGGATGAAGAACTTCGGCCGTACAAGATTGTGCATCAGCTTGAGTTCTTCTTGGCTGGCGTGGCCGGAAACGTGAATGCCGGATGCCGACTCGTAGATGACGTCGGCGCCCTGGCGCAGCAGGAAATCGATCGTCCGCGAGACCATTTTCTCGTTGCCGGGGATGGGCGTGGCCGAAATGATGATCGTGTCGCCAGGCACGATGTCGACCTTCTTATGATCGGACATGGCCATGCGGGTGAGCGCGGACATCGGTTCGCCCTGGCTGCCCGTCGTCATGATCACGATCTGCGAGGACGGGTAGTTGTTCATCTCGTCCACGTCGATAATGACGCCTTCCGGGGCGGTCAGATAGCCGAGTTCCATGGCGATGTTGGCCACGTTGACCATACTGCGCCCGAGGATGGCCACCTTGCGCTTAAACTTGCAGGCGGTGTCGATCGCCTGCTGGATGCGATGGACATTCGACGAGAAAGTAGCGATAATGATACGGTCGCGGGCCTTGCGAAAAGCGTCGTCGAATGTCGCCCCCACCACCCGTTCGCTGGCCGTATACCCGGTCCGTTCGGCGTTGGTGCTGTCGGCCAGCATCACGAGGACGCCCTGGTCGCCAAGCTCCGCAAAGCGGTGGAAGTCGGTCACGAGGTTGTCGACCGGCGTCTGGTCGAGCTTGAAGTCGCCGGTATGGACGACCGTTCCGACGGGGGTCTTGATCGACAGCGCCACCGCGTCGGGGATGCTGTGGCTGACCTTGATAAAGCCGACCTTGAAAGCTCCAGCCTGGATCTGATCGCCCGGTTTCACCGGGACAAGCGAACTGTTGGACACGCCGTTTTCCTTGAGACGGCCTTCGAGGATGCCCAGGGTGAGGCGGGTGCCGTATACCGGCAGGTTGAGCTGTTTGAGGACATACGGCAGGGCGCCGATATGGTCCTCGTGCCCGTGGGTCAGGAAAATAGCCTTGACCATGTCCCTGTTCTCAAGGAGATACGTAATGTCGGGGATGACAAGATCGATGCCGAGCATGTCATCCTCGGGGAAGGCCAAACCGGAGTCAATGACGATGATCTCGTTTCCGTAACGGATCACGGTCATGTTCTTGCCGATCTCCCCCAGTCCTCCCAGCGGGATAATTTGCAGTTTTCCCTTAGACAATAAAGAAAACACCTCCGAGCCGGCCCGTGGCCGGCAAAATAAGTCGTGTTATGGGATTAGCCGCTCCTGACAAAAAAAAGAAACTCTTCGACCGCTCCGTACACTTCTAATATATTATAGCCTACTTGAAGCCGCAGGGCAAGGAGCATCTTACAGCACGACGCTATTATGCGCAGAAAGGCGGGCGGCGATAACTAAAAGCCCGCTCTGTGAGAGCGGGCTTTTCTCTTTACAGGGCGCCGATTTCCTGCATAACCTTCCTGATCTGCTCGGTTTCGGCCGCCGTCGCCGCGATGAGGGGCTGGCGCAGAGGGCCGGCGCCAAGCCCGGCGAGGTTGACGGCCGTTTTCACCGGGATGGGGTTGGTCGTGATGAAGATAACCTTGAAGAACGGCAGCAGCTCCAGGTGGATATCGCGGGCGGCGGCCACGTCGCCCGCGAAGAAGGCGGCGATCATGTCCTGCATCCGTTTGGCGACAATATGGCCGGCCACGCTGACCACGCCGACGCCGCCCACCGAAAGTATAGGGAGCGTCAGGCTGTCGTCGCCGCTGTAGACCATGAAGTCCTTCGGCACGCTGCGAACGATCTCCGATACCTGGTCGAGGTTGCCGCTGGACTCTTTCACGGCCACGATATTCTTGATCTCTGCCAGGCGGACGATCGTGGCCGGCAGGATATTGCTGGCGGTGCGGCCGGGGACGTTGTAAACGATGAGCGGCAGGCCGGTGTTGTCGGCAATGGCCTTGAAATGCTGATAATAGCCTTCCTGGGGCGGTTTATTGTAATAGGGACCGACGACCAGCGAGCCGTGAACGCCCAGTTTCTCCGCTTCCTGGGTAAGGGCGATTGAAGCGCGGGTGTCGTTCGACCCCGTGCCGACGATGACGGTCGCCTTGTCGCCCACCGCGTCGAGCACAGTCGCGAACAGTTTTAGCTTTTCCTCTTTGCCGAGGGTGGCCGCTTCGCCGGTGCTGCCGGCGACCACCAAGCCGTCGTTGCCGTTCGCCACGAGATGCTTGGCGAGGCTGGCCGCCGCCTGGTAATTGACGCTGAGATCGTCGTGGAACGGGGTTACCATCGCGGTAAGTATACGTCCGAAGGCTTTCACGTTATCCTCTCCCTTTCAGCGGAAACTTGGGTATATCGTCAGTCCGCCAGGCCGAATTTCTCGTGCAGCGCCTTGACGGCCTGCGCGACATCGGCTCTCTTGACCAGGACGGAAATCGACGTATGGGAATCGACGGTCTGCAGAATGGGGATGTTGTGCAGCGACAGAGCCTCGACGAAATTGGCCATGACGCCGGGGACCTCGTGGATCCCCCCTCCCACCACCGACACCTTGGCGCAATCGTGGCGGGCCTCGGCGTTGTAGCCGAGTTTCTGCAGCCTGGCGGCCGCCTTGTCGGCGACATCCTCGGCCACGGTGAACATCACCTGGCCGGGGTGGACGTTGATGAGGTCGACGCTGATCTTGCTGTCAGCCAGGGCGCGGAATATCTTGTGGCTTTCCGTGGGGGTGGCGTCCTGATCGAGGGCCACGCGAAGCTGGACGATGTTGGGCAAAAAAGTCACGCCGGTCGCGACCCTGTCGGTTACCGCGTTCCTCTCCGGGCCTTCCTTGGAAATGTTGGTTATCAGCGTGCCAGGCGCGTCCGAAAATGTAGATTTGACGACCAGCGGGATATTTTTCTGCATGGCGATCTCGACTGCGCGGGGATGGATTACCTTCGCGCCCTGGTGGGCAAGCTGGGCAACTTCGTTATAGCTGATGATGTCGAGGATCTTCGCGGTGGGAACGATGCGGGGGTCGGCGGTCATGATACCGTCGACATCGGTGAATATCTCGACAACCTCGGCTCCGAGCGCGGCGCCGAGGACGGCGGCGGTCGTATCGCTGCCGCCGCGGCCGAGAGTGGTGAACTCGCCGTCGGCCGTGATCCCCTGGAAACCGCACACCACCGGAGTCTTGCCCATCTTGAGCAGATTCATGATCCGCGACGGATCGACCTTCATTACGCGGGCGTTGTTGAAATTGTCGTCAGTAGTGATGCCCGCCTGCCCGCCGGTAAGCATAACGGCGTCGAGATCGGCGGCCTGCAGCACCCCGGTCATCACCACGGCGGAGATTATCTCGCCGCAGTACATCATATGGTCGAGCTCGCGGGCGGCGATGCCGCGGTAAGCCGTACGGGCAAGGTCGAGGAGAGTATCGGTGGCGTAGGAGTCGCCCCGCCGGCCCATCGCCGACACGACCACCACCGGGGTATACCCTTGCTCGCGGGCCTGGCTGATCTTGCCGACAACCATCGCCCGGACCTCGGGAGAGGCCACCGACGTGCCGCCGAATTTTTGGATGATGATGCGCATGCTCACACCTCAAATTAGATTATGTTTGATCATATACTCGGCTATCTGCAGGGCGTTGAGCGCCGCGCCCTTGCGGATCTGGTCGCCAACCACCCACAGATTGAGGCCGTGGGTCACTGTGCTGTCCTCGCGGATGCGGCCGACGAACACTTCGTCGCGGCCGGACGTGGTGAGCGGCATGGGGTAAACCTGCTTGGACGGATCGTCCTCGACAACCACACCGGGGAAAGCGGCCAGCAGCTTTTTCGCTTCCGCGGCCGACAGCGGCCCGGACAGTTCGAGATTCACCGACTCCGAATGGCTGCGGAAGACGGGGACGCGGACGGTCGTGGCCGTTACGGCGAGCGACGGGTCGGCGAGGATTTTCTGGGTCTCCTGGACCATCTTCAGCTCCTCTTTGCTGTAGCCGTCGTCCATAAACACATCAACTTGCGGCAGAAGATTGAAGGCGATCTGATAATGGGCCGGCAGGCTGGCGCTCGGCAAGATTTTGGCCTCGACAGGCTTGTTCTCCGCCACCGCCTTCACCTGGTCGGAAAGCTCGTCGATAGCTTCTTTCCCCGCTCCGGAAACCGCCTGGTAAGTCGAGACCACCACCCGCTTTATCTTAACCGCGTCGTGAATCGGCTTGAGGGCCATGACCATGATGATCGTCGAACAGTTGGGGTTGGCGATGATGCCTTTATGCTCCGTGATCGCCTCAGGGTTGACCTCAGGCACGACCAGCGGCACCTCAGGGTCCATCCGGAAGGCGCTCGAGTTGTCGATGACCACCGCGCCGTGTTTCACCGCCGCCGGGGCAAAAGTCTTACTGGCGGAGCCGCCGGCGAACAGGGCGATCTCCACCCCTTTGAAAGAATCGGCGGTCGCCTCCTCGACCGTATACTCCTTACCGAGAAATTCGATCTTTCTCCCCGCCGACCGTTCCGAGGCCAGCAGTTTGAGCTCTGCGAAAGGGAAATTGCGCTCGGCGATAAGCTGCAGGAACTCCTGGCCTACTGCGCCGGTGGCGCCGAGGATGGCTACGTTGTATTTGCGCATGATATTTGCCTCCGTGAATGCTTATGACATAATATTTTCGAGCCCGTAGACCAGGCCGTCGACGGTCAGCACCTTTTTGCAGGCCAGCAACACGCCGGGCATGAAAGATTCGCGGGAAATCGAATCGTGGCGGATGGTCAACGTCTGGCCGAGGCCGCCGAACAACACCTCCTGGTGGGCGACCAGGCCGGGCAGGCGGACGCTGTGCAGGCGGATGCCCGCATATTCGGCGCCCCGCGCTCCGGTCAGCTTCTCCACTTCTTTGGGGTGGCCCTGTTTCAGCGCCCCCCGCTGGGCCGCGATGAGCTCGGCGGTGCGGATGGCGGTTCCCGAAGGGGCGTCCAATTTCTGGTCGTGATGGAGTTCGGTAATCTCAACATAAGGGAAATATTTGGCGACGTTGACGGCCAGCTGCATCATCAGCACCGCGCCCAACGAAAAATTGGGGGCGACGATGGCGTTGCCGCGGTGCTTCTTGCAGAGGCCACGCACCTCGTCGATATCGGCGGCCGAGATGCCGGTAGTGCCCACTACCGGGCAAACGCCGCTGGCGATTGCGGTACGGATGTTGCCCATCACCGCTTCGGGGGCGGTAAAATCCACCATCACCTGAGGCTTGGTCTCACTGATAACCGTCGCCAGGTCGTTGCCTACTACCACCCCTATCTTCCCGACACCGATGAGGTCGCCCACATCGGCGAAATCGGAATTGACGTCCACGGCGCCGACAACACTGAGTTGTTCGTCCTTATGTACGGCTCTGAGCACTTCCCGGCCCATTTTGCCGTAGGCGCCGCATACCATGACTCTTATCATTGTGTCTCACCTCCCGAAAAATATGAGCAGCCGGCGAGCTTATCTCTCACCGGCTGACCGTTATGTACGGCAGCATCCATAGGAAAAATGAAAAACAACACTGTCTTTCAGATCACCTAGGAGAGATAGCGCTCCACCAAAGCTCGCTTTGGCGACAGTTTTGCATCTGTTCGATGCAAACCCAGTGGAAATGCGAGGCGGCATTTTCCACTTCGGCGGACAACCCTTTTCTTTCAGATCATCGACACCACTCTACCCTGAAAGTACTCTTGTTGCCCGCGCCTCTAACTCCCTGCGCAGGAATCTATTTATTTTACGTACATTGTATAATATTGGTTCCAGCAATGTCAACGCTTTTAAAAGAAAAGTTTCCGGCCGCCGATAAGGTCCAATCTGCGGCGTTGCTCCTCAAAGCGTTTGCTCGCGTACATCCGAGTACGCGTCGCAGCACGCTTTTCCGGTGCGCCTTGCATCTCGGGCCTTCTCGACGGCCTTCGCTCCTTCTGTAACAAAGCGGCGCGGCTTGTAGTCGAGCCGCGCCGCAACTGCTTCACTATTGCTGCTGGTTTTTCGTGCTGTGGCTTTCCACATCCTTCGCGCCGCTCTGGCGGAGGATCTGGGCGGCCTGATTGACCTTCTGGCTGTCGGTGTGGATGACGGCGAGAATGCCACCCTGGGCGACCTGCTGCTCGTAGCGGCGGCTGACTTCCGCCGGGATGCCCCAGTCGATCAGTCCCCCTGCCACCCCGCCGGCCACCGCGCCGCCGAGAGCCGCAGCGATCGGTCCGGCGGCCACGATCGGACCCACGCCGGGGATGGCTAAAGCGCCGGCGCCGAGGATAAGGCCGCCGATCCCGCCGAGAGTGCCGCCGGTAAGGGCGCCGTCGGTGATATCGTCTTCGACGTACTCGCTGCCCTTCTGCTTGCCGCCTTTCTTGGACACGATGCTGATGTTCTCGTTGGTGAAGCCCTGCTGGCGCAGCGCCTGGATAGCCTGCTCGGCCTGGTTTTTCGAATCGAACACGCCGATAACGGCCTGATTGGCCATGCCGCCTCCCTGACCGGAGGTCGCCTGCTGTCCTGTGGTCTGGCTAGCGCCGCTTCCGGTCATCATCCCGCTGGAATAGCCGCTCAAAATGTTCTGACTGGTAGCTTGCCCCTGGCTTTGGTTGTTGGTCTGGTTGCCGGTCTGATTGGGCATCAACTGACTCCTCCTAACATTAAATGACAGTACTTGACATTCAATGTTAGTGTACCCGGCAAATCGCCGGGTATACCGCTTCAATCGTCGCCGTCGCGGCCGAGGACGGGAAACATCCGCTCATAGGCGTTGTTGAGATCGACGATGATAACTTCGTCGCCGATGCGGCGGATTGTCTGCCAGGGCACCGTATGGGTCCGTTCGCCGCCCATCAGCGCCGTCAGTATCCCCCGCTTAGGCAACAGCAGGGCATTGACGCGCCCCGTGCGGCCGTCGAACAGCAGGTCGCAGTCCTCAATGAAGCCGAGGCGCGCTCCGTCGCCGAGATTGATTACTTCCTTACCGGTAAAATCGCTGAGCCGCACGTCGTCACCTACTTATGGAGAATTTTCAGGAACAGGCGGGAAAATATAGGCTGGACGATCGCCAGAGCGATAGCCGTCACAGCCAGCGGATCGACCGCCACCGCCATCAGCGACACCTTATCCGGCATATCGAGCTTCAGAAAGGATGTCAGGGCGACGATGGCGAGATACACGCCGCCGGCAGTGGCGATAAGCTCCTGAATGGCCGCCGCCACCGGCGTCGACTTAGTCTCAACCCCGGCCACGCTATCGCGGCGCAGGCGCACCCTGAGCCACAGGGAGAGCACGATGAGACCGAGCAAAACGAGCAAAAGGACGATGACCATATCCATCCCTCCTGCCAACTCTTACCAATATTGTTATGCGCCGTCTGCCCTGAATATGCTTTGCGGGGCCAGCCGCCGGCCGACCGATAAAAACCTTTTATGCCCCTCCGCCTGTCCGCCAGGCAGGAATTGGCCTGGGTTATGAGAATATTACGAAATATAATAACTGCGGGGGTGTTGACAATTGTTCGTAAAACATGAAATCGGCTATGCCACCAAACGGGGCGGCCAACTGTCGCTCATCGACGACGCTGGTTCTGAGGCGCTGATATATTTCGACTTCGCCAAAGGCGAAGACGGCGCCGTCACCGGCATCAAGCCCAAAACCAAAAACCCTGCTGAGCTTGAGTACCTCAATTCCAATGCCGCCGCCATCCTCAAGGAAGTAACGAACAAATAAAGCCGGGAGGCTGCGCAGGCGGCCTCCTCTTTATGTCGGACGCAGAAAGCCGTATATGGAGGAAACGCTATGCTCAAAATGATAATCGCCCTGCTGCTCCTGTTCTTCGCCGTCTCGCCGGTCGAGGCGTCGGTCGGCATGAGCCGTGACGCGGCCGAGGCGCAACATGGCGCCTTCAGCCTCGTCGCCGACGGCGGCGGAAAAATATGGACGCGCGACGAATGGGCGGCGCGCCCGACGGAAACGGCGCCGGCGGCCGAGTACGGATACCTTGCCGAAGCCGGCGGCCAGGCGGCGGCGGTGTGGCTCACCTACGACCATCAGGACATCGTTCGCAAAGCGACTGTCATCCTTGAGGGGCCGATCACCCTCCGCGACCTCGGCCGCACCTTCCCTGTCATCCAAAACATGGCCGTTAGCGCCGCCAGCGAGACCTTCCTCATCCGCGGCTATCCCGGCGACCGGCTCGCCGTTCGCGTTCCCCGCCCCGGCGGCGAGCTGCTCGTCACCTTCCTGCCGGCCGGCGGCCCGGACACAACGAGGCTAAATACCCACTCCCGCATCAAGGGGTACACTATCGCCGAACTAACCGCCGCGGAAAAGGAGCGGATGCTGATGGCCGACGAAGACGGAACGCGGGCCGACCGCGACGGCTCATGGCGCCGGGTTGAGAATTTCCTCCGCCCCGGACTGCACTTCTCTGAGCGGCTCGTAGCCCGCCGCAAAACCGACATGATCGTCATCCACCACACCAAGATCGCCAACATGACCGTCGCCTCCATCCACGACCTTCATCTACGCAACGGCTGGGCCGGCATCGGTTACCACAAGGTCATCCTCCCCGACGGCACGGTCGCCGACGGCCGCCCGGAATACGCCATCGGCGCCCACGCGCTCGGCGCCAATAGCCACAGCGTCGGCATCAGCCTCGTCGGCGACTTCGACGTCTCCCTCCCCTCCCCCGGCCAAATGGCCGCCCTCATCGGCTTGACCGCCGAACTCGCCGGCAAATACGGCGTCAACGCCGCCAACATCGTCGGCCACCGCGACGTCTACAAGGACACCACCTGCCCCGGCAGAATCTTCCCCTGGCAGGAATTCAAGCGGGATCTGGCGGCCAAAATGCGGACAAGATGAACTTAAAAACCCCCGGCATTCGCGCCGAGGGTTTTGTTTTATATAAATTCCAGTATAGCCACAAATGTATATTTTGCGGAAGGATATACCATAACTTCCGTGAAAATATCATAATTGAGTTCAAACACATAAGGGGGGTTCTCCATGGCTTTCACCAACCGCAGAGCAGGCGTTCTACTGGCCATCCTCGTCCTGGCATTCGCCTGCCTGCTCGCGCCTTCGCCGGTCGCGGCCCAAGCCGGCCTGACGAAAATCGCCGCCGGCGTGTACGCCTACGCTGACGTCAAAAACATGTCGCCCGCCAACAGCTTCGGCGCCAACGCCGGCGTCATCGTCGGCCGCGACGGCATCCTCGTCGTCGACACCCTCGTTTCCGCCAAAGAGGCCGACCGGCTTCTCAAAGACATCAGGGCGATCTCATCCCGGCCGGTCAAGTACGCCGTCAACACCCACTGGCACCTCGACCACGCCTTCGGCAACTGCCGGTTCGCCGACCGCGGCGCCACCATCATCGCCCACGCCAGCGAAAAAGACAAACTTACCCTCCAGGCCCCCGCAGCCCTCGACAAACCCCAGACTTACGGCATGACCGCCGCCGACTTCGCCGGCACGACCATCGCCGCCCCCGCCATCACCTTCACCGACCGCATGACCATCGACCTCGGCGGTCGGCGCATCGAACTCATCTATATCGCCCCCTCCCACTCTCCCGGCAGCATCCTCGTCTACCTGCCCGACCAAAAGATCCTGTTTACCGGCGACGTCCTCTTCACCGGTTACCACGCTTTCGCCGGCGAAGGCGACATCGACGGCTGGCTCAAAACCCTCGACTACATCCTCGATATGGACGTCGCCCTTATAATTCCCGGCCACGGCCCCGTCTCCTCCAAGAACGACGTCATCGCCATGAAAGAATACCTCACCATCCTCGACGCCAAAGCCAAAGAGCTGTGCGCAGCCTCCGACGACGTCGCCGACATCACCGCCGAACTGCTGAAAGCACTCCCGCCAAGGGCAGAGGGCGCCCACCTCGTCCAGGGCAACATCGTCTACAAATACCTCAAAAAGAATTAGCGCCATCCATTTGGCGAAAAAACAAAGCAAGCGCTGCGTAAGCCGTCGCTTGCTTTGTTTTTTCGCATTCAAAGCAAAACCCGCCCGGCTGAAAGCCTGGCGGGTACTTAATCGCTTCTTGGGTTTGATGCCTATTTTCCGGTGCTCCCCAGGCCGCCCTCCCGCCCTGCCGCGGCACTGTCGCCGTCGGCGCGCAGGTACTTGTAAAAGATGCCCTGGGCGATGCGCTCGCCTCTGGCGATGCCCACCGTTTCGCCGCCTTGGTTGAACACGGCGATCATGATATGGCCCTCGTTGCCGGGGTTGTCGTAATAATCGGCGTCGATTATCCCCTGGCCGTTGATCAGGCTGAGAGCGTGTTTTACCGCCAGGCCGGAGCGGATGTGAATGCCGAGATATTCGTCCGGCTGCATATATGCTTTGAGCCCGGTGGGCACGAGTGTGACTTTGCCCGGAGGCAGCGAAACGTCGGCAGCCGCCGTAATGTCATAGCCGGCGCTGGCGGCTGTCTTGCGTTCCGGCAGCGGCAGCCCCGCATCCTTATAAGCGGCGATAAACTCGAATCCGCGGTTCCTCATAGCGCCGCCTCAGCCCCGCAGACTATTGGGGAGGATATTGTCCTTCACCGGACCGAGCGCCGTAAAGGAGAGCTTGTCGGCGACAAAGACGGTATCCATCATCTTTTGCAGGTCTTCCATCGAGACCTTTTCGATCTTGGCGACAACCTCGTCAAGGGTCGTATACTTGCCCATCGTTATCTCCATTTTGCCCAGCCGCGACATACGGCTGCTGGAGCTCTCCAATCCGAGCAGCAGGTTGCCCTTGAGCTGCTCCTTGGTTTTGTTCAGCTCCGTGACGCTGAGGTCGCCGTTTTTCAACTGCGCGACATTCTCGAGGATGAGCTCGATAACCTGGTCGAGATTGGCGGGTCGGGTGCCGGCGTAGATGGTAAACAGACCGCAGTCGCTGTAATTGCTAAGGTACGAGTAAATGGAGTACGCCAGGCCCCGCTCCTCGCGGATAGCCTGAAAGAGGCGCGACGAAATGCCGCCGCCGAGGATGTTGTTGAGGACATGGGCGACGTAGATGTCGGGCGACTCCTGGGCGACGCTGGCCGTGCCGAGGCAGAAGTGAACCTGCTCGCTGTCGCGGGCGTGCAGGCGGCGGCTCGGCGTCAGCACGGGCGGCTTTGCCGCTTTGGCTTTTTTACTGCCGGCCAAGCCGCCGAAAAACCTGCCGATAAGCTCCTCCACCCTGGCGTGGGTGAGGTTGCCGGCGGCGGCGATGACGATGTTGTCGGGCCGGTAGAAATTGTCGTAGTACTCGCACACCAGATTGCGGTCGAACCGGCCGATGGCCTCGGTGGAGCCAAGGATGTTCCGGCCGAGCGGATGGTTTGGCCAGACATTGTCAAGATAGAAATCATGCACAAGCTCGTCGGGCGAGTCCTCGTACATATTCACCTCTTCCAGTACGACCTCCCGTTCGCGGGTGATATCCTCGGGAGCGTAGCGGGAGGACAGCATCATGTCGCTCAGGATGTCGAGCGCCAGTTCGAGGTGGTTGTCCAGCACCTTGATATAGTAGCAGGTGTATTCCTTGGCCGTAAACGCGTTAAGCTGCCCTCCCACCGCATCGACCGTTTCGGCGATGTCCTTGGCTGAGCGGTTGGCGGTGCCTTTGAACATCAGATGCTCGATGAAGTGGCTGATACCGTGGTTGTGATCCTCTTCGTTGCGGGAACCCGTCCCGACCCAAACGCCCACCGTAACCGATTTGACGTACGGAATGGCCTCGGTCACAACCCTGATACCGTTCGGAAGTGTCGATTTCTGATACATAGAATACTCCTTTATCCTGGCTATAAGCTATCCTTATATTCGCTCGCTGCGTCGCAAATCCTGCTTTTGGCCATTAATTATTATAACTTTGTCGTATAAATAAAAACCGGTCTGCGCCAAGAAAAACGCCCCCGCAATTTGCGGCGGCGTTTTTCGTCAGTTGACCTGGAAGTATTTCACGATCCCCGTGAACACACCCTGGGCGATGCGATTGCGGTAAGCGTCGTTCTGGAGCTTCGCCGCCTCGGCGGCGTTGGTCACGAAGCCCATCTCCACCAAAATGCTGGGCATCGTCGTATTGCGCAGCACATAGAATGTGGCCGGCTGCGTCCCTTTGTCGACGGAAGCCGTCTCGCGGATAATGCCGCTCTGGACCTCCAGGGCCAGCTTGGATGACTTGCCGCTGGGGAAGAAGGTCATCGCGCCCGCTATTGAAGGATCGGGGTTGGAGTTGGAATGGATGCTCACGAACATATCGGCGTTATTCTGTTCGGCGATATCCACCCTTGCCTGCAGTTCCTGGCCGAGCGAGCTGCCGGCCTGCGCTACTGTGCGGTCGGATTCCCTGGTCATGACCACCTTGGCGCCGGCCTGGCGCAGCCTGTCGCGCAGCTTGAGGCTGACGGCCAGGTTATTGTCGCTTTCGCGGCTGCCGCTTGAAACCGCGCCCGGATTGCTGCCGCCGTGGCCTGGGTCGACAACGATCACCTTGCCGCGCAGCACGCCGCTGTCGATGACCGGCCCGCCCCCCGATGAGGACGGCGGCAGCTTAACCGGCGGGGCGCCGGTCGAAGTCGAGCCGCCGCCGAAAATATTGAGAATGGGACCAAGGATTTTGTCGAACAGGAAGCTGAACAGCGTGTTCAATATGCCGCCGCCGTCAGATGTTGGCGCCGTCGGAGCGGCAAGCGCGCCGAGGACGTCGCCCACGCCGGCCGCCTGGGAGACGGACAGCGGGGCGAGGATGGTCAGCACGAAAGCCAGCAACAGAACCCATGACAGCAGCTTATGGCGCTTCTTATTATACACTGTGGACCTCCTGTACTATTGTTGTTGCCCCTCTTACGGGCCGAACCTTTCCTTGACCGCCCGCCAGAGCGCAGGATCCTCCTCGCCGAGCTTCCACAGGGCCGCGCCGGCGATGTCGTACTTCTTCACGAGATCCAGCTTGTACGCGGCGCTTCTGCTGTTCTCGAACCAGACGGTGTGGCTGACGCCGTCGGCCGCCGTGTAGCTGAAGTACGGCGACTTCGCAGCCTCGTCCCACTTCACCGCCGCGCCGTGTTTTTCGGCCAGATTCATGATCGGCGCGTACTCGAGGCTTTCCACCCCTTTGCTCGACCAGTCGTAGCCATAACCGGCCACACCGAGGTACAGCTTGTTCTTGGGAATGAACTTGAGCGCGTACTTCAGGCTGTTCTCCACCCAATTGATATCCGCTATCGGACCCGGGCCGCTCCAAACACCGTGGTTATCGTACGCCATAATCACGATGCGGTCGGCGTACAGGGCCAGCTGGCCGTAATCGTAAGCCGCCGCGACATAGTTGTTCTCGTCCGTTTTCGGGAAAACGTCGATCGACACGATATAGCCCTGGGGCTTCAGGCGGCCATACAGCTCCTTCATGAATGCCGTCAGGTAGTTGCGGTCGCCGGCCGGCACCATCTCGAAGTCGATGTTGACACCGTCGAGCTTATACTTCTTGATATAGGCCTCAAGGTTGTCGATAGCCGTTTTGCGCAGCGCAGGGGTGGACAGCACCGTGTGCACGGGCACGGACGCGCCCGTCTGCTTGGCATTGTTGACCAGCAGCAGAACTTTGGTATTACTGGCGTGGGCGTACTTCACCACCGCAGCATGATCATTGCCGCCGCGGTCGGTGAGCGCGCCGTTCTCCTCGATCGTTCCCCAGAAAGGGATGATCGTCCTGATCGTGTCGATGTTCTTGGCCAGCGCGGTGTAGGACGACGTGTCTGTCGGCCACCACTCGGCGTAAAAGCCCATCATCTCCTTGCCGCCTGTCAGCGTCCCCGGCAGGCCGGGCTTGTCCCCCGTAGCCGTATCGGAGCCGAAGATATTGCCAAACAGGTTGCCGAGGAGCAACCCCAGCAAGATGTTGAAAATCCCGTTGCTGGACGACTTATCAGAGCCGGTGGTCTGGCCGGTGAGATCGCTCAGCGAAAACGCCTGAGCCGGCGCCGCCGGCGCAAGGGCGGCGGCGAACACGACGACAAGGGTAATCAAGGCGATATACTGCTTGTACTTAATCATCTCGCTACCTCCCCTTACGACAATTAAAAGTGGCTACCTGGCAGCTATAACCGTCAGATAGCCACTTGTTATGTTAACATAGTAACACAAATTAGAGCCCCTAATCAATAACAATAACCGGTAATCGTATATACGTCCCCAGCAACGCCAGACCGCACAGTGGGCAAACCCCTGCTATCAGCGGTCTGTGGAAATAGGCGTTTGTTTGTCGTGTATGCCTAGTTCATTATATCAGAAACGGGCTTAATCGTATACCCTCTCCCCTGCAGGCGAAATATCAGCTCAGGCAGGGCCTGGGCAGTCGGTTCGGTGGGATGCATCAGAATGATGGCTCCATTATGGACTTTGCCCAGCACCCGGTTCAGAATGGTCTCGGCAGGCGGCCGTTTCCAGTCGACGGTGTCCACGCTCCACAGGATTGTCGTATAGCCCAACTCGGCCGCGGCTGTCAGCACGGCGGCGTTGAACTCGCCGTACGGCGGCGCATATAGCGTCGTTTTCACCCCCGTAAGCTCCTCCACCAGCTTTTCGGTGCGCAGAATCTGATCCTGGTTCTGGGCAATGCCGAGCGTGTTGGGGTGCGGGTGGCTGTAGCTGTGATTGCCTAGCTCGTGGCCGCGTGCCGCCAGCTCCCGCACCAGGTCGGGATGGCGTTTCGCCCAGCTGCCGCCGATAAAGAAGGTCGCCTTCACGCCCGCCCGGTCGAGCGTGTCGAGCATCGCCGGCAGATACTCTTCGCCCCAGAAGATATTGCAGGCCAGAGCGACCTGCTGCCTGCCGGGATGACCGTTATAAATCGGCCGCGGTGCGTTTCTCTCGGCCGCGATTAGCCCGGCGAGCCCTGGCAGCAGGCCGGCCAGGATAAAAAAGCCGGCGGCGAAGCCGAGATACCAGCGTGGCACGCGGCCCGCAAAAAAAAGTCGCATCAGATCAGTCGCCCTCCTCCCCGCTTCTGTTACAATCTATTAACCTGCCGCCGGTTTCATGAAAAAAAACCGCCCCGCCGGTCTTGCCGGCAGGGGCGGTCTGCGTTATATACGTTACTCTTCCCTGGTTTTCGCCGCTTCGCTCCTGAGCAGATCCTTGCGCGACAGGTTGATGCGGCCTTGGCGGTCGATCTCCGTGACCTTGACGAGAATTTCGTCACCGATTTTGACGACATCCTCGACCTTGGCGACCCGCTCAAGGGCCAGCTGGGATATATGGACGAGGCCTTCCTTGCCGGGGAGGATCTCGACGAACGCGCCGAAGTTCATCAGGCGGGTGACCTTGCCGAGATAGCTGGCGCCCACTTCCACGTCGCGGACGAGCGTCTCGATGATCTTCACCGCTTTCTTGGAAGCCTCCTGGTCGACGGCGGCGATGTACACTTTGCCGTCGTCTTCGATATCGATGGTTACACCCGTCTCCTCGATGATCTTCTTGATAATCTTGCCGCCTGGGCCGATGACGTCGCGGATCTTGTCGGGGTCGATCTGCAGCGTGATAATCCGCGGCGCGTACGGTGACATCTCGGGGCGCGGCTTGTCGATGGCGGCCAGCATTTTGCCGAGGATGTGCATGCGGCCGCGGTGCGCCTGTTCGAGGGCGCTATCCAGGATGGCGCGGTTGATGCCGGCGATTTTGATGTCCATCTGGATGGCAGTGACGCCTTTTTCCGTCCCGGCCACCTTGAAGTCCATATCGCCGAGGGCATCTTCGAGCCCCTGGATATCGGTGAGGATCGTGAAATTCTCGCCGTCCTTCACCAGACCCATAGCTACGCCGGAAACCGGCGCCTTGATGGGCACGCCGGCGTCCATCAGCGACAGGGTGCTGCCGCACACGCTGCCCATCGACGTCGAGCCGTTGGATTCGATCGCCTCAGACACCAGGCGAAGGGTATACGGGAACTCGGCTTCGGACGGGATCATCGGCAACAGGGCCCTTTCGGCCAGTGCGCCGTGGCCGATCTCGCGACGGCCGGGGCCGCGCATCGGCTTTGTTTCGCCGACGCTGAACGGCGGGAAATTATAGTGATGGATATAACGCTTGTGGTCCTCCACGCCGAGGCCGTCGAGGAGCTGGTCTTCGCTCAGCGTCCCGAGGGTGACGACAGTCAGGATCTGGGTCTGGCCGCGGGTGAACAGCCCCGACCCGTGGGTGCGGGGCAGCAGGCCGACCTCGCAGGTTATCGGCCGCACCTCGTCCAGCTTGCGGCCGTCGGGACGGATTTTATCGACGGTAATCATCTTGCGGACGATTTCCTTGAGGACTTTGCCGATCATATAGGAAACTTCCTTGGGGTTGTCGGGGAAGATTCCCTTGAAGTGAGCAATCGCTTCGTCCTTGACCTTTTTGGTCGCTTCGTCGCGGCTATGCTTGTCAGCGTTGGCGACCGCCGTTTTCAGGTCGTCGGTGACAAAAGCGCGCACCGCCGCCTCGATTTCGGACGGCACTTCGTAGCGCTTCAGTTCGCGCTTGGCTTTGCCGAGCTGGCTGACCATATCCTCCTGGAGGGCTACGATCTCACGGATAACGCCGTGGCCGTGCATGATGGCGTCGAGAATGACCGACTCGGGCACTTCGTTCGCGCCGGCTTCGACCATCATGACAGCATCTTTGGTGCCGGCAACGATCAGGTTAAGGTCGCTTTTCTCCTGTTCCTTGACCGAAGGGTTAATGACGAACTGCCCGTCGACAAGGCCGACCCTTACACCGGCGATCGGTCCGTCGAACGGAATATCCGAAATGGCGAGAGCGCAGGAAGCGCCGATCATCGCCGGCATATCGGGCGGATTGTCATGGTCCACCGACAGAACGGTGGTCACGACATGAACATCGTTGCGGAAGCTCTCGTCGAACAGCGGCCGGATAGTACGGTCGGTGAGGCGGCCTGCCAGAATGGCCGCTTCGCTGGGGCGGCCTTCGCGCTTGATGAAGCCGCCGGGAATCTTGCCGACAGCATACATGCGCTCTTCATAGTCGACAGTCAGCGGGAAAAAATCGATACCTTCGCGCGGTGTTGCCGAAGCTGTTGCGGCGGCGAGCACCACGGTGTCGCCATAACGGACCAGCACCGAACCGCTCGCCTGCTTGGCCATCTTACCGGTCTCAATGATAAGCGGCCGGCCGCCAAGCTGCATTTGGAATGTGTGCATATTCGGTTTTCCTCCTCTAAATCCCCTATTCTTCTTTTTCCAAAGGTTAACTCTTCGACATTTTTTGTATTATTCCCTTTTTTCCAGGCGGCTAACCCTGAGGGAACAACAAAAAAGCGGGGGGTCTCCCCGCTTTCCGTTATTTTCTGAGGTTGAGTTTTTCGAGGATAATGCGGTAGCGAGCAATGTCGTTGTCGCGCAGGTAGTTGAGAAGCCCCCGGCGCTGACCGACCATTTTCAGAAGACCACGACGAGAGTGATGGTCTTTCTTGTGCTCCTTGAGGTGCCCGGTGAGGTAGTTGATACGCTCGGTAAGAATGGCGATCTGTACCTCAGGCGAACCGGTATCGCTTTCGTGGACGCGATACTTCTCGATGAGCTGCTGCTTTTGTTCCGGTGTAAGCACGATATTCCCTCCTTTTTTCGCTGATCCCCAGTGGCCAAGACAATCGTCGGAGAGTCGAAAATCCTCGCCATGGTTCAGGTGATTATTATACCCAGCTCTGCCGCCATAATATGCGGCAGGCTGGTTATCCTCTATATTCTACCATAAAGAATTTCGGCTGTAAACAATCTTGCCGGGTTATTTGAAATACTGTTCGGCGGCGGTGATATCGCGGGCAATCTGGGCCTTCAGCTCCTCGGCGCCGGCAAAGGTGCGTTCGTCACGCAGCAAGGCGAGGAAATCGACCGCGATCGTCCGGCCATACAAATTACCGGTAAAGCCGAGCAGATGGACCTCGATATGGCGTGCTTTGCCCTTGAAGGTAGGGTTGGCGCCGATATTGGCCACGCCGCGGAAGCTGGCGCCGTCGACATGCACCTCGGTGGCGTAGACGCCGTCGGCCGGCACGATCTGCCCGGCGGCGGCGGTGATGTTGGCGGTCGGAAAGCCGAGGGTGCGGCCTCGCCCCTCTCCCCTGTTCACCGTGCCGCTGACGCGGAACGGGCGACCCAGCAGCGGCGCAGCCTCGGCGACCTCGCCGGCGAGGATAAGCTGGCGGATAAGCGTGCTGCTCACGATCGTGCCGCCCATCTCAACGGCCGGCGGCACGAGCACATCGAAACCGCGCTCGCGGCCTGCGAGGGCCAGCATCTCCGGCGTGCCGGCGCCCCGGTGCCCGAATGAGTAGTTGGGGCCGACGACGACGCATGACGGCCGGAGGTTGTCCACCAGCAGGTCGATGAAGGCGGCGGGCGGCAACTCGAGGAGCGCGCGGTCGAAGGCGACCGACAGCAGCACGTCGACGCCGAGGGCGGCGATCAGTTCCTCGCGGTAGGCGGCGGTGATGAGCAGCGGCGGGCTGCGATCAGGGTCGATAACCGACAGGGGGTGGTTATTGAAGGTGAAAACGATGCTGGCGCCGCCGGCTTTACGGGCGCAGGCGGACGCCGTGCGGATGATATGCTGATGGCCGACGTGGACGCCGTCGAAGGTGCCCAGCGCTACGGCCGAATTTACGAACCGTCCGCAGATATCGGTCAGCCGGGTATAAACCTCCATAGCAAGCTCCTTTACGGGGTCTGGCCGAGTACTTTGACAGGCGCCAGGAGCGGCGCCCGGGGATCGCGGCGGGCAATGCCGAGAAAACCGCTAGCGTCGCTGTAGACGGCCAACAAATCGCCGCCCGCGGGAATATCACGGGCGATGCTCTGCCCGTGTCCGAACCTGGCGGCTTCGTCGTCATCGAGGACAATGCGGGCGAGGTGGCTAACGGCGTAATCCCCCGGCAGCAGAGCCGCTTCGGGGTCGGCGGCGATCTCCTCGAAGGATTTCGCAGCCGCCAGGGTGAAGTCCCCCACCCTGGTCCGAACGAGAAACGACATCACGGCCGGGCAACCGGCCCGCACGCCGATATCGGCGCACAGCGTCCTGATATATGTGCCTTTGGAACACGTCACATCGAAGATGATGGTCGGCGCGGCGACCATGACGAGGCTAATGGCGGCAATATCGATTGTGCGCGTCCGCCGCTCCACCGTGATCCCGGCGCGGGCCAGCTCATAAAGCTTGCGGCCGCCTACCTTGATCGCCGATTGCATCGGCGGCAGCTGCTCGCTTTCGCCCAGGAATGAGGCGAGTACGGCGGCGATTTCGCTCGCAGGCGGCAGGCTGAAGCCGGCGCGGGAGGCGATGACCTCGCCGTATTCGTCGCCGCTGTCAGTTGCATACCCGAAAGTGAGTTCGGCGCGATAATCCTTGCCGGCGTCGGCGGTGAACTCGATCAGCCGGGTGGCCGGGCCGATAAAAACAGGCAGAACGCCGGCCGCCGCCGGATCCAAGGTGCCGGCGTGGCCGACCTTTTTAAGACCATATACCCGCCGCACATAGGAAACGACGTCGTGCGACGTCACCCCCGGCGGCTTGAGTACATTGACGATGCCCGTCCTCATAAGCCCGATTCCGCCAGGAGGCGCTCGGCAGCCCGCAAGATCAGCTCCTTCGCGTCCGCCAGGCCGCTGCTGACTGTACAGCCCGCGGCGCGCGCATGGCCGCCGCCGCCGAAGGACAGGGCCAGGCGGCTCACGTCGCAGCGGCGCGAACGGAAACTGACCCTTGTGGCGCTGTCGTCGACCGGTTTGAACATCACGGCGATTTCCACCCCTTCGATATTGCGGGGGTAGTTGATATAGCCCTCGGTCGTCTCGGCGGCATTCTCCGTCGGGTCGATATCCACCGTCACGGCGGCGATCCGGCCGTCGGCACATACTTCGAGGCTATCAAGGACATTGCGGAGGGTCATTATGCTGGCGAGCGGCTTTGTCTCAAGCTGCTCGGCAATAACATGGGGCTGGGCGCCGCAGTCGATGAGATCGGCGGCGTGGCGGAGCGTGGCCGACGAAGCGTTCGCATAGCGGAAAAAGCCGCAGTCGGTGGCAATGGCCGTGAACAGGTTGACGGCCATGTCGGCGGTGATCTCCAGCTTCATCAGGTGCAAAAGGTCGAGGATTATCTCGCCGGTGGCCGCAGCCTGGCTGTCGATATACCAGTAATCGGCGAACTTCGTGTTCGAGATGTGATGGTCGATGTTGAGCGTCTTCGCCCTCACGGCCTCGGCTACGGCGATCACGCGGTCGGCGTCGCTGGCGTCGAGAACGACAAGCAGGTCGGCCTCCAAATCGACCTCCGGCCGGCGGATGAGCTCGGCGCCGGGCAGGAAGCGGTAGACGGCCGGCACCTCGTCGTCGAGGAGCAGCCACACCTTTTTGCCGCAGGCGGCCAACGGGGCATAAAGAGCCAGCATCGACCCCAGGGAATCCCCGTCAGGATGGATGTGGGCGGTGATGACGATGCGGTCTGCTTCGGCGAGCATCCGGGCGGCACGGCGCAGGGAAATCTCCATCTACCTGTCCGCCTCTTCGCGTTTAAGTTTTGCCAGCAGCTCGTTGATATGGGCGCCGTATTCGAGCGACTCGTCGATATGCAGCGACAGCTCGGGGCTGAAGCGCAGCTTGATGCGTTTGCTGATTTCGCTCCTGAGGTGCCCGACCGCCTTCTGGAGCGCCTGCCAGGTCGCCGTCTTTTCCTCCGCGCTGCCCATCAGGCTGACGTACGCCTTGGCGGAGCGCAGGTCGCCGGTAACGTCCACCCTGGTGACGGTCACGAAACCGATCCGCGGATCCTTCAGTTCGGTAAGGATTATTTTGCTGAGTTCCTGTTTAATGAATTCCTGCACCTTTTCCGTGCGTAACTGACTCATAACCTATCCCCCGCTTCGTTAGCTGGGTTTCACTAATTCCATCGTGAACGCCTCGATAATATCGCCTTCCTTGATGTCGCGGAACTTCTCGATGGTTATGCCGCACTCGTAGCCGGTGGCGACCTCCTTGACGTCATCCTTGAAACGCCTGAGAGACTCGAGCTTGCCCTCGTGGACGACAATGCCGTTACGGATGATGCGCACCTGCGAGGAGCTCGTGATCTTGCCTTCGAGCACATAGGAACCGGCCACAACCGCCTTGGGCACGGAAATTAGCTGCCGTACCTCGACGCGGCCGAGGATGACCTCCTTGTACTCGGGGGCGAGCATGCCGGTCATAGCGGCTTCCACATCATTGAGGGCCTCGTATATGACTCTGTAGAGGCGGATATCGATTTTTTCCTTTTCGGCAGCCTGGCGGGCGTTGGTGTCGGGGCGGACGTTAAAGCCGATTATCAGCGCGTTGGCGGTCGAAGCCAGCATGACGTCCGACTCGTTGATCGCGCCGACGCCGGAATGAACGATATTGACCCGTACCTCTTTGTTTTTGAGGTTTTCGAGCGCCTGGCGAAGAGCCTCGATCGAACCCTGGACATCGGCCTTGACGACGATGTTCAGATCCTTGAGGCTGCCTTCCTGGATATGCTTGAAGAGGTCGTCGAGGGATACCTTCGAGGACTGGGCCTGATCCTCGGTGCGCTTCTTGGCGACCCGTTTCTCGGCCACCGCCCTCGCGGTGCGCTCGTCGACAACATACAACACATCGCCGGCCTGGGGAACGTCGGACAGGCCGAGCACCTCCACCGGCGTTGCCGGCAGCGCTTTCTTGACCTTGTCGCCGCGGTCGTTGATCATCGCCCGCACCTTGCCATAAGCCACCCCGGCGATGATCGAATCGCCGACATGCAGGGTGCCCTTCTGGACGAGAACGGTGGCGACGGGGCCGCGGCCCTTGTCGAGCTGGGCCTCGATGATCGTGCCGAGGGCAGCCCGGTTGGGATTGGCCTTCAGATCGCCCATCTCGGCCACCAGCAGAATCATCTCCAGCAGTTCGGGGATGCCCTGCTTGGTGTACGCGGAAACAGGCACCATGATCGCCTCGCCGCCCCAGTCTTCGGAAAGAATGCCGTGGTCGGCCAGCTGCTGCTTGACGCGGTCGGGGTTGGCGCCGGGGCGGTCCATCTTATTGATGGCCACGATGACCGGCACCTTGGCCGCCTTGGCGTGGTTGAGCGCTTCGATGGTCTGCGGCATAACGCCGTCGTCCGCTGCCACCACCAGGATGGCGATATCGGTGACGTTGGCGCCGCGGGCGCGCATCGAAGTAAAAGCCTCGTGGCCGGGCGTGTCGAGGAAAACGATCCGCTTGCCCTGGTGGGTAACCTGGTAAGCGCCGATATGCTGGGTGATGCCGCCCGCTTCCTGGGCGGTGACGTTGGTCTGGCGGATCGAGTCGAGGAGCGACGTCTTGCCATGGTCAACGTGGCCCATGATGGTGACCACCGGCGGCCGCGGCTGAAGGCTGGCCGCATCGTCCTCGATCGCGGCGATCTCGGTCGGGTCGGCCTCAGGCGGCAGTTCTTCTACAGTCACGCCGAACTCGCTGCCGAGAACGACGGCGGTGTCGAAATCGATTTCCTGGTTTATCGTTGCCATGATGCCGAGCATCATGAGCTTCTTGATGACTTCGCTGACTTCCCGGGCCATCTTCGTAGCCAGGTCTTTAACGGTGATTGACGGACCGATCTTGATATTCTTCGGGCGAATAGGTTCGGGCTTGGGGGCTTGCGGACGCGGACCGCCGGAAGAATGCCGGCCGGCCGGCCCTCTGTTGCCGCTGTTGTTGCGGTTGCTGCCGAATGACCTGCCCTGGTCGCTACGGCCGCGCTGCGGTCCACCCGAAGATCTGCCCGGAGGTCCGCCTGCCGACCTGCCGCCCTGCGGGGGTTGGCCGGGTCTCGCGCCTGCCGGCGGACGGCCCTGCTGCGGCCCGCCCATAGGCGGTCTGCCGCCCTGCGAGGGTTGGCCGGGTCTCGCACCCATCGGCGGACGCTGCCCTTGCTGCTGAGGCCCGCCCATCGGCGGACGCTGTCCCTGCTGATAAGGAGCCTGGCCCGGCCTCGGCTGCATCGGCTGTCCGCCCATCGGCGGACGCTGCCCTTGCTGCTGCGGCCCGCCCATCGGCGGACGTTGTCCCTGCTGATAAGGAGCCTGACCCGGTCTTGGCTGCATCGGCTGTCCACCCATCGGTGGACGCTGCCCTTGCTGCTGCGGCCCGCCCATCGGCGGGCGTTGTCCCTGCTGATACGGAGCCTGGCCCGGCCTCGGCTGCATCGGCTGTCCACCCATCGGCGGACGCTGCCCTTGCTGCTGAGGCCCGCCCATCGGCGGACGGGGAGCGCCGGGGCGCTGGGGACCTACGGCCATTTGGCCGGGACGCTGCGGACCGACAGCCAAAGGCTGTCCCGGGCGTTGAGCACCGGGGGCGGGAGCCTGGCCGGCAGGACGGAGCGGCTGCTGAGGCTGCTGAGGTCTCGCAGGCGCGCCTTGCGGAGGCAGCGGCGGCCTGCCGGGCGCCTGTGTCGGCTTGGCCGGCTCTTCAGGCACGCCGGTCTTCCGGGCGAAAGTACGATCGATGATCGCCTTCTCCGGATCGTCGAGGCTGGCCATATGATTCTTGACCGTTATGTTGTTGCGAGCCAGGATGTCAATAATGACCTTGCTCGTCGTGTTATAATCCTTGGCTAATTCATAGACACGGTATTTCGACATTCATCCACCCCCAAAATTCTTCCGCTGCGTGAGTTCAAACCTTGAACGTCTCGCCGATGGCCTTGCCGAAGCCGGCGTCGGTTACGGCGATCGCGGCCCGGGGCGGTTTCCCGGTGGCGTGGCCGAACTCATCTTTGGAAAGTCCTTCATAACACGCGACCTCATAATACGTCGACAGATCGCGATAACTTTTTTTCGTGTTTTCCGAGGCATCGGCGGCGACAAGCACCAGCCTGGCCTTGCCGGAACGAACCGCGTATTCCACCGCGACCTCGCCCGAGGCTATCTTGCCGGCCTTCTGGGCGAGCCCCAGCAGCGACATAAGCCGCGTGCGGTTCATGGCTGCTTCAGCCCGGACCGCAGCGCCGCGAAAACATCCTCGCTGATCGCGTGCTCCAGCGCCTTCTCCAGGCGCTTCGCCTTAACCGCTTTTGCCAGGCACTCCTCGCTCGGGCACACATAAGCGCCGCGGCCGGCTTTCTTGCCGGTGCTGTCGAGCAGGATCTCACCCTCCGGGGTGCGCACCACCCGCAGCAGTTCCTTCTTCGTCTTCATACTCTGGCAGCCAACGCACATCCGCTGCGGAATCTTCTTCTGCTTCATCGGGCGTCCCTCCCCTACACAGGCGTCTGGATCTGGGACTCGCTCTTGATATCGATCTTCCAGCCGGTCAGTTTCGCGGCCAGGCGGGCGTTCTGGCCTTCCTTGCCGATAGCGAGCGAAAGCTGGTAATCAGGCACGATGACCCGCGACGCCTTCTCCGTCTCATTGACATCGACGGCGATAACCTTGGCCGGGCTGAGCGCGTTGGCGATATATTTGGCAGGGTCGGCGTTCCATTTCACGATATCGATCTTCTCGCCCTTGAGCTCGTTAACGATCGTCTGCACCCGCATCCCTTTGTGGCCGACGCAGGAACCGACCGGATCGACATTCTCGTCGCGGGAATGGACGGCGATCTTCGAGCGCAGCCCGGGTTCGCGGGCCACCGACTTGATCTCGACGATGCCGTCGTGGATCTCCGGAACCTCAAGCTCGAACAGACGTTTCAAAAGGCCGGGATGAGTGCGCGAAACGAGTATCTGCGGGCCCTTGGTCGTCTTCTTGACCTCGATGATATAAGTTTTCAGCCGGTCGCTGTGCCGGTAAACCTCGCCTGGGATCTGTTCCGACGGCTGGAGGATAGCCTCGGCCTTGCCGAGATCGACGAACACATTTTTTGCCTCGATGCGCTGCACGATGCCGGTGACGATATCGCTCTCGCGACTGGAGTACTCCTCATAGATTATGCCGCGCTCGGCTTCGCGGATACGCTGCACGACCACCTGCTTGGCGGTCTGGGCGGCGATGCGGCCGAAATTCTTCGGCGTGACCTCAAGCTCGACGACATCTTCCAGCTCATAGCGCGGATCAAGCTCGCGCGCCTCCGGCAGGGAAATCTCCAGCCGCGGATCGGTCACTTCATCCACAACTGCCTTGCGGGCGTACACATGGATCTCGCCCGTATCGCGGTCAAGGGCCACACGAACATTCTGGGCCGAACTGAAGTTGCGCTTGTAGGCGGAAATCAGGGCCGCCTCGATAGCGTCGAACAAAACCTCCGGCGCGATCCCCTTCTCCCTTCCCAGTTGCTCGAAAGCCTGCATGAACTCTGCATTCATTTTGATTTTCTACCCCCTATTCAATTTTCGCTATGTCAAAATTCCACGTGCAGCCTCACCAGCGAGGTCTGATCGCGCGGAATGCTCATAGGGCTGCCGTTGACTTCGAGGCCGATGGCGCCGTCATCGGCGGACACCAGCGTGCCGACCAGCGTCTTCTGGCCGTTGATCGGCGCAAAAGTATGCACCTCGACCTTATCGCCCAGATGGCGGGTAAAATCCTTAGCCTTCTTCAGCGGCCGGTCGAGGCCGGGCGAAGAAACCTCGAGGAAATAGCTATCCTTGATCGGGTCGAGCTCGTCGAGCCTGTTCTCCAGACGCTCGCTCACCCACTGGCAGTCTTCCAAGCCGATGCCGCCTTCCTTGGAAAGAAAGACGCGCAGATACCAGTCCCGCTCCTTGACGTACTCCACATCCACCAGCTCCAGGGCCGACCCCTGGATGATCTCGGTCACCAATTTTTCGACAAGTACTTCAACTTCTTTTGCAGCCATTATTTTCCCACCCCTGTTATCGAAATCGCGGCCGCGCAAACACGGCCTCCACTTAGTTTAGCCTGAGCCGTTCCCCCTCATACCGATGAGCGAGCGACCGGCTGGCATAAGATGAAAGAGTGGGTTGCAACCCACTCTCCTGCGCACACTGCTACATATCCGTCATTATTATAACACCGCAGGGTAAAATTTACAACCCGCTATGCAAATAAATCATGCGAACAAGGCGATCTGGTCGTCCTCCGGCAAATCGCCGAGAGCGCCATGGTCGCGGAGCGTGTCGACCACCGGCTTGGCCGCCCGGCTGCGCACGCGCAGATCCTCCGCCGAAGTGAAAGGCTTGTTGCCGCGGGCGGCCACGATATTGCGGGCCGCATTGTCCCCCACCCCCTGCAGCGACGCCAGCGGCGGCAGCAGTCCGTCGCCTGTGATCAGGAATCGGGTGGCATCCGACTTATAAAGATCGACGCGTTCGAACTTATAGCCCCGCTGATACATCTCCAGAGCCATCTCGATGATCGTCGCCAGCCCCTTCTCCTTCGCCGAGGCGGCCTGGCCCTTCTGTTCCAGTTCGGCCAGCTTCTGGCGGAGGGCCGGGACGCCCTTTACGATCAGATCGGCGTCGAACTCGGTCGCCCGCACGGTGAAATACGAAGCATAGAAGGCCAACGGGTGGTGGATCTTGCAGTAAGCGATCCGAAAAGCCATCATCACATACGCCACCGCGTGAGCCTTGGGGAACATATACTTGATCTTCTGGCACGACTCCACATACCAGGCGGGAACGCCGTGTTCCCCCATCACCGCCACATCGTCCGGCTTGACCCCCTTGCCCTTGCGGACATCCTCCATAACCTTGAACGCCGTCTGCGGCTTGAGTCCCTTGTGGATGAGGTAAACCATGATATCGTCGCGGGCCGAGATCGCTTCCGACAGCTTGGCCGTGCCGCTCTTGATCAGGTCCTGGGCGTTGTTCAGCCACACGTCGGTGCCGTGGGAAAAGCCGCTTATCCGGACAAGCTCGCTGAAATTCTGCGGCTTAGTGTCCTCCAGCATCTGGCGGACGAACTTCGTTCCGAACTCGGGAATGCCGAACGTGCCGACCGTCGAACCGAGTTCCGCGGGGCTGAGGTCGAGGGCGTCAGTCGACGAAAACAGGCTCAGTGTCGGTTTGTCGTCAAAGGGGATCGCCTTGGGATCGAGGCCGGTCAAATCCTCCAGCATCTTGATGACCGTTGGATCGTCATGGCCGAGGATATCAAGCTTGACCAGGCGGCTCGATATCGAATGATAGTCGAAGTGAGTCGTGATCGTGGCCGAATTCTTATCGTCGGCCGGGAACTGGATCGGCGTAAAATGGTGGATATCCATGTCCCGCGGCACGACCATTATACCTCCGGGGTGCTGGCCGGTCGTCCGCTTCACCCCCGTGCAGCCGCTTATCAGGTGGTTGATGTGGGCGTTGCGGGGGGTGACGCCTTTATCGGCGAAATAATTGCGGACAAAGCCGTACGCCGTCTTATCGGCGATCGTCGCAATCGTGCCGGCGCGGAAAACATTATCGCGGCCGAACAGCTCCTCGGTATACTTATGGGCCACCGGCTGGTAGTCGCCGGAGAAGTTGAGATCGATATCAGGCACCTTGTCGCCGTGGAAACCCATGAAAACGGCGAACGGGATGTCGTGGCCGTCCTTGACGACCGCCGCGCCGCACGCCGGGCAGGCGCGGTCGGGCATATCGAAGCCGCAGCCGTACGAGCCGTCGGTGACGAACTCGCTCCAGCGGCAGTCCGGGCAGCGCCAGTGAGGCGGCAAGGGATTGACCTCCGTGATGTCGGTCATCGTCGCCACGAACGACGAGCCGACCGAGCCCCGCGACCCGACCAGATAGCCGTCGTCGAGCGACTTCTTCACCAGCTTATGGGCGATGAGATACAGCACCGCGAAGCCGTTATTGATGATCGAATCAAGCTCATACTTAAGACGGTCGGCCACCAGCTCCGGCAGCGTATCGCCATAGAGCAGGCGGGCCTTGGCGTAGGACATCGACTTTATCTGCTCCTCGGCGCCGGGAATCTTCGGCGAATACAGCTCATCGGGGATGGGCTTGAACGCTTCGATTTCCTCGCTGATGCGGCGGGTGTTCTCCACGACCACCTCATAAGCCTTGTCCTTCCCAAGGTAAGCAAACTCGGCCAGCATCTCACCGGTCGTGCGGAAATACAGCGGCGGTTGCTTATCGGCATCGTCGTACCCCTGGCCGGTCATCAGGATGCGCCGGTAAACCTCGTCCTCCGGCTGAAGAAAATGGACGTCGCAGGTCGCCACCACCCGCTTGCCCAGCCGTTCGCCCAGGGCGCACACCCGCCGGTTGATATCGCGCAGCCCCTCCATGTCGGCGAAGCGCCCCTGGCGCACCAGGAACTCGTTGTTCGCGGCCGGCTGGATTTCGAGATAATCGTAGAAAGCAGCGATTTTGCTTACTTCATCGTCGCTCGCGCCATTAATGAGCGCTTGCATGCACTCCCCTGCTTCGCACGCCGAACCCAAAACAAGCCCTTCGCGGTGTTCGGCCAGGATAGCGCGCGGGATGCGGGGCGTACGGTGCAGATATTTCAGATGGGACAGCGACACCAGCCGGTAAAGATTGCGAAGGCCGACGCTGTTTCTGGCGAGGATGATGATATGGTAGGACTGGTTGATATCGTCGTCGAACAGATAGCCTTCCATGCCGTAGATAACCTTGATGCCGGCTTTGGCCGCCTCCTCCTCCGCCTCCGGGAACGCCTGCACCACGCCGTGGTCGGTGATCGCCACCGCGGGGTGCCCCCACTTGGCGGCCGTCTTGATCAGCGCCTTGGTCGCCACGACGGCGTCCAGGGCGCTCATGCGGGTGTGGGCGTGCAGCTCGACCCGTTTCACCTCGGCGGTGTCGGAGCGTTCCGGCTTGGCGAGGCGGCACATGCTGTCGGCGAACATCGCCAGCTCGTTGGCGTATTTATCGTACTGGACCGTGCCCTTGACCTTGACGAGCATGCCGTCGGCCAGGCCTGCGGCCAACTTCGCGATTTGGGCCTTGTCGTCGAAAAAGGCTTTGCCGCTGATCCCGCCACCGAGGTCGGCCACGTCGAAGGACAGCAGCGTGCGCCCCGATTTCAGCTCCCGCAGCTCGTGCTTCACAAGCTGCCCGGCGACGACGATATTGCGCCCCTCCTCCTCGATGCTCGCCAGCGGCACAGGGTCGCTCTTGATGGCGCGACCGAACAGCAGCGGATTTTCGGGCGCCTTCTTCTTGGCCGGAGCGGCGTTTTTGTCGGCCGCCGGCTCAGAGTAGCCGTTAGCGGATATATCGTCGTCGCACCGCTCGGGTTCGGGGGTGGCGACGGTCAGGAAGGCCACACCGCATGGCCGGGAAAACTTTTCAGAGACAAATGCGGTAATCGCCTTATCGACGCCGCGGGCGGCGAGAATCTGGCCGGAAAGGTCGCCGTTCGTCTCCAGGGCGAGCGTATGCCCGTCGAAATGCCACCTTGCCCCTGACAACAAATGGCGGATGGTCGGGTTGCCGGCCGCGACGCCGGCGACGAATTCCGGCCAGTTTTCCGCCAGATATTGCGCAAAATCCTTGGTGGCGGCCAGAACGAAAGTGGTGCTCTTCAGGCCGCAGCGTTGGCAAAGATGGCCGGCTGCCCGGTCCAGCACAGCGGCCGGCAGCGGCACAGGGGCGGTCAGATAAACCTCCCAGCCGGGGGCTGCGGTGTCGACCTGGACCTTGGTGACGACCGCGCCGGCCAGCAGTTCGCGCTCGGCGGCGGTAAGCTCCAGCTCCGGCAGCAGGTCAATGAGGCTTTGGGTCTTGTCGGGGATGATGCAGTAGGTATGCAAAGGGCACTCTCCTGTGTTAAACCTGGAATATCAACATTTAGTGGCAGAGCGTAAGTCATTGTACAATATTTGGCGCTTTACGCGCCAATTCCTGCTATAGTTGTAAAAGTATCGACAATTATAACTAATATAATTTATTGCCAGAAAATCCCTTTCAACCGATTTTTGCTTGCTGCTGGCAAGCAAAAACCCCGGCAACTGATGCCGGGGTTCAAAAACCACATCTACAGTGTAGCCAGCAGGGCCTTTATGCCATCGACAGCATCGCCCGCCGGGAAGAAGTGAACCTCGCCGCTGCGGCGCGTCTTGACCTCCACCTTGTTCTCGCTGACCGCCTTGGCGCCGACGGTAACCTTCAGCGGGTAGCCGATCAGATCGGCGTCCTTGAACTTCACCCCCGCCCGCTCGTCGCGGTCGTCGAGCACCGTCTCCACCCCTGCGGCCACGAGCTCGGCGTATATCCTCTCAGCCAGTTCACGCTGGCCCTGGTCGGCGTTGTTCACGGGGATGACGGCGGCCTGGAACGGCGCGATGGCAGCCGGCCAGATAATGCCGTTGGCGTCGTTGTTCTGTTCGATGGCGGCGGCCATCGTGCGGCTGACGCCGATGCCGTACGTGCCCATCACGATCGTCTGCTCCTTGCCGTTTTCGTCCAGATAGGAGGCGTTCAGCGCCTTGGAATACTTGGTGTACAGCTTGAACACCTGGCCCACCTCGATACCGCGCGCCGCCCTAACCGGCACGCCGCAGCGCGGGCAGGGGTCGCCCTCGCGGATGAGGCGGATGTCGGCGACGACGGACGGCTTGAAATCGCGGCCGGGGTTGACGTTCACGTAGTGCTTGTCCGCTTGGTTGGCGCCCACCACCGTGTTGTACAGCTTCATCACCGTCGCGTCGGCCACGACGGTCACATCCTTGACACCGATCGGCCCCATAAAGCCGGGAGCCGTGCCGGCGGCCGCCAGGACAGCCTCGTCGGCCATCTGGAGGAAAATAGCGCCGACAGCGTTCTGCACCTTGATCTCGTTGACGTCGTGGTCGCCGCGGACGAGGGCGAACACCAGCCCCTTGTCGGTCATATAGGCCAGTGTCTTGACTGTCTTGTCGGCCGGCAGGCCGAGGAAATCGGCCACGGCGGCGATCGTCTTCGTGCCGGGAGTATCTTTCAGGGCCATCGTTTCCACAGCCTCGGCCGGCGCTGCGATGGGGTGCAGCTCGGCCTTCTCGACATTGGCGGCGTAATCGCAGCCGTCGCAGTAGACGATGGCCGCCTCGCCGGACTCGGCGATGACCATGAACTCGTGGCTGCCCTTGCCGCCGATAGCGCCAGGGTCGGCCTCCACCGGGCGGAAGGTCAGCCCGCAGCGGGTGAAAACGCGGGTGTAAGCGTCGTACATCTTGTTATAGCTTTCGTTAAGGCCCGCTTCGTCGCGGTCGAAGGAATAAAGGTCCTTCATGATGAACTCGCGGCCGCGCATCAGGCCGAACCGCGGCCTGATCTCGTCGCGGAACTTGTTCTGGATCTGGTACAGCATCAGCGGCAGCTGACGGTAGGAGCGGACCTCGTCGCGGATGAGGGTGGTGATCATTTCCTCGTGGGTCGGCCCCAGGCAAAAGTCGCGGCCGTGGCGGTCCTTGAGGCGGAACATCTCGTCGCCGTAAACGTCCCAGCGGCCCGTCTCCTGCCACATCTCCGCCGGCAGCACGATCGGCATCAGCAGTTCCTGGCCGCCCTTGGCGTCCATCTCCTCGCGGACGATCTTCTCGATCTTTTTAAGCACCCGCCAGGCCAGGGGCAGGTAGTTGTAAATGCCGCCGGCCGCCTTGCGGATGAAGCCGGCCCGCAGCATGAGTTGATGGCTTATTACCTCGGCGTCGGCCGGAGTTTCCCGGAGCGTGGGAGCGTATAGCTGGGATGCGCGCATGATAATATTATTCCTCCTCGACGAGTTTATCTATTTCGGCGAACAACGCCGCGATCAGCTGATCCTCGGGCACTTTGCGGAGGATCTCCCCCTTGCGGAAGATCAGGCCCTGCCCTTTGCCGCCGGCAACGCCGATATCGGCTTCCCGCGCCTCGCCGGGGCCGTTTACCACGCAGCCCATCACCGCCACCTTCAGAGGCTTACTGATCGTCTTCAGCCTCTCCTCCACCGCCGCGGCGACGGATACCAGGTCGATCTCGGTGCGGCCGCAGGTCGGGCAGGAAACGAGCGTCGGGCCGTATTCCCGAAGACCGAGGGATTTGAGGATCTCGTTCGCCACCCTCACCTCCTCCGCCGGGTCGCCGGTCAGCGACACGCGCACCGTATCGCCGATACCTTCGGCCAGCAGAGCGCCGATGCCGACAGCCGAACGGATGATGCCGGTGTTGACCGTGCCCGCCTCGGTTATCCCGAGGTGGAGCGGATAGTCCACCGCCCGCGACATCAGGCGGTAGGCCTCCAGGGTAAGCGGCACGTCATGGGCCTTGAGCGACACCTTTATATCGTAAAAATCCATTTTTTCGAGAATGCGGATATGGCCCAGGGCGCTCTCCACCATCGCCGCCGCGGTGGCGTGGCCGCCGTGTTTGGCGAGCAGCGCCTTGTCGAGCGAGCCGGCGTTTACGCCGATGCGGATGGGTACGCGACGCTTTTTGGCCGCCTTCACGACAGCCGAGACATGATCGGGGTCGCCGATATTGCCCGGATTGAGCCGCAGGGCGTCCACCCCCCTCTCCAGCGCTGCCAGGGCCAGGCGGTGGTCGAAATGGATATCGGCGACAATGGGAACATCACCCACCGCCGCCTTGATGGCAGCCAGCGCTTCCGCCGCCGCCATATCGGGCACCGCCACCCGCACGATGTCGCAGCCGGCGGCGGTCAGGCGGCCGATCTGGGCCACGGTGGCGGCCACATCGTCCGTCTTGGTGTTGGTCATCGACTGCACCGATAGCGGTGCGTTGCCGCCCACGGTTATCTTGCCGATGCGCACCGGTGCGGTACGTTTGCGCTTGATCGTCATAGCCGTCACCAGAAAATCCGCGTGATATCTTTGAACGTTGCCAGCAGCAGCAGCGTCATTAAGAGCGCGAAACCGATCGTCTGGATAATCTGCAGCTTGCTGCGGCTGAGAGGCTTGCCGCGTATCGCCTCGACAGCCAGCGTTACCAGATGGCCGCCGTCGAGCACCGGCACCGGCAGGAGGTTGATGAGCCCGAGGTTGATGCTGAGGAACGCGGCGAACTGGAGGAGCGGCAGGAAGCCCAGTTGGGCCACCTGACCAGTCATCTGCGCAACGCCGATCGGCCCGGCAACATCGGCCGGAGCCTGGCCAATGATCATCTGCACAAGGCCGGTAAAGATGGCTGCCGTCACGACCGCCGTCTGCTTAACGGACATCGCGAACGCTTCGCCCGGTCCCGGCCGGTAGTTCGTCACCTGCGGCGTAACGCCGATTATGCCCCGGTTCGTTTTCGCGTCGTGCTCGGGAACAAGCACCGCCTCTTTGGTGGCGCCGCCGCGGTCGTAGACGATCGTCACCTGTTTATTGGCGTTGACCCTGATTACCTGGACGAAATCCATCCAGGTCTCGATCTTGCCGCCGTTCACGGCCATGATGCGGTCACCGGCGGCCAGACCTGCCCGGACCGCCGGCCTGTCGGCCATAACGCTGCCGATGATCGGCTTGTCGGACGCCTGATCGATACCCGAGCCGAGCAGGACGATGAAAAACAGCAGCACCGGCAGCACGAAATTCATCAGCGAACCGGCGGCGATAACAATCATCCTCGCCCAGATCGGCTTGGCGCCGTAGGACTTCTCCGTCTGCTCCTCGTCGGGATCCATGCCGGCGATCTTGACATAGCCGCCCAGCGGGATGAGGTTGAGTGAATAAACCGTTTCGCCGAACCTCTTGCTCAGCAACGCCGGCCCGAAGCCGATGCCGAACTCGCGCACCCCCATGCCGGTAAGGCGGGCGGTGACGAAATGGCCGACCTCGTGCACGAGGACCAGCAGGCCGAGAACAAAGATGGTGGCGATAATCGTGGTCGTTAACAAACTTCCACCTCTTCCAAGGGTTATTTCAGCTCGGGAATAATCCGGGCAACCAACGCCCGCGCCCATTCGTCCGCGGCGCAGAGTTCCTCAAGCGTCGGAGCGGCGACGGTAGCGTGGGCGTCAAGCGCGCGGCGGATCGAAGCGGCGATCGCGGTAAAAGCTATCTCTCCGGCCAGAAAAGCGTTGACCGCCGCCTCGTTGGCGGCGTTGAAAACACAAGGCGCGGTGCCGCCGCGCCGTCCCGCCTCGTAGCCCATAGCCAGGGCCGGGAAACGGTCGGTGTCGGGGGGCGCGAAGGTCAGGCCCGTCAGGGTGGCGAAATCGAGGCGGGCAAAATCGGCCGGCCAGCGGTCGGGAGCGCTGAAGGCGTACTGGATAGGCAGGCGCATGTCGGGGCGGCCGAGCTGGGCCATAACCGACCCGTCCACGAACTCCACCATCGAGTGGATGATGCTCTGGGGATGGACAACGACATCGATGTTATCGTAGCCGACATCGAACAGCCAGCGGGCCTCGATGACCTCAAGCCCCTTATTGGCCAGTGTTGCCGAATCGACGGTTATCTTGCGCCCCATCGTCCAGTTGGGGTGGCGCAGGCATTCGGCCACGGTTACGCTCGGCAGCGTCTCCTTCGCCCTCTCCCGGAAAGGTCCGCCCGAGGCGGTCAGGATGAGGCGGCGTACGCCAGTCCGGCCCTCCCCCTGCAAACATTGCAGAATGGCGCTGTGTTCGCTGTCCACCGGCAGGATGGCGACGCCGCGTTTGCGCGCTGCAGCGGTGACGAGTTCGCCGGCGGCCACCAGCGTTTCCTTGTTGGCCAGGGCAATGTTCTTCCCGGCCTCAATGGCGGCCAGCGTCGGCCGGAGGCCGGCAAAGCCTACCAGCGACGTCAGGACGGTGTCCGCTTCCGCAAGCGTGGCGGCGGCGGTCAGCCCCTCCTCGCCGGCCATGATCTTGGCCGGTCCGCTGTAGCGGCTGCGCAGCCGGTCGGCGGCCTCACCGTCGGCAAGCACCGCCAGAACCGGCCGGAACCTCTCCAGTTGTTCGGCAAGCAATTTATCGTTGTGATGGGCCGCCAGGGCAACAACCCTGAAGCGGTCGGGATGGGCGGCCGCAACCTCGAGGGCCTGCGTGCCGATCGAGCCGGTCGAGCCTAAAACGGCGATGCGCTTGAGCATTATATTCTCCTTGCGGCGCGTCAGCGCACGATGAATAGCTGTAGATAGTAGTAAACAGCCGGGACGGTGAACATCACACTGTCGAAGCGGTCCAGCACCCCTCCGTGGCCGGGCAGCAGCTTGCCGGAATCCTTGACGCCGCAGAACCTCTTCATCGACGACTCCACAAGATCGCCCACCGGGGCGACGATGCCGACCAGCAGGCCGATGGCTGCGCTGTGGCCGAGAGGCAGAGCGCAGGCCGCACCCATAGCGGTCACGCCGATGATGCTGCCGACCACGCCGCCGATAGTGCCCTCTCGCGTCTTGCCGGGGCTGACCTTCGGCGCCAGCTTATGGCGGCCGAATTTTCTGCCGACGAAATAGGCGAAAGTATCGGCCGACCAAGTGCCGACGAACGCCAGCCACAGATACACGGCGCCCGCCGACAGCGGGCCGAATTTAGTCGCCATCACCAACGATTGATCGGTGAACCGCAGCAGCACTAAATGGGCGAACGACAGGCCGACATACACGACGCCCGTGATGGTAACGGCCGCCTCCTGAAGGTCGAAGCGCTCGGGGTCGACGACCATTCTTGCCATGACGACAAACGCGATCAGCAGCACCACCGCCACCGTCTCGCGCGCGTTGCCCAGCCAGGCCGTGCCCCAGATAAGGGCGACACCGGCAAGGCCCAGCCAGTAAGCGGTATTGACCTGCCGGCAGCGCGCCATGGCAGCAAACTCGTGCCAGGCGAGCATGGTAAGGACGAGGGCGGCGGCGGCAAACACCCACTGCCCGTAGTTTACGACATATATGGCGACGATTATGCCGATTACGGCCGTTATAACCCTTTGGATAAGCATCTATACACCTACTTGGTCAGCCCGCCGAATCGCCGGTCGCGCCGCTGAAAATCAGCCACGGCGGCGATTAGGTGTTCGGGCCGGAAATCGGGCCAGTTAATATCGGTAAACCAGAACTCGGCGTACGCAGCCTGCCAGAGGAGAAAATTACTTATCCGCTGGTCGCCGGCCGGCCGGATGAGCAGGTCAAGGTCGGGCATGCCAGCCGTATAAAGGTGCCGGCCGATGAGCTCGTCGCTTATATCTTCGGGCTTGAGGGCGCCGTTGGCCACCTGCGCGGCGATAAGCTGCACCGCCCGGGTTATTTCGGCCCGCCCGCCGTAGTTTACGGCGATGTTCAGGACGAGACCGGCGTTCGCGGCCGTCAAGTCTTCCGCCCGGTCGATCTTGGACCTGAGACCTGGCGACAGCTCCTCTATCTTGCCGCTGAAGCGGACCCGGATGGCGTTCTCGTTCAGTTCGTCGATCTCGTTATCGAGATAATCGGAAAAGAGATTCATGAGCAGATCGACTTCCTCTGCCGGCCGTTTCCAGTTCTCGGTGGAGAAAGCGTAAGTCGTCAGCACGCCGACACGAAGCTCGGCCGCCGTACGAACGATGGCCCTGAGGGCTTCCGCACCCGCCCGGTGGCCGAAGGTGCGAGGCAGGCCGCGTTTCTGAGCCCAGCGGCCGTTGCCGTCCATGATGATAGCGACGTGACGCGGGACGCGGGCCGGGTCAAGGTCGCCGAAAGCTTTTCCGCTCTGCTGGTCAGTGCGTCCGAACCATTTTTTCCACACGTCAGTAAGGCACCTCGACATCGTAATTATAAGCCCCCTCTTACGAGGGGGCTTTCCCCATCTTGGCTGCGACAAGCAGGTGACGCCGTCCGTCTTCGCCCTCGGTATCCCTTATTACATAGAGAACATCCTCCATAAGAGGGAAGTTGTTGCGCGACGGCCTGGTTACAGTCACCACAAAAGCGACATTACGCGCCGCCAGCGCCTCCTTGGCGTCCTCCAGCGGCAATCCAACTAAATCCACAGGCTACACTTCCATTATTTCCTTTTCTTTGACAGCCATTACATGGTCGATCTCTTTTATGTACTTATCGGTCAGCTTCTGGATGTCCTCCTGGCCTTTTTTGGCGTCATCCTCGGAGATGACGCGGTCCTTTTCCAGCTTCTTGATCGAGTCGTTGCCATCGCGGCGAAGGTTGCGGACCGCCACCCGGCAATCCTCGGCTTTCTTGTGCACCACCTTGACCAGCTCGGTCCGGCGCTGCTGGGTCAGCTGGGGAATATTCAGGCGGATCACCGAACCGTCGTTATTAGGCGTAAGTCCGAGGTCGGATTTCTGGATCGCCTTCTCGATCGTGCCCAGCATCGTCTTCTCCCACGGCTGGATGGTCAGCAGACGCGGCTCGGGGGCCGAAATATTGGCCACCTGGCTCAGCGGGGTCGGCGTGCCGTAATAATCGACCGCGATCTTGTCGAGGAGCGCCGGGGTGGCGCGGCCGGCCCGCAAAGTGCCGTACTCCTTCCGCATCACATCAAGGGCCTTTTTCATCTTGTCCTCGTGGCTGGCGTAGATCTCCTTAACCGTCATTTTTCATCCCTCCCACAACAGTGCCGATATTTTCGCCGCAAGCGGCTTTCAAAATATTGCCGGGCTCATCGATGCTGAAAACAACGATCGGAATCCTGTTATCCATACACAGGCTGGTCGCGGTGGAATCCATTACCCCCAGGCCGCGCTGCAATACCTCGATATACTCCAGGGCGGTGAACTTCTTTGCGTCCGGATTATGGCGGGGGTCGGAATCGTACACGCCGTCCGTGTTGCGCTTGGCCATCAGGATGATATCGGCTTCGATTTCCGCGGCCCGCAGGGCGGCCGTCGTATCAGTCGAAAAATAAGGGTTGCCGGTACCGGACGCGAAGATCACCACCCGGCCCTTCTCAAGATGACGGATGGCGCGGCGGCGGATATACGGTTCAGCCACCTGGCGCATCTCGATCGCCGACTGCACACGCGAATCGACGCCACAGTGCTCCAGGGCGTCCTGCAGAGCCAGCGCGTTCATAACCGTAGCCAGCATGCCCATATAATCGGCTGTCGCCCTGTCCATCCCCTTGGAACTGCCGGCCAGCCCGCGCCAGATATTGCCGCCGCCGACGACGATCGCCACCTCAAGCTCGGTAGTCCGCCTGATCTCGCGAATCTCGCGGGCAATCCGCTCCACCGTCTCCGGGTCGATGCCGTAGCCTTTATTTCCGGCGAGCGCCTCGCCGCTCAATTTCAGGACAATACGCTTGTACTTTGCGGCCTGCATATCAGAAAACCCCCATTTTTCAAGTCTTTTCTACGAATCGGCGGCCAAATCCTTTATTTGCCTATCCGGCACTTTAGAAAAAAGAGAACACCAGGTGTTCTCTTTTTGGCCAGCGGGCTGCTAGCAATTTTTAACAGTCGCCATAACTTCGGCAGCGAAGTCGGCGCTCTTCTTCTCAATGCCTTCGCCCAGCTGATAGCGGACGAACCGCCGCACCGAGATATGCTCGCCGATCTTGGCGATCTTCGCGGTGATAAGCTGGGTCACGGTCGTATCCGGATCCTTGATGAACGGCTGTTCCATCAGGCAGTTTTCCTTGTAGAACTTCTCGATACGGCCTTCCACCATCTTCTCGGCGATGTTGGCCGGTTTGCCCTCGTTCATCGCCTGGGCTTTAAGAACCTCGCGCTCATGAGCGATAATCTCAGCCGGCACTTCCTCGCGGCGGACATAACCCGGATTGGAAGCCGCCACCTGCATCGCCAGATCCTTTGCCAGAGCCTTGAAATCATCCGTCTTGGCCACGAAATCGGTTTCGCAGTTCAGTTCAAGCATAACGCCGATGCGGCCGGCGCCGTGTATGTAAGCCTCGACCACGCCTTCCGCGGCAACCCGGCCGGCGCGTTTCGCAGCAGCGGCCAAACCCTTCTCGCGCAGAAAGTCGATCGCCTTCTCCATGTCGCCGTCCGTCTCGGTCAGCGCCTTCTTACAATCCATCATGCCCGCGCCGGTACGTTCGCGCAGAACTTTTACCATTTCCGCAGTTATCATACCCATCCTCCTGTCGAATATTAAAATCCGGCCTGTCCCAAGATTTGTATATAGCCTAAAGGGAAACTAAGGTAAGGGAGCGATTGGCCGTCCCTTACCTTAGCACATTTACTCGCTCTCGCCGGCTGCTGCTTCCAGTTGTTCGCCCTGCTTGCCTTCCAGGATGGCGTCAGCCATCTTGCCGGTAAGCAATTTGACGGCGCGGATGGCGTCATCGTTGCCGGGGATGATATAGTCGATCTCGTCGGGATCGCAGTTGGTATCGACAATCGCCACAATCGGGATACCCAGCTTGCGGGCCTCGGCCACCGCGATCCGCTCCTTGCGCGGGTCGATGATAAACAGCGCCCCAGGCAGCTTGCGCATATTCTTGATGCCGCCAAGGAACTTATGCAGGCGCTCCTGCTCGTGGCGGAGGGCGATGACTTCCTTCTTGGGCAGAACCTCGAACATGCCCTTCTCTTCCATCGACTCAAGCTCGCGCAGACGGTTGATCCGGCGCTGAATGGTCTGGAAGTTAGTCAGCATGCCGCCCAGCCAGCGCTCGTTCACAAAGAACATCTCGCAGCGCTGCGCCTCCTCGCGGACGGCTTCCTGGGCCTGCTTCTTCGTGCCGACGAACAGCAGCGTCTTATTCTCGCCTGCCAGATCGCGCACGAAATTGTACGCATCCTCCACCTTCTTGACCGTCTTCTGCAGGTCAATGATGTAGATGCCGTTGCGCTCCGTAAAAATGTACGGAGCCATCTTGGGATTCCACCTTCTGGTCTGGTGGCCGAAATGGACCCCAGCCTCCAGAAGCTGTTTCATGGAAATAACCGACATACTCTGGACACCTCCTGTTTTTTCCGCCGCCCGCCGCATTTTCCGCCGCCCACCGGCTCAGCCGGCACAGTCGGGGAATTGACAGGCGTGTGTGATATTACACCAAAAATTAGTATAGCATAATTAACGCGTCGCCACAAGCATAATCGCCGGCAATTCGCTTACTAGTATCCAAAAAAATATTATTTTTTATTCAACTGCAGCAGCAGCATAATTTCCCCTTTACCCGCGCCCGTCGTCTTGGCGATCTCCATAACGCTATAGCCCTGCTCCGACATCGACAAAATCAGCTTGCGCCGGTCGGCGCCCGGCGCCTCGCGGCCCGGCGCCTCCTCGGCAGGCGCCGCCGCCATATCCGGCGGCGGCTCAGGCGCCAACCGCACATCAAACGACGCTGCCGGCGGCCCTTCCGGCGGCGCTGGCGGCGCGGCGGCGGACAAAGCGGCGCCCGGTGCGGGAGCCTCCCGGGAAGCCGCCAGTTTGGCGTCCAGCTCCGCTATCTTCAAGTCGGCCTCGTCCAGCAGATACTCCAAGTGGGCGATCTGCGTCTCCAGCCGGCGGATAGCCGCGTCGGCCGTCCTTTCCAGCTCCTGCTGGAACTCGCCGGCGGGCGTCGCCGCGTTCAGCGTAAACATCCTAACAATCATGCCGCGCTTGTAAACCACGAAAAAAACAAAAAAAAGAATAATGATCACAAAGACAATCATCCCTGTTAGCATAACCCACCTCAAGTCTTGATATCGATCGTGTGACCGCGGATGGGATCGGGGCTGTCCTCGGCCTCGTCCTCGTCCTCATGATGTCGGCTGCCCTTCTTATGATCACCCTGATGTTTTTCCTTCTCTGCATCCGGGTCGACCTTACCGCCGGCGCTCTGAGACGATTTCTGCACCTGCTGCTGGCGCGCGGCAGCCAGCTTCTGCCACTGGTCGGCGCCCTGCTGTTGTTGCAAAGCGCCCTGGTGGTCGGCAATCTGCTGAACCTTGCTTACCTCGGTAACCCGGGGAATGAGTACCTGGAGGTCGATCGCACGGATTGTCACGTCCTCCCCTCCCCTGCTTTCAGCTTAACGGAACGACCCGATCCTGATCTCGCCGTCCTCCGCGTAAAAAGAAGCGTACTTCAGCATCTCGCGCACCGGTTTCACCAACGTGCCGATAACAACCTTCACACCCGGATAAACCACATCCGAAATCCTGATGCGGCCATAGCGCATCTCTTCGAACAACAGCTCGATCTCCGTAATCCGCTTGCGCATCGTCTCCACCTGGCCGGCCATATGAAACTGGGCCTTCGTCAGCTTCAGCAGCATCTCGCGCTTCTCGGGCGACAAATCCGACTGGTTGACCGACCGGAGCACAACAAGAGCCTTCTGCGCCTGGTCGAGGGTGATCTCATTCTTCCTCAGCTCCTTGCGCAGCTCGGTATATTCCGCGCGGATAACGGGATTGACGCCCACCTCCAGATCGGTGGCCACCGCCAAGTGCGTGCCCACCGTCTTGGCGCGGATCTCCTCCGCGGCAATCACATGGCCGCCGGCGATAAAACCGCGCCGGCCCTCCACGATAACCCGCTTCCCGGCGCTCACGTTGCTGTGAAGAACCACATCGTTCACCATCACGTCGCCCTCGGCGGAAACATTGGCGTTCTCGATAAACTTGGTTGTCACGTTCTCCTTCGCGCGGACATAACCGCGCTGCATCCCCTGGATGCCCATCCGGATAACGATATTGGCCCCTTCAACAGTACCGCCGCTCACCGACCCGTAAATCTCAACATTGCCGTCGGCCTTCACCGTGAACCCCGACTGCACCGAGCCGCGCACAACCACATTGCCGACAAACTCGACATTGCCGGTCGAAAGATCCACATCGCCCTTAATCTCGATAACCGGCGACACATGCAGCTTATTGTTCACATACTGCAGCTGGCCGGCGATAGCCGCCTTGATCCTGCTGCCGTCGGCATACGCGTTCTTGCCCACCGGCAAAGGGATATCCTTGCCCGGCTTGGGGAAAATCGGCTGTCCGAGAACATCAACCCCCGGCGTTCCGGCCGTGGGGGGAATCTTCTCCGCCAGCAAATCGCCCTCAGCCACCACCGTGAAAAGATTAAGATCCTTAAAATCCACCCGGCCGTCCTCAAGCTCCACCGGGCGTCCCTTGGCGTTCATATCAAAAGCGAAGCGGATAACCGCGTCGCTGCCGTTCACAGCCGAATCGCCGCGGGCGCACGTCACCGGCGTACCCGGACGGTCGAAAGCCCGCTTCACAGCCTCCATATCGATACCCTGCACAATACCCGCGGCGTGAATCTTCTCCAGCACCTCTTCGATGGTGAGCGGGCGACTGCCTTTCGGCCGGGTGACCTGCAACGAAGCCGCCATCCGGTCGCGATCCACCAGCACCTGGACCTCCGGCTCCGGTGCCGCGGCCATCTGCTCGGCAATCTTCACCGGCGACCCGCTCGCCTCCTTGACAATGCGGATAATCGCGGAAAAATTGACGCCCTGGATATCGCGATTCTTCAGCTCAGCCATCACAAGCGGCTCCCTGACCGGCGCCCCCGCTCCCTTGGCAGGATTGACCGTAAGGTAAACGCCGTCGTCCTTCTGGTCTATCTGGAAAGAGCCGTCGACAGCCACCGAAGCATCGGACTGATTGATCGCTTTCTCCTCATCACTCATCAACTACACCTCTCCTTACTCTGAGGCTACAACAGGCTGGACTTAAAACGGGCCAGAGCGCCGCGCAGGCGGAAGATCGCCTTCGTATGGAGCTGGGAAATCCGCGCCTCGGTCAATTTCAGGATCAGGCTTATCTCCTTCAGCGTCAGCCCCTCGTAATAATACAACGTTACAACCAATCGCTCCTTCTCCGTAAGGCGCTCGATCGCCTTCGCCAAAGTAGCCTTGACCTCCTCCTCCTCGAGGAACTGGGACGGATTAGGGGCGTGGCTGGCCGGCGACTCAGTCTTGACGTAATCCTCAAGAGGAACCAGCGTGCAGCCATTCAGCGTATTGATAAGCGTATGGAGTTGGGGCACCGAAACTCCCATAGCGCCGGCAATCTCATCATCCGCGGCCGACCGGCCCAGCCGGTGCTCAAGCTCGGCCAGCGTATTCTCATACTGGCGGGCCTTCTGCCTGACGGTGGCCGGAATCCAATCCTGGGCGCGGAGCGAATCAAGCATAGCGCCGCGGATGCGGGCCACCGCGTAAGTCTCAAACTTGAACCCGCGGGACACATCGAAGCGCTCGATAGCCTCGAGCAAACCGAAAAAACCGTTACTGATAAGATCGTCCTTGTCGACATGCTGAGGAAGGCCGACCGCGATGCGTCCGGCGACCAGCTTGACTAAAGGGAGATAATTCTCAATCAATTTTTCACGGATATCGGCGCACCGGTTTTCCCGGTATTCCGACCACAGATTCTGCAACGCAAGCCCGTCGTCCGGCATTTACGTCCCCCCCATCCCTGGCAGCAATTACTTCACCGAAATCTGCTCGAAATTCTCCGGAACGAAGGGACTGAACGGCGGGGTAGCGTGAGACGGATTAAGAAGCTCATCGTTCTCAATAATTCCGTCCTTACTAATAATATCGACTTTATTCCTGCCGGGCTTAACGCCGGCAAAACGCCGCCGGACATACGCCTCGGCCAGATTGGCGGCAAGATATGCGGCAAGCGCGGTTCCGGTCAGCGAAATTACCGTCCGGTAGAGAACGGTCGGCGGCCGCAAACCGTGCACCAGCCCGACGGCGGCCGTGAGGGCGGCGACAATCAAAGCCAATCCGATCGCTATACGCAGCTTCACCATATCGATCCCCCGGTTACAATTCTTTTTCGCCCTTATCGATCGTCTTGATGCGGAAAACGCCGCTGTCGAGCTTCAGCTCCACCGTACGCCCGTAGTTGCCGCCGCAGTCCTCGGCGATCAGCCTCAGATCGAGCCTTTTCAGCACCACGCGCACCGTCTCGCTGTTGCGCTCCCCGACACGCATAATATCCGTGGCGTTCGCGAACGTAAACATCTGCGCCCCGCCGGCGATCTTCGCCTGCAGGCGGCTCTTCATCGCCCCCATCTTCACCAGATCGGCCAGCATCAGCGGCAGGCACGTATCCGCAAATTTGGCCGGATTCTCGGTCGAACGGGCCTGGGTGCTGTCAGGCAACATAATATGCGCCAATCCGCCAACCTTGGTCACCGGATCGAAAAGAGCGATACCTACGCACGAACCAAGACCGTAACTGATAAGACTGGCAGGCTCGCGGCCGACCTTGTAATCGGCCATACCAACCTTGATTAATTCAGCCATTATTCCTTCACCCCTATTGCCGCGAGAATCGTTCCCAGCGAGCCGGGATCGGGGATGAGAAAGAAATGGCCCTTGACGCCGCCGTCGCCCTCGGTCGAAAACTCGGTCTCGATAACGAGAGCATGATCGCCCATCTGGCCAAGCTGACTCAGAATGACGCTCAGGATAGCTCCCGCCATATCCATCGCCAGGGCGGGGATCGACGGCAACAAAGTAAACTTTGTGAAAAAGGACAGCGCGTTTAAATAAGCGCCGGCCAAAATATTGCCTATCTCCAAAAGAGCGGATTCGTCCATCGAATCGAGGTGATCAGTCAGCCCGCGCTCGCGGCCCATGAGCATATCGACCAGCGCGAAAGCGCTTTCACGCGGGAGCAGAAACAGAATGCTGCTCGGCGCCGGGCCAAAAACGCGCAGGTACACGCCGGCCACCATAATCTCCGGTCCGCCCACCACATCAGGCACATCGCCCAGCGGCAAAATGGCCACCTGCGGCACCGTCATATCAATCTTGCGATTAATAATCTGCGACAGCGCCGTAGCCGCGTTGCCCGCCCCGACGTTGCCCACCTCTCTCAAGGCGTCCAACTGGAGCGCCGAAAGCTTCATAATATCTTCAGACAACACATCCACCTCGTTCGGTCAGAATCAACGACGATCAGCCGGCCTTGCCAACCTCGGCGCCAAGGCCGACGATAGCGGTAAGATTAAGGAGAATCAGTAGATTATCATCCTGCTTGCCCACGCCGCTCAGATACTGGGCGCTCACACCGCCGACCACCGTAGTGGGAGGCTCGATATTCTCGCCGCTCAGCGTCGTTACCTCGGAAACCGCATCCACGATCAGGCCGACGGCAATCTCCTCCACCTTGACAATAATGATGCGGGTATCCTCCGTATAATCGGCCGGCGGCAAATGCAGGCGCTTCTTCAGATCGATAACCGGCAGAACGCTGCCGCGCAGATTAATGACCCCCTTGATAAAATCCGGCGAATTAGGCACGCGGGTGATATCAATTATCCGCTTGATCTCCTGCACCTGCAAAATACTAATACCGTAATCCTCGCGGCCGAGCTTGAAAATAACCAACTGTATTTCCCTGTCCGCGTAAGTACTTTCGTCCATATCTATCCCCCCTACTGCATTATCGAGCCGACATCGAGAATAAGCGCCACCCGCCCGTCGCCAAGGATAGTGGCCCCGGCCAAAACCTTAATCGCAGCCAACAGCTTACCGAGCGACTTAATGACAATCTCCTGCTGGCCGATCAGCGTATCGACGATTACCCCCGCCTTCTGCTCGCCCATATGGACGATAACAACGTAAAGCTCCTCGGCGTTTTCGTTTCCGGACTCAGGCACGCCGAGAACGTTGCCCAAGCGAACAATCGGGATAATCTGCCCGCGCAGGAGGATGACCTCCTGATTCTGGATCGTCTTGATATCCCCGGGAGTGATATTGATCGTACTATCGATCGAGCCGAGAGGAATAGCGTAAATCTCCTCGCAAACCTTTACAAGCAGCGCCTGAATGATCGCCAGCGTCAACGGCAGCCTGATCTTGAAGCGCGACCCCTCGTTGACCTTCGTCTCGACATCCACCATGCCGCCCAGAGACTCGATCTTCGTTTTCACCGCGTCCATGCCCACGCCGCGGCCGGACACGTCCGTCACCACCTTGGCGGTCGAAAAACCGGGCAAGAATAGGAGTCGGACGGCTTCGGCGGCATCCATCTTATCAGCCTCGGCCTGGTTGATTATCCCTTTTTCCAAAGCCTTCTGCTTGACGACCTCCGGATTAACGCCCGCCCCGTCGTCCTCCACCATGATAATGACATTATTGCCCTCGTGACGGGCAATCAGGCGAATCTCGCCGACCGGGTTCTTGCCCTTCGCCTCGCGTTCGGCCGGGCTCTCGATACCGTGGTCGATAGCGTTGCGCAGCAGATGGACCAGCGGATCGCCGATCTCGTCGATGACAGTCCGGTCGAGTTCCGTCTCCTCGCCCTGGATGATAAGATTGACCTCTTTATTCAGATCGCGCGACAAATCGCGCACCATGCGGGGGAATCGGTTGAAAACCTGCCCAACGGGCACCATACGGACCTTCATGACAACAGCCTGCAAATCGGTGGTAACCCGATCCATCTGCTCGATCGTCTCCGTCAGATCGGTAAGGCGGTGGCTAAGGCCGATCTGCTCCAGCCGGGTCTTGTTGATAACAAGCTCGCCGACCAGATTCAAGAGCGTATCGAGCTTATCGATATCGACGCGGACCGACTGGCCGCCGCGCAGCTTCTTATCGGCCGCCGAAGGAGCATCAGGCGCTAGAGGCGCATCTTGTTTGACCGTAGGAGCCTCTACTTCGGACTTGACATCCGCCTCGGCAGCGGGCTTGATCGCCGGCGCGGCAGCGGCGAGAGCCGCATCCGGGATCGCCAGCGGCAGCACGGTCGCCAAATCGATCTCCGAAATAGCCAGCAGCGCCTGCTGGACCTTCTCCGGCTCGGCGACACTAAGCGCCACAACCGAAAAACTGTAATCGAAATTCTCCTTCTCCAGCTCCTCGGCCGGCGGTACGCTCTTGATAACATCGCCGAGCTCGTCGAGAGCGTTCATAACCATATACGCCCGGGCCGACTTCAGCAAGCAGCCCTCGCGCAGGCCCACCTGCACCTCGTAAGCCGCGTAGCCCTGGCGGTTGGCGGCCTTGATGACATCGATCTCCGTATCGTTTAAAGTGATGCCGGACGAAGTCGCGACAACGGGAGCGGCGGCGGTCTTCGTCGCGGCGGCGGCCGGCGCTGGCTCCTCCTGATCCTTGCCGGCGGCCAGCTTGACCAGTTTGACGACCAGCGGCTTGATATCCACCGTTGCCTCGCTATTACTGGCGATGCTCTCCACCGATTGCTCCAGTGTATCCAGGCACTTGAAAAGAGTGTCGATGATCGAAGGCGAAGCCTTTATTTGCCCCTTGCGCAGTAAATCGAGAACATTTTCCATCTCGTGGGTCAGCTCGGCGATCGCCGTGAACCCCATCGTGGCCGACATACCCTTGATAGTGTGAGCGCTGCGGAATATCTCGTCAAGCACCGACAAATTGCGCGGATCGTTTTCAAGGCTCAGAAGACATCTGTTCAGTGTTTGAAGGTGTTCGCGCGACTCTTCCAGGAACATCCCCATGTATTGATTTAACTCCATTTTACACACCTCCGTGTTTGCTCTGCAGGTGTTTGACGATTTCGCCGGCGACACCGGGCAGCGGCACTACTTTATCAACTATCCCCAGTTCGATAGCCGCTTTCGGCATACCGAACACCACTGTGGTCGACTGATCCTCTGCGATAGTGAACCCTCGCCCGGTTTTGATCGCCTTCATCCCGCGGGAACCGTCGGCCCCCATCCCCGTGAGAATGACGCCCACCGCCCGCGGCCCGTAGATTTTTGCCACCGCCTCCATCGTCGGGTCGACCGAAGGCCGGTGGCCGCCGATCGGCGGCTCCTGGTGGAGACGCACCACCGTCTTGCTCCCCTCGCGCACCAGCGTCATGTGGAAATCGCCGGGAGCGATGACCGCCATGCCGGGACGGAGCACGTCGCCGTGCTCGGCTTCCTTCACCGACAGGGCCGACAGCGTGTTGAGCCGGTCGGAAAGCGACTTGGTAAACCCCGGAGGCATATGCTGAACGATAACCACCGGGCAGGGCAGATTGCCCGGCAGGCGGGTAAGAACTTCTTGCAGGGCCCGCGGACCGCCGGTCGAAGTCCCGATCGCGACAATCCGCTCGTCGTGGCCGGGCGCGAACCCCGTAGGCAGGGGAGGCGGCGGCGCCGGCGGCGCCGGCGGGCGGACAAGCTGCCGCACATTGGCACGGGCCGCTGCGCGGCATTTGGCGAGAATCTCGATCCTGATCTGGTCGATGCTCGAAATCGGACCGGCCGTCTTGGCGACGAAATCCACCGCCCCTTTTTCCAAAGCCTTCAGCGTAGCGTCGGCGCCCTCGCGGGTCAGGCTGCTCACCATCACCACCGGCGTCGGCGCCTCCCGCATTATCGTCTCCAAGGCGCTAATGCCGTCCATGATCGGCATCTCCACATCCATCGTCACGACATCAGGATTCAGGCGTTTGACCTTATCGATGGCGTCCTTGCCGTTGCGGGCGGCGTCGAGAACGGTAAAATCACTTTCGGCGGCGAACAGGTCGGATAACACTTTGCGCATGAAAGCGGAGTCGTCGACAACAAGTACTTTGATCATAGCTATCCCACCTCCCGTGTAATTACGAACAAATACCACCTACGTACAATAATACAATGCCGTTATTGTATATTTCCATAATTTTGTCCCGCAACCTCTCGAATTTTCGACAAATTTACGGAAATGGTATAAAATTTGCGTTTCATCGCCATAATCGCTGCTTTTTTGACACAACCCGGTCAGCGGATCAGATCAAGAAACTTGCTGAAGAACCCCTTGATGCCGGACGGCTGATTGACCTCCTTGCCGTACAGCAGCCGCTGGGCGATGTGATCGATACAGCGGGCGGCAATCGTGTCCGGGTGGGCGACCATCACCGGCACCTGGCGCTTGACCGCCTTCAGCACGTTCGGATCCTCGTAAACGAACCCGAGATTGGTGACGCCGACCCCGAGGAACCGCTGCGACACCTTGCCAAGCTTATCGACGACCATCTGCCCCTCGTCCATCTCCAGTACCCGGTTCACCACCAGGCGGAGCGGCGCGCGGCCGTAATGGGCCGCATACGCCTTCATAACCGCGTAGGCGTCGGCGATCGCCGTCGGCTCGGGGGTCGTAATGATAATCACCTCATCGGCGGCCATCACAAAATTGAGGACATTGCGGTGCAGCCCGGCGCCGGTATCGATGAGAATGACATTGGCCCACCGGTCGAACAGCACCACCTGATTGATGATCTTCTGTATCTGGGCGTCGCTCAAGTTGGCCAACTCGTAAATACCCGAGCCGCCGGACATAAACTTCACGCCCCGCGGGCCGTCCATCACGACATCGTGGATGTTGTGACTGTCGTCAAGCAAATTAAGGAGATTGTACTTGGGCGTCAGCCCCAGCACGAACTCCACATTGGCCAACCCCAGATCGGCATCGATAATAAGCACCTTCTGCCCAAGGTTGGACAAAGCCAGGGCAAGATTGACGGTAAGGTTGGTCTTCCCCACCCCTCCCTTGCCGCTGGTGACAGTGATGACGCGCGCCCGGGAATCGGGCTGCTTGATAATCGGGCTCTTGGCCGCGGTCTGGTAGCCTTGTGCCAGTTGCCGCAGCCGCTCCGCTTGATCGCGCATGTCAGTCCCTCAAAATCATATTAGCAAGCTTCGCGGGATTCGCCAGTTCAATATCGTCAGGCACATTCTGTCCGGTCGTTATGTACGACAAAGTAACCGGAAACTGATAAAGCAGATTGAACAGCGTGCCGAGATTGGTAGCCTCGTCGGTTTTCGTAAACAGAAACTTCTGCGGCGAACAGACGGAAAAACGGTTGACTATTTCCAGCGCATCGGCGTACTTGGTAGTCGTACTCAACACCAGATGGGTTTCGATATACGGGTCTACGGCAAGCAACGCCTGCAGTTCGGCCAATTGGTAATGATTGCGCGGGCTGCGGCCGGCAGTATCGACGAGCACCAGCCGTTTGTCACGGTGCCGGTACAGAGCGGCCTTCATCTCGTCGGGCGTATAAACGATCTCGAGCGGCAAATCGATGATATCGGCGTACGTCTTGAGCTGTTCCACGGCGGATATCCGGTATGTATCGGCGGTCACCACCGCCACCTTGAGGCCCTGGCCGAAAGCGAAATTGGCGGCCAGCTTCGCGATCGTCGTCGTTTTGCCGACCCCCGTGGGGCCGATAAAAGCCACGACCTTGCAGCCGGACTCGGGAACCACGACGCCCTCCACCCGCTGCAGGTGATTCGTCAGCCGCTCCATCAGCAGCTGGCGAACGAACGCCGGATTATTGCCAGTAAGCGGTCCCTCGTCAGGCAAACCCTGGACAAGATTTTCGGCGATCGCGGCGTCGATATCATTCTTCACCAGCAGATCGTACAAGGGATGATGGTGCTTCTCCTGGCGCGGCAGCTTGGCCAGCACCTGCTCGATCAGCTTGCGCATATTGGAAATCTCCAACTGGAGAGCGGTCACCTTGGCGTCGTCATCGCTCGGCCGCTGCAGCACAACCGCCTGCTGGGCAGGCGCCTTGCGCTCCGGAGCGGGGGCCGGCGGCGGCGTATCCAGCGCGGCCATCACCTCCACCATCTCCCTGCCGAAAAAACCGAGGAAACCGCCCCGCCGGAAACGGCGCGTATGAAGGATAACGGCGTCCCGCCCGAGGTCGCCCTTCACCTGGGCCATGGCGTCCTGTATATTGCTGGCGGTAAAAACCTTGACCTTCACTTAAATTCTCACCATCCCAACGGCTTGTACTTCGATCTTCGGATCCAGCTCGGCATAAGAAAGAACGATCAGATTCGGCGCCACCCGCTCCGTCACCTTGCGGAAATACAGCCTCGTGGTCGGACTCGCCAGTACGACCGGCTGATAACCAAGATTCGTGAGTTTCGGCAACTCGTTCGACAGGCTGTTGACGATCGCCTGCACAGTCGACGGGTCGAGGGCGACATACGAACCGTGCTCGGTCCGTTGGACCGCGCCGTTGATCAGATTTTCGAGCTGGGGATCCACCGTAAGGCAGGCCAGGACATTGTTATAAATGAACTGGCGCGATATCTGACGGGCCAACGCGTGGCGGACATACTCCGCCAGCACCTCGGTATCCTTCGTCGCTGTTGCGTAATCGGCAAGCGTCTCGAGAATGGTCACAAGATCGCGGATAGAAATCCGTTCGCGGAGCAGATTCGCCAGCACTTTCTGGATGTCGCCCAACGACATCAGATTGGGCGACAGCTCGTCCACAACCGCAGGATTGGTCTGCCTGACGGACTCGATAAGCGTCTGGACCTCCTGCCGGCCGAGAATCTCGGCGGCGTGGCCCTTGATAACCTCCGTCAGGTGGGTCGCCAGCACAGACACCGGATCGACGACCGTATAGCCCGACAATTCCGCCTGTTCGCGCTCGTTCTCCTGGATCCACAGCGCAGGCAGGCCGAACGCCGGCTCGAACGTCTCGACGCCGCTGATCTCCTCCGACACCGTACCGGGATTCATGGCCATATAATGATCGGGCAGCAGTTCGCCCTTGGCCACCTCCACCCCGCGCAGCTTGATGACGTACGCATTGGGCTTGAGCTGGATATTGTCGCGGATGCGAATGGTCGGCACCACCAGACCGAGTTCGAGAGCGCACTGGCGGCGGATCATCACGATCCTGTCCAGCAAATCGCCACCCTGGCTAACGTCCACCATCGGAATCAGGCTGTAGCCTATCTCCAGCTCCATCGGGTCGACCGCCAGCAGCGAAACGACATTCTCCGGCTTACGCACCTCTTCGTTCTCCTTCTCCTCGCGGCGGGTAATCTCCGTTGCGGCGTCGCTCTTGGCGGTGCGCATCAGCACAAAAGCGATCGCCCCGCAGAACAGACTCAGCACGAAGAACGGGAACCCGGGCAGACCGGGCACCAGCGCCAGACCGACAAGCACGGCGGAGGCGATCATGAACACGCGCGGATTGGTCAGCAATTGGCCGACGATATCGTGGCCGAGATTGACGTCGGAAGCGGCGCGCGTAACGACAATACCCGTCGCCGTCGAAATAAGCAGCGCCGGGATCTGGTTGACGAGACCCTCGCCCACCGTCAGGAGCGTATACGTTGACAGCGCCTGCAGCAGATCCATGTTGCGCTGCAACATGCCGATGCCGAAACCGCCGACAATGTTGATAATAATGATAATGATCGCCGCGATCGCGTCGCCCTTGACGAACTTGCTGGCGCCGTCCATCGCGCCGTAAAAATCCGCCTCCCGCTGGATATTGCGGCGGCGCACGCGCGCCTCGGCGTCATTGATGAGACCGGCGTTAAGATCGGCGTCAATACTCATCTGCTTGCCGGGCATGGCGTCCAGCGTAAAGCGGGCGGCCACCTCGGCGACGCGCTCGGCGCCGCGGGTGATGACAATAAACTGGATAATGATAAGGATGACGAACACGATGAACCCGACCAGCGCATTACCGCCGACGACGAAATTGCCGAACGCCAGGATCACATCCCCGGCGTAGCCGTCCAGCAGGATCAGCCTCGTCGACGACACATTGAGCGACAGGCGGAAAAGCGTCGTTATCAGCAGCAGCGACGGAAAAACGGATAATTGCAGCGGTTCTGTGTTATAAATCGACACCATCACAATAATGAGGGCGAAGGTAATATTTAAAGTAAGCAAAATATCGAGAAGCACCGGCGGAACGGGGATAATCATCATCACGACAATGGTGATAACCGCGATGGCTATGAATACGTCGCTATAACGTAAAATCGACGCGAATGGTGAAGTTTGCGCAGCCAACTATCTCCGCTCCTTCCTCTGCGCACGCCTGCGGCAACTGCGGCCTTCAGACGCGACACTTAGTAACGAACATGCTCCGTCTACCTGAACAAAGCTTACAACAGCCGGCGGTCACGACAACCGACGCTTGAGCCTGAATACGTAAGCCAGCACCTCGGCGACAGCCTGGTAAAGCTCGGGCGGGATGGTCTCCCCCACCTCCACGGTCGAATACAGCGCGCGGGCCAGGGGCTTGTTCTCAACCACCGCCACCCTGTTCTCCCTCGCCATCTGCTTGATGCGCTCGGCCAGGAAATCCTGCCCCTTGGCGATAACCTCGGGCGCGGCCATCTTCTTATCGTATTTTATCGCCACCGCAAAGTGCGTCGGATTAGTGATAACCGCCGTGGCCTTCGGCACCTCCTGCATCATCCGCCGCATCGCCATCGCCCGCTGGCGTTCCTTGATCTTGCCCTTGATCTGCGGGTTGCCCTCCGTCTGCTTGAACTCCTCCTTGACCTCCTGCTTGGACATCTTCAGGCTCTTGTTATGCTCCCACCACTGATAGAAATAGTCCGCCGCGGCAAGCACAAGGATGACCATGCCGATCTCCAGCGCCAGATCGGCGACCAGGCCGGCGGAGTAGCGGAGCGAATCCGCCAGATCGGCGCCGATGAGCTGAGGCACAAGAGATGTCTCGCGCATAATGAAGCGATACACGAAATACGAAATGATGCCGATTTTCAGCAGCGACTTGACCATCTCGACCAAGGACCGCAGCGAAAACAGGCGTTGGAAGCCTTTAACAGGGTCGATGCGATCGAGCTGCGGCATCAAGGGCTCGAACGATAGGACGAACCCCACTTGCAGTATATTCACCGCCAGCGAAATGACCAAAACAGTCAGCATCACCGGCAGGACAGCCTTCAGAAAAACAATGCCCAAGTGTATGATAAGCAAATGAACATGGTTGATGGTAAAATCGGCTGTGGTCAAATTAGTAAACATGAACCGCATATAAGAGAAAAGCAGTTCGTACATATACGGCCCCAGCATCTTCAGCGCCAGAAACGCGGCCAGGATGACAAACGCCGAGGTAATCTCGTTGCTCTTGGCGACCTGCCCCTTTTTACGCGCCTCTTCCTTGCGCTTCGGGGTGGCCTCTTCCGTCTTCTCCTGATTGAAAAGCTGCAGGTCGAAAACGGTCAGCTTGTACCAGCGCTCTCCGCCGTCAGCGGACAGCCGCCAAGAGGCGGTAGAGGTCCTGATACATGCCATTGAAGCCCACCTCCATCACCGCGATATAGAACGGCAGCGCCATCATCATGGCAAAAATGCCGATAATCAGCTTAGCCGGTATGCCAACGACGAAAATATTCATCTGCGGCATAGTGCGCGCCAGAATGCCGAACGCCACATCCGCAAGGACCAGCGACGCCAGCACCGGCACCGTTATCTTAAATGCGAGCGCGAAAGCGCCGCTCACCAGATCAATAATGAACCCTGCCAGCGAAGCCGGGATAACCACCCCGGTCACCGGCACCAGCTTGAAGCTGGCCACCAGAGCGCTCAGCATCACATGATGACCGTTGGTCGCCAGAAACACCATCAGCGCCAGAATATACTTGAAATTGCCCAAGAGCGGGATCTGCTGACCGAACTGCGGATCGAACACATTGACGATACCGAACCCGATCTGCATATCGAGCACATGGCCGGCCATCTGGACGGCCTGCATAATAAGCGAACTCACAAAACCGAAAATAAGTCCGAGCAGGAACTCTCCCGCCACCAACATGGCATAGGCCAGCATAGCATTAGGGATAACAACATTTGCGGAATAGACCGCCGGGAAAAGGATATACGACAGCAGCAGCGACAGGCCGGCCTTGGCATAACCGGGGATATTCGTGCTGCCGAGAAACGGCGCGACCGAAAAAATACCGGTGATACGGGCGAAAATCAGCAGAAAAAAACTCGTCTGATTGAGGAGAACCGCAACAATATCCACCCGCTACCTCACCTCCGCCTAGCGAATCATCTGCGGCAGATTAATAAGCAACTCGCGGGTGTACCCGACCATCAGGCTAAGCATCCACGGCCCGAACAGCAGCACCGCCACAAACACTGCCACAATCTTCGGCACAAAACTGAGCGTCTGCTCCTGAATCTGGGTAATCGCCTGAAAAATGCTGACAAGAATGCCCACCAACAGGCCCAGACCGAGCATCGGCGCCGAAACAAGCATCACCATCACCAGCGCATCGCGGCCTATCTGAATAGCCAAATCGTTGGACATGCCGCACCCTCCTAGTTGAAGCTCGTAACCAGCGACCGGATAACCAGGTGCCAGCCGTCGACAAGAATAAACAGCAGAATCTTGAACGGCAACGAAATCATAACCGGCGGCACCATCATCATCCCCATCGACATCAGCGTACTGGCCACGACCATATCAATGACGATAAAAGGAATATAAATGAGAAAACCGATCTGGAACGCGGTTTTCAGCTCACTTATCACGAAAGCCGGGATAAGCGACGACGTCGGCACATCCTCCTGGGAATTAGGCCGGGGCGCGTCGGAAATATTGATAAACAGCGCCAGATCGTTCTCCCGCGTCTGCTTGAACATAAACTCGCGCATCGGCTTCATGGCCGCCGTCAGCGCGGTATCCTGGTTCATCGTGCCGGCGATATACGGCTGCAACGCGTTCTGGTTCACCTGATCCCAATAAGGCGACATCGTAAAAAACGTCAAAAACAGCGCCAACCCGACCAGAACCTGATTGGGCGGCATCTGTTGCGTCGCCAGCGCGCTGCGCAGGAAAGACAGCACAACGATAATCCGGGTGAAAGAGGTCATCATTATTAAAATTGACGGTGCCAGCGAAAGCACAGTCAATACGAAAAGAACCTGAAGGCTCAAAGCGACATCACGGGGATTGTTGGCCGCTTCGACGCCGATATTGATATTGGGCACAGGGACAAGCGGAGCGCCCTGTACCGCTCCCTGCGCGAGCAGGCAGAAAGATGCGGTCAAGCCGATTATCGTTGCAAGGCGTCTGGACACTAGCTTACCTCTTCTCGCGGTCGATTTCGTTGTCGCCCCGGCTGTACTGGCCGAAAACACCCGGGAACTTGGTGGACATCTGCTGTAAAGATGCAAGCTGTTTTTTAAACACAGCGTCGAACTGGCTCGGCGCCAGCGCCGGAGCAGTAACCCGGAGCTTCTCGATCATCGCGGGATCGGTCACCTCCTGCAGAAAATTGACGCTATGGTCGGTTACGCCCAGTACCAAAAATTTGCCGGCCACCTCCACCACGAACACCCCCCGGTTTTGGCCGAGCGGCAGAGATACCAGCACCCGGTTGTCGCCTGCGCCGCTGAAACGCCCCATCCTCTGTCCCAGAAATCGGGACGTGAAGAAAGCGAGCGCGATAACAACGGCAAAGGTCACCAACAATGTAATCATATAAGCGATCGTTGAAAGCCAGGAAGAACCGGCCGGCTTAGGCTCCTGGTAAGGCAGGTACTCCCCGCCCTGCCCCGCCGCCAGCACCGGGCCGCAAAGGCAGAGCAGCGCCACAAGCACGGCCGAAACCCGCCAAAAACTAAGTCTGCCCATATCAACCGATGGCTTTGCGGATAGCTTCCAACACCCTGTCCGGCTGGAACGGCTTAACGATAAAATCGCGGGCCCCCGACTGGATAGCCTCGATAACCATCGCCTGCTGGCCCATAGCGCTGCACATGATAACCTTCGCACCGGCGTCGATCTTCTTAATCTGCTTAACCGCCGAAATACCGTCCATCTCCGGCATGGTAATATCCATCGTCGTCAGGTCGGGGCGCAGCTCCTGAAACTTCTCCACCGCCTTGGCGCCGTTCTCCGCCTCGCCCACGACCTCGAAACCGTTCTTCGTCAGGATATCCTTGATCATCATCCGCATAAAAGCCGCATCGTCCACAATCAGGACCTTAATTGCCATAGCACATTCTCTCCCTCTCCAATTTTAGTCTATCAACTACTGCAGGGCTGTCCGGTCTAGCTGGCCGATAATCTCGGTGACCCGCACACCGAAATTCTCATCGATAACCACAACCTCGCCTTTGGCGATCTGTTTGCCGTTTACCAGGATATCCACAGGTTCGCCGGCCAACTTATCCAGTTCGACCACCGAACCGGGAGCGAGTTCGAGAATCTCGCGGATGAGCTTGCGGGTCCGGCCGAGTTCCACCGTAACCTGCAGCGGCACATCCAGAATCAGGCCGATATTCGTATCTCCCACCGGCAGCATCGCCGGCTTCAGCGGCGCGAACTGCACCGGCTGCACCACCACATTTGGCGGCAGCGCGGCTGACGCCATCGGCATCGCCACCATCGGCTGCGCCGCAGGCATCATCGGTTGGTGCATCGGCTGGGGAATGGGTTGCGGGGCCGGGGCGGCCGCGGCCGGCATCGGCGCGGGAGCCGCCGCGGGAGCGGGCGCCGCGACCGGCTGGGGCGTGGCGTTAGCCTCCACCACCCCGATCAGGTTAGCCACCATCTCCTTCGCCACATCGAGCGACACCAGCTGCATGATCTGGCTATCGATCAGATCCTCGACCTCCATGCGGAAGGAAACCTCCACCATCGGAGCATCGGGGCTCGTCACGCTCGTAATAGTCGCGTCCTCCGAGAAATCCATCAGATTGCAGGCCGGCGGCGCGATATCGATCTTCTTCTTGAAAACCGTCGACATCGACGTAGCCACCGAACCCATCATCTGGTTCATCGCCTCGGACACCGCGCTCATATACAGCTCATTCAGTTCGGACGGCGGGTTGGTCCCGTCGCCGCCCATCATCAGATCGGAAATAATCAGCGCGTCCGACTCTTTGATCGCGAGAATATTGCTGCCGATAAGCCCGTGGGTATAGCCCACCTCGATAACCAGATACGGCAGCGGATACTGTTTCTTGATCTCGTTGATGCTCGAAATCCGGACCTTCGGCGTAGTGATGGACACGCGGCGGCTCAGCAGGATCGACAGCGTCGTCGCCGCGCTGCCCATCGAGATATTGCCGATCTCGCCCATCGCGTCCTTCTCGATGTCGCTAAGGTCCCCCTCGCTGCTCGCGACAGGTTCTCCGCGCAGCAAAGCGTCTATCTCTTCTTGCGAAAGAAAGCCGCTATTCATCACCATCATCTCCTTTGGCGATAATTTCCGTTATCTGGACCGCCAGCTTCTTGCCGGAAATTCCCGGCGTGCACCGGAACTTCTCGTTACTGCCGACAGTTATTCTCAGATCCTCGTCTGCCCTCGTCTCCAGCTGGAGCACATCGCCGGGGGCCAGCCCCAGCATCTCGTGGACGTTCACCCTGATACTGCCCAGCTCCACCACGATCGGGATCAGCGTTTTCTCCAGCTTGCGCTGCAGGGCGCTGATACCCTCGTCCGTCGCCTGCTTGGCCATCGACGAAGCCACCCAGTAAGTCGTCGACAGCTTCGACATAATCGGCTCGAGCACCAGATAAGGAATACAGATGTTCAGCAACCCTTCCGCCTGGCCGATCTTTGTCTGCAGCGTGATAATGACCACCATATCGTTAGGCGGCACGATCTGCGTAAACTGGGGGTTGGTCTCGATAGCGTCCATCCGCGGCTCAAGGGTGATCACCTGCTTCCACGCGTCCGCGAAGCTCTCCAGCGTCTTGCCCAGCACCCTTTTTACGATGACCTCCTCGATATCTGTAAGCGGCCGGGGCTTGGCCGGAGCGGCGCCCGGACCGCCGAACAGGCGGTCGATGATCGCGAACACGATATTCGGGTTGAGCTCCAAAAGCACGCTGCCCTTCAGGGGGCGCATCTGGAAAATGCTGATAACGCTGGGGTTTGGCAGCGAGCGGATGAACTCCTCGTATGTAAGCTGGTCGACCGAAGCCACGTTGATATTCACGAACGAGCGTAGGTGGGCGGCCAGGTACGTGTTGAGAAGGCGGGCGAAATTCTCATGCAGCATGTATAAAGTGCGAATCTGGTCCTTGGAGAATTTGTCGGGGCGTTTGAAATCGTAGACCTTCACCTTGCGCTGGGTCTGCTCGATCTTCATATCTTCCGCCGAAACCACGCCGGTTGACAAAGCCGATAAAAGCTCGTCTATCTCCGACTGGGAAAGCACGTCGGCACCTGCCATATAACCACCTCCTTTCGCGGGTCAAAAACTTACTGAAGCACGAAATTGGTGATAAAGACCTCGTAAACCCTTTCTTCGCCGAGAGCGCGGTTAACCTCGGACTTTATCAAGTCCTTAAGCCGTTCCTGACGGGACGGCTCGAAATCTTCCACCTTCTGGGACCGCAGCAGCTGAACCACTGCATCCAGTGATTTAATTTCATCGGGAGAGGCGGCTTTTCCTCCTGGCGGCGGGGCATTCTTCACAGGTTTTAGCTCTAATATGACACCTATTTTCAAATATCGACCCGACGACACGCCGCCGATATTGATAATCAGCCCGTCCTTGGGATCGCCGAGCTTCAGGAATACGCCCGGCTCGCGCGCCGCCGCCTTGCCGTCCGCCTTCGAACTGATCACCTTCGTCGCGATGAAGTACGAAATACCGCCGGCCAATATCAGCCCGACGACGATCAAGCCGACAATCATCATCACCGAAAACTTCTTGCCGCCTTCTTCTGCCATGCCACAACCCCTCCAGTCATATGTATATCACAGCGTTCAGGGCCTCTAATCCTCGCCCTGCATCTGCGGATTTTTCCTCTTCGTAGGCGCCAGGAAGGCTTCCAGCTTCTCTTCGACAATACGCGGATTGTCCCCGGCCTGAACAGACAGAATGCCCTCCAGGGTAACCTCGTACACAAGCACCTGGTGGGCGCTGCGGTTTTTGAGCTTGCCGGCGAGCGGCAGGAAAAAAATGTTGGCGGTAAAAATACCGTACAACGTAGCCAGGAAAGCCGTGGAAATCGCCGGGCCGAGCGACTCGGTGTCCGACAGGTTGCCCAGCACGTGCACCAGCCCCATGACCGTCCCGATGATCCCCATCGTCGGCGCGTAGCCGCCGGCAGCGTCGAAAATGCTCGCCCCCTTGTGGTGGCGTTCCTGGATGAAAGCCAGTTCGGTCTCCATGATGCTGCGGACCAGCTCGGCGTCCGTGCCGTCGATTACCAGCTGCATGCCCTTCTTGAGGAACTTGTCCTCGATCGCGTTCAGATCCTCCTCCAGGGCCAGCAGTCCCTCGCGGCGGGCCTTCTCGGCGAAGCTCACCAGCGTGGCGATCAGTCTCGCCACATCGTGCTTCTCGTCCTTGAAAGCGATCCGCATCAGCGTCGGCACCGTCTTCAGTTCTTCGAGCGTAAACCCGATGGCGGTGGCGCCGATCGTGCCGCCGAATATCACCACGAAGGCCGGAACACTGATAAGGCTGGCCAGATGCCCGCCCTCCAGCACAACCGAAACAAGCAGCGCCCCGATACCGATCACCAAACCGAGAATTGTCGTCAGATCCATGCCAACACCTCAACTATCGCATATTGCGGAAAATCTCCCGGCGGTAATCCATTACCCGCCGCACCACCTCGTTCATCCCTTCGGCGACAATCAGCTTCTTGCCGTTCGTGAGCGTTATGACCGTATCGGGCGTTTCCTCAATAGTCTCGATAAGTTCGGCGTTTAAGACGAAATCGTGATCGTGGGACTTGAACTTTGTCAGCTTAATCATTCATGAGCCCCCTTATAGTTTCGCCGCGGGCCGGGAGGGGGCTGTCCCCTCCCCCGCCCCGTCAGGCGTCAGGCTTAACGTTTCAGGTTCGCCAGCTCCTGCAGCATCTCGTCGGTCGAGCTGATGATCTTCGAGTTCGACTGGAAGCCGCGCTGGGTGATGATCATATTGCTGAATTCCTGCGCCAGGTCGATGTTCGACATCTCCAGCGTGCCCGGGCTGAGCTTGCCGCGGCCGCCGCTGCCGGCGGTGCCGACCTGGGCCACGCCCGAGTTGTTCGACTCCGCGAACAGGCTGCTGCCCGCCTTATTCAGGCCGGCCGGGTTGCTGAAGGTCGCCAGCGCCACCTGGCCGAGGTTCTTGCTCTGGCCGTTCGTGAATCGGCCGATAATGACCCCCTGCGGGTCGATCGTCGTCGTGTCCAGCGTGCCGGACGAATAGCCGTCCTGGTTGACCGCCTGGATCGTCGTCGCGCCGCCGAACTGGGTCAGCTTCGAAAGCACCAGGTTGACGCTCATCGGGTCGCCGCCGCCGGCCGGCGTGAAGCCCAGCGGCGCTATCGCCGTCGCCGTGTAAGGCGAGGTCGGCGTAGCGTTGAAGGTCGGTCCGCCAGCGGGGTCCGAATGGGCGGTGATATTGAAGGCCACATTGGTGCCGTTAACATTCAGCGGGCCGAAGCCTGTATAGGTCGAAGTGCCGCCGTTCCAGGTGATCGTGCCGCTAGTCGCGGCCACCCCTTCCGGGTTGGCCTGGTCGGTCAGCGAGTACGACCAGGTGGTTGCGCCCGTCGTCGTGAAGGTCGCCTTGTAAACGTGGGGCACATTGTCGCCGTCGAACACCGTGAAATTCTGGGTGTGCGTGGCGTTGAGGGTCGGGTCCATTTTAAAGGTCGGTACGGTCAGCGCCGTCGTCGGCACTGTCGCCGTTATCCCGCCGATCGACTGCACGCCGCCGGTCGAGGTGAACACCACCTTGCCCAGCGCGCCGGTGACGCCGGGGGGGGTCTTGGCGTCGTCCACCGACGTGCCGTACAGCCAGGTGTTATCCGATTCCTTCACAAAGGTGTGGACGATCTTGTGGCTGATGCCGAGCGAGTCATACACGTTGATCGACGTCGTCGCCGCCGTGCCGTTGATCGCCGCCGCCGACAGGTTGTTGGCGAAATCCATCTGCGTCGTCGTCTTCGCGGCCATAGCCGCGCCCACCGGGATCTGGATGGCGCCGATCGTGCCGGCGGTATTGATGTTGCCGTTGGCGTCGGCCATCCAGCCCATTACCTTGTAGCCTGTGCCGGGCACCAGGTAGTTGCCGGTGTCGTCGAAGTCGAAGTTGCCGGCCCGCGTATAAACCTGGCCGTCGCCGTCCGACAGGATGAAGAAGCCCTGGCCCTGGATGGAAAGGTCGGTCTGCTTGCCGGTCGGCTGGAACGAGCCGTCGGTGAAGACCGTGTCGATACTGGCCAGGCCCATGCCCATACCGATCTGCATCGGGTTGGTGCCGCCGCGGTCGCCCGTGCTGCCCGAGGCGCCCTGGATGGTCTGGCTCATGACATCCTGGAAGCTGACCCGGCTGCCCTTGAAACCTACGGTATTGACGTTGGCTATGTTGTTGCCGATTACGTCCATGCGGGTCTGGTGGTTCCTGAGACCCGAAACGCCGGCGAAAAGCGAACGCATCATAATAAATGACCTCCCTTAATTCTTGCGCGCGATTGCGCGGCCGCGTCAATCGATCGGCGGCCGCGGGCTCCCTGAGAGGTCCAGCCCTACACAATCACTGCGCTGTCGATGTTGGTGAATACGTTGTCTCTGATATTCGTGCCGTCCATGGCCGTGATGACCGTCCGGTTCTTGACGCTGACAACCAGCGCCAGGTCGTTCATCAGGATGAGCGAATCGCGGGCCCCTTTCTGGGCCGCCTTGTCCACCGCCCCGGATAACTTGGCGAGATCGCCGCCGTCGAGCTGGATGTTGCGGCTCGACAGCCTCTGAAGGGCGTGCTGGGAAAACTTCACGCCAGTCAGTTCCTGGGCGAGCACCTGATTAAACGACTGTCCGGCGGCCGTCTTGGCGGAGGATTGCGCCGCCGTCCCCTGGCCGGGTTTCTGCACCGGCAGGATCGGCTGCTGATAGTAAATGCGGTTGTCGGTCATCCTTCCACCTCCTTACGCGGTCGTCGTCGGTTTCTGTACCTGGGTCACCTTGTCGAGCGTTATCTTCGGCCCGGCTATCACCGCATACTTCTTGCCGTCTTTTTCCGCGATGCTCGCCACCGTGCCGCTCAATTCGATGCCGGAGATCGCGTCCTTCCAGCTCACATCCTTGCCGATAAGGGTCGTCGGATCGCTGTATTCGGGGTATGTGGTCAGCGCGCTCAGCTCGACCGCCGTATCGTTGATCTGGAGCTTGGGCTCGTTGTTCACGATGCTCACCGACTTCACCACTCCGGCGTACTGGATGCCTTTGTCGTCCGTCCAGTAGACCTCGGCGCCGATCATCCCCGTCGCCTGCATCATCGTCATCGACTTCGTCATATTCAAAGACTGTTCCAGGCTGGAGAACTGCGCCATCTGGGCGATGAACTCGGTGTCTTCCATCGGGCTTAGCGGATCCTGGTTCTGCATCTGGGCGACCAGCAACTTGATGAATTCGTCCTTGCCGAGCGACGAAGCTTCGCCGGTGCCCTTGGAAGTCGAAGTCGTCGTCGCGGTCCCGGTCGTATACGAACCGGTATTTGATACGACTGCCATTCTTTCACCTCCTGTGCGTCAAATCCGGTAGTCGATCCCCGTCCCGCCTGCGGCGCTCTGCATCCCCGCAGCCGTAACCGCGGCCGCCGTATCGGCGAAAATCTCCTCGCCGCGCTGTCGGCGCGTCGTCTGCGTCATCTGCGGCTGGGGCGCGTGGCGTTGGTCGTTGGCGAAGAATTGGTCGAGACCTGTGTACACACCCACATTATCGACCTTCAGACCCTGGTTGGCCATATCCTGCCTGAGCTGAGGAAGCGATGCCTCGATCGCGGCACGGACCTCGGCGTTCTTCGTGTGGAAGGTGGCGCTGACCGCCCCGCTGTCCACCACGATCTTCAGGGTCAGCTCGCCGAGATGCTCGGGGTTGAGCTTGATGACCATCTCGCTGTTCTCGGCCCGGGTGATGAGACGGGCATTGTCGACGATCTGTCCGGCGACATTGTGCGGGTCCTGGGCTGCCGGCGTCGCCTGATTGCCGGCTGCGGCGAACGTCCTCTCGGCCGCGTTGGCGCGTCCCGCCGCCTGGTCGACGAGCGCCGCGAACATCTGGTTTGCGGTTGCCGTCTCGGGGGGCGGCGCGGCGTTCTGCGCTGCCGGCGGGAAGTTCTCGGCCGAAAACTCCGCGCTTTCGTCGCCTGCCGCCTGAGTCTCGCCGCTTGCTGCGACCGTCATGACCGCCGTCGTCGCGATCCGGGGCTGTGCTTCGACTTCGGTTTCGCCTTCGGCTGTGGTCACTGGGTTCTGCGCAATGGCGGGTTTCTCCGTATGGCGCTGTCCGCCGGCTATCGCCGCCGTTATCGTCGCCGGCGTGATCACCGTCGGCTTGACCTGCTGCTCTGCTGCCGTTTCCTGGCCGGTCACCGCGGTGGCGGGCTGTTCGGCCGGCGCCGGTATGGCCGCTGCCGTCGGAATCGGGGTTGCCTGGGCTTCGCTCGTCGGTGCGGGCGCCGTCGGCGGCGGAGCTGCCTGGACTTCAGTCGTCGGCGCGGGCGCGATTGGCGCCTGTGTCGCTGCCGGCATTACAGGCATTTGCGGCCTGGCTGGCATCGTCTGCCCGGCGCTCAAGACCGGAGCCTGCTGAACCTGCTCAGCAACCGGTGTCGCTGGCTTCTGTTCCGCCGGCTGGGCGGTCGCTGCGGGCAGCGCCTGCTGATCGGCGTCACTCGTTTCCGGAGCGGAGACCTGCGGCAGAGGCAGGGGTTGCGTTGCCTGGGCGGTCTGTACCGCTGCGGCCGGCAGAGGCGTTATCGCCCCCGTCGTATCCTGGGCTGCCGGCGGTGCGGCCGTCTGATCCGCCGTCGCCGTAAGCGGCGCCTGCACCATCAGCGCGGCGACATTCCACATTACCGGCGTAAGTCCCGGGGCGGTTTCGCCGGCGGCCTGGGTCTCGGCGTCCGGCTTCTTCGCCTCGCCGTTTTGCGGCTGCCCGTCAGCCACCAGGCCGGCGAACATCGCCCCGAACTCCCCGCCGTCCTTGACCTGGGAAGCCGACGGTTTTCCCGCCACTTTCGGCGGCGCGGCGGTCTGAGCCTCCGCAGCGAACTGCATTAATACTACATCCATTTATTCACCTCCTTTCACTGAGCTATCTATACTAAAAGGCCGGCCACTTACATGGTCTTGCCTTTCAGCATATCCTGGGTGAGGCGGGCGGCCCGCCGGGCGTCGAAAAGCGCCATCAGCTTAGCCACCTGGCTGTCTTCCATCTTATTGAAGATCGCCAGGACGGTCGGGTCGTCCAGTTGGTTGAGGATCGGCGCCGCCTCGTCGGGCTTCATCTCGCCGTACAGCCGGGCCAGCCGGGAAATGCGCTTGGCCTCCTCCTGTTTCGCCTTGGCCTCCCTGGCCTTGAGCTCGTCGGCCGCTACCGCGGCAGCGGCGGGAGCCGGGACGGCTTGAGCCGCAGGCGCGGGGGCCGGCGTCTCCTTGGCGGCTTCGGGGGGCAGGTCGACAGTCTCGAAATTGGTGGCCGCCGGCTTGGCGAAATAACGCCCGATGACCGGGTATGAGGCCAGATTGTACTGAGCGGCCAGAGCGTCGACATCGATGAATTTAAAGAACACTGCGGCGTACAGGCTGCCGCCGGCCAGCATCGGCAGCACCAGCAGGACGAGCATCGCCATCAGCAGGAAGCGGAAACTGTTTTTCTTGGCCGGCGCTTTCGCGGCGGCTGTTTTAGCGCCCGGTCTCTCTTTCTCGGGCGGCTTCTTCTTTTCAGCCATGAACGGTATCAGCCCACCTTTTGCGTAAGGTTCAGCCGCACAGGCTCAAAACCTTGTTGACGTACGCCTTCGTCTCCGGGTAAGGCGGCACTCCGGCATACTGCCGCACCGCATCGGGCCCGGCGTTGTATGCGGCGACGGCTTTTACGACATCGCCGCCAAAAGCGTTAAGCATCTGTTTCAGATAACGGACCCCGCCGTCGATATTCTCGCGCGGGTCGTGGATATTGCGCACCCCCAGCGAGCGGGCCGTCTCGGGCATAAGCTGCATCACGCCCATCGCACCCGCCGTCGAAACCGCCTGCGGCTGAAGGTCGGATTCCGCCACAGCCACCGCCAGCGCCAGATTGGCGTCGACGCCGTGCCGTTTGGCGGCCGCCTGAACAAGCGTCGCGATCTCCTGCCGTCCGGCCGTAGACATCTTCGCCGTCCCTGCGGCGCCCTGCGCCTTGGTCATGGCCGCTGCGAAACTGTCCTCCTGGGCCGCCGACTGCACCGGCTGCATCTGTTGAAAGCGCTGTTCGATGTAGGCGATGCGCTGCATCACCCGTTGCATACCTTCCATTTTCACTCCTAGCCGTTGCGCACGAAGGCCTGCAGCCCCAACTCATCAAGCAGCTTCTGCTCCTCGAGCAGCGCTTCGGCCTGATACTGGGCGAGACGCTTCTCGCGCAGCTTTTCAACCAGCTTGCGGGCCCTCGCGGCCTCCTCCAAAACGGTCAGGCATTCCTGCCGTCTGTGGGCGGCCGACTCCACCCGGACATGCTGATGGGATATATCCCCTTTTAATTTATCGTTATAATCGCGAAAAGTCTTAAGTACCGCCACTGTGACAGGTTCGGAAAGAGTGCGGCGATATTCGGCGACATGGCCGGCCAGCTCCGCCTCCAGGGCGGCCAGCGCCTCCCGTTCGGCCACATACTGCGCCGTCGCCGCGGCCAGCTTTATCTGCGCCTGTTCCTCCTGCATGCGGCGGAACTTCAAAAGCGTCTCTAGTCGGAACTGAAACGGGCGCACCGCCGATCACCTCGCCTGCCAAAAAAAATTATCGGGTAAGGGCCACCAGCCTGTCTACCGCGCCCCCGAGCCCGGTCTGCTCGCGGACACTCTGGCGGAGAAACTCCCTGATCGGGCCGATCATCTGGATGGCCCGGTCGATCGCCGGATTGCTGCCCTGGGCGTACGCGCCGATATTGATCAGATCCTCCGCCTCGCGGTACGTCGCCAGCATCGTCCTGATCTTCTGCGCCGCGTCCCAGTGCTCCTCGTCCACGATCTCCAGCATCAGCCTGCTGACACTCTGGAGAATGTCGATCGCCGGGTAGTGGTTCTGGGCCGCCAGCGCCCGCGACAGAACGATATGGCCGTCGAGGATGCTGCGCGCCGCGTCGGCGATCGGCTCGTTCATATCGTCGCCGTCCACCAGCACCGTATAGATGCCGGTGATCGACCCCTTATCCCCCGTCCCGGAACGCTCCAGCAGTTTGGGTAACAGCGCGAAAACCGAAGGGGTATAACCGCGGGTCGCAGGCGGTTCGCCGACCGTCAGCCCCACCTCGCGCTGGGCGACCGCGAACCGGGTCACCGAATCCATCATCAGCACGACATTCAGACCCTGGTCGCGGAAATACTCGGCTATCGCGGTCGCCGTCATCGCCCCCTTGAGACGCAGGAGCGCCGGCTGGTCCGACGTCGCCACAACGACGACCGACCTCTTCAGCCCTTCCTCGCCAAGATCGCGCTCTACGAACTCGCGCACCTCGCGGCCGCGCTCGCCCACCAGCGCGATCACGCTTATATCGGCTTCCGTGTTGCGGGCCACCATCCCCAGCAGCGTACTCTTGCCCACCCCGCTGCCGGCCATGATCCCCACCCGCTGGCCGCGGCCGAGGGTCAGCAGACCGTCGACGGCGCGGACGCCCACGGAAATTCTATCGGCTATCCGCTGACGCGACAGCGGCGGCGGCGGCACCGCGTGAAGCGGATACTCCTCGCCGCCCGTCAGCGGGCCCTTGCCGTCGATCGGATTGCCCAGCCCGTCGAGGATGCGGCCGAGAAGGCTCCGGCCCACATTCACCGTCAACTTCCGCCGGGCCGAAACCACCTGGCAGCCGGGGCCGATGCCGTGCAGCTCGCCCAGAGGCATCAGCAGCACGCTGTTCTCGCGGAACCCCACCACCTCCGCCGGCAGGCTGAACCCGTCATCCGGCGAGGTGATATAACACAAATCCCCCAGATTGACCCGGGGACCTTGGGATTCGATCAGCAGGCCGATAATCTTGCTGACCTTGCCCACCTGTTGAATCGAGTCTATGCTTTTCAGCCCATCAACATAACGGGCGACATTCACCGCCGTCACGGCAGCAGCTCCTTCAGCGCCGCCTTCACCAGATCCAACTGCGTATCGATGCGGGCGTCCACCGTCCCGTACGGCGTCTCCACGATGCAGTCGCCGCTCTTAAGGGCGGCATCGGCCAGCACCGCCACACTGCCTGCGCGCGCCAGACCGGCCTGCAGCTCGGACCGGGCGGCCAGCACCAGCTCGTAGCACTCGGGATTCACGCGGATCGTAATCTGCTCCTGGTCCTGCACCTTATCCAGCGCCGCCTTGACAATCGGCAGAATCACCGTCGGATTCTCCGCCATCTCGCGCGCCAGCACCTTCGAAGCCACAGCCAGAGCCAGCTCCACCACCTGCCGTTCGGCAGCCCGGAAAGACTCGTCGGCCTGCTGCCTAGCAAGCGCCACAATCTGCGACGCCTGCTCGGCCGCCGCGGCGATCGCGCCCCTGGCCTGCTCCAGGCCGGCTGCCTCGCCGCGCGCCTGGCCCTCGGCGAACCCCTTCTCATAGCCCTCGTCATACGCCTCGCGCCGCAGCTTTGCCGCGTCATCGTTTGCGGCCGCCACCACAGCGGCCGCCGTCTCGCGGGCCGCAGAAATGATGCCGATCGCCTCGCCGCCGGCCGCCGTCAGAATCTCCTCCTCGGCGCCCTCCTCGTCTGCGAACGACTCCTCGTCAGGCTCCGGCTCCGGCAGGCGTGGCGGCGTATATGTAACCACATGCGGCGTCTCGCGCAGGGATACGCCCTTGAAAATCTTAGACAATTATCTCGTCTCCTTTACCGCGGGAAACAATAATCTCACCCGATTCCTCGAGACGACGGATAACATTGACGACCTTCTGCTGCGCCTCCTCCACATCGCGGATGCGCACCGGGCCCATATACTGAATCTCCTCGCGCAGCATCTCGGCGGCGCGCTTCGACATATTCTTGTACACCTTTTCGGCGACCTCGCTCGACGAAGCCTTGAGCGCCAGCGCCAGATCCTTGGAATCGATCTCGCGCAGCACCAGCTGCAGCGAACGGTCGTCCAGCAGCACGATATCCTCGAACACGAACATCCGCTTCTTGATCTCTTCCGCCAGCTCCGGGTTCTGAATCTCCAAATTCTCGATAATCGTCCGCTCCGTCGTCCGGTCCACCCGGTTCAGCACCTCGACGATCGCGTCCACGCCGCCGGCGGCCGTAAAATCCTGCGTCACCAGCGACGACAACTTGCGCTCCAGAATACGCTCCACATCCTTGATCACATCGGGCGACGTCCTATCCATCATCGCGATCCGCTTCGCCACATCCACCTGCCTGTCAGGCGGCAGCGCCGACAAAATCGTCCCCGCCTGCTCAGGCTGCAGATAAGCCATAATCAGCGCAATCGTCTGAGGATGCTCATTCTGGATGAAGTTCAGCAGCTGGGAAGGATCGGTCTTGCGGGCGAAATCGAACGGCCTGATCTGGAGACTTGAAGTCAGGCGATTGATAATCATCATCGCCTTCTCCTGCCCGAGAGCCTTCTCGATAATCTCGCGGGCGTAATCGATACCGCCGCTCGAAATATACTCCTTGGCAAGCGCCATCTGATGGAACTCCACCAGCACCTTATCCTTGCTCTCCTGCGTCACCTTGCGCTGGTTGGCGATCTCCAGCGTCAGCTTCTCGATCTCATCTTCCTTCAGATGCTTGAAAACCTGAGACGCCACATCCGGCCCGAGGGAGATGAGCAAAATCGCGGCCTTCTGCTTGCCGTTCATATCCGAAGGCTGATACATCCCTGACCCTCCTGCCTACTCCTCGTTAATCCAAGCCTTGACAAGCTGGGCCACCTCTTCCGGTTTCGCCTTCGCCATCTTCGCGATAGCTTCCCGTTGCGCGGCGCGTTCCTTCTCCTGCGGCGAAAGCTCCTTCGCGGCGGACGACTCCATAATATGAGCCGGCGACTGCACGGGAATCTCCATAAACTCAGGCTCCTCCGGCTGACGCTTGCGCAGGAACGTGCGCACTACATACAACACGGCCAGCAGCGCCACCGCCGCCACCGCGATCTTCATATACAGCGCCTGCTTCTGCTGCTCCGCCAGCTCCAGCTCCTCGCGCTTCTGGCGGTCGACCAGCTCGGTGCTGAACGGGATGCTCTCCACCGAAATAACGTCGCCGCGGCCGGCGTTATAGCCCACCGCCGACGACACCGCCTTCATGATGCTCTCCCGCTGGGCATTATTCACATTCGCGTCCACCAGCACCGACACCGCCAGGCGGCGGATCGAGCCGGGAGCTACGACAGTCTTCTCTTTAAGCTCATTAATCTCATAATTGCGGGTTGATTCCTTCTTCTCGTACTGCGACTGGCCCTGATTGGTCGTCACATAACCGGGAATATTCGTCGTCGTCCCGGGCACCCCGCCCTGCTGGGGCGTCGTGCCCTTGAAACTCTCGTTCACATCCTGCGAACTCCTGATAATCCCCTTATCGTCCACCACCGGCTCGAACACCTGGCGGTCCACCGTCCGCAAATCGAAATTCAGCTCAACGCTCACCCGCACCGCCGTCTTATTCGGCCCAAGCACCTGCTCCAGCAGCGACTGCACGCTCTTCTGCAGATTATCCTGCACCTTCTTCGTCATCTCCAGCTGGGTCAGGGAAGCGGCGGTCGGCAACTGCTGCGACTCGGGCTGATCGTTCAGCACGCGGGCGAAACTGTCCACAACCGTCACATTCTCCGGCTTGAGGCTCTGGATACTGTGGGCCACAAGATTCACGATCCCCTTCACCTGCTCGCGCGTCAACTGGGCCGACGGGCGCAGCTTCAGCATGATCGACGCCGTCGCCGGCTTCTCGTTGCGCTTATACAGGCTATCCTCCGGCAGCACGATATGCACCCTGGCCTTCTCCACCTCGGCCATCTGCTCGATCGTGCGGGTCAGCTCCCCCTGGAGGGCCTGGAGATAATAAACCTTATTCTGAAACTCCGTCGCCCCGAACTTATTCTGGTCGAAAATCTCGAAACCCTTATAACCGCGCGGCAGCCCCTGGCTTGCCAAATCGAGGCGCACGCGGTAAACATCCTTCGACGACACCAAGATAGCCGTCCCGTTGTTGCCTATCTCGTACGGAATCTTCAGCTCCTTCAGCTTCGCGGCCACCTCGCCGGCATCCTTGGCATCCATCCCGGTAAACAGCGGCACGTTATCAGGCCGTCCGCCCCACCACACGCTCCAGCCGATGATGGCCACGAACAGCAGCACCGCCGCCCCGATAATCATATACCGTTCCCGTTTGCCGATCTTCTGCCAGAGGCTTAGTGACTGTTCTTTCCAGTCGGCCATGGCTCCACCTCTCCAAGTGACAAATAAGGACCGAGGCTAACGCCCGGCATTTATACCTGCATCCGCATCATTTCCTGATAAGCCTCGACAACCTTATTTCGCACCTGCATCGTAAGCTGCAAAGCGATCGTCGCCTTCTCCGTAGCAATCACAACCTCGGAAACATCCTGGATCTTGCCGGCGGCCAGATTCATCGACGCCTGTTGGGCGTCCAGCTGCAGCTTATTCACCTCGCCAAGGCTATCGGCGAGGATCTGGCCGAAACTCCTGCCGCCCTCCGCGGCTGCCGGCGACGCGCCGGCGGCAGTACGGGCAGCGCCTGCGGGATTAAGGGCAATCGGGTCAACGCGCATACTCAATCCTCCTTAGCCTAGCGGCCAATTTCCAAAGCCTTAGTGGCCATCCCCTTGGCGGCGTTCACCGCCGTCACATTCGCCTCGTACGCCCGGGTGGCGGTCATCATATCCACCATCTCCGCCACCACGTTCACATTCGGCATCGACACATACCCGTCGGCGTTGGCGTCGGGATGTTTGGGATCGAACACCATCTTAAACGGCGAACTATCCTTCACAATACCCACCACCCGCACCCCGGCGCCGCCCTCGAAACTCGCGGCCAGCACCTGTCCGAAAGTCGAACCGCCCGACCGGGGGGCGAACACCGCCATCTGGCGGCGATAAGGGCCGCCCTCCGCCGTCCTCGTCGAATTGACATTGGCGAGATTATTGGCGATAACATCCAAGCGCAGGCGTTCGGCCGTCATCCCTGACGCCGCGGCGTCGATAGCCCCGAACATCCCCATCGTCAATTGCCTCCTCTAATCGCCGACTTCAGATTCGAAAAATAACTGCCGAGCTGCTGAGCCACCGCGTTGTAATAAATCGTGTTCTTGGCCACATTCGCCATCTCGGCGTCGATATCGACATTGTTGCCGTCCGTCCGCAGCGAAGTCTTCGTATCCGTCGCCACCGACGGCGAAAAAACGTCGCCCTGGCGTCCGGGCAGATGCTTGGCATGAGTGCGGGTCATATTTGCCGTCTTGCCCGTCATCGCCGCGGCCAGCTTTTCCTCGAACACCACATCGCTCTTTTTAAACCCCGGCGTATTCACATTGGCGATATTGTTCGCGATAACCTTATGCCGCAGGGCAGCCGCCCCCAGCGCCTGCTCAAGGACCGACTCCTGAGGTGACGATAAAATCGATTTAACCACAAGATAGCCCCCCAATCACGCTAAAAATGAAGACAAAAATACTATATCTTTTGCATCATTCTACATAATTAAGGAAAATCCTTTCACAAATAACGCCATTATGTTCCTTAAAATACTAAATTTCAATGCAAATTTATGAAAATCGTCAATAACCACCCGTCAACCGCCATAATCTGACAAACGCAACAGACTCTAACGGCCGTGGGGGAAAATCCTGGCAGTTCGTGAAAACCTCCTTCCTGTCGTCCCGCCGTCACCATATAATTCGTCGCCCGGCCCCGATATATTAAGCGCGCAGGCATATAAAAACGGCCCGCCATCCGGCGGGCCGTCCCCCCTACTTCTTAAGCTTCTTCAGCTCATCGAGCAGGCGCTCGTTCAGCACCTTGATATACGTGCCCTTCATCCCCAGCGACTTCGACTCGATCACGCCCGCGCTCTCAAACTTCCTGAGCGCGTTCACGATCACCGAGCGGGTGATGCCCACGCGATCGGCGATCTTGCTCGCCACCAGCAGGCCCTCGTTGCCCTCCAGCTCGCCGAGGATATGCATCACCGCCTCCAGCTCCGAATACGACAGCGTGCCCAGCGCAACCTGCACCGTCGCCTTCTTGCGGGCCTCCTCCTCGATCTTCTCGCTACGGTCGCGGAGAATCTCCATCCCGACCACCGTCGCGCCGTACTCGGCCAGGATAAGATCGTCATCGTTAAACTCCCGGTCGAACTTGGCGACAATAAGCGTGCCGATGCGCTCGCCGCCGCCGTGGATAGGGATGATGGTCGTAAACTTGTCGTTAGCGATGCAGCTCGTTTTCTCGGCGAAAGCGCACAACCCGTTCTCCAGGCGCAGGTTGGGCGAAGTCTCCTGGATCTTGAGCAAAAACTCCACATACCTGTCGGGGAAAAGCCCCTTGGACAAAACCCTCTCCCTCATGATCTCGCACTCGAACTGGTCGATGAGCGCGTAGCCTAGCACTGCGCCTTCCCTGCTGACGATATACACGTTCGAAGTCATAACCTGGCTCAAAACAGAAGAAATCTCTTCATATTTGACTTTGTCGGATTTTTGCAGCAAACGATTAATTTTCCGGGTACGGTCCAACATTGACGACACTGTGATCAATCCTGCCTTTCGCTAGACATATTCTCTCTTTAATGAGTTGCTCTCCCCTAAAGAATAAACTGGCTCAAATCCTGATTAACGACAATCGCATCCAGCTTGCCCTTCACATACGCGCGGTCGATTAGCACCTTGCCGGCGGCGATATCTGGGGCTTCGAAGGCCAGATCCTCGAGCAGCTTCTCCAGGATGGTATGCAGCCTCCGCGCGCCGATATTCTCCGTCTGGGCGTTCACCTTGCAGGCGATCTCGGCAAGCTCATCGATAGCATCTTCGCCAAAATCGATGGCAATCCCTTCCGTCGCCAGCAAAGAAGTGTATTGTTTGAGCAGCGCGTTGGCCGGTTCGGTCAGGATCTGCTTGAGATCCTCCTTCGAAAGGCTGGCCAGTTCCACCCTAATCGGGAACCTGCCCTGAAGCTCCGGGATGAGATCGGAAGGCTTGGAAATATGGAAAGCGCCGGCGGCGATGAAAAGGACATGATCGGTCTTCACCGGCCCGTATTTTGTTACCACCGTCGACCCTTCCACGATCGGCAGGATATCCCGCTGCACCCCCTCGCGGGAAACGTCGGGACCGGCGCTTTTGCCGCGGCCGGCGATCTTGTCGATCTCGTCGAGGAAAATTATCCCGTAGTTTTCCGCCAGCGTCACCGCCGCGGCGTTAACCTCATCCATATCGATGAGCTTCTGGGCTTCCTCTTGGGTAAATATCTTGCGGGCTACGGAAACCGTGACCTTGCGCCGTTTTTGCTTTTTGGGCATTAGATTTCCCAGCATATCCTGAATATTTATGCCCATTTCTTCCGCGCCCGTGCCGGCGAACATCCCCATCATCGGGTGCGAGCTGTCCTCGACCGTAATCTCGATCAGCTCCTCCTCCAGTTCGCCGCGCTCAAGGCGGGCGCGCCACCAGTCGCGGGCCGTGTTCGGCGCCGGTTCCTCCGGCGGGGCCGGCGTGGCCGGCTGCTGGCCGAGGCCGCCGGTAAACAGCAGTTCGAACGGATTGCGGGCCGTCTCCTTCTTCGCCGCAGGCAGAAAATAATCGAGAATGCGCTCGTCGGCCAGTTCGCGCGCCTTACCGGCCACCTCGGCCATTCGCTCCTGCTTCACCATGCGGATGGCCGTCTCCACCAGATCGCGGACCATCGACTCCACATCGCGGCCGACATAACCGATCTCCGTAAACTTCGTCGCTTCCACCTTGATAAACGGCGCGCTGACCAGTTTGGCCAGCCGGCGGGCGATCTCAGTTTTGCCCACCCCCGTAGGGCCGATCATCAATATATTCTTAGGGATAATCTCCTCTTTCAGATCCGCTGAGAGCTGCTTGCTGCGCCATCGGTTGCGCAGGGCGACCGCGACCGACTTCTTCGCCTGCCGCTGGCCGACGATGAACTTGTCGAGCTCGGCGACGATCTGTCTTGGCGTCAGTTCAGTCAAGATATTCCCCCCTTCTCTACAATTCTTCCACCGTAATGTGGTTGTTGGTATATACGCAGATATCGGCAGCAATGGAAAGCGCCTCGCGGGCTACCTCGGGCGCCGTCAGGGCCGAGTGGGCCATAAGGGCGCGGGCCGCAGCCAACGCGTAAGGCCCTCCCGAACCGATCGCCGTCACGGCGTCGTCGGGCTCGATGACCTCGCCATTGCCGGAGATAATCAGCATATTATCGGCGTCGGCGACAATCAGCAGCGCCTCCAGGCGGCGCAGCACGCGGTCCAGTCGCCATTCCTTGGCAAGCTCGACCGCCGCTCTCATCATGTTGCCGTTGTATTCCTCAAGCTTCTGCTCGAACTTCGTGAACAGCGTAAACGCGTCGGCCACCGAACCGGCGAACCCCGCCAGCACCTTGCCGTGGTAAAGGCGGCGGACCTTCTTGGCGTTGTGCTTCATGACGGTATTCTGGCCGAAAGTGACCTGGCCGTCGCCGGCGATGGCAGTTTTGCCGTCGCGGCGCGCGGCTACGATGGTCGTAGCATGAAACACGGGCATTCCTCCTATGCGCGCGGATGCGCCTGCGAATAGACTGACTTGAGCCTCTCCTTGGTAACATGGGTATAAAGCTGGGTCGTCGACAGATTGACGTGGCCCAGCAGCTCCTGGACCGAGCGGAGATCGGCGCCGTTGTTCAGTAAATGAGTCGCGAAAGTATGGCGGATGGTATGCGGGCTGACGTGCTTGGCGAGCGCCAGCGCCTCCACATACTTATCGACCACGCGGCGCACGCTCCGGTCGGTAAGCGGTCCGCCGCGGCTGTTGACGAACAAAGTATTGTGGGGCTGCCCCGCCGCCATAAGCCGCGGGCGGGCCAGATCGAGATACAGCTTGACGGCGGCCAGCGCCTTGCGCCCTACCGGCACCACCCGCTCCTTCGCCCCCTTGCCATACACCAGGGCGTAGCCGCTGTCCGGATCAACGTCCCGCACCGCCAGGCCGGCCAGCTCGCTCACCCGCATGCCGGTGGCGTACAAAAGCTCGATAATGGCGGCGTCGCGGCGGCCGAGGCTGCTCTTGTCAGGCAGCTCGAGCAAAGCGAGCATCTCAGCAGGATCGAGGAAACTCGGCAATTTTTTCTCCAGCTTGGGAGTCCTCACCGCACTGAACGGGTTCTCCTGCAGGATCGCTTCACGGCATAAATGACGAAAAAAGGACCGCAGTGCAGCCATCTTGCGGGCAATGGAGCGCCGTGCGTAATCCTCATCCTTGAGGTTGGCGAGATAAGCCCGTATCAGAATCGGCGTGACAGCGGCCAGCGGCACTTCGTCCATCCCCAGCTTAGCGGCGGCGAAAACGAGAAAATGGTCGAGATCGGCCCGGTAGCTCTTTACGGTATGAGGCGATGCATTCTTCTGCACCCGGAGATAACGGAAGAAATCCGTCAGGTAAAATGTTGCTGTTTCCATAGTTACCACACTTAATTGTCGATTTTCCGCAAAGAAAAATCACTAATTTATAGTAGCACACTAGTCTGAATTATGCAATAATGCCGCAAGTTTTTTTGAAAATTATTTTCCGACTATTCCGATAAATTCGCGCAATTCGCCCAAAGCGCGTTCAGCTATCGTCCTGTTCTTCGCCTTTTTATCGCGGATGCGGACCTCAAGCGGCGGCATAATGCCGAAATTGACGTTCATCGGCTGGAAATTCGCCGGGTCGGCGGTGGTGATATAACGGCACAGCGCGCCATGTGCGGTTGCCGGCGGGAAAACGACCGGCTCCAGGCCCTTTGCCAGGCGGGCGGCGTTGGTCCCCGCCACCAGGCCGGCGGCGGCCGATTCCACATACCCCTCCACCCCGGTGATCTGGCCGGCGAAAAACAGGCCGGGCGCCGTCCGCATCGCCAGCGTCGGCGCCAGGATGCGCGGCGAATTCAGGTAAGTGTTGCGGTGCATCACCCCGAAACGGACGAACTCGGCGCGCCCCAGGCCGGGGATCAGGCGGAAAACTCGCTCCTGCTCCGGCCATTTCAGATGAGTCTGGAAGCCCACCATATTATAAAGCGTCGCGGCGGCGTTGTCCTGGCGCAGTTGGACGACGGCATAAGGCAGCTCGCCTGTCCTGGGATCGCGCAACCCCACCGGCTTCAGCGGCCCGAAGCGGAGCGTGTCGACGCCGCGGGCGGCCATCGCCTCCACCGGCATGCAGCCCTCGAAAAACACCGTCTTCTCGAACTCCTTCACCGGCGCCGTAGCGGCGTGCGTCAGCTCGTGCCAGAACAACCCGTACTCTTCCTGCGAAAGCGGGCAATTGAGATAATCGTCGTCGCCCTTCCCGTAGCGCGAAGCGCGGTAAATAACGTCCATATCGAGCGAATCGCCGCTCACGATCGGCGCGGCGGCATCGTAGAAATACAGATACTCCTCGCCGGTCAGCTCGCCGATCGCCGCCGCCAGGGCCGGCGAAGTCAGCGGCCCGCTCGCCACCACCAGCGGGCGGTCCGCAGGCAGCGCCGTCACCTCCTCGGTCACCACACGCACCCGCGGATGATCGACCAGCGCCCGCGTCACATAAGCGCCGAAAGCGTCGCGGTCGACGGCCAGCGCGCCGCCGGCGGGGACGCGGCAGGCGTCCGCGGCCCGCATTATCAGCGAGTCCTGTTGCCGCATCTCTTCCTTCAGCAGCCCGACGGCGTTCTCAAGGCCCGCCGCCCGCAGCGAATTGCTGCACACCAGTTCGGCGAACAGGCCGCCGTGGTGGGCCGGGCTCATCACCTTGGGGCGCATCTCGTAAAGCTCGACATCAACCCCCGCCGCGGCGATCTGCCAGGCGGCCTCGCTGCCGGCCAGGCCGGCGCCGATGACGATTACCTTAGCCACGTTTCTTGCCTGCTTTCCGTTTGGCGCTCGTCTTGCGCGGCTTGGCCGTCTTCTTCGCCGCTGCCGCCGCTTCCGCCTTGGCGCGGGTCGGGCAATTCGCATTGCCGCACATCACCATGAAGCGGCCGGCCTTGAAATTATGGCGCACCTTAAAAGAACCGCACGTCTCGCACGTATCCTTGAGCGGCGTGTCCCAGGTGGTGAACTGGCACTCGGGATAATTGGCGCAGCCGAAAAACACCTTGCCCCGCTTCGTGCGGCGCTCCACGACCGACCCCTCGCACAGCGGGCACTTGACCCCGGTATCCTTGAGGATCGGCCTGGTCGTCCGGCACTCCGGGAAGCCCGGGCAAGCGAGGAAATTGCCGAACCGGCCGTGTTTCACGACCAGCATGCGCCCGCAATTGGGGCACGGCACATCCGACACCTCCACAGGCAGCTCGACATTGCCGATCTTCTCGTCGGCGCTTGTCAGCGTGGCGGCGAACGGGTCGTAAAACTCCTTCAGAACCTTGGCGCGCGACACCTTCTCATCGGCGATGCCGTCGAGGCGGTCCTCCATCTCGGCGGTGAAATCGGCGTCCACGATATCGGGGAAATGCTCCTTCAAAAGATCGACCACCACGAAGCCCAGCTCGGTCGGCTGGAACTTCTTCTCGGCCTTCAGCACATAGCCCCGTTCCTGGATCGTCTCGATGATCGGCGCATACGTGCTCGGCCGGCCGATGCCCTTCTCCTCCAGCACCTTCACCAGCGAAGCCTCCGTATAGCGCGGCGGCGGCTCGGTGAAATGCTGTTTGGGCTGCAGCTTCTGCAGCTTGAGCTCCTGGCCCTCCGCCACCTCGGGCAGCAGGGCGTCCTTCTCAGCCTCGTCGCGGCTGTCGCCGTAAACGGCGAGATAACCGGGGAACTTCAGGATCGAGCCGGAGGCCCGCAGGCCGAAGCGGCCGGCGGCGATCTCCACTGTCAGCGTGTCGTATACGGCCGGCGCCATCTGACTGGCGACGAACCGTTCCCAGATAAGAGCGTAAAGGCGCAGCTGGTCACGGCTGAGGCTGCGCTGCACCGCGTCGGGGCTCAGCTCCAGGCTGGTCGGCCTGATCGCCTCATGGGCGTCCTGGGCGTTCTTTTTCGTGCTGTAGGTCGGCGGCTTGTCGGGCAGATAATCGCGCCCGTGCTTAGCGGTTACGTAACTCTGCGCCTCCTCCTGGGCGGATGTCGCCACCCGCGTCGAATCGGTGCGGATATACGTCACCAGGCCCACCGGGCCGACGCCGGTAATCTCGATGCCTTCATAAAGCTGCTGGGCCAGCAGCATCGTCTTGCGGGCCGTGAAACCCAAGCGGCGGGCGGCGTCCTGCTGCAGGCTGCTCGTGATGAACGGCGGCGCCGGGTTGCGGCGGCGCTCCCGCTTCTTGACCTCGCGGACGCGGTAATCCGCCTTCTCCATCTCGCCGGTTATCTTGCCGGCGGCAGCCTCGCTGCCGATTTCCGGCTTCTTGCCGTCCACCGCCACCAGCTCGGCGTCGAACAGGCCGCCTTTCGGTTTCGTTCTGAGCTTGGCGGTCACCGTCCAGTACTCTTCCGACACGAACGCCTGGATCTCCCGCTCGCGGTCGCAGATGAGGCGCACCGCCACCGACTGCACCCGGCCCGCGCTCAGGCCCTTGCGGACCTTGCGCCACAACAGCGGACTCAGCTTATAGCCCACGATGCGGTCGAGGATGCGGCGGGCCTGCTGAGCGTCCACCCTTGAGAGATCGATGGGACGCGGGTGCTTGACCGCCTTCTGGATTGCCGGCTTGGTGATCTCGTTGAACTCGATCCGGCAGGCCTTCTGCTCGCCGATGCCCAGGAGGTGGGCCAGATGCCAGGCGATCGCCTCGCCTTCCCGGTCAGGGTCAGTTGCCAGGTAAACAACGCCGGCCTTCTTGGCCTCTTCTTTCAAATTCTTGATCAGGTCGCCCTTGCCGCGGATATTGATGTATTTGGGGGCGAAATCATGCTCGATATCCACACCGAACTGGCTTTTGGGCAGATCGCGGAGGTGCCCCATCGACGCCCTTACGGTGTAGTTCTTGCCGAGAAACTTCTCGATCGTCTTTGCTTTTGCCGGTGATTCGACTACGACCAGCGCTTTACTCACCCGTTTCCCTCCCAGGCAGGCGGACGTAACGTCGTCCGCCGCACTCGGCTGCCATGTCTTTCAGCTCGAGCTGCAATAATATATATGTAATAACCGGGGCCGTCAACCCGACCCTCATGATCAATTCATCCACAGTCAGCGGCGTATCGCAGCTCAAAGCGGCCCATACCCGCCCCTCGTCGCCGGCCGGCTCCGGCCGTGGCGGCCTCTTCTTGCCGTCGCCGCAGGCCAGCCCGTACTCCTCGAGAATATCGGTCGCCGTCGTCACCGGCTTGGCCCCTTGCTTGATCAGCCTGTTCGCGCCCGCGCTTGTGGCGGAAAATATACTGCCAGGCACGGCGAACACATCGCGCCCCTGCTCTAAAGCCCAATCGGCCGTTATCAGCGAGCCGCTCTTCTCGGCCGCCTCCACCACCGCGACGCCACGGGCCAAACCGCTGATTATCCGGTTGCGCACCGGGAAGTGATGCGGCAGGGGGCCCGTTCCCGGCCAGTACTCAGACACGATCGCCCCTTGCTCGGCGATCCTCGCCAGCAGTTTACCGTTCTCCGGCGGATAAACCACATCCACGCCGCAGCCCAGCACCGCCACAGTATAACCGCCCGCGCCCAGAGCCCCGTCGTGGGCCGCGCTGTCGACGCCGCGGGCCGCGCCGCTCACCACCCCCGCTCCCGCGGAAGCCAGGCCGGACGCCAGCGCCGCCGCCGCATTCCGGCCGTACGCCGACGCCTTGCGGGCGCCGACGATGGCGATCAACAGCTCGTCAGCAGGCAGGCGGCCGCGGTAATACAGCACCTGCGGCGGGTCGAAAATCCGCCGCAGCCAGTCCGGAAAATCGGCATCAGTTGCGCACACAACGCCGATGCCCTTCTGCTCCCAGTCTACAGCCATTTTGTGTATATCTATCTTTTCCCGCAGATCAAGTAAATTATTACCGATGGCTTCATCGAAGCAGCCGCACAAAAACAAATCGCGCCGCGAAGCCAACCAGGCCTGCCGGGCGCTACCAAAAAAGGCGACAAGCGAATTGAGCCGGGAATTTCCCAGACCGGGAACCATAGTCAAAGCCGCCTGATAATACCTCTCCACCATCCGCTCCTCCGCACATAAAATACATTGGCCTAATTATAACCAGGAAAAATTTATCAGTCAAGGCTCTATTTGCCCAGCCTGTCGACGATAAGCCCGGCGACAACCTCCGCGGCGTCAGGCCGGCCAAGGCTGAGAGCCGCCGCCCCCAGCGCCGCTAACCTGTCCGAGCTGCCGTCGAGCAGACCGTAGGCCAGATCAGCGAGCCCCAGCGCCGACTCCACCCTCACCGCCGCTCCATGCGCAGTCAGAAAAGCGGTATTCGCCTCCTCCTGCCCAGGTATCGGCCGGTAGATAACCAGCGGCACACCTTTCGCCAGCGCCTCGGCGGCCGTCAGCCCGCCCGGCTTCGACACCAGCACGTCGGCCGCCGCCATCAGCACATCGACATTATCGACAAACCCCAGCGCCTGCAAAGTGCAGTGCCTGAGCCCCGCCGCCTCCGCCGCCAGCTGCCGCCTCAGCGCCTCGTTCCTGCCGGCCACAGCGACAAGCTGCAGCGGCCGCCCCAACGCTTCGAACGTCGCCACGATCTCCGCCATCGGCATCACCCCCGCGCCGCCGCCCATAATCAGCACCACCGGCGCGTCCGTCCGCAGCCCCAAAGCCTCCCGCGCCGCGCCTTTGTCCAGCGGCGACGCAAACCGCCCGTCCACCGGGATGCCGGTCACCACGCTCCGGTCATGCGCCACGCCTGCTTCGGCCAAATATTCGCGCATACCCTCATGAGCCACGCAATACAGCCCCAGCTCCGGGTACACCCACAACCGGTGGACCACGAAATCCGTCACCACCGCCACCGTCGGCGCGGCAAGGCGGCCGCGCGCCGCCAGATGCGCCACCAGCCCGGCCGGCGTCGCATGGCTCACCACAATCACATCCGGCTTAGACGCGGCGAGATACCTCTCCATCCGCCCGGCCAGAAAACCGCTCACCGCCGCCCGGCCGGCCAGCGCCAGGCGGCTGCTGTTGCCCCAGCCGTAAGCCGCGCCGTACGCCTGCGGGAAAATATTCAGCACCTTCAGATACCCGCCGATGATAGCCTTCCCCAGGCGCGGACTGAAAAAATCGAACACATTCGCAAACTCGGTCGCCACATCCGGGGCCAGACGCCGCAAAGCCGCCCCCACCGCCTGGGCCGCCCGCACATGCCCGGCCCCGATGGGCGCGCTGATAAACAGAACCTTGCTGCCTTGCTTCATATCGTCAGCCTCCCCGGCCCAGCTTCCCGTACAGCCTAACCGCGCCGTCGCCGCAGCACGCCGCCGCCAGCTCGCCGGCCGTCTTCCCGGCGTACACCGGCTCATCGCCCGCGATCTCCGCCAGCGGCGCCAGCACGAAACACCGCTCATGAAAACGCGGGTGCGGCAGCGTCAACTCCGCGGAAGCCAGCACGACATCGTCAAAAAACAGCACATCGATATCCACCGTCCGCGGCCCCCAGCGGATTTTGCGCTCGCGGCCGAGCTCCCGCTCCACCGCCAGGCAGGCCGCCAGAAGTTCCTGCGGCGTCAGCGTCGTCCGCACCGCAATCACCGCGTTCAAAAAATCCGGCTGCTCCGTATACCCAACCGGCGCCGTCTCATAAAGCGACGACACCGCCTCCACCGTCACCCCCGGCCACGCAGCCAGACGCGCCACAGCCGCCGCGATATTCCCCTCCCGGTCGCCCAGATTCGAGCCCAGCCCCAGGCAAATCACAGCTTGCGGCTCCGCGTCACTTCCACCTGGACGAAATCCAGATGCCCCGGCAGCGTCACCCCCGGCTTGCGCACCCTCACCGTCGCCTCCGTCACCTGCCCCTTCAGCAGCGCATCCGCGATCCGCGTCGCCAAAGCCTCGAGCAAATTGAACTTGTTATTCTCCAGCACAGACCTGATAACCTCGTATGCACCCACATAATCGAGCGAATGCGCCAGCTCGTCCGTCTCGCCGGCCTTCGTCATATCCAGCGTCATCACAGCGTCCACCGCGAAGCGCTGACCCATCTCGCGCTCATGCTCGTACACCCCGTGATAACCGTAAAACATCATATTCTGCAGCGTAATCTTACCCATTATTCATTGCCTCCTTCATAATAACATCGGTCATCCTTGCCACCCTGGCCATCTCCTTCACATCGTGCACCCTCACGATATGCGCCCCGCGCATAATCCCGCACGCCACCGTCGCCGCCGTCCCCGCCACGCGATCGCCGGGCGGCAGTCCGCCCAGCGCCTCGCCGATAAACCGCTTGCGCGACGTCCCCAGCAGCACCGGGCAGCCAAGCGTCCTCAGCTCATCCAGGCGGTTCAGCACCTCCAGATTATGAGCCGGCGTCTTGCCGAACCCGATCCCCGGATCGACAATAACCTTATCCGCGGCCACGCCCGCCTCCGCCGCCACAGCCACGCTGCGGCGCAAAAACGCGCACACCGCCGCCATCAAATCGCCGTCATACGCCGTCCCCGCCTGATTATGCATCACAACCACCGGCGCCCCATAGCGCGCGCACACCGCCGCCATATCGGGGTCGCGCTGCAGCCCCCACACATCGTTCACCATATGCGCCCCAAGCCGCAGCGCCTCCGCTGCCACCGCCGCCTTATACGTATCCACCGACACCGGCAGCGGCGACGCCGCCAGCACCCGCTCCACCATCGGCAGCAGGCGCTCCATCTCCTCCGCGGCGCTCACCTCCGTCGCCCCATACGGGCGAGTCGACTCCGCGCCGATATCGATCACATCCGCGCCGTCGGCCAGCATCGCCTCCGCATGGCGGAGCGCATCGTCCAGGCGGTTATACCGGCCGCCGTCCGAAAACGAATCAGGCGTCACATTCAAAATCCCCATAATCACCGTCCGCCCCGGCCCTATCGCCAGCTCGCGTCCCGGCCACTCATACCGCCGCGCCGGAAAAGCCTCCGCCGCCAGCGCCGCCTCCACCGCCGCCGCCACCTTCGGCAGCCCCCACGGCTGCAGCTTCAGCTGGGCCAGCGCCAGGCGATACTGCTTCAGCGTCGCACAGATCAGCACATCGCTCTCCGCCACGCTCAAATCGGCCGTCCCCCGCGTCAGCGCCACCTCGCCACCCTTGGCCAGGAACGTCTGCTTCAGCAGATTCGCGGCCTTCGCCGGCACCTTCTCCAGCCTCACTATCTTAAAAACCGCCTTCGCGGACATAATATTAACCCCGGCCGGATCGCACCCCAGCCTCGCCAATTCGGCGCGCGCCTGCGCCTCGCTTCCTATATTAACTAACCGCGGGTTGAAATTCATTGCCGCCCTCCTCTTGCTGGTAAATACAATTTTATTGTATCATGGGTATATGCAATAAACAAATTTGCCCAATAACGGAAAAAAGCGCCCGAAAAACCCTGCGGAGGTCTCCCTTATGAAACAGCGTCTCTCCCCCGACAACTTCATCTTCCCGGCCGAAGAAATAAAAAGCGGCCTTTACAGCGACTGCTACTTCAACCGCACCCGCGACATCCTCCTCGCCGCCAACCGCCATCCCCGCGTCACCATGCAGATCTTCCAGCGTCAGCACGCCGTCATCTGCGGCGTCGACGAAGCCATCGCCATCATCAAAAAATGCGCCCACAACCCCGAAAACCTCATCATAAAAGCCCTCTACGACGGTGACGAAATCTCCCCCTGGGAAACCGTCATGACCATCGAAGGCGACCTCGCCGACTTCTCCCACCTCGAAACCGTCTACCTCGGCGTCCTCGCCCGCCAGACCAAAGTCGCCACAAACACCCGCCGCTGCGTCAAAGCCGCCGCCGGCAAACCGCTGTTCTTCTTCTCCTCCCGCTTCGACCCCTGGGGCACCCAAACCGGCGACGGCTACGCAGCCCACATCGGCGGCGCCGCCGGCGTCTCCACCCCCGCCAACGGCCTCTACTGGGGCGCCAAAGCCATCGGCACCATCCCCCACGCCCTCATCGCCACCTACGGCGGCGACACCGTAGCCGCCACCCTCGCCTTCGACCGCCACATCGACCCCGCCGTCAGCCGCGTAGCCCTCGTCGACTACGACAACGACTGCGTCGCCACCTCCCTGGCCGTCGCCCGCGCCATGGACGGCAAACTCTTCGCCGTCCGCCTCGACACCAGCGACACCCTCGTCGACGCCTCCGTCCTGCCGCAAATGGGCGCCTTCCGCCCCACCGGCGTCTGCGCCCCCCTCGTCGCCAACGTCCGCCGGGCCCTCGACGAAGCCGGCTACCCGCACATCAAAATCATGGTCTCCGGCGGCTTCAGCGCCGACCGCATCGCCGAATTCGAAGCCGCCCGCGTCCCTGCCGACATCTACGCCGTCGGCGCCAGCCTCTTCACCGACAACGTCAACTTCACCGCCGACATCGTCATGGTCGACGGCCAACACTCCGCCAAAGCAGGCCGCAGCTACCGACCGAACCCCCGTTTAGCTGTCGTCGAATAAAAGGGGCGGCGGCCTATAAAGCCATAAAAGACAAACCCGGAACGAAAGTTCCGGGTTCTCTTATGGAATGTGCGAGGCTGTCTAGAAAGCTCCAGATGCACGTCCTGCTTACTCTGGTCATATCAGCGTTCAATGCCGCAGGCGAAAAATCTCTCGTTATGTGTGCGGGGCGCACCGGAGGAGCAAGTGCGCCGTTCTTATCGCTTCAGCGCTTTAGAACGGCGGCCTCCCCCTTGCGGGGACGCCGCAGATGGACTTTATAGGCAGCCTCCCTTTTTACTTGCTCTCACTACCCGAATTGGCGGCCATACTCGCCAACTGATCCGACATCTCCGCCAGCGCCTCGCTGTGGGCCGTCAGCCGCTGGATAGTCTCCGCCTGGTGCTCAGCCACCGCCTCGATCTGCGATATCTCGCCCGCGATCTTGGCGATCGAATCGCGGATCTCGGCCAGAATACTCGTTATCTGCGTCGCCGAACCGGCGCTGTTCACCGCCAGTTTGCGCACCTCCTCGGCCACCACGCCGAAGCCGCGCCCCAGTTCGCCGACCCGCGCCGCCTCGATCGCCGCGTTAAGGCCGAGCAGATTCGTCTGGCTGGCCACATCCTTGATAAAGCCTACCACCTTATCGGTATCCCCCACCTGGCGGGTAGCCGCCACCGACATATCCTTCAGGCAGCGACCGCTGGCCGCCAGCTCCTCGGCCTGGGCGAGAATCGACTGGATCGAGCCGGAAAGCTCGCCCGCCGAGCCGGAAAGCTGCCTGGCCGCGTTCAGCAGCGTCTCCCGGCGCTCCAGCGACTCGTGGATAGCCACAGCGCCCACCACAGCCCCGTCCTCGATCACCGGCATACTAATCGCGATATACGGAATGCCGTAAACCTCCTTAGCCACCTCCACGACAACCCGTTCGCGCTTCTCCATTGCCTTATGCGCCGCCGAACCGGGCTTCACGGGATCGCCGGCGACAACCTGTTTGGCCAGCTCGGCAATCGAATTGCACACCAGCCATTTCTCCTTATCGCACACAACCATCCCGATCCTGCCGGTAACAAGTTTAGGAACAATCTCCGCCGCCCCGCATAGCTTTGCCAACATTTCGGACATTGCCGCCACCTCTTTTATCTGAAAAATGCATAAATACCAATTTAAGTATAATCCCTGCCCGTAAAAAATCAATATCCAACCAACCAAATGCATCAAACCGGCCGCCAGCTACACTTTACAGGCTGTCAAAATGTCCATATATTTCCAGGAAATCATAAGCTCCCCACAAAATCTACCAGCATCGCCGCCAGTGAATCACCCCTTCCGCCGCTTAGCCTGCACGCCGCAAATCTCACCGCGGTAACAACTTCTCTCCCTGTAGCTTCACTGCCCCCGGGTAAATCCCCCCGCGCCTGTCATTTTATGGCTAATTCTGTCGTATTTTGGCTAGTCGTAACAATTGATCTTCTTACAACTTACATAATAGTAATATATTTGATTTAATACTAGTTAGCCGCAGCTAACGCCCCTTAAGGAATTTACAGTTGCAGGCGCAGTCACCTCTCCTATCTCTAAAGCTGCACACCCATCAGCGCCTTCTTCACATTATTGCGCAGATGTACTGACTCGACCACCGCTAGCGCCGTTATCCTCTCCGCCCCGGCCATGTCGGGACCGTCCTCTCTGAATTCATTTTTCATTCAAAGTTATAATCATTTCTTCAAAATTTCTAATCGTTTTTAGATTCGGCGAAATTAGTCGGTTCCATTTGGATATCTTTTGAGTAAGTTTCACCTGTGTCTAATAAAATCTCTACTACTGGAGGCTTAGTTGACATCTCAGGTATACTCGCTAGTTTAAAATTAGCAATTGTATAATTAGGTATTTCTCTAAGCTCTTGGACTCTAATACAATTGTCTGATTTGATAAATTTTATCCAGTTCGGACATTCAGGTACTGAAAACGCTAGATAGTTATTTAACCGTAGTAGTTTTACTGCTTTAATCAAATCTGTAAACCACCACAATAACCATTGATCTTGGAAACATCCAACTTTAAACATTTCTTCAGAAATTTCTTCTTCATAGACATAGCCAATTTTATTGCCATCAAAATTCAACTCAATTTGACCTGCGAAATCTCTGAAATCTTTATCAAATATTTCAGGTGTAATGTTTAATAATGTTTCTACGTTCTCAACTATTCTGTATTTAATTTCAAACAACCTATTATTCCTCCATACTTTAAATAAACAAAAGTATTCACGGCCCAGCGCAAGACAACGGGATGGTTATATGTCAGATTATTCAACGTACAACCAGCCTAAACCCCCATCAAACTCTCCTTCACATTATTGCGCAGATGCACCGCCTCGGCCACCGCCTGGGCGGAAATCTTCTCCTCCCCCGCCAGGTCGGCGACCGTCCTCGCCACCTTTAGCACCCGGTCGTAGCCGCGGGCGCTCAGGTTCAGCCGCTCAAACGCCTGCTTCAGCAGGCTCTGCGCCGCCTCCTCCAGCAGGCAGGTCGCCTTCACGTGGCGATGGCCCATCTGCGCGTTGGCCCCCAGCCCGTAGCGGGCAAGGCGCCGCTGCTGCACCGCCCGCGCCCGCTCCACCCTCTCCCTGATGGCCGCCGAAGGCTCGGCCGGCGAATAGCCGGCGATCTCCCCGTACTCCAGCCGCGGCACCGCGATATTGATATCGATGCGGTCCAGCAGCGGGCCGGAAATCTTCTTCAGATAACGGCGGATATCGCCCGGCGTACAGCTGCACTGGCGGCTGCTGTCGCCGAAGTAGCCGCACGGGCAGGGATTCATCGCCGCCACCATCATAAACTTCGCCGGATAAGAAAGCGTCGCATTCACCCTTGAAATCGTCACCTCGCCGTCCTCCATCGGCTGGCGGAGCACCTCCAGCACCATGCGGGGAAACTCCGGCAACTCGTCCAGAAACAGCACGCCGTGATGGCTCAGCGTCGCCTCGCCCGGCCGCGGCACCCGCCCGCCGCCGATCATGCCCGCGTCGGACACCGTATGATGCGGGCTCCGGAACGGCCGGTACGCCGCCAGGCCGCCCCCCGCGCGCAGCAGACCGGCGATGCTGTAGATCTTCGTCACCTCCAGCGCCTCGCCGTCGGTAAGCGGCGGCAAGATCGACGGCAAACGGCGGGCCAGCATCGTCTTCCCCGAGCCCGGCGGCCCCACCATCAGCACATTATGCCCGCCGGCGGCGGCGATCTCCAGCGCCCGCTTGGCCGCCGCCTGCCCCTGCACCTCCGCCATATCGTCGCCCTGCCCGTTCGCGGCCGGCGGCCGACCCGCCCAGGCCACCGCGGCAAGCGGACGCTCGCCCCGCAGATAGGCCACCGTCTCCGCCAGCGTCGCTGGCGCGAAAACAGTCAGCGGTCCGGCAAAAAGCGCCTCCTGGGCGTTGTCGGGCGCAACGAAAACCGCCCCCAGCCCACGCGCGGCGATATCCATCGCCATCGGCAAAATACCGGCGATCCCTCTCAGCCGCCCCTCCAGCGACAGCTCGCCGACAAACACGCTCTGCCGGCAGCTCTCCGGGTCCACCTGCCCGCTGGCCGCCAGCACCCCGATAGCGATCGGCAGATCGAGGCCCGACCCGTCCTTGCGCATATCGGCCGGCGCGAGATTCACCGTCACCCGGCGCACGGGAAACTCCAGCCCGGCGTTTTTGATCGCCGCCCGCACCCGCTCCTTCGATTCCTTCACCGCCGCGTCCGGCAAGCCGACAATATCGAGCCCCGGCAACCCGTTCGCGATATCCACCTCCACCGTCACAACGGCGCCGTTGATGCCCAGCGTCGCCGCGCCGTACACCTGTGCATAAGACATTGCCGCGTACCTCCCGCCATCAGCATTGTTACCGATTTACATCACAGGCTTTGACCGTAAGAGGAAATACTACTAATTAAATTTACATTTCGAGGAAATACGACCATATCCTTCCTTGTTCAGCCAGTTTTCGCCAAACCTGCCGAACAGACAAAAAGCCCCCGCTTTTAGCGGGGGCTGCTCGCGCATATGGCTGATTTGCAAAGTTTCTACTGGCCGGCGAGCGTCTTGCCGACCTCGGCGGTAATGTCCTCGCCGCCGTAAATTGCCAATCCCTTGTCGAAAACCACATGCAGGCCCTTCTGGGCCGCGACCGCACCGACAGCCTGGGCAACCTTGGCCCTGAGCGCATCCATCAGCTCGCCCCCCTGGGCGTCAAGCCGCATCTGGAGCTGATTCATCAAAACCGCCTTATCGATGTCACTCATGCCGGCCGATTTGGCGGCAAACTCCTTCTGAGCCTCCTCAGCGGCGGCCTTCATTGTCTCATCTACCTTCGCCGCATCCTGGTGATGGGACATCAGCAATACCATATCGACGTAGCCGATGCCGGCGGCAGGCGCCGCGCTGGCCGTGCCGGCGGGGGCAAGGGTCTGGAATACGGCTGCCATAAACAGTGCGGCAAAAAAGGCGACCATCCGTTTAACAGGTTTTTTCGCGATAACGAGCACAGTCTTACCTCCTACCTTTCGCTGGCGGCGCCAAAAGGCGCCTTATTAGGTAAATTCTACAGCCGCGTCCCAAAACCTCCCGGCATAAGCCGTTCGGGTCTTACTTTGTCGTGCGCCGCAGTATTTCTCGGAGGCTATTGGTAAATATTAACCCACGGAGGTGATGCTCATGGGTGGCAACAAGGACGGCCAGAAAAAGAAATCCAAGGCCGAAAAGGGTGCGAAAACCGGAACCCACATGAAAAGAAACCCTTGAGGATACAAATGCAGCAAGCCCCCTGGGCCGGCGCGGCACAAGCCGCGGCATGCTCGGGGGGCTCGCTGCGATATTGGTAGGGGGAAAAGCTTTTTTGCGGTAAGTATTTGCTTACAGCGGGCAGAATTTTACGTCGGCAGGTTACTGGTTTTCGTCAAATGGTGCAGCTATCTTCATCTCCCAGGAACAGCAGCAGCAAGATGATGATTATGACCACAACCACAATTCCGCTGTTGCCGCAACCACAACCGCCAAAGCCACGACCCATGCCCATTCCTCCTTTATTCAGAGTCATAATATCTTATGACCATCCTCCCGGCGCGGTTACTCCCAGTCGCCTGCCAAACACTGGATTAAAAGAAAAAGCCCCCGCGATAATGCGGAGGTTGTCTTTTTGGGTGTATGTTGTTCTAGTTTCCTGCCCGGCTCTAGCCGCAAACGCGGCGCTTGAGCTACGAAGGACCGCCGATAGCCTGCTGCCAATCCGGCTCCAGACGCAAACCGCGGCTCCCATGTTCCGGGCGAACGCGCCGTAAGCTCGCTCCGCGCGCCCGCGAGCACCGTCGTCCACTGCCGTCCGTGGCAGAGGACTCCTCGCTCGGCCGTCCATGGCCTCGCGCGTGGCGGCGCGCTCCGCTTCGCCAACGGCGCGTATTCACCCTCCACAACCTCGCCGCTTGTTTGCGTCTTCCGCCATAGTTTGGGTAAATTTCCTCCATAATTCAATTGAAGCGCAAAACTCCCGGCATTCCTTGTCGCATCAGCGATGGCGAAGTTGGATGGCAAGCGCGCATTGGCGGAGGATGATTACGCGCCGTTGACGCAGCAAGCCGTAAACGATACCGTACGCCCGGCCATGGAGGGCCGGGCGAGGAGACATCGGTCACGGACGACCGTTGGCGACGGTACGGTTGAGTCGGCGCAAGTCTACGGCGCGTTCATCCGTAGACTTGCAAGCGGCAATACAACTTTCGCCGGGAAGCCGGCGGTCTCGATCACGACTAACTTAAGGTTATTAGGTTTATCAACGCCCAAACGCATTCGCAATATGATTAATCTTCACAGCCCCGCCTGTCATCATTACCTCGATAACATCGAACCTCATCGGCTTATCATATAATCCGTGCTGCTTCATATAGCACAGCGCCGTCGCCATCAGCTTTTCCTGCTTGCGGCGCGTCACCGCCTCGCCTGGCGTCCCGTACGCCCCGCTCCGCCGCGTCTTCACCTCGGCGAACACCAGCGTCCCGCCCTGGGAGGCCACGATATCCACCTCCCCCGGCCGGGCCCGGTACTTCAGGGCCAGGATGGCATAGCCCGCCGCCTTCAGATGTTCGGCGGCCGCCACTTCTCCCGCGTCGCCGGTGCGGATATGTTCCATCGCCGCCCTACCTTTCGGCCACGTCGGCGATATACAGCTGGCTGTTCTTCGACAGGTCGATCTCCACGATCTTGTTCATCCGCTGCTTATGCTCGTCGGCGATAACCCGCACCACCGGCTTGGTCTTGCTCTCGCGCGACATATCCACCACCACGCCGATGTGGTTATTGCTCAGCCGCACCACCGACCCGATCGGGTACGGGGCGATATTGCCGGCGAAATGGTCGACAAGCTCTGGATCGAAATACATGCCGGCCGCCTTGGTGATGATCGCCAGCGCCTCATACACCGGCACCGCCTTGCGGTAAATAACGTCGGAAGTCAGCGCGTCGTACACGTCCGCCAGCGCGACGATCTGGGCGAACTGATGGATCTCGTTGCCCTTGAGGCCGCGGGGGTAGCCGCTGCCGTCGTGACGCTCGTGATGCTGGAAAGCGCAGTGGGCCGACATCAGACTGACATCGGGGTTCTTGCGGAGGATATCGAAGCCGTAATCGGTATGCCGGCGCACCTCCTCCAGCTCGGCGATGGTCAGCCGATCGGTCTTGTTCAGTATCTCCGGCGGCACCATCAGCTTGCCGGTATCGTGGAGCAGTGCCCCCACGCCCAAGTCGCGCAGGCGCAGCTCGTCGAAGCCCAGGCTTATGCCCGTCAGCGTCGACAATATGCACACATTGACCGCATGGTTGAAAAGATAATCGGCCTTGGTCCGCATATCGATGAAATTGACCAGCGTACCGTGATTGCGGCACAGCTCGTCAACCAGCGTGTTGGCGATCTTCTTCGCCGCGCTGGCATCCACCTTGCGGCCGAGCTTAATCTGCTCCATCACCTGCTTAGCGTTCGCCACCGCTTCGACGCGGGCCTGTTCGCTGACCACGTCGGGAACGTCGATATCGGCCGTCAGGTCGTCCTCGATATACACATACGTCACGTCAAGGGCGCGCAGCCGCCCGATGTAGCGGTCCTTCAGCTCCAGGCCGGCATTGAGCAAAATCTTGCCGTCCGCCGTGTAGAGAGGTTTGGCCAGCTTCATCCCCGAGGTAACGTTATCAAGCAATATCCGTCGCATATTAGTCCTCCAGTTTACCGCCTGCGCCGTTTCTGGTCAAGACGGTACACATAAGCCAGCACTTCGGCCACCGCCTTATACATCTCGGGCGGAATCTCTCGATCCAGGTCCACCGCCATCAGCATCGAAGTAAGTGTTCTGTTGCGATAAACAGGAACAGTATGCTTCTCGGCCGTGGCCAATATCTGCTCGGCAACGAGCCCCGCCCCCTTGGCGACGACCTTGGGGGCCTTGTCTTCCTTGCTGTCGTATCGGATAGCCACCGCTTCCTTGCGGGGCTTGTCGGTTTCGGCCATATTACACCTCGGCGCTTACTTTTCGGTTGTGGCCACAACGGCGATATCAGCCACCGTCAGCTCAGACTCCGCCAGTGCGCCGCGCAGCTCGGGCAGCACGCCGCGGAACTCCTCGCCGACCTCGCGGTTCGAGAACGCCACGCGAATGCTTAGCTGCTGCTGGCCGCGGAGGTGAAAAACCATATCCACCACACCAAGATTGTCGGTGGCAACGCACATCCTCAGCCACGTCTCCCGCACCGGCGCCGCGGGATTATCCGTCTGCTCCCGGTCGCGGGAAATATGGATATACGCCGGGTAAGCGCGCCCATCCGCGAAAAACACCGGCATGGTAATCACCAGGACCTTCTGCCCGCCCGGCGTCTCGGCGGCGGATTGCTTGGACGAATTAATCGCTCCAGCCATCTCCCGCAGCGTCCGGCTCGCCTGCTCCAGCGTCTCCGGCGGCATCTTCAGCCACGGCAGGCTGTCGGCGACCTTCTGCCACACCAGCGCCTCCTGAAGCTCCGGCAGGCTGTGGAATGCGGCCGCCTGGCGCACCGTATCCGGAATCGAGCGGCTGAGCGCCGCGGCCGCCTTTTCTATTTGCGCCCGCACGGCTGGCGCCTGGATATCCTCGGGAAGCTCGGACAACAGCGCCTTGACCAGCGCGAGCGGCGTTGCCTCTTCCTCCGGGGTTGCGATCAGCTGGCGGACCAGCGTCATCAGCCTGGCGGTCAAATCGCCGCTCTCGCCGGCGGCGCGGGCGAAGACCGTCGCCGCCGCCACCGTCTCCGGCATGAGGCCTTCCGGAAAAGCCTTGCTCAAAAGCGCCGCATCGGCCATCGTCTGCGCGAAAGCGGCCGTCGTTTCCCCGCCGCTCCGCGCCCCGCGCACCATCGCCGCCAAGCCGCGCGGCACGACAGTATCCGCCCCCATCGCGGCGCGGCCGAGGTTCTGCGCCTCCTTGGCCGCCTCCGCGGGCAGTTCCCCCGACAGCTTGTTAAACTCCCCCAGCGTCTTGCCGAGGGCGTCGAGAAGCATTTTGATGTTGCCGTCCGCGATAAGCTCGACCTGGCTGCGGAGAGCCGCCTGCGTTGACGTCGCCGGCCCGTTCGTCGCTTCGGCCTGACCGCTGATCGAAGCGGTCGCCGCCGGGTCGACCGGCAAACCGGGATTAATCTTCATCAAACAGACTCCCCTCCCCTCTTACCGGCGCGAAACTCCGCCGGTGGATGGCGCACGGACCCGCTCTGCGCAGGGCCGCGAGGTGCTCCGGCGTGCCGTAGCCCTTATGGCGGGCAAAACCGTAGCCGGGATACTCAGCGTCGAGGGCGGCCATAATCCGGTCGCGCTCCACCTTGGCGATAACCGAAGCGGCGGCGATCGACGCGCTCAGTGCGTCGCCGTCGATGATCGCCTGGTGAGGCACGGCAAGAAACTTCAGCGGGACCGCATCTACCAGCACCGCCTCCGGGGCGGGTTCCAGGCCGGCAACGGCCGCGTACATGCCCTGAACGGTCGCCTGGTAAATATTGATGCGGTCGATATCCTCCACACCCACGACAACGTGGCTCACCGCCACCGCCGCCGCCTTGATGCGCTCATACAGGTCTTCCCGCTCCGCCGCCGTCAGTTTTTTCGAATCGTCGAGCCCCGGCAGGCGGCACGCGGGCGGCAGAATTACGGCCCCGATCACCACCGGTCCGGCCAGCGGTCCTCTGCCGGCTTCGTCCACGCCAGCCACCAGCATCCGCCCCTGGCCATAGAGCGCCCGTTCGTACATAAAAAGCTTATCGAGCCGGCGCTCTTCCGCGGCCAGAGCCTCCCGCCGGCGTCGCCAGCGGGCCACCAGCCTGGCCACAGCCGCCCGCGGGTCGGCGCACAGCATATCTATCGTCTCAGGGGCAATGTCGTCGGCGGCCAGCATCGCCGCCGCCTCAGCCACCGTCATCCGGCCGTTAGCCACGGCTATCCCTCCGTCTGGCGCAAAATATATGTCCTAATAGTATTCTTGCCTGATAACCTAATTCCTCCCGGCATAAAAAAAGGCCGGCCCAGCTGGCCGGCACTTCCGTCTATCCTATATTTCCGGCGGCTGATCGAGGGTGAACCGCCCCAGCTTGCCGTCGCGGAACTCACTCAGCACGATCCGGCCCGCCTTCTCGTAATCGACGACGCCGCCGCTTCTCAGGCAGCCGCGCCGCGTCCCGACGAGCGCCAGCAGTTCCAGCCCGTCCTCCGGCAACGTCCCGGTCAGGTTGTAACGGGCCGCCAGACGATCAGGGTAAGCGTCGCGCAGCATGTTCAGCAACAGCGCCACCACCTTCTCCCTGTCGAAGACCTCGTCGCTGATCGCACCGGTTATCGCCAGGCGGAAGGCCGCCTCCTGATCCTCGAGCTTTGGCCACAACACACCGGGCGTATCCAATAGTTCAAGATTGCGGCCGATCTTCAGCCACTGCTGCCCGCGGGTGACGCCCGGTTTGTCGCCAGTTCGCACCGTCGCCGTGCCCAGCAGGCGGTTGATCAGCGACGACTTGCCGACATTCGGGATGCCGAGGATCATCGCCCGCACCGCCCGCGGCCTTATCCCTTTGGCGGCCAGCTTGGCCAGCATCGGCGCCGCCGCCTGGCAGGCCCGTGCGGCGAGCTGTTTCGTGCCGCCGCCGCCCAGCGATTCCACCGCGATCGCCTCCCGGCCCAGGGCGCGGAAAAAGGCCAACCACCGCTCCGTACCACCCGGATCGGCCAGGTCAGCCTTATTAAGCACCACCACCCGCGGCTTGTCGCCGACCACCTCGTCGATGACCGGGTTGGCGCTGGCGGCCGGTATGCGGGCATCCAGCAGTTCGATAGCCACGTCCACCAGTTTGAGCTGTTCGCGGATCATCCGCTGGGCCTTGGCCATGTGGCCGGGAAACCAGTTGATATGCATTGTCTTATACTTCACAACCCATGTCAAAGAATTGTCAGGGTGAGATGTTCGAAAAAATGTCAGCTAGTGCACGCGAAAATGCCAGAGAATGCACGACAATGTCAGACGGTCTATGGTAGCGATTTGAGGTGTTCCATCGGCCAGAAGACGAACACGGCCTTGCCTTTTATCAGCTCGCTGCTTACAAACCCGACGTCGCGAAACCGGCTGTCCTCGGAGTTGTTGCGGTTGTCGCCCATTACAAAAACGTGGCCTGCGGGCACGGTGACCATCGCGAAAGAGCCCCTGGTTTTTTCGAGTATATAGGTCTCGTTCTGCAGTTGGCCGTTGAGGAACACCCGGCCTTCCTTGATTTCGACGGTGTCGCCCGGTATGCCGATGACGCGCTTGATAAAATCGCGACTAGGATCGCGCGGGTAGCGGAAGACGACGATTTCGCCCCGCTCCGGGGTTTTGAAGCGATAGAGGAATTTATTGACGACCAGCCGTTCGCCGTTCACGAGGGTCGGACGCATCGACGGGCCTTCGACCATGTAAAGTTCGACGATGAAATAGCGGATGAAGAAGGCCAGGACTACTGCGATCAGGATTGATATTACCCAATCCTTGATTTCCTCGCCGAGAGATGTTTTCAACGGTATACCTCCCTGCCGATTGGAAAACTTGGCGTCCGCCGAGCCAAGAGGAGCGGGCGGAGGTCAAGGGATGAAGAAAAAGGGACTGCTGCCAGTCCCATTTTCGCTAGCGTTTTTCCTTGATTCTGGCCGCTTTACCGGTCAGGTTGCGCAGGTAGTAGAGCTTGGCCCTGCGTACGACGCCTCGGCGCGCCACTTCGATTTTCTCGACGCGCGGCGAGTGGACGGGAAAGGTGCGTTCTACGCCGACGCCGTAAGAGATGCGGCGGACGGTGAAGGTTTCGCGGGCACCGCTGCCCTGACGCCTGATGACGGCGCCTTCGAAAACCTGAATACGCTCGCGGGTGCCTTCCACGACTTTTACGTGGACGCGGACGGTGTCGCCGGGATTGAACGCCGGGATATCGCTGCGCATTTGCTCCTGTTCGAGTGCTTTGATAATGTCCAAGGGGGTTCCTCCTCATACTAGACGTTCATGCCGCAGCGGGCAGCGGACCGTCCGTTTTACACAGTGGATTATAACATATGTTTGCCGAAATGACAACAATTATTCCCTTTGGTCGCCGCTATCCCACCAGGCGGCGCCAAGCAGGCGGTCGAGGATGATGGCGACCGCCGCCCTGACGGGCAGATGGTTGTATTCGCCCCGGCCCCAGATGGGTTCGAGGATATGGTCGAAGCTGGCCATCACTTGCTTGTCGATGCCCCAGCCGGTGCCAAAGAGCAGCAGGCATGGCCGGTCGTCTTCCAAAAGACGGGCGCGGAGGCCGGCGTAGCTGACGGTGTTGGCGTAGCGGCGGGCGTCGGTGGTGACGATGACGGGGGGCAGCCCGGTTTCGGCGGTTATGGCCGCGACGGCGGCGGGGATGTCGGAGGCAATGTCCAGCACCGACAGGGCCTCGCGCCGATCGGGGTTGTATTCGCCGCCGTAGCCTTCCCGCCAGTAGGCGAGAATCTCGCGCGCCAAGTCGGCCTGGCTGTCGTGGGGGTGGATGACGAAGTAGCGGCTGACATCGTAGGTCCGCGCGGTGCGGGCAATGTCGTGGATGTCGAAGTTGGTGATGGCGGTGGCGACCGTTTCGCCGTTCTTGTTGTAGATGGGGTAATGGACGAGGCCGATGTATACGGGGGCGGCCATGTCAGCCTCCCTCCCGCTCGGCGAGGATTTCTTTCAGCAGGGCGGCGTCCATGCCTTCGAGCTCGATCTCGTCCAAGAGGTCGGGCCGGACGGCCAGGGTCCTCCTGAGTGATTCTTTGCGGCGCCAGCGGGCGATTTTGGCGTGGTCGCCGGAGACAAGTATCTCGGGCACTTCCCAGCCTCTGAATTCGCGGGGCCGCGTGTATTGCGGGTATTCGAGGAGGCCGCCGGCGAAGGAGTCGTGCTCGGCGGCGTCGGATGCGCCGAGGACGCCGGGAACCATGCGGGCGACGGCGTCGGTGATGACCATGGCCGGCAGTTCGCCGCCGGTGAGGACGTAGTCGCCGATGGAGATTGCTTCGTCGACAAGATGCTCCTTGACCCGCTCGTCGACGCCTTCGTAGTGCCCGCAGACGAGGACGAGGTGGTCGTAGGCTGCGAGCTCGCGCACCTTGGCCTGGTCGAAGCGACTGCCGCCCGGACAGAGAAGGATGACGCGCCGCCGCCCGCTGTCTTCGCCGGTGAGACTTTCGACAGCCAGGAACAGCGGGTCGGGCTTCATTACCATGCCCGAGCCGCCGCCGAAGGGGTAGTCGTCGACGATGCGGTGTTTGTCGAAGGCGAAGTCGCGGGGGTTGGTGACGCCGATGGTCAGGTGGCCGGCGTCGCAGGCCCGTTTGATGATGCTGTGGCCCAGCGGGCCGTCGAACATTTCGGGGAAGAGCGAGACAATGTCGATGCGCATGTCAATCCCATTCTTCCTGCAATCTTACTGTCATCTTGCCGCCGGGGATGTCGATTTCTTTTACGACGTCCTTGATGGCGGGGATAAGGAGGGGTTTTTGGCCCTCCCGTTCGGCGATGTAGACGTCGTTGGCGCCGGTGGGCAGGACGTCGGTGACGGTGCCGAGTTTTACGCCGGCTTCGTCGAAGACGTCGAGGCCGATGATGTCGAAGATGTAATACTGACCTTCCGGCAGCTTGACAAGGTCGGCGCGGCCGACCATGAGCAACTTGCCCTTGAGGGTCTGGGCGGCGTCGCGGTCGTCGATGCCGCGGAATTTAAGGTGGATGTACTGATTGTGATATTTGACGCTCTCGATGTCGAGGGTGCGGCCGTCCTCGAACTGGACTTTCTTCATCGTGCGGAAGCGGTCGGGGAAATCGGTCAGCGGGATAACACGAACGTCACCCCGCACGCCGTGCGGGGCAACTGCCTTGCCTATTGCTATGAGTTTCGCGTCAGTCATGGCTAAGAGCGAAAAGCGATGATCTTGCCGTCTTCGAGCAAAATCTCGGCAGCCATTATTTCATGCAGGTTGTCGCCGACGCTGACCGCGATCGTTCTTTCCATGGTGCCCTGGACGATTTCCGCGCCGATTTCGAGGGCCGCCGTTTCCTTGAGCTTCTCGGTCATGTGGGCCTTGAACTCAATCCGTTTGTCTTTCTCGGCGTCGATCTGCTGGCGCAGCATGGTGAGTCCCTGGGCGTCGACCTTGGCCTGCTCGGCCAGGGCGCGCTTGGCGTGGAATTCGATCTGCTGCAGCTCCATGTCGGCTTTGCGGATGGCGTCCTGGATCTCGGCCGCCATCTGGGCCTTGAGCTGCTCGGTGACTTTGGCCTTGACGGCCACCGGGCATTTCAAAGTCATGCTTTCCATTCTTTTCAGCACCTTTTCAGATGATTTCCACCATGACCCGCTGGTTATCACGGGTGGCCGCGGCTTTGACGACGGTGCGCAGCGCTTTGGCGATGCGGCCCTGTTTGCCGATGACCTTGCCCATGTCTTCCGGCGCGACCCTGATCTCGTAGACGGTGACACCTTTGTCGTCAGTAGCCGTGACGCTGACCTGGCCGGGGTTTTTGACGAGGGATTTGGCGATAACTTCTATCAGTTCTTTCATTAGTTATCACGCCTCTTTCTTGGAGCGCTTGACTTCATCCCACTTTTTCATGATACCGGCCTGGCCGAAGAGATCCTTTACGGTATCGGTGGGTTGCGCGCCTTTCTGCAGCCACTCGATGGCCTTTTCCTCATCGATTTTGATGATGGCCGGCTCGGTGGTGGAGTCGTAGTGGCCGAGGGCTTCGATGAACCTGCCGTCCCGAGGGGAACGGGCGTCGGCGACGACTACGCGGTAGAAGGGGCTTTTCTTGGCACCCATGCGTTTGAGTCGAATTTTGACCGCCATTTTACAATTCACCTCCTTTATAAAATAACCAATTAGCTGGGTTTTATCGCATGAAAGGCAGTTTGAAGCCGCCTTTTTTGCCGCTTTTCTGGTGCTGCTGGAGTTGCTTCATCATTTTGCGGGCGTCAACAAACTGCTTTAAGAGGCGGTTGACGTCCTGGACGCGGGTGCCGCTGCCGGCGGCGATGCGCTTGCGGCGGCTGCCGTTGATGATGTTGGGGTCGCGGCGCTCTTTTTTCGTCATGGAGCGGATGATGGCTTCGACCTGGGTGAGCTGCTTTTCGTCGAATTCCGCGCCCTGGAGTTTTTTGGTGAGGCCGCCCATGCCGGGGATCATGCCGAGGATCTGATCGATGGAGCCGAGTTTGCGGACCTGTTGGAGCTGGTCGAGGAAGTCGTCGAGGGTGAATTCTTCTTTGCGGAGCTTTTTCTCCAGCGCCTGGGCCTTGTCGAAGTCGATGGCCTGCTCGGCTTTCTCGATGAAGCTGAGGACGTCGCCCATGCCGAGGATGCGGGAGGCCATGCGGTCGGGGTGGAAGGGCTCTAGAGCTTCAAGCTTCTCGCCCATGCCGGCGAACTTGATCGGGCAGCCGGTGACGGCTTTGACGGACAGGGCCGCGCCGCCGCGGGCGTCGCCGTCGAGTTTAGTGAGGATGACGCCGTCGAGGCCAAGGTCGTTGTTGAAGCTTTCGGCGACGGTGACGGCGTCCTGGCCGGTCATGGCGTCGACGACGAGGAGGATTTCGTGCGGCCGGACGGTCTGTTTGACGGCTTTGAGTTCGTCCATGAGTTCGGTGTTGATGTGGAGGCGGCCGGCGGTGTCGATGAGGACGATGTCGTTGGCGTGGGCCTGGGCGTGCTCTACGGCTTTCTTAGCTATGACGACGGGCTTTTCTTTGTCGCCCATCGTGAAGACGGGTATTTCGAGCTTTTCGCCCAGCACTTCAAGCTGCTTGATGGCCGCCGGGCGGTAAACGTCGGCCGCAACAAGCAGGGGGCGCTTGTTCTGCTTTTTGAGCAGGAGGGCGAGTTTGCCGGCGGTGGTGGTCTTGCCGGCGCCCTGAAGGCCGACGAGCATTACGATGGTCGGCGGCTTGGGCGAGATGGCGATACGGCTCTGGGTGCCGCCCATGAGGTTCGTTAGCTCGTCGTTGACGATTTTTATGACCTGCTGGGCGGGGGTGAGGCTTTCGAGCACTTCGTGGCCGACGGCCCGTTCCTTGACTTTGGCGACGAAGTCTTTGACAACCTTGAAGTTGACGTCGGCCTCCAATAAGGCCATGCGCACCTCGCGGAGAGCGTCATTGACGTCGGACTCGGACAGTTTGCCACGGCCCCTGAGCTTTTTGAATGTCTGCTGGAGTTTATCAGCCAAGCCTTCGAATACCATGAGGGGCCTCCTTTCAGCGGTCGGTCAGTTGGTGGAGAAGTTCCATCGCCTGCCTGGTCTCGGGCAGGCGGCGGGTTTCGGCCGGCAGGGCTTCGAGGCTGGCGCGCACCTGGGCGATGACGGCCAGGTCGCGGCGGTGGCGCTCGACGAGGCCGAGCTTTTCCTCGTATTCGGCGAGGAGCTGCTCGCCGCGGCGGAGGATGTCGTGGACGGCCTGGCGGGAGACCTGGAATTCCTCGGCGATCTCGGCAAGCGAGTCGTCGCCGAGGTAGTGCATCTCGATGCAGCGCTGCTGCTTTTCGGTAAGCAGCGCGCCGTAGAAGTCGTACAGTTCGGCTATCCTCAGTACCTTATCGAGCATGTTTGCGTTACCTCGCTGACAAGGTCGTTACCTTTACACCTGATAAGTATAGAGGAAAATACGGCGCCTGTCAAGTGCCAGGGGTTGACAGGCGGTGTGGCGGTGGAGAATCGCAGGCTATGCGCCCAAGCTCCGGCTGAACGCGCCGTACGGCTTGGGCCGGCGCTGCCGTACCGTCCGCAAAAGTCGCATCCGGCTCCTTGCGGACTAGACCGGCCATCCACGGCCGGTCTTACGTTGGCGTTACCGGGCTCCTGCGCCGACGGCGCGTAGCAGCCTACGCAACGGCGCAGTACGCCTGCGATTTTCCACAGTTTACTGCCATCAGCAAAAATTATTTTGCCCAAAATGGCGCTTTGGACGAAAAGTGGACTTTTAGTGGACTTTTTGACAAAAAAGTGTGATATGATGATAGCGTAAAAGCGACTGCCCGGGTGGCAGTCGCTTACTTTTATGCCGGAAAACCAGCAAAGAAAGAGGTGACGAGGTATGAGTACAAGAGAAGAAGAGTACTTAAGGAGGATGAAGGCGCTGGGCTATGAGCCGGATTTAAGGGGGATGGACGACGAGGACATTGAGTGGGAACTTTCGAAGATGGAGAAAAACGACCGGAGGCGGGAGACAGAGTGGCAGCAGCCGTTGCAGACGGTATACCGGCCAGTGGACCCCGGCCTGAAGGCCAGAATCCTTCGCATGTTCGGGCAGCCACACGACGAAAGCATGATACCCGAAGGACAGAAGTTTTATCTCAACGGTTGGGACAACGGGGAGGATGATGAGTATACTACGCAAGAGACGAAATCCAAGCTAAATTATTATTCACCCACCGGCGGAGAAGCCAGGAAATCTGACTGGGGAGACGGGGGGAACAGCGCACATCGGATGAGCCTTAACGGTGCAGCGGCTGGCGATACAACGACAACAAATGCAAATGAGTCAATGTATGATGATGACGATAGAAAAGAGATAGCCTCAATTTCAGAGTTCAAGAAAAGATACGGTAAAATGATTGTTGAAAGAGCAAAAGAGCTAGGTGTCGATCCAGACCTTTTGGGCGCTACAATATGGGTTGAGTCGAATGGATCGGGGTTTTCCGACAACAAGCTTAAAGTTCGCTTCGAAAACCATCATTTTATTGACAAAGCGGGGCAGGATTATGGGTTATTCGCCGGCGAAGAATGGGGATCACCCCATAATTTCCGAACAAGCCAGAACGATGATTGGAAGCCTGTACATACCAGCAATCAAGGTGATGAACACGCAGCTCTTGAAGTGGCGAAACAATTAAATCCAGACGCAGCATACAGGTCCACCAGCATGGGTCTTGGTCAGATAATGGGGTTTAAGCACTCCGCAGCAGGGTACAATTCGGCCAAGGAGATGTTTGACGACTTTAGCAGAGGCCATACGCCGCAAATTAATGGGATGGTTTCGTTTATTCGAAACGATAAAAATGGTGATTTGTTAAAGGACCTACAAAACAATAATTTGCGAGGGTTTGTTGCGAAATATAACGGCACAGGCAATGTAGACGACTACCTAGAAAAACTACAAAATGGAATAACGAGTTATAAGAGCTATTAAATAATATTTTCTTAGGGCGATATGGGTGGGAGCTATCTTGGGAGAGATAGCTCCCACTTTTTCTTTTTCACCATAATGCCAATATATTGTATAATGCCAATATATTGTATAATATGGTTGTAAATATTGTTTATTGTATTCGGATTAATGCCGGGGAGGCAATTCATTTGAAAAGCATGGCCCGAGTACTGGTATTGGCAGTGATTACGACGTTATTTACATGCTTTACCCCGTGCAACGCTGCCAACAACAGTTCATCCATCTCCCCTAGCGAGCGTGAGACTTTATCCAGCCTTGATGCCAAAGGAATAAGAATTAAATGGAAATCGTATACGGTCGAATTTGCATACTGGGGACCAGTACATTTCGTTACCGGAATTGATACAAGAAATCGACATGAGCTTTGTATATACCTAACTGACACTCATGACAAAGTATTATATACATTCCCTCTCGCCGAAGAAATCCGCTGGCGCACTTGTGACGAAGTAAGGGCCGTAGCTTTCACGGATGTTGACAAGGACGGGCTTGCGGACGTTATCGTCATCGGGATATATAACACCGGCGTTAACATTACCAAGAATCGTTTTAACGCTGCAACCGTTTATTTTCAAAAGGGAAAGGACTTTATCAGCGATTCCGACCTGGATAAGCAAATCAATAGCGCGCATAAGAACCAAACAATCGATATGGTGCTGGAATTTTTAGAGGGCAGATTTCAATAAATGCCCGAGATGGAGGAATTGAATATTACGTCACAGAATTAAGACTCCCGATGAAATTCGGGAGTCTTTTATACTTGCACACCCCTCTCCCCTATCCTAATAACCTTGAATTGCCGGGACCGTTCAGAAGGCTCCAGATGCTAGGCGGGCCGAGCATGCGCAGCGACGACGGCCCCGGATGGGCCTAGTGCCGGGCGCGCCATGGATGGCGTAACGCCCGGCCGCGTACTCGGGCGTACGCTAGCAAGCACGCGCAGGACCAAGAGCGCCCCTCTTAGCGCTTCAGCGGTTTAGAGGGGCGGCCTGCCCCGTGCGGGTACAACGCAGATGGGGCCTTATCAACGGTCCCCTTGGATATGGCACAAACAAAAACCGTATGTCTTTTGGCGGATGACACGGTGGTCTGTTTATTCTAAAATTTATATAGATAATTATTGTTTGGCGACATAGACTCTCACGCAGAAGGAGCGAACTGTGAACGTTTTCATAGCCCGGCAGCCGATTTTCGATGCAAATGAAAATGTTGTCGCTTACGAGCTTTTATTCCGCGGCTCGGACCAGGACAGTTACAGCGCCGGCGACGGGGACCAAGCGACACGGGATGTTATTTTCAATTCGCTGTTGGTGTTCGGTCTCGACCGGCTTACCGGCCGCAAGCGGGCTTTCGTCAATTTCACCGAGAATATGCTGAAAAGCAATCTCACTGCTTCTATTCCCAAGGAGCTTATTACGGTGGAAGTGCTGGAGAGTGTTTTTCCCGACAGCGAGATTGTCGCCGTCTGCGAAAAACTCAAAAGTTCGGGCTATAAGCTGGCGTTGGATGATTTCATTTTCCAGCCGGCTTACGAGCCGCTGTTGAGCCTCGCTGACGTAATTAAGGTGGATTTCCGGCAGACGCTGGGCGCTGAGCGTCGTAACGTCATCCGCAAGGTTTCCCGGCAGGATATGATCTTTCTGGCTGAAAAGGTGGAGACACGGGCAGAGTTTTTTGCTGCCCGGGAAAGCGGTTATACGCTTTTTCAAGGCTATTTTTTCAGCAAGCCGGAAATACTGTCGCGCCGGGATATTCCCGGCCGCAGCTCGCATTATCTGCATCTCATCAACGAGGTGAACAGCGCCAATGTCGATTTCGGCAAATTGGAGTCGATCGTTAGCCGCGACGTGGCGTTTTCTTATAAGCTACTGAAGTTTATCAATTCGAGCGCTTTCGGCTTCGCCAGGGAGATAAAGTCGATAAGGCAGGCGCTGGTTTTGGTGGGGCAAAAGGAGCTTGTGCGTTGGGTCACGCTGCTGGCTTTGCGGGAGTACGGCCAGGACAGGCCGGAGGAGATTATCAAGGCTTCGGGGGTCAGGGCCAAATTCGGGGAGCTGTTGGCGGCGAAGACCTGCATGAACCCGAGCTGCAGCGATGTTTTCTTTTTGGGGATGTTTTCGCTGATCGACGCGCTGACAGGACGCCCGCTGGCGGAGATGCTTGCGGAGCTGCCGCTGCCGGCGGCAATTAAAGACGCTCTCCTCGATGTAGGCGAAAAGAGCTGCCTGCATTACCTTTATCAGTGCATCCTGGCTTACGAGCGCGGCGAATGGGCGCATATCCCGGCGCTGCTGGCGACGATGGGAATAGACGAGAAAGAGGTTCCGGCCTCGTACCTTAAAGCGGTCGAATGGGCCGATTCGCTGGTATATTAAACGTCTTCGCCCTCCCGGTAAAAGCCGGGAGTTTTGTTTTCGGGTTCTTATTTCTGGCGAAAGGATATCTGCTGATGTTGTTGTAATTAAATGATTATCCTTTTTGTAAAGAGGTCGCTTATGTACATTTATTTGGATATCGTTCCAGAGTTTTCGTGCGCCTGCTGCGGCACGTGCTGCCGCAACGACTGGCTGGTGACGGTGGACGAGGCTGGCTACGACCGCAACCGGGCGTTTTTTGCGCGGACGGGCCGCGCCGGGGAGTTTGCGGCGGCTTTTGCGCCGCTGACGGGAAAGCGAGCCGCCGGGGAGTTTGCGGTGATCAATAAGCGGCCGGGCGGCGGGTGCTGGTTTTTGCGGGATGATAATCTGTGCCTGCTGCACCGCGAGGCGGGACACGGACACCTGGACGGGGTGTGCCGCCTGTTTCCCCGTTACCCGATGCGGACGGCGAGGGGCGTGGAGGCGACGCTGAGCTTCAGCTGCCCGGAGGTGCTGCGGCTGGCGGAGAAGACGGAGCCGCTCAATGTGGTCCGCGCCGGGGAGCCGCCTATAGAACTTGAAGCGGACGGCTACACGGCCGAGGTTTTTCCCGGCCAGCAGCCGCTCCATAGCGTGCTGGGGTATTATTTCGAGCTTGAGCATCATTTTATCGATATCATGCAGTGCCGCGGCCTGACGGTGACCTGGCGGCTGGAGTTTCTGGCGGCGACGGCGGCGGCGCTGGCCTCTCTCCCCTCTTCCCCGGCCGTCGGCCGAGAGGTCGACCGGTTGATCCGGGGGAATTACGACCGCCTTGATGCGGCGGAGGCTGCCGGTATGGCGGAAATCGGCCAGGCGGAGATCCTTGTGGAGCATTTTTTCGTGAATCTGATTTTCAAGAAGGTGTTTTATCTTCACGGCCTGCCGGGGGCGACGCGGCTGCTTCAGACTCTGTGGCGACGCCTGGCGGCCGCCGGCGCGGGCGGCGATGCGGGCCGGCTCGAACGGGTGAAGGCGGCGGTGATGGCGGCGGAGCTGGAGTACTGCCATAACCGCGCGGCGCTGTTGAAGATAGCTGCGGGCAAGTAATTAAAGCTATTGCGTGTATCTCTATGCAAGCAAAGACACCGAGAATAATCTCCCGGTGTCTTTTTGTTCGTTATTATGCGCCGCGACCGTTCAGAAGTGCTCAGATGCAAGGCGCACCGGAAAAGCGCGCCGCGCCGCGTACTCGCATGTACGCAAGCAAACGCTTTGAGGAGCAACGCCGCAGATGGGCGCTTATGGGCGGTCGCCAAAGAGGGCGGCCGCAAAGTCGGAGGCGACAAAGGGGCGTAGGTCTTCCATCTTCTCGCCTACACCGATCCACTTCACCGGCACGCCTAATTCGCTTTTTACGGCGACGATGACGCCGCCTTTGGCGGTGCCGTCGAGTTTGGTGAGGACGAGGCCGCTGATTTCGACGGCTTCTTTGAAGAGCCGCGCCTGGCTGAGGGCGTTCTGGCCGGTGGTGGCGTCGAGGACGAGGAGGACTTCGTGGGGGGCGCCGGGCAGTTCGCGGGCGATGACGCGGTGGACTTTTTTGAGTTCTTCCATGAGGTTGGATTTGGTATGGAGGCGGCCGGCGGTGTCGACGATGAGGATGTCGGCGTTCCTGGCTTTGGCGGCCTGGACGGCGTCGAAGGCGACGGCGGCAGGGTCGGAGCCTTCTTTGTGGCGGATGACGTCGGCGCCGATGCGGCCGCCCCAGATTTCGAGCTGTTCGCTGGCGGCGGCGCGGAAGGTGTCGCCGGCGGCGAGGAGGACGCGGCGGCCCTGTTCGCGGTAGTAGTGGCCGAGTTTGGCGATGGTGGTGGTTTTGCCGACGCCGTTGACGCCGACGACCATGACGACGGTGGGGCCGGATTCGGCTTGGCGGGGGGCGCCCTCCCCTTCGGCGAGGATGGCGGCGATGCGGGTCTTTAGGAAGGGTACGAGGTCGTCGGGGCTGTTTATCTGTTTGGCTTTTACGCCGGCTTTGATGTCGGCGATGAGGGCGGCGACGGTTTTGACGCCGACGTCGGCGGCGATGAGGACGGCTTCGAGGTCGTCGAGGAATTCGTCGTCGATGGTGGCGTAGCCGCTGACGAGTTGCTCGATTTTTTCGGTGAAGCCTTTGCGGGTTTTGGTGAGGCCTTCTTTGAGGCGGTCGAAGAAGCCCATGGTGCGTTAACCTGCCTTGTCCATGAATTTGACGGAAATGAGTTTGGATACGCCCGATTCTTCCATGGTGACGCCGTGCATGACGTCGGCGGCTTCCATGGTGCCTTTGCGGTGGGTGACGACGATGAACTGGGTGCTGCGGGCGTAGTCCTGGAGGAATTCGCTGAAGCGCTGGACGTTTGCTTCGTCGAGGGCGGCGTCGATTTCGTCGAGGACGCAGAACGGCGTGGGCCGGTAGGAGAGGAAGGCGAACAGGAGGGCGATGACGGTGAGGGCCCGCTCGCCGCCTGAGAGGAGGGCGAGGTTTTGCTGCTTTTTGCCGGGCGGCTGGACGACGATTTCGATGCCGGTGCCGAGGATGTCGTTGGGGTCGGCGAGGATGAGCTGGGCTTTCCCGCCGCCGAAGAGGCGGACGAAGAGTTCGCCGAAGTGTTCGTTGATCTGGGCGAAGGCGGCTTTGAATTGTTTGGCCATGGTGGCGTCGATGTCTTTGAGGATGGTGAGGAGGTAGTCTTTGGCGGCAGTGAGGTCGCCGTACTGGGTGCGAAGGAAGGTGTAGCGTTCCTGGAGGCGGGCGTATTCTTCGATGGCCGCGGGGTTGATTGGCCCGAGGGCTTCGATGTCGAGGGCGAGTTCGTCGACTCTGGCGGCGAGGATTGCGGGGTCGTCGTCGCGGAAGACGGCCTGGGCCTGGTCGCGATCGAGGCTGAAGTGGTCGCGGAGCTGCTCGGTGCAGCTGGCGACTTCGTAGCCGTGTTTGGCGGCGAGGAGGTCGAGCTCGTGGAGGCGGGCCTGGCTGGCATTCTGGCGGCGGCGCAGGTCTTTGACTTCGCGTTCGAGTTTCTGCTGTTTGGCGAGGACGCCGAGCTTGTCCTTGAGGACGGTGTCGCGGGTTTTCTCCTGGGCGGATTTTTCGGCGGCGAGGGTTTCTTTGGCCTGGACGACGCCGGCGAGGTCGGCCTCGGCGCGGGCGATCTCCTGCGCTATTCTTTCGATGTCGCCGCGCTGGGCGTCGATCTGGCGATTGATGCGACTTTCGGCTTGTTTATATTGTTCGCAGTTTACGGCGATCGCATTTACTTCCTGTTCTAAGGCGGAGAGTTTTATTTTGCTGTCGGTGAGGGCGCCGGAAAGGGTTTCGCGGTCGGCCTGGAGCTTTTTGAGGTCTTCCTGCCAGCCGGCGATGAGGCGCTTGTGCTCGTTGTCGCGTTCTTCCATGAGGGCGATGGCGGCGGCGACGTCGGCCATTTTGGCGGCGATGGCGGCGGCTTCGCCGCGGCTGGCGGCGAGTTCGCCGTCGATGGTGGCGAGGGCGAGGTCGAGGCGCTTGATTTCTTGGCCGGTTTTTTCGGCGTGGACGGTGAGCTCGGCCTGGCGGACTTCGAGGGTGCGGCGGCGGCCATGGGCGGCGGCGATTTTTTCGTCGAGGGCGGCGATGTCGGCCTGGAGCTGGGCGGTTTGGCGGCGACGGGCCGCGAGGTCGGTCTCGCGCGCGGCCATGGTTTCTTTGAGGGCGGCGATTTCGCCGCTACGGCCGAGGAAGCTGGCTTCGCGCCGGCCGACGCTGCCGCCGGTGATGCTGCCGCCGGGGTTTATGAGCTGGCCGTCGAGGGTGACGATTTTAACGCCGAAGGCGGCGCTGCGGGCGATGCGGAGGGCGGCGTCGATGTCGGCGGCGACGATGGTGCGGGCGAGGAGGTAGTCGATTATCGCTCTGAAGCGCGGTTCGCATTCGACGAGGCCGGCGGCGAAGCCGACCGAGCCCGGGGCGTGGGCGGCCGCCGTTTCGGCGTCGCGGGGGCGGGCGGGCTTGATGGTGTTGAGGGGCAGAAAGGTGGCCCGACCGAGGTTGTGGTTTTTGAGGTGTTCGACGGCGGCTTTGGCGGTGTCGTCGCTGGCGACGATGATGTGTTGGAGGGCGCCGCCGAGGGCGGTTTCGATGGCGACGATGTGGGGGTCGCGGACGGTGATGATTTCGGCGACGGCGCCGTGGACGCCCTGCCGCCAGGGGCGGTCGCTTTTGAGGACGCTTTTGGGGCCGCGGCCGAAGCCTTCGTATTCTTCCTGCATGTCGCTGAGGACTTTGAGGCGCGAGGCGAGCTGGCCGATTTCGCCGGTGAGGCGGGCTTCGGCGGCTTTGTTTTCGCTGAAGGCGGTGTCTTGTTGGTGTTTGCGGCTTTCGAGGCCGGCGACGGTGGTGTCAGTGGCGGCGAGGTCCTGGTCGAGGGCCTGTTTTTCCCACTGGACGCTGCCTAAGGACTGGGTGGTTTCCTGGAACTGGCCGGCGAAGCCTTCCCGTTCTTTTATGAGCTGCCCTTCGCGGAGCTTTTGGCTTTCCTGGTCGCGTTCGAGGGTGCGGAGGGCGTTTTTCTGGGTGACGAGTTCTTGGAGGTGGCCGAAGGTTTCGTCTTTGGCGGCGTTGATTTTGCTCAGGGCGGCGTCGATGGCGGCGACGGCCTGCTGAAGGGCCTGGTCTTGGCCGGCCAGGGCGGCGCGGAGTTCTTCGGCCTGGGCGTGCTTGCCGGCGTGGCTGGCTTGCCATTCCTGGAGGCGGGCGCGGTTTTCTTCTTTTTCTTGTTCGAGGCGGCCGATGTCCTGGATGACGCGGTCGCGGCTTTTCTGCTCCTGTCCGATGCGTTCGTTGAGGACGGCGGTTTTGCCGTCGAGGCGTTCGAGCTCGGTGGCGGTCTGGGCGAGGGCGCTTTCGGCGTCGCGCAGGCTTTCGTCGAGGGCGGCGAGGTGGTCGATGTATTTTTCTTTGTCGGTTTCGGCAACAGACAGTCTGGTGCCGACGGCGATGTCTTCGTCGGTGAGGGCGGCTTGTTCGAGGGTGACGGATTCGAGGTTTTTTTCGGCCTGAGTGAGTTTGTGGAGGAGCAGGGTGACCTGGCAGGCGGTCTGCTCGGCGGCGAGTTCGTTGTAGCGGGCGGTGCGTTCGGCGCTTTCGGCCATGGGGCCGAGCTGGGTTTCGATTTCGGCGGTGATGTCGAGGACGCGGGTGAGGTTTTGTTCGGTGTCCTCCATTTTGCGTAGGGCTTCTTTTTTGCGGTTTTTATATTTGACGATGCCGGCGGCTTCCTCGAAGAGCAGTCGCCGCTCTTCGGGCTTGCTGTTGAGGACTTCGTCGATTTTGTTCTGGCTGATGACGGTCATGGATTCGCGGCTGAGACCGGCTTCGAGGAGGAGGTCGTGGATGTCTTTGAGGCGGCAGGGGGCTTTGTTGATGAAGTATTCGCCGTCACCGGAGCGGAAGACGCGCCGGGTGATGGTGACTTCGTTGAATTCGAGCGGCAGGAGGCCGTCGGCGTTGTCGAAGACGAGGGATACTTCGGCGACCCCGAGCGGCCGCCGTTTGGCGCTGCCGGAGAATATGACGTCCTCCATCTTGTTGCCGCGGAGGTTGCGGATATTTTGCTCGCCGAGGACCCAGCGGACGGCGTCGGAGATGTTGCTCTTGCCGCTGCCGTTGGGGCCGACGATGGCGGTGATGCCGGTCTTGAATTCCATTTCGGTTTTTTCGGCGAATGATTTGAAGCCATAGGCTTCAAGTTTACGGAGCAACAAGCCCAAAACCACCCTCACTACAAGATGTAGTATGTAATCAAGTTTTTACCACGTCTTATTGTATATACGACATATTATCGAAAAACCCTGTTCTGTGTAGGGCGATATGCGGCGACTGTAAAATAAAAAGAGGCTCATCGTGACGATGAACCCCTTAGACGTCCTTTCCGCTCAGCGCGGTTCGACGATGAACCGGATTGCGGTGCGCTCTTCGCCGTCGATGGAGATTTCGGTGAAGGCGGGAATTGTGATGAGATCGATTCCGTTTGGCGCGACAAAGCCGCGAGCGATGGCAACGGCCTTGATGGCCTGGTTGACCGCTCCCGCCCCTACTGCCTGCACTTCGGCCGTGCCTCTCTCTCTGAGAACGGCAGCGAGGGCGCCTGCTACGGATTTGGGGTTCGACTGCGCAGATACTTTGAGTACTTCCATGCTATAACCTCCTTGCGGTTGGAGCTTCGTTGAGTATAACCTATTCGCCGTGTTTCCTAAAAATTCCTTCTTTGGTATTTTTTAAGTGCTAAAAATCATCGCTTTATTTAGTATATATGTCAGATTGCGGTGTAAGACGGCGATTTCGCCGCGGCGCGGCCAGTCGGGGACGAGCCGGCAGCCGGCGAGGCGATAGGTTTTTGCCCAGCTGAGGAGGTTGGCGTTTTTGATGCCCCGCACTGCCGAGGCGTCGCGGGGGTGATGGCAGATGAGGATTTCATCCTGCCGGGGGCGGCCGGTTTGCTCAAGGAGGCCGGCGACGAGGATTTTGAAGAGGTAGGCTTCGACCATGGCGCCGAAGGCGGGATGATATGGGCCGGCGAGGACGGCTCCGCCGCTGAGGTCTTCGCTGGCCTGGAGCCCGACCCTGATGGCGGGGATGCCGTTATTTTCGCAGGTGTTTTTGAGGTAGGCGGCGCGGGCGACGGCGGCGTCGAGCGCGAGCGGCCGGTAGGCGCCGGCGGCGGCCATAACGGCCAGCTCGGTGCCGGCAAGGACGACGGCGGGGTAGATGCGGATGAAGTCGGGGGCGAGCGCGAGGGTGCGGGCGGTGGTGGCGATGAGGCTGGGCCAGTCTTCGCCGGGGAGGCCGGGCATGAGCTGGAGGCCGCATTTGAGGCCGGCGGCCCGGAGGGCGGCGACGGCGGCGGCAGTGTGGGCGGCGGTGTGGCCGCGGGCAGCGGCGCTGAGGACGGCATCGTCGAGGGATTGGGCGCCGAGTTCTACGGTGCCGACGCCGAAGGCGACCAGGCGAGCGAGGGTTTGGCGGTCGATGGCGTCGGGGCGGGTGGAGAGGCGGATGGCGCTTATTTGGCCCCGGTCGAGCGCGGCTTTGGCGGGGGCGAGGAGCTCGGTCTGGCGGGCGGCGGGCAGGCAGGTGAAGGAGCCGCCGTAGAAGGCGATTTCCCAGGCGCCTTCCGGGCGCGGGGCGGCGAGGCGCTCGCGGATGAGGGCGGCGACTTCCGCCCCGCCGGGCGGTCGGGCGACGCCGGTGATGGCGGACTGGTCGCAGAAGACGCACCGGTGGGGACAGCCGTGATGAGGGATGAAGACGGGGATGATGCGGTGTTTCATGGTTTCACATCCTGAAGAATATGCGTTTGCGTTTGGGTCGGGTGAAGGCAAAAAGGATGTTTAAAAGTCCCCGGGGAGCTTTTAAACATCCTTATGGCAGTTTCAGTCGGTGGCGCTCAGTTGTTCGACCGCCCGGCCGGCGGCGCTTTGTTCGGCTTCTTTTTTGCTCCTGCCGGTACCGGCGCCGAGGCGGATGTCGTTGACGCTGACGGCGACTGTGAAGGTTTTGTTGTGGTCGGGCCCGCTTTCGTCGATGACTTCGTAGCTGATCCTGGTGTCGCCGTTCTTCTGGGCGATTTCCTGGAGGATGGTTTTATAGTCGCGCCCGAAGTCGCCGCCGACTAAGGCGTCGAGTTCGCCGGCGAGCAGGGTGAGTACGCAGTCGCTGGCGGCGGCGAAGCCGCGGTCGAGGTATACGGCGCCGATGATGGCTTCGAAGGCGTCGGCGAGGATGGAGTCGCGCTCCCGGCCGCCCGAGGCGGCTTCCCCCCTACCGAGGAGGAGGTGGCGGCCGATGCCGAGTTCTTTGGCCCTTCTGGCAAGGGTGGGTTCGCAGACGACGGCGGCCCGCGCTTTGGTGAGCTCGCCTTCGGGAAGGCCGGCGAAGCGGCGGTAGAGGTGTTCGCTGATGACGAGGTCAAGGACGGCGTCGCCGAGGAACTCCAGCCGCTGGTTATGGGCGAGGTTGCCGGTTTTACGTTCGTTGGCGTAGGAGGTGTGGATGAGGGCCTGCCTCAAGAGGTCCGGGTCGGCGAAGGTCAGGCCGAGTTTGCGGCCGAGGTCGTCCAGCGCGCCGCTCTCCTGCCGGCTGTCCATGTTGTTAACCGACGTACTTTTTGACGAGGATGGTGGCGTTGTGGCCGCCGAAGCCGAAGGAGTTGGAGATGGCTACGTTGACGACCTGTTTGCGGGCTTTGTTGGGGACGTAGTCGAGGTCGAGTTCTGGGTCGGGGTTGTCGTAGTTGATGGTGGGGTGGATGATGTCGTTCGCTACGGTGAGGGCGCAGGCGATGGCTTCGATGCCGCCGGCGGCGCCGAGGAGGTGTCCGGTCATGGATTTGGTGGAGCTGATGGCGAGTTTTTTGGCGTGGTCGCCGAAGAGCGATTTTATGGCAAGGGTTTCGTTTTTGTCGTTGAGGGGGGTCGAGGTGCCGTGGGCGTTGACGTAGTCGACGTCTTCGGGCTTGAGGCCGGCGTCGGCGATGGCTTTGGCCATGACTTTGGCCTGCTGGGCGCCTTCGGGAGCCGGAGCGGTGATGTGGTAGGCGTCGGCGTTGGTGCCGTAGCCGGCGATTTCGGCGTAGATTTTGGCGCCGCGGGCTTTGGCGTGGTCGAGGTCTTCGAGGATCAGGACGCCGCAGCCTTCGCCCATCATGAAGCCGTCACGGCCGCTTTCGAAGGGCCGGGAGGCTTTTTCGGGTTCGTCGTTGCGGGTGGACATGGCTTTCATGGAGCTGAATCCGGCCATGGCGGCCGGCGAGATGGTGGCTTCGGTGCCGCCGCAGACCATGATGTCGGCGTCGCCGCGCTGGATGATTTTGAAGGCTTCACCGATGGAGTTGGTGCCGGTGGCGCAGGCTGTGACGACGCACAGGCAGGGGCCTTGGAGCCCGAAGGTGATCGAGGTGAGGCCGGAGGCCATGTTGGCGATCATCATCGGAACGAAGAAGGGGCTGACGCGGTTGGGCCCTTTATCGAAGAGGACTTTGTACTGGTCGTGCAGGGTTTCCATGCCGCCGATGCCCGTGCCGATAATGGTGCCGGCGCGGTCGCGGTCAATTTTGGCGATGTCGAGGTTGGCGTGGTCGAGGGCCATGCGGGTGCAGGCGATGGCGAACTGGGTGAAGCGGTCCATTCGGCGGGCTTCTTTTTTGTCCATATAGCTGCCCGGATCGAAGCCTTTGACTTCGCCGGCGATCTGGGTGGCGTATTCGCTGGCGTCAAACTGGGTGACTTTCGCTATCCCCGATTTGCCGGCCAGGAGGGCGCTCCAGAATTCGTCAAGGTTATTGCCGACGGGCGATACCGTTCCCATACCGGTTATTACGACTCGCTTTTTCACGGGTTTCACCTCACGTTAGTCATTAGTTTCTTCGGCTTCTTTGAGTAGGCGGGCGAATATTTCTTTGACAGGCAGAATGGCGTCTATTTTATGAATGTACTCGCCGGTGAACACCAGACCGGTTTCAGTATCACCCTGCTGGGCCCTGATAAGGGCTTTGATGATGCAGAAGTTGCGCTCGCAGTGTTTGAGGCATGCGTCGCAGGAGTCTGGGACGGCGACTGTACCTTCAAGTATTTTCTCGGCATAGGGGTTCTTGACAGCCCGCCCGGGCAGACCGACCGGACTTTTGATGAGGACGACGTCTTCCGGTTTGGCTTTGAGGTAGAATTCCTTGAGGGCGGGGGCGGCGTTGGATTCTTCGCTGGCCATGAAGCGGGTGCCCATCTGCACGCCGTTTGCGCCGAGCTTGAGCGCTTCGACGATGTCGCTGCCGTGGATGATGCCACCGGCGGCGATGACGGGTATTTTGACGGCGGCCCTGACTTCGGGGACGATTTCTTTCATGGAACGGTCGGTGCCGAGGTGTCCGCCGGCTTCTTTGCCTTCAACGACGACGGCGGAGGCGCCGAGCGATTCGGATATTTTGGCCAGTTTGGCGCTGGAGACGATCGGGACGATGGGTGTGCCGGTTTCTTTGCCGATGGCGAACATGTCACGGGAGAAGCCGGCGCCGGCGACGACGACGTCGATGCCTTCTTCGATGGCTGTGCGGACAAGGTCGGGAAATACCCTCGCTGCGACCATGGCGTTGATGCCGATGAGTCCTTTGGGGGTAAGCGACCGGGCGAGACGGATTTCGTGGCGCAGTTCGTCCAGTGTCATGCCGGATGCTGCGATGAGGCCGATGCCGCCCGCTTCGCCTACGGCGGCCGCCAGGCGGGCTGTGGATATCCTGATGGCCATGCCGCCTTGGATGATGGGCACGCGCGCAACCAGGTTCCCTACCCTTAGTTCAGGAAGTTTCAAGAAACAACTCCTCCATTCGCCGGACAATTACCCTCAAGAAAGTCCCGCGAAACACTTTCCACGGGACTTTCTTCTTTTAGGTAATTTTTTAACCCTGCTTTTCCTTGTCTATGTACTCCACAGCGTCTCTAACCGTCTTGATTTTTTCGGCGGCTTCGTCGGGAATCTCGATGTTGAATTCCTCTTCAAAGGCCATGATCAGCTCGACGATATCGAGCGAATCCGCACCCAGGTCATCGATAAAGGTGGAATCCATAGTAACGTCGGCTTCGTCTACGCCGAGTTGTTCGACAACGATTTCTTTTACTTTGTCAAAAGTCGTCATATTGTTCACCTCCTTCCGGAACATCCTGGGTAGTCAGGTTACATTACCATGCCGCCGTCAACATTTATTGTTTGGCCGGTAATATAGTTTGCCGCATCGGATGCCAAAAATAACACGGCTTCCGCGACATCTTCCGGCTTACCCAGGCGACTGAGCGGTATCTTCTGGGCAAGGTCGGCCTTGGCTTGCTCGGGGATGGCTGCCGACATGTCGGTGGTTATGTATCCGGGGGCAACGGCGTTGACGGTTATGCCTCTGGCGGCGAGTTCTTTGGCCGCCGATTTGGTGAAGCCGATGACGCCGGCCTTGGCGGCGGCGTAGTTGGTCTGGCCGGCGTTGCCCATGATGCCGACGACCGAGGTCAGGTTGATGATGCGGCCGGCGCGTTGTTTGATCATGGTTTTGGCGACGGCTTTTGTGCAGTTGAACACGCCTTTGAGGTTGGTGTTCATGACGGCGTCCCAGTCGTCTTCTTTCATGAAGACGAGCAGGTTGTCGCGGGTGATGCCGGCGTTGTTGACAAGGATGTCGATGCGCCCGAAGGCGGCGGTGGCTGCTTTGACGAGTTCGCCGGCAGCCTGGGGGTCGGCCACGTCGGCCTGGAAGAGGATGGCGTCGCCGCCGGCTTGTTTGATGTCGTCGACCGTTTTTTCGGCGGCGGCGAGGTTGCCGGCGTAGTTAACGACTACTTTTGCGCCTTCCTGGGCGAGTCTGAGGGCGGTGGCCCGTCCTATGCCCCTGGAAGCGCCGGTTACAATTGCCACTTTCCCATCTAAAAGCATTTTAGCGAACCTCCTTGAAATAATCAAGGGTTTTTTGCAGGGACGCGTCATCTTCGACATTCAAGGTGACGGCATCCTTGGCAATCTTTTTGGTAAAGCCGGTAAGTACCTTGCCTGGACCGACTTCGACGAATATGGAGGCGCCGGCGGCGGCGATGGCGGCAACGCAGTCTTCCCACAGGACGGGGCTGGCCGCCTGGCGGACGAGCGAGGCTTTGATGGCGTCGCTTTTGGTGACTATGCGGCCGTCGACGTTGGCGACGACGGGGATGGCGGCGTCGGCGACGGTTATTTTGTCGAGTTCGGCGGCGAGTTTTTCGGCGGCCGGTTTCATGAGGGTGCTGTGGAAGGGGGCGCTGACCGGCAGGGGGATGACCCGTTTGGCGCCGGCCTGTTTGAGGGCTTCGCCGGCTGCGTCGACGGCAGCGGCGGCGCCGGCGATGACTACCTGGCCGGGGCAGTTGAAGTTGACGGCCTGGACGGGGCCGGTCTGTTGTTCGGTTTTTTTGCAGATGGCGATGATTTCGTCGCGCTCTAGGCCGAGGATGGCGGCCATGCTGCCTTCGCCCAGGGGTACGGCATCCTGCATGAATTGGCCGCGTTTGCGGACGAGGCGGACGGCGTCGGGAAAGCTGAGGGCGCCGGCGGCGACGAGGGCCGAGTATTCGCCGAGGCTGTGGCCGGCGACGATGGCCGGGGCGAGGCCTTTTTCGGCGAGGACACGGTGGCAGGCGACGCTGACGGTGAGGATTGCCGGTTGGGTGTTGTAGGTTTTGCGCAGTTCTTCTTCGGGGCCGCCGAAGCAGAGGTCGGTGATGGAGAAGCCGAGGGCGGCGTCGGCTTCCGCGAAGGTGGCGCGGGCCACGGGGTATAGGTCGTGGAGGTCTTTGCCCATGCCTACGGTCTGGGAGCCTTGGCCGGGAAAGACAAAGGCCGTTTTCGTCATTGTTATTTATCCCCCTTTGCCGGTGGGTTTGGTATGCCGGTTTATAGCCGGTTGATACTGGCGAGTATGCGCGGGATGTCGCCGATGATTTCGTCGATGATGGCGGCAACGGGTTTGATTTTGGTTATCATGCCTGCTACCTGGCCGATCATGACGGAGCCGTTTTCGATGTCGCCGTCTACGGCGGCGGCTTTGAGTTTGCCGGCGCCGAGGCGGTCGAATTCTTCCGGGGGAGCGCCGCGCCGGTCGAGGGCGGAGAATTGTTTGGCGAGTTTGTTGTCGAGGACGCGCACGGGGTGGCCGCCGGCGAGGCCGGTGACGACGGTGGAGCGTTCTTTGGCTCTGATGACGGCGTGTTTGTAGTCTGGGTGGGCGGTGCATTCCTGTGAGGCGACGAAGCGGGTGCCGATCTGGACGCCTTCGGCTCCGAGGGCGAGGGCGGCGATGACGCCGCGGGCGTCGCCTATGCCGCCAGCGGCGATGACGGGCAGTTTGACGGCGTCGGCGACCTGCGGGACGAGGGTCATGGTGGTTACTTCGCCGACATGGCCGCCGCTTTCCAGGCCTTCGGCGATGACGGCGTCGACGCCGGTGCGCTCAAGCCTGCGGGCGAGGGCTACCGAGGCGACGACGGGGATGACGCGGGTGCCGTTTTCTTTGAGGGCGCCGATGTATTCGGCGGGGTTGCCGGCTCCTGTTGTTATGACGGGGATTTTTTCGTCGAGCATGACTTGCATTACTTCCCTGACAAACGGCGACATGAGCATGATGTTGACGCCGAAGGGTTTGGCTGTAAGCGCTTTGGCTTTGCGGATTTCCGCGCGCAGGGGTTCGGGGGGCATGTGGCCGGCGCCGATGAGGCCGAGCCCGCCGGCGTTGGAAACGGCGGCGGCAAGTTCGGCGGTGGCTACCCAGGCCATGCCTCCCTGCAGGATGGGGTATTCGATGCGCAGTAGCTCACAGAGCCTGCTTTTAAGCAATATTTTTATCCTCCTTGCACCACTTAATGACGCATGAGGCCCAGGTGAGGCCGGCGCCGAAGCCCACGGCGACGATGACGTCGCCGTCTTTGACGCGGCCGGCGTCGATGGCTTCTCTGAGGGCTATGGGGATGGAGGCCGAAGAGGTGTTGCCGTAGCGGTCGACGTTGACGATGACTTTTTCCATCGGCAGTTTGAGGCGTTTTGCGGCCGACTGGATGATGCGGATGTTGGCCTGGTGCGGTATGAGGATGTCGACGTCGGCGGCGGTTAGGCCGGCGTTGTCGAGGGCTTTATAGGCCGATTCGCCCATGACTTTGACGGCGAATTTGAAGACTTCGTTGCCGTTCATGTGGACGTAGTGCTGGCGGTTGGCGACGGTTTCGGCGGTTGCGGGCAGGCGGGAGCCGCCGGCAGGCAGTTTGAGAAGGTCGCCGCCGGCGCCGTCGGCGCCCATGTTGAAGCCGATAACGCCGCAGCCGGGCTGGCATTCGCCGAGGACGACGGCGCCGGCGCCGTCGCCGAAGAGGACGCAGGTGTTGCGGTCGGTGTAGTCCATGATCCGGGTGAGGGTTTCCGCGCCGATGACGAGAACTTTTTTATAAAGGCCGGTTTTGATGAACTGGGCGCCGGTGTTGATGCCGTACATGAAGCCTGAGCAGCCGGCGGCCAGGTCGAAGGCGGCGGCGTTGTTTGCCTGAAGGTTTGCCTGGACGAGGCAGGCGGTCGAGGGGAAGAACATGTCGGGGGTGGCGGTGGCGACGATGATGAGTTCGATTTCGTCGGGGCTGGTTTTGGCTTCGGCGAGCGCCTTTTCGGCGGCGCGGGTGGCGAGGTCGGAGGTGGCCATGGAGGGGTCGACGACGCGGCGTTCGCGGATGCCGGTGCGTTCGACGATCCATTCGTCGTTGGTGTCGACCATTTTTTCGAGGTCTTTATTTGTCAGTATTCTTTCCGGCACATAGGTTCCCAGGCCGAGTATTCCTACTCCCACTTCATTCTTCATTGGCGATGTTGCCCTCCTTAGCAATGTTTTCGCGGATGTGTTCGACTACTTTCTTTTCGGCGAATTCTTTGGCGACCCGCACGGCGTTTTTTATGGCTTTGGCTTTGGAGCTGCCGTGGCAGATTATGAACCCGCCGTCAACACCGAGCAGCGGCGCGCCGCCGTATTCGGCGTAGTCGAGTTTTTTCTTGAGGCCGCGCAGGGCCGGGAGAACGAGGAGCGAGGCCGCTTTGGCCAGGAACCCGGCGTTTTTGATGGCGTCTTTGACGAGTTGGAGGATGGCGCTGGCCAGTCCTTCGCCGAATTTCAGGACGATGTTGCCGACGAAGCCGTCGCAGACGACTACGTCGACGCCGCCTTTGGGTATGTCGCGCCCTTCGACGTTGCCGATGAAGTTGAGTGTTTTGGCGTGCTGAAGGAGCGGGTATGTGGCGAGTGCCTGGTCGTTGCCCTTGGTTTCTTCTTCGCCGATGTTGAGGAGGCCGACGCGGGGTTTTTTGATGCCGAGGACGTATTCGGCGTATATGGAGCCCATGACGGCGCTCTGGAGGAGGTGCTTGGGTTTGGAGTCGGTGTTGGCGCCCGAGTCTAAAAGGACGGTGGTGCCCGAGAGGTTGGGCATTGGCGTGGCGATGGTCGGGCGCTCGATGCCCGCTATGCGGCCGAGGCCGAAGTGAGCGGCGGCTACGGCCGCGCCAGTGCTGCCGGCCGATATGACGACGTCGCATTCGCCTTGTTTGACGAGACGGGTGGCTACGACTACCGAGGCGTCTTTCTTTTTGCGGACGGCGGCGCCCGGGTGGTCGGTCATTTCGATGATCTGGCTGGCGTGGTGGACGCTTATGCCGATGTCCCGCCAGTTGCCTGCATTATCGAGCAGGGGGATTATCTTCGCTTCGTCGCCTACAAGGACGATTTGGCAATGGTATTCACGGGCGGCGTCGATGGCGCCGTGAACGATTTCCTCTGGTGCAAAGTCCCCACCCATTGCATCAATGGCAACCTTCATTTTATCTCCCCTCATTGTCTAGCGAGACCATTATGAATTTTGAGCGGAATACTTCCTGTTTTTCGTTCCTAGTCTTTACCCAAACAAAATATTTATTGCCTCTTTTTTTGACGACTTCGGCTTTGGCGATGAGCTTCTCGCCTGATGCTACGGGGATTTTGTACTTGATGTTGGCGACTCCGGTGACGGCCGCCGGCGCGTCGAGGACGGCAAGGGCGAGGGAGTTGGCCTGGGCGAAGATGTAGTGGCCGCCCGCGACATGGGTTTTTTCCATGACCATGCTGTCGCCAACGGTCATGACGGAGATGCCTGACCGGCCGAGTTCAAGGTCGACGAGTTCGCCGATGACGTCGCCGGTGCCGATGGCTTTGAGCTTGGTGCGCGCCGCCTCGGCCATCTGTTTGGTCCTTTCCCTCAGCTCGGGTATGCCGAGCGCCAGGCGGTCAAGCCTGATGGTCTGGACACTGACCCCCATCGCTTCCGACAGCGCTTCGTCGGTCATAAAGGGGCTGGTTTGCAGTTTTTCCAGCAGGGCTTCATGCCTGAGCTTTTTTTCGGGGCGTGTCACATTATCACCTTTTTTATTAGCAAGTATTATAACCTATTACCAGTATAGCGAGGGTTATTGTGTTTTGCAAGAAAAAAACAAAGCAAGATAAAAATGGCATTTTGCCTTTTATCTTGCTCATTCGGAACCTTTTTATGCGGGGTTACTCGGCGACTTTCACTACTTCCTTGCCTTTGTAATGACCGCATTCGGGGCACACGCGGTGCGGCATTTTCATCTGATGGCACTGGGGGCACTCGACGTAGCCGGGAGCGGTGAGTTTCCAGTTGGCGCGGCGCTTGTCGCGACGGGCTTTGGACATTTTGCGCTTGGGTACTGCCATGGTCCGTATCCACCTCCTTGCGGGCCGGCTCTGGGGCCGCCGTTCGTGTCTGTGCATCGCTTAGGATGCGCTATTTTTTCGGTAGTAGTTTTTCCAGCGCCGCGAGCCGCGGGTCGATGCTGGTGGTGACGCAGGTGCAGGGTGTTTCGTTGCGGTTTGCGCCGCAGGTGGGGCATAGGCCGCGGCATTCTTCGTCGCAGAGCGCTTTGAGGGGTTCGGCGACGATGAGCGCTTCACGCACTATTTCGGCGATGTCGATTTCGTCGCCTTGGTAGACGAGCGCGTCCGGGTCGGTGGCGGCGGTACCTGCTTCGCGAAAGGTTTCGCTGAAGTGTACGGCCACTTCGTGGGTGAAGTCGGCCAGGCAGCGATTGCAGTTTAAACCGCCGGCGCCTTTGATGACGCCTGAGACGGCGAGCAGGCGGCCGGTGTTGACTGCTTCCCCGACGACTTCGATCCGGCCGGTAAGCCAGAGTTCGCCGGCTTCGCCGGCAAGGTCCTCGACCGGGGTATGAAAACTAAATGATTGGCTGGCGCCAATCGCTTGTCGAAGCTGCGCGATGTTAATTTTCATCATTTTCCACCCTAACCCTCATTAATTATAGCGATACGTCCGGGGTTTGTCAAGAAATCGGCTTGTTATCGGTTATTATTCCCGTCGCCGGTCGTTTTCTCCGCCGGGTAGCGCATTTTCGGTGGAGAAGAAAACGGTGTTTTCTTCATTATAAGTTAGGATGAAAAGAGGAGGGTCTCCCCTCCCCTATCCGTTCGGTAATTTCATTGTGCAGGCCGTTCAGAAGCTGCCAGATGCAAGGCGCACCGGAAGATCGCGCTGCGCCGCGTACTCGGATGTACGCAAGCAAGCGATCTGAGGAGCAACGCCGCAGATGGGGGCTGCTGGGCGGCCGCTACGTTTCGAGACTAAACCAGGTTGGCGCAGATTTGCTCTGTGTCTTTGGCAATAACCAGCTCTTCGTTGGTGGGGATGACGAAGATTTTGACTTTGGCGCCGTCGACGCTGATTTCGGCGGCTTTGCCGCGGATGTTGTTTTTGACGGGGTCGATGCGGGTGCCGAGGTATTCGAGGCCGAGGCAGATTTTGTCGCGCATGGAGATGGAGTTTTCGCCGAGGCCGGCGGTGAAGACGATGGCGTCGACGCCACCCATGGCGGCGGCGTAACCGCCGATGTATTTGCGGACTTTATAGGCGAAGACGTCGAGGGCCAGTTGGGCCCGCTCGTTGCCTTCGTTGGCGGCTTCCTCGATGTCTCTGAAGTCGCTGGAGATGCCGGAGAGGCCGAGGACGCCGGATTTTTTGTTGAGGTAGGTGTCGATCTGGTCGGGGCTGAGCCCTTCTTTTTTCATGAGGTAGGTGATGATCGCCGGGTCGATTTCGCCGCAGCGCGTGCCCATGACGAGGCCTTCGAGGGGGGTGAAGCCCATGCTGGTGTCTACGGATTTGCCGTTTTTGACGGCGGCAAGGCTGGCGCCGTTGCCGAGGTGGCAGGTGATGATCCGCAGGTTGGTCATGTGCTCGCCCATGAGTTCGCCGGCTTTCTGGGATACGTAGCGGTGCGAGGTGCCGTGGAAGCCGTAGCGGCGGACGCCGTATTTCTCGTAGGCTTCGTAGGGCAGGCCGTAGAGGAAGGCGTGTTTGGGCATGGTTTGGTGGAAGGCGGTGTCGAAGACGCCGACCTGGGGGGTTTTGGGCATGAGTTCGGTGCAGGCGTTGATGCCGAGGATGTTGGGCGGGTTGTGGAGGGGGGCCAGGTCGATGCATTCTTCGAGGGCGTCCATGACTTGGGGGGTGATGAGGACGGAGTCGGCGAATTTTTCGGCGCCGTGGACGACCCGGTGGCCGATGGCGTTGATTTCGGACATGCTTTTGAGGACGCCGTGAGCGGGATTGGTGAGGGCTTCAAGGACCATTTTGATGCCGATGCTGTGGTTTTTGATGTCGGCGGTGAGGACTACTTTTTCTTTGCCGGCGGGCTGATGGGTCAAAAGCGCGCCTTCCAGTCCGATGCGCTCTACCAAGCCCTTGGCCAATACTGACTCGTCGGCCATGTTGAAAAGCTGGTATTTGATCGACGAGCTTCCGCAATTGACCACTAGGATTATCATGACAATTCCTCCAGTGCTGTTTCGTCACATCTGGTCTGACCACCAGACTACATATTCAATTTGATTCTTCGACACCAGTATTATTTTCCCTGCCTTTTTGTGAAACTATTATCAAAAATATGTATTCTTCCGGTGGAAGGATTTGGCGCGCCGAGGAGCGAAGGCTGTGGCATTACGATGTTTTCGGGGGTATTTGTGTATGCGCGCGGTCGGTATTGTGGCTGAGTATAATCCGTTCCATAACGGACATCGCTTTCATGTGGAAGAGACGCGCCGCCAAGCCGGCGATGCGGCGATCGTGGCGGTTATGAGCGGCAATTTTGTGCAGCGCGGCGAGCCGGCGCTGTTCGATAAGTGGACCCGTGCGGAGATGGCGGTGCGCGGGGGCGTGGATGTGGTGCTGGAGCTGCCGGCGGCATTCGCGGTGCGCAGCGCCCAGTTTTTTGCGGGCGGCGCTGTCCGCCTCCTCCATTCTCTTGGTGTGGTGGACAGGCTTAGCTTCGGGGCGGAGCATCCGGAGCTCGGGGCGCTGAGGCGCCTGGCGGCGGCGATTGGGGACGAGGCGGTGCGAACGGTGATGCGCGAGCGGCTGGATGCGGGCGAGACTTACGCGGCGGCGCTGGGGCGTTCGCTGGCGGCCGCGAGCGGTCTGCCGCCGGCGATGGTGGCTTCGCCGAACAATATTCTGGCGGTGGAGTATTTGCGTGCAATCGAGCGTTACGCGCCTACTATGGCGCCCTGCCCTATCGCCCGCCGCGCGGCGCATTATCACGACCGGGATGTGACCGGTGAGGTCGCGAGCGCGACGGCGGTCCGCGGAGCGCTGCTGGCGGGGCGGACGGAGGTGGCTTACGGGGCCATGCCTGTCGCTTGCCGGGAGGTGGCCGAACGTTGCCTGGCGGAGGGACACGGGCCGGTGGCGTGGGGCGAGCTGGGGCTGGTTTTGCTGGCGGCGCTGCGGCGGGCGAGTGTGGCCGAGCTGGCGGAGCTTCCCGATGTTTCTGAGGGCCTGGAGTTTAAGCTGAAGGCTGCCGGTGGCGCCGGCAGCCTGGAGGAGCTGTGGTCGATTCTCAAGAGTAAGCGGTATTCTCTGACCCGCTTGCAGCGGATGATGGTGCATGCGCTGCTGATGACCCGCCGGGCGGAGGTGGCGGCCTGGGAGGAGAGCGGTCCTCTGTATGCGCGGGTGCTGTCGTTCGGCGAGCGCGGACGCCGGCTGCTGCGGACGGTGGCGCGGCGGGCGACTGTGCCGGTGGTGACGAAGACGACGCATTTTCTCCACGGCCGCGAGCTTTATGGGTCGGAGCTGACGCCGCTGCAGGGGATGCTGGCTCTGGATACGCTGGCGACGGATGTATACAGCCTGGGGATGCCTAAAGCGGAGTGGCGGCGCGGGGGGCGGGATTTCCGCCAGTCGCCGCTGTATGTTGTTTGTCCGCCAGGAGTTGTCTGAGCTGGGGCAGGCCGGCTTCCATGGCTTTGGCGCCGAGGTCGACGCATTCGTCAAGGCTGCCGAAGGAGCTGGGTGAGATGTGGCCGACGTCGGGTTTGACGAGCAGGTCGCAGTAGTGTTCGCGCTGTTTGAAGAGCTGGCGCTCGACGATGTCGATGGTCTGGATGATGACGTCGAAGATGTTGGCGAAGGCGGCGACGTCGCCTGTGGGGACGAGGTCGACGGCGATGACGATGTCGGCGCCCATGCCGTGGACGATGTCCATGGGGGTGGGGTTGACGACGGCGCCGTCGACGAGGAGCCGCCCTTCGTAGCTGTAGGGCACGAAGACGCCGGGAACGGATATGCTTGCTCGGACGGCGTGGGCCACTTCGCCGTCGCGGAAGATGACTTCCTGGCCGGTGTTGAGGTCGGCGGCGACGACGGCGAGGGGGATGGCGAGTTGGTCAAAGTGTTTGCGCTGTGTTAGGAGTTGTATGGTTTCAAGGGTCCTGTCCCCGGAGACGAGGCCCATTTTGGGGATGACGAAGTCGATCCAATGGCGGCGTTTTAGGTTTTTCGCCAGTTTGAATATTGTTTCGCTGTCCAGGCCGGCGGCGTAGAGGGAGCCTATGAGGCTGCCGATACTGCAGCCGGCTATGTAGTTTACGGGAATTTCTTCGCGCTCAAGGATTTTGAGTACGCCGATGTGGGCCAAGCCTCTAAGGCCGCCTGAGCCCAGGGCGAGGCCGATGGTCGGTCGGGTCATGTGTGCCTCCTGTCTGCGGCTGTGTGTCGGGGTATATTACCTCTCCCGCCCCAATATATATATTAGCAGACGCCGGGGTTGAGGAGGAGGGTTCACATGGGCTTGTGGGGGAAAGGGCGGCGTTACCGTTCCCGCTTGCTGACATTTTTTATGGCTTTTGCTACGGTTTTCGTGACCGTGGCTATGGTGCAGTACCCCAAAGACGCTTTCGATTCGGCGATTATGGGGCTCAATCTTTGGTGGAACGTCGTTTTCCCCGCTTTGTTGCCTTTTTTTATTTTGTCGGAGATTCTCATGGGGCTCGGGGTGGTGCATTTTATCGGCGTGCTGCTGGAGCCGCTGATGCGCCCGGTGTTCAATGTGCCGGGGGTCGGGGCTTTCGCGCTGAGCATGGGGCTGGCGTCGGGGTATCCGATGGATGCGGTGATCACGAGCAAGTTCCGCAAGAATCAGCTGTGTACGGCGGTGGAGGCTGAACGGCTGCTGTCGTTCACGAATACGGCCGATCCGCTGTTTATGTTCGGAGCGGTGGCTGTGGGGATGTTCGCGATGCCTGAGCTGGGGGCGACGATCGCGCTGGCGCATTATTTGTCGAGTTTTCTCGTGGGCATCGTTTTCCGGTTCCATGCCCGCGACCGCGACCGTCATACTCCCGATGCGGCAATGCCGCCCGGCAATATCGTGCTCCGCGCGTTTAGGGCTTTGTATGGCGCCAGGCAGGAGGATAAACGGTCGATGGGGCAGCTTTTGGGCGACGCGGTGAAGTCTTCGATGAATACTATTCTCTTAATCGGCGGGTTTATTATCGTTTTTTCGGTATTTCTGAAGATCGTATCGGTGATGGGGGTGACGGGCGTCCTGGAGGCGGCATTCGCCTGGGTGCTGAACGCCGTGGGTTTCAGCGCTAATCTTGCGCCGTCGCTGGTGAGCGGTTTTTTCGAGATCGATATCGGCACGATGGCGGCGAGCCAGGCCGACGCGCCATTGGCGGAGAAGGTGGCGGTGGCCGGGGCGATCATCGCCTGGAGCGGGTTGTCGGTCCACGGTCAGGTGGCCAGTATTGTTATTGAGTCGGGTATCAGGATTACGCCGTATATTTTCGGCCGCATGCTGCACGCCGTGCTGGCGGCGGTGATTACGCTGCTGATGATGGACGCGGGGGGGGTTCTGCCGGCGGCGCTCAGTGTGCCGGTGGCGGTGATGCCGGGGGGAGGCTGGTCGCCGGTCTTCTGGCTGACCCGCTTCGAACAGATGGGGTATTTGGCGCTGCTGTTCACGGCGCTGCTGGCGGCGCTGTCGCTGGCCTGCCACGTCGGCCGCGGGGCGAGGCTGCTGATAAAAAAATAGGGAGCGCGCGGCTCCCGAAGTGTGCTATCGTTTTGGCTGCCGCCCTGGGGGGCGGTTAGTCCTTTTTGGCCTGGTGAATCTTGCCGTGGCTCTGGCGGACGACTTCGAGCGCTTTGACGAGGTTTTCTTCGAGGTAGGAGAAGACGTCGTCGGCGTAGGCCACGGCGTCGCTACGCAGGTCGCGCGATTCCTTTTGGGCCTGCTGGAGGATTTCGTTGGCCTGTTCCTGCGCCTGGCGGGCTATGGCGTTTTCGTCGGTGAGACGGTGGATGTAGTTTTTCCCCTGGTCGACGATGCCCTGGGCTTCTTTCTGGGCGTCTTCCATAATGCGCTGCCGTTCGCTGATGATGCGGTTGGCTTCCATCAGTTCGCCGGGCAGCACTTCTCTGAGTTCGTCGATCAGGCGGCCGAGGTCGTCTTCGTCGATGACCCGTTTGTTGGTGAAGGGCACCCGCGACGCTTCCAGGAGTAAGCCTTCCATTTCTTCCAAGATCTCTTCTACTGTCATGCCATTCTCCTCCTCCCCTGCCTTGGGGTTCAGTCCTGGTTAAGCCGCTCGATAATTTTCGCCGCTACGGCGGCCGGTACAAGCCCGGTGATGTCGCCGCCGAATCTGGCCAGTTCCTTGACGCCGGTTGAGCTGACGAAGGAGTAATCGGCGGTGGTCATCATGAATACTGTTTCCATTTGGGGGTCAATTTTTTTGATGAGCAGAGCCCGTTGGAATTCGTATTCGAAGTCTGACAAGGCTCTGAGGCCGCGGACGATGATGGTTGAGTTCTGGCGGCGCACGTATTCGTAGACCAGTCCGGAAAAGCAGTCGACTTGAACGTTGGGGATGTGGGCGGTGGCTACCCGCAGCATTTCGACGCGCTCTTCCATGGTGAAGAGCGGCTTTTTGTTGGGGTTGTGGAATACGGCGACGACGATTTTGTCAAAGATGCTGCTGGCCCTGGCGAAGATGTCGAGGTGACCGTTAGTAACAGGGTCGAAACTGCCGGGGCATACCGCGATACGCACTGCTGAGTCCTCCATTCAGGTGGTGTGTCCGAGAAATGTGAGCAATGTTTCCCCGTAGCGTTCGGTGCGGCTGACGGTGAGGTTGATCAGGCCGTCTGGCAGCGGCTCGTGGCGCGAGTGTTCGATTATGGCGACGCCACCTGGCCTGAGGATGTTGCCGGCGTCGATTTTGTTTATGATGGCTGCGGCCAGGCCCTTGTTGTAGGGCGGGTCGCAGAAGATGAGGTCGAAGGTGCGACCCGAGCGCGCGAAGTGCCCGACGGCGGCGAGGGCGTCCTTACGGTGGATTTCGGCCCGCTCGGCAAGCCTGGCCAGCGCGGCGTTGTCGCGGATGAGGGCGATGCTGGCGGGGCTGGCGTCGACGAAGACGGCGGCGGCCGCACCCCGGCTGAGGGCTTCGAGACCGAGGTTGCCAGTGCCGGCGAAGAGGTCGGCTACGGCCGCACCCGCGACGCGGTCGGCCAGGATGGCGAACAGCGATTCTTTTACCCGGTCGGTGGTGGGCCGGACGTCATGGCCGCGAGGGGTTTTGAGTTTGAGGCCCTTGGCGGTTCCGGTTATTATCCGCATTTATTGTTACCATTCATCTTTTATATCTTACCACATTTATACAAAATATTGATAGCCTCTGTCAAGTTCCCGCGAGAAATTCCCGTGTTTACAGGATTTCGGACGCCGGGGTCGAAATCCTTGTAGGCTAAGCATGTTCTGAGGTGATTTATGTTCAGACGTTTCCTGTGCTGCCTGACGATTATCCTGGCGGCTGCCGCCGCGGCGGCGGCGCTGCAGTTCAATTTCGGCCATATCCGCACCGCGCAGCCGGTGGCCCTGCCCGCGTCGGCACCAGTCGGTATGACGGTCCTGCTGGTACCGCTCGACAGCCGTCCGCCGTGCACGCAGTTCGTGGAGCAGTTGGCAAGGCTGGCCGGCATCCGCCTCGTGCTGCCGCCGCCGGAGCTGTTGGACAAGTACCGTACGCCGGCTGACCGCGCCGGCCTGCGCGACTGGCTGCGCGACAAGGCGCCGACCGCCGACGCGGCGATCGTGTCGGTGGATATGCTGCTGCACGGGGGGCTGCTGGCATCGCGGCTGGGCGAAGGCACGGCGGCCGACGCCGAGGCGACTTTAGGGGCGCTGGCGGAACTGCACAGGCAAAACCCGCGGCTGAAGATTTATGCTTTCAGTATTATTCCCCGCCTGCTGGTAGCCGACAATGCCGATTCGGCCCGCTATCAGAAAAAGATGCTGGAGTATTCGGTCCTCAAGGACGTGGTGCTGACGTTCGAGAACCCGCTGGACAGGGATAAGCTTGCGCGGGTGTCGGCCCAGATTCCGCCTGCGGTGGTGAACCGTTATCTTTCGCTGTACGAGGCCAACACGCAGCTTAATTTCCGCCTGGTGGCGATGGCCGAGGAGGGTGTGCTGTCCGGGCTGGTGATCGGCCAGGACGACGGCTTCCCCTTCGGGCTGCCGAATATGCTGAAAAGCCGCCTGAATTATTATGTCAGCCATCGTCCCGTTCTGGCGGAGCGGGTGTTTATAACCCGCGGGACGGACGAGGTGGCGCTGACGCTGCTAGGACGGGTGGCGTCGCTGTCGGCCGCCTACCGGCCGCGGGTGTTTGTGCAGTATTCCCATGCGGGGGCGCAGGGGATGGTTATGCCGTATATGCCGCACTCGGTGGCGCGCACGATCGCCGAGAAGGTCGGCCTGATCGGCGGCGTGCCGGTCCAGCGGGCAGAAGATGCCGATTTTGTGCTGTTCGTCCATGTCGGTACCGCCAAGACGGGTCAGGGGCTGCTGGCGTCGGCCGCCCGCACGGTGGGCGAGCTGATGTCGGCCGGCCACCGCGTGGCGGTGGTGGATCTCAGCGAGCATTTCTTCGCCGAGGAGACGCTGCTGCCCCACCTCATCAAGGAAGGCGTCGATCTGACGCGTCTGGCCGCATATGCGGGCTGGAACACGACGAGCAATTCGGTGGGGACGGCGGTGACCCAGGCGGCGATTTTCACCGCGGCGCTGGATCGCCAGGGACGGGAGATGGCGCCGCTGGCGCTGTATAGGCACCAGCTGGAGTTTCTGACGAGCCGGATGCTGGACGACTGGTATTATCAGAAGGATGTCCAGCCGTACGTGAACAACCGGCTGAAGAAGTTCAAGGTCGATCCTTATAATCTCGGCGGACATCTGCCGCGGGTCGACGGCTGGATAAGCGGCCTGATGGCCGACCGGGCGGATGCGCTGCTGCGCGAAGGGCTGGCGGGACGGTCTCTGCCGGCGCTGAGCGCCGATGGGAAGCGGTATGTGGTGAATGGGTTGACGGTGAAGAGCCGCCTGCCCTGGCAGCGGACGTTCGAGGTGTGGCTGGAACCGACGCTGAGTTTCGTGGTAATGGATGAGTAAAAATTGAAAGAACCTGGATTATGTCCAGGTTCTTTTTTTGTATTCATCTTATGACTCGTCTTGCGCCAAGATAGCGCTCGAGATAGTATTGCGCGGACATCGGGGTTATGGTGACTTCTGCGGCGCCGGAGCTGGCGTGGATGAATTTGCCGCCGCCGATGTAGATGCCGACGTGAGACGGGCCGGGTTCGTAGGTGCTGAAGAAGACGAGGTCGCCGTAGTTGAGGTCGCGGCGGCTGACGGGGGCGCCGACTTCGAACTGGCCGTCGGCCATCCGCGGCAGCGGGACGCCGAAATTACCGTAGACGTAAGAGATGAAGCCCGAGCAGTCGAAGCCGCCCGGCGAACGGCCGGCCCAGACGTACGGGACGCCGACGAATTGTTTGGCGAAGGCGACGAGCTGCTGGCCTTTGCGGCTGTCGCCCGGAGCGCGGCTAGCCTTGCCGGCGGCGGGTTTGTAGTCGCGCAGGGCGGCCATGGTGGCGGGGCCAACGACGCCGTCGGCGGCTAAGCCGATGTCGAGCTGGAATTCCTGGACGGCGGCCTTGGTCCGCGAGCCGAAGGTGCCGTCGGGTGTGTCTTCGTAGTAGCCGAACTCCAGCAATTTTATCTGGAGCTTGTATATATCGTCGCCGCTCATTCCCTGTTTGAGGAGCGGGGAGGGCGCAGCCAGGGCGGCGGCGGTGGCGATGAGCAGAGCGATTATGACGGTGAATACGACCTTTTTCGTTCGCTTCATGCTATCGACCCCCGCTTTTAGAGTGGTAATTTGAACGATTCGCCCAAAAAAGGAAAAATCCTGTCCATTGTTTGGCCGATAATTAATATATTTTTAGGCTCTCTTTCCAGGTCTATCATGTTGACTTTTTCCGTCACCTTGGTGTATACTAAGTAACGTTGAATGACGGGGCGTAGCGCAGTTTGGTAGCGCGTTCGGTTCGGGACCGAAAGGTCGCAGGTTCAAATCCTGTCGCCCCGACCAGGCATAAAAATACCGACCAGTAGTGGTCGGTATTTTTTTCTATTGCAACTTGCTTATGGCAAAAGGATTTCTACCCTAAAGTTGTATATTCTATTCACGATAGTCTATAAAAGGATATTTGGGGGATACCCAAAATAATATTTATTGTACATCAAGACATGTAAAGGGGGCAAATCATGGGTTTGAAATCACTAAAAAGTGTAGGTCATAATTTAGCCCATAGTTACTTGAGCATGATGACTTATCTCGAAGGTAATTTTGTGGTTGAACATATTTTTATTATTGCAAAAGACTCGCAAGAACCCAATATAAAGATTGATGTGAAAAACATGAGGATAGAGCCCGGAGTCTATAATGTCCCTGTATTACTACTTTCCTTGGTATATTTAAAGGAAAATTTCATACGATTGCTTTCATCTGAAAAATTGACTATTAATCATGTTATTGATGCATACATATATATAGATTTTGATTTGAACAAAACAAAACTAAGTAAGACAGTGCCTAATTTAGAATTACCCAGTTATAATTGCACTGTTGAAATTACTGATTTAAACAATAAGCACCATAGAGCAAATGTTGTAGAATGGTGGCGGTACTAGAAGTAATATATTTGGCAGGTTCAAATCCTGTCGCCCCGACAAGAAGAAGACAGCCGAAAAGGCTATCTTCTTTTGTAGTACAGGAATGAAAGAAGGCGGCGGAGAAGGCAGGCGTGCTGCGCCGTTGCGGAGGCTGTTACCGCGCCGTTGGCGAAGGAAGCCGGTAACACGAACGTACGCCCGGCCATGGACGGCCGGGCGAGGAGCCATCGGACACGGATGTCCGTTGGCGACGGTACGGCTGTGTCGGCCCGAGCCTTACGGCGCGTTCAGCCGCAGCTCCGGCGCACAGCCTGCGTTCTTCGCAAGAGTTGCGGCGTACCGTACTGCCGTGGTATATTGGATTTAAAGGAACCTCATATAGGGGCGTCGCCAAGTGGTAAGGCAACGGACTTTGACTCCGTCATGCGTTGGTTCGAATCCAGCCGCCCCTGCCAGAAGAAAAGAGACGCCGCCAGTTACTGGCGGCGTTTTTGCGTTGCCTGAGGGCAAGCGCAGGTGGGCATTTTTGTCATATTCTTGTCACATTATTGTTATATTCTGTATTTGTTGAAGGGAGCGGATATGATGAAACGGATGACGGTTTTTGTTTTGGTGCTGCTGGCGGTGCTCGGCTTTACCGGCTATGCGGCGGCTTATTCGCCCAATCTGGAGGACAGGCCGGAGGCGTTCGATCCGGGACGCAGTACCGGTTTTTTTATCTGGCAGGATAGAGATGGTTTGCATCTGCGGACGAGTACCGACGGGAGCAGGCATGTGTTCAGCGGCACTATCCGGACCGACGGCGTGTTCCGGGATACTTTCGGGAAGTCTAAGGGGGGCGACGATTTTTTCCGGGTGAGCGGCGACCGGTCTAAGGTAACGTTCCAGTTCACCAATCTCGGCGACACGGCTGCTATCGATATGTTTATCGACGGCGGGAGTTACGTTGCGTTCAATTTGTCGCTGGACGGCGCCGAGTCCGATCCGGCCGCGATATTTATCGGCCGGGAGGGCTGGCACCCCGGGGACTATAAGTTCACGCTGCAGCAGGAAACAGAACAGGTGCGCTACGTTCCTAGCCGGACGGTTATCATTGTCGGCCACAACTACTGGTGGCATCGCGGTCACCATGGCTACTACCGGGGGCACTGGCACCGCACCTGGCATCGACCCTGGCACCGCCCCTGGCATCACCGATAAGTTGCATGGTTGTCACTCAACCGCCCTCTGCAGGAAAAGGGAACGCCGCCAGTGATTGGCGGCGTTTTCGCGTTGTTTATTCTTCGTCCTCTTTGTCTTTTTTGTAGGCGGCAATGATGCCTTCGGCGATGCGCTGCGGGACTTCTTCGTAGTGGTCGAAGGACATGTCGAATTTGCCGCGCCCCTGGGTCATGGAGCGGAGGTCGATGGAGTAGCGGACGACTTCGGTGAGCGGCGCCTGGGCGCGGACTACGCCGAGGCCCCCTCCTATCGGCTCCATGCCGAGGATGCGGCCGCGGCGGCTGTTGAAGTCGCCGATGATGTCGCCCATGTAGGATTCGGGAACGATGACTTCAACGCCGTAGACAGGCTCGAGGAGGATGGGCTTGGCCTGGAGGGCGCCTTTTTTGATGGCGCCGGAGGCGGCGATTTTGAAGGCCATTTCCGAGGAGTCGACGTCGTGATAGGAGCCGTCGACGAGGGTGACTTTCATGTCGGTGACGGGGTAGCCGGCGATGATGCCGTTGGCCATTGCTTCGCGGACGCCTTTTTCGACGGCCGGGAAGTATTGGCGGGGGACGGCGCCGCCGAAGATGGATTCGGCGAATTCGAAGCCGGCGCCGGTGGTCAGCGGGTCGAGCTGGAGCCATACGTGGCCGTATTGGCCGTGGCCGCCGCTTTGTTTTTTGTGTTTGTATTCGACTTTGACGCTGGAACGGATGGATTCGCGGTAGGGGATGCGCGGGTCGCTGAGTTTGACGTCGACGCCGAATTTACGTTTCATGCGCTCGGCGATGACGTCGATGTGCATGTCGCTTATGCCGCTGGCGAGGAGTTGGTGGGTTTCGAGGTTCTTTTCGAGGGTGAAGGTGGGGTCTTCGTCGGCCATGCGGGCGAGGGCGTTGCCGATCTTGTCTTCGTCGCCCTTGTTTTTGGCTTCGACGGCCAGGGTGAACATGGGTTTGGGGTAGGCGATGGGCTCGAAGACGACGGGTTTGTCTTTGTCGCAGATGGTGTCGCCGGTCTTGGTCTCGGCCATCTTAGCAACGACGACGATGTCGCCGGTGTTGGCTACGGTGAGGGTGTCCTGGGTTTTGCCGCGCATGGTGAAGATGTTGCCGATGCGCTCGCTTTTTTCGCGGCTGGCGTTGTAGAGGGTGGAGTCGGGCTTGAGCTGGCCGGAGAAGACGCGGATGTAGCTGAGGCGGCCGACGAAGGGGTCGGCGGTGGTTTTGAAGACGAGGGCGGCGAAGGGGTCGCCGGTTTTGCGTTCGACGGGGTCCTTGGTGGTGGGGTGATGCCCTTTGGCGACGGTGTTTTCCGGCGAGGGGGCGTAGGCGATGACGGCGTCGAGGAGCTGCTGGGCGCCGATGTTCTTATAGGCCGCGCCGCACAGGACGGGGCAGAATTTACCCTGGGCCGCGCCTTTTACAAGGCCGGTGCGGATTTCTTCGTCGCTGAGTTCTTCGCCTTCGAGGTATTTGGCGAGGAGGTCGTCGTCGGCTTCGGCTGCGGCTTCGATCATGGCGAGCCTGGCTTCGTCGGCCTTGTCCTGGAGGTCGGCGGGGATGTCGCCTTCGGTGTACTGGGTGCCCTGGGCGTTTGCCGGGGTGTAGGCTTTCATTTTGACAAGGTCGACGATGCCTTTGAAGGTGTCCTGGGCGCCGATGGGTATTTGGATGGGGAAGATGTTGTTGCCGAATTTTTCTTTCATCTGATCGACGGTGGCATAGAAGTCGGCGTTTTCACGATCCATTTTGTTGATGAAGGCAAAGCGGGGCACGCTGTCTTCTTCGGCGAATTTCCAGACGTTTTCGGTCCCGACCTCGACTCCGGAGGCGGCGCAGAGGACGATTAGCGCGGCGTCCACGGCCCTGAGCGTGCCTTTGACTTCGGCGACGAAGTCGGCGTACCCCGGCGTGTCGAGGAAATTTATTTTATGGTCGCGCCATTCGCAAGGGGCCAGACCGGTGCTGATCGTTACTTTGCGTTTGACTTCCTCGGGCTCGAAGTCGGTGGTGGCCGTGCCGTCGTCTACTTTGCCGAGACGGTTTACAGCTCCGGTGCTGTAAAGGAGTGCTTCCGCGAGTGAAGTCTTGCCGGCGCCACCATGAGCGAAGATGCCCACATTCCGGATTTTGTCGGTTTTGTACTCTTTCAAATCAAGTCCCCCCTGCTGGTATAGTTCCTGTCCCACACGGTAGTGCGGCGCGAGTAAATGCGGTACTCTTAATTCTCTGTCAAATGCAAATATTCCTGCTTTTGGATTGGGAAAGAAAATGGCCGGACAACGGCCGCCGACAGGCAGAAAATGAATAACCGCCTGCTTTAGGCGGTTATTAGTATTGCCGTATTTAGCCATTTTTACAAAAAATCCGCAAAAATCTCCGCAGTGGCCGCGGCACGGACATTGAGTAGACTTTCAGCTTCACTGCTCCTCGCCCCTTCCCAACATACTCGCTATAAGTTTATGACGGAGGGAGCGTTACCGTGACAACTATTTGCAGGAGGCGCAGTTGCCGCCGGGGCAGCCGCCGCAGTTTTTGCCGCCGCCGCTGCCCGAAGAGCGGAAGACGGACAGGGCTTTGGCGAGGTCTGTGGCGCCGCAGGCCGGGCAGGAGACGGCGCCCTGCCAGTCGTGACGGCAGAGCTGTTCGAATTTGGCGTTGCATTGATTGCACCGGAATTCGTATATTGGCATTTTAGTTCACCGTTTGTCGGCCATTTCCGCCCGGGCGAGGGTGAAGCACAGGTCTGAGAGGCGGTTTATGAGGACGAGGATGTGTTCGCTGACCGGCTCGTCGCGGGCTACCCGCCATAGCTGGCGTTCGGCCCGCCGGGCGACGGTGCGGGCGAGGTCGAGGGCCGCGCCGCCGGGGGTGTCGCCGGGGATGATGAAGGCGGTGAGGGGCGGCAGGGCGGCGTCGAATTTGTCGATGGTTTTTTCGACGGCGGCTGTTTCGGCGGCGGTGACGCGCGGCTGGCCGCCTGTTGTGGCGACTTCGGCCATGACGGCCCAGAGGAGCTTTTGGAGGTCGTAGATGGCGGCGCGGACTTCTTCTTTGGCGCACAGGGCGCGGGCGAGGCCGAGGGCGGAGTCGAGTTCGTCGATGGTGCCGTAGGCTTCTACCCGCGGGCTGTCTTTGGGTACGCGTTCGCCGCTGTAGAGCGAGGTTTCGCCTTTGTCGCCGGTTTTGGTGTAGATTTTCATTGCGTACCCCCTTGTTTATTGAACGATTTCGTCGGGGGCGAAGTAGATTTCGATTTCGCGCGCGGCGCTGGCCGGGCTGTCGGAGCCGTGGATGATGTTTTGGCCGATGCTGAGGGCGAAGTCGCCGCGGACGGTGCCGGGGGCGGCGTCGGCGGGGTTGGTGGGCCCCATCATGGTGCGGACTACTTTGACGGCGTTTTCGCCGCTGACTACCATGGCGACGATGGGCGCGGAGGTGATGAAGGCGACGAGTTCGCCGAAGAAGGGCCGTTCTTTGTGTTCGGCGTAGTGGATTTCGGCTTTGGCTTTGGATAGTTTGAGCATTTTGAGGGCGGCTACGGTGAGGCCGCGCCGCTCGAAGCGGGCGATGATTTCGCCGGTGAGTCCTTTGGCGACGCCGTCGGGTTTGACGAGTACGAGTGTTTTTTCCATTTGGTCCTCTCCCCTTTTTATCTAGTGTTAACGGTGGTGTAGTCTTTTGCTTTTTCGTAGTAGTGGCGGGCGGATTCGCGGATCGTGGCGATGTCCTGGTCGCTGACGGCGCGGATGACGCGGGCGGGCGAGCCGACGGCGAGCGAGCCGGCGGGGATTGTTTTGCCTTCGGTGACGAGCGAGCCGGCGCCGATGATGCAGTTGTCGCCGATGACGGCGCCGGTGAGGATGATGGCGCCCATGCCGATGAGGCAGTTGTCGCCGACGGTGCAGCCGTGGAGGATGACGTTGTGGCCTACGGTAACGTAATCGCCGATGCGCGTGGGGCGGGCGGCGTCCTGGACGTGGACGACGGAGCCGTCCTGGATGTTGGTGTAGCGGCCGATGGCGATGGGGGCGTCGTCGCCGCGGACGACGCTGTTGAACCAGATGCCGCTGCCCTGGCCGATGGTGACGTGGCCGATGACCTGGGCGCCAGGGGCGACGAATACTTCGCCGTCAAGCTTCGGCCAGACGCCTTTGTAGGGCAGCAGGCCGCTCATTTTATCAGTTCCTCGTATTTGGCGATGTCGAGTTTTTTGAGGATGGCGATAACGAGCCGGACGGCGGCGTCGTAGTCGTCGCGGTGGATGACGCTGTTGTGGCTGTGGATGTAGCGGGTGGGCAGGCTGAGGACGAGGCTGGGGACGCCCTGGCCGTGGATGTGGATGCGCCCTGCGTCGGTACCGCCGCCTTCGGTGAATTCGAGCTGGTAGGGGATGTTGTTATCTTCGGCTATGGCGACGGCAAAGTCCCGTAGCTTGGGCAGCGGGATGAGGCTGGAGTCGTAGATGGAGATGGCTACGCCTTTGCCGAGGCGGCTGGAGGCCTGGTCGTCGCTGACGCCGGGGGTGTCGCCGGCTACGCAGGTGTCAACGGCGAAGGCGAAGTGGGGGTCGATGACGCTGGCGCTTGTTTTGGCGCCGCGCAGGCCGACTTCTTCCTGGACTGTGCCGACGCCGTAGACGGTGTTGGGGTGAATTTCGTTGTGGAGGGCTTCGACGACGTCGGTCATGACGGCGCAGCCGATACGGTTGTCCCAGGCTTTGGCCATGAGGTATTTTTCGTCGGCGAGGGGGGTGAAGGTGCTGTAGGGGGCGACTGCGTCGCCGGGGCGGACGCCAAACCGTTCTTTGGCGTCTTTTTCGTCGGCGGCGCCGATGTCGATGTACATTTCTTTTTTCTGGACGACTTTTTTGCGTTCGTCGGGGCTGAGGATGTGGGGCGGCTTGCTGCCGATGACGCCGTGGAGGTCGCCTTTTGCGGTCATGACGGTTACCCGCTGGCCGAGCATGACCTGTTCCCACCAGCCGCCGAGGGTGGTAAATTTGAGGTAACCGTCTTTAGTGATGTGTTTGACCATGAAGCCGATTTCGTCCATGTGGCTGGCGAGCATGATGCGGGGCGCTTCGGCTGCGCCCTGTTTTTTGAAGATGATGCTGCCGATGCGGTCGTAGGATACTTCGGCTTTGCCCGCGAGGCGCTCGGCCAGCAGGGCTTTGACCCGCTGCTCGTAGCCGGACGGGCCGGCGACTTCACTGATTTCTTTGAGCCATGAGAGCGTTTTGTCCATGTATGTGTGTCCCCTCCTATCGTTATGCGTAGTGTGCGGCGAAGTGGGGGGCTCTATTCCCACACTACCATTATATGGAGAGGTAATAGTCTTGTCAAAATACGGTGTCGCCGTTTGCGACAATCGAAGCAAAAAAATATCCTGCTGTACACTTCGTACAACAGGAATGTCAGTCTTCCGCCAATCTCCTACTACTTGCCAGGAGTAAAATAAAAATCCCTCCTCAAGATACTTTTTGCGCCAACTGTCCGGTCATTTTGCCGCGTTTGACTTCTGTGGCGTCCACTTCGGCCGCTTTGAGGCTGGCGACGAGGTAGCGGCAGGCTTCCCAGGGATCGACCCTGTCGCCGCAGGTGAATACGTCGACGGCGGCGTAGCCGAGTTCGGGCCAGGTGTGGATTGCCAGATGAGATTCGGATATCACGACGACTCCACTAACGCCTTGGGGACTGAATTTGTGAAAGGCTACTTCGCGTACTTCGGCTCCGGCTTCGAGGGCGGCGTCGACCATGGCGCGCTCCACCTTCGCGGGGTCGTTGAGGGCGGCGGCGTCACAGCCGTAAAATTCCGCCAGGATGTGTCGACCTAAGGCGTTCAACTCATCCAATACCTCCTTCACTTTAAACGAATTTCCAGATAAATTTTAGCAAATTCGCCGGGAAAGTCAATATATAATATATCGCTTTCCCGGCGGTTTGTGCGCGCTGGCGGTCGATTACGACCTTTTTCAGTCTTTGACGATGGTATTTTCGAGCCTGCCTACGCCGGAAAGCTCGACGACGACGGTGTCGCCGACTTGCATGGGCCCAACGCCGGAGGGAGTGCCGGTGAGGATGACGTCGCCGGGGTAGAGGGTCATAACCTGGCTGGCGAAGGCGACGAGTTCCTCGACTTTGAAGATGAGGTCGCGGGTGTTGGAGGATTGCTTGATTTCGCCGTTGAGGTAGAGTTTGATGTCGGTGTCGGCGGGGTCGATGTCGGTGGCGATACACGGCCCGAGCGGCAGGAAGGTGTCGAAGGACTTGCCGCGCGTCCACTGGCCGTCGCCTTTTTGGATGTCACGGGCGGTGACGTCGTTGGCGCAGGTGTAGCCAAGGATGTATTCGCGGGCGGCGGCGGCGGGAACTTTGCGCGCTTCTTTGCCGACGACGACGGCCAGTTCGGCTTCGAAGTGGAGGTTCTGGGAGATGGCCGGGTATTCCACGGCGCCGCCAGGATGCGTGAGCGCGGAGGATGGCTTGAGGAACATGAGCGGCTGGGCGGGCAGTTCGGCATTCATTTCTTTGGCGTGCCCGTGGTAGTTGAGGCCGATGCAGACGGCCTTGGAGGGCGCGCACGGCGCCAGCAGCTTGACGGTGTCGGGTTTGACGAGCTGGTTGCCCACGGCCCATTTGCCGAAGATGTCGCCTTCGACGATACGGATGTTTTCGCCTTCGAGCACTCCGTAACGGATGGCCGCACCTTGCTGGAATCGGACGAATTTCATTTTTTTACCCCCTGTTCCATGTGGATATATATTGATTCCTTGCTGACTAGGTTATTCCTGCCGGGGGAAAAAGAAAAGGCCCCGCGGCGGTATTCCGGCCGCGGGGCCTTTGTGCTGTTTAGCGCATGCGCTTGGCTTGTTCCTGAAGTTTGGCCACCCGCTGGGCGGTGGCGGGGTGGGTGCTGAAGAGGCCGGTGAGCCACCCGCCGACGCCGGAGAAGGGGTTGATGATGAACAGGTGCGAGGTGGCAGGCGTGGCCTCATTCATGACGCGATGCTGGGCGTAATTCTCGATTTTCTGCAGGGCGCTGGCGAGGGCCAGCGGGTTGCCGCTGACTGAGCCGCCGGTTTCGTCGGCTTTGAATTCGCGGACGCGGGAGATGCCAAGCTGGATGAGGGTGGCGGCGATGGGGGCGAGCACGGCAAGGAATACGAATTCCAGTATGCCGCCGAGGCCGCCGCCTTCTTCGTCGTCGCCGGAGCGGCCGCCGAAGATGGCAGCCCACTGGGCGATCTGGGCGATCATGGTGATGACGCCGGCGATGGTGGCGACGATGGTGCTGATGAGGGTGTCGCGGTTTTTGACGTGGGCGAGTTCGTGGGCGACGACGCCTTCAAGTTCTTCGTAGTTAAGGGCCCGCATGATGCCGGTGGTCACGGCGACGGCGGCATGGTCGGGGTCGCGGCCGGTGGCGAAGGCGTTGGGGACGTCGGTGTCGATGATGTAGACTTTGGGCATGGGCAGCTTGGCTTTCTGGGCCAGGCCGGAGACCATGCGGATGAGGTCGGGGGCTTGCTGGGGGTTGACTTCCCTGGCGCCGTACATGTTGAGGACGATTTTGTCGCTGTACCAGAAGCTGACGAAGTTCATGAGGATGGAGATGACGAACATGATCGTCATGCCCCGGGTGCCGCCGAAGGAGTATCCTATGGCCAGCAGCAAACCTGTGAGGGCAGCCAGCAGGAAGGTTGTTTTTAGCGAATTCATGGCGAATCACCTCCGTTTATTTGAGCCGATATGTCAGTAGTATTATATAGCTTGGTGAGTGTCGTTTATTCCACCCGCGGAAATCCCTCCTATTTGTTTGATGATATTAATTATAAGTAAAATGCTTATAATTAACAACAGTCAATTACGGCCGTTCCAAACGGTCTTTTATCGCTTTGAGCATATTTTCGCTGTTGGTCTTCACTTTCTTCTTCAGGATGGGGTTTAACAGGCCCGCAATCATCGGGATGCCGAATTCGAAGTCGACGGTGAGTTTTATTTCGGTGGCGCCGCCCTCGACAGGGGTGAGGATCCACTCGCCGGAGAATTTTTTGAGGTCGCCGGCGATTTGCTCGTAGGCGATATGGCAGTTGGCGTCGTCGAAGGTGTCGCGTTCGGTCCATTTGATGATGCGGCCGTCGACGTTGGAGACCCATTTGGTGACGGTGGTGTTGGCGGCGCGTTCGATGACTTCGACGCTGACGAGGTCGGCCATGAAGTCGGGGTATTTTTCCATTTCCTTGAGGATGGGATAAATGGCTTCGCGGCTGGCGTTTACGGGCAGAGAGACTTCAACGTACGGCATGTGGGCGCCTCCTTTATAGGTCTTCGATCATGTCCTGGGCGGCTTCAGCCGCTTTCGCAAAAGCGTCCAGGACGTAATCGACGTGTTGCCGACTGATTGCGAGCGGCGGCTCGATGCGGATGACTTTGGGGTTGTTGAGGGTGTAGGCGACGAGGACGCCGCGGCCTATGAGTTCGGACATGAGCAGGCCGCCGATGCCTTCTTTGGTGAGTTCGAGGCCGATCATCAGGCCGCGCCCGCGGACTTCGCGGATTACTTCGGGATAGGCGGCGGCCAGGCGGCGGAGAGCGTCGAGGAAGTAGCCGCCGGTTGCGGCGGCGCGCGCCGGCAGGTCTTCTTCCCTGGTGACGGCGATGGCTGCGTTGGCGGCGGCGCAGGCCAGGGGGTTGCCGCCGAAGGTGGTGGTGTGCAGGAAGGGGGCGGTGATGTATTTGTCCCATAGGTGCGGACGGGCCGTGAAGGCGCCGATGGGCATTACGCCGCCGCCAAGGGCTTTGGCGGTGGTGATTACGTCCGGCACGACGCCGTGGTGGTCGACGGCGAACATGGCGCCGGTGCGGCCGAGGCCGGTCTGGACTTCGTCGCAGATGAGCAGGGCGCCGTGGCGGTCGCAGATTCGTCTGGCGGCAGGCAAGTAGTCGTCCGGGGGTACGATGATGCCGCCCTCGCCCTGGATGGGTTCGAGTATTACGGCGGCGGTTTCGTCGTCGACGGCCGCGTCCAGGGCTGCGATGTCGCCGAAGGGAACGTGGCTGAAGCCGCTCATAAGCGGCTGGAACGGCGAGCGGAATAGTTCGCGGCCGGTGGCGGTAAGGGCGCCGATGGTTTTGCCGTGGAAGGCGCCGGCGGTGGCGACGAACTTGGGCCGGCCGGTATGGATGCGGGCGAGCTTGAGGGCGCCTTCGACAGCCTCGGCGCCGCTGTTGACCACGAAACTGTAGGTTAGGTCGCCGGGGGTTATCGCCGCCAGGGCGGCGCTGAGGTCGGCGAGCGGCTTGTCGAACAGCACTTTGCTGGAGAGGGGCATCATGTCAAGCTGTTCTTTAACGGCGGCGACGACTCTGGGGTGCCGGTGACCAAGGCTGAATACGCCGTAGCCGCCCAGACAGTCGATGTATTCCTTGCCGTCCAGGTCGCGGATGATGTCGCCTTCGGCCTGCCACTCGACGGTGGCGAGCCCCATGAAGCGGAACAGCCGCGCGACGGCCGGGTTGATGAATTGTTCGTATTTCCCGATGGTTTCGGCGATAATTTTTTCTTTATCCACCGTCTACACCTCCTAGATTTACTGGTATTATTTTCTATAATCCGGGGGGCAAACCCTTCTTCACCTCGGTCCGGGCAAAGAAATTTCGCCTACTGCCAAGGCAGCCGATAAACAGGGAGGATAAGCGAGGGCGTGGAAGCCGGCAAGGAGGGCTGCGGCTATGTAGATGTACTCACCCATGTATGATCCTCTTTTTGGTATATCTTTGATTGCATGGATAGTATTGACACCCAATGGATTGCCTAGTCATGACGTTTTGCGCGCCGAGCCTTGCCCGGCTTGCTTCAGATGCCTACCGGCGCGACGATATTATCGCTGCAAGAGTGCGGCATGCCGGTATGTGCAGATTTAGCTAGTCGTAAAATCATAGTTAATTACTTTATCTCGCCGACAAAACAAACGCCTCGCCGCTGACGGCGAGGCCTGTTGATGTTGATATAAATGGTCGGAGCGGCGGGACTTGAACCCACGACCTCTTGCACCCCAAGCAAGCGCGCTACCAAACTGCGCTACGCCCCGACGACAAAACCTATTGTACCTTTTTTTCGGGGCGCTGTCAAGGCACCATAATTATCTTTGCGCCGTCGCCGTCGATGTCTAAGTCGAGGGAGTTGGCTTTCACGCCGTGGCGGGCAAAGGCGGCGACCATGGCGCCGCCGATGGCGCCGGCGGCCTCGCGGCGGGCAAAGGCGATGAGGCAGGGGCCGGCGCCGCTGAGAGCTGCGCCGAGGGCGCCGTTTTCAACAGCGGCGGCAAGGACTTCGTCCATGCCGGGGATGAGCTTGGCGCGGTAGGGCTGGTGCAGACGGTCTTCCAGGGCGCTGCGCAAGAAGTCGAGTTTGCCCTGGCAGAGGGCGCCGATAAGGAGGGCGGCGCGGCTGACGTTGAAGACGGCGTCGGCGTAGGGGACGGCTTTCGGCAAGACCTGGCGGGCCGCTTTGGTGGAAAGGCCGAAATCGGGTATGGCGACAACGAGCCTGAGCGGCTCTGGCGGGCTGAAACGGAGGGTTTGCGGGACGCCGCCGGCGGTGAAGCTGACGGTGATGCCGCCGAAGATGGCCGGGGCGACGTTGTCGGGGTGGCCTTCGAGTACGGTGGCCATGGCTAAGAGTTCGTCGTTGCCGAGTTTGCTGCCGGTGGCGGCGTTGGCGGCGACAAGGCCGCCGACGATGGCGGCGGCGCTCGAGCCGAGGCCACGGGCCAGAGGGATGTTGTTGTGCATTGTTATGCCTATGCCGGGGCTGGCGACGCCGACTTTCTTCAGGACGGCGCTCACGGCCATGTATGCGATGTTGCGTTCGTTGGCGGGGATGGCGCCGGCGCCTTCGCCGGTGACGGCGAGGGTGAAGCCCGGTTTTTCGCTGAGGGTGAGGGTCATGTCGTTGTAGATGGTGCAGGCGATGCCTACCGTATCAAAGCCGGGACCGCAGTTGGCTGTCGTTCCCGGCACGCGTACCGTAATTGTCGATTCCATATATCCTCCCTGAGGGGTGGCCGTTATTCCTCGACCACTCTGATGACGCTGCTGATTTTATTGACGACCGGCATGCCGCCGAGGGTGCTGAGGGCAAGGCGCATGTTGGCGTCGGATACGCGGTAGGTGATGAGGACGATTTCCGCCCAGTCTCCCACCTTGCGTTTCTGGACGACGGAGTTTAGGCTGACGTGCTGGCAGCCGAAGGCGCCGGCGATGGCCGCAAGTACGCCGGGTTTGTCCTCGACGAGCAGGCGGATGTAGTAGGGCGCTTCGGTCTGGGCGATGGGGCAGATGGGTTTGGTGTCGAAACAGGTGCAGAGGACGCGGCTGGCGACGCCGTGCTTGATGTCGCGGGCGACGTCGATGATGTCGGCGACGACGGCGCTGGCGGTGGGCATCTCCCCCGCTCCCCGGCCGTAGAACATGGTTTCGCCGACGGCGTCGCCTTTGACGAAGATGGCGTTGAAGACGTCGTTGACGGAGGCCAGCGGGTGGGTTTTGGCGATGAAGGCGGGGTGGACGCGGACGTCGACGCCGCAGTCGGTTTCGCCGGCGATGGCCAGCAGCTTGATGACATAACCGAATTCGCCGGCGTATTCGATGTCCTGGGGGGTTATGCCGGTGATGCCTTCGACGTAGACATCGTCGAGGGTGACGCGGGTGCCGAAGGCGATGGAGGCGAGGATGGCGATCTTGCGGGCGGCGTCGAAGCCGCCGACGTCGGCGGTGGGGTCGGACTCGGCGTAGCCTTTTTGCTGGGCTTCGGCGAGGACGGCGCCGTAGTCGCTCTTGTCGACGGTCATTTTTGTGAGCATGTAGTTGGTAGTGCCGTTGACGATGCCCATGACCTGCCTGATGCGGTTGCCGGCCAGGCACTGCTTGAGCGGCCGGATGATGGGAATGCCGCCGCCGACGCTGGCTTCGAAGAGCAGGTCGACGTTGTTTTCCTCGGCTGCGGCGAAGAGGTCGCGGCCGTGTCTGGCCACTACGTCTTTGTTGGCGGTGACGACGTGTTTGCCGGCCTGGAGGGCGCGGATAATGTAACCTTTGGCCGGTTCCTCGCCGCCCATGACTTCGACGACGATGTCGATGTCGGGATCGTCGATGACGGCGGACGGGTCGGTGGTGAGGCCGGCAAGTTTGACCTGCCGGGGTTTGGCGGCGTCGCGGACGAGGACTTTTTTGAGGACGACGGGCGAGCCGACTTTCTGGGCGATGTTGTGGGCGCTGGCGTCGAGGATCTTGGCTACGCCGGTGCCGACGGTGCCTAGCCCGAGCATGCCTACATTGATCGTATCCTTGTGCGAATTGGCATTCATTGAGGTCAACTCCTATTTTAAGCTTGTCCCAGCACTTCCAGGCGCTTGACGCCGTCTACCATCCTGAGTTTGTCGAGGAGGGCTTCGAGGTCGATGGCCAGTTCGACGGTTTCGATGGAGATGGTGGCGTTGGCTACGCCCTGAAGGGGAATACCCTGGTTTATCGTAAGGACGCTGCCCCGTTCGTTGGCGATGGTGTTGAGGACGCGGGACAGGACGCCGGGTTTGTGTTCTAAAAGCAGGGCTAAGGTGACGATTTTTTCCTTGCTGGCTTCGTAAAAGGGAAAGACATAGTCTTTGTACTTATAATAAGCGCTGCGGCTGAGCTCCATCTTTTCCACCGCTTCGTTGATGGTGCGGGCGTCGCCGCGTTTTAAGAGCTCTTTGACCTTGATGGTCTTCTTGATCGCCTCGGGCAGGATTTCCTCCCGAACCAAATAAAATGTCGACTTCTGGCCGGACATTTTTTTCCCTCCTTTAGTATTGCACAAAAGGATAATTATCCCCGTATCGTAGACATTATAACATTAGGTTAATACCAAGACAAGGGGATAAAGGGCAAAAAAAAAGGCCGGCCGTTGACGGCCGCCGATAAATCGTTAGCAAATTTAGCTGGCTAGAAAGGTCAAGATGCAAGGCGCACCGGAAGAGCGCGATGCGACGCGTACTTGATTGCGTACGCTAGCAAGCGCTCTGAGGAGCAAGTGCGTAAGTTCTTGGCGCATCTGCGCCTAGAACTGCGGCCTGCCCCTTGCGAGTACGCCGCAGATGGGCCTTTATCGCCAGCCGGCAGGTGTTCAAAAGATTATGCAGATCAGCCCGCCGCTGCCCTCGTTGACCACTTTCTGCAGTGTTTCGCGCAGTTTGATCTGGGCGTTTTCTGGCATGGTGTTGAGCTTGTTCTGGATGCCTTCGCGCACGAGAGAGTTGAGGGATTTGCCGAACAGGTTGGTGCGCCACAGTTTTTCCGGCTCGCCTTCAAATTCGCGCAGCAGGTAGTGGATGAGTTCTTCGCTCTGTTTTTCGGTGCCGATGATGGGCGAGATTTCAGCCTGAACGTCGGTCCTGATGATGTGGAGCGAGGGCGCGGACGCTTTGAGGCGCACACCGAAGCGGTTGCCGGTGCGGATTATCTCTGGCTCCTCGAGGACCATCTCGTCGACCTGGGGCGGCACGATGCCGTAGCCGGTCTGACGGACCTGCTCGAGGGCCGAGGCGATTTTGTCGTGCTCGCGCTTGGCAACGGCCAGTTCGCGCATGAGACGGAGGACGTGGTGTTCGCCGCTGACGGTGAAGCCGGTGAGTTCTTCGAGGACTTGGTAGAAAAGTTCGCTGCGGGCGGTCATCTCGATGACGGCTATGCCACTGCCGAGGTCCATGTCGTGGAGGATGACGTCGGCGACGAAGTCGTAGCCCGAGAGGTCGTCGATGGCCCGGTCGATGTCGCGCAGGCGGCGAACGTACTGGACGATGTCGTGGACGGCGCCGTCGAACTTCTGCCGCAGCCAGTGGTCGGCCTCCAGTTCTTCTACCCAGCGCGGCAGGGTGATGTTGACTTCCTTGACAGGGAATTCGTACAGGACTTCCTGGAGGATGGCGTATACGTCGTCGGTGGTGAGCTGGAGGCAGTCGGCGGGGATGACGGGGACGTCGTACTTGTTTTCGAGCTTGGCGACAAGCTCCCTGGTCTCCTTGGCGGTCGGCTGCCCGGTGTTGAGGATAATGAGGAACGGTTTCTGCAGTTCTTTTAGTTCGGCGATGACCCGCTCCTCGGCGGCGATGTAATTTTCGCGCGGCAGGTCGGTGACGGTGCCGTCGGTGATGACGACGAGGCCGATGGTGGAATGGTCGGTGATGACTTTGCGGGTGCCGATCTCGGCGGCTTGCTGAAAGGGTATCTCCTGGTCGTCCCAGGGGGTGAGGACCATGCGGGGGCCGTCCTCTTCCTCGTAACCGAGGGCGCCGTCGACGGTGTAGCCGACGCAGTCCACGACCCTGACGCGGACTTTGACGTTTTCCTTGACGACGATTTCGACCGCTTCGTTAGGGATGAACTTTGGCTCGGTGGTCATTATGGTTTTGCCGGCGGCGGACTGGGGCAGTTCGTCCTTGGCCCGCTCTTTGTCGTAAGGATCGGTGATGTTCGGCAACACCATCGTCTCCATGAACCGCTTGATGAAGGTGGATTTGCCGGTGCGCACGGGGCCGACGACCCCGACGTATATATCGCCGCCGGTCCGTTCGGCAATGTCCCGGAACAGGTCAAACTTTTCCATTTGTCTTCGATTCCCTCCCCCTATGTTCGTATGTATGAGCACAGTTTGCTCCGTTGGCCTGTCACCCCTCCCCGAAAAACGTCTTCCGCGACGGGCCGCAGAAGCTTCAGGTCCTTACTGGGGAATTGCCCGATTAATCATTACAAATATATGACATGCCAATAAGAATATGACGAAACACAAAAAAGAGTATGGTAACTACCATACTCTTCTCGTCCTATTTCGATTCTTTTTCTTTAACTGGCGAGCAGACGTTCAGAAGCCCCCAGATGCAAGGCGCACCGGAAGAGCGCGCCGCGCCGCGTACTCGGAATGTACGCAAGCAAGCGCTCTGAGGAGCAACGCCGCAGATGGGGACTTATCAACGTCTGCCTAAGTTATGCATCCCAGCTTGGGGCGACTTCTTCGAGCTCGTGTGTCCTCCCCCTCCCCATCAGGCGCGCAACCGCTTCGCGGGGGTCGGCTCCCTGGTAGAGGACGCGGTGGATTTCGGCGGTGATGGGCATATCGGCCCCCAGACGGCCGGCTATTTCGTGGGCGGCGAGGGTGGAACGGATGCCTTCGACGACCATGCCGGTCTCCCCTTCTATCTCCCCCACCGTTTTGCCGGCGGCGAGGGCGAGGCCGGCGCGGCGGTTGCGGCTGTGGCGGCTGGTACAGGTGACGATCAGGTCGCCGATGCCCGCCAGGCCGGCGAAGGTGAGCGGCCGGGCGCCCATGGCGACGCCGAGGCGGGTTATTTCGGCGAGGCCGCGGGTCATGAGGGCGGCTTTGGCGTTGTCGCCGAAGCCCAGGCCGTCGCCGATGCCGGCGCCGAGGGCAATAATGTTTTTAAGGGCGCCGCCGAGTTCGACGCCGATGATATCGGGGTTGGTGTAGACGCGGAAGTAGGGCGCCATAAGGGCTTCCTGGACGGCCTCGGCGGCCGGGCGGGAGAGCGAGGCGGCGACGGTGGCGGCGGGATGGCGGAGGGCTACTTCTTCGGCGTGGTTGGGGCCGGAGAGGGCGACAAGCCGTGAGGCGGCGGCGGGGATTTCTGCGGCGATGACTTCGGTCATGCGTTTAAGGGTGCCGACTTCGAGCCCCTTGGCGGCGCTGACGACGACGGCGCCGGCGGCGAGATGCGGCGCGAGGGCGGCGGCGATGGCTCTGACGGCGTGGGACGGGGTGGCGAGGATGACGATGGCCGCGCCTGCTGCTGCGGCGGCCAGGTCGGCGGTACAGGCGACGCCGCCCGGGAGGACGGCGTCGGGGAGGTAGCGCGGGTTGCGCCGGGTGGCGGCGAGTTCGTCGGCGGCCTCCTGGCTGCGGGCCCAGAGCGCTACCTGGTGGTTGTTTTCTCCGAGGACGGCGGCGAGGGCGGTGCCCCAGCCGCCGGCGCCGATTACCGCTATTTTCATGGTTTGTCGCTGTCCTTCTTTTCCGGCGCTGAGCTGCCGGCTTTGATCTTTAGCTCCTGGCCCTTGAGGAGGCGTTCGATGTTGGGGCGGTGACGGACGATGACGAAGGCGGCGGCGACGAGGCCGAAGTAGAGGTATTCCGTCCGCTCGCCGAAAAGCCAGATGAGGGGCGGGGCGATGGCGGCGGCGACGATCGACCCGAGGGAGACATAGCGGGTGAGGAAGACGATGACCGCCCAGACAACGAAGACGATGGCGGTGACTTTGGGCATGAGGACGGCGATGACGCCGAGGGCGGTGGCGACGCCGCGCCCGCCTTTGAAGCCGAGGAAGAGCGACCAGTTGTGGCCGGCGATGGCGGCGATGCCACCGAGGAGGGCGGCCGGCGGGGCGCCGAGGATGGCTTTGCCGATGTAGACGCCGGCGACGCCTTTGGCGATGTCGGTGACGAGGACCCAGAAGGCCGGCCACGGCCCGAGGACCCTGTAGACGTTGGTGGCGCCGATGTTTTTGCTGCCGAACTGGCGGATGTCGACGCCTTTGGTGAATTTGCCGACGATGAGGCCGTTGGGGATGGAGCCAATGACGTAGCTTATAGCGACTATGATAAAGTAGTCCATTTTCTCACCCCACAAAATAAAGCTTGCAAGTAATCAAGGCAATTATCTGGCTTAGGCCGTTCAGAAGCCTCCAGATGCAAGGCGCACCGGAAGAGCGCGCCGCGCCGCGTACTCGGAATGTACGCAAGCAAGCGCTCTGAGGAGCAACGCCGCAGATGGGCGCTTATCAACGGCCGTAATCACTCGTCTTCTTTGTCTTTGCGTCCGCGCACGACGAGCTTCAACGGCGTGCCTTCGAAGCCGAAGGCTTCCCGCAGTTTGTTTTCGAGGTAGCGGAGGTAGGAGAAGTGCATGATTTCGGCGTCGTTGACGAAGAAGACGAAGGTGGGCGGTTTGACACCCGGCTGGGTGGTGTAGTAGATTTTCAGTTTGCGGCCCCTCTCCGACGGCGGGGGGTTGATGGCGACGGCGTCTTCTACGACTTGGTTGAGGACGCTGGTGGCTACGCGCATGGCGTGCTGGTCGGCGACAAATTTGACCAGTTCGCTGACCCGCTGGACGCGCTGTTTGGTGAGGGCGGAGAGAAATATCACGGGGGCGTACTGCATGAAGCCCAGCTCGCTGCGGATGGTTTCGGTGTAGCGGAGGGTGGTTTTGCTGTCTTTTTCGACTAGGTCCCATTTGTTGACGACGATGATGCTTGCCCGGCCTGCATCATGGGCGTAACCGGCGATTTTTTTGTCCTGTTCGGTAACGCCGTCGACGGCGTCGATGAGCATGAGGACGACGTCGGCCCGGTCGACGGCCCGGAGGGAGCGGATGACGCTGTAGCGTTCGACGGGCTCGTCGATCTTGGCTTTGCGCCGCATGCCGGCGGTGTCGATGAGGATGAAGTCGGTGCCGTCTTTGGAGTAGTGGGTGTCGATGGCGTCGCGGGTTGTGCCGGGGATGTCGCTGACGATGACCCGTTCTTCGCCGAGCAGGGCGTTGACGAGGGAGGATTTGCCGACGTTGGGCCGGCCGATGAAGGCGACCCTGATGGTGTCGGTTTCGTCGACGACGGCGGTTTCGCGCGGCAGGACGGCAATGACTTGGTCGAGGAGGTCGCCGAGGCCGAGGGCGTTGGCGGCCGAGATGGGATAGGGTTCGCCGAGCCCGAGGTTGTAGAATTCGTAGATTTCGGCTTCGTCTTTGGGGCTGTCGACTTTGTTGACGGCAAGGAGGACGGGTTTGCGGGCGCTCTTGAGGATGAGGCCGACTTCTTCGTCGGCCGCGGTCAGACCAGACTTGGCGTCGACGACGAAGAGGACGGCGTCGGATTCTTCGATGGCGAGTTTGGCCTGGTGGCGCATGGAGGTGAGGATTTTGTCGGCGGATTCGATTTCGATGCCGCCGGTGTCAATCATGGTGAATTCGTGGCCGAGCCATTCGGCGTCCATGTAGATGCGATCCCTGGTGACGCCGGGGATGTCTTCGACGATGGAGACGCGCTTTTGGGCAATGCGGTTGAAGAGGGTGGATTTGCCGACATTGGGCCGGCCGACTATGGCTACGATCGGTTTGCTCATTGTCATCACCTTTTTCGCGTTGCTTCAGTAGTCTATGCCCTGGCGGGCCGCCACGCCGCTGTGGTAGGGGTGTTTCACTTCCCGCATGTCGGTGACGAGGTGGGCGATGGCGATTATTTCCGGCGGCGCGTAGCGGCCGGTGAGGATGATTTCGACGTTGCGCTTTTGGGCGGTGAGGAAGGCTGCGACGTCGGCGGCGGCGAGGAGGCCGCAGGCCATGGCGACGTTGATTTCGTCGAGGATGACGATGTCGTAGTCGCCGGAGTCGATGACGGCTTTGGCCCGCTCCCAGCCTTTTTGGGCAAGTTCTATGTCGACGGGGTCGGGGTTGGCGAGGTCGACAAAGTCGTGGCGGCCGACCTGGAGGAGGGCGAAGCCGGGCAATAGGCAGGCGGCTTTCGCTTCGCCATAGTCGGCGCAGTCTTTCATGAACTGAAGCATGCAGATTTTAAAGCCGTGGCCCGCGGCCCGAAATGCCAGGCCGAGGCTAGCTGTAGTTTTTCCTTTGCCGTTGCCTGTATACACTTGGATGAGGCCTAGCTCTTTCATGGTTTACCTCCAGGCAGCGAGCTGCTGCTTGAGATCGGCGGCGAAGTGGGCGATGCGCACGGGGCGTCCGCTGGCCCGCGCGACGTCTTCGGGGGTGAGGCCGTCAAGGAAGATGTTTTCGCCTTTCCTGAGGGCGACGCCGGGGATGATGACGCCGTCTCGCGGCCGGTCGACGGCCTGGAGGGCGGCAATGATGTCGGCGCCGGTGAGGAGGCCGGTGACGGTGACGTCGGGGCCGAAGAAGGCGTTGACGACGGGGAGGATGTTGACGGTAAGGTTGGGCAGGGAAAGCCCGGCCAGCAATGGGCCGAGGACGGTGGCGGCCGATACGCCGCAGACGACGTCGATATGCCGTGGCGCGGCATAGCCTTCGCCGGTAACGACGGTTTCATCCCATTCGGCGAGGAAGGAGCGGACGATGCCGACGCCGTTCTCGAGCTGGGGGAAGCCGTCGTAGTGGTCGTATTCGGGGACGGGCAGGCCGCAGGCGAGGTAGAATTCGTCGGCGAGGTAGACGAAGGAGGCGCCTGTTTCGGCCCTGCAGCGGCGCTGCCAGGCGGCGACGGCGGCGATGACGCCTGTGGCTTCTTCGGGGGTGAAGCCGCGCAGGGGCTGGCATTTTCCCCGGTGGCGGGTTAGGCCGACAGGGACGATGGCGAGGGAGAGGACGCCGGGGGCGAGGGCGTAGAGGTCGGCGATGGTGCGCTCGAGGACGGGGCCGTCATTGAGGCCGGGGCAGAGCACGACCTGGGTGTGGAGTTCGATGCCGTCGGCCGTGAGGTCCTTGAGACGGCCCATGATGTCTTTGGCGCGCTTGTTGCCGAGCAGGGCGGCCCGGATGTCGCCGTCGGTGGCGTGGACGGAGACGTAGAGGGGCGACAGGTGCAGGCGGCGGATGCGGGCGAGGTCGCGCGGGGCGAGGTTTGTGAGGGTGATGAAGTTGCCGTAAAGGAAGGAGAGCCGGTAGTCGTCGTCTTTGATGTAGAGGCTTTCCCGCAGGCCGGGGGGCATCTGGTCGACGAAGCAGAAGACGCATTTGTTGGCGCAGGGGCGGACACGGTCGAAGACGGCGCTGGCAAATTCCAGCCCGAGGTCCTGGTCGTAGTCCTTTTCGACGGCGAAAAGCTCCTCTTCGCCGCTTTGCCGCGCCACGAGGAGCTCTACGTATTCGTCGGCCAGCGCGAAGCTGAGGTCGATTATGTCGCTGACGGGTTTACCGTTGACGGCCAGCAGCGCGTCGCCGGGGAGAAGCCCCAGTTCGGCGGCGATGCTGCCGTCGGTCACGGCGCTGATGGTTCCTTTGGTCAAAGTTTTTTCTCACCTCTGGCAGTGTCGGCACGTTTGATTTGGCCTTTACTATGTATTCCGTCTTTAGCAGGCTTTTCCTGCCGGACAGAAAAAATCGGCCAGGATGCCTTTATTGCTGAAGCTTGCGTTTGACATCCGCGACCATGGCTACGAAGGCCGGATACTGACGCTGCATGCCCCAGACGGTCATCCGCCTGCCGAGGTTGGTGAGGCGGTAGCGTTTGGAGAGCAGGCCGCCGATTTTGGTGGAGAAGTTGATGAGCGGGAAGGCGTCCTGGAAGAGGCGGGCCTGTTCGTCCACGCCGGCGGTGGCGAGGAGCGTTTGGGCAGCGGCCATGAGGGGCTGGCGCTGGTCCCACAGGCCGAGAAAGTAGACGCTGTGACCGTATTCGTCCTGCCCCATGAGGTAGGGGCTGCCGATGAGCCGGGGGGCGGTCCGGTCGTAGTGCGGCAGGGCGACGAATTCGCTGTAGGCGGGGACACGGTCGGCGGGCAGGAGGCCGCAGTGGATGGCGCTGGCGACGACCGAGGCGTGGGCGCCGGCGAAGCAGTAGTAGATGATGTTCAACGGCAGCCCTCCCGGCTGGTAAGCAGGCTGGCGCGCAGGGCGGCGGTGATGCGTGGCCGGAATCGTCGCCCGAAGGCGGCCGGCCAGCGGTCGGCCATGAGGACGCATAGCCGCGCGGCCAGGCCGCGGGCGGCGATCTCCCGGTCGAGGTCGACCCAGGCGAGGGAGAAGGAAAATATGCCGGCCATGCCGGCCAGCGTCCGTCGGTAAAGCCCGCCGTGCCGCCCGTGCGCCAGGCAGCATATGCAGGCCCCGGCGCTGTCGCTGCCGGCGACGAGGAGGGGCGCAGTCCGCCAGTCGCGCTGCAGGTTTGCAGGCAAAAAAGGCTCGGCCTCATTATCAAGGCCGAGGTGAAGGGCACAGGCCAGCATCGGCAGGTAGGGACGCTTTGCGTGGTAGATGATGTTCATCGCGGGTTGTCGTCTCCGTCGTCAGGTTTGTCTTGCCGGGGTTTGCGCCTGGCTTTGGGGCCGAGGAAGTTGGCAAATTCGGTGGATGTGAAGCGTTTTAGCTTTGACCCGGCTTCTTTCATGCTGCCGGTGCTGATGAACAGGAAGGCGATGACGCCGACGACGAGGAGGGCGACGATCCAGCCGATCGATTTGCTGGCGCCGGAGGGGCCGGCTTGCTGGGTGCCAAGGCCGGTGGCTCCGGCGGGAGTGCCTGGTTGGCCGGAGGTCTGGCCAAGGACGGCCGGGATGACGTCGGCGAACAGGGCGGCGCCGCGCTGGGCTTCTTCACGGCTGTTGGTGTGGGAGCCGACTTCGAGCAGCATGGAGCGCGGGTGGAGATCCTGGTTGTAGTCGCCTCCCTTGGCGAAGAAGATGCCTTTGATGAGTCCGGGGTGCTTCTGGTCGGCCGCGGCTTTGATTTTCAGGGCGTAGTCCTCGATCTGTTTGCCGGTCGGCCCGTATTTGCCGACAACCAGTTGGACTTTGGTCATCTCCTGGCCGTTGAGTTTGGTGGCGTAGCCTTCGGGCGGCAGGGCGTCACGGTGGATGTCGAAGACGGCCGCCGGCTGCTGTTTGACGAGGTCGGCGGCGGTGCGGCGGGAGCGTTCGTAGGCCATGTTGTCGTGCGGGTCGTGTTTGGCGGTAGAGATAACGGGCTGCAGACCCTGGGCCTGGAGGGCGTCGCCGAAGGATTTGCCTACCTTGTAAATACCGCCGTCGCCGAGGATGCTTTCCTTGCCGTCGCCTTCGATATAGGATTCGTCGGAGTGGGTGTGGTAGATGGCGACTTTATTGCCCTGGGCGCTGGCGACCCGCGGGGCGAGATGGACGGCAAAGGCGTGGTAGCGGACGGCGCTCGACGGCGCGTAGGCGCTGAGGTTGACTTCACCGACGAATTTGGCGTTGGCGGTGTCGCCGCTGATGCCGGTGACTTCGTAGCGCTTGTTGTCGGCGGTGAGACACTGGTCGCCGATGTTGACTTTCCACCCGGTCATGAAGACTGGACGGCCAAGTTCGTCGACGATGGTGTAGTACCCGCCGTCGTTGCGCTCGTGCGCCTGTGCTGGCACGACGACGAGGCAGGCGATGAGGAGGACCGCGGCGATTACTAGCCTATTCACTGTCTTCCCCCCTGTCCTGCTGTTCGGTTTTTTTGGCGGCTGTGAGCGATCTGTCTTTGTTGTGCTTGTTGTCGTGGTGGCCGAGTTCTTTGCTGAATTCGTACAGACCTTCGGGGCGGTTGGGACCGAGTACGGGACCGCCCTGGAGCTTTTCCCGCGTTTCGCCGACCAGTTCGGCTACCATTACGCCGACGAGGCCGGCGATGATGACGACGTCAAACGCCCCTGCCCCGCCGATGTTGGTGGTGCCGGGGATGCCAGCCCGCGCAATTGTGACGAAGTGGTAGACGTCGCTGATGATTATGCCGAGGGTGCCGCCGATGAAGGCGGCGCGGCGGGACCGGCCGGCGATGTAAGCGATGAGGCCGGCGGAGATGCCGTAGATCAGCTTGGGGTCGAGGAACATGTTTTCCGGTTCATAGGGCAGGTACAAGGAGCCGAGCATCACCGCCCCGGCGACGAGGACACTGGCGACGACCGCCCGTACCCGCTCCGCAGTTTCGTCGGCGGTGGCGATCAGCCAGATGGCCAGGGCGGCCGGCAGAAGGGCGCCGCCGACGTTGACGCTCAGTTCAACGGGCGAGCGCATCAGTGGTATGTCTACGAAGCTGCCGACGACGATGGCGGCAATGAAGAAGAGCGCTTGCTTGTCGGTGAGCCGCATGCGGTCGAGCAGGCGCTGGGCGAGGCCGAAATAGACCAGGACGCCGACCACGAGGAGCAGTATCATTCCTACCGGCAAACTCATTGTGGTTTTTCACCTCACATCCAGTATGATGGCGTGCACGGATTTAGCTTGCCCTGGGCGGAGGGAAAACATGCAAAAGCATGGCCTTGCGGCCATGCTTTTAACTTAACACATTATGCGGCAATATGAGGTTATCGTCGGCCGGCCTTTGCAAAGCCGGCTGCGTCTATGCCGCGGGCGTCGAGCCACTCCCGGCTCTTCCCGGTGATGATCACCGGAACTTTCGCCAGCGCGGGGATATTGCGCGCGCCGACGAGGAGCATGTAGCGGCGCATTTCGAGGAGGAAGGCTTCGAACCAGGCGACGGCGTCGGCCAGGCTCTTTTCTTGCAGCAGTCGGATGGCCGGGGTGGCGATGGCGACGGCGCGCCCGCCGACGGCCAGGGCTTTGACGGCGTCGAGGGGGCTGCGGATGCCGCCGGAGACGACGAGGTCGACGGCGGCGGGCAGTGCGGAGACTACTTCGACGGCGCTGACGGCGGTGGGTATCCCCCAGGCCAAAGTATCGGCAGGCAGCTCGGCTGAGCCGCGGGCCGCCTCGATGGCGACGAAATTTGTTCCACCCGCGCCGCCGGTGTCGATGGCTCTGACGCCGGCCGCCGCCAAGGCTTCGGCCTGCTCGCGGGCGACGCCGGAGCCCACTTCTTTGACGATGACGGGCACGGGGCTTACGGCGACGATGGCGGCGATGTTTTCGAGGTAGCCGCTGAAGTCGCGGTCGCCTTCGGGCATGGCGAGTTCCTGGGCGGTGTTGAGGTGGATCTGGATGGCGTCGGCGCCGATCATCGCCACCGCCCGGACGGCCTGGTCCGGGGTGGCGTGGGCGCCGAGATTGGCGAACAGAACACCGTTAGGGTTAACGGAGCGGACGACCTGATATGATTCGTTTACCGCCGGGTTTTCGAGGGCGGCGTACTGCGAGCCCACGGCCATGGCTGCGCCGGTTCGCCTGGCGAGTTCGGCCAGTTGGGCGTTGACGGCTGTGACGTCGGCCGCGCCGCCGGTGATGGCGTTGATGATGACCGGGTGGCGCAGGGGTATGCCGGCGACGGCCGTGGTCAGCTCGACGGCTGAGAACGCTAACCCCGGCAGGCAATTGTGGACGAGCGAGAAGTCGGCGAACCCGTTGGCGGCTGGCCCGTCAGCAAGTGCAAGGGAATATTTGAGATGGTCGAGTTTGCGCGATTGGCGCACAGGTCCACAACCCTTCAGTCTTCGCGTTTGAAGAGATGGCCGAGTTTGTCGCCGATGGTGAAGCCCAGCCCTTTGCCGCTTTCCTGGAGGTAGTTGCTGTATTCGGCGCGGTCGCGGTCCTGCTTGGCCTGGGCGACACTGAGGGAGATGCGTTTGGTTTTTTGGTCGACGCCGAGGATTTTGACGTTGACTTCCTGGCCGGCGGTGACGACTTCTTCGGCCTTTTCAACCCGGCGGTCGTCGAGTTCGGAAATGTGGACAAGTCCTTCGACGCCAGGGGCAACTTCAACGAAAGCGCCGAATTTGGAGGTCTTGGTGACTTTGCCGGGGACGACGGAGCCGACGGCGAGGGTTTCCGCGATGTCGAACCAGGGATCGCGCTGCACGGCTTTTAGGCTGAGAGATATTTTTCTGGTCTGAGGGTCGAGTTTGAGGATGACGACGTCAACTTCGTCGCCGACGTTGACGACTTCGGAGGCCGTCTTGACCCTGTGCCAGGAAAGGTCGGAGATGTGGATGAGTCCGTCGACGCCGCCGATGTCGACGAAGGCGCCGAAGTCGGCGAGGCGGCGGACGGTGCCGTGAACGGTCTGGCCGGGCTGGAAGCGGGCGAAGATTTCTTCCTCGCGGCGGCGGCGTTCTTCTTCAAGAATGGCGCGTCGCGAGAGGACGACCCGTTTTTTGTCCCTGTCTACTTCGATGGGCAGAACGGTAAGGGTCTGACCAGAGAATATGCTGAGGTCCTCGACGAACCTTACATCGGCCTGAGAGGCTGGTATGAAGCCCCGCACGCCGAATACGGCCACCGAGAGACCGCCTTTTACCGCTTCAATGACTTTGCCCTCTACCGATTGACGGGCGTTTTGGGCGTTTTCGAGTTTGTCCCAGGCGATGACGCTGTCGGCGCGGACTTTGGATAGCTTGATGGCTCCTTCGCTGCTGTCGGCGTCGATGACGTAGACGTCGATGTCGTCGCCTTCTTTGACGGCTTCATCGGCTTTGGCGGGCTGCGGGTAGGCGAGTTCGGCGAGCGGGATGACGCCTTCGGCTTTGTAGCCGATGTCGACGAACACTTCGTCGTCGCGTACCCGTACGACTTTGCCTTTTACAATGCTGCCCTTTTCCACCTGGTTGATTTCTTGCTCCATTGCTTGATCGAATTCCTGCATTTTCCGATATACCTCCTCAATAACCCATTCGGGGGTGGATGCGCCGGCGGTTATGCCAGCCGCCTCCGCTCCCCTGAACCACGCGGGGTCCAGTTCGGCCGCTGTTTCTATGTGATACACCCTGCTGCCTGCCTCACGGCATAGCTCGGCCAGGCGGGTGGTGTTGGCGCTGCCTCGTCCGCCGACGACGATCATGACGCCGACGCGGGCCGCCAGGTCGACGGCCGCCTGTTGGCGCAGTTCGGTGGCGGTGCAAATTGTTCTGTTCACCTGAATGTCGCCGGATTTGGTGTTCAGGATGGCGACGATGTCGGCAAACCTGGCCGGCGGGAAGGTGGTCTGGGAGACAACCCCAAGGCGTGGGATACTCGGCAGGGCTGTCGCCTCTTCGGCGGTTTCGACGACGGCGGCGCCGTCGCCGGCCCAGGCGACGATGCTGTTTACCTCGGGATGGCCCCTCTCCCCCACCACGACGATCGTGTAGCCTTTTTCGCTCAGGTCGCGGGCGGCTGTCTGGGCTTTTTTGACGTGGGGACAGGTGGCGTCGACGACGGTGAGGTTTTTGGCGGCCGCCTGGGCGTAGGTGTCCGGCGGGGCGCCGTGGGAGCGGATGATGACGGTGTCCCCTTCGATGGCGTCGAGGTTGTCGACGGTGCCGACGCCTTCGGCGGCCAGCCGGGCGACAAGCTGGGGATTATGGATGATGGGGCCGAGGGTGGCGGCTTTGCCTGGCCGCTCCGCGCAGCCGCGGGCCATGGCGACGGCCCGTTCGACGCCGTAGCAGAAGCCGCGGTGTTCGGCAAGCAGGATCTTCACTGTTGGCCTCCCTGGGGAAAAGGTTTTTTATTGGTATTCGTCCACTTTTAATATAATTCCTTTTCCCGGCAAATTTTAATTATCAAAGCAGAAGGTCCGCGCCGGTGACGCGGACCTTCTAAAAATACTTAGCTTAGCTCGGAATGTTGGGTTTTGTTTCGCCGAACTGACATACAGCCGGAACTTCGGTGTTCATGCCTTCGGGCTTGGCGGTGCCGAACAGCCTTATCCACACCCGGATGGAATCCAGGATGATGATGACCACCATGACGATGAGGATGATGCTGAGGGCGGCCATGAGGTTGCCGTTGAAGGTATTGAGTTTGAGGTAGTTGCCGATGTTGAGGTAGCCGGCGGTAACCGTGGTCACGGTCAGGAAGGTCAGAGGCACGATGGTGACGAGGGTGTAGGCCTTGTTATTGGCCAGCTTGAGAATGATAGTGGTGCCGAGGGACAGCGCGATACAGCCGAGCAACTGGTTGGCGACGCCGAACATCGGCCAGATGGTGCCAACATTGCCGGTGTAAAGGAGATAGCCCCAGCTGAAGCTTACGACGGCGCCGGTGAAGAAGATGCCGGGCCACCAGCCGGTTTCCTTGAGGGGCGGGTAGACGTAGGTGCCGAGAACGTCCTGGAGGATGTAACGGCCTACACGGGTGCCGGCGTCGATGGTGGTGAGGATGAAGAGGGCCTCGAACATGAGGGCGAACTGATACCAGTAGCTCATGAGGCTCTTCATGCCGCCGATGCTGGAGAAGATGTGAGCCATGCCTACGGCCAGGGATACGGCGCCGCCCGGGCGGTGCATAACCTGGATGCCGACGAGCTGTTCGAGCTGCTTGATCTCGACGGTGGGGAACATGGTCTGAATTTTGGCGTACACCGGCGCCAGGGTGTTGATGGCGAAGAAGTCGCCGGGGTACATGACGACGGCGGAGATGAGCGCCATGGTGGCGACGAAGCCTTCGACGAGCATGCTGCCGTAGCCGATGAACATGGCCTGGCTTTCCATCTCGATCATCTTGGGCGTGGTGCCCGAGCTGATGAGGGAGTGGAAGCCGGAGATGGCGCCGCAGGCGATGGTGATGAACACGAACGGCCAGACGGGGCCGGGGATGATCGGGCCGCCGCCGGCGACGAACGGCGTGGTGAGCGGCATGTTGATGGCCGGCTGGACGATGAGGATGCCGAGGGCCAGCGCGAACACAGTGCCGATCTTCATGTAGGAGCTGAGGTAGTCGCGCGGAGCGAGGAGGAGCCAGACCGGCAGGACGGCGGCGATGAAGCCGTAGACCGGCAGGACAATGGAGACCTGCTCGCGGGTGAGGTTGAAGTACGGGGCCAGCCCGCCCCACGCCTGGCCGGGCATTACCCAGTGGCCGGCGAAGACGGCGAAGAGGACCATCAGGAACCCGACGATCGACCCGGAGCGGATCGCCCCTGGGGAGATTTTGAACATGTAGAGGCCGATGACGATGGCGATGGGGATGGTCATGAAGAGGGTGAAGGCGCCCCACGGGTTTTTCATCATCGCGAAGACGACGACGATGCCCAGGCCGGCCATGGCGAGGATAATGATGAAGAGAATGGCGATCGAGGTCGTCAGACCGGTGACGGGGCCTACCTCTTTACGGGCGATGGTGGCCAGCGACTGGCCGTTGTGGCGCACCGACGCGAAGAGGATGATGAAGTCTTGAACGGCGCCGGCGAAGATGGAGCCGAGGACGATCCAGGCAAAGCCGGGGCCCCAGCCGTACTGGGAGGCGAGGACGGGACCGACGAGCGGACCTGCGCCGGCGATAGCGGCAAAATGATGACCGAATAAGACCCATTTGTTGGTCGGTACATACTCGCGGCCGTCGTTGCAGCGGTGAGCCGGCGTGACGTTGGCGTCGTTGAGCATGAGGACCTTGGATGCGATGAAGGCGCCGTAGTAGCGGTACGCAAGTACGAAGGCGCAGGCGGCGATTACCAGCAACCAGACTGAATTCATGCTTTTTCCTCCTTTGTAATAGTGAAATTACCGGGGGAATAAGGCTGCCTCCCTCACCTCCTTTTGAAATAAGATAGGTGACTTTAAGTAGAACGACAATTCTCTCAATTCAATCTGCGTATTTTACTCCATTTATAAGTATAGCCTGCCAATTTGTCAAACGGCAAGTCTTTCGATGCCAAATGCCAAATTTTCCGGTTAAATGGGGCTTTTTTGCCGATGAACTGCGCAAAAAAAAGGACCGCGCTATATAGCGCGGTCCTTTTGGAGTTACAGCGGGTCTTAGCTCGGAATGTTGGGTTTGGTTTCGCCGAACTGACATACAGCCGGCACTTCGGTGTTCATGCCTTCCGGCTTGGCGGTGCCGAAGAGGCGTGTCCACAGACGGATGGAGTCGACGACGATGATGACCACCATGACGATGAGGATGATGCTGAGGGCGGCCATGAGGTTGCCGTTGAAGGTATTGAGCTTGAGGTAGTTGCCGATGTTGAGGTAGCCGGCGGTAACCGTGGTCACGGTCAGGAAGGTCAGCGGCACGATGGTGACGAGGGTGTAGGCCTTGTTTTTGGCCAGTTTGAGAATGATAGTGGTGCCGAGGGCCAGAGCGATACAGCCGAGCAACTGGTTGGCGACGCCGAACATCGGCCAGATGGTGCCAACATTGCCGGTGTAAAGGAGATAGCCCCAGCTGAAGCTTACGATGGCGCCGGTGAAGAAGATGCCGGGCCACCAGCCGGTTTCCTTAAGAGGCGGGTAGACGTAGGTGCCGAGAACGTCCTGGAGGATGTAACGGCCTACGCGGGTGCCGGCGTCGATGGTGGTGAGGATGAAGAGGGCCTCGAACATGAGGGCGAACTGATACCAGTAGCTCATGAGGCTCTTCATGCCGCCGATGCTGGAGAAGATGTGGGCCATGCCTACGGCCAGCGATACGGCGCCGCCCGGGCGGTGCATAACCTGGATGCCGACCATTTGCTCGAGCTGCTTGATCTCGACGGTGGGGAACATGGCCTGAATCTTGGCGTAAGCGGGCGCGAGGGTGTTAATGGCGAAGAAGTCGCCGGGGTACATGACGACGGCGGAGATGAGGGCCATCATCGCTACGAAGCCTTCGACGAGCATGCTGCCGTAGCCGATGAAGAGGGCCTGGCTTTCCATCTCGATCATCTTGGGCGTGGTGCCCGAGCTGATGAGAGCGTGGAAGCCGGAGATGGCGCCGCAGGCGATGGTGATGAACACGAACGGCCATACGGGGCCGGGGATGATCGGGCCGCCGCCGGCGACAAACGGGGTGGTCATCGGCATGTTGACGGTCGGCTGGACGATGAGGATGCCGAGGGCCAGCGCGAGCACGGTGCCAATCTTCATGTAGGAGCTGAGGTAGTCGCGCGGAGCGAGGAGCAGCCAGACCGGCAGGACGGCGGCGATGAAGCCGTAGACCGGCAGGGCAATGGAGACCTGCTCGCGGGTGAGGTTGAAGTACGGGGCCAGCCCGCCCCACGCCTGGCCAGGCATTACCCAGTGGCCGGCGAAGACGGCAAAGAGGACGAGGAGGAAGCCGACGATCGACCCGGAACGGATCGACCCTGGGGAGATTTTGAACATGTAGAGGCCGATGACGATGGCGATGGGGATGGTCATGAAGAGGGTAAAGGCGCCCCACGGGTTTTTCATCATCGCGAAGACGACGACGATGCCCAGGCCGGCCATGGCGAGGATAATGATGAAGAGAATGGCGATCGAGGTGGTGAAGCCTGTGATCGGGCCAACCTCTTTACGGGCGATGGTGGCCAGCGACTGGCCGTTGTGGCGCACCGACGCGAAGAGGATGATGAAGTCGTGGACGGCGCCGGCGAAGATGGAGCCGAGCAGTATCCAGGCAAAGCCGGGGCCCCAGCCGTACTGGGAGGCGAGGACGGGACCGACGAGCGGACCTGCGCCGGCGATAGCGGCAAAATGATGACCGAATAAGACCCATTTGTTGGTCGGCACATACTCGCGACCGTCGTTGCAGCGGTGAGCCGGCGTGACGTTGGCGTCGTTGAGCATGAGGACCTTGGCGGCGATGAATGCACCGTAGTAGCGGTACGCGAGGATGAACGCGCACGCGGCTACGATGAGCAGCCAGATGGAGTTGATCTTTTCCACGCAGAATTACCTCCTTTGGTATGTCCGTTAGGATTGTGCGAATTAGTTGCTCTTCTTCCCTCCTTTTCGCCTTATTGTTGCGAAAATCGATTTCGCGCCATACTTAAGTATAGACGCACATTATGTCAAACGACAATATATTTATGTTCAATTGCACTATTTGCCAGGTGAACGGCCCGGTTGTGGCTGCGAACGGTGCTGTTGTTTTTTTTCACGTGTAAAGTGTAATGCCGCGGCCAAAACCGCGGCATTACACTAAATAAATTACTGTTTTAATTTCTCGTTAATATATTATACTCCTTCTCGCTTTGCGGAAAGGAAAATAACCGGCAGCAAGCTGCCGGCCTTGCTCACAGGCCGAATATTTTCTTCAGTTTGGGCGCCTGATGGCGACTGACGGGGATTTCGATGCCGGTCAGCCCATCCATCACCAGATTATAGGTGCCGTTAAACCAGGGAATGACTTCGCGGATTTTCTCGATGTTGACGAGGTAGCCGCGGTGGCTGCGGAAAAACTGGTTTTCGTCCAGCTTGGCCTGGAGGTCCTGGAGGGTGATATTGACTTGGAAGGTTTTCGGTACGGAGTAGATGGTGACCTGGCCTTCCGAGCTGCTGGCGGCGATGATGTCGGCGGTGTTGATTATTTGGGCCTTGCCGTTCTGTTCGATAGCGAGTTTCTGCCGGCAGGCGGCTGGCGCTTCGCGCTCGCCGGCTTTGCCGCTGACCGGGACGGGGGCCCGGGCGCTCAAGAGGGTGCGCACTTTATCGATGCACTGGGCAACACGCTTGGGTGCGAATGGTTTGAGCAGATAGTCGGCGGCGTTGAGTTCGAAGGCTTTGTGGGCAAATTCCTCGTGGGCGGTGGCGAAGACGATGAGGGGCTGGATAATTTCCTGGATCTTTTCGGCGAGGATTATGCCGTTCATGCCCGGCATTTCGATGTCGAGGAAAACGAGGTGGGGCCTGGTCTGGCGCAGGGCGGCGAGGGCGTCCTGGAAGTGGCCGGTTTCGTATACGATGCATACGTCGTCGTGTTGTTCGAGCAGATAGCGTATTTCGCTGCGGGCGGGTTCTTCATCGTCGATGACCATGGCGCGGATGATGGGCGCGGTCACGCAACAACCCCCCTCGCGGTGGCGGGGATTGTGAGACTGACTCTGGTCCCCTGCCCTTCCACGCTGTCGACCGCCAGGGCATGCTTCGGCCCGTAGATGTTTTTCAGCCGCTCGTTGACGTTGGACAGGCCGACGCCGGCGCCTTTGCCGAAGCCGGTGACGAGCACCTGGGCGAGGGTGGCGCTGGAGATGCCGGCCCCGTCGTCGGCGATGACGATGTCGACGGAGTTGCCGTTGCGGCAGGCGGTTATGGTTACCGTCCCCCCCGTTTCCTGGGCGAGCAGGCCGTGTTTGACGGCGTTTTCGACCAGCGGCTGGATGGTGAAGGTGGGGATGAGGACGTTGAGGGCCTCGTCGTCGATGGTCTTGACGATGGTGAGGCGCGGCCCGAAACGGGCTTTTTCGAGGGTCAGGTAGGATTCGACGTGTTCGAGCTCTTCTTTGAGGGTGACAAAGTCGCGCGATGTTTTGAGGCTGCGGCGGAAGAAGTCGCTGAGTTCGATGATGAGGCTGCGGGCTTCTTCGGGGTTGGTGCGGCAGAGGGATACGATGGTGTTGAGGGCGTTGAAGAGGAAATGAGGGTTTATCTGGGCGCGCAGGGCTTTGAGCTCGGCTTTGGCGGCCAGCTCGGCCATCTTTTCGAGGTTGGCGAGCTCCAACTGGGTGCAGAAGATTTGTCCCAGGCCTTGGGCGAATTCGATGTCGAGAGCTGTCATGGCTTCTTCGCGGGCGTAGTATAGTTTGAGGGTGCCGACGATCTCGTCGCGGCAGTGAAGCGGGACGACGACAGCCGATTTCAGGGGGCAGCCCTCTACGCAGCAGCCGATCTCGCTGGCGCGCTGGGCGACTGTGACCTGGCCGGTTTCGAGGCAGGATTTGGTGGCGTTGGTCATGAGGAGGTTTGCCGGGCGGTGGTGTTCTTCGCCAAGGCCGACGTGAGCGAGGACGCGCTCGCGGTTGGTGATGGCGACGGCTGCCGCCGAGGTCATGCTGCGGATGGTTGCGGCGACTTTTTCCGCCGATACCTGGTTGAGTCCCTGACGGAAGTACGGCAGGGCGGCGTTGGCGATCCGCAGGGCTTTGTGGGTCTGGAGGGCGCCGATGCGGGTCTGGTGTTCGCGGGCGTTGTGGATGATGATCATGAATACCGAGATGCCGACGGCGTTGGCGAGCGACATGGGCAGGATGACGTTGGCTACGAGTACCCGAGCGGCGTTGTACGGTTTGCTGATGAGCAGGATGAGGCCCATGCTGAAGAGGATGACGGCGACACCGGTGATGACGCCGACGATCCAGTCGGGACTCTTGGGCTGCATGCGGGTGTGGATGTAGCCGGCGAGGACGCCGCCAACGATGGTGGCGACGCCGCAGGCTTCGGCGGAGAAGCCGCCGAGGGTTATGCGATGAATGCCGGCGATGAGCCCGGTGACGGTGCCGACGACGGGGCCGCCGAGCAGGCCGGCGACGATGGTGCCGGTATCGCGGACGTTGGCGATGGCGTCGTTGATCGGTATGCCGAGGTAGGTGCCGGCGATGGATATCGAGGAGAAGAAAAGGATGAGGACGGCTTTCTCGCGGTATGAGCTCTGTTCTTTGAACATCAGGCGGAAGGCTTTGGTATGGGAGAAGACGTAGGCGACGACAGCGATGATGGCGATACGCTGCACAAGCACGAGTGAGAGGTTGTCTTGCATGGTGGTCAGCCTCCTTCCTTGGCCAGCATCCTGGCAATCTCGCCGATTACCTGTTCGTTTATGTATTCTACGGCTTCTTTGTCAGTCCTGCCGGGTGGGACGATTACCGGGGCGGCGAATCTGACCGAGATCCGCGGCAGAATATGGCCGTCGCGGAAGAGTATGTTGGTGCCGGTGACGGCTACGGGAACGACGGGGACGCCTGCTTTGACGGCGATCATGCCCAGGCCGGGCTCAGCGCGGCCGAGTGCGCCTGTTCTGCTGCGGGTCCCTTCGGGAAAGATGCCGACCGTCCCTCCCTGTTCGAGGAAGGCGAGGGCGGTGCGGATGGCGGTGCGGTCAGCCATGCCGCGGCGAACGGGAAAGGCGCCCAGGGCGGTGACGACCCAGCGGACGGCCGCGTTTTGAAAGAGCTCGATCTTGGCCATGAAGCGAATGCGCCGGTTGTCAGGCAGGGCGCAGCCGATGACGGGCGGATCGAGGTTGCTGATGTGGTTGGGGGCGATGATGACGCCGCCCGTGGCGGGGATGTTTTCGACGCCGCTGACGCTGAGGCGGAAGGCGACGCGAAGGATAAACCGCACGAGCAGGCGGAGCGTTTTATAGAACACCGGTCCTCGCCTCGCATAGTTGAAGTATCGTTTCCACCGCCTGGGGGATGGTGAGGTCGGTGGTATCGACCAGGACGGCGTCCGCCGCCTGGACGAGAGGGGCAATGGCGCGTTCGCAGTCGGCCTTGTCGCGGCCGGCGATTTCTGCCTGCAGTTCGTTAAGGTCGACGGCGTAGCCTTTGTCGGTTAGCTCGCGCCAGCGACGGCGCGCCCGTTCGGCGATGGACGCTGTCAGAAATATTTTTATGTCGGCGTTTGGCAAAACATGCGTGCCGATGTCGCGGCCGTCCATGACAACGCCGCCGAGGCCGGCGAGCTGCCGCTGGAGGTGGACCATGGCTTGGCGTACGCCGCCGTTTTTCGATACTTCGGACACCATGCGCGATATTTCGGGGGTGCGAATGGCGTCGGTAATGTCGGTGCCGTCGACTTTGACGAGGGTTTTGCCGGCGACGGTGGCAAGCTGCAGGTTGATGGCCCGGGCGACGGCGGCGGTTTTTTCGGCGTCGTCGGCGGCGATGCCGCGGCGAATGGTGTCCCAGGTAACGGCACGGTACATGGCGCCGGTGTCGATGTAGGTATAGCCCAGGCGTTCGGCCACGAGGCGGGCGACGGTGCTTTTGCCCGCCCCTGCGGGGCCGTCGATGGCGATGATGAGTTTTTTCATTCCGATCCTCCGGCTGCTTCCTGGAATGCGGCGATTTGCGCAAAGAACCGCGGGTAGGAAATGGCCACGCATTCGGCTTCTTCTATTTCGGCCCCGTTTGCCGCCAGGCCGGCGATCGCCAGGGCCATGGCCATACGGTGGTCGTCGTGGGAATGGCAGGTGGCGGCGGTAAGCGCCTGCGGGCCGTCGATGATGAGTCCGTCGGCCGTTTCTTCGATGCGCGCGCCCATTTTTGTCAGTTCAAGGGTGATCGCCCTGAGCCGGTCGGTTTCCTTGACGCGCAGTTCTTCGGCGCCACTGATGATTGTGCGCCCTTTGGCGAACAGGGCGGCGACGGCCAGGACGGGTATTTCGTCGATGAGGCGGGGGATGATTTCGCCCTCGATCGTCGTGCCGGTAAGTTCGGCCGCGGTTACGACTAGGTCGGCCACCGGTTCTTCGCCGGCTTGGTGCCGGGCGGTTATCTCGATGTCGGCTCCCATCTGGCGGAGGATGTCGATGATGCCGGTGCGGGTGGGGTTTATGCCTACGTTGGTTAGCCGCAGCCGGCTGCCGGGGATGATGGTGGCGGCGACGAGCCAGAAGGCCGCCGAGCTGATGTCGCCGGGTACGTCGATGATCGGGGGGGCGGATAGTTCCTGGACGGGCGAGAGGCTGACCGTGAGGCCGTTGCGGGTAACTTTGGCGCCAAAGGTCTGGAGCATGCGCTCGCTGTGGTCGCGGGAGATGTGGGGTTCGGTAATGCGGGTGGGGCCGTCGGCAAACATGCCGGCAAACAGCAGGGCCGATTTGACCTGGGCGCTGGCGACCGGCATGGTGTAGTCGATGCCGTGGATGCCGTCGGCGGGGACGACGGCCAGGGGGGCGTAGCGGGATTGCTCGCGCCCGTATATGCGGCAGCCCATCTTGGCGAGGGGGACGATTACGCGGGCCATGGGGCGGCGGCGGAGCGACCCGTCGCCGGAGAGAACGCTGAAGAAGGGCTGGCCGGCGAGGATACCGGACAGCAGCCTGATGGTGGTGCCGGAGTTGCCTGCGTCTAGGACTTCCTCAGGTTCAATTAGACCGTAGAGACCATGGCCCAATACGATGAGTTCGTTTTCGCCCGGCCGTTCGATTTTGACGCCGAGGGCGCGCATGCAGGCGACGGTGGACAGGCAATCGGCGGCGGCGAGGAAGTTGCGGATTTTCACCGGGCCGTCGGCCAGGCCGGCCAGCATGACGCTGCGGTGAGATATGGATTTGTCGCCGGGGATGGCGATCTCCCCTGTCAGTCTCCTGACGGGTTTTACCGTTTCTTTCATCGCTTCGGCCCACCCTTTCCGTTATTTATCGACCGGCCTACCGCGGCCGCCACTTTGGCGAGTTCGCTTGTCAGTTGGCGGAAATTGGCCAAGGTGAGGGACTGTGGTCCGTCGGACATCGCTTCTTCCGGCCAGGGGTGGACTTCGATTATCAGGCCGTCGGCGCCGGCGGCGACAGCTGCCTTGGCCATCGGGCCGACGAGCCGCCAGTTGCCGGTGCCATGGCTGGGGTCGACGACGACGGGCAGGTGGCTGAGGTGCTTGACGAGCGGCACGGCTGAGAGATCGAGGGTGTTGCGGGTATAGTTTTCGAAGGTGCGGATGCCGCGTTCGCAGAGGACGACGTCGGCGGCGCCGCCGGACATCAGGTATTCGGCGGCCATGAGCCATTCTTCGACGGTGGCGGCGACGCCGCGCTTGAGCAGCACCGGCCGCCCGGCGCGCGCCACTTCCTTGAGGAGGACGAAGTTTTGCATGTTGCGGGCGCCGATTTGGAGCATGTCCGCATGTTCGGCGACCAGTCCGACCGCGCGGGGATCGGTGACTTCGGTGACTACCGGCAAACCGACTTCCCGGCCGACGGTATGGAGAATCCTGAGGCCTTCGTTTTCGAGCCCCTGAAAGCTGTAGGGCGAAGTCCGCGGTTTATAGGCGCCGCCCCGCAGCATCGCCGCCCCCGCGGCTTTGGCCCCGAGCGCGGTTTCGCGGAACTGCTCGTAGCCTTCGACGGCGCATGGCCCGGCGATGACGGGTACGGCGGCAGCGCCAAAGCGGACGTCGCCGACGGCAACGACACTGTTTTCGGCGCGGAATTCGCGGCTGACCAGTTTGAAGGGGGTATGCACTGTGACGACACGTTCCACGCCGGCAAGACGTTCGAACTGTTCACAGCGTCCGGGGTCGGTGTCGCCGACCGCGGTGATTATGGTTTTGTCGCGGCCGACGAGACAGTGCGGTTCGAGGCCGCTCTGCCTGATTTTATCAAGGACGCGGTTTGTCTGTTCCGGGGTGGGGGCGTTCATCACGATGATCATCGGCAATCCTCCGGCCAGTGTGGCGCTTTTCGATTAACTTTATTATTTTCGCGCGCTGCCGCCGATTTCCTCCAATATTGCGCTAATGTTTGAATTTGACTTTGCCGATCGGCACCGCCGCCCCCCGCCCTTCGACAATCAAGCCGTCGAGCGGCGAAACGAGGCCGCCGCCGGGCACGGCGACGACGAAGCGGCCGGTTGCCGGCAACCGGCTGGCGTCGATTTCGAGGTAGTCGCCGTCATAAACGTTGACGGCGACTTCGCCGCTCTTGAAGTCGCCGACCCGTTCACCGTTGATTAAGGGGTATACGTCGACCGCGGCGGCCGGCTGGACGATGCGGATGACGACAAGCCTATTTTCCCGCAGCATTTGGATGCGGCTGGCGACCGGCGATCCTTCGCTGATGACGAGGGGCGCCTCGGCCACCAGCGGCGTCTGCCAGGTCACCGGGTCGCCTTCAAGTTTGTCGACCCGCGACAGGTAGCTGCGAGGCGTGTCGTGGTAGATGAGCGCCTGAACGGCCACGAGCGCAATAACGCAGGCTGACGCCAGGCGGATGAGGAACGGTTCCCAACTGACGAACGGATTGTTTTGATTGCGACGCCTCATTAAACAGCCTCCCGCGGTAAGGGATGGCTATATTATCTGTAATTGTTTTCCACATTATCCGCGGCCGCCGCCCGCCCGGCGACGTAGCCGGTGGAGAAGGCCGCCTGAAGGTTGAAGCCGCCTGTGTAGCCGTCGATGTCAATGACTTCGCCGGCTAGATAAAGGCCGGGAACCAGGCGCGATGCCATAGTTGAGGGATTTATCTCTTTTGTACTTATGCCGCCGGCGGTGACGATGGCCTCGGCCAGCGGCCTGGTGCCGGCGACTGTGAAGGTGAGTTGTTTGAGCAGGGCGACGAGGCGGGCGCGTTCTTCTTTGGTGATCTGATGCACCGGCTTGTCCGGGTCGATGTGGCTGAGATCGACGATGACCGCCGTCAGCCGCGAGGGCAGCAGCTCGCCGAGCGAGTTTTTGAACTGTTTGCGGGCGAATTTGACAAAGTCGCGCTGCAGGCGCTTGTCCAGAGTTTCGGCGCTGAGGGCCGGCTTGAGGTCGATGGCGATGAGCACTTCGTCGCCCGGCCGGGTGCGGAGGGCGGCGGCGACGGGGTTCGAGAGGGAGAGGATGACCGGCCCGGAGAGGCCGAAGTGGGTGAAGAGCAGTTCGCCGAATTCAGTGGCGATCTGACGGCCGCCGGCTATGGCGGCGACGCCTACGTTTTTGAGGGCCAGTCCCTGGAGGTCGGTGATCCAGTCTTCGGCGACTTCGAGTGGGACGAGTGAGGGACGGAGCGGGGTGACGGTGTGACCCAGGGCGGCGGCGATGCGGTAGCCGTCACCGCTTGAGCCGGTGCCCGGGTAGGAGGCGCCGCCGGTGGCGAGGATGACGGCGTCGGCCCGCCACTCGCGGCCATCGGCGGTGGCGGCGCCGCAGGCCCGTCCATCGGCAAGACGGATTTCCCGCACCGCCTGCCCGGCCACGACGGAAACGCCGAGGTCGGCGAGGGCACGGGCAAAAGCGTCGACGACGTCCCTGGCCTGGTCGCTAACCGGAAATACGCGGCCGCCCCGCTCGGTTTTCAGCGACACGCCGCGTTTTTCGAGCCACGCCATCAGGTCGTTGTTGGAGAAGGAGGCGAGAGCGCTGTAGAGGAAGGGGCCGTTGCCTGGCATATTGTCGATGATGGTTTTGATGTCGGCGACATTGGTGACGTTGCAGCGCCCTTTGCCGGTTATGAGAAGTTTCCGTCCGACGGCGGGCATCTTTTCTAGCAGGGTCACGTCCGCGCCGTGTTCGGCGGCGCTGGCAGCCGCCATCAGTCCTGCGGCGCCGCCGCCGATGACGAGGATTTTTTTCATCGCAGTCGTTCTCCGTTCTTATCCACTATATTCCAGTCTGCCGCGGTATGAAAATAGCCCTGCGGATGCGGGCGCAGCCGCCGAGCTGAGGGAACTACGCGGTTACCGCGGGGGCAGCCCAGCCAGTTTCTTGAGTTCGGCGACTTCTTCCGGCTCGAGGTGACGGTAGCGGCCGCGGTGGACGCCTTCCAGGGTGAGGAAGGCGAATTCGGTGCGTTTGAGTTTGCTAACCGGATGACCAATGGCTTCGCACATCCGCCTGATCTGGCGGTTGCGTCCCTCGTGGATGACGATGGTAAGGGTGGCGGCATCGGCGGCAGGGTCGTAGCCGGTGAGCCTCACCCGCGCCGGGGCGGTGACGCCGTCTTCGAGGGTGATGCCCATCCGCAGCCGGTCGAGCTTTTCTTCAGCCGGACGGCCGGCTACGGTGGCCACGTATGTCTTGCCGATCTCATGGCTGGGGTGTGTCAGGGCGTGGGTGAGCTGGCCGTCGTTGGTGAGCAGCAGCAGTCCTTCGGTGTTGTAGTCGAGCCTGCCCACCGGGTAAAGCCGCGCGGGCACGGCGGCGATAAGTTCGGCGACCGTTTTCCGGCCCCGCGGGTCGCTGAGGGTTGTGACGACACCCCTGGGTTTGTTGAGCAGGAGGTAGTATTTTTCCTCGCCGGCCAGAGGGCGGCCGTCGACGGCGACGACATCCCTGCCCGGCTCCACTTTGGCGCCAAGCTCGGCGACCACCCGGCCGTTTACCGTGACCCGCCCGGCGGTGATGAGTTCTTCGGCGTGGCGGCGGGAGGCTATCCCCGCCTGGCTAATGATTTTCTGCAGTCTTTCGGGCATGGCCCCTCCTTGTGTCCTTATCAGGGAGTCAGTTGGCTAAAGTCGGTTTGTACCTTGCAGAGGCGGATACGGCGGTCGTCACTGGTTTCGCGCTCGCAGCTCCCGCAAATGCCTTCTCCGCAGCAGAGGGTGGCGTTGTTGGTCGCGGCCATGGGGAGGTTGACGCCCGCTGCCTGCATCGCGGCGATCACGCCGTAGTGCTGTTCGTCCGGGCCGGCGCTGACAACCAGATCGGGGCGCAATTCTTCGTCGGTGAGCCATCGGCTGAGCATGCCGTTGCCGGTCCGCCGGAAAGAGTCGACGTTGTGCACGGTGACGCCCAGTTCCTCCAGGTCTCTGTCGATAAATATCCGGCCGATCTTGCCGGGGGACAACAGGGCGATGACGCGGTTGTTGTTGGCCATCAGGCGGGCGGCGATGGGCAGGGCCGGCGGCTGGCCCATGCCTCCTGCCACCAACAATATTGTACCACAGGTGATATTGTCAATCCATGGCTGTCCTAGCACTCCGTTGTAATACGGGCCGCGGACGGTCACCGTTTTTGCGGGACTGTCGAGCAGGCGGCTGGATTTCGGGCCGACCGCCTCTATGACGACCTGAACGGCGGCGCCGTTCACTTTCATGACGCCGACAGGGAAGTGGAAGTACTGCGGGTCATCCGGCAGGCGCAGGAAGACGAACGCTCCTGTTTTTCCCAGTTCGGCCGCCAGGTCGCTGCCGACACAGAATTCCAGCAGGTACGTGTTTTCGGCGACCGGTTCTTTGCGGGTTATTACGCTGTCCGCCTCTATCCGCCGGGGAGGGTTGTCGTCCCGCGAAACGCCGTTTTTAGGCTGCCACCGGCGTTCGTATAGTATGCAGACCCCGCTCCAGTTACAGTCGCAGACCGCCTGCCCTTTGAGGTGACTGCAGAACACGCAGTGGTTGGTTTCGGCCAGGAGGCACGGGCAGTAGGGCGAGTTGATATCGATGCAGTTGGTCGTCAGGTTCCGCTTCATTCGCTCTCCCCCTCTCACACCAGGCACTGGCCGTATACGTCGGTGAGGCCGGCTTTGGCCACCCGGTCGCCTATTTCGCCCCGGTCGGCGGAATAGAGTCCGCTGGCTTTCATCCGTTCGAAGTAGGCTGAGCCGGAAAATGTGTAACGCAGGCGCAGCCCGTCTTTTGTAGCCATCTGGTCGTGGACGAAGGCGATGATATCGCCCGAGGCGACCGTGCGCGGCAATTCCAGATAGGACATGTCGAGGCAGTGACGGACGGCGTTGTGGCCAGCGAGCAGGCCGGTGACGATCGCTTCGGTGTGGCCGACGAAGATGCCCGCCTTTTCGCCGCCGCAGAACAGGTTGTCGACGTTATCCACTTTGAGGTTGTTGCCGCAGGGGGCAATGCCGAGGTAGCGGATCGAGTTGCCCTGGCCGCCGGCGTACGGGTCTTCGTAGCGTGCGTTTTCCAGTCCCGGGATGGTGCGCAGGTCTTCGAGCGGGAAGTAGGATGTCATGAGTTTGGCGTGGCCGGTATCGAGCAGGACAAGGTTGGCGGCATATTCGGCGATCGCGTACTGCGAGCAGGCTTTGCGGCCAAGAGAGGTGCTTTTGACGAGGTGCGCCGGCACCGGCAGGACAACCGCCCCTTCCCGCTCCAGTTGTTCGCGGATTTCTGCGCTGAGCGAGTCTTTGTTGAGCTTGCAGGAGCCGCTCATCGCGCCATACGTGCCGTCCGCTTTGAGGCCCATTATTTCTTTGACCTGCGAACGGGCGGTGACGCTTACCCTGGGGCCGAAGGAGGGACAGCGCAGGATACACATGGCGCAGCCATTGCCGTATTTGAGGCAGTTGCCCATCGGGCCGGCGGTGCCGGTGGTGTCGACGAAGGCGTCGCCTTTGACGACTTCGCCGTCGTCGATGACGAGCGCCTGGAGCGTTCGGCCGTATTTCAGCACGTCCACAACTCTGGCTGTTGTCCGTACGGTTATCCCATAGTTTATCAGCACTTTTTTTACCAGCGGCTCCATGGCGCTAACGTCGTAGAGCGAGGCGTGACTGTGCCCGGGAAAGCTTATGCCCCGGTGCCGGGCGTTGGCGTCCATGGCGACAAAAAGATCACCGCCCCCCATGGCCGTCGCTTCCTCGGCGGCGGTGTAGCGTCCGTTGTTGCGGTAGATGCCCCCTACCAAGCCTGTTCCCAGGAGCATATCGGTCCGCTCCAGAAGCGTCACCTGGGCGCCAGCCTTGGCCGCAGCCAGGGCCGCTGCGCACCCAGCCCAGCCGCCGCCGGCGACCACTACTCTGACCATCGCAGTCCCCCCATTTTCTTCGTTTTCACATTACAGTGTATTCCCGGACGGCGGATGTGCCACTGCAGGGGGGCAAAAAGGAAGGTTGCCGATACGGGTTTTATCGGCAACCGAGACAATTATGGGATAAACAGCATTCTGCAGATGTATATTGACATGAAAAAGCCCGTAATGTCGCCGGCCAAGCCGACGATGACCGCGTAGCGGGGATTGCGGATGCCGGCGGCGCCGAAGTAGACGGTGAGGATGTAGAAGGTGGTGTCGGTGCTGCCAAGGATGGTGGAGGCCATCCGGCCGACGAGCGAGTCGGGCCCCTCGCTGGCGAGAAGTTCGGTTGTCATGCCGAGGGCGCCGGTGCCCGACAGGGGGCGCATGACTGCGAGCGGCACGAGCTCGGGCGGGACGCCGACAAGCGACAGGAGCGGCTTAAGCGCGGCGACGCAGTCGTCGAGCGCGCCCGAGGAGCGGAAGACGCCGACGGCCACGAGCATCGCCACCAGAAAGGGCATTATCCGCACGGCGGTCTGGAAGCCTTCGGACGCCCCTTCGACGAAGGCTTCGTATACCCTGACCCGCCGGAGGTAGCCGGCCAGAGGGATGAGGAGGAGCACAAGCGGGATGGCCCAATCGGAGAGCAGTTCGCAGATGAAGGCGACCACGGCGTTACCACCCCCGGCCGCTATACACCGCCCGGCAGATCCGGTCCACGACGAGAGCGGCCGCCGCGGCGGTGAAGCTCACCGCCAGCGTGGCGCCGACGATTTCCGCCGGATCGGCGGAACCGGCGGCGGCTCTGAGGGCGATGACGGTGGCCGGGACGAGGGTGACGCCGGTGGTGCACAGCGCCAGCAATGTGCACATCGCCGGCGTGGCTGTCTCGCGGTCGCGGCTGAGCTTTTGCAGTTCCTGCATTGCCTTAATCCCTAGCGGCGTGGCGGCGTTGCCCAGCCCCAGCATGTTGGCGCTTACCGTTATGACGATCGCTCCCATGGCCGGGTGGCCTGGCGGGACGCTGGGAAAAATCCGGCGGATAAAGGGGCCGATGATGAAGGACATAAGCCGCACCAACCCCGCCCTTTCGGCTATTTTCATCATCCCCAGCCACAGACACATCACGCCGGTGAGTTTAAATGCCAGGGTCACCGCGTTTTCCGCGGCGGTAATGGCGCTGGGGGTGACCAATTCGATTCTGCCCGTCAGCCCGGCGTAAATTATCCCGCCGGCCAAAAGCAGCAGCCAGATGAGGTTTATCATATACCCTCCCCTCCTTATGTGGAAGGTATGAGCGAATCCGGCCGGCTAGAACGGGAAATGAGAAAGCCGCCTCGCGGCGGCTTGTGCGCGGATGTATTAGGCTAGGTTTTTCACGATGAAGGTGAAGAAACTCCACAACGACCCCCATATGAGGCTGAAAAACGACTTACGCTCGGCCTGCTCGGCGGCCAGCAGGTCGACGGACGCTATTTCGGTGTTGCGGTAAAAGGTCTTGACCGTGCCGAGCTTCTGCCCGGCGTTTACCGGGGCGTCGACGCGGTCGGGGGCTTCGATCACCGTCGTGAAGCCCTCACGGTCGCCCTGAGCGGCGGGCACGGACAAGGTTCTGGCGGCGATGAGCTTGATTTGCTCACTTTTGCCGTCGACCACTCGCACCGTTTTCATGATGTCGCCCTGGCTGAACATCTTGACCGGCTGCAGGCGGCTGAAACCGTAGTCTAGCAGTTTGATGGAGTCTTCCCACATGCGGTCGCCGTCGAGAACGACGGCCACGAGCTGGATGTCGTTGCGCTTCGCGCCCGATACCAGGCAGCGGCCGGCTTCCTCGGTGAAACCGGTCTTGACGCCGTTGCCGCCCTCGTATTGCCAGAGGAGCTTGTTTTCGTTGTAGAGGTCGCGGTCATGGTTTTTGCCCGGCCAGGGGACGACGGCGTGTCTGGTGCCGACGATCCTGGAAAAGAGCGGGTTCTTGTAGCCGTAGGCGGCGATGCGGGCGAGGTCGCTGGCGGTCGAGTAGTGCTGCGGCCCAGGCAGGCCGCTGGAGTTGGTGAAGTTGGTGTTCAGAGCGCCAATGGCGCGGGCTTTTTCGGTCATGAGGCGGGCGAATTTGTCCATCGAGCCCGAGATGTGCTCGGCGACGGCGACGGTGGCGTCGTTGCCGGAAACGAGCATCATGCCGTAGAGCAGGTCGCCCAGTTTGAGCTGCTCGCCGGGGGCGAGCCACATCGACGAGCCTTCGGTGGCCGCCGCGCCCGGGCTGGTGGTGACGAGGTCGTTGAGGTTGCCGTGCTCCAGGGCGACGATGAGGGTCATCATTTTCGTCGTGCTGGCGGGCGGCCGCCGGTCGGAGGCCCCTTTGGCGAAGATAATCCTGCCGGTGGTGGCTTCGATGACGATAGCCGATTTGGCTGTCAGGGTGGGTTCCGTCGGAGCGCCCCAAGCCGTGCGGGGCATGAGGAGTATAAATAGAATCAGCGTGGCAAACGCCGTTTTTTTCATGTAAACCTCTCCAGTTAATAATCACAGACCAATAACTATTATAACTATGTTTTCCCCGTACGTCAAAGCCGTCATACATTTTTGCGCTGCGCCGAGGACATAATAAAACCAGTTTAAGGAGGTGAAAGCATGGAAGTGCTTGACGTCAAGACGGCCTTGCGCACGACTTTGACCCAGAAACAGGAATTGGTGCGGGACTATCAGACTTTTGCCGAGCAGATCGGCAACCCCGATGTCGCGAAGCTGTACCGGCATTTTGCCGAAGCGGAAGCTTTGCACGCCACCCAGATCAAGGATAAACTGGCCAACTTGCACTGAGGCAGTAGATGTATATGCGAAAAACCCGCACAGGTATGTGCGGGTTTTTGAATGGGAGGTTAGGGATGAATAATCGGTCATTCTAAAGGGGGATTGTGCGCGGACCGTTCAGGGCCTTCAGATGCAATGCGCCTCGAGGACGTGCAGCGGCGCGTACTCGGACGTACGCTAGCAAGCGCCCACAGGGGCAACACAGCAGATGAGGCCATCAACGGTTCGCCTACATACTTGGCTGATGGTTTGTACCTTGGGTTTCGGCCGTCTCGGCAAGCTCGTCGAACTCATCCTGCACGTCGCGGTCGCGCATGATTTCCTGTATCTTCGTGAGGGCCTGCGGGATCATGTCGATAAGCCGGTCGTAGATTTGATTGCCTTCCACCGGCATGAATCTTATGCCGTTGACCGGCGAGCATACGAGGAAGCCTACGGGTTTGACGCTGACGCCGGCGCCGCTGCCGCCGCCGAAGGGATGCCCGTCATGGTGGACGGCCTCCTCGGTTTCGAAATCGCCGCCGCCTGCGGCGAAGCCGAATGTGACGCGCGAAATCGGGATGATGACGGTGCCGTCGGCCGTTTCCACGGCGTCGCCGACGATGGTGTTGACGTCAACCATCCCTTTGATGCTTTCCATAGCCGTTTTCATCAGACTTTGGATCGGGTGTTCTTCCACTGCCTGTCGTTCCCCCTTCCCAGATGCTGGATGGCTGTCGCTATCGCGTTAATAACATTGCCCAGCGTGATGCTGAATATACACTCGAGTTCGATTTCGACGTCTGCCCTGGCGTAATGCGGCGAAACCCGGAAAGCCGGCCGGGCGACGCTTTTCAGCCGGCGCTGCATGTAGGCGTAGGTCTGGGCTTTGAACGTCCACAGCAGGCCGGCGGTTATGCCGGTGAGGGCGGCGTCGCCCATGCCAAGGCCGGTCCGCCAGGAGAGTTTTTCGCAGGCCACCAGGGCGAGAGTGCTCGCTGCCAGTCGCTTGTATATCCGGGTGTAATAACGGAATTGTTTCATCAGATAGCGCCAGTGGCGGGGATGGTGGCGGAATATTCTCCAGGTGTCGCGGACAAAGCGCTGCTCTGCGCCGGCGCGCGTTTCGGTCTGACCGCGGGGGGTGTCGACGACCGATTCCGGCCACGGCAGCCCGCCGCGGCGCACGAGGCGCACGAGGGGAACTTCGAGGTGGTAGCTGATGAGTTTTTTGAGGGCGTAGACATCGATGTCGAGGCGGTCGTCTTTGCCCTGCCGGCGATAGGACAGGCTGATGAACAGCTTCATCCGGGCCATGGCAAGGACAAGCAGTGTCGTCGCCAGCCATACCGCCAGCCAAGTCTCCATGCTCTCCCCCCCTCCCCGCTCGGATAGTAATATTATGGCAAAAAAAACCGCCCGCATGCGCGGGCCGGGTAAGTTTATTCATCGGCTTCCGGGAGTTCGGGGGGGTCGACATTGAGCAGTTCGGCCAGGTCGGGAAGGTCGTCGAGGCTGGCGAGGCCGAAGCATTTGAGGAAGTCGTCGGTGGTGCCGTAGAGTATCGGCCGGCCGATGGCTTCCTTGCGGCCGACTTCTTTGATGAGACCCCGCTCGGCGAGGGTAGTGACGACGCCGTCGACCTTTACGCCGCGGATGTGTTCGATTTCGAGCTTGGTGACCGGCTGCTTGAAGGCGATGATGGCCAGCGTTTCCATGGCAGCCAGCGACATGCGGGCTTCCTGCACTTCGACAAGCTTGTCGATGATAGGTGCAAGCTCCGGTTTGCTGCACAACTGGTAACCGCCGGCGACGTCGAGGATGGTCAGCCCGCGGTCGGCGACGACCATGTCTTGTTTGAGTTCGGCGACGAGCGCGGCGACGTTTTCGGCGTCGATTTCGAGGATCTGAGCAAGCTTGTCGGCAGCGACGGGGTTGCCACTCGCAAACAGCAGGGCTTCGACGTGGCCCTTGAGGTGTCCGTAAAACATCAGTGCACGACCTCTCCCAAGCTAAGGTAGATGGGGCCGAAGCTCCGTTCCTGTTCGATATGGATGCGTTTGAGGCGGATGAGTTCCAAGAGCGCCAGGAAGGCTGTCACCATTTCGGTGCGGGAACCGCTGCGGATGATGGTTTGGGCGAATTCCAGCCGGCCGCCCTGTTTGCGGAGGAGCAGGAGGATGTCCTGCATTTTGTCCTGGACGCTGATTTCCTCGCGGGCGATGAAGGCAAATTCGTCGACGGCGCTTTCCCAAACGGCGGCGAAGGCTTCGATGAGGTCGTCGATCTTGAGGCCCTCGGGTAGGACGATCTTGGTGGCGAAGTAGCCGGGCGGCCGGGCGATGAACTGTTCGCGCTTGCGCAGCATTTCTTCGAGGTCGGCGGCGGCCTGTTTGAATCGCCTGTATTCCAGCAGCCGCTGCACGAGTTCCTGGCGCGGGTCTACCTCTTCGGCCAGTTGCTCGGCGGCCGGCGGTTTGGGAAGGAGCATGCGCGATTTTATCTGCAGCAGGGTGGCGGCCATGACGAGGAATTCGCTGGCGACGTCGATGTTGAAGTGTTCCATGGCCCGGATGTAGTCGAGGTATTGTTCGGTGACGACGGCGATGGGGATGTCGTATATATCGACCTGGTTTTTGTCGATGAGGTGCATGAGCAGCGCCAGCGGGCCTTCGAAGGCTTCGAGCCTGACCTTGTATTCGGCGGTGCTCATGGTTTACAGCCGCATGGCGGCGCGGACTTCCTCCATGGTGGCGGCGGCGACCTTGCGAGCCCGTTCGGCGCCGTGGACAAGGATTTCCCTGACCCGGCCCGGGTTGGCTTCGAGGGCGGACCGCCGGGCATGGATATCGGCCAGGCTGGCGGACATCCGCTCGGCAAGGAGTTTTTTGCAGTCGACGCAGCCGATGCAGGCGGTGCGGCATTTGCCGCCAATGTCTTCGAGTTCTTCTTTGTTGAAGAGTTTGTGGAAGGTGTAGACGGTACAGACGGCGGGGTCGCCGGCGTCTGTTTTCTTGACACGCTGCGGATCGGTGATCATCATCCTCACCCTGGCTTTGAGTTCTTCCGGGGGTGCGGCATAGGGTATCTCGTTGCCATAGGATTTGCTCATCTTGCGGCCGTCGATGCCGGGCAGCACGGACGCTTGGCTGAGTTTGTGCATCGGCTCGGGAAAGACAGGACCGTACATACCGTTGAAGCGGCGGACGATTTCCCGCGAGAGTTCGACGTGGGGGATCTGGTCTTCGCCGACGGGCACGGTGTCGGCTTTGTAGAGGATAATGTCGGCGGTCATAAGTTCCGGATAGCCGAGGAAGCCGTAGGTGTTGATCTCTTTGCCCATCGCGCCGAGCTGCTGGAGCTTGTCCTTATAGCTGGGCACCCTCTCCAGCCAGGATAGCGGAGTCATCATGGAGAGCAGCAGGTGGAGTTCGGCGTGTTCTTTGACGTGGGACTGGACGAAGATGATGTTGCGCTCGGGGTCGAGGCCGCCGCTGAGCCAGTCGAGGGCCATTTCGTGTATGTATTCGGGGATTTTGCTGGTGTCCTCGTACATCGAGGTGAGGGCGTGCCAGTCGACGATGCTGAAGACGCAGTCGTAGTCGTACTGGAGTTTTACCCAGTTTTCCAATGCCCCGAGGTAGTTGCCGAGGTGGAATTTGCCGGACGGCTGCATGCCGCTGAAGATACGACCTTTGCTCATGGTTTCTTAGTTCCTCCTATACGATAAACGCTACGATGGCGGTAATGACACTGCTGAGGAAGGCTTGGACGGGGTAGATGACCGCGCCGATGATTTTGAGGTAGACGAGCGCCATGAGGATGAAGGGCCCGTAGGGGGCGATGCGTTCGAAGGCGTCGGCCTGGCGCGGCGGCAGAAAGCTGGAGATTATCTGCGAGCCGTCCAGCGGCGGCACGGGAATGAGGTTGAAGACCGCCAGGATAAGATTGTAGGTGAAGGTCCACTGGATTACCTTGAATATTTCGGGGTTGCCGAGGTGCAGCTTGGCGACGATGCTGAAAACGAGGGCGCTGACGAACGCCATGGCGAGGTTGGCTCCCGGTCCGGCCAGCGAGACGCTCAGGATGCCCCAGCGGCCGTTTCTGAGGTTGAAGGGGTTGATGGGGACGGGCTTGGCCCAGCCGAAGCTGAACAGCCACAGCATGATAAGGCCGATGGGGTCGAGGTGGGGAATGGGGTTGAGCGTCAACCGGCCGGCGTAACGCGGCGTAGGGTCGCCAAGGGAAACGGCGGCGCGGGCGTGGGCGTATTCGTGCACGGTGAGGGCTATGAGCAGGGCGGGGATGCGGAATACCATGTCGGGGTCAAAGCCAAACACTAATTATCCTCCTTATACGGCTCAGCCGTGTCCTGGCCGAGAATTGCCGCCCCGCTCACGGGGCAAGTGCATTCCGGCCAGTGATGTTTGCAGTCGTAACCGTTCCTCTTCATTTTGGCATATTATCCATAGATAGGCAAGCATCGCCGGGGGAATATCTGTGAGCGCGCCATGCAGGCAAGCATCTGCGCCCGGCCCGGCGAGCAGTTTGCGGATGGCGGACAGCCTGCCCGGCGGGTCGCATTCGCTTTCGCACTGGAGCCAGTAGCCGGCGCGGCCGCCGATTATCAGGGCAGCGACCGCCGTGCGTTCGAAGGCCAGGCCGCAGCGCCCCAGGCAGCCGGCGGCTGCGTCGATGCTCTCCAGGGCGGAGAGCTTCGCGGCCGTCAGAGCGGTGGCGAAGAGGGGGCTGAACATCCCCCAGTTATCGAGGCTGCGGCAAAGCCCCGGCCAGTCGTTTTCCCGAAAGAGCAACCGGATTTCCCGGCCAAGGCGGTGGGAGCCTACAGTCAGCCAATAACGGCCGCGGACGGCTTCCCGCAGGCAATCGGCGGTGGCGGCGGCAAGGGTAAAACGCAAGCGATGCGCAAGGCGGATGGCGCGCAGCATCCGGGTAGGGTCGTCGCTGAAGCTGCCGGGGTGGAGGATACGGATGGATCCTTCGCGGAGGTCCTCCCTCCCCCCTACGGTGTCGATCAGACTGCCGAAGCAGTCCGGGCCGAGGCCGAGGGCGATGGCGTTGACGGTGAAGTCGCGCCGCCACAGGTCGTCGGCTAGTTTGCCGGGGCTGACTTCCGGCAGCGCGCCGGGGTGGGGGTAGCGCTCGGTCCGGGCCATCGCCAGGTCGATGCGGGTGTCGCCCGCCATCAGGACGGCGGTGCCGAAGCGGGAGGTTTTGGTCACGGCGCCGCCCAGGCGACCGGCCAGCAGGCGGGCGCAGGCGATGGCGTCGCCTTCGACGACGATGTCGATGTCCTGACTTATTATGCCCAGCAGCAGGTCGCGGACAAACCCGCCCACGGCCGCGACCGGAAAGCCGGCTGCGGCGGCGTGCCTGCCGATATCTGCCAGAAGCTGCTCCTGGGGATGGCCGGCGAGCAGCGCAGCAGGGTCGTTGTTCATGGCGCTCTCCCCCGCTTGAAAACTTCACTTTTAAATTATACTAGAAAATCGCGCCGATGCAAAATATGAGGACCCGACACAGGCCGGGTCCCGAATGGCAGATGATTTTTAGGCCAGGCAGGCGACTTTGTTCTGCATCCGTTCCGGCACAATGTCGTTGCGGAGGAGGTCTTCGTAGCTTTCCCGCCTTATGACCAGTTCGGCCTTGCCGCCGCTGGCGAAGACAACGGCCGGGCGGCGGTTGCGGTTGTAGTTGCTGGCCATGGAGTAGTTGTAAGCGCCGGTGGAGGATACGGCGAGGATGTCGCCGGGGACGGCCGGCGGCAGCTCAATGTCCCATATGAGCATGTCGCCCGATTCGCAGCATTTGCCGGCGATGGAGACGGTCTCTTCGCCGGGGACGTTCATTTTGTTGGCGAGGGCGGCCTCGTATTTGGCCTGGTAAAGGGCGGGACGCGGGTTGTCTGTCATGCCGCCGTCGACGGCCACGTATTTGCGGATCCCCGGAATGTCTTTGACCGAGCCGACGGTGTAGAGGGTGACGCCCGCTTCGCCGACGATCGACCGGCCGGGTTCGACGATGATTTTGGGCAGGGGCAGGTTGTGGGCGGCTGCCATCTCGCGCACCGTTTTGGTCATGAGGGCGACGAGTTCGCCGATCGGCTGGGGAGCGTCGCCTTCGGTGTAGTAGATGCCCAGGCCGCCGCCGAGGTTGAGTTCTTCGCAGGCGTAGCCGGTTTTGGTTTTGATCTCTTTGACGAAGGCCATCATGGTGGCGGCCGCTTCTTTGTACGAGTTGAGGTCGAAGATCTGCGAGCCGATGTGGCAATGGATGCCTTTGAATTCGAGGTTTTTCATGCCAAGCGCCTTTTCGACGCCCATCAGCGCCTGGCCGTTGGCGATGGCGAGGCCGAATTTGGAGTCGATCATGCCGGTTTTGATGTAATGGTGGGTGTGGGCGTCGATGCCCGGCGATACCCTGATGAGGATTTTGGCTTTGGTTTTGCGCTGACGGGCGAGTTCGTTGAGGATATCCATCTCGCCGAAGTTGTCGACGACGTAGCGGCCGACGCGGGCCTCAAGGGCCATTTCCAGTTCCTCGGGCGATTTGTTGTTGCCGTGGAAGTAGATGCGGCCGGGCGAGAAACCGCTGGCCAGCGCGGTGTAGAGTTCGCCGCCGGAGACGACGTCGAGACCCATGTCCTCTTCGGCCACCAGCCGGCACATGGCCATGGTGGAGAAGACTTTGCTGGCGTATATAACTTCCGAGTTCGGGTAGTGTTTTTGGAAGGATTCGACATAGGCGCGGCAATTCTCGCGAAGCAGGGCTTCGTCCATGACGTAGAGGGGGGTGCCGAACTGGCGGGCCAGGTCCACCGTGTCGCAGCCGCCGATTTCAAGATGGCCGGCCTCGTTAATGCGCATGGTGCCGTGAAGGTTCATGGGGATTCTCCTTTCGGTGTTGACGGAATTGGCGGATACAAAATACAAAAGCGGTTGCAAGCTACCTCACAACCGCGCGTCTTCTAAAGAAAGACTTTCTTGCCGGTGAGATAGCGCTCCACCCGGCGCGGATACGCCGGATGACAGTCTTGTGCTTGTTCAGCCACAAGCCCAGCCGAGTTTTCTGCCCAAAAACACCGGCTTCGGCGGGTATTCCTTTCCCTGCGGCTCATCGCTTCGGCAAGCTCGCCCCAGGTACTGATAATAGCCCGCACCTCTATACAACACGGGTATTTAATTGGTTTCATTTTAGTATATACGCCGGGCGGTGTCAATATCCCCCCGGGAAGAATAAAGTCTCCGACCGGCGTACATGCTATGGGCAAAAGGAGGGTTGCTTTTGCGGCATTACAAGATGTTCACAGCGGGGATTGCTGCCGTGGTTTTCGCCGTCGCCATTCTGGCCGGTTGCGGCCTCATGGAGCCGGCGAAGAAACCGGAGATCGGGCCGGCCGGAAAACCGGGGGACGCCAAACCCAACCCGCCCGTGATGGAACGGTTCGTCTCGGCCCCCGCCCTGCTTTACGATCTTGAGGCGATCGCCGGCACGGTATTTGAGGGAATCAACAAGGAGAACTGGCAACAGGCAGAGGCGGGGCTCTATAATCTCCAGTCCGTCTGGCAGCAGACCAAGGAGGCGGTGGGCGACAAGAAGGGCGTTAAGGAAGCCGACGAAGCGGTCGGCAAGCTGGTGACAAGCGTGATGGACAAGAAGGTAACGGCGTCTTACGAGAATCTGAACAAGTTCATGGGCGGCGTGAGCGACATCGGCAAGTCGTATAAGCTGTCCCCCGTCGCCGATCTGGTCGCAGTCGGCAACGCCGTCCGCAGCGTGAGCTTTTATGTGGCGGACAAGAACTGGAGCAAAGCGGCGTCGAAGGTCAAGGGACTTGAGGATACCTGGAACAACGCCAAACCGACGATGGAGCAACTGGGAGTGCTCGGGCCGGTGACGATCACCCACGCCCACGTGAAGCAGCTTAAGGATGCCGTCAACGCCGAGAGCCAGGGTGCGGCCGAGGAACAGGTGACAAGTCTGAACGAGAGTTTGGGCAAGATTCGTGAGTATTATCGCGGCAAATGAAAAAACCCGCCGGCGGCGGGTTTTTTCATTTTTTATCCTCGTTGTTTTTTTTCGGGCCGCCCTGTTTCCCTTGCCGGTTGTCTTCGAGGCGGTCGGGGTCCTGGGGCTTTAGTACCGCCGGCCTGAGCAGCTTGCTGGGGAGCGGCAGCCGGAAGATGACATCTTTCATGGCTTTGTAGTTGAAAGGCACGGCCGGCCACAGGTAGGGTACGCCGAAGGATTTGGTCATCGCGGTGACCAGCAGGACGAAGGCAAGGCCGGCGAGCAGGCCGGGCAGCTTGAAGACGATGACGAGCGCCAGGAGGAAGATGCGAAACAGCCTGACGGCCATGGCCAGTTCGAAGCTGGGGGTGGCGAAGGTGCCGACAGTGGCGACGGCGATGTAGAAGATTGCTTCATTGCCGAACAGGCCGACGCGGCTGGCGTATTCGCCGAGCATGAAGGCGCCGATGAAGCCGAGGGCGGTGGACTGGGCCGAGGGGACGTGGACGGTGGCCATCCGCACCATTTCGACGCCGAATTCGGCCAGGAGGAACTGGAAGCCAAGGGGGATGATGCCCGGATCGCGCGGCCCGAGGAAGGCGAGCGTTTCCGGCAGCAGCCGCGGCTGGAGGGCGAAGGCGAGCCACAGAGGAGGCAGCAACAGCGACAGCAGCACCGCCCCCAAGCGAACCAGGCGCAGGAAGGTGCCGGCGGTCATGTTCTGGCGGAATTCCTCGACATGCTGGACATGGTGCCAGAAGGTGGTGGGCAGGATGAGGATGCTCGGCGAGGTGTCCACGACGAGGCAGATATGGCCTTCGAGGAGGTGCACGGCGGCGACGTCGGGGCGTTCGGTGTAGCGGACCTTGGGCAGGGGGTTCCATTTACTGCCGAGGGTGATGAATTCCTCGACCGCTTTTTCCGCCATCGGCACGCCATCGATGGCGATGTCGTTGAGCCTTTTCTTGACTGTTTCCACTAATCCGGGGTTGGTGATGTCCTTGATGTAGCAGATGGCGACGTCGGTTTTGGAGCGGGCACCTATTTTGACGATTTCGAAGCGGAGGTTGGCGTCGCGGAGACGGCGGCGGATGAGGGCGGTGTTGAAGGGGATGGTTTCGACGAACGAGTCGCGCGAGCCTCTGGTCACTTTTTCGATGTTGGATTCCGACGGCATGCGCACGGGGTAGGCACGGGCGTCGACGACGATGACCTGCTCCTCGCCTTCGATGAACAGCAGCATCTCGCCCGACAGCATGCTGACAAGACTGTCGTTCATGTTGTCGAGGAGTTTGACCTGGGAATGGGGCAGTCGCTGGTAGAAAACTTTGTTGAGGGTGTTGATGCTCAGTTCTTCGGGGTGGCAGGTCATGACAGCCTGGTAGACGTTGGTGAGGACGACGTCGTTGGTCATGCCGTTGATGGAGAAGGTGGCCGCCCGCCGCCGCCCGATCTTGAACTCGCGGAAGACGATATCGTATGTTTCGCCGACGCCGAGGAGGTCTTTGAGGTAGTTGATGTTTTTGTCGATGTCGCTGTCTATTTTACGTGCTGCTTGCATTGCTGACGCCACTCCGTTTCAATATCTCCTCGATGGCTTTGCGGGTGACCGGCGCCCCGCGGCGGATGTCGTCAGCCTTGTCCATCTTGCCGATATCGCCGACGCCGATAATGACCGGGACGTCAACATCGTTGAGTACGTCGACGGTGTCGCCGTTGACGATCGTCCGGTCGCGGCCGGCCACTTTCTCCTGGCCGTATTTATCGACGGCGTTGTCCACCACCTGCCCTTCGCCGCTGATACAGGCGTCGGCGGCAACACCCTGGATGCCGGTGGTGTTGGAGGCAACCGCCACCGCCCCGAGCACCTCTATGTCCGGGTGGGAAGCGACGTATTCCATGGCCGTTTCGCCCTTGCCTTTGTCGCGGCGGCCACGGTCGTCGAACATGACCAGCACCGGGTCGTGGGGAACGGTTTTGACCAGGTCCACGATCTCGCGGCCGCTGATCGGCGTCGGGTTGCCGCCTGAGGCGGATATGCACCGCAATCCCAGATCGGCGGCAATGCTTTCCACGGCGTGCTGGGCGCAGCGGTCGCCGTCGGTGACGATTATTACTCTGACTTTATCTGTCAATAATTCCACCTCATGTCTGGCGGGAGCTATTTTCCTGACCGAGCAGGTTGCTGATTTTGTCGGCCAGTTTTTCGCTCTCGCTGATGACTTGTTTGAGTTTTGTCAGGCTGGCTTCAAGTTCGTTGGCAAGCTCGTACTGGGCCTGGGCGAGCGCCTGGGCGGCCGTCTGCGCCGAAGTGGCTTTCTCGCCGCCGGCCGACTGCCCGCCTGTCTGGGTGCCGTTTTGTTGACCCGCCTGTTGCCGGTTACCGCCGTCCTGCTGTGCGCCACCGGCTCGCTGCTGAGTGCCGGCGCCCTGCCGGGACCCGCCGCTTTGCTGCCCGTCCGGTTTGTTTTCGGCCAGCAGCCGGCTGAATAGCGCGCCTAGTTCCTCCTGGCGGCCTTCATTTCCCTGGCCGGCTCCTTGCGTCTGCTGCCCCCCCTGCTGCTGCCCGCCGGTTTGCGGTCCGCCCGCCGGCACGTTCTGCAGCTGCGACAGTTGACGGCTGATTTTTTCGAGCATGGCTAACATTTCCTGATTAGGGCCGCTGTCAGGCGCGCCGGTTATCTTGGCCTGTGCTTCGACGAAGCCTTTGGCCATGTCGGCTATGAGGCTGTCGGTGTTTGGGCCGCGGCTTTCGCTCTGTTTCTGGTCGCCTTCATCGCGGCCGTACTCTTCATCGCGGCGGCGTCCGTACTGGCTGCCGGACCTCCGTGCCGTATTTCTCATCAGTGCATCTCCCCGTAATCAGATAAGCTGCCAGAGGGCGGCGGCGGCCGACAGGATGGCCAGCCGCAGATTCACGACTGCGAAGGGGTGTTTGAGCGCCGCCCCGGGGTTAAGCAGGCAGGAGGTTTTTTCCCATGCCGCACCGCCGAGGCTGGCGCCGACAAGGTAGTTGGCCAGCGGCCCGCCGAGCGCCACCGCTACTGCCGGCGCACCGGCCTTTACGCCGCTGACGGCTGTAGTGCCGAACGCGCCGGCGGCGATGACGGCATCTACGCGCCCCTGAAAAAAGAGAGCCGTGAGGATGGATCCCAGGTCGTGGATGATGGCCGCGCCGAGGACGCAGTGAGGGTAGCGCAGCCCGGTGAGGCAGACGGTGAGTATTAAACCTACAAGATCGACGGCGAGCATCAGCTTCCCCCCTATCCCCTGGGATTAAATGTCACGGCGGCCAGCAGTCCGAAGACCACGGCGGCCGTTATCCCGAAGGCGGATGCTTTGAGGGCGCCGCTGAAAACGCCCGCTAAGCCGGATTTGTTTACTTCTTCGATGGTGCCGCTGACCAGCGCGTGCCCAAAGCCAGGCAACGGCACGGTCGCACCCGCTCCCCCCATGTCGACGAGAGGTTGATACAAGCCCAGGCCGCTCATTATGCCGCCGAGCACGACGAACAGGACAAGGACATGGGCGGGCGTCAGCGGGGTGAGATCCATCAGGAGCTGGCCGATGACGCAGATCAGGCCGCCGATGACGAAGGCCATTATATATGCCTGCAAAGTCTTTCCTCCTCTACGCTTCGATGGCCACGGCATGGGCGATGGCGGGGAGCGATTCCTTCTGCTGGTATGAGGTGGGGCTGTGGAGGCTGCCTGTGCCGATAAGCAGGATGCGTTTGAGCCGTCCGGCGACGAGCAGCGGGAAGACGTGTCCGCACAGGACGAGCGCCGAACTGGCGCACCCGCTGGCGCCGGCGTGCGGGTCCTGATCCTCCCGGTAAATCATCAGTCCGCAATCCTCATAGTTGGCGGCGATGTCGACACCCTTTTCCTGCATGAGCTGGATGAGCAGCGTTTTGCCCACCTGGCCGAGATCGCCGGTCAGGATGATGTCGTAGTAATTCGGCTGCCTGCCGGTATCCTGAAGATGCTGCCAGAGCGTGTCGGCGGCGGCCGGGGTCATGGCCGGCCCCATGGCGTTGGGATCTTTTAGTCCGGAGTCCACTACCTTGCCGATAGTGGCTGCGGTCAACTTCGGCCCTTCGCCGTCCTGGGCCAGCACGACCGCTCCGGCGCCGGTGACCGTCCACTGCGCGAGCGGCGGGCGCTGCACGCCCAGCTCGGTCGGATAACGGTACTGGCGCTCGGCGGCGTCGTGATGGCTGGATACGGCCGCCGCTACTCTGGCGGCAAAGCCGCCGTCGATGAGCACCGCCCCGAGCAGCATACTCTCGGCCATGGTCGAGCAGGCGCCGTACAGGCCAAGGAACGGGCGACCGAGGCTGCGGGCCGCGAAATGGGCGGATATGAGCTGATTGAGGAGGTCGCCGGCGAGGATGAAATCGATGTCATCGAGTGCGCCTCCTGTCCTGCTGACCGCCGTTCTCAAAGCCCATTCGAGCATGAAGGATTCGGTCTTTTCCCAGCTTTTCTGTCCGGAAAGGTTGTCTTCCAGGACCCGGTCGTACTGTCCGTTCAGCAGCCCCTCCCCTTCCATCGGCCCGGCGATGGTGGCCGCGGCTGCCAGTACAGGCGGGGCGGCGTAGGCGATCGTCTGCTTGCCGCTTTTTTTGTTCAATGGCTGACCTCCCTATCGGAATGCCCAGTATATCAGGCCGATGCCCACCGCCGTGACGAGGCCGTAGACGATGACCGGACCGGCGATGAGGAACATTTTTGCCCCGACGCCAAATACGTAGCCTTCGCGCTTGTACTCCATGGCGGGTGCGACGATGGAGTTGGCGAAGCCGGTGATGGGAACGATGGAACCGGCGCCAGCCCTGCGGCCAAGTTCATCGTAGATACCGAGCCCGGTGAAAAGGGCCGACAGAAAGATCAGCACCGCCGATGTAGGCCCCGCAGCTTCTTTTTGTGATAGGCCGAGTCCAACGAAGTAGGTCTGGATGACCTGCCCGAGAGTACAAATAAGACCGCCTACTATAAAGGCCCATAAGGCGTTTTTCAAAATGGGCGGCTTGGGCTTGACCTGATTGTATCGGGCCTGGTACCATTTCTGAAATTCCTGTTGTCCCTGCCTGCCGTCGCTGACGGACACTTCGCCCACCTCCGCCTTTATTCTTGCCGACAACCGGCTAATTAATGCGCGCCGCAAAAACGAAAGGGTGCCTTGCGGCACCCTTCAGGTATGCGGTTAGTGGACGTGGAAAGCGATCTTGACGTCGGCTTTGTATTCGGCGATGCGGCCGTTGTCGATATTGGCGGTGAAATTTGTCACTTCGACGCCCAGTATGTCGTCGATGGTTTTCGACGCCTCTCCGACGGCGTTATCGACGGCGTCAGTCCAGTTCTGGCGGGAAGTGCCGACGAGTTCAATGACTTTTACGACACCCATTATTTTGCCTCCTTGCTTATTGATTGTGTGCTACGGTTCATAGTCTGCGCCGATTTCGCCGTTTTATGCCACAATGTTTGTTGGTTTAGGGACACGCGGGCGTTAAAAGCGTCAGATTCCGCCGCCATGACCTGGCGGGCCCGCACGGGTGCCCTGGGGGAAGGATGAATGTAGTATACCCAGGCGGCCACGCCCCCGGCTGTGAGCAGTGACACCATCAGCAGGGCGACCCACCAGCGCTTGGCGCTAATCATCTTCTTCACCTCTGCCGTTAGTATGCCGCAGCCGGCAAAAAAAAATAAGACCCCGAAGATCAGGAGGTCTGAAGATAATCTTTTATTAATCGTAGTGCCTGTTTTTCTATCCGCGACACCTGCACCTGGGAGAGGCCGATGAGGCGGGCTATTTCCGTCTGGGTTTTGTCTTCGAAGAATCTCAGTTTGATGACCAGACGCTCGCGCGGCGGCAATCGGGACAGTATTTCCCTCAGCGCAAGGTTGTCGATGGCGGCGACGTCGTGGCCGGGGTCGCACCCGATCTGATCCATGCGGTGGAGGGGGTCGCCGTCTTCGAAGTATGTCTGGTCGTAGAGCGACGCAAGCGGCTGAACGGCTTCGAGGGCTTCGGCGATTTCCTGGGGAGAAAGGGTAAGTTCTTCGGCAACCTCGCCGATCGTCGGTTCGCGGCCAAGGCTGCCCTGCAGTTTCTCCTGGGCCCGGTGGACCCGGTAGGCGAGTTCTTTGAGCGGCCGGCTGACCTTGACCGGGCTGTCGTCGCGGATGAAGCGGCGGATTTCGCCGATTATCATCGGCACGGCGTAGGTGGAAAATTTGACGCTGAAGACCGGGTCGAAGCGCTCGATCGCTTTGATCAGTCCGATGCAGCCTATCTGGAAGAGATCGTCCCATTCGTACCCGCGGCCGGTGAAGCGATGGACGATGCTGCGTACAAGGTTGAGGTTTCTTTCGATGATCTGTTCTTTGGCGTTGCTGCTGCCTTCCCGGGCCTTAGCCAGCAACACGCCGATTTCCTCGTCGCCAAGCATAGGCGCCTGCCTAATGAGCCGGCGGGGCGGCTACTCTTTTTACCATCGTGACGGTCGTGCCTTTGTCGACGGCGGATTCAACGATCAGTTCGTCCATGAACGATTCCATAAAAACAAACCCCAGACCCATCCGCTCGGGGTCGGTGGAGAAGGACGGCTGCCTGGCTTGCTCGACGTCGGCGATGCCTTTGCCGCGGTCGGTAACGATGAACTCCAGCCGGTCGCCGTCGAGCGCGAGGGTGAATTCGATCTCGCCCTCTTTGTCCCCGTAGCCGTGGATGACGGCGTTGGTTATCGCTTCCGATACGGCGACTTTTATTTCCTCGATATCGTTTAGGGTGAGGTCGAGCTGCGCGGCAAAGGCGGCGGCGGTTACCCGGGCTATGCCGACGTTTTCGCTGCTGCTGGGGAACGTCATTTTTATGTTGTTCTTGCTCGCCATGGTTGTCCTCCTCACAGACTATTCAGGGCTTCGGCCTCAGTGCCGAACGTCCTGATTATCTTCAGCAGCCCCGACAGTTCGAATACCCTCGCTACCTGGGGCCTGATGTTGGCCGCCAGCAGCAGGCCGCCGTTGGCGTTGATCTTCTTATAGCGGCCGAGGATGGCGCCCAGTCCCGAGCTGTCGACAAAGGTGACCCCTTTGAGACTGAGGATAACGTGGCGGACGCCGTCAGTCTCGAGTGCTTCGTCGATCTTCTGCCGGAACTCGTCGGCCACGTGCATATCGAGTTCTCCTTCTACCCTTACTACGAGGATGCCTTGTTTGACTTGAGTGCTGATATTCAATTTACTACCTCCCGCATGCCCACATTTATATTTATATTTCGCCATAAGGAAAATTTTTCCTGCTAGAGTTGCGACTTTGCCGCAGCGGGAGGTTACAAAAAAAAGAAGCGGGCTCTTGGCCCGCATCGGGGATTATTTAGTCAAACTGAATAGGGTGCCGATCATATCATGCATTATACGGAAGAAACCGGCTTTGGCAACCGCTTTTTCGGCGACAAGATCGACCTTGCCGATCTCTTTGCCGTCTTTCAGCACGACCAGTTCGCCGCATTTCTGCCCAGCCTCCACCGGCGCCTTAAGGCTGCCGTCGCTGAGGACCTTCTTCTGGAGATTTTTCTGCTGTCCTTTGGGCAACGTGAGATTGAGGTCGTCTTTGGCCACCAGGGGCACTTCGCGCTCCGTTCCTTTGCTGACCCTAAGCCGCTCGACGACCGCTCCCTTGTCGACGACCGGCACAGCGGCATAGTTTGCGAAGCCCCAGTCCATGATCTTCATGCTTTCGCGCAGATGAGACCGTGGCTCGGGGGTGGCGAAGACGACGGCGATCAGGCGGAGGTTGTCGCGTTTGGCGGTGCCGGCGAAGCAGTATTTTGCGTCTTCCGTCCAGCCGGTTTTGAGGCCGTCGCCGCCTTTATACCACCATAGCAGCTTGTTGGTGTTCACCAGCCAGTTCTTGCCGTCCCGCAGCCAGTATTCCTTGATGCCGCATAGTTCCATGTAGAGAGGGTGCTTGACGGCGGCGGCGGCGATGACGGCGGTGTCGTGCGCACTCATGTAATGGCCGGCGGCCGGCAGGCCGTTGACGTTGATGAAGCGGGTGTTCTGGAGGCCGAGTTCCTCGGCCCGGCGGTTCATGGCGTCGACGGCGGCCGACTCGCTGCCGTAGATGTGTTCCATCAGGGCGACGGCCGCGTCGTTGGCGCTCACGACCGCCACGGCGGTGAGGATTTCTTTGGCCGCCATGGCTTCACCGGGCTCTAACCAGATCTGCGAGCCTCCCTGCCGCCAGGCGTTTTCGCTTGTGTAAATCTGGTCGGAGAGTTTAAGACGCCCTTGCTCGATGGCTTCGATAGCTAACAATAAGGTCATGACTTTGGTTACGCTCGCCGGCGGCAGTTGTTTGTGGGGGTCTTTCTCGTAGAGAATGTTGCCGTTGCCGTCCATAAGGATGGCCGATGCCGCCGTGGTTTCCAGCGGAGCACGGACCGGAGCCTTGGGCGCGGGAGCGGCCGCCGCCAGAGATGGCGCGAGGATGATGGCAACGAAGAACAGCAGGAGGATCAAAAGGGCCGCAGGGCGCAGTCGCCTCATTGAATGAACACCCCTTTTCCGCTTTTGTTTTTAGCGTGTCCAGGAGAAAAAGCGCTTACACTTGGTAATTGAAAGCATCGGTCGCCGTCAGCCGGCGCTATTGTGCTTCAGCAGGCGGAAGGCAACGAGAATTTTCAGCATAAATTCGCCGGCCAGCGGCACCATCTTTATGTCCCTGGCCTTGATCCCCCCGACTGACAGCATTGAGAGGCCGTAAACGCCGATGCCGAAGCCGATGGCGACCGCGGTGGCGAGTGTGTTGCTATGGGCCGCCGCGGCTATGAAACGGTAGGCGCCGAATACGGCCGCACCCATGACCGCGGCCGAAAAGGCACTTTTGAGCAGCGCCCCGCGATCAAGGCTGAAGCCGGTGTGCCGCCTGATAAAGTACATGTTGAGCAGCGCCGCCAGGACGGTGTCGGCAACGGTGGCCCAGGCGGCGCCGGTGATACCCAGGCTGGGTACGGCGGTCAGCGTCCAGTTCAGGCCGACCTTGACGGCGGCTGCGAGAAGCATGCTCGCTGCGGGGATGATGGTGCGCCCCATGCCCTGGAGGATCGCGGTTGATACCTGGTGGATGCCGAGGAAGAAGATGCTGCAGGCGAGTGTTTCGACCGCCGGCGCAGCTTCAGGGGCGTGATAGAGCATGGCGGTAAGCGGCTCGGCAAGGATATAGACGCCCACGGCGGCCGGTAAGGTGATGAGGTTGGCGAGACGGAAACCTGCGGCGGTGCGCCTATACAGCCGCTCGCGGTCGCCGCGGGCGCAGGCTTCGGAGATCGCCGGGACGATGCTGGTGGCGAGGGCGCCGGTCAGAACGGTGGCGAGGCCGGCGAGCGGCACGGCCATGCCGGTAAGGTAGCCGAACTGTTCCGTCGCGGCCGCCACGGAGTAGCCGGCCGCCTCCAGCCTCCGGGGCACGATGAGCAGATCGAGGTTGGCGACTACGGGCAGCATGATGCTGGCGGCGGATATCGGCAGCGACAGGCCGAGGATGCGGCGTATTATCCCGGCTGCCGGAGTGACCGGTGCAGGGCTTGGCGCGGCCGCATCCCGCGACAGCCGCACACGGTGCCGCCAGCAGAAGAAGAGCATGACCAGCAGGCCGGCAAGCGCCCCGGGAGCCGCCCCGAATGTGGCGCCGGCAGCGGCGTATTCAACGCCCCTGGGCGCGAGGAAGGTGGCGAAGACCAGCATGGTGACGACTCTGAGCAGTTGTTCGCCGACCTGGGACAGGGCGGTGGGGGTCATTAGCCGCCAGCCCTGAAGATAGCCGCGAAAGGCGGCGAGAAGGGTAACGAGGAAGATCGCGGGCGAGAGGGCAACGAGCGAGTAGTAGGCCCTGGCGTCGCGGATGTAGCGCTCCTCGACCAGCCAGGAGGCGCCGAAATACATCAGCAGGCTGAAGAGGGCGCCGGTCGCCGCCAGCAGCCAGGCCGCAACCCGGAAAACGCGTCTCGCTCCCCGGTAGTCCAGCGCGGCGACGCGTTCGGCGGTGATGATCGACACGGCCACGGGGATGCCGGCGGAGGAGACGCTCAGCGCCAGCAGGTATATCGGGTAGGCCATCTGGTACAGCCCCATTCCCTCGCCGCCGAGGACGCGCGAGAGGATGACCCAGTTGAGCGACCCGATGATTTTCACGATTATGCCGGCCGCCGTGAGTACGAGCGTGCCTTTGAGGATAGCCTGGCCCGACCGCCTTGGGGACATGCCGTTTAGCCTCCGGCAGTTGTCTGCGTTTTTTACTTGGTGCACGACAATCCTATTCCCCTTTTAGGATAACCGGATGGCCGCGGATTATCGCGCGCCTTTTCCTTACCGGGCAACAGAAAAGCCGCCGCTATCGGGCGACGGCTTCGGTACGCGCTGTTAGTTTTGTCTTAGCCCAGGTCGATGCCGGCGGCGGTAACTGCGCCGAGGATGAGCTTCGGTCTGGCGGCTTTTTCCAGCCCGATGGCGACGGCGGCGGCAACGGCGTCCGCAGCGGTCGTGAGCTTGGCGGGTTCGGCGGTGTAGAGAGTGGCGAGCGGCTGGCCTTTCGCCAGTGTGTCGCCGATGCGGCAGTGCATGATGAGCCCTGCGCCGAGGTCGATCTGCTGGCCCTTGTACTCGCGGCCGGCGCCGAGGATCATGGCGGCGTAGCCGATGCGGGCGGCGTCGATGGAGTGCACGAAGCCGTCCGCCGGGCAGGCGACGGTGTGGCGGACGGCGGCCAGCGGCAGGAGGGCGCGGTTGGCGATGATGTCGGGGTTGCCGCCCTGGGCGGCCACGAGGGCGGCGAATTTCGCCAGACCCGCCTTGCTGTCGAGCAGCGCGGCGAGTTCGCTGTAGCCGGCGGCAAAATCGGCTGACTTTCCGGCCATCACGAGCATGTGGGCTCCGAGGGTCAGGCAGACTTCGCGCAGTTCGGGGGAGCCGCCGGTGCCGGCCAGGATATCGATGGCCTCGGCGACCTCCAGGCTGTTGCCGACCGCCAGGCCGAGGGGCTCGTGCATGGTCGAGATGACGGCCATGGTTTCGCGGCCTACCAGCGACCCGATGCCGACCATCGTCTCCGCGAGCCGGAAGGCCTGCTCAGGCGTCTTCATGAAGGCGCCGCTGCCGGTTTTGACGTCAAGGAGGATTTTATCGGCGCCGGCGGCGATCTTTTTGCTCATGATCGACGAGGCGATGAGGGGTATGCTTTCGATGGTGGCGGTAACGTCGCGGAGGGCGTAAAGCTTGCCGTCGGCGGGGGCGATGCCCTCAGTCTGGCCGGTGATGGCCACGCCGATGCGACCGAGGTTGGCAAGGAATTCCTCGCTGCTTAGGGCGGTGCGGAAACCGGGGATGGCCTCGAGTTTGTCGATGGTGCCGCCGGAGAAGCCTAGCCCGCGGCCGGACATTTTCGCCACCGGGACACCGGCCGCCGCCACCAGGGGCGCGAGCACGAGGGTGGTTGTGTCGGCCACGCCGCCGGTGCTGTGTTTGTCGACCTTGACGCCGGGAACGGCGCCGAGGTCGACCATAGCCCCGGATTTGGCCATGGCGAGCGTGAGGGCTGCGGTTTCGGCGGCAGTCATGCCGCGGAAGAAGACAGCCATCAGGAAGGCGGCCATCTGGTAGTCCGGTATCCCATCGGCGGTGTATAAGCCGATAAGTTCGTCTATTTCCGCGGCGGTCAGTTCGCGGCCGTCGCGTTTGTCGATGATGATGTCGACGATGCGCATTATATTCGTCACCCCGTTAGCTCGCCGAGGAAACTCATGCCATAGGGCAGAGGCTCAAGGGCGAAATTTTCCGCCACTGTCGCCGCGAGATCGGCGAAGGTGGCACGCACGCCAAGGTCGCGGCCGAAACGGCCGGGGGCGTAGGCGAGAAGCGGAACGTATTCGCGGGTGTGGTCGGTGCCGGCGACCGTCGGGTCGCAGCCGTGGTCGGCGGTGATGACCAGCAGGTCACTGTCGGTAAGCTGCGGCAGGAGGAGGGCGAGCTGCCCGTCCAGCCTTTCGAGAGCGCGGGCGTAGCCGCGGCAGTCGTTGCGGTGGCCGTAGGCGCTGTCGAATTCGACCAGGTTGGCGAAGATGAGGCCGGCGCGGCGCTCTTGACGCACCAGGGCTTCGAGGGTTGCCATGCCGTGGTCGTTGGACTTGGTGGGGTATGAGGAAGTCAGGCCGCGGCCGGCGAAGATGTCGCCGATTTTGCCGACGCCGACGCTCATGAGCCCGGCGGCCTGCAGGCGGTCGAGGACGGTGGGCGCAGGCGGCACAAGGCTGAAGTCGTGGCGGTTGGCGGTGCGCACGAAGCGGCCGGGGGCGCCGACGAAGGGGCGGATGATGACCCGGCCGACGGCGTGTTCGCCTACGCAGACCTCTTCCCTCACCAGGCGGGCAATGGCCCCGAGCTTGTCCACCGGGACGACGTCTTCGTGGGCGGCAATCTGGAGGACGCTGTCGGCAGAAGTATAGACGATCAGCGCGCCTGTGCGCAGATGCTCTTCGCCGAGTTCGGCGATGATCTCGGTGCCGGAGGCGGCTTTGTTGCCGATGACCGGCCTACCGGTAAGAGCGGTGATTTTTGCTACTACGTCAGTCGGGAAGCCGTGCGGGTAGACGGGAAAGGCCTGGAAAAGCGGGCAGCCGGCCATTTCCCAGTGGCCGGTGGTGGTGTCTTTGCCTTTGGAAACTTCGGCCATCCGGCCGTAGCTGGCCAGCGGCCGGAGGGCAGGGGCCACGCCGTCCAGCGGCCTTATGCAGCCCAGGCCGAGCGAAGCCAATGTCGGCAAAAAAAGCCCGCCGTGGCAGCGGGCTATGTTACCCAGGGTATCGGCCCCGAGGTCACCGTATTCTGCGGCGTCGGGCAACGCGCCCGCGCCGACACTGTCCATCACGACGATGATGATGCGTGTAAACAATGCTATCTCTCCACCTCAGGTTTTGATGCTATCATGCGCGGGGGTGAGCCTTGTCATACACTTCTTTGAGGCGGTTCTTGGTGACGTGGGTATAGATCTGGGTGGTGGAAATGTCGGCGTGGCCGAGCATTTCCTGTACCGAGCGCAGGTCGGCGCCGTTTTCCAGCAGGTGGGTGGCGAAGGAGTGCCGCAGAGTGTGCGGGGTGATCTCCTTATTGATGGTGGCTTCCTGGGCGTATTTCTTGATTATCTTCCAGAAGCCCTGTCTGGTCAGCCTGTTGCCGTGGTGGTTGACGAACAGGGCGGCTTCTTCGTATGTACGGACGAGCTTGGGACGGCCTTTGCCGATGTACTCCTGCACACACTTGGCGGCGATGGAGCCGAGTGGCACGATCCGCTCCTTGGCGCCCTTGCCGTAGCACTTGATGTACCCCATGTCCAGGTTTATGTCGGAGATATTGAGGGAAATGAGCTCGGAAACCCTGATGCCGGTAGCGTAGAGGAGCTCCAGCATCGCTTTGTCCCTCAGGCCGGTGGGCAGGAAGGTGTTGGGCTGCTTGAGCAGTTCCTCCACCTCGGAGATGGTGAGGATCTTGGGCAGCTTTTTCTCGAGCTTGGGCGACTCAAGATGGGCGGCGGGGTCCTTTTCGAGATAGCGCTCCCGCACGAGATACTGGTAGAAGGATTTGATGGCGGCGAGATTGCGGGAAATTGTCGAAACAGCCCTGCCCTTGGTCTGCAGGTTGTTCAGGTAGGCGAGAATGGTGCTGCGGCTCGAGTCCTTTATGAAGTCAAGTTGTCCGTTGTGGAGGTATGTCTGGAACTGCCGGAGGTCGCGGCCGTACGACTCCAGGGTGTTTTGGGCCAGCCCCCGTTCCACCGCAAGATATTGAATAAACTCGTTTACGTAACCTTCCATTCCAATCACCTTTTTCTCTTGGCAAAATTTCCGGTCCCGACGCGCAATCTAGTAGTGGGTGCTATTATTCAACATAAGGTGTCGGTTTTCCTTTCTTTTCCTGTCGAAAATAACAGATTTTCTTATTTTTTTCGTAAACTAAATTATCTCCACAAATTCGGAAATTACCCGCAATGGTTTTTCCATTATTTGGTTGTCCCGTATTTTGGGGATCGACTGGTTAAATTGCCAGAAAAACCCCAACAGCTTCGGTAGCACATACAGAATCATAATCGCCAAAGCCACCGCCTGGAGAACAATCTTGAAGCGCCGGGAGACGCAGCGCCACGAGATGCCGACGATCATCTCCCCCACCTCTTTCCGCTGCTTAACTTAATATCATACTTATTCACAATTGGTTTTGAATATTACCGGCAATGTAAATTAAATGCCGAGGAAAAAATGAAACCGCCTGGCAAGCTTCGGCGGCGCAATGACTAAGTATATGGCGCGCCCGGCCTACTGTTTCAACAGCAGGCCGGCGACAAGTTTCATGAATACCGGCGAGATGTAGACTTCGATGACGGCGGCCGCCAGCATCAGCGCCAGCATCAGCATACAGAGCACTGTGTAGCCCACCGATTCGTACAGAAGGTTGACCTTGGCCCGCTGTCTGCGCCGCACCAGCAGCAAGGAAAAGGAGGTCGCCGCGACGCCCGCGACCAGCAGGGCGGGAACGGCGAAGAAGTTGTGGGGCAAGACGGACGCCAGTGCGAACGCCAGGCCTTTCATTATGTATTCGTTGACGAGGAAGCCGACGGTGAAACCGATGACAAAGCCGCGGGTGAAAACGATGAACAGGACGAAGGGGATGCCGACGACCGTGAAGCCGAGCAACCAGATGAGGCCGATGGTCTTGACGCTGCCGAGGGCGACGGTGGCGAACAGGGCGGGCGCATCGACAGCGCCCGGTCCCTGGACCAGGCCCTGGAAAAAGATTTTGAGGTAACCCATCAGCTCGAGTTTCTGGTCTTCCGGCAGCGTTTTGACGGCCAGGGCGCCAACGGCGACGCCGATAACGAAGATCAGGGTCATGAAAAAGTAGGCGACGATGTTGGCGCGGAAGTATTCGTTCATATTCTGGCGAAAATTTCCCAGCATGCGCCTTCCTCCCGACTACACCTGCTAAAATGTATGCCGGGCTAGGGCTCATTATACCCTCTGTCCCACTAATTTTTCGCCAGTTTGCCGTACGTGCCTCCGCCGCCGGCGGTGATGGCCGCCTCGCCGGCGCGGGCGGCAAGAATGGCGGCGGCGGCTTTTTCGCCGACAACTTGTCTGAGCGCTGCGGCGCCGGCGCTGTGGAGCACGTTCATTTCGGTGCCGAAAGCGGCCAGCAGCTTGCCGAGGGCCTTGCCACCGACGCCGGGGATGAAGCTGAGCGGCACCTGGTGGCGGTAAGGCGGCCGGTGGGCGGGGTGGCGGGGCTCGGACCAGTCGGCGATGTCGTCGATGCGGTCGAATACGCCGCGGACGATTTTGCCGCTGCCGCAGCGCGGGCATGAGACGGTGAACGGTTCGCCGGCCGGATCGAAGTAATCGCATTGGCCGCAGAAGGTCCGGTGGTATTTGCCGAGGCGCGGGTCGAGGCCGAAGTTGGCGGCCACCGCCCTGCCCTTCTGACGGGCGAACGCCCAGGCGCACTCCTGATATGAGGCAGCCTCAATTGCGAGGAGGTTGTATTCGCGGGCGATCTTGTCAAGCGAATGGGCGTCGGAATTGGTGATGAAGGTGAAGGATTCAAGTTCGCCGATGCGGTCGGCGAGGGAACTGTCGGCGCTGAGGCCGAGCTCGACCGCGGCGATCGCCGCTATTTCCCGTTCGCCGAGGATATTGGCCATGCGGGTGGTGCAGCTGCCGTACAGGCCTTTGTGGGGGGTGAAGGCGTGGGCGACAACGATCAGCGCGCCGAAGGGGGCGGCGATGCGCACAAGCTCGGCCAGGGGCATGTGGGCGTTCTGAGAGCTCATGTGGATGTTGCGGATGTGCCGGCTCATCGTAGAGGAGAAGGCCGCCATAAGTTCTATATCCGGCAGGAAAATGAGGGTGTGAGCGGAGCCGCCGTCAGGCTCGCTTGTTTCGATTTCCGCCCCGAGCAGAAGGGTAAGCCGGTCGTCGTATCGGTAGCCGCCCTGGCTGTCGAGGGCGAGCAGCCCCTCGGCGGCGAGCAGGGCGAAATCCTCGCGGACGTACGGCGAGAGGGCGTCGACAACGCCAACAATCTGCAAACCCTTCCGGTCGGCTGCTTCGGCGAGGATGTTGCGGAGGGTCAGGCGGTTAGATGTGGGGATTTTGACCCATTGGCCGCGTTCGCTGAGGCCGACATGGACATGGAAATCGGCGAAGAAATTTTTCATTGTCAATATCCGGCCATGAGCAGGCCGATAATGGTTTTGGCGTCGATAATCTCTTTGTCGGCCAGCAGCTTTTTCACCTGGGAGCCAGTGTAGTATTCGATGTCGATGAATTCGTCGCCGTCGGTATTCTGCGCGGTTTGCTTAAGGTCGCGCGCCAGGTAGAGGTGCATGATCTCGTCGGTGAAGCCGGGCGCTGTGTAGAACGTGGCCAGGTGCTCAAGGCTGCCGGCGCGGTAGCCGGTTTCCTCCTCCAGTTCGCGGTGGGCGCAGTCCTCGGGCTTTTCTCCTTTGTCGAGCTTGCCGGCCGGCACTTCGAGCAATGGCCTGGCGACGGGATAGCGGTACTGGCGGACGAGCACGACCTCGCCGGCGGCGGTAACGGGTACGACGGCCACCGCACCTGGGTGTTCGACAACATCGCGGGTGGCCTCGCGGCCGTCGGGCAGCCGGACAGTGTCGTGACGAACGGTTATGATTTTGCCGGTATAGACGGTTTCGGACGCGAGCCGGTGTTCCGTGAGTTTGGACATGAGCGTTCCTCCAAGCATTATTTTCCCTCCCCAGGAATATATTAAGCCCAGGGGAGGGATGTCCATGCATATCATTATCACCGCGAACGGTTTTTATTTCTCCGGCAAGGCCGGGGATTTTCGCCGCTTCCTGGCGCGGCTCAGCGCATCGCGCCGCCCTCTGGCTGAATATATCCGCGATAATCTGCGGTAAGGGTTATTCCATCCAGGGATAGTGAGTATAAGGTTTTAAGACGAAAAGCGGATATTTCACATCGACTTCGTCAGCGAGCCACTCGGGAGCAACCACCCATTTTATCGGCACGCCAAGGAGGTCGGCGGCTTCTTCGGCGACGGACAGCCCTTCGCAAATATGGGCGAGGGTAGTTTCGCCGGCCAGATTGGTGTTGCTGACGATGCCCGACACGGTCAGCCGCGAGACCTGCTCGATACGGCGGCAGACCTGAACTACGGCGGCCGCGGTATTTGTGAACGGCCGGCGGGTATTGACGACCAGCCAGGCTTGATAGGGATTGTCGTTGAATTTGCTGTTGAGCTGCCCGAGGACGATGGCCGATTCGCCGCCGCCGACATCCATCACGACCTGGTATTCCTGCTGGTAGAGGACCCTCGTCAGGTCTTCAGGCATTATCGGTAGGTCGGAGTGGGCGAATTTGCGGTTGGGAGCGACGACCACGACGCCGCGCTCTTCCAAAAGGGCGCGGCTTTCGCGGGTACGGAAGTAGGGCTTGACCAGGTCGATATCGACGACGGCCGTCTGGTGTCCGAGCTGCCTGAGTTGGAGGGCGTAATTGACCGCGAGCTCGGTTTTGCCGCTGCCGAATTCGCCGACGAAGACTTTGATCCTCGGTCCTTGCGCTAAAAGGTCGGTGTTTGTCTGCATCATTAGCTCCGTTCTGCCCGTGCTAATACTACGGGCGGGTTGTTCAATAGTGTATTCCTTTCCCAGTTGAAAAATCCTGCCTGTAAAAGACAGAGCCCCGCGCTTCCGAAAGCGCGGGGCTCACCCGATGCGCGTCAGGCGCGCATTTCCATCCTGAGTTTGTCGGCGATCATCGCCATGAATTCAGAGTTGGTCGGTTTGCCTTTTTCGAGTTTGACGGTATAACCGAACAGGCGGTTGATCATGTCCATGTTGCCACGGCTCCAGGCTACCTCGATGGCGTGGCGGATGGCCCGTTCCACCCTGCTGGGGGTGGTGGTGTATTTCTCGGCGATCATCGGATAGAGGACTTTGGTGACTGCGCCGAGAAGTTCTATTTCGTTGATTATCATCATTATTGCGTCGCGGAGGTACTGGTAGCCTTTGATGTGGGCGGGGATGCCGATTTCGCGGATTATGTTGGTCACCTCGACGTCAAGGGGCCGCGCCTTGATCGACTGGGTGGCCGCGGGGCGCTGGGATGTAATGGCGTTTGCCAGTTGGCGGACACGGTTTATCAGCACGTCCATATTGAACGGCTTCAGTATGTAATAATCGGCCCCCAGCTCGACGACCCGCTGGGTGATGTTTTCCTGGCCGAGAGCCGTCAGCATGATCACCTTGGGACGTTTGCCGCTCATTGTGCTGATGCGCTCCAGCACGCCGATACCGTCGAGGTGCGGCATGATGATATCCAAAATAACGACATCAGGTTTCTTTTCGTCGATGAGGGCCAAGACCTCTTCCCCGTTGTACGCGACCCCAACAAGGTTGATGTCCTGCTGCTGATTCAGGCATTCCTGCATGATATCGGCGAAATCGCGATTGTCATCAGCGATGGCCACCTTTATTGCCTCTCGTATCATAAACATAATCCTCCCTGCCCAGTTTTCTGGAAAATACAATTCGACATATCCGCAACATTTCCTTCCTCGTCTGGAAAAAAAATCCAATTTTTTGAGATTTTTTATGCGGATATCGGAAGATATTTTATTAATGACGGACAGGATTGCGAAAAACGGCCAGAAAGCGTGAATAGCTTTCTGGCCGTCTGCTTTTCCCGACGCGGAACGAGGCCGCTCTCCATCAACATCCAGTCTACGAAGCATCCGTAACCGCGGGTCGGATCGTGGACAAAGACGTGGGTGACAGCGCCGATGATTTTTCCGTTCTGGATAATCGGGCTGCCGCTCATCCCCTGGACGATGCCTCCTGTCCGCTCCAGCAGGCGAGGATCGGTAACTTTTATGACGAGACCTTTGCCTTCAGGGGTTTCCTGGAGGTTGATTTTCTGAACTTCGATGGCGAATTTCTCGATTTTCTGGCCGTCCACGACGGTGAGCAGTTCCGCCGCGCCGAGCTGAACCTGGCTCATCGATGCCACCGGGATGCCGTCTCCGAAGATTTGCTGCGGCGGGTAAGCCGATAATTGTCCATAGATGCCGAAAGGAGTGTTTTTTTCGATGTTGCCGAGAACCTGATCCTCTTCAATGAAGACGCCGATTTTTTCTCCCGGCTGGCCCCGCCGGCCGTGCTGGATGCCGGATACTGTCGCCAAAACGATTCTCCCCTGATGGCAGTCGATGGGTTGGTTGGTGTCGCTGTCGGTGATGATGTGGCCGAGGGCGCCGTAGGTATTGGTTTCCGGTTCATAGAAGGTGAGGGTGCCGACGCCGGCCGCGCTGTCGCGGACAAACAGCCCGATGCGGTAACGTTTGGTATCCTGGCAGAACATCGGCCGGAGCGACAGTTCGAGATTTGCCGAGCCACGCTTGACGGAAAGGACGACCGGCCTGTTCTCGCGGCCGCTGGCGTCGATTACCTCCGCCACCTGGCTGTCGCTTTGCACGGGTACGCCATTGATGCTTAGGATGACGTCGCCAATCGCTAGTCCCGCATCTTTCGCGGGGGAGCGGCTTTGGCCGTCCGGCCCGGTTACGGGGGAATGTCCGACGATGATAACCCCTTGGGAATGGAGGACGACGCCGATTGAGTGGCCGCCCGGCACCAATTTGAGCGGCGGCAGGACGTCTACCTGCACTGTGCGGACCGGTATCAGGCCCAGCAGCCTGAATTCGAGGGTAGCCTTGCCCAGGCTGACCGGTTCCAGCGATACCGGACGGGAAAAGCCGCGCTGGGAATTGATCTTCACGGCCTGGTCCTGATTGACCGTCATTGTCCAGGGGAAAGCGACGTTGAGACTGGCGGTCTCGCCTGCGATGATGCGCATATGCGGGGGAAGCTGGTAGATATCGCGGAACTGCGGCGAAAAGCAGAAGGCGACGATCAACACGGCGAGCAGCAGGCCGAACGCGGAGCGGCGACTAATGCCTGACATCTTCCGTCATCACCCCGAATACTGTTTTTTTCGGGAGCAACTTTACCCGCACAGTAAAGTTTCCCGATTTCTTCGGGGATTATTCCGGAATATGTAGCATATATTGACTTGACGGCTCTAAATTACTCTATTATTGAAAATAAATAGCGCAAGCTCACGCTTGCGCTTTATTTTTCCATATTTCTTTGCGTGACTGCGCTGATGTTATCATTTCCGCGGCATTATCCAGGGCTGCCCTGGTTAAGTTGTCGCCGGAGATCATCCGGGTGACCTCCTGAAGATGGGCCGCGTCGTCGAGTATTTTGACGACGGTGATCGTGCGGTCGACGTTGACCTTCTTTTCGACCGCCAGATGGCGGTCGGCCATCGCGGCGACCTGCGGGAGATGGGTTACGCACAGCACTTGCTTGTCGCCGGCGACAAGTGCGATCTTCTCGGCGACCATCCTGGCGGTTTGGCCGCCGATGCCGGTGTCGACTTCGTCGAAGATCATCGTGCCGACGCCGCCCGCGCTGGCGGCTACCGTTTTGAAGGCCAGGGCGATACGGGAGAGTTCGCCGCCCGAAGCGACCTTAGCGAGTGGTTTGGCCTCTTCGCCGGGATTGGCGGAAAACAGCACGGTGACTTCGTTGGCGCCGGTGGGCGTGTAACGTTGCACCGTTCTGACGTCGATGACGAGGGCGGCCTGTGGCATGCCGAGATCGACAAGATGCCCGCGGACCTTGCCGGCGAGTTCAGTGGCGGCGGCGCGCCGCAGCCGGTCGAGTCCGTCGGCCGCCAGGGCCAGTTCCTTTTCGGCGGTGGCCAGCTGAGCGCCGAGCGCGGCCAGGCGTTCCTCGTAGTTGGTGATGTCGGCCAGTTCGTCCGTTGCCTTACGGCAGTATTCCAGGATGTCAGCGATGGTGGCGCCGTATTTACGTTTAAGGTTGTGGATGGTGTCCATCCGTTCCTGCAGTTTGGCCAGCCGCCCAGGGTCGAAGTCGATATTTTCCCGGTAGTCGCGCAGTTCCGCGGCGACGTCCTCAAGCTGGTAGAGCGCGTCGCTGATCGTTTCCAGCTTCGCGGCAAGGGCGGTGTCGAAGCGGGCGGCGTATTCCAGTTCCTTGCGGCTCTCGGCTAGGTCGGACAGTGCGCCGCCCGAGCCCTTGCCGCCCTCGGAAAGCAGCCCGTAGGCGCGGCCGACGGCGCCGATTATCTTCTCGGCGTTGCTCAGCAGTCTGATTTCCCGGTCAATGTCTTCTTCCTCGCCGTCCTTGAGGGCGGCGGCGGCGATTTCTTTTGTCTGCCAGGTCAGCATGTCGAGGCGCTGGGCGCGCTCGCGCGAATCGGTCTCGGAACGGGCGAGGGCGGCGCCGAGTTCGCTCCAGGCGGCGTACAGGCCGCGGTAGCGGTCGAGCTTTTCCCGGCCGCCTGGCAGGAAGGAATCGACCATCGCCAGGTGGGCCTCGGGGCGGAGAAGGGCCTGATGTTCGTGCTGGCCGTGCAGGTCGACGAGTTCGCCGCCGAGCTGGCGCAGCATGCCGACGGTGACGTGGCAGCCGTTGGCGAGGATGGCGGTCTTGCCCTGCCGCGACAGGTAGCGGCTTATTATCAGGGTGGCGCCGTCATCGACAGGTATTCCCTGATCGTCGAGGATGGCGCGGACGTTGGCGTTGGCGGCCACGTCGAAAACGGCCTCAACCCGGAAGGAGTCGCAGCCGCTGCGGATGGCGTCGCGTTCGGCCCTGCCGCCGAGCAGGGTGCTAAGCGCGTCGACGAGGATGGATTTACCGGCCCCGGTTTCGCCAGTGAGGATATTGAGCCCGCCAACGAATTCGACGCTGGCCTGTTCGATAAGGGCGAAATTGGTAACAGTTAGGTTTTTCAGCATTGAGAGTCTCCTCCCCCATGCGTCTTTAGAGCAGGGCCCGGAACCTGGCCAGAACGCCGGCGGTCGCTTCCGGGGGCTTAATGACGAGGAATACGGTGTCGTCGCCGCCTACCGTGCCAATGATTTCCGGCCAGCGGGTGCTGTCGACCGCGTAGGCGACGGCCTGGGCGAGGCCTGGCACCGTTCTGATGACGATGATGTTCAGGCTGTGGTCCATGCCGACGACCGAGTCCTGAAAGGCGCGCTCGAGCCGGGACTGGGAGAAGATAAGGTTCTGCTCGGGTGGGAAGGCGTAGCTGTACCGGCCGTCGCCGGTGGGAATCTTGATGAGCATCAGTTCCTTGATGTCGCGGGATACGGTGGCCTGGGTCACTTCGATGCCCTTTTTTCGCAGCGCTTCCGCCAGATCTTCCTGGGTCTCCACGGTCTGGTTCTCGATGATCTCCTTTATGCGCGCGTGCCGCGAAGCCTTCATGCCGTTTCACTTCCTGTCTTCCCGATTATATATAGGATTGGCGGCCTGTTCCTCTGGTTGAGCATCCGCCAGGCGGCGGCCGTGAAGGCTGCCTGGGGAAGGGTGGCGAGGAAGTCGGCCACGGCGGTATTTTCTTCTTCGCCGGCGTCGTGGCCGGGATAAGCGACGATGGTGACAATGCCGCCCGGAGCCAGGAGGCGCGTTATCGCCCCGAGGGCAGCGACGGTGGTTTCAGCGACGGTGGTAAAGCGGTGGTCGCCGCCAGGGCGGTAACCGAGGTTGAACATTGCGGCGTCTACCGGCCCGTCCACATGGTCGGCGACGCGGCGGTGGCAATCGCATATCAGGCGGCATTTGCCGGACAGGCCTTGCTCTGCCAGCCGCCGGCCGGTGGCCTCCAGCGCTTCCGGCTGGAGGTCGAAGGCCCAGACGACCGCGTCGCCGGGGCTGTTGGCGGCCAGGAAAAGGGTGTCGTGCCCGTTGCCGGCGGTGGCATCCACCACCGTCCTGGCTGTGACCAGCCTATCTTTGAGCAGATGACGGGCCATGGTGAGCGCGTTAGCAATTGTCATTGTCGTCGTCCCGCCAGAGTTTGGTGCGCAGCGTCTGGGAGTAGCTCTGGCCGCTGAGGCGGATGAATCTGGCCCGGTAGGGGGCGCGCCTGACGATTACGATGTCGTCGGGCCTGAGACCGAAGACCGTTTGACCGTCGGCGGTCATGACGATGTCGTCGTGAGTCGCCTGCATTGTTATCTTGATTTCTTCCTTTTCCGATACCACCAGGGAGCGGGCGTGCAGGGAATGAGGGCAAATAGGCGTAAGGAGGATGACTTTGAGGTTGGGGTTGACCACCGGCCCGCCTGCCGACAGGGAATAGCCGGTCGACCCTGTGGAGGTGGCGACGATCAGGCCGTCGGCCGGGTAGCGGGCGATGAGGGCGCCGTCGATGTAGAGCTTCAGCCTGATGAGGCGCGAGAAACCACCTTTGGTGACAACGATGTCGTTGATTGCCGACGAGACGAAGAGGTCCTGGCCGCCGCGCCGGACGATGGCATCGAGCATCAGGCGCTCTTCGACGAAGTAGTCGCCGCGGATGAGGCGGTCGATTGCCGGGCCGAGGTCCGGCAGTTCGACTTCGGTGAGGAAACCCAACTGGCCCATATTGACGCCGCAGACCGGGACGCCGGCAGGGGCAACCTCGCGGGCGGCACTGATGAGCGTGCCGTCGCCTCCCAGGGCGATGGCGAGATTGATCTTTTCCTTCAGCTCCTCCCGCCCGCAGCCAAGGTCGGGATAGTTCATTTCCTGGGCCGCGTCTGTGGGCAGAAGGGTACGGATGTTGCTCTCCTTGAAGTGCTGGATAAGCCAACCAAGCACGGTGCTGACGCTTTCTTTCTTGGTGTTCGGGAATATGCCGACTGTTAGCACGGCCTCCCCTCCTCTATTCATCCGCGTAATGCGGCGTGGGCCTCAGCCACCGTCTTGTCGACGGCGTCATCGCTTATCCCCGCGCTTTCGGCGGCAGTTTTCAAATATAAGAGGTATTCGATGTTGCCTTCCGGGCCCTTAACCGGCGAGTAAGCAACCCCGACGGGGGTAAACCCCAGTTCGCGGGCGACGGCGACGATGCGCAGGATCACTTCGCGGTGGACGGCGGCATCTTTTACGACGCCACGTTTGCCGACCTTTTCCCGCCCGGCCTCGAACTGCGGCTTGACGAGCGTTACCGCCTCGCCCGCCGGCGCGAGCAGCGTCCTGACGACCGGCAGCACTTTATCGAGCGAGATAAAGGCGACGTCGACGGTGGCGAACGATATTGGCTCGCCGATATCGGCGGGTGTCACGTCGCGGATGTTGGTGCGTTCCATGTTAACGACCCGCGGATCGGTCCTGAGCGACCAGGCGAGTTGGCCGTAGCCCACGTCGATGGCGTATACTTTGGCTGCCCCGTTCTGAAGGGCGCAGTCGGTGAAGCCGCCGGTGGAGGCCCCGATGTCGGCCATGATTTTGCCGGCGAGGTCGATGCCGAATGCTTCGAGCGCTTTGGCCAGCTTCAGCCCGCCGCGGCTGACGTAGCCGAGGTCGCGTCCGCTGACGGTCACGGTCGCCGTTTCCGGCACGAGCGTCCCCGCTTTGTCGCTTTTCTGGCCGTCGACATAGACCTGCCCGGCCATTATCATGGCTTTGGCCCGTTCCCGGCTTGCCGCCAACCCTTTCTGCACGACAAGGGTGTCGAGGCGTTCCTTGGCCATCACCGCACCCCGAATCGCTGCATGTACTGGGCGACGACCGCGGCGATGCCTTCGCCGGTAAGGCCGTATTTGGCGAGGAGCTGGGGGCGCGAGCCGTGTTCGATGAATTTGTCCGGCAGGCCGATGCGGAAGACTTTGACCCAGTTGAGGTTTTCCGCGTTGATATATTCGAGGACGGCGGAGCCGAAGCCGCCGGCGAGAAGGTTGTCTTCGACGGTCACAATGACGCCGACGTCGCGCGCGAGGCGGCGGATAAGCTGCTCGTCGAGGGGCTTGACGAAGCGGGCGTTGACGACGCCGGCCCGGATGCCGTGGCGGGCAAGCAGATCGCTGGCCGCCAGGCACGGCGCGGCCATGACGCCGGACGCCAGCAGGGCGACGTCTTTGCCGGGGCGGAGTTCTTCGGCCTGACCGAGTTCGAGCTTGCGTAACGGTTCGGTGGTGTCGACGCCGAGGCCGCTGCCGCGCGGGTAGCGGATAGCCGCCGGCCCTGACATCTCGATGGCGGTGTAGAGCATGTGGCGCAATTCATTTTCGTCCTTGGGAGCCATAACGGTGAGGTTGGGGATGTGGCGGAGGTAGGAGTAGTCGAAAACGCCCTGATGTGTCGGTCCGTCTTCGCCGACGATACCGGCGCGGTCGATTGCCAGCACCACCGGCAGTTTCTGCAGGCAGATGTCATGGATAATCTGGTCGTAAGCGCGCTGCACGAAGGTGGAGTAGATGGCCACGACCGGCTTTTTGCCTTCGGCGGCCAGAGCGGCGGCCATGGTGACGGCGTGGGGCTCGGCGATACCGACGTCGAAGAAGCGGCCGGGGAAGCGGGCGGCGAATTTTTTCAGGCCTGTGCCTTCGGGCATGGCGGCGGTGATGGCGACGACAGCCGGATCGTTTTCGGCGATCGACGCCAGGGCGTCGGCGAATACGGCGGTGTAAGAGGGGTTACAGCCGTTCTTGATGATTTCCCCCGATTCGACGCAGAAGGGGCCGACGCCGTGGAACTTGTCGGCGTTGCACTCGGCGGGGGCGTAGCCTTTGCCCTTGCAGGTTATGACGTGGATGAGCACGGGGCCTTTCATGGGCTTGCTCTTCTGCAGCACGTCGGTCAAGGAGGCGAGGTCGTGACCGTCGATGGGTCCGATGTAGGTGAAACCGAGTTCCTCGAAGAGCATTCCGGGCACTACCAGGTATTTGAGGCCGTCTTTAAGCCTCTCCACTGTTTTGGCGACCCGTTCGCCAATGGCGGGGATGCGCTTCAGAAGATATTCGGCGTCATGCTTCATACGGTAGTAGGTTGGGTCGGTGCGCAGTTTGGACAGATAGCCGGACATCGCGCCGACGTTGCGGTCGATGGACATTTCGTTGTCGTTGAGGATTACGGTGAGGTCCCGCTCCAGATGACCGGCGTAGTTAAGGGCCTCGTAAGCCTGGCCGCCGGTGAGCGAGCCGTCGCCGATGACAGCCACCACCTGATAGTTATCCTTATTGATGTCCCTGGCGAGCGCCACACCGAGGGCGGCGGAAATCGAGGTGGACGAATGGCCGGTGCCGAAGATGTCGTGTTCGCTCTCGTCACGTTTGGGGAAGCCGCTGATGCCGCCCATCTGGCGGAGGGTTTCGAAGCGCTGTCGCCGGCCGGTGATGATTTTGTGGACATAGGCCTGATGGCCGACGTCCCAGATGATACGATCCCGCGGACTGTCGAAGACCTGATGGATGGCGAGGGTGAGTTCGACGACACCGAGGTTGGGCGCGAGATGTCCGCCGGTTTGAGCGACTGTTTGTATAAGAAGCCCGCGGATTTCTCCAGCGAGCTTTTCCAGTTGCGGCAGCGTAAGCCTTTTAAGATCTGCGGGCCCGCTAATCATGTCAAGTATCCCGTTCAACCGCAGTACCTCACTTTCCGAATAAAAGCGCATAATTAATCATGCCACTTTATTATTATAACATAAAATGGCAGGTTGGCATCAGAAAAATCTGTGGAACAGGAAGGCTACCAGAAAGCCGAGCAGCGCGCCGGCCATCACTTCGAGCGGCGTGTGGCCCAAGAGCTCCTTCAGGCGGGTGTCTTTGATGGTATGCTCGACGCGCATCTCACGCACAAGCTTGTTGATTACCTTGGCCTGCTTGCCGGCTGCCCGGCGCACCCCGGCTGCGTCGTACATCACGATGCCGGCCAGCACGGCGCTGACGGCGAACAAGGGCGACGAGAGGCCGTCGTGCAGCGCCACCGCCGATGCCAGCCCAACAACGAGCGAGGTATGGGAGCTCGGCATTCCGCCGGCGCCGACCAGCCGCTCGGCTCTGAATTCGCGGTGCTTCCAGTAGGAGGTCAGCGTTTTGAGCACCTGGGCTAAGAACCAGGCGGTAAGGGCCGACATCAGGACGATGTTTTTCCCCAACGCGGCGATTAGTTCAGTCATAGCACCACCTTAACTGTCTCTGGTGAGAAGATAGTTGACGAATTCCCGCAGCACCGCGGCCTCGTCGCCGAAGCCGTCGAGGGAGGCGAGCGCCGATGACACGGCGGCGGCGGCCATCTCCCGTGCGCCTGCCAACGAATGGAGCGAGACGTAGGTCGATTTGCAGTTTTTTTCGTCACTGCCGACAGGTTTGCCGATCTTGGCCTCGTCGCCGGTGACGTCGAGGATGTCGTCGGTTATCTGGAAGGCGAGCCCGAACTGCTCGGCGTATTCGGTCAGCGCGGTCAGCTTTTCAGCTGACGCGCCGGCCAGGATGGCGCCGGAGCGGATGGCAGCCTTGAAGAGCGCCCCTGTCTTGGCCCGGTGCATGTACCTGAGGGTGTCGAAGTCGATCGCCTTGCCGGCCGACTGAAGGTCGACCGCCTGCCCGCCGACCATGCCGGCGGCCCCGGCGGCAGCAGCCACTTCGCGCACTACTTTGACAAGGGTGGCGGAAGTGACGCCAGGCTGGGAAAGCATGACTTCGAAGGCGGCGGTCAGGAGGCCGTCACCGGCGAGTATGGCCATGCCTTCGCCGAACACCTTATGGTTGGTGAGTTTACCCCGCCGGTAGTCGTCGTCGTCCATCGCCGGCAGATCGTCGTGGATGAGCGAATAGGTGTGGATCATTTCCAGCCCGCCGGCGACATAGAGGTATTTCCGGCCGTCGCCCCCAGCCGCGTCGGCCGCCGCCATCAGCAGGATGGGGCGCAGACGCTTGCCGCCGGCGAACAGGCTGTAGCGCATGGCCTCGTATACCACGGGCGGATATGTCGGCGGGAGCATTTCGTCAAGAGCCCGGTCGATCAGCGCGACCTGACTGCGGCAGTACTCCTTCAGCATTTCTCGTCCTCCTGTATCTTGAGCGGGTATTCGTTGAGCTGCCCTTTTTCCTCACGGATGATCTTGTCGACAGCCTGTTCGGCGGCGCCGAGCTTGGCCAGGCAGATCTGCGACAGGCCGACCCCTTCGGCGAACCTGCCCAGGGCGCCCTCGAGCGGCAGTTCGCCTTTTTCCAGTTCTTTCACGATTGATTCTAATTTGTCTAACGCATCCTCAAAACATACGTCCTGTTCGCGGGCCCTTTTGCGCACTGTCGTATTCCTCCTCAGCCCAGATTACTTGTACATCGAGCCGGCCTTGGCAGAGCACCACTTCCAGGAACTGCCCGGCCGCGACCGACGCCGCCCGGCGCACCACCTGTCCGTCGGGGGTGCGGGTGATGCTGTAGCCGCGGGCCAGCACCGCCAGCGGGTCGAGCATCGCCAGTTTCTCGGCCGCCACCTTGAAATCGTGCTGTTTGGCGGTAACTATCGTCTTGAGCGCCTGCTGGAGGCGCTGAATCAAGAGGTCGACCGTTTGACGCCTGTCGGCGAAAAGACGCTCCGGCCGTTCGAACAGCCTACTGGCCAGATACATGTCGAGGCGGCGGCGGCGCCCGGTAAGCAGGGCGCGGGTGTGGGTCTCGAGCATGGCCCGCAGCGTCCTCACATACTTCTCCAACTCACGGACGTCGGGCACGACCAGTTCTGCCGCCTGGGAAGGCGTGGCCGCCCGCCGGTCGGCGGCGAAATCGGCGAGGGTGTAGTCGGTCTGATGGCCGACCGCCGATACCACGGGCAATTCGGAGGCGGCGATCGCCCTGACCACGCTTTCATCGTTGAAGGCCCAAAGTTCTTCGATGCTGCCGCCGCCGCGGCCGACGATGATGACGTCCGTCTGGCGCAGGCGATTGAGTATCTCTAGCGCCCGGACAATCTGGGCCGGGGCTTCCGGTCCCTGAACCTGCACCGGCACGAGGACAAGCCTGATGCCGGGATGACGGCGCTTGGCCACGGTGATGACATCCCGCACCGCGGCCCCGGTGGGCGAGGTGATGATGCCGACAGCATGCGGCAGCACGGGCAGCGGCCGCTTGCGACTTTCGTCGAACAGCCCTTCGGCGGTGAGCTTGTCCTTGAGCTGGGCAAAAGCGAGGCTGAGCTCGCCGACGCCCTCGGGGATAAGCTGATCGACGTAGAGCTGGTACTGGCCGTCCCGCTCGAAGACGGAAATCTGGCCGCCGGCGATAACCTTGAGGCCGTCCTTGGGCTCGAACCTGAGCAGTTGGGCCCGCCCTCGGAACATCACCGCCCGCAGCGTCGCGTCGCTGTCCTTGAGAGTGAAGTAACAATGGCCGGAGGAGTGGCGCTTGAAGTTAGAAATCTCGCCGCGCACCATAACGTCCGCGAGCGTCCCGTCCTGTTCAAACAGCGCCTTTATGTAGCGGGTGACCGCCCCTACGCTGAGTATGTTCAATAATCTCACCCTGCCAGTCGTCATGCCTTGTGTTATACCCTAATGATACAATAGCCGCGCAAAAAAAAACAGCCTGGGGCGGGCCGGTCAGAATCTGCGGCCCCAGAAACGCTGCACCAGCGCGCCGCTTACGGCGCCGACCGCGAACCAGAATATCGAGCCCGGCGGGACCAAGTGACCTACGACCGCCCCGATTACCGCGCCACCGAGAATGTATACCAGCATCGCCGCCACCTCCGCGTATGTTAGTTTATCATATGCGGCGGCGGGTAAAGTGGTGCTAGCGGACAAGGGCGCGGCAGGCCGCACCTACGGCGTTGTCGCCGCTGTAGCGGGCTGCGGGGAAGTGGAGGCTGACGCCGTCGGCGCCAATGGTCGCGGCGATGCGGTCGCGTATGTAGGCATTGGCCATTACGCCGCCGACGAACAGGATAGCGCCGGCGCCGGTGGCGTCAATCGCCGCCCGGCAAAGCCCGAGCAGCGAGTCAGCTACACAGTTCTGCACCCCGGCGGCGACGGCGGCCGGTTCTTGTCCTTGGGCGAGGAGGCGCAGCGCCTGGGTCTCGGGGCCGGCGAAGCTCAGCTTCAGGCCCCTGGCCGCCACCGGCAGGGCTGCTGGTGCGGCCTGGCCGGCAAGGGCAAGTTGCTCCAGGCGGGGGCCGGCAGGGAACGGCAGGCCGAGAGACACACCGATACGGTCGATGAGCTGCCCGGCTGCAATGTCGCTCGTGCCGCCGAGGGCTGCCGCCTTAAATCCGGCCGCGTCGCGGGTAACAAGAGCGATCTCGGTGGTGCCGCCAGAAGCGTGAACGGCGAGGAAGCGCCCATCGGCGGGACCGCCCGCCGACCACGCGCCGGCGAGGATGTGTCCTTCCTGATGGCTCAGAGAAACAAAAGGCACGGCCTGTGCCACGGCGATGACCCGGGCATAGCCCGCCCCTACAAGGAAAGCCGGCATATAAGATTCCGGGAGCGACCGGGGCTGAGTGGACGCGGCGACGGCCGCGAAAGCGAGTGGGCCGCCGGCTTTGGCGGCGGCGGCGGCGAAAAGCTCCGGCAGGTGCCGGGTATGCTGAAAGATCATTTCCGACTGCGCCAGGCCCCTACCCCCAGGTTTAACGGCCAGCGGGCGGCGTTCGTCGGCCACCAGGCTGCCGTCTTCGCCCATCAGGGCCACCGAGGTGGTGTAGCAGCTGGTGTCTATGCCGAGCGCGAATTTCATGTCGCACCCTTGTTCTTGACCAGCGAGCCGAGGATGCCGTTGACGAACCGGCTGGATTCCTCCGTGCCGAAAGTCTTGGCGAGTTCCACCGCCTCGTTGATGATTACGTTGGGGGTGAGCGGCTCGTTGCCAAACCGCATCTCGTAGATGGCGATGCGGGCGATATTGCGGTCGACGCTGGCCATGCGGTCGAGCTTCCATTCGGCCGACGCGCGGACAATTATTTCGTCGATGGCGGCGCGGTTGGCCGTCGCCCCGCTTACCAATTCCCAGGCATAAGCACGGGTTTTGGCGTCCGGTTCGCCGGCCTCTTCGACGGCGGCGGTGAGCGCCTGCTCGGGTCCGGTGGCGTTGAAATCAAGTTGATATAACGTCTGCAGGGCCATTTCCCTGGCCTTCCTGCGGCTCATGCTTCGTCCTCCGCTTCTTTTACCTGTGGTATCCCGGCGGTAATAGCTTGTCCAAAATGTCCATGATATCTTCTTTTTCGTCGATGCGTTTGCCGACGATGTAGCCGGCGATCACGCACAACAGGACGAAGATGGTCTGGAAAAAGCCGAAAATGATGATAAGTACTCCGAGGGTGAAGCCGATCATCACGCCGACGATCTTGCCGCTGTGATGCTGCCAGATTTCCTCAATCAGCTTGCGGTCCACGAAGCCACCCTCCTATTCCACCCGATGTTTGGATTTGAAGTCATTGGAAATGTTTTCGACAAAGATGTGCATATCGGCCAGGTCGACGCCGACGGTGCTCTTTACATAGTCGCTCACCCGCTGCTGGATTTCGGCGGTGACGCTCGGGATGTTGCCTTCGGGACTGATGACGGCCTTGATCCGAAGACTCAGTCCGGCCGAGGTGTGGTTTGCCACCACCTTGACGCCTCTGACGCCGCGCACGTGGCGGGCGGCCTTTTCGACGAGGTTTTCCACCGCCTTGAGCGAGATGTGGATGTCGCCCATCTCATTGTGGTGGATAATGGTATTGCCGCTTCTCCGCGAGCGCAGCCCAGCCAGCAGCAGCCTGATGCTGACCAACAGGAAGACGGCGGCGACCATGCCGGCCTCCCATTGCCCGTAAATGAGCGAGATGCTTGTCCGCACCTGCTCCAAAGAAACGAGGCGGAGCGAGATGAGGATTACGCCCAGCGACAGAAAGGCGAGCAGGAAGGTGTAAATTGAAAGGATGATCCGGTCAAAGATCCCCATAATTGCTCCTTTCTAGCGAACGCGAACATCTTCGTCCTTGGCTTCGGGGGCGAATCCGACCCCCTGGACGTGGATGTTTACCTCTACGACATCGAGGCCGGTCATCGACTCTATAGCCCGCTTCACGTTCTCCTGGACCTGGAGAGCCACATCGGGGATGCGCACCCCATACTCGGCGATAATAAACAGGTCGACGGCGGCTTCGCGTTCGCCGACTTCCACCTTCACACCTTTCGACAGGTTGCGTTTGCCGAGCATTTCGGCGATGCCGCCCACCAGGCCGCCGCTCATACCGGCCACCCCCGGAACCTCCGTGGCCGCCATGCCGGCGATTATGCCCACGACCTCATCGGCGATCCGAATCGAGCCGACATCGTTATGTTCAGTCCTCTCGAGCTTCTTATCCATCGCCGCTCTCCCTTTCGTTCTGATTACAACAAATATATTGGTTTTTGCGACACATTATAACTCTGAATTATTATACCAGACTTTTCCGCTTCTTAGCAAATATAACTGCGCGGAAAGGTCCGGCGGTGTGTAAGACTTTATCGGCAACCGAAAAAGCTGTCCGTGGCGGACAGCTTTTCTATTATGGCTTCGCGCTGATCGTTATGTCCTCGGGCTTAGTCCCGCTCACCCGGCCGATGACGTCGGCAACCTGCATGACCTCTTCCCGGTTTAATGTCTGAGTCTTGACCACCGCGCTGACGGAGTTGTCGCGTACAAACACCAGCGCGTCGGCAAAGCCTCTCGCCTTGATGAGGTTCTCCATTTCCGACTCCCGCTGTTTTTCCAGCACCAGTTTGAGCACGGCGTCCTGGGCTTTTTGCCGCGACTCGTCGGTTTTGGCGGTTTTCAGGGCCTCGCGCAGCAGGTCGGAGCGTTCGCTCCGCACCCGGTCGCGTTCCAGGCGGTATTCGGTGTAGAAGTCGTTTACGGCGGGGGCGGCCTGTTCGGCGACCGGCCTGATAACCTGCAGGGCGTTGGACCGGTCGACCCTGGCGCTGCGGTACTCGCGCCCGTAGGCATACACGGCAAATACGACGGTCAGCACGACGGCAACGCCGACGGCGGCTGTCAGCAGGCGCCCGGCTTTCCTCAAAAGCAGCACTCTCATAGTGGTCTCATCTCACTTTCGCTGCGGTAGTACGGTAATCTTATAGGGCGGGAGGCCGAGGCCGGCTTCGACCGCTCTGGTGAGGCTGGCTTTCACCGCGGAGTCGGCGGCTCCCTCGGCGATCACCAGCACGCCTTTAACCGCCGGCTTTGTTTCCCGTACCATAACCGGGCGATCAATGCCGTTATCGCGGCCAAGCAGTACCTGGTCGCTTTCCTTGTTTTCGGTTGTCGTCCGCACGCCGCCCGAGGTATCGCGCTCCTGGATGGTGCGGCTTTCGCGGACGGTGTTCCGGGCGTATTCCTGGGTGAGGCCGCTTTCGAGAGTTATGCTGACAGCGACCGAACCGGCGCCTTTCACCTGGGAGAGCAGGTTGGCAAGCTTGGCCTCCAGCGCTTCTTCGTAGCTGCGGGGCGCCGCCGCACTCCTGGACGGCTCGGCCGGCGCGACCTGCTGCGGCCTCGCCGGCGGAGCTTCGTACATGCTGCCGAAAGCAAGGAGCATCACGCCGACAAGGCCGAGAAGCACGAGACGCGGACTTAAGACCCCCTCTTTCATCAGCCTGGTCGGCCACACCTTTTTCGTCGTTGTCATGAGTTCTCCCAAAACGCTCATCGCCACTCCTCCCTCCTCAATTCATTTTCGCCACTTCGACCTGTGCCGCCGACAATTGGTAAAGCTCGCACACGGTGCGGACAATCTTGTCGCGGAGCGCCGGCCGCAACTCGGCCGTCCGCGCCTCGCCGCCCTGGCCGAGGGAAATCCTCGCCACTTTCCTGTCGTCGGCGGACAGTCCCGGCAGGACATAGACGGTGACTTTACCAAGGGCGCCGGTCCGTCCGCCGGCATCCTTCGCCAGTTCGACCGCGACCCGCGCGTCGGCGACGCCGTCGACAGAGACCGCCACCGCCCGTATCTGCCGGGCGAGGTCTTTGCGATAGAGTTCCCCCGCCAGCCGGTCGCGCTCGCGGACGACGGCTTCCGCGCCGCTTCTCACCCTGTCCGCGGCCGGGCCGCTCTGTCCGGCGAGCGCCGGCACTTCCGGAGCCACGCGGCTCTGGAGGATATCGACGACGGGGCCGAGGATGGCGAGCAGGATCAGCAGCCCCATTATCACCCGCACGAAACGCTGCATGCCGCTCGACGGCAGGAGCAATTCGAGGAAGGAGGCGAACAGGACGACCATGACGATATTTCTCACCCAGTCGGTTACGGCCGCCAGCAAGGCTCTCCCCCTCCCCTATCTAAGCATCATCGTCATACTGCCGATGCCGACGATCATCGTGATCGTCAGGAAAAACATGACCGCTACCGCCAGCACGCCGCCGAATACAAGCATTAGGTTATCGCCCATGCCATCGAGGCATTTGGCCATCTTCTCGTCGCCCATCGGCTGGACCAGCGCCCCGGCGAGCTTTATCACGACGATAAGCGATGCCAGCTTGATGAGCGGCAGGGCGCAGAGGGTGAACACGGTGGCAATACCGAACAGGCCGATGGCGTTTTTCAGCAGCAGCGACGCCCCCATCACCATTTCCACCGTGTCGGCGAACATCTTGCCGACGACGGGGATAAAGGTGGCTGTCGCGTATTTGGCGGTGCGCAGCGCCACCCCGTCGGCGACGCCGCCGGCCACCCCCTGGACGGTGATGACGCCGACGAAAACCACCATGGTCAGCCCCAGCACCACCATGCCGGCCTGGCGGAAGAGGCCGCACAGGTTGCTGACCTGGTATCTGTCGGACAGGAAATTGACGCATTGCAGCACAGCCGCCAGGAAAAAAAGCGGCAGAACCACGTCCTTGACGACGATGCTGACCGTGCTGACGACGAACAGCATCAGAGGTGTGAACAGGGCTGCGGTGGTAACGGCGCCGACCCCGGCCAGCAGCGATATGAGCAGCGGCAGGAGCGCTTCCATAAAGCCGACCATGTTGCCGACCGTGTCGCGGGCGAGGGCCATGGCATTATAGAAAGCGGTCAGGGCGATGACTGCCAGGAAGATGTAGCAAATGCTGTAGGCCAGCAAGGAAATGGCCGAGTGCTCGAACGAATTCTGCAGGTTCTGCAGCAGGGCGCAGAGCACGGCGAGGAAGAGCAGCTTGCCCATGAGGTGGGCGTTGGCGGCCAGTTCCTTGAACAGACGGGCGGCCGTATTCTGTTTGATGCTCTCCCAGTCGAAGGAAAAGCCGCGGGCGGCGATGCCGCGGATCGTCTCGCCGCTTAAGAGCGGGATATCCTCATTAAGTTCGCGGTTGATTTTCCCGATGAAGCTGTTAACGTCATCGAGGGATAGCGCGTCCGCCAGCTCCCCGGCTGCCTCACCGGGGGCGGCGTGGACCGGGGCCAGGAGGAAAAGGCATATGAGCGCCACCGTCAGCACGATTCTCATTGCGGCCACCTTCAGGGAATGAGTCGGACAATCGTTTCCAATACCAGGGCGATGATCGGAATGGCCAGGACCATAACGAGCACTTTGCCGGCGAATTCTATCTTGCCGGCGATCGCCCCTTCGCCGGCGTCGCGGCAGACCTGGGCCCCGAATTCGGTGATATAGGCGATGCCGATGATTTTCAGGATGGTGTTGAGGTACATCTGGCTGACGCTGGCCTTGTCCGCCAGGTCGCGGAACAAGTTGAGGACAACCTCTATTTTTGCCAGCACCAGGAGGAAGATCACCGTCGCCAGGGTGATACTGATCTGGACGGCTATTTCCGGCCGCTGGCTGCGGATTATGAGGATGAGGAGGGTGACGATGAAGCCCAGGCCGACGATCTGGATGATTTCCATGCCGGCCGCCCTCAGTAGAGCTTGAAGACGGTCTGAACGGTGGTGAACAGCTGCCCGAGGAGCTGGACCACCCAGAAGAGTACGATGGTGAAGCCAGCCAGGGTGCAGAGATGGGCCATGTCTTCCTTGCCCGCCTGCTTGAGGGCGGTGTGGAAGACCGAGATCAGGATGCCCACCCCCGCTATCTTGAACAATAGGTCGAGATTCATCGCCAAAGCTCCTTTCTCAGACGAGCAGTATCGCCGTCGCGAGTCCGCCGCATACGCCCAGATATCGATACATTTTCACGTTCTGATCCCTCAGCCTAAGGGCCTCGTGTTCTATTCTCCGCAGCTCCTCGAGCACCATCGCCAGATATTTCTGCTGCTCTTCGCGGCCGGTCGCCCCTAAATTCGCGCCCAAAAGCAGCAGCGTCTCCCGCTCCGGCCGCTCCCAGGCGAGCTGCCGCCCGCCGGCGCTCAGCGCCTCCTCCAGCGCCTCGCGCGGCGAAAGCCAGCCGCGGGCGGCGAGGTTGGCTGCCGCCCGCCGCAGGCAGTCCCCCACCGGGCTGTTCAGGCCGCCGGCGGCACGGGACAAAGCTTCGGCGAGCGGCAGGGCGGCGTAATTTACGTAGGAGCCGAGCGCTGTCAGGCAGCCGATCAGTTGCCCAATCTGCCGCGGCCGCTCGCTGTAGCGCTGCGCCAGGCCGAAGCCGAGTCCGGCGCCGGCGGCGATGACCATGGCGCTGCCGAGCAGTTTTACCCACATGCTTTTATACCCCCGGGCCGGCGATAGACAACTTCGCCGCCGGCGGCGGCGATTTCGCGCACGGTGCCGACTGTCGGTTTGTCGCCGAGAATTATGTAGCGTTCGAAAACCCGGTCGGCGATCAGCTCCCCGATGAAGGGGCGGGCGGCGATATCGGCGGCATCGCGCCCGTGGGCGCTGGCCACGACGGCGACGCCGGCATGGCTGGCCTCGCGGACGGCGGCCGCGTCGCCCTCGCGGCCAAGTTCGTCGGTGATTATGACCTGGGGCGCCATCGACCGGATGAGCATCAGCATCCCCACCGCTTTAGGGCAGCCGTCGAGCACATCGGCCCGCGGCCCGAGATCGGCTGTCGGCACGCCGTCACGACAGGCGGCCAGTTCGGAGCGTTCGTCGACTATGCCGACCTGCACGCCGGCGAACCCGAGGCTGGCGACGCCGCCGCTCAGTTGCCGCGCCATATCCCTGAGCACGGTGGTTTTACCGCAGCGGGGCGGTGAAATCACGAGACAGCTCCGCACGCTGCGTGGACCGGCAACCGCGTAGGGCATCACCGCATCCGCGGCGCCGGGTATTTCCCTGGCCAGGCGGATGTTGAGGGCGCTGATGTGTTTCAGGGTTTTCAGCTCGCCGCCTGCCAGCACCGCCTGCCCGGCGATGCCGATGCGGTGGCCGCCGGCCACCGTCAGGAAACCCTGCCGCAATTCCTCCTCGCAGGCGTATAACGAATTGCGGCTGACGATCTGTAGGGTTTTTGCCACATCCTCGCCACTGGCGATGTACGCTTTCGCCGGGTCGGTCGGCCGGCCGGCGGCGTCCAGAAATACGTCGCCCTCTCCCCCAACGATGAGCAGCGGTTGGCCGGCCCTGACGCGGACCTCGCCCGCCTGCGCCAGCAGCGCCGCCGGGGCGGCGCGGAGCGCGGCGGCCAGCGGCGGCGCGAGCAGCGGATAGAGGGTTTTCCCTAGTATATCGCTGTAGGGCATATCTTTGTCCCGCCTTTCTCTTTACATAGATATTGGCGGTAAAAGGACTTTATGCCAGAAAAGCAAAAATCCCGGCCAGCCGGGATTTTTTGTCAGGCAGCGCTTATTATACGCCGGGGTGGATACTGCGCCGGAAGACGATCTCCTCGTCCCCGGCGTCGGCAAAATCGAGCGTGTTGTCGTAGACCACCTCGCCGCAGTTGGGGCAGGTGACCTCGACCATATCATCCTCGTTCAAAAGGTCGGATTCGAACGCCACCGTCTCATGGCAGTTGGGGCAATCCACCTCAACCGTCTCGATGTCGTGGACATCCTCGAATACCTCCTCCTCGAGATCGGTGAGGTCTTCGTCGATGGTCTCCACATAGTTTTCCAGGTCGTCCTGCCCGGAGTGCAAGCAATCGATCTCGTCGGCCATGTCTTGCAACACATCGACCATGTTGAGCAGCAATTTGCCTTCCGCGGATTGGCCGCTGACATTCAGACCCTTGGTAAGTCCTTGCAAATAAGCCACTTTTTCCTTTATATTGCCCATGATTACCCCCCTTTTTGGCTATCCGGCGCTGGTGGTAGTATTACCACATACGCACGAAATCATAACTTCCGGGGAGGTCGCCGCCTGTTCAAAAAATGGAGGCTGTCACGAATGACAGCCTCCGGTTGATTACGCGCGTTCGATATAGTCCCCCGACCGGGTATCGATCCTGAGCACATCGCCGGTGTTGATGAACAGCGGCACCCTGACGACGTAGCCGGTCTCAAGCTTGGCCGGCTTGGTGCCGCCGGTGGCGGTGTCGCCGCGGATGCCGGGATCGGTCTCGACCACTTCCAGTTCGACCGAGTTGGGCATATCAATGCCGATGACGACCCCCTGAAAGAAGAGGACGCCGATACTCATGTTTTCCTTGAGGAAGCGCGTGGCGTCGCCCAGTTGGTCGTTATTGAGGGCGATCTGCTCGTATGTTTCGTTGTCCATAAAGTTGAAAGCCCCGTCGCTTTCGTACAGGTACTGCATCTGGCGCTGGTCGAGGTGTGCGCGGGGCACTTTCTCCCCGGCATTGAAGGTGCGTTCGACGACGGCGCCTGTTTTGATGTTTTTAAGTTTCGAGCGGACGAAGGCCGAGCCTTTGCCGGGTTTGACATGCTGGAAATCGACGACCTGCCAGACACCGCCTTCAAGTTCGATGGTCGTTCCGTTACGGAAATCGTTGCTTGAAATCATTGCATAACCTCCAATATACTAGTCTTTTTGTCCACTAGTTTATCTGTATGAATTCCTTGCTGCTCGCCGTAAGCACCTGCGCGCCGCCGGCGGTCACAACCACAGTGTCCTCGATCCTCACGCCGCCCCAGTCGGGGATGTATACCCCCGGCTCAACCGTGACAGTCATGTTGGGGGCAAGCACTTCGCCGCCCATCGGCGACAGGCGCGGATCCTCATGGATATCAAGCCCGACGCCGTGGCCGAGGCCGTGGCCGAAATAGTCACCGTAGCCGGCGTCGCTGATGACCCGGCGAGCCGCAGCGTCGACCTCGCGCCCCGTCTTGCCGGCGGCCACCGCATCAAGCCCGGCCTGTTGGGCGGCGCTCACGAGATCGTATATTTCGCGCTGCCTTGCCGACGCTTGGCCGATGACGACCGTGCGGGTGATGTCGGAATGATAGCCCTGGTATACAGCCCCAAAGTCCATGGTGACTAAGTCGCCGGCGGTGATGATCCGTTCGCTGGCCCGCCCGTGAGGCAGAGCCGAACGCGGTCCGGAGGCGACGATTATCCCAAAGGCGGCTTTTTCCGCCCCGTTTTTCCGCATGAAAAATTCCAGTTCGAGAGCGACGTCGCGTTCGCTGATCCCGGGTCGAAGATAGCCGAGGATGTGGCTGAAGGCGTCGTCAGCCAGTCTGACCGCTGTGCGGAGAGCCGCAAGTTCGGTCTCGTCCTTCACCATCCGCAGCTTGTCCAACTGCACAGGGGCGGGCTGAACGATGAAACGGTTCATTTTCTGGTAGGCGTCCCAGGCGGTGAAGTCGCTTTCGAAGCCGATTTTTCCGCCGCCGAGGGCTTTTATCTCCGCCGCCAGCGTCTCGTAGAGGTCGCTGCCGTGGCGGACGACGGTGAAATCGGGCGCCTCCCGCCCGGCTTGCACGATATAGCGGAAGTCGGTTATCAGCTTGGCCGCGTCGGCGCTGACGAGCAACAGGCCCGACGAGCCGGTGAACCCGCTGAAATAGCGCCGGTTTTCCGGCTTGGCGATGATGACGGCGGCCAAATCCTGGCCGGCAATAAAGGTGCGTAAAGAGTGCAGACGGTCGGTCATTGATTTCCTCCGCCGGCCATGGCGGCGACAGCCTCCAGCGCGAGCAGGTAGCCCTGCGGCCCCAGGCCGCTGATCTGCCCTTTCACGACCGGAGCGACGACCGAATGGCGGCGAAACTCCTCCCGGGTGTAGATGTTGGATAGATGAACTTCGACGGCCGGCACGGGCACGGCCGCGAGAGCGTCGCGCACAGCGATGCTGTAATGGCTGAAGGCGGCGGGGTTGATGACGATGCCAGCATAACCTTGCATGGCTTTCTGGATGATCTCGACCATCACGCCTTCATGGTTGGTCTGGACAATCTCCAGCTCCAGCCCGAGCGCGCCGGCTTTTTCCTGCAGGCGGCGGTCGATGTCCTCCAGGGACAGCGAGCCGTAGATATTGGTTTCCCGGCGACCGAGCAGATTGAGGTTGGGTCCGTGGATGACAAGCACCCGCGGTCTGGCGTTATTCATTCATCAATCCTCCGTCGGCATGCATGCTAACTTAACTATTTTACCACAATTATCCTCACTTGCCTAGATTTCGCGCCAGGTCAAGTTCCGCTGATGGTTATTTTGTCTATTCTGAGCGTCGGCGCCCCCTGGGGGCCGAAGAACCGCAGGTCGTCGCCGACGGCGTCCACCTCGCCAAGGATGTCGAGGATGTTGCCGGCGATCGCCACGCCCCGCACCGGCTGAGCAAACTGGCCGTCCTTGATCCAGACGCCAGCCGCGCCCACCGAGAAATCGCCGGAGATCGGGTTGGCGGTGTGCATGCCCATGACACTGGTGACGTAAAGCCCTTCCCGCACGCCACCGATCAGGACGCTGCAAGGCGTTTCCCCCTTGGCGAAGAAAATGTTGGTCGCACCGACTTCCGGCATGCCCTTGAACGAGTGGCGCACGCCGTTGCCAGTGCTGGCCGCGCCTGCGCGTCCGGCGGTGTAAGTGTTGTGAAGGAATCCCTGCAACACGCCGCCGGCAATCAGCTCCGTGCGCCTGGTCGGCACACCCTCGCCGTCGACCGGCGAGCTGGCTACACCGCCCTCAAGGCGGCCGTCGTCGATAAGCGAGATGAGCGGTGACGCCACTTTTTGGCCGACCCTGTCCCGGAAGAGGGAACGACCTTTCTGCACGGCGTCGGCGCTCAGGGCGGGAACGAGGACCGCTAGAAAGTTGGTGGCCACATACGGCGGCAGCACGATAGCCGCCTTAACTGTGCCGATTTCTTTCGCACCCAGGAGGCGACAAGCCTCGCGGGCGGCTTCCCGGCCGGTTTCGTCCGGGTTTAAGGCGGATAAGTCCCTTGCATAGCTAAGCCCCATGCCGGTCTGGATGTCGCCTCCGTCCTCGGCCAGCACGACGCCGTACAGCCCGCAGTAGCCCGAGCGGTAAGAAACGGCCAGTTCGTTAGAGTTTGCTATGGCCACGCCGTATTCGGCATCCTCGTAAACACAGCGCTCCGTACGTCTCACCCGATCGTCGGCGCGGCGCGCGGCCGCTTCCACCGCTTTGGCGAGCTCGATCTTGCTCTCGACTGAGGCGGCGGCGATCGCCGGATCGACGAGGCGCATGGCTGGCGTATCTCCGGCGGGCGACGGCAAGGTATTGTACCTGTCGGGGAAGGTGCTGCGGCTGTTGGCGACCGCCTGCCTGACGGTTGCGGCAAGCGAGGCGGCGGAAACGTCGGTGGCGAAGGCGAACCCGACCCTACCGTCGCTGGAGACGATCCGCACCCCGACACCGGTGTCGTTGGCGAATCTGAGAGTTTCCACAGCCTGTTCGGCAACTTCTACGAGCAGCGATTTGGAATCAAGCAGGTACGCCTCGGCTGCGTGCGCGCCCTGTCTGGCGGCCTCGCGCACAGCGTGGCGGGCTAGTTCGAGATTGTCCACGGTAACCTCCGTTAACCTTATTATCCGCCATCTGGCGGGCGACATACACGGTCAGCCGCCGGTCAGAATCCGCGCGGTTATCTCCCGGAAAATGGGGGCGGCCACATCGCTGCCCGACATACCGTCTTCTACAAATACTACCACGACATACTGCGGATTATCAAGAGGGGCGTAGCCTGCGAACCAGGCGTGATTGACGCCCTTGCCGGCGGGACCCGAGCGGCCCGTTTCCGCCGTGCCCGTTTTGCCGGCGCTGCCCGGGCCATCGATATACGCCGCCTGCCCCGTGCCGATGCGCGTGACGGCCTGCATCATTTCCCGCATCTGTCTCGCCGTCTGCCGGGAAAGCACGCGGTGCCCGCGCGAGGCCGGGAAACTCTTGACGACCGTCCCGTCGGTGGCGGTAAGCCGGCTGACAATGTAAGGATCGACGGCTATGCCGTCGTTGACGATGGTGGCGACCAGACAGGCGATTTGCAGCGGCGTGGCTTCAAGCGTCCCCTGCCCGATGGAAAGGTTGGCCAGGTCGCCGGGGTAGACGCTGTCCGGTGAGGGCAGGTTGCCATCCGCTTCGCCGTCGAACTCCAGCCTGGTTTTGCGGCCGAAACCCAGCCGACCGGCGTAGTCAATAAGTCTGGCCGCCCCCAGCTTCATCCCCACCTGGATTATCACCGGGTTGCTTGAGTGGGCCATGGCTTCGGCGAATGACAGTGGGCCGCGCCCGCCTCTTTCGTAGTCCCAGCCCTTGAACCGCAGACCGTTCACATCGATATGGCCTGGATCGTAGAATTGGTCGGTCGGCTTAACCACCTGCTCTTCGAGGGCGGCCGCCGCCAACGCAAGCTTGAACACCGACCCCGGCTGATAAGCAGCCACTGCCCTATTGAGGAGCGGCGCCGTCCCCCGGCCCAGGTACTCGCCGAGGTTGTTAGCGTCGAAACCCGGCCGGGAGGCCATCGCCAGTATTTCGCCTGTACCGGGGCGCATGACGACGACCGCCCCTTTGCCGATATTTTCATCCATTATTTTTTCGACGATTTTTTGCATCCTGCTGTCGATGGTGAGGACGACATGGCTGGGGCCGCTGCTGTCCGTCAGCCTTAACCGCTTGTAACCGAGGCCGGGGATGAGCTGCTGGCCGGCGTCGACGACCGCCACGAGGTAAGTGGGCTGACCGCCGCGGAGAATATCGTCGTACATGCCTTCTATGCCGCTGACGCCGCGGTTGTCGGCGACGTTAATGTAACCGACTACATGGGCGGCCAGCGAGCTGTAGCCGTACCGCACCTTCTCGGCGACCGCCATAACTCCGGGGATGCGTCGGCCGTTGACCTTCCCGGCGCTAACTGCGTCCATATCGGTTTTCAGCTTGAACGGCCGCCCGTCGCGGCCGATACGGGCGGCGACTTTCACAGCGTCGAACCCCGTCAGATTGGCAAGCTCCTCGGCCGTTTGGCGCGCATCGGCGATCTGGGTGGGAAAAACCGCCAGGCTGAAATGCTGAGCTGTGTTGGTAAGCGGCACGCCGCCGCGATCAAGGATTTCGCCCCGGTCGACGTCGACCGGCACTTCCTGGACGCGTCCGCCGAGGCTCTGCAAAGCGAGCCGCGGCCCGGCGACAAGTTGGAGGTAAACGAGCCGGCCAACCAGCAGGCTGCAGAGGACGGTAAACAGTAAAGCCAAACCGAAAATCCTTTTGCTGGAGAACATGGGTCACCTCGCGTGCTTCTTTACCCTTAGTTTCTCCATTTGTTGCCTGCTTAACCGCGCCCGCAGGCGGCGCGGCGGCAGCACGGCGGCAGCACGCAACAAGCCCCCGGCGCAGCCGGGGGCTTGTGTATTTTATTCAGGTTTCTCGAGGAATGCGAGCGCCACCGGCAAGCGGCCGAGAACGATCCGTGCATCGGCGGCGGTGTCGGCGGTGGCCCTAACGGCCAGAATGCCGCGGGTTTTGTCGACCGTCGTTACGACGCCTAGGTATTCGTGGCCCTCCATTATCCGGTTGACGAAGTTAACGTCGCGCGGGTCGACGCGGATGAAGATGGTGTCGGCGTCAAACATCGCCGGCCACCCTTCGCCGCAGCATGGCCAGCTCTTCCACCGGCCGCTCCGTGGGTATGTAGACAAGCTGCTGGGGATGAGGGGCGACCTCGATGGGGTTGCCGTCGGCGTCGAACATGGCGGTGATCGTCTGGCGGAAATTTTTACCCCGCGGCAGGAGGATCTCGATCTCTGCGCCGACCTTCATGTTGTTGCGCTGCTCCACCGCAGCCAAGCCGCGGACCGGATCATAGCCCCGCACCAGTCCCACGAAATCGTGGCTCTGGCTGTAGGTGCCGCCGCTGTAAAGCTGGTCATCGGGTCCGGTCTTTCCTAATGCGAACCCGGTGGTGTACGGCCGGTGGGAGATTGCCGCCAGCTCGGCCAGCCACTCCTCCCGGACCGAAAAATGGTGTGGGTCGGCGGCGTAGGCATCGAGCGCCTCGCGGTACACCTTGACGACGGTGGCGACATAGTGGACGCTTTTCATCCGCCCCTCGATCTTGAGGCTGCCCAGTCCGCTGTCGATCATGGCGGGGATATGGGGCAGCAGGCACAGGTCGCGGGAATTGAACATATAGGCGCCGCGGTCGTCCTCGAGGACAGGGAAATATTGGCCCGGACGCGTCTCTTCGACCACATGGTAGCGCCAGCGGCAGGCCTGGGCGCACTCGCCCCGGTTGGCGTCGCGCCCGGTGAAGTAATTGCTTAGCAGACAACGGCCTGAGTAAGAGATACACATGGCACCGTGGACGAAGGCTTCCAGCTCTATCGCGGTTTTATCGCGAATCAGCCTGATGTCGTCCAGGGAGACTTCGCGGGCCAGCACGACCCTGCGGGCGCCCAGCTCCTGCCAGAACAGGGCGGCCGACCAGTTCGTGGTGTTGGCCTGGGTGCTGATGTGGACAGGGAGAGCGGGGGCAACCTGGCGGACGATCCTGTAGACTCCCGGGTCGGAGACGATCGCCGCGTCGGCGCCGCTATCGCGCAGCAATGCTATGTAGGCGGGCAGAGCCGCCAGGTCTTCGTTATGGGGAAAAATGTTGACGGTGACATAAGCCTTCCCGCCGGCTTGGTGGGTAATGGTCACGGCATCGGCCAATTCCTCGTCGCTGAAGTTATCGGAGAAAGCCCTGAGTCCAAAGTTTTTGCCGCCGAAATATACGGCGTCGGCGCCGTATGCCAGGGCGACACGGAGCTTTTCCAGGTTGCCGGCGGGTGCGAGTAGCTCAGGAATGCGCATTGGTTTCGTCCCCCTGAAAACGGGAAATGGCGACGCCGTCGCCTATCGGGTGGATGGTCGTGGAAAAACGCGGGTCGCTGTTTACGAAATCAAGATAAGCGCGCATCCTCTTGACGAGCGTCCGCATGCGGCGCGGCGGTCTTTCGGCCGCCACCAGACCGTAGAAGTGGACATTGTCGGCGAAGATGACCGCGCCTGGCCGGAGTTTGGCGAGCGCCTTGGCAAGGTAATCGAGATAATGGGCTTTGGCCGCGTCGATGAACAGGAAATCGTAGGCGCCAGCCAAACCGGGGAGGACGGCCGCCGCGTCGCCCACCAACAGCTCGATACGGCCGGCATAGCGCGAACGGCGGAAGAAAGTCCCAGCAGCCGCCGCCCGGTCGGTATCGACCTCAATGGTCGTTATCACCGCACCGGCCGGCGCCTGTTCGGCCATCAACAACGTGGAATAGCCTATGGCGGTGCCGATCTCGAGGATGGCCCGCGGCCTGGCGTCAGCTACCGCAGCAGTCAGCAGTGCGGCGCTGTCGCGGCCGATGACCGGGATTGTCCTCATGGCGGCGTATTCCTCCATCGTCCTCAGCAGTTCGTCCATCTAAGTGCCGTCCCGGTTGATGGCGGCAAGGTGTTCGTCGTACGTCCGGCTGAATACGTGGCTGCCGTCCTTGTTGGCGAAGAAATACAGAAACTCGGTGTCGGCCGGATTAAGCACAGCCTTGATGGCCGCCAGTCCGGGGCTGGCGATCGGCCCGGGCGGCAGACCCATGTTCTGATAAGTGTTGTAAGGCGAAGGCAGTTCGGTATCCTGCACCGTCAGCTCGGGTTTCGGGTAGCCAAGGATATACTGGATGGTTGCGCACGACTGCAGCGGCATCTCCAGCTTCAGCCGCCTCATAAAAACGCCGGCGATGACCGGCCGTTCCGCGGCCACCTGAGCTTCCTTTTCAACCAGCGAGGCCAAGATAACCACTTCCCGCACCGACAGGCCGAGTTCCGCCGCCCTCTGCCTCATGGCCGGCGTAAACTGGCTGTCGAACTGGGACATCATCATCTTAACCAGCTGTTCTTCGCTGGTGCCGGCCGCGATCCGGTAGGTGTCGGGAAAAACGAACCCTTCGGCCTTGTATTTGGCGTTCGCGGCGGGATTGATATAGTCGTACGGCGCATAGCCGGCGGCGAATGCTTTGTATTTGGCCGCCGAGGCCAGATTGTTCTTTTCAAGGAAGGCGGCGATCTGGTCGATAGTGAACCCTTCGGGGATGGTGAACTGTTTGTAGGCTGTCTCGCCTCTCGTCAGTTTGCCGATCATTTCTTTGACCGTCATCGCCTTGCTTAAAGCGTACTCACCCGCCTTAAGCGAGCCTTCCGCGCCTTCGAGTTTGGCCACGACGCGGAAAAGCAGGACATTCTTGATCAGCCCTTTTTCGTATAAAAGCTCACCGATGGCCTGAGTCGTCATCCCCGGCTTCACGACAACCATCACGGCGTCGCCGGCGGCGGCGTTGACCGGCTTGGCAAAGCTATAAACGGCGGTGCCCGCCAGGATGGCGAACACGCCGGCAAAAATCAGGAGAATAAGCCATTTTCGCACCTGCTTGTCAATTTGCAGCATAATAAATCACCTCACTCGCAAGGTATATTATACACACTTGGACAAAAAAAATGAAGCCATTAATGGCTCCATCGCAATCGGTCATTCCGACTATGCTTCGTCATCCTCTTCTGCCAGCAGGTCTTCGTAAGCTTGGCGGACTTCGTCGAATTCGGCGTCGGTGGGATCGACGTAGATTTCTTCGCCGTCCTCGTCTATGTCGATACGGGCGATATAGACGTCGGTTTCTTCTTCCTCGCAGCCGCAGCCGCAGCCTTCCTCGTCCTCATCGATGTTGATGGGCACCAGGATGGCAAATTTCTTCTCGCCCACGGGAATGATTACTTCTTCGCGGTAGTAATATTCGTTGCCCTCTTCGTCGGTCATCACGACAACGGGTTCTTCTTCCATTTCCATGTCGTCCTTTTCAAAATCGGCCATTTCGTCACCTCATTTCCTTATGTCACTGTAATTGTAGCCCAGAAGAAATAGCCTGTCAAGGAAGTTTCTGAGCCGGCAGGCTATCGAGATATCCCTGGAGAATGAATACCGCCGCCATCTTGTCGATCACCTCTCGACGCCGCCGGCGGCTGACGTCGGCCTCGATCAGCGAACGCTCCGCCGCCACCGTAGAAAGGCGCTCGTCCCACAGTTTCACGACGCACGCCGGAAAAGCGGCCTCCACCTCGGCGGCAAACCGCTGGACAGCCTCGCCTCGCGGGCCGATCGTGCCGTTCATGTTCTTCGGCAGACCGATGAGGAAGGTATCCACCCTGTAGGCGTCGACGAGCTCAGACAGGCGTCTAAAATCGGCCGCGGACGATGTCCGGCGGATGACCTCCACCCCCTGGGCGGTCAGCCCCAGTTCATCGCTGACGGCTATGCCGATCGTCTTGTCGCCGACATCAAGTGCTAGTATGCGCATAAGCCCTCCGAATTATAACAGTTATTTGAAAAGCTGGCGCCGTTAAGAACCGCGAGGCCGTTCAGAAGTGCCCAGATGCAAGGCGCACCGGAGGCTGACACCGGAAGCGTACACAGGACGTACGCTGAGGATGGCAGCCGAGGAGCAACGCCGCAGATGGGCGCTGCTGGGCGGCCGACTATATTATTTTGAGGCAAAACTCAGGGCAATGCGCCCCGCAATACCCGCAACACAGGCACCTTGCCGGGTCGACCACGGCGCGTCCGTCGCTGAGGCTTAGCGCCCCGGCCGGGCACTTTTCGGCGCAGCGCCCGCAGCCTGCGCACCAATCCTCCACCAGCAGACGACGCGTGCGGCCCGCCAGGCGGGCGGCCAGCGCACTGTCAGGCCTGTCCCCCGCAAATAATGCGCAGTTGTACGCGACCTCGTCGGCCGACTGCATCCCCACAGCCACAGCGCAGACGCCGGCGGCGCCGAGTACCCAGGAGATAGCGGCGGCGGCGTCCTTGATAAGATGTCCGCCGCCTAAAGCCTTCATGGTATAGACGCCTTTGCCGGCCGCCGCGGCGGCGGCTACGGCGGCTGCCATGTCGGCGGCCGTGCCGTCCATTATCCCGATGCCGCGCATATTGAACAGCGGATGGATGATGTCGATCTCCGCCATATCCGCCGCCGCCCTCGCCACCTCGACGGTGTGGGTGGATACCCCCGCCGCCCTGATCGTTCCCTGCCGTTTGGCGTCGGCCAGATAGGCCAAGGCGTCGGCGTGTCCGGCAAGCGTAAGGCGGCTGGGCTGTTCGTGGAGCAGGAAAATATCGATATAGTCGCGGCCGATGGCCCGGCAGGCTTCTTCCACACTGCGGCGCATATCCTCGTACGTGTAAGCGTAGGATTTCGAGGCCACGACGACATCGTCGGCGGCGCCACAGGCGGCCTTGATGTACGGGTATGTGCCGTAGAGCTCGGCGGTGTCAATAAAATTAACCCCTGCATCCAGGGCCGCCCGGATAACGGCGGCGCCGCTCTGCAGAGGCAAGTTTGCCTGCAATGGACCGATGGTGAGCGCCCCGAAGCAGAGGCGCGACACCTTGAGGCCCGTATTGCCGAGAACGCGGTATTCCATCTACTTCTTTTCCAGGTAGGCCTTGACCAGCTCTTCGAGCAATTCGTCCCGCTCAAGCTTGCGGATCAGCGTGCGGGCGTTCTTGTAACTGGTTATGTAGGTCGGGTCTCCCGACAGAAGGTATCCTACCAGTTGGTTGATGGGGTTGTAACCTTTCTCTTTCAACGCTTCATAAACGGCGTTGATGAGGACGGCAGCATTCTTTTCCTCGCTGTCGACCTTGAACATCATTGTCTGCTCGGACGGATTGGCCATGGGACACCCTCCTCCCCTGTAGTATTTCCTATGTTATACCATTATATTCTACTCTGGCTATATATTTCCTGTGTGTGAAGGAAAAAAAACAGGGGCGGGCCGCCGGCCCGCCCCTGATGCCTACTTGTTAACCTGGCTGCCAATGGCGGTTTCGGCCGCTTTCAGGGCTTCCGGCAGTTTCTCGGGGAGTTTTCCGCCGGCCTGGGCCATGTCCGGTCGGCCGCCGCCGCCGCCGCCCGCGACCGCAGCCGCGGCCTTGACGATATTGCCGGCGTGCGCGCCGAGGCTGACGGCCTGGGGAGTGGCTGTGGCCACAAAACTGACCTTGTCGCCTTGTTTGGCGCCAAGCACAATCACTCCGGGCTTGCCGGCCAGCTTATCGCGCAGCATGTCGGCAAGGTTGCGCAATCCTTCGATATCGGGGATGGCGACCTCGGCGCTGATAACCTGGCAGCCGCCGATGACGGCCGGATTTTCCGCCAGGCGATGGACTTCGCCCTTCGCCTTTTCGGCGTTGGCCTTCGCCAGTTCACGCTCCACTTCCTTGATCTCCGCGGTAAGGGCCTCGATCTTGCCGGCCAGTTCCTCCGGCCGGGTTTTGAGAGCCGCCGCGGCAGTGGCGAGGATGCGTTCGCGGTTATTGATATATTCGAGCGCGCCGCCGCCCGTAACCGCCTCGATCCGACGCAGGCCGGAGCCGACGCTCGCTTCGCTGACGATCTTAAACAGGGCTATTTCGGCTGTGCTGCCGACATGGCTGCCGCCGCACAGTTCCTTGCTGAAATCGCCGGCAACAACGACCCTGACCTTATGGCCGTATTTTTCGCCGAACAGCGCCATCGCACCCATCTCCTTGGCAATGTCCTGGGTGGTCTCGATGGCGGCGACCGGGATGTTGTCGAGGATGGCCTGGTTGACCAGCTTCTCGACCTCGGCCAGCTCGGCGTCGCTGACCGGTGCGAAGTGGGTGAAGTCGAACCGCAGCCGGTCGGGGCCGACCAGCGAACCGGCCTGATTGACGTGGCCGCCGACAACCTGTTTGAGGGCGGCGTGGAGAAGGTGGGTCGCGGTGTGGTTGCGGGCCGTGGCCCGGTGACGGGACATTTCCACCATCACCTTGACGGCGTCGCCGGTCTTGAGCGACCCTTCTTCGATATAGCCGACATGGTAAATTGTTCCGTCAGGCAGCTTCTGGGCGGCGTTGACCTGCATCTTGCCGAGGGACCCGGCGATTGCGCCGGCGTCGCCGACCTGGCCGCCGCTTTCGGCGTAGAAGGGGGTGACGCTGAGGATAACGGCCGCCTCCTCGCCGTCGTTGGCTTCCTCGATGACCTTGCCGTCCTTGAGGATGACGACGATCTTGGCGGTTTCGGCGCACGGGTCGTAAAGCACAGGCTCACTGAGAACGCCGGTGAGGTCGGGCAGGTCGATGCGGGCGTTTTCGCTGCGGGCGGCGCGGGCGCGCTCCCGCTGCTGGGTCATGGCGTCGTCAAAGGCGGCCTTGTCCATGGACATGCCGTTTTCGGACAGTATTTCCTCGGTAAGTTCCCAGGGGAAGCCGAAGGTGTCGTAGAGGCGGAAAGCCGAAGCCCCGTCCAGCGTTTTGCCGCCGGCGGCCTTGATTTCCTGGATGTGCTTGTTGAGAAGTTCGAGACCCTGGAGGAGGGTGGCGCTGAAGCGGTCTTCCTCCATCTGGACGACTTTCTTGATATAGGCCCGTTTTTCGCCGATGTCGGGATAGGGCTCGGCGAAGATGCCGGCGACCACGTCGACAAGGTCGACGAGGAAGGGTTTGTCGACTCCCATCAGACGCCCGTGGCGGACGGCGCGGCGGAGGATGCGGCGGAGCACATAACCCCGGCCTTCATTGGCGGGCAGGATGCCGTCGCCGATCATTACCACCATGCTGCGGCCGTGGTCGGCGATGACTTTGAGAGAAACGTCGGTTGACGCGGCGGCGCTGTATTTGACGCCCGCGACCTTCTCCATGTACTCGATGATCGGAAAGAGCAGGTCGGTCTCAAAGTTGGATTTTTTGTTCTGCAGCACCGACGCGATGCGCTCGAGGCCGGCGCCGGTGTCGATGTTTTTCTTGGCGAGCGGCGTGTAGTTGCCCGCTTCGTCGCGGTCGAACTGGGTGAAGACGAGGTTCCATATCTCCAGGTAGCGATCGCAGTTGCAGCCGACGGCGCAGCCAGGCTTGCCGCAGCCGCGTTCCGGCCCGAGGTCGACATAGATCTCCGAGCAGGGGCCGCAAGGTCCGGGGCCGATTTCCCAGAAGTTGTCCTCCATGCGGATGATCCGGTCAGCGGGCACGCCAATGTCGTTGCACCATATTTCGAAGGCTTCGTCGTCTTTGGTGTGGATGGTGACCCACAGTTTGTCGGGATGCAGGCTCAGATCCTTGGTAATGAACTCCCAGCCCCAGGCGATGGCTTCCTTCTTGAAGTAATCGCCGAAGGAAAAGTTGCCGAGCATTTCGAAGAAGGTGTGGTGCCTCGCGGTGCGGCCAACATTCTCGATATCGCCGGTGCGCACGCATTTCTGGCTGGTGGCGATTCTGAGGTGGGGAGGCTTCATTTTGCCGGTGAAGAAGGGCTTGAACGGCGCCATCCCGGCGCCGATTAGCAGCAGGGTCGGGTCGTTTTCGGGAACGAGCGAATAGCTGGGGAGCACAAGATGATCTTTACTGGCGAAAAACTGCAGGAATTTCTTGCGCAGTTCGTTTCCGGTCAAGTTTATCAACCTCCACAATTAGGCAAACATTCTTCTGGAATTATACATAATTTAAGCTTTGTTGTCAATTAATGGGCCTCCGCCAACGATATCTCAGCCGCCGGAAAACGGTGGAGCGGCATTATATCATAATACGCAATAAGTGGCTCAGCAGCACCTTCCCCACCGCCCCCACCGGCACGCCGAGCAGCATGCCCGCCAGTCCGCCCAGTTCCTCGCCGATGAACAGGAAGAGGATAACGGACAGGGGGTGGAGCCCGACATTTTCTCCGAGAATCTTGGGACCGATGATCGTTCCCTCAAGCTGGTGGATGACGAAAAAAAGCAGGGCGACCTTTAGGGCCAGCACAGGCGACGAAAGCAGGGCGACCGTGACCGCCGGGGTGGCGCCGATGAAGGCCCCGAAGTAGGGGATGACATCGAGTGCGCCGGCGAGGATGCCGATGATGAGGGCGTAGCGGACATCTAGGAGATACAAACCTGTGCTGACGAGGATGCCGACGATTGCGGCCACCGTAACCTGCCCGCGGATCACCCCGGACAGCACGCGATCGACATCGCGGAGGATGAGGACGGTTTCGTGGCGCCAGCGGGCGGGCAGCGTGCGGAGCACGGCCGCGATCAGTTCGTGCCAGTCATGGAGAAGATAGAAAGCCAGCACCGGGCTGATTGCCAGCCCGATAAAATGAGTGAGAGCATGTACGATGCCGGCGACGATACCGGCGACAAGCGCCTGCAGCGTCTCCTGAAGGGTTATGAGGCCGTTGTCGAGGGCGATGCGCAGCGAGTAAGGCAACGCGGATTGCTGATACTGCGACTGGAGAGCGACGATCAGTTCTTCCCCCTTGGCCGTCATAAGGGGCAGTTCCTGCCCGAAGCTTTCCAGTTCGCGGATGAATACCGGGACGAGCCGGCTGCCGACGACAAAGAGTAAAATGAATAATAGCACATATACACAGGCAATGGCCCATACTCTCCGCAGGCCTTTACTTTCGAGATACTCGACCGCGGGATTGAGGATATAGGCGAGAAAAAACGCGATTAAAAATGGGTACAGCCCGCCGCGCACCAACCACAAGAAATAGACGACCGCGAGCGCTAAAAAAATGAGCAGCGCGGCCCGTATCGTTGTCCGCTTTATATGCAAGTGTTTCACCCCACAGGTAAGGGGAGACCTTCTGGTCTCCCCTGCCCTTCAGTCAAGTTTCTTCATAATCCTTTTCCTGGCCCGGCGGGCTTCCCGCATAAGGTCCCGCGTCGTGTGCTCCAGGGCTTCGGCGCCCCGTTCCATCAGCGGTTTCCTTTGCGGCCTCAGCATGGGACTCATGATGGCGCCGATTACGGTACCGACAACGCTACCCCAGATTAACCCGTGCATGAATTTGCTGCGCATCATATCCCCCCTCTTGCATCCCCAAATTTACGCCCCCAGCCAAGGGGTCGGCGTACAGTGTCAGACTGCCGTCAGGTTCGACGTTGAAGATCGTCACGCGCGGACCGCGGACGACGAACTCCACGCAACAGTCCCAGCAGTAATACTGGTCCGCTCCGACCTTGCCGACCGCGCGCTTGGCGCACACAGGGCAAGTCACCATTAACACACACCACCCGGATCGTGATTTGCGGTCTGGAGCAGATCGATCATTGCTTCCGGCACGATCAGCTTGTCCTTGCCTACCACCTGGGCCGGCGGCAGCGGCATGATCAAGCGCCCGCTGAGGAAATCGGTGATGAATCCGTCCGACAGCTCATAGAAACGGATTTCCCCCGTCGCCGGTTCCCAGGAGACATCGGTCATCACGCCGAGATAGTCGCCTGTCTCGGTGTAGATTTCCTTGTCGCACAACGCCGTTAGTCTGTCAACCCCGGCAGCGGCCATGGCGGCGGAAAAGTCCTTCACCGCAGCCGCGCTTCTGACGGTTACCGCGTCGCGCCCGATGCTGTAAAGGTCGGCGAAGAAGATACCCCGTTCGTGGCTGAACCAGGTCGGCTCGGCGATCACCATACCGGTGACGGCCGCCTGCCCGACGTTCAGGACCACTTCCTGTACTTCGCCAATCTGGGTGCCTTGTTCGATCTCCAGCACCGGCAGGCCGAGCAAACGACGCAGATTCTGCATACAGGCCAGCCTTTCCGTGGAAACAGACTGCGTTTGTATTATGGCCGGATTCGCCGTCTTTTATTTAAGAAGGCCGCGGAAAAGTTCGTAGGAACTTTTCCGCGGCCTCGCGGCAGCATTTATTCTAAGTTGTTTTTTCCTTCTCGTTTATCTTGCGCCAGTGGTAAAGGTAAACCGGTAAGCCTACGCCCATTGTTGCCAGGCTGTGGAATACCCGTTGCAGCTGGTTGTAGCGGGTGTTGCGTTCCAGCCGCTCCTGCTCGAGCCTGGCTATTTCCAGGGCATGCTGCGGGTCTGGCTCAGCCGCCCTCATCTTTTCGTATAAGGGAGGAGCATAGATATCTTTAGGTTGAAAAAAATAGTCGAATCCGGCCTGGAGGCCGCTCACCGCCCCGAACAACACCATCATCAAGGCGACGAAGCTGACGAGATAAAGATAGATTGTCCGGATGTCCCACTTTTTGTCCATTATCTCACCACTTTGCCGATGATGCCGCCGCCGAGCACGATATCACCGTCGTAAAAGACGACCGACTGGCCTGGCGTGATGGCCCTCTGGGGCGTTTCGAAGCTTATCCGAACCTGGCCGCCGGCCTGGGGCGTTATCAGCGCGGGCGCCTCGCGGGCGCTGTAGCGGATCTTGACCGCCGCCGCAAGCGGCGCGGTCAGATCGTCGAAGGCGATGTAGTTGAGGTCGCCGGCGATAAGCTCGCGGGCGAAGACGTCGTTATCGTCGCCGACGATTACCTGGTTGCGGTCGGTGTCGAGGGCGACGACGTAGAGCGGCCGTCCGGCGGCGATGCCGAGGCCCTTGCGCTGGCCGACGGTGTAGAGGGGCAGCCCTTTGTGGCGGCCGAGCACCTGGCCGTGAGTGTCGACGATGTCTCCGGGCTTGAGGCTCGCGGGAGCCTTCTCAGCGAGAAAGCTCTGGTAGTCGTCGTCGGGAACGAAACAGATTTCCTGGCTATCAGGCTTGTCGGCCACGGCGAGGCCGATTTCGCGGGCCATTTGGCGGGTTTCCGTCTTTGTATACTCGCCCAGTGGCATGAGGAAATGCCTGAGGGTATGCTGGTTGAGGTGATAAAGCGCATATGATTGATCTTTGGCTGGGTCTAAACCTTTGCGAAGCAGGAACCGCCCCCTGGCCCCGTCGTAGCCGATGCGGGCGTAATGGCCGGTGGCGACGTACTCGGCACCCAACGCCTGTGCTTTTTTCAGCAGGCCCTCGAACTTGACGTAGCGGTTGCAGGCTATGCAGGGGTTGGGGGTGCGGCCAGCGGCGTATTCGGCGATGAAGTAGTCGACGACCGACTCCTGGAAGAGTTGGCGGAAATTGAGCACATAATAAGGGATGCCCAGCTTGTCGGCTACCCGGCGGGCATCGCCCACCGCCGACAGCGAGCAGCAGCCCCGGTCGTCGGTGTCTTCGCGTTCGCTGTCCCAAATCTGCATCGTCGCGCCGATGACGTCGTAGCCCTGGCGCACGAGAAGGGCGGCAGTCAAAGAACTGTCCACCCCTCCGCTCATGGCGACGACCACTTTCGGTTTAGCCGTCACGCTATCACTTTCCTTTTTTGTCGATGTAATCTTTGATGGCATGGTGCAAAGCGTCGGCGGCCAGGTTGGAACAGTGCATCTTGGCAGGCGGCAGCCCGCCCAGCGCCTCGGCGACCGCCTGGTTGGAAATCTCCAGGGCTTCGGATAGTTTTTTGCCCTTTACCATCTCGGTGACCATGCTGCTGGTGGCGATGGCGGCGCCACAGCCGAAGGTCTTGAACTTGACATCGGTGATGACGTCGTTTTCGTCCACTTTCAGGTATATCCGCATGATGTCGCCGCATTTGGCGTTGCCGACTTCGCCGATGCCGTCGGCGTCCTTGATATCGCCGACGTTGCGCGGGTTGGTGAAGTGGTCCATTACTTTTTCCGTATACATGGTATCGCTCCTATCTTATCATTAATGCATGTGGCATTCGCTGCACGGATTGTTGACAACGGTTTTGGCGCTCTCGCCAAACAGCGGCGACATGGCCCGCAGTCTGTCGATTATCTCCGGCAGTACTTCGAGGAAGTAATCCACCTCTTCGGCGGTGTTGCCGCGTCCCAGGGTAATGCGGAGCGACCCGTGGGCCACTTCGTGGGTAAGGCCCATCGCCAGGAGCACGTGGGACGGATCGAGCGACCCCGAGGTACAGGCCGAGCCGCTGGAGGCGGCGATGCCCTTGAGATCGAGGTTGAGGAGCAGCGATTCGCCTTCGATGAAAAGGAAGCTGAAGTTGGCGTTGCCGGGAAGGCGCTCGGTCGGGTGGCCGTTGAGCTTTACATGGGGAAGTTTCGCCATTACCTCGCTGATTATCCTGTCGCGAAGTTTGCTGATGTAGACGACCTTTTGAGCCATATCGCGCTTGGCGACTTCCGCCGCCTTACCGAGGCCGACGATGCCGGGAACGTTCTCGGTGCCGGCCCGCAGGTTGCGTTCGTGGCCGCCGCCGTGCTGAACCGCCTCGATGCGCACGCCGCGCCGGATATAGAGAGCGCCGACGCCTTTGGGGGCGTGGAATTTATGGCCGGACATCGCCAGCAGGTCGATATTCATTTCCTGGACGTTAATGGGGTAATTTCCCACCGCCTGAACGGCATCGGTGTGGAAATAGATGCCTTTTTCGCGCGCGAGCGCGCCGATCTCCTTCACCGGCTGGATGGTGCCGACTTCGTTGTTCGCCATCATGATTGAGATGAGGATGGTTTTGTCGGTGATGGCGTTTTTCACATCCTCGATGCGCACCATGCCGTATTCGTCCACCGGCAAATACGTCACCGTAAAGCCGTGCTTTTCGAGATACTCGCAGGTGTGCAGCACAGCGTGGTGCTCAATGACCGAGGTTATGATATGATTGCCCTTCTTACGGTTGGCGAACGCCACGCCTTTGATGGCCAGGTTGTCGCCCTCGGTGCCGCCGCTGGTGAAAAATATCTCGTTGGCGGTCGCCCCGATTAGCGCGGCCACCTTCTCGCGGGCCTCGTCCACCGCTTTGCGGGCCTCGCGGCCAAAACCGTGGATGCTCGACGCGTTGCCGAATTTTTCGGTCATGTATTCCAGCGCCGCCGCAGCCGCTTCCTTGTCGACGGGGGTGGTGGCCGAATGGTCGAAGTAAATGCGTTTCATGCTATCACTCCTATGATTTGTCTTCATTCGCCAGGTCGGCGAGAGTAATCGAATCTAGCACAGCGTCGATGCTGTCACGGACTTTGGCCCACACGCCCCTTGTCACGCAATGTCCGGCCCGTACGCAGTATTTGTTGTCTTCGGCGTCGGCCAGCAGGCAATCCACCGGCGCGGTCGGCCCCTCCATGATCCGGATGATGTCGCCAACGGTAATCTCTGCCGGCGCCTTGGTGAGTGTGTATCCGCCCTGAGCGCCGCGCACGCTCTTGACATAGCCGGCTTTACGCAGCGTACCCATCAGTTGTTCGAGATAGTGCTCAGAAATCCCCTGGCGCTGGGCGACGCTCTTCAGGGAAATCGGTCCCTGCCCGTGGTGGAGAGCCAGATCGAACATGGCTGATACGCCATAACGTCCTTTGGTGGACAACTTCATTTGAATCACCCGCTTTTCCGAGTATTGCGATAGGATTTCTTCAGATTCAATATACCAGAAAAAGGTCGGGTTGTAAAGACGATACGCTATTATTTTTGACCTCGCTACTCGGATTTATTCCGGTCGCAAAAAGTCCGCCCGGGAGGCGGCGGACCTCATAGCTTCGTTGGTCACTTATTGCCCCGCTCGCTCAGCCGGCGGGCGATCTCGGCCTCGAAACCCCGGTCGCTGGGCCGGTAATAGACGGCGCCCTTAAGTTCGTCCGGCAGGTACTGCTGGGGTACGTAAGCGCCGGGGTAACTGTGGGGGTATTTGTAATCCTTGCCGTGGCCCCACTGTTTAGCGCCCTTATAGCTGGCGTCCCTCAGGTGCACTGGCACCCGTCCGCCCTCTTTTTCCCGCACGTCGGCCATGGCCTGGTCGACGGCCGCGTATGCGGCGTTGCTCTTCGGGGCGGCGGCGATGTAGACCACCGCCTGGGCAAGCGGGATGCGGGCCTCGGGCAGGCCGATGAACTGTACGGCGTGCATGGCCGCCGTGGCGACGACCAGGGCCTGCGGGTCGGCGTTGCCGACATCCTCGGCGGCGCAAATGACGATCCGGCGGGCGATGAACTTGACGTCCTCCCCCGCTTCGAGCATTCGGGCCAGGTAATGGAGGGCGGCGTCGGGGTCCGAGCCGCGCATGCTTTTGATAAAGGCCGACGCCACGTCGTAATGGGTGTCGCCTTTCTTGTCGTAGCCGATCACCCGTTCGCCGGCGATCGATCGCAAAAGGTCGAGGGTTATTTCCTGCGGGCCGTCCTCCGGCAGCATCGAAGCGGCCTGTTCCAGCAGATTCAGCGCTACGCGGGCGTCGCCGCCGGTAAAATCGGCGATGGCGGCCAGCACCTCCGGCGCACAGGCGATGCCTGTTTTGCCGAGGCCGTGTTCCTCATCGGCCAGAGCGGCGGCAAGGAGGGATACGACTTCGCCATGGCCGAGCGGCAGCAGGCGAAAGACCCGCGCCCGCGAGAGCAGCGGCGAATTGACCTCGAAATACGGGTTCTCCGTCGTGGCGCCGATCAGCGTAACGGTGCCGTTCTCCACGAACGGCAGCAGCACATCCTGCTGCGACTTTGAAAACCGGTGAATCTCGTCGACGAACAGGATGGTGCGCTGGCGCAGCATCCGCAGTCGCTTCTGGGCTCCGTCGATGATCCGGCGGATGTCGGCTACCCCCGCCGAAACGGCGTTGAGCTGCTCGAACTGGGCATCGGTCTCACGGGCGATGATGTGGGCCAGGGTGGTCTTGCCAGTGCCCGGCGGCCCGAAGAGAATCATCGACGGCACGGTGTCCGCGTCGATCATACGGCGGAGGAAACGGCCGGGAGCGATGAGATCGGCCTGGCCGACGAATTCCGCCAGCGTCTGCGGGCGCATCCTCACCGCCAGCGGCGCCGGCGGCTGAGGCCCAGTCTCCTGTTCCTCAAAAAGGCTCATTGGAAAAATCCCTCTTCTTTCTTGACTGGGTTGCACAAAGCTCCTAGGCCGTTTAGAAGCCTCCAGATGCAAGGCGCACCGGAAAAGCGCGCCCGCCGCGTACTTTGGGACGTACGCAAGCAAGCGCTTTGAGGAGCAACGCCGCAGATGGGGGCTTATCAACGGCCTACTGGCATTCCTGCTTGAGCTTGGCCAAGACATCAATGGTGTAATCGATATCGGCGCGGTCGATGCCGAAATGGGTCACCATCCGCACGCGCCGGTCTCCGAAGGCGTTGGCCTTGATGCCGTGGTCCTTGAGCCTGGCGACGAAGGCGGGAGCATCGGTTTTCAGGCCGTCCATGGAGAAAATGACGATATTGGTCTGCACTGTGCCCATATCGATGGTGTAGCCGCCGGCGGCGATGGCCTCGGCAAGCGCTCTGGCGTTGGCATGGTCCTCGGCCAGCCGCCCGACCATCGTTTTCAGCGCCACCACGCCGGCCGCGGCGATAATGCCGGCCTGCCGCATGCCGCCGCCCAGCATCTTGCGAAAACGGCGGGCCTTTTCGATGTAGGAGCGGGGGCCGACAAGCAGCGAACCCACCGGCGCAGCCAGACCCTTAGACAGGCAAAACTGCACAGTATCGGCGTGGCGGGCGATCTCTGCCGCGGGTACGCCCTGAGCGACCGCGGCATTGAAGATGCGGGCCCCGTCCATATGTACGGGAATACGGAACTCGTCGGCCAGCTTGCGGATGGCGGCGAGTTCGGCAAGCGGATAGCAGGTGCCGCCGGCCCGGTTATGGGTGTTCTCCAGGCAGATGAGGCCGGTGTCGGGGGCATGCACATCGACGCCGCGGATGGCGCCGCGGATGGCGGCGGCGGTCATTATGCCGCGGTCGCCGATGACCGGCCGCACCTGAGCGCCTGACAGGCAGGCCAGCCCGGCAACCTCGTAATAGTAAATATGCGACTCCATCTCGCAGATAATCTCGTCACTCTTCTTGGTGTGGGCCATCGCCGCCACCTGGTTGCCCATCGTCCCGCTGGTGAGGAAGAGACCGGCTTCCTTGTCAAGCATCGCCGCCCCAAGCTCCTCAAGGGCGGTGACGGTGGGATCCTCGCGGTATACGTCGTCGCCGACATCGGCCCGGAACATGGCCTGCCTCATCTCCTCGGTCGGCGTTGTTACGGTATCGCTGCGCAAATCGACTACTCGCACGTGATCACTCCTACTTTCGTTATTCCTTTATTAATTCTGGTCGAAAAGCAAAAATCCTATGAGCGCGAAACAAAAAACGCCGCCCTAATGGAGGGCAGGCGTTAGGCTTATCGACAGCCGTTATTTAAGCAGCAGCGGGACGAGCACAAAGAGTGCCACCAGCACCCACATCAATATTCAGGGACTACAGAGTTTGCGCAGAAAATCTTTCACTCTTTTCCCTCCATTTCACATATATAAGGGGGTTCCCCCCTGCCCCGCGATATTCCTGCCGGATAAAACAAAAGCCCGCACACCTGCGCCGGGCTAAAAATAATAATCCCCACCGTGCCGTATCGCCCCTGTTTTGAACCTGCCTCGGCAGGTGGGTGCCCTCCTGACTGCTTTATGTGTCCCCAGGCGTTCAGGGGCATACACGCCACAATCAGAGTCCGGGCTCCCGCAGTAACTGTGTTGGCTCAAAACATCGGCATCCCACGCACACAGCAGGGGTTATTACACCGAAAGTTATTTGATTTTTCCGTTATTAGCGGATTCCGTCTTTATATTAGCAAACTTACCGGCGAAAAGCAAGGAGAAAGCGGCCGGGATATTTTGCCAGGGAGGCTTGCTCGCCAGGCCCTGTGGATAATATCCGAGCCGCTCTGTCGTTTACTTTTTGACCACGATATCCAGCTTGACGGCGAGATCCTTGAGCTGGCGGGGCGAGACCGTCGAAGGAGCCTGGGACATGATATCGGTGGCGCTCTGCGTCTTGGGGAAAGCGATGACGTCGCGGATCGAAGGCCGGCCCGCCATCAGCATCACCATCCGGTCGAGGCCGAAGGCAATGCCGCCGTGGGGAGGGGTGCCGTATTCGAACGCTTCCAGCAGGAAGCCGAACTGGTCGGTCGCCTCCTCGTCCGCAAGGCCGATAGCCTTGAAGACCTTTTCCTGCAAATCGCGCTGGTAGATACGGATGCTGCCGCCGCCCAGTTCGGTGCCGTTGAGGACCATATCGTAGGCCTTGGCCCTGATGCGGCCGGGGTCGCTGTCCAGATAGGCGACATCCTCGTCGCGGGGCGAGGTGAACGGATGGTGCATGGCCACCCAGCGCTTATCTTCCGGGTCATATTCGAACATCGGGAAGTCGACGACCCACGCGAAAGCCAGCTTGTTGGCGACGATGAGGTTCTGGCGGCGGCCCATCTCCAGGCGAAGCTGGCCGAGAGCGGGGTTGAGGGTCGCGGGCGAGTCGGCCATGATGAGCAGCAGATCGCCTTCCTCGGCGGCGGCGGCGGCCGTCACCTTGGCGATCATAGCTTCGCTGAAGAACTTCGTGATCTGCGATTTGATGCCCTCGCCGGTATAGCACATCCAGGCCAGGCCCTTGCCGCCGTGTTGGCCGACGTATTCCACCAGGCCGTCCAGTTCGCGGCGGGGGATGGCGGCGTAGCCTTTCACGTTGATGGCTTTGACCTTGCCGCCGGCGGCGAGGACATTCTCGAACACTTTGAAGTCCGAGCCGCGCACCGCGTCGGTGAGGTCGATCATTTCCATGCCGAACCTCAGGTCAGGCTTGTCCGAGCCGTACTTATCCATCGCTTCGTCATAGCCGAGCCGCGGGAACGGCGTGGGCACGTCGGCGCCGATGGCCTCCTTGAAGAGATAGGCGACCATATTCTCCATCATCGTCAGCACTTCCTCGCGGTCGATGAAGGACATTTCGATGTCGAGCTGGGTGAACTCCGGCTGCCTGTCGGCGCGGAGATCCTCGTCGCGGAAGCAACGGGCGATCTGGAAGTAGCGTTCGTAGCCGGCCACCATCAGCAATTGCTTGAAAATCTGCGGCGACTGCGGCAGCGCGTAGAACTTGCCGGGGTTGACCCGGCTGGGCACCAGGTAGTCCCGCGCACCCTCGGGAGTGCTTTTCGTCAGCATCGGCGTCTCGACCTCGATGAAACCCTGGCGGTCGAGAAAGTCCCGCATCAGCTTGGCGACCCGGTGACGGAGAATGAGGTTGTGCTGCATTTCGGGACGGCGAAGGTCGAGATAGCGGTATTTGAGCTTGAGCACCTCGTCCACGTCGACATCGTCCTGGATATAGAAGGGCGGCGTCTTGGCCGCGTTGAGGATGCGCAGCTCGGCGCCGGTTACTTCGATTTCGCCGGTCGTCATGTTGGCGTTGACGGTGGCGGCGTCGCGCATGCGCACCGTGCCGCGAACCGCCAGCACGTATTCGGTGCGGACGGTCTCGGCCTTGTGGAAGGCGGACGGGTCGATGTCCGGCGAGAAAACCAACTGCACCATTCCAGTGCGGTCCCTCAGGTCGACGAAAATCAGGCCGCCGTGGTCGCGGCGGCGGGCCATCCAGCCGCACAGCACGACCTCCTGGCCGGCGTGTTGTTTTGTCAGTTCACCACAGCTGTGGGTGCGTTTCAAACCAAGAAGCGAATCCATATTAGTCCTCCATCTCCGCGCGAATCTTCTGGGCCACCTGTCCGGCGTCCACCAATTGCTGCTCGCCGGTCTGCATATTCTTTAGCGCGACTTTGTTCTGAGCCGCTTCCTCTTCGCCGATGATGGCCACGAAGCGGGCCGGGTAACGGTTGGCCTGTTTTAACTGAGCCTTGAGGCCGCGCCCGAGATAGTCCAGCTCGCAGGCGAGGCCTGCCCGCCTTAGCTCGGTCGCCAGCTTGAAGGCCAGCACGCGCGTCTTGTCGTCGAACGCCGCCACGAAGACGGCGATGCCCCTGTTTGCCGGCGGCAGCAGTTCCTGCTTTTCAAGCGCCAGGAGGACCCTTTCCAGGCCGATGGCATAACCGATGGCCGGCGTCGGGTTGCCGCCGATCTCCTCGATCAGCCCGTCGTAGCGGCCGCCGCCGCACACCGCGCTTTGGGCGCCGAGCGGCGGGTACTGGATCTCGAAAGCCGTCTTGGTATAGTAGTCGAGGCCGCGCACCAGCCGCGGATTGAGCTTGTAGTCGACACCGGCGGCCGTCAGCACCGCCTGCAGGCCGGCGAAGTGGTCGCGGCACTCGTCGCATAGGCAGTCGCCGAGCTGGGGCGCATCCTTGGAAATCTGCTGGCACTTTTCGTTCTTGCAGTCGAGGATGCGCATCGGGTTGCGGTCGAAACGGGAGCGGCAATCCTCGCAGAATTCGCCGAGGTTCGCTCGCAGGGCGTCCTGGATCTTGGCGCGGTAAACCGGGCGGCACCGGGGACAGCCGACCGAGTTGATGAACAGATTGAGGTCTTTGAGGCCCAACCGGGTAAAGAACTCGACCGCCGCCATGATGATCTCGGCGTCGACAATCGGGCCGGCAGAGCCTATAGCCTCGATACCGAACTGGTGGAACTGGCGGAACCGGCCGGCCTGGGGCTTGTCGTAACGGAACATCGGGCCGATATAATACAGCTTGGCTGGTTGACTTTCGCCGTACAGCTTGTGTTCGAGGTAGGCGCGGACGGTGCCGGCGGTGTTCTCCGGCCGCAGGGTGATGCTCCGGCCGCCTTTGTCGGTGAAGGTGTACATTTCCTTCTGGACGATGTCGGTCGTCTCGCCGATGCCCCGCAGGAAAAGCTCGGTGTGTTCGAACACCGGCGTGCGAATCTCCTGGTAGCCATAGTCGCGGCACACTTCCCTGGCCGTCTTTTCCACGTACTGCCAGTGGCTGCTGCTGTCCGGCAATATATCTTTCGTGCCCCGTGGCGCGGAAATCTCCATCTTATTCTTTCCTCCTTAGCAGCTGAACAATGCGGCGATGAGTCCCTCCCGCCGCCGTATGTAGTGCTCGATGTTGGCGATATAGGTATCGACGTCTTTGGGGTTGTAGCAGCTGTCGAGGCGGTGGTCGGCGGCGACCGCTTTGGTGGCGGCCGCAGGCCCAACGCCGATGACTGTCTGCCGTTCCTCGATTATCTGGATGTTGTATATGCATTCCGCGCCGGGACGGGCGTAACCGACATTCTCCAGGTTGCCGGTCATATGCTTCTGGCGGTAGAGGTAATATGGCACAAGCCCCAGGCTGCGGGCCCCGTCGGCGGCAATGGCGAGCATGGCGGCGGTCGTGCGCTCGTCCGGCAGCGTCACGTCCTCTTGGCCGGCGGCCAGGCGCGACCCCCGTTTGATCGCCAGGGTGTGGACGGTGATATTGTCGGGCGCCAGCGCGGCGATACTCGCCATGGTAGCGGCCATATCCTGCTCGGTCTCCTCCGGCAGGCCGGCGATTATGTCCATGTTGATGACCGGGATAGCCGCAGAGCGTATTTTCCTAAACATTACTATTATATCGCGGACGGTGTGGTTTCGTCCAATAAGTTTTAAGGTTTTTTCCTGCATCGTCTGCGGGTTTACGCTTACCCGCGTCACTCCCGCCGCCGCCATCGCCGCAACCTTGCCGTCGGTGATGCAGTCGGGGCGGCCGGCTTCGACGGTAAACTCGCGCGTGGCGTCGCTGACGAAAGCCCCGCGCACCTTCTCAAGCAGCCGGGCGAAGTCGGCGTCGCCGAGGCTGGTCGGGGTGCCGCCGCCGATGTACACCGTCTCGGCAGTCAGCCCCCAGCGGGCGATAAGTTCGGCGGCGGCGGCAATGTCGGCCTCAAGGGCGCTCAAAAAAGCCGCCACCTTTGCATGGTCGGCGGGCAGCACATTGGCGGGAAACGAACAGTAGAGGCACCGCGAGGGACAATAGGGCACGCCGACGTAAACGCTCACGAGGCGGCGGCCTTCCGGTCCGGGGTGCAGGAAAGGGCGCTGCCTAAGGCCGATATCGGCGAGCAGGCGCGCTTTGTCCCGGTCGACGGCGTAGTCGGCGGCGAGCCTGTTAGCCGCCGCCTCCGGCGTGAGCCCGTTGTCCAGTAAACGGTGGACGATTTTTATCGGCCGTACGCCGCGCAGGATGCCCCACGGCCCCGGACGGCGGCCGGTGAGCCGCTGAAAAATGGCGTGCAGGTTGAGGCGTACAAGCCGCTGGACGGCTCCGGCCTCCCCTTCTACCGCCCTCTCCCGCCTGCTGCGGCATCCCAACACTCCTTCGTCGCGCCAGAAAAAAACCTCGGTTATGACCGACCTGTCCGCTCCGCCTGTCACGGTGTTGCGGATAAAAACGTCGCCTGCGGGGAGCTGGGCGGCAATATCGCTGTCTGACAAAACACCGGCGGCGGGGAGGGCGAACAGCGCGGCGGCGTCCGCCACCGCGCCGGCCAGTCCCTCGTCGGCAGCCGGCAGGTAATACCTGTTAACCTTCACGTCGCTTCTGGCACTCCTGGCAATAGCCGTAGAATTTCAGCTGGTGGTCGACAATGGCGAATTTGCTCCGTTTGGCGATGGCCGTCTCCAGTGTCTCCAGCAGGTCGTCGCCGAATTCCTTCACCTTGCCGCAGTTGAGACAGATGAGATGATGATGGTGATGGGGGGTGCTGGTCTCGTTGATCTCGTAACGCTGCCGGCCGTCGCCGAAATCCAGCCGCTGGACGATTTCAAGTTCGCCGAACAACTCGAGGGTGCGGTAGACGGTAGCCAGGCCGATCTCCGGCGCCCGCTGGCGGACGATGGTATAAACATCCTCGGCCGAAAGGTGCCGGTCGGGGTGATCGAGGAAAGCCTGCAGGATAGTCTGACGCTGCGATGTCAGCTTGTACTGGCGGTCGCGGAACTTCTGCCGCAGATCGGCCATTGTGATGCTCATTTGCTCAACCCCTTCCCACTGTTCACTCGTAATGCCACAGATGCCTGTAGAGCACCTTCAGCAGCGCCGCCGCCGGCACCGCCAGAATCATGCCCACGACCCCCATCAGCTGTCCGCCGATAAGCAGGCTGATGATGACCGTCACCGGGTGAAGGTCGATCGATTTGCCCATGACCTTGGGCACAATTATATGGTTTTCAATTTGCTGGATCATCAGGAAAAAGATGACAACCTTTACCGCCAGCTCGGGGGCGGCGAGATAGGCCAGGAATACCGCCGGCGCGGCGCCGATGATCGGGCCGATGATCGGGATGGTTTCGGTGAGGGCGGTCAGCAAGCCGAAGACGAGCGGATAGTCGACCCCCAGAAAGTACATGCCGGCGAAGGCGAGACAGCCCATCACGACGCTGACGACCGCCTGGCCGCGAATATAGCCGCTGACCGTCGCCGCCATCTCCTCGACGATGACGCGGCCCTTATCCCGCCAGTCGGGCGGCAGCGCTTCGAGTGTCGACAGTTTCAGTTCCCGCCAATCTTTGAGAAAATAGTAGGTCAGCACCGGAACGACCACCAGTTCCACAACCTGGGAGGCGAAGCCCACGGTGGCGCCGAGGGCCCGTCGGCCGATCGTGACGGCGTAGGAGGCGGCGCTCGACAATATCTGGTCAATCATCAGCCGGATATTGGCCGGCAGGTTTATGGAGTTGGCCTGTTCTTCAAGCCGCCCAGTCAGGGCCTGGATTTTCTGTATCAATCCAGGCAGGTTGACGACCAATCGGTTGAACTCGCTGACGAACGGGGAAAAGATGAAGCCTACAATCGCCGCCAGTACACCGATGGCAACGACGATCGACAATGCTACCGCCAAGCTGTGTGGCACCAGGGAGCGACCGCCGATCCGCAGGCGGACGAGATGATTGACCAGCGGATTGATGATGAAGGCGAAGACGACGGCGAGGATAATCGGCAGGTAAATCGGCGTAACCTTGCTGAGCAGATAAAATGCCGCCAGAACGACGGCTATCTTCAGCCAGATGAAGTACGGCTTGGACAAAGGAATCACTCCAACCCACGCGGGCTTCGGACGCCCTCTCTCTTGATATTTAAATAATTACTATTGAATGAAGGGGTTGTTCTTCTTCTCCCACCCGATGCTCGTCTCCGGTCCGTGGCCTGGGTAGACTTTTACGCCGTCGTCGAGGATGAAAAGTTTTTCCTTTACGTTGTTGATGAGCTGGCTGTACGAGCCGCCGGGGAAATCGGTGCGGCCGATCGACTCGGCGAACAGTGTGTCGCCGCTGAAGAGAACGCCGTCGGTCTTCAGGCAGATGCAGCCCGGAGTGTGGCCGGGGGTGTGGATGACGGTCAGTTCGAGGCCGGCGGCGATCTTAATGACGTCGCCTTCTTTGAGCATGGTATCGGCAGGGCCGCAGGAGACGCTGCCGCCGATCCAGGCCGACAGGTTGAGCTGCCCGCTCGTTAGCATGCCGGCGTCGGCCGCGTGGATGAGGATAGGGGCGCCGGTGGCCTCCTTGACGCGCATGTTGCCCAGCACGTGGTCGGCATGCCCGTGAGTGTTGATGATATACTTGACGGTGAGTTTCTCCCTACCGACGACTGAGAGGATTTCACCCACGCTGCCCCCGGGATCGATTACCGCTGCCTCTCTTGTCTCTTCGTTATACACGATGTAGCAGTTTGTGCCGAGGCTGCCGACTTCCAGTTTGGCAATTTTCATCTTTTTCTTCCTCCTAAAACAGGCGGCCGCTGTCAAGCAGCATGGTTACCGGCCCGTGGTTTTCAAGTTTTACGATCATTTCGGCCTGAAATTGGCCGCTTGCGGTCTTTACGCCGGCGTCCCGGCAACAGGCGATGAATTTTTCGTATAGATGCTGAGCAACGGCCGGCGGAGCGGCGGCGTCAAACCCCGGCCGACGGCCTTTGCGGCAGTCGCCGTAAAGGGTAAACTGCGAGACGACCAAGAGTTCGCCGGCCACCTCCCGGAGCGACAGATTCATTTTACCCTGATCATCGGGAAAAATGCGCAGATTGACAATTTTTTCCGCCAGGTAGCGGGCGTCCGCTTCGCCGTCGCCGTCGCCGACGCCGAGAAGTACAGTAAGGCCGCGGCCTACTGCCGCCACCTGATGGCCTTCGACCGTCACCGACGCGGCGTCGGTGCGCTGCACCACCGCCCTCACAGCGCCCCTCCCACCGTCGGCGCGGCGCGCTGGACACTGTATACGTCCTTGACTTTGCGCATCTTGTTCATTATATTCTCCAACTGGCTGAGACTGGCGATTTCCAGGCTTAGATAGATTGTGGCAAGTTTGTTCTTTTGGGTCTTGGCTTTGACCGAGCTTACGTTGATCTTGGCTTCGGACGTCATCATCAGTATCTCCGACAGGACGCCGGCCCGGTCTACACAGGAGATTTCCACCGGTACGCGGTAGAGGTTGTCGGGGGTTACGTCCCATTCGACCTCGATCATCCGCTCGAACTCCTCGCGGCTGCCGAGGATGTTGGGGCAGTCGGTGCGGTGCACGGATACGCCGCGGCCGCGGGTGATGTAGCCGACGATTTCGTCGCCCGGCACGGGATTGCAGCAGCGGGCCAGCCGCACCAGCACCCCGGCTTCGCCTTTAACAAGGACGCCGTGACTCGATTTGCTTTTGGATTTTTTGGGTTTCACCTCGGCCACGATGGTGGCGAGGTCGGCGGGGGCGGCCGACCGCTGGGCCTTGCGATAAGCCTCGACGAGCTTAGTCATTACCCCCGGCAGCGATTGCCCGCCATAGCCGAGGGCGGCCACCAGGTCTTCCGCGCTGCCCCAGTTAAGCTTCCGGGCCAGTTCCTCCAGCCGGTCGCCTTTTGTCAGATCGGACACTTCGAAGCCCAGCCGCTTGCTCTCCTTCTCAAGCATCTCGCGGCCTTTGGCGATGTTCTCCTCCCGCTTCTCCTTCTTGAACCATTGGCGGATCTTGTTTTTCGTGTCGGTGGAGGCGACGATATTGAGCCAGTCGCGGCTGGGGCCGCCGGCCTGTTTACTGGTGATGATCTCGACGATGTCGCCGTTGGTGAGCTTGGTCTCCAGCGGCACCATCTTGTTGTTGACGCGAGCGCCGGTGCAGCGGTGGCCGACTTCGGTGTGGACGCGGTAGGCGAAGTCGATGGGGTTGGAGCCTGCCGGCAGATCGATGACGTCGCCCCGGGGAGTGAACACGAAGACTTCGTCGGTGAGAACGTCGAGCCGGACTGTCTCCATGAATTCCCGCGGATCGCGGAGGTCCTGCTGCCATTCGAGCAGTTGCCGCAGCCAGGACAGCTTCTGGTCGTAATCCTTGTCGGCGCTTTTGCCGCCTTCCTTGTAACGCCAGTGGGCGGCAATGCCGTATTCTGAGATACGGTGCATTTCCCAGGTTCTGATCTGGATTTCCAGCGGCTGGCCGGCGGGGCCGATAACAGTGGTGTGCAGCGACTGGTAGAGGTTGGACTTCGGCATGGCGATAAAATCCTTGAAACGATACGGCAGCGGCTTCCACAGCGTGTGGACGATGCCGAGCGCGCCGTAGCAGTCCTTGACATTGTCGACAACTACCCTGACCGCCGACAGGTCGTATATCTCGCCAAGGTCTTTATGGTCTTTCTGCATCTTTTTGAAGATGCTGTAGAAATTCTTCGGCCGTCCTTTGATCTCGGCCCTGATGCCCATCGCTTCCAGCCGCTCGCGTAGCAGAACGACAGCCTCGCCGATCATTTCCTCGCGTTCGGCCCTTTTCTGCTTGACCTCGTCGACGAGTTTGTAATAGTTGTCCGGTTCCAGGAAACGGAACGCCAGATCCTCCAGCTCCCACTTGACGCGGAAAATACCCAGCCTGTGAGCCAGAGGGGCGAATATCTCCAGGGTCTCGCGCGCAGTTTCCCGCTGCTTTTCGGCGGACATAAACTTGAGGGTCCGCATATTGTGCAGGCGGTCGGCGAGTTTTATCAGCACCACGCGGATGTCCTTGGCCATTGCCAGGAACATCTTGCGGTAATTTTCCAGTTGCTGTTCTTCCTTGGATTTATATTCGATGCGGCTCAGCTTGGTGACTCCGTCGACCAGCATGGCCACTTCCTTGCCAAATTGCTTTTCCAGTTCTTCGGCGCTGACCGCGGTATCCTCCACCACGTCGTGCAGGAGGGCCGCGCCGATGGTGACGGCGTCGAGCTGGAGGTCGGCGAGAATTTTGGCGACTCCCAGGGGATGAGAGATATACTCTGCCCCGGATACCCGTTTCTGCCCCTCATGGGCAGCCTGAGCGAAGCGATACGCCTTTTCGACCGTTGTCGCCGCTTCTTCCGGCAGATATGTCTTTATTTGGCCTATAAGATCACCGATGCCGATTGCTGGTTCGCTGCTCAAGAGTACACCTCCTCCCGGCAAATTGCTTGCTATAGATTATTCCCCGTCTGTCGCCATTTTCCACAGTTCTTTCAGCGGCGAGCGCATCAGGCGCGTGTTGAGGGCGGCGTATCCCTGTCTGGCGGCGGCGCCTGCGCAAAACGCGACCGAATGCTCCAGGTCCAGCTTCCGTTCCGGCACGGGCGACAGCAGTATCTTGTTCGCAATACTATCGTCCCGGTTCGCCAGGCCCATTTCAGCGAGAACGGCGATACTTGTCGCCAGACTTTCCGGGCTGACGTCCTTGCCGCTCCTCGCGGCGACGGCCCGGGCCAGCAGCCGCGGCGGCAGGCAGACGCTGCCATCGGATCCGGCGGCCTCCCGGAGGGTGAGATACACCCACCCGATCATTTTGCGATCAGGATACAATTCTTCGAGCACAGCCCCGGCTTCGAGCCCGTCGGCGGCTGCATAGGCAAAATGCAGCGTCAAAGACCCGCTCCGGGCGGCAGCCAGGCGACAGTAGGCGCCGAGCAGCGCTTTCGTCAGCGGCGGGCTGCAAAATACGATGTCAGCGATATCATCTCCGTCGCCACCATAATAACCGGCTGCCACCAACACCCGCACGTCCCCGGCTGCATACCCATCGCGCAGCCGCCGCTCCCGCTCCGCTCCCATGGCCAAGTGCCAGCCGCCCACATTGCCGACTGTTTCCGGCAGTTTGCGAAGCCTGCGGGCGAGCAGCACCGCTTCGCGGCGACTGTTTACCACAATAATGGTCTTTCGGCTACCCGGCAGCAGCCGCGCCAGATAAGCGTCCTTATCCTCCCCGCGGGCGTCTATAAGCCGCACATGGTCGGGCACCGCCGGCCGCACGCGTACATCATGAGCTTTAAGCTGGATGGTGCGCTGACCCTGCCACTCGTTGAACTCGGGTACAAACGCCAAATCGATAGTCGCGTCGCCCTCCAAACGGGCGGCCAGTCCGCCCAGATTCCAGCCAATGACATCGCCGTTGACGCGCTCCCGCCTCACCCGCAGCTTCAGGTGGCGCCCCTCCTGCCCCACCGGCCGCACCCCGGTGACCGCCAGTTCCTCGCACACGAACACCGGGCTGGGATTACCCGCGCCGTGAGGCGCCAAAGCGGCCAATTGCTGGAGAAGAGCGGCGTCGATCTCGGCCAGGGCGACGCGGGTATCGATATTTAGCACCGGCTGATAATCGTCGGCCGTCAGCGTCGCCGCGGCAATAGCGCTGAGCCTATCCCGCAGCAGATCGATCTTCGCGGCCTCCACGGTAAGTCCGGCGGCATACTGATGGCCGCCGAACTGGATGAGCAGGTCGGCGCACTGTTCGAGGGCGCGATAAATATCAAAGCCGGGGATGCTGCGGCACGAGCCTTTGCCTACCCCGTCACGGACGCTGATCATGACAACCGGGCGGTAATACCTGTCCAGCAGGCGCGAAGCTACTATACCGATGACGCCGGGATGCCAGTCCTCGCCCGCCAGCACAAGCACCTTCCGGGCGCCGGGATCGGCGTCGGTCAGCATCACCTCCGCCGCCGTCAGCAGCTCCTTCTCCACCGCCTGGCGACGGCTATTCTCGGCATCCAGTTCGGCGGCCAATTCGGCCGCCCGTGCGCCGTCGCCGGTAATCAGCAGTTCCACCCCGGCGGCGGCGTGGCTCAGGCGTCCGGCCGCGTTCAGCCGCGGCGCGATGCCAAACCCCACCCTGCCTGTATCAATCTTCTCGGCCGGCAGGCCGGCGGCCTTCATTAATGCCTGCAAACCAGTATTTTCCGTAACCGCGAGACGGGCCAGCCCCAGCTTGACCAGCACGCGGTTTTCCCCGGTCAGCGGCACAATATCGGCGATCGTACCGACCGCCACAAGATCGAGATAATCATAAAGCTCAGCATCGTCGCCCTTATGCCGCTGCCAGAGCGCCTGGCAAAGCTTGAAAGCCACCCCCACCCCAGCCAGATTCTTTTCGGGGTAGGAGCACCCGTTCTGTTTGGGATTAATCACGGCATGGGCTGGCGGCAACACCTCCGGCGGCTGATGGTGGTCGGTAACGACAACATCCATCCTGCCGGCCAGCGCCGCCACTTCGGCCGCCGCGTTGATGCCACAGTCCACCGTTACGACAAGCCGGGTCCCCGACTGAAACAACGACTCCAGCGCCGCAGCGTTGAGCCCGTAACCCTCGTTTTGGCGTTCGGGGATATAATAATCCACCGCGCCGCCCAGTCGTTCAAGCACGCGGTAAAGCAGCGCAGTGGCAGTCACCCCGTCAACATCGTAATCGCCGTAAATCGTTATCCGCTCGCCGGCTTTGAGCGCGGCATCGATCCGGTCGGCCGCCCGCTCCATGCCCTGCATCAGATAAGGCTCGGGCAGTTCCTCCCGGCCGCCGTGCAAAAAGCGCCGGGCTTCGGCCTCGTCGCCGATGCCGCGGTTCACAAGCACCTGGGCGACGACCGGCGACACCCCCAGCCCCCGCGCCAATCGTGCGGCCAGCTCGGTGCATGCCGGCCCAACGCGCCATAATTTTTCTGGTCTTGCCATACAACCTCCAACCGCCCCCACCCGCAGATGAGGCGGCGAACCGCTATATACCGTTCTTCTCCGCTTCTTGGGTCTGTTCTTTAGCCATTTCCTTATCCAGCCGTTCCTGCAGCGTTTTCGCCTCGGCCTCGAGCTCGCCCTGGCGATGGAGCGCCTTCTTTAATTGCCACCTCGCCTTGATCTGCATCGGCACAGCCAGCGACATCACGGCCAGCGCCCCGAAAGTCGCAGCCCCGAGAATGACGATGACGAGCGAAGTCTGAAAACTCCAAGTGACGAAAGAAACGATCACCGGCAGAGAATTCTGGATGGCAAACGCTGCTACAAGTAAAGCAAAAACAAGCGCCAGTACCAAAGATAGCATAATTCCACCACCCCAGGTAAATTTACTTAAGTATCTAGTATTCTCGCCGGTTGCTGATAATACCTTTCAATAACGCAAAAAACAATAACGCGAGCCGCCCCGCGTTATCACCGCCGTCGAAAGCGTCGTCCGCAAAGAAAATACCCTGCCGGCCTTCAGCGGCAGCGGCCCGCACGCTCGCTCCATGCCGCATTGACCATCGCATGCTTTTCGAGCTCTTCCAGCACATACAGGCTGCCCCCGGCCCGCTCGGCCAACTGGGCGAGAAAACCACGGTGCGGTTTGAGCCCGATACAGGCAAACCCGTAGCCGGACATCTTTATCGCATCCGCCGCCTCCAAAGCGTCGGTCAGCGGGTCGCGGGAGTGTTCGGCTACCGTGGGGATGCCGTCGGTAATAAGGATTATCAACGGGTTGCGCACACTAGTCTCGCGCAGATAAGCCTGACACATGGTCAAAGCGCCTGCCAGAGGCGTCGAGCCCAAGGACGTTATCCCACGCAAACTGCTCTCCACCTGCTGCCAGTCGCGGGTCAGCGGCTGGACGAGCTTGGCCGCATCCTCCTGGAAAGCAATAATCGCCAAACGGTCCGGCGTAGACAGCAACAAATGCCTGGCCAAAAACTTGGCCGCCCTCAGCCGTTGCCCCGTCATGCTCGCGCTGGCATCGACCAACAGACATATCTCCGCCTTCTGCCGCCGTTTGCGCACAAATTCCCGCAGGTCGTCGACGGTTATTTCCAGACCGCCGCGCGTCGAGTCAAGGGCCCGTCTGGCAGCGGCATTGACCGTCTCGGCAACGGCCAGCTCCCCACACGGCCCGCTTCTGTCGCGTGTTTTGAGCTGCCTCGGCCCGGCGCCGCCCTGCCCGTCCTCCGCCAGCAGTCTGCTGCGTCCCGGGCGCCATACCGGGGGGCGAAAAAGCCTGAAGGCGCGCCGCAAATAAGCCTCAATCTCCGGCAGATGCCTTTCGAGGTAAGATTTTAGACCTTGACCGTACTCGGTCATGCGAACCTTTCCGCCCTCTATGGCCACTATCCCCTGTCGCTCCAGCCGCCGCAGCGCCTGTTCGCCGCTCCCCCGCCGCGCCAGCGACTGCAGCAGTTTTTGTTCCCCTGCGCCGCCGTCAGCCTCAGCGAGCACATCCCGTACATCCTGCACTGTATCGAATTCGTCGACCAGATCGGTGACGTCCTGGAGATACTGGTGCCGCTGAGCCGCCTCCGATGTCCCGACCCCTTTCTCGCGCAGGAACGAGTCTGTCTGGTCGCAGTAAGGAGATAGATCGCCGCCGCTGCCCCCTCCCCAGCCGTGGACAATCCGTTCATTGCGTCTCAGTTCTAGCCCCGACGCGCGGATAGCTTCCTCCGCCGCCATAACGAGGTAAAACAAGCATGCAGCGTGTTCGCCGGGCAGCATGGCGGTAACATGCACGTGGTTTTCGTGGGCCCGCCGCAGGGAAAGCTTCTGGCCGTAATTGAGACTGCCCGTAACCCTGCCGCCGCCCGTTCCGGTCTGGACATCGACAAAATCGGCGCTGACCGCTTCGCCGCCGGATCTAAACCCGAAATGGTGGCTGGCATAAATATTGTTGTGGAAACCGTATATCTCAACAGCCAGCCGCAGTCTGGCCGCCACCTGACGATGATCGACCCGGCCGCATTGATGGAAGATATCGAGGTGAAACACTTCGCCTTCGTTCTGCCGGTTATAAAATTTTCTGCCAGCGTCGACATTTGTCAGGATGGTCACCGTCTCCGGCTTTGTCGCCTCCAAAGTGTGCATCTTTCGGCTGGCCACCGTGCTCTGGCCTATCCTCGCCCCCCTGTTCTCCCTGATCATGGCTTTCAAAAGAGCGACCGGCCTTTCCAGTTCGTTGAAAAAACTGGCGTTGTAATCGAGCTTCGTCTCATACATGGCGGTTGCCGTCCTCGCCGCTCACGTATTTTTCCGCCGGCAGTTCGGCCAGCGGCACGGCCGTGCGGGGAGGAGCGACGATATTTGTATTCGTGGGATCGGCTATCGCATTCGCCGACGCCTGTTCCCCGCCAGCCGCCCCTTGTCCGCCGCCGCTGCCCGCTGAAGACTCCCCCCTCGTGCGGCTCGATCCCAGCCGCCGTTTCAGCGCGGTCCACCAATCGCTCAAGCACGCAGGCGCACTGCCGGCTTCGGCCGTCTCAGCCTGCGTTTTGTCCTGCGACTGGCCGGTTTCCACGGCCTGAACCCTGGTCACTCGGTTGCCTTCCACCGCCTGCAAGTGCTTGAGGATACCCGCCAGCGTGGCGTTATCGGTCCGATGGCCTAAAACCATCGGCGCCACCAGCGCGACATCCTCCGCCAGCACTTTTCGCCGCCCGGCCTGGATAGCCGCCAGTCGAGCCGCAGTTTCCAACCCTTCTATGGCTCTCAGGCTCTCGAGATTGAAATCGACATAAATCGCCGCCAGTATTGCGCGCAGTTCATCGCCGACCGCCACGCTCCGGAAGTCACCCAGCCGGAAACCGGCCTCGTCCATCGCCGGCAGCGCCGTACCTTCCCGCTGGGCAAGCATCGCCGCCACCGCGCGATAATCGTTCGGCCTACCCATATTCACCACCATATCGAACCTGTCGGCCAGCTGTCTGCGCACCTGCGCCAGCGCCCCCGGCTCCTCGTCGGGATTGGACGCTGCCCACACCGTCACCTCCACCGGCATCTCCACAACCGGCAGCCCCGTTTCCTCCACCTGTACCCGGCCGGGCTTTGTACCCATCACATCGAGGAGAACGTCGGCCAGCTCAGGACCGGTGTCGGCCAGCCGGTTGATTTCGTCGATGAAAACGACCCCGCGATGAGCCTGGAGGATCGTACCGGGGAGAAGAGCGGCCGCCGGACTGCGACTGTCGACAAGCCTACCAAGATCGATGCTGCCGAGAACGGTGCCGACCTTCGCCGACTGGGAGATCTCTAAAAACGGGCAAGGCACTACCTCCCGGCCGATCCGGTCGATAGCCGCCGCATCGAATCCTTTGTGCTCCGGGCAATGGGGCCGCGCCGGGTGACAGTTATAGATGCAGCCCTGTACGCGGACAATCGGCGGCAACTGCATTGCCGCCGCCCGTAGGATGGTGGTCTTTCCCGTACCGCGCAAGCCCTCCGCGTGAAGGTGGAAAGGATGGCGGCTCGTCAACGCCGCGACCGACAGCTCTAAGGCCCGGAATAAATCACTGTTGCCGTTGTGACGGATCAACCGGTTGTACATCTTTTTCTCGCCCTCCCGCCTGTTTGTATTATTGTAACCCGCAGACCCCGCCCCTACCCGGAGCAGGGCATTGAAAATCGGCGCCCCGCCCTGCGAGCCGCCCAGTCGTTCCCGCCGGCAAAACGCCAGCCTTGGATATGAGCACAGGCCGAAACCGCTTCTCTCAGCCCATGATATATACTAGCACAAGAACAATCATCAGCAGTCCGCAGCCGAAGCGGACCGCAGCCACGGCCGCCAGACGCAGCAGGACGCGCGCCACCGTATCCCACCGGGGGGCCAGCGTTTTGCCGGCGAAAAACTCCCACACCACCAGGCCGAGGACCGGACCTAGCAGGGCGTCGGCGGCAAGAATGCCGCCTATATTGCCGACCGAACAGTTGACGCAGAAAACCCGTGACAGCGAATGGCGGCGGGTAAGATAAAGCCGCAGCATCCGCCCCCCGACTTCGGCGGCGAAAGCCAGTGCCACAAGCGCCGCCACGACCCATGGAGGAGCGGCGGCGCCGGCCGCTCCCAGGTAGAGAACGGCGGCGCCCAAGATGACAAGCGTGCCCGGCAGGCGAGGCATCAGCGTAAGTGCGAGACCAACCAGCATTATAAGAATAACGGTGACTTTCAGCAATAACAAATCCAGGGCCCCTCTTTTGGGCAGTTTCTACCTAGATTATTGCTGATTGCCGCCGTTTTTATGTACCGCATACGCCGTATAGACGATAAACACGGTCGTCGCTGCGGCGGTCCAGGCCATAATCCGCAGAACCGTATCATACGGCAAAAAAGTCGCCAGGTAAACGGCGCAGCCCGCGGCCGCCACCGCCCTCCATGAAGCCATTCCGGTGCAGCAGGCCACGTGCCGCCCATTTAAGACCATCGCCGGCACCATCGTCGTAGCGAAAGTGCAAAACAGCACGCCGGCGAAAACCGCCCCCCCTGTCGGGCCGAAAACACTGGCGGCGGCGGCCGTCAGGGCCATCGGACCGGTTGCGCCGGCCGCAAGCACTATATAGGCCAGGGCAAGCGTCAGCACGCCCTCGACAAGCTTGGCGGCTACGGTAAGCCACACAGCCCGGCCGCCCCGCCTCGCCAGGCAGGCGGCCGTTTCCGCCGCCAGGGCGGGCCGCATCCCGCCGGCGTTGTAGCCGAACAGCGCCATAACCAGCGGCCAGTCCATTTCCGCCGGCGGCAGCGGCTGTGGCCCGCCCCCGCCGGATGAAACAAGCATGATGACAATCGCCGGAACCAGCAGCAGGGAGCAATAATTTGCGATTATCAGCAGCTCCGCCAGATAACCGGCCGCCATTAAGGTAAATAAGGCCAGGCATAGCGGCGCCGCCGCCGCCTGTGGCAGCCCGGTTAGGTCGCGCACCAGCAGCGCGGCGAAATAACCGCCCGTAAGGGCGCTGGCCGGAACCGAAATGCCCAGGGTGATGACGGCGAACAGCCTTTTGCCGCGCGTCCCGAACAATCGGCGGACGACGACCGCCAATTCGGCTCCGGTGCGCACGCCGATCCAGGCGGCAAGCCCTGTCAGTCCGGCGCCGAACACGCTATAGGCCAGGATAATCGTGACGAATATCCCCGCGCCAGCCCTGGAGGCTGCGTCCGGAACCACGCCGGCGTTGTCGCCGGCGATATGGACGATCGCCAGCGACAGCGCCGGCAGGAGTATCCACATAGGCTCACCACCTTCTAGCTCCTACTATGATATTGCCTTATTCCCCGCTTGGTGCACCCGTATTACGGTAAAAACCGCCGCCAGGCAGACACGAAAAAACCCGGGATATTATCCCGGGTTTTGGGGCGTCGTCTTATTTTGAACCCTTTAGCTTGGCCTCCACGCGGTGGCGTTCGGACCACTCCTTGAGCGTAACCCAGATGGGGCTGGCGTTGCAGATCGAGGAATAGCAGCCGGCCAAGAAACCGATGGTGAGGGCAAGAGCGAAATTCTTCGTCGTCTCGCCGCCGAAGAAATACAGGGCCAGCGAGCAGAACAGCACGGTCACGACGGTGTAGATCGAGCGGGTCATCGTCTGCCAGATGCTCCGGTTGACCAGATCCTGGAAACTCTCCGTCTTGCGGTGGGTCTTGAGGTTTTCGCGGATGCGGTCGAAGATGACGATGGTGTCGTTGATGGAGTAGCCGACGATCGTCAGGATGGCCGCCACAAAGGCGGCGTCCACCTCCAGCTGGAAAATCGAGAATACGCCCATCACGATGATGACGTCGTGGATGAGGGCGAGGACCGCCGAAACACCGAACTTGAACTCGAACCGGAAGGTTATATAGGCGATCATCAGCAGCCAGGACACGACCAGAGCGATAATCGCCTGCTTGGTCAACTCGGAGCCGATGATGGCGCCGACCTTCTCGACGCGGAGGACTTCAAAGTCGCCGATATGCTTCTTCAGGTCGGCAAGCACCGCCGTCCGCTCGTTTTCCTCCAGCACCCGGGTACGGACGAAGACGTTTTGGGCTTTCTCCGTCTGCGCGCCGGCCGCCAGCTGGATGGTGCTTCCTTCCAAATGGTGGTCCTTGAGCGCATCGCGCACCTGGGCCACGGAAACCGGCTGGGCGAACTTGAGGTCGAGGAGCGTGCCGCCTGTGAAGTCGATGCCGAGGTGAAATCCCTGAACGGCCATGGAGATGATGCAGGGAATCATGATAATCACGGACAGTGCGTACCACCAGTTGCGTTTGCCGATAAAGTCGAATTTAATTGACATCTTCCCCACCCCCTAAGCCCCAAAGATTTTGCCGCTCTTGAACACGCTGGAGTTCATCAGCGACTTAAGAAGATACTTGGTGACCGTGATGGCCGTGAACATACTGAGCAGGATGCCCAGGCCAAGGGTGATGGCGAAGCCTTTGATCGGACCGGAGCCGAGGAAGAAGAGGACGATCGCGGCGAACAAGGTCGTGACGTTGGAGTCGAAAATGGTTGTGAAGGCGCGGTTGAAGCCGGCGTCCATGGCGGCCCGCAGCGTCTTGCCGCCGCGGTACTCTTCCTTGAACCGCTCGAAGATCAGCACGTTGGCGTCGACCGCCATGCCCATCGACAGGATGATGCCGGCGATGCCCGGCAGGGTCAGCGTGGCGTTGAGCATCTTGAGGGCCACCAGCAACATCAGGACGTACAGCATCAGGGTGATGTTGGCCACCACGCCCGCCAGGCGGTAGAAGGCGATCATGAAGACCACGATGGCGACGATGCTTATAACAAAAGCGGTCTTGCTCTTGTCTTTCGAGTCCTGGCCGAGGGTCGGGCCGACAGTGCGGGTCTCCATGATGTTCATCTTGACGGGCAGCGCGCCGGAACGCAGGAGGATGGCCAGGTTTTGCGCCTCCTCGATGGTGCGCTGGCCGGTGATTACCGCCTTGCCGCTCGGGATGGCCTCCTGGACCACGGGATTTGTAAGCACTTGGCCGTCAAGTGTAATGGCGATATGCTTGCCGACGTTCTTGGCCGTCAGGTCGCCGAATTTCTTGCCGCCTTCGTCGGTGAACTCGATACTGACGTCGTGGCGGTTGCTCTGGGTGATCTGGGCTTTGGCGTCTTTAAGATCCTTGCCGGTCAGAACGGTCGTCCCAGCTTCGTTCTTAAACTCCAGCATCGCCGTCTTGCCGATCAGGGCGATGGCGCCCTCGGGGTCCTTGACTCCCGGCAGCTCGATGATGATGCGGCGATCGCCCTGGCGCTGGATGATGGGTTCGGTGAGGCCCAGTTCGTTGACGCGGCGCTCCATGACCTTTACGACCCGCTGCATGGCGTCTTCGTTAACCTGGGCGTCCGGCGTATCGACCGCTTCCATTACGACGTGGGTTCCGCCCTGCAGGTCGAGACCCTGCTTCACCGACAGGACCAGCGGCGAGATGTAAAAGCCGAAAACAAGTAAAATGGCCAAAACAACCACCGAGAAGGTGGTCAGATTACTCCATCTCAAAGATTTTTCCTCCCATCTTGTTCTATTGCACAAATTTAATTATATCTTCATGGCCTGTCCGCTGTCAATTAACTGGCAAAGCAAAAGGCGTCTAAAGCAGCCTGTTGCCGTTGATGACCAGGCCAAATTTGCAGTTTAAAAATTCGGCCGCCCGGCGGCACATGACCATACGGTTCAGGAAAATTTCGAAATACTCCATAACCGGGCAAATGGCCGTGTCGATGGTCAGTTCGAGATTGATGGCGCCGCCCTCGCGGTCGATGTTCAGGCGGCTGTCCTCAGCCGCGTAGTTCACTCTGTCATGGATTTCAAACTTGGCGAAATCGGTATGCGTCACCCGCGAACGGTGAACATCCGACTTGTCGGCAATGATGAGAGCCGAAGCTATGTGGTTGATGGCGTTGCCCCGCTCCTCCTCGTGGTTGCCGATCGCCGACACGACCAGGGCGATCTCCTCAGGCGCCATGCCGAAGCGGCTTAAGATGGCGTAAGCCATCACCGCCCCCGTACCGCCGTGGTTATAACGGTTGACGAGGTTGGCGATATCGTGCAGATAGCCGGCCACGCCGGCAAGCTCGCAGTCCCGCTCTCCGTAGCCAAGCTGCGCCAGCACGCGGCGGGCCCGCTCGGAAACAAGCGCGGCGTGCCGCCTGCCGTGTTCGGTGAAACCCAGCCGGCAGAGATACTCCGTGCTGCAGGATAAATAGACCCCGACCTCATGATCTTCCTTCAGATCTGCTACAGTCAGTGCTGCCATTGTCAGTTCTCCCTGCGATATACTCCAGTACCCGTTCGGCTACTTCTTCCCGCGACAGTGGATCGGTCTGGATGAAAAGGCTGGCGTGTTCACGAGCGTCCCGCAGCCTTTCGCGCTGCGCCACAAGGCGCTCTTCACCCCAGGGGACGGAGCGCCGCCGGCGGATAACCGGCAATGTCGCGTCCAGCATCACCACCACGTCGGGGCTCTTCTTGCGCCACAGCGCTTTTATACCCGAGTGTTCCTGGGCGACGTTGTGGGCGTCGAGCCCCAACTCCCGCAAGCGGTTGACCAGGGTCGTCTTGCCGCTGGCGCACGGCCCTACCACAACAATCCGCATAGCCTTCACCCGCTCAGTATGGAAACGAGACACTGAACCGCTGAATCCGGTGGGTCGAATCCCGGTCCGAAATGCCCATGACCACTACGGTCATGTCATCGCCAGGCCGGTAATCATCCAGCGTCAGAGCGTATTCCAATATATTCTCGGCGATAAATTCCACGTCGTCGGGTCCATTGTCTTCAAGAAGCTTAAGCAGGCGGCCATGGTCGATGGCATTGCCGCGCTTGCGGCCGGCCGCCTGAATACCGTCGGTATAGGATACCAGAATTGTGCCCACATCGAGGGGGACTTGATTCATCAGCGGCTTCATATATTTGTGCACGCCAATGGGCGGGACCTCCTCATCGTAGACGGAGATGCCGAATTCGGTCTTTACCAGCACTGGGCAGTTGGCGTTGCGGGAAAATAGCAGCGTCTGGGCGTCGTAATCGGCGCTGAGAATGGTCAGGGTCGAAGATACTCTCCCGTCTTTCATGGCATAGAGGTAATCGTGGACCGTCCTGGCCACCGCCCCATCCCTCACGCCTTCGGCGATCAGCGACGCCGCCCGGTTGACCACGAGGCTGCTGGTCTGCTTGGCCGCCTTGCCGCTGCCCTGACCGTCAGCGAAAATGGCAGAAATACCACCCCGTGGTCGTTCTGCCACCTCGAAACTGTCGCCGCATTCGGCGACCGCGTATTTGTTGGCTTTGGCAATGCCGATCCTGATCTCCATCGTGCCACCCCCATCAAGACGGACATCACTGCGAAGCTATCCGCCCGACAGGGGCCGAAAGCCGGTTTCCGTCAAGAGATACTCCATTCGCACGTCATGCTCTTCGGCAGGAACCTCCGGCACTATCTGGGCCGACCAGGCGAGCCCCATACGGCAGGCGGACGCGGCCTGCGGCAGAAAACGGTCGTAATAGCCCGCGCCCATACCCACACGGCGTCCGGCAACATCGAAAACCACGCCAGGGACGACGACAAGATCGATGTCAACCGGGTCAATCCGCCGGGTTTTGGCCGGATCGGGCATCTTGAGCCCAAGGCGTCCGGTCACGAGGCCGTCCCAGCCGTCGAGAACCGCGGCCTCCATGACGCCGTAAACCTCGCCCATCAGCGGCACGGCCACTATTTTCCCTTCCCGCCAGGCGTCCTCGATGAGCGCGGACGTCTGAGGCTCGTCCGCCATCGGGAGATAAAACATCACAACCTTGGCGGCCCGGTATTTCGGCCACGCACAAAAATAGGCAGCGATAGCCTCGCTCCCCATTTTGATCTCCTCGGCAGAAAGGCTGCGCCGTATGGCGAGCATTTCCCGGCGCAGCATCTGCTTGGCTTCCTTTCCGGAGGACATGACTAATCAGCCTTGCTTTTTACCGAGGCTATCGCCGCGCGGTTAAAGTCAAGCTCTACTTTTTCCGCCACTTTGATAGTAACGGTGTCGTCGCTGAACGCAGTGATGGTGCCGTGCAGACCACCGATGGTGACGATGCGGTCGCCTTTTTTCAGACTGCCGAGCATATCGGCGCGTTTTTGCTGATCTCTCTTCTGCGGCCTGTAGAACAGGAAGTAGAAGATAACGATCATGATTACAAACGGCGCCCATTGCATAATTTCCGGAGAAAGAAACTCCATACCAACTCACCTCCCGTTTTGTCCTCCCGATATATTCTGCGCCTTTCCCGTAATTCCTCTAAGGGGTTGGGTATTTAGCCCAAAACTCTTCACGGAAAGCAAGGAATCTGTCGTCGATTATCGCCCTGCGCATATCGCGCATGAACTGGAGGAGAAAGTACAGATTATGGGTGGTCGTAAGCCGCAGGCCGAAGATTTCCTCGGCCTTGAGAAGATGACGGATATAGGCCCGCGAGAAGTTGCTGCAGGTATAGCAGCCGCAGTCCGGGTCGATCGGACGGAAATCGCGGGCATACTCGGCATTTTTCAGCACCAGGCGGCCGCGGCTGGTCATAACCGTGCCGTTGCGGGCCACGCGGGTGGGAAAAACGCAGTCGAACATGTCTACACCGCGCATGACGCCCTCCACCAGGCAATCCGGCGTGCCGACGCCCATCAGGTAGCGGGGCTTGTCTACCGGCAGCAGGGGGACCGTCTCCTCCAGCATCTCGTACATCAGCGGTTTGGGTTCGCCGACGCTCAGGCCGCCGATCCCGTAGCCGGGGAATTTCATGCTGACAAGGTCGCGGGCGCTCATCGCCCTCAGATCCTTGTGCATCCCGCCCTGGACGATGCCGAACAGGGCCTGGTCTTTCCGGGTATGGGTCTTGAGGCAGCGTTCCGCCCAGCGGGTTGTCCGCTCGGTGGAGGCTTTGGCGTAAGCATGGTCGGCCGGGTAAGGCACACACTCGTCAAAGGCCATGATGATGTCCGCCCCCAGGGCCATTTGTACCTCGGTCGCCTTCTCCGGCGACAGAAATTGCTTCGAGCCGTCGATGTGAGACCGGAAGGCCACCCCTTCCTCGCCGATCTTGCGCAGCGAGCCAAGGCTGAAAACCTGGAAACCGCCGCTGTCGGTGAGGATGCCGCGATCCCACTGCATAAAGGAGTGAAGGCCGCCGGCCTCGGCGACCAGATCGTGACCCGGCCGCAAAAACAGATGGTAGGTGTTGCTGAGAATGATGCCGGCCCCCATCGCCATCAGTTCGTGGGGCGACATAGCCTTTACGGTGGCCTGGGTCCCTACCGGCATGAAGATCGGCGTGTCGAAGACGCCGTGGGGGGTATAGAGGCGGCCGGCCCTCGCGCCGGTAGCCGGGCATTTTTTTATCAGTTCGAACGTAACAGCCATCGGAGAACCTCTCTCTATTTTCTTTAGATGATTAGCATTGCGTCGCCGAAGCTGAAAAACCGATACCGCTCCGCCACCGCTTCGCGGTAGGCGGCTAGGACGTTTTCGCGGCCGGCGAAGGCGCTGACAAGCATCAGCAGCGTCGACTTCGGCAGGTGGAAGTTAGTAAGGAGGGCGTCGACCATTTGGAACCGATAGCCGGGATAGATGAAAATGTCCGTCCACCCGCTGCCGGCCTCGATCCGCCCGTCCCTGGCGACCGTCTCCAGCGTGCGGACCGCGGTCGTGCCGACGGCGATTATACGGCCGCCGCGTTCTTTGGCGCGGTTAACGGTGTCGGCCGCCGCCGGCGGGATGGAGTAGTATTCGCGGTGCATCTTATGGTCGAGGATGTTCTCCGCGCTTACCGGCCTGAAAGTCCCCAGGCCGACGTGGAGGGTGAGGAAGGCCAGATTGATAGAGTTATCTGCCAGAGATGACAGTAATTTGTCAGTGAAATGCAAGCCCGCTGTAGGGGCGGCAGCCGAGCCGCGAGCCCGCGAATATACTGTCTGGTAGCGCTCCTTATCTGGCAATTGTTCGTGTATATACGGCGGCAGCGGCGTCTCCCCCAGCCTGTCAAGCACTTCCTCGAAGATGCCGTTAAAACTAAAGCGGACGACACGTCCGCCAAAGTCGGTAACAGCAAGTATTTCTCCGCTCAGGTCGTCGCCGAAGTTTACCGTCGTCCCCGGGCGCAGTTTGCGGCCCGGCTTGACGAGCGTTTCCCACCGGTCTTCCGCCAGCCGGTTGAGGAGAAAAACCTCCACCTTGCCGCCGGTATCGGACTTGGTGCCGACGAGGCGGGCGGGGATCACCCGCGTGTCGTTGAATACGAGCGTATCGCCGGGCACGAGATATGAGGACAGGTCGTAGAAACGGCGGTGCGATACGGCGCCGGTGTCTCTGCCAAGCACCAGGAGCCGCGACTGATCGCGGACTGCAGCGGGATGCTGGGCGATCAGTTCTTCCGGCAGATGGTAGTCGAAATCGGATAGCTGCATTGGGGACTCCTCAGTAGAGTTTGCTTATCTCTACGCCTGTGTAGTAGTGTTTCAATATCTCCCGGAAATATGCGGTGTCGCCGGCCGGCGCCTTCTCGGCCATGGCTTTCGCGCCCCACTGGGAAAGACCGATTCCATGGCCCCAGCCGAAGCCGGTGAAGATGATGGTTTCGTTGGCCCGGCCGCTCAAGCTCCGGATATTGGGTTTGTCGGCCTTGCTGGGCAGGGGTTTAACGTTGATCGGTACGGTTTTCGTATCGCGGTCGCCGTAACTGTCGGTTATCTCGAACTTTACCGCCTTTTCGGCGGGAAGGGTCACTTTGATGTCAAAGAGGGTGCTGTTAAGGCCGAGGATGGTGCGCAGCTTGGCGCCGCTGATTACAGTGCTGCCGGCGCTGCCGGCCAGCCGGAGGTCTTTTATCCGGCCGGAAATGCCCCGGTCGAAGCTGTTGACCGGCGGTTTGGTCAGCGGGGAAAGGTCGATGGTTTGCAGGCTGCCGATCTTTATGCCGGCGCCTTCCAGGGCAGCTTCCACTTCTTTCTGGGTCATCTGCTTTTCCCAGCTGTAATGGGGTGAGCTCTGGTCGAAATCGGCGACGCCGCGAAGGGCAGGGTGGTGACCTCCCCAGACGTTTTCGCTGTTTTCGGTGAAGCCGCCTCCGCTGCCGTGAAAGTAGGCCGGGACGGGTTTGCCTTTGTAGGTTACGATCAAGCCGCGCGTGTCGTCGACCGCCTTGGTGGCGCGGGCGTCCTCGGCGGTCTTGCCGCCGTAAACCTGGCAGTCGGTGGTGGCGCAGACGTCATAACCATCGTCGCGGTGTTTGCCGTAGCTGTAGAGGGCGTAGGTACGGGCGGCGACCGCCTGGGCTTTCACCGCTTCCGCCGGCCAGGCGGGAGATATTTCGCGGGCGATGATGCCGTAGACGTATTCTTCGAGCGGCAGGGTATTCACTACGGTCATGCCATTTTTGCCGGCGGTGCGGCGGATGCTGACCGTCCCCCTGTACTGGCGCCTGTTGACTTCGATTGCGGCGGTGGCTTTCGCCGGCAAAACGGTGACAAGTTCGCGGGCCGCGACCGGTTGGCCGTTTACGGCCATGCCTGAAGCCGCAAAGGTGACCATGATTTTTTCTTTGGCCTGGTAAGTGCCGATAGTTTCCTTGCTGTCGGCGTCGGCCAGAGAAAATCCTTCGGTCGCGGAAAGGACGATGCTGGTCTGGTTGGACCATAAACCGACCTTGATGAGCGGCGGGGAGGTTTGTGCGGCCTCGGCCAAGGCGGCGGGCAGCAGGGCAAGCAATAGCAGGCTCAGGATGAGGATAGCGTTGCGCATATATTCTCCTTTAGCCTAACGGCGGGTAAAAAGATTGAAGACTACGGTCAGGATGACGCTTATGACGATACAGGTGACGACCGGGAAATAGAAGCTGAAGTTTTCCTTTTCGACGTGGATGTCGCCCGGCAGCCTTCCCAGCCAGGGTATCTTGGCGCCGAAGTGAAGCACCGCCCCGACGATGAGGAGGACGGCGCCGAATATCATCAGGGTTTTTCCGAGGGAGTCGAAGCCTGTGGGCATGGCAGGCGATCCTCCTTCCGCGGTTTATAGTAGCGGTCCCGTTCGCTGAAGATGCAGCCGCAGTAGGGCTGGCGGTAGAGTTCGAGCTCCTTGCTTATCCTGACCCCTTCCGTCCAGCCGGGCCGGAAGTCTATGTAGCAGAACGGCACGTTTACCGACGCGGCGACGCTTTCGCCGACTTCTTTGATGATCTCGTGGCGCTGATAGGGGCTTACGAGCAGGGTGGTTGTGAAGCAGTCGAAGCCGTTGTCTCCGGCATAGCGGGCGGCTTTCTCAAGCCGCAGCTCGTAGCAGGCGCGGCAGCGGTCGCCGCCGGCGGCCAGCGCCCGGGCAAGATAGTCCTCGAGGGTATACGCGGCATCAACAACCAGGTCGAGGCCGACCTTGGCGGCGAATTCCCGGCTGGTTTCGAGGCGGCGGGTAAATTCCTTGTAGGGATGAATGTTGGGGTTATAGAAGTAGCCCACGATTTCGTGGCCCGCCTCGCGCAGGTGCTGAACGGGAAAGACGGCGCAGGGGCCGCAGCAGAGGTGGAGCAGGATCTTCATTTATTTCACCAGAGCTTTTCTTGTTTTTCGCCGTTGTCGCTCTTGTAGGGGATGCCGACGTGGTCATAGGCGGCGGGGGTGACGACGCGGCCGCGGGGAGTGCGGCTCAGCAGGCCAAGCTGCATGAGGAAGGGTTCGTAGACGTCCTCGATGGTGGCTGTTTCCTCGCTGATGGCGGCGGCAAGCGTTTCAACGCCGACCGGTCCGCCGCCGAACATGGCGATGATGGTCGTCAGCAGCCGCCGGTCGGTTTTGTCGAGGCCGCGGCGGTCGACTTCCAGCATGGCCAGGGCCTGGTCGGCGACTTGCTGGGTGATGACGCCGTCGGCTTCTACCTGGGCGTAGTCGCGCACCCTTTTGAGGAGACGGTTGGCCACCCGGGGGGTGCCGCGGGAACGGCGGGCGATCTCCTCGGAGCCGCGGGCGTCGACGGCAATGTTCAGTATTTCCGAGGCCCGTTTTATAATACATTCGAGGTGCTGCTGCTCGTAGTATTCCAGGCGGCAGACGACACCGAACCTGTCGCGGAGCGGCGCGCTGAGCGCCCCGGCCCGGGTGGTGGCGCCGACAAGCGTGAAGCGGGGCAGATCTAGGCGGATGGAGCGGGCGCTGGGCCCTTTGCCGATGATGATGTCGAGAGCGTAGTCTTCCATGGCGGTGTAGAGGATTTCTTCGACGCCGCGTGGCATACGGTGGATTTCGTCGATGAAGAGGACGTCCTTGTCGGCGAGGTTGGTGAGCAGGGCCGCCAGGTCGCCGGGGCGCTCGATGGCCGGCCCGGAAGTGACCCGGAAGCCGACGCCGAGTTCGTTGGCGATGATGCCGGCGAGGGTGGTTTTCCCCAGGCCGGGCGGTCCGTAGAGCAGAACGTGGTCGAGGGCTTCGCCGCGGGCTGCGGCGGCCTGGATGAAAACGGTGAGGTTCTGCTTTACCTGGTCCTGGCCGATGTATTCGCTGAGCCGCCGCGGACGCAGGCTGTATTGCCAGGTGTCGGCGTCCTGGACGCCGCCGGCGACAATTCTGTCTTCTTCCATGGGGGTTACCTCCTGGCGAACTCTTTGAGGGCTAGTTTTATCATTTCTTCCGCGCTCTGGCCGTCAGCCTTGATCTTCTGGAGGACGGAACCGACTTCGCCCTGGCTGTAGCCCAGGGATACCAACGCCTGGATGGCTTCCTGGCGGGCGTCCTGCGGTATTTCGGCGGACAGGCCGGCTTTGACGGCGGCGGGGGTGAAATCGTCCGGCAGACCGAGTTTGTCTTTCAGTTCGAGGATGAGGCGTTCGGCGGTTTTTTTGCCGATGCCGGGGATGCGGGTCAACAGGGCGGCGTTTTTCTGGCTGATGGCGGCGCGGAATTCGGCCGGGCTGATCGCGGACAGCACGCCGAGGGCGACCTTGGGGCCGACGCCGGCGACCGTGATGAGGTGCTGGAAGAGTTCGTACTCGCCAGTGGTGGCAAACCCGTACAGCAGCATGGCGTCTTCGCGGACATTGAGGTGGGTGAAAAGGGTGACGGCGGCGCCGGTGGCAAGCTGCTGCCTGGTGGAAGAGGGGATGAAGACGCGGTAGCCGACCCCTTGGACGTCGAGGAAGCAGTGTTCGTTATAAAGGTGGGTGACGGTGCCTTTCAGATAACCGATCATCGCTTGTTGTCCCTCATTTTGCTCAATGTGCTGGTGTGGGCGGTGCAGATGGCCACCGCCAGGGCGTCGGCCACGTCGTCGGGATGAGGTTTGGACGGCAGACAGAGGAGTTTCTGGGTCATGTAGATGACCTGTTCTTTGGTGGCTTTGCCGTAACCGACGACGGCCTGCTTGACTTGCAGGGGGGTGCATTCGGTAACGGCGACGTCGTTGAGGGCGGCGGCGAGGAGTATTACGCCGCGGGCCTGGCCGACGGTCATGGCGGTGGTGACGTTTTTGTTGAAGAAGAGCTGTTCGACGCCGACGATATCCGGACGGTGCTCTTTGATGAGTGCGTCGATGGCGCGGAAGACGGCGGCGAGGCGGGCGGCGGTGTCGAGGGCGGGGCTTGTTTGCGCGGCTCCGTAAGCGACGGCCTGGATGCGGCTGCCTTCCTGCCGGATCACGCCCCAGCCGCAGATGGCGGTGCCTGGGTCGATGCCTAGTACGAGCATTTCTCGCCCTCCTTTGTCAAACGGTAATTCGACGGCCGGAAACCTTATTCCTCCATATTGTCGGGCTGCGCCGGCGACGAAAAACCCACCCTCCGGTTGTCGGCAGGGTGGGCCATGATGTTTTGTTATCGGTATTCCCGCGGCTGCTCTTCGCCGACCAGCACGCGAAGAGCGCCTTCGGCCAGCGCCTGCAGCTCGTTTTCGCCTGGCGCAACGGTGACGGGGGCGATGAAGGCCACGTATTCCTTGAGCTTGGCGGTCAGGTATTCGGAGTAGGCGATGCCGCCGGTGAGGATGATGTGGTCTACCTTGCCGCAGACCGACACGGCGGCGGCGGCGATGTAGCGGGCTATCTGGTAGATCATGGCGTTGTAGACGGTTTCGGCCTCTTTGTCGCCGTCCTTGATGCGCTTTTCGACCTCCCTGGCGTCGTTGGTGCCCAGACAGGCGACAAGGCCGCCTTTGCCGGCGAGCATTTTCGCCACGTCGCCTTTGCCGAGACCGCGGTCGAACACGAGCGCGGCGAACTGCCCCGCCTGGACGGTGCCGGCCCGTTCGGGGGTGAACGGACCTTCGCCGTCGAGGGCGTTGTTGACCTCGACCACCCGCCCCTGGCGGTGGCAACCGACCGAGATGCCGCCGCCGAGATGGGCGACGATGAGATTAAGGTCTTCGTACTTGCGGTTTATGCCGTGGGCGAACCTTTTTGCGGTGGCTTTCTGGTTGAGGGCGTGAAAGATGCTCCGCTTTGTTATCTCGGGCCGGCCGGTTATCCGGGCGACGTCGTCGAGTTCGTCGACGACGACCGGGTCGACGATATAGGCGGGGATGGAGGCTTCGGCGGCAAGCAGGTCGGCAAGTATCGCGCCGAGGTTGGAGGCGTGCGCTCCGTAGCGGGCGTTCTTGAGGTCGTCGAGCATCGCCGTGTTGACGGTATATGTGCCGCTCAGCATCGGTTTGAGCAGCCCGCCGCGGCCGACGACGGCGGCAAAGTCCCTGAGGCTCAGCCCGTTGTGTTTGAGGATATCGCGTATTTTGGCCAAACGGTACGGGATTTGGGCCATGATGTCGGCGAAAGCGGCCAGTTCTTCGGCGCTGTGGCTGAGGTTTTCGGTGAGTGCTTCGTGGCAGCCGGCGTAAACGGCTATCTTTGTCGAGGTCGATCCGGGGTTGATCGCCAAGATTCTCTCGGCCATGACTATTCCACTCTCCTTAAATGTCTTCTGCCGTACGCGGTACGGCGAAAAAGGGTTAGAGTATTTCGACGCGGTCGCCGTTATTCAGCATGGCGGCGTTGGCTTCGTCGGTGTCGAGGTGCATTTCGAGCAGCCAGCCTGCCAATACTCTGACCAGCACGTTCTCGAAGACGAGCGGCCGGGTATCGCTGTGGCACCTGACCCTAACAAAGTCGCGATCTTTGACGCCGAAGGCGGCGGCGTCCTCCGGGTCCATATGGATGTGCCGCCAGGCGGCGATGACGCCTTTCGGCAATGCAACCGACCCGCAGGGACCGACCATGGTGATCGGCGGAGAGCCGTCCAGGTCGCCGGAGTCGCGCACGGGCACGGATATCCCCAGCTTTAGGGCGTCGCTGCGCGATATCTCCACCTGAGAGGTCTTCCGTTCCGGTCCGAGGATGCGGACTTTCTTGATCGTCCCGGTCGGCGATACTAGGTCGACGGTCTCTGCGGCCGCATAATAACCGATCTGATATAGGTCTTTATAAGGCGTCAATTTGTGCCCGGCACCGAAAAGCACGTCCATATGTTCTTGACAAACATGGACGTGCCGGGCCGAGATCCCCACAGGGACGAGCTTTCCCGGCATCTACAAACACTCCTCGATATTTTGTTTCCACCTGCCGAACGGTGTTCCCATTCGCAGAACACAATATAAATTCTATAATATTTGTCATTTTTCCTGCTATTGTGGTGATGTATTTTGAATACAACCCCCGGCGGGAGGGCGAGGCCGCGGATAACAAAAAAAACGCGAGCACCTGGCTCACGCTCAGTTTGTTGTTATTATTGAGCCTGCATCCCTTCAAGGGTACGCAGCAGCTCTTCCCTGGATTTGACGATCATGCCCCGCTTCAGTTCTTCGATGTCTTCGCCGGTTAGTTGCTGGACGGGGATTTTGGTGATTTCCTTGACGATGGCCCGGGGGCCCGGCCGGCCTGAGTAGACGGCCACATATCCGTCCTTGACGCCGATGAAGAGGTTGTTGGCGTGTTCGCGGCAATAGCTGTCGATCTTGAGCGATAGGACGACTTCCTGGGTGTCGAATTTGTCCATCGTCCAGCCGGTGTATACTTTCTGTACCTGGACGGCGGTGAGGCCGACGAGGTTGTCGGCCGGCTTGGAATGGAACGTTTCCTCGTCGCCGCATTTGAGGTAGGTGATTTTTTGGGTGAAATCGGTGGTGGCGGTGATTTTGATTTTGGTATCCTGCTTGGCGACCTCCGTGTCCCGCGCCGGGCTCTCTTTTCCCGGCCAGGGCAGAAGGCCGCTGCCGTAGGCTGCCGCGAGCGCCGCCCCCGCGGCGAGTATTCCCGCCGCCAGCAGGATGCGCCTCAGAACCTTAGGGGGAAAGGGCACCATGCAAAACCCTCCCTGGTGTGTGATGCCTTCATTATTGCCAGAAGAGGGAAAAATTATACATATTTTGACGAAGTAGAGGAAAAGGAAAGCAGGCCGGCGGCCTGCTTTAGTCGTCCATCATGTCTTCAGGTATGTCGAAGTTGGCGTAGACTTCCTGGACGTCGTCGTGTTCTTCGAGGGCGTCCATGAGTTTGAGCATCTTGACGGCGTCGTCGCCGGCCAGTTCGACGGTGGTCTGGGGGACCATGGTGATCTGGGCGGAGGCGGTCACGACTTTGGCGGCTTCCAGGGCGGCGCGGACTTGCTCCCAGTCGTCCGGGGCGGTGGTTATTTCGTACTGGTCGTCCTCGCTTTTGATGTCTTCGGCGCCGGCTTCAAGGGCGGTGAGCATGAGGTCTTCCTCGTTTACGCCGGTTTTGTCGACAAGGAAGAGTCCTTTTTTGTCGAACATCCAGGATACGCAGCCCGCTTCGCCGAGGTTGCCGCCGTATTTGGAGAACAGGTGGCGGATGTCGGCCGCGGTGCGGTTGCGGTTGTCGGTCATGATTTCCAGCAGGACGGCTACGCCGCCAGGGCCGTAGCCCTCGTAGACGATTTCTTCGTAGTTGCCGCCATCAAGCGCGCCGACGCCCTTCTGGATAGCCCGCTGGATGTTGTCTTTGGGCACGTTGTTTTCCTTGGCTTTCTGCAAGGCGAGCTTGAGGCGCATGTTACCGGCCGGGTCGGCGCCTCCCGCCCGGGCGGCCACGGTGATCTCGCGGCTGATTTTGGTGGTTATCTTGCCGCGGATGGCATCCATTTTGCCTTTGCGGTGCTTTATGTTAGCCCATTTGGAGTGTCCTGACATACCGTTCCCCTCTCCTGTAGTTAAGTCAGGCTATATTTTAGCATAAGAGGACCGTTTTGAGAAGAGCGGTTGGCTATTCTTGTTGCCGCCGCGGTTATTTTTTGCGGCGGTGCAGGTCTTTTTCCGCCCGGGCGGCGGTGTTGTCGGGAGCGGTGGCAACCGGGGACTGGCCGGCGTAGAGTTCTAAGAGTTTGGCGGTCAGGCGCTGGTCGGCCATGGCGCCCGGCCCGCCGACGCAGCCGCCCTGGCAGGCCATGCCTTCTAGGAAGTTGGCGTCGAGGGCGCCTTGCTGCATTTTTGTGAGGACGGCGAGGCAGTCGGCCAGCCCGTCGGCCCGTTGCGGCTTGAGCGCAGCGCCGGGCGCCAGGTGGGCGACGGTGTCGAGGACGGCCTGGGTGACGCCGCCGGCCCTGGCAAAGCCGATGCCGTCGCGCGAGGCGACGGTGAGATGCTCGCCGGCGTCGGTTTCGGCGATGTTGATGCCTGCGCCGACGAACATGGCGGCTAGTTCTTCGAAGGTAAGGACGAAATCGACGAGGTCGGGATAGCGACGGGCCTCGGCTTTTTTGGCGACGCACGGGCCGACGAATACTACCGCCGCCGCCGGCTCTTCTTCCTTCACCGCTTTAGCGGCCGCGATCATTGGGGAGACGGTGGTGGAGACCCGGTCACCGGCGTCCGGGAGGTGTTTTTCGACCATGGCGACAAAAGCCGGGCAACATGAGGTGGTCAGAAAGGGTTGTTCGGCAGGGACGGCGCGGGTAAATTCGCCGGCTTCGGCGAGCGCTACGGCGTCGGCTCCCATGGCCACTTCCTGCACGCCGTGAAAACCGAGCCGGCCGATGGCGCCGATGATTTGCGCGGGTTTGACTTTCGGGCCGAACTGGCCGATGAAAGCCGGGGCAAGGAGGGCGTATACGCGTTGTCCGGCTTTGATGCGCTGGATGAGTTGAACGATCTCGGAGCGTTCGCTGATGGCCCCGAAGGGGCACGCGACTTTGCAGGCGCCGCACTGCACGCATTTGTCGTAGTCGATGACCGCCCGGCGGTCGCTGCCGGCGACGATGGCTTTGAGGTCGCAGGCCCGCTCGCAGGGGCGGCTGATTTCGATGATGGCGCCGTAGGAGCAGGAGCGCTTGCACATGCCGCATTCGATGCAGGCGGTTTTATCGATGTAGGCGCGGTTTTGAACGACCATGATGGCTTTTTTCGGGCAGCTGGCGATGCAGTTATGGGCCAGACAGTTGCGGCAGGCGTCTGTGACGAGGAATTTGTCGATGGGACAGCGGTCGCAGGCTTCGGGCAGCAGGTTGACCGCCGGCAGGTCGGCCCGTTCGCCGGCAAGCGCCCTGCCGGCCGCCTCACTGAGGGGGGTGCCGATGGGCTGGCTGAGGGCCATGTTGATGCGGTCTTTGAGCACGGCTCGTTCTTTATGAACACAGCAGCGGTAGCGGGGGCCGTCCTCAGAGACGACGGTGCTAAGGATGCCGGCGATATTTTCTTCAAGGGTTCCTTCCAGCGCCAGGCGGCTTACTTCGGCCAGCACTTTCCGGCGGATTTTCGTTACTTCACTTACGTGCATTTCTTCCTCCTGATTTTATGGCAAGTTGTCTTCGATCACAGCTAGGATGCGCTCGGGGGTCATTTCCGACAGAACGACGCCGTTTATTCTGGCGTTGGGGCCTTTGCGGCAGGTTTTGAGGCAGGTGACACCGCGAAGGTCGATTTTTTCCCTTTTATCGGCCGGCAGGGATTCGATGGCGTCGAGGATGTCCTGGGAGCCCATAAGGTGGCACGAGGTTCCCAGGCAGATTTCTACAAGCAGCGTGGACACGCGACAGTTCCTCCTTGTCAGACCCATTCCACCGTGACGCGTTTGCCGAGGTCTTCCAGGGCGTTGCGCAGGTTGGCAAGTACCTGGGCTTTGATGTTTATCTGGGCGGGGAAATTGGGGTTCTGGTGGGCCGGGTTAACGGCGGTGCCGGCCAGTATGTCGATCCTGTCGGCCTCGTACAGCATGCGGGCCAACAGGGTGGCGCCGTCGCGGCGGGCGGAGACGCGCAGTTTGCGGATGTCGTGGAGACGGCCGATGGCGGCGGTGAGGGTGAGCACCCCTTCGGTGACGAGGTCGAGGTTGTCGATGGTGGCGATGGGGGGGATTTCCGGGTCCTGGTAGTTGAGGTCGACATTTACGGGCAGGCCGAGAACGCGACTGACGATGTTTGCGGTGGTGCCGCCGGCGACGACTTTTTTCCCCTCGCCGCCCATAAGCCGCCTCACTACCTGCTCGTCCATATCGCGGTTGGCCGGTGGCCCGGTGAACAGGGTGAGGTTGCGGGGACGGCGGAGCTTGATGACGACGACGGTGGAGTCGTCGCCAGGCTGTCCGAGGTAGTAGCCGTTGCAGCAGCCGAGGATATGTTCCGCGATTTTCTCGGCGTCGTCGGCCGGCGAACAATGGGCTGCGAGTTCGGCGGAGATCCCCGGCCAGTCCCAGCCAAGCTTGAGGAGGCCGCCGATGCCGGCATGGATGACGCCGTCGCTGACGGCGACGATGATGTCGCCTTCGCCGAGGAGGAGGCGGCCTTCGCGGATGGCCTTGCCGCCGATATTCCGTGCTTCGGTGGGAAAAGGCACGACCTGCCCGCCCCTGAAGAGAAAGGTGGTCGGGCTGTCGAATTCGACGACGGTTGCCATGCTGTCGGGCAGGAGCTTGATGATTTGGAGGGTCGAGTAGGCAATTTTTCTTTCGCGGCAGACCGGCAGCGTCTGGGTTATGGTGGGGACGACTTCGGTGATGGGGACGTTCCGTTTCAGCAGCGATGAGGTTATTTTGGTGGTGAGGGTGGCGAGGATGTTGGCCTTGACGCCGCTGCCCAGCCCGTCGGAGATGACGACGGTTGTGGCCGCTTCGGTGCGGGCGATTTCGACTTTGTCGCCGCACAGTTCCTCGCCGGCTTTGGAGAGCTGGGCGACGGCGATTTCCGGATATAGCCGGTGCATCAGTTTTTGCCCTTCGCTTTCAGCAGGCTGACTAGTTCGAGCAGGGCAGCCTTTGTCTCGGCTGTCGTTTCGCCCAGGAGCCCGGCGATTTCCTGGGCCACATGCATTTGTTTATTGATTATTTCCGTGGCTTTCTCGACGGTCTGGAGCTTCATCTGCTCAAGTTCGCGGGCGTTTTTTTCCTGGACGGTGATATCGGTGAGAACGATTATGGCCAGGTCGTGCTCCGGCACGGGGATGATTGTCTGGTTGGCGACGGTGCCGCCGGCGATGGTAACCCGCCGGTCGGTCAGTTTCTCGCCTTTGCCGATCGCGGCACTTATTTCGCGGCTGTCCAAGACTTCGCTGAGTTTTCCGCCCTTGATTATTTCCTGCTGGCGGTTGAGCATCTTTTCCGCCGCCGGGTTGAATTCCTGGACGATCATTTTGCTGTCGACGACGATGATGGCGTTGAGAGAGTGCTGAACGATGAAGTTGGCCAGCGATTCGGCTTTCGACCGCATGTAGGGGACGCAGGTGTCGATTTCCGTTAGGCCCTGGCAGACGGCGACGGCTTTGTCGCGGCAGGAGTTGAAACCGCACGCGCCGCAGTTTTTTTCGTCTTCTTTGCTGTATTTGCCGGTCTGCCTGAGCACTTCACGGATGCGGCTCTCGGGCGGGATGTATTCCTGGATCGGCGCCTGGGTATGGCAGCGGTAGAAATCTAGGCCGGCGGGGCTTTTGTGGCGGCGACCGACGCCGGCGACGGCGAATTCGGCCACTTTCAGTCTTTTGGCGGGCACGGAATCGGCGCAGCCGCTGGCCGGGCCGTTGATGCAACCGCCGGAGCAGGCTAGGGCTTCGATGAATCGCGGGGCGATTTCGCCTTTGCGCAGGGCGGCGAGGACTTCCAGGCAGTTGTCGAGGCCGTCGACGGCGATGATGTCGGTGGCGGTGGATTCGCTGCGGACGAAGGATTTGAGGATGCCGCCGGCGATGGGGTAGTAACGCACCGGCCCCGGCGCCGAGATTGCGGCCGCGGGGGGGGAGTTGTCGCCGGTAGCCGCTTCGGCCAGCCACTCGCGAAGTTGACGGAAGGTTATGGCGGCGTCGACGAGGCTGCCTGAATTCTGACTTTCGGCCAGCTTGGCGATGCAGGGGCCGGCGAAGACGACGAAGGCGTCGGCGCCAAGACGGTGTTTGAGCATTTTGGCGTGGACGAGCATCGGCGAGTCGACGGGAGCAAGGTTGCCGATGAGGTCGGGGTAGTATTTTGTCACGACGTTGACGACGACCGGGCAGCAGGCAGAGATGACCGGTTTTTCAGCGGCCGTGAGCAGGCGGCTGTAAAAGCGCGATACTTCTTCGGCGCCGACCGCCGTTTCCTCGACGATGCTGATGCCGAGGCCGCCAAGCTTTGCAGCCAACTGCGGCAGGGTGTATTCGGGGAAGGCGGCGACAAACGACGGCGCGAGGCTCATGGCGACGAAGCGGCCAGCGGCGACGGCTTCTTTGACGGCCGGCACCTGGCTAGTAACTTGTTTGGCGCCCTGGGGGCATTCGACGACGCAGCGGCCGCACAGTACGCATTTCTCGTCGATCAGGCGGGCCTGCCCGTTGACGATGCCTACGGCTTTGAGGGGACACGACCGCATGCAGCGGTGGCAGTCGCGGCAGTTGGCCTTTTGTGTTGTGATCGTTTTCATCTTATACCCTCTTTAAGAACTTTTTCCTGAAAGATGGCGAAGACTTTCTCCTGGGATACGTGGGTGATGATTTCGTCGTCGATTTTTATGACGACGCCTTCGGTACAGCGCCCCTGGCAGAAATTACCTTCAAGGTCTATTTCGGCGGAGAGCCGGTATTTTTCCAGGAGCGCACTGAACGCGCCCAGAACTCCGTGCGCTCCCTTAAGGTGGCAGGCGCTGCCGATACATATTGCGATTTTTGTCATGGCGTCTCCAAATGTGAAATATTTCACTTTGTTTTTCTACTCCTTATTCTACTCCAAAAGTACGCCGGTGACAATTGTTTTTTCCGGAAAACAAATAGAGCCGGAAGGGGTTTCCGGCTCTATGATAGCAGTGTGTCTAGATTCGGAACCTGGTGACAAGCGCTTGCAGTTCGCCGGCCAGGGTGGCGAGGGAATTGGCGGCCCCGGCGATTTCTTCCATGGAGGCGGTGATTTCTTCAGTGGCGGCGGCGGTTGTCTCGGCGTTGGCACTCGACTGCCGGGCGATGACGGCAACCTGCTCAGTGCCCTGTACCATTTTCCGCATGCCTTCCGCCTGTTCTTTGGCGGCGGTGCTGATTGCTTCGATCATGTCGACACTGCCGGTGACTTTGCCGAGGATGTTATGGAGGGCATCGCCGGCTGTTTGCACTACCCCCACCCCTTCGTTGACTTTGATGTTACCGCTGTTCATGGCACCGATGGCCTGGTCAGTCTGGGTCTGGATTTCACGGACGATCAGAGCGATCTGCTGAGCGGCTTCCTGGGATTGTTCCGCAAGTTTGCGGACTTCTTCGGCGACGACGGCGAAGCCTCGTCCCTGGTCGCCGGCCCGTGCCGCTTCGATGGCGGCGTTGAGGGCGAGAAGGTTGGTCTGGCCGGCGATTTCGCTAATTACATCGAGAATCTGGCCGATTTGCTGGCTCTTTTCTCCGAGCCCGGTTACGACTTCGCCGGCGGCGGTCGTTACTTCCTTTATTTCATTCATTTTGTCGACAGCGCTTTGAGCCGCACCGCCGCCGGTTTTGGCCGCACCGGCCATTTCACCCGATAGTTCGGAGGCTGTACGGGCTTTTTCCGCCACCGCCTGGGATGCCTCCGTGAGCTGATCCACCGTTTGCAGGGTTTTTTCGATTTCTTCTGTCTGGCTGTGGGCCCCTTGGGCGAAGTCGGTGATCGTGGCCGCGATCTGGTTGATAGCGCGTTCGGCTTCGACTGATGCGGCGGAAAGTTCCTGGGCGGAAGCGGCCACTTGGTCGGCAGTGTTCATGACTCCGCGGATCAGGTTCTGGAGGTTGTCTACCATGGCGTTGAAGGCCTGGGCAAGCTGGCCGAGTTCATCGCGGGCGGTGATGTTGACTTTTACGGTGAGATCGCCGGCGGCGAGCCGGTCGGTGGCGGCGACCATTTCCCTGATCGGCCTTGTTAGGAAGCCTGCGGCGAAGAGGCCTGCGAGCGCAGCCAGGAGGATGCCGCCGACGGTGAAGGCGATACCGGTGTTGCGAATTTTGACCACGCCGGCCATGGCCTCATCTAAAGGCTGCTGGGCGACGACGCCCCATTTGGCCATCGGTACGAAGCTGTAACCGGCCAGTTTCTTTGCGCCTTCGTATTCGTATTCGGCAACGCCTGCCTGTCCGGCGATTGCGGCTTTGACCGGCGCGAGGGCGCTGAGGTCGGTCATCTCTTTGACGAGTTTTTGGTCGGGATGGGCGACGACGCTGCCTTTCTTGTCGACGATGAAGGCATAGCCGCTGGCGCCGATCTTGGTTTGCATGATGTGATTGCTGAGGTAGTTGAGGTCGACGACGCCCAGCAGGATGCCTAGAGGTGTCCGTCCGGCGCCGTTGATGGGAACAGCGAGGATGACGGAGGCCTGTCCCGTGCCTTTGGCGATAAGCACGTCGGATACTACCGATGCAGCACCGCCTTGCATGATTTCTTTGAAGTAGGCGCGATCGGCGATGTTGCCGAGTTTGCCTTCGGTGCGCACCGTCTGCACGCCTGTCGGTAGGGCGACGATAAGCCCCGGCATGTCGTGGTACTGGTTGGCGATACTGTGCATGGCGGGCAGTTGCCGCGCGATATCCATCGACCTGATTTCCGGGCTGTTGGCGGCGATGGTGAGCACCTTGATTTTGGCTTCGAGCATCGCGTCTATGTCTCTCGCCAGTGCATTTGCGATCATCTGGTTGTTGCTATAGACGCCGTTGACGAGAGCCTGGTTGCTGAAGTAGGAGGATACCATGGCTGAAAGCACCAATGGGATGGCAGCGATCAGGACAAATAGCAGCATGAGTTTCTTTTTCATGTCCAAGCCACCGATGGTCTGTGTTCTCATACCGGCCATAAGCTCACCCCTTCATTCGTATCGTATATTACTTTTGTCCGAGCAAGGCATCCGTCCCAGGCAAACGCTGTATTAACATAAAATTTCTTGGAATTTAATTAGAATCCTGCAATAATTGCCCTTTTTTTTAAAAAAAAGGTAAAATGCCCGCGGATGGCGGGCATCGGCCTACTAGCAGTATTCAGGAGCTACCGTTGGGTTCGTTGGGGAGCGGGAAGGGAAATTGGACGTAGGTGCTGGGTACTTCGCCGACGACAACGTATTCGGCGATCGGCACCTGGGTGTTGACGCTGACGGTGGAGCTGACCAGCGGCACGACGATACGGACGTGGGTGGTGGCGAACAGGTAGATCATATGCCTGGTTTGGTTTATGCCGGCCTGTTCGAATTTGTCGACGACTTTCACCTGGACGGTGCCGATGGGGATGATGGTCACGACGATGGGCGGGCCCCAACTGGCGAGAAGTTGGCTGCCCAACACCTGACCGACGGGTATGTACACCTTTTCTTGTGTTATCAGCTTGAGGGCCGCCTGGACTTTGATGGTGGTGTCGGCGGCCAGGCGGTTGAATTCGAGGGTGTTGGGCTGGATGAAGACCACGCGGCCACGGCTGTCGAGCTTGATGTTGACGAGGGTCTGGGGGTCGATTTGCTGGCTGACTTTTTCGTTGACGACGTTGTTGATGGTATGGGTGGCGACCTGGATGGCCCTGGCTTCGGCGATCGCCATGAGGGTCGGTTTGAGGTGGCTTTCAACGGTCCAGAATATAGAGACGGCAAGGACGAGCAGCAGGATTGCAGCCGTCGCTACGCTCGGCAGCCGTCGTCGTTTCCGCACGGAGAACCGCATCGTTCTCCCCTCCCGGAATAATGTCGCTTACTATATATATGCTTTTGTCGGCCGTTGGTGCCTGCGGCGCCAAAAATATGGCAGTTTTTCTTCTCCGGCGGCGGAGATACTATTATCGACAAGCAACGGAGGAGGTGGCTTCTGTGGCCGGCAAAAACGAGATTCTGGAGCCGAATGCCAAGCGGGGACTTGATAAGCTCAAGCTGGAAGTGGCCAATGAAACGCTTGGCCGCGATATGGACACGGAAATTTCCGCCGATAATTACGAGGCTGCTCTGGACAAGAAAAAGTGGGAAGCTGCCGAGGAGCTCGGTTTGAAAGGCAAAATCGAGGATGAGGGTTGGGAGAATATGACGACCGGGGAGGTCGGCAAGATCGGCGGCAAGGTGGGCGGCCGGATTGGCGGCCAGATGGTGAAGGAGCTTGTCGCCATGGCCGAATCCCAGATGGCGCCGGTATCCGCCGAGGCAATGGACAAGGACGCGATTTCCGCGAGCGCTGAAGGCGGCTGACCGAAGAGATTTAAGTAGACTGCGAGTTCGCAGCCCAAACAAAAAAAGCCGTACCCGGCTTTTTTTGTTTGGGGCTATTGGCCGAAGGCCTTGACGGTTACCCCGTCCTGGTCGAGCTTCTCCCTGATTTTCTTGATCATGGCGACTGCGCCGGGGGTATCGCCGTGAACGCAGATGGTCTGGGCGTTTATGGGCACTTCCGTACCGTCGATGGCCGTGACCGCGCCGTTTTTGACCATGGACAACACGCGTGTGGCGACGAGGTCGACATCGTGGATGACCGCCCCCTCCTGTTTCCGGGATACCAGGTTGCCCTGAGCGGTGTAAGCCCGGTCGGCAAAAGCTTCTTCGACGTATTTGACGCCGGCGTTCTTGGCGCCGGTGACCATGGAGGAATTGGCGAGGCAGAGCATGTAGAGACCGGGATCGACCTCTTTGATGGCTTCGGCGATGGCCGTGGCTACGGCCACGTCTTTTTCGGCGACGTTGTACAGTGCGCCGTGAACTTTGACGTGCTGCATTTTGACGCCCTCGGCCAGGCAAAATGCCCAGAGTGCGCCGATTTGGTAGGTAACGTCGGCTTTAATCTCTTCGAGGGAGGCGGCCATCACCCGGCGCCCGAAACCGACAAGGTCAGGAAACGAGGGGTGGGCGCCGACGGCAACGCCGTATTTCTTGGCCAGTTTTACGGTTTTCATCATGTTGACCGGGTCGGAGGCGTGGAAACCGCAGGCGACGTTGATGGAGGTGACGTGCGGCATGGCTTCCTGGTCGAAACCCAGGGTGTAGACGCCGTAACTTTCTCCCATGTCACAGTTGAGGTCGATTCTTTTCATCGAGTCATTCCTCCCGTATTTCGATGGAATAGTTTTGTCCGTTGACGGTCATGGTGAAGCGGCGGGCGGGAGACTGGTCGCGGCTGAGGGCCGCCGCGCGCCAGGCGGCCGCCGCTTCGTATAAGGCCCGCTCGCTCCTGAGGGCGTCGACGGCTTCCTCGTCGGAGCATTGGCGAAGGCGGATGGTGTCGCCGGGTTTGGCCTGGGCCAGCAGGGCGAGGTCGGGACCGATGACGGTGCCGATCTTGGTATAACCGCCGGTGGTCTGACGGTCGGCCATCATGATGATGGGCATGCCGTGCCCGGGCACCTGGATCGCTCCCTGGGGCAGGGCGTCGGATACGATGTCCGCTTTGCCGTCGTGCGCGATCTTTGGCCCTTCGAGGCGATATCCCATCCGGTCGGCTTCGTCGGTGACGGTGTAAGCTGAGGCGAACATGGTCGCCAGGCCGGCGGCGGTGAAGTGATCGTCCTGGGGGCCGGTAAGCACGCGCAAGGTGATTTCGCTGCCTGCGTCAGCCGGTCGGTAAACGTCCGGCAGAAGCAGCGAGCGGTTGTCGGCCGGGTCGCTCCTGCCGATGGCGAGTGTGTCGCCGGCTTTGAGTTTCCGGCCTTCCAAGCCGCCGACCGCCGCCCTGGTATAGGTGCATCTGCTGCCGAGCACCGGCGGCACGTCGATGCCGCCGCGGACGGCGAGGTAGGTCCGGCAGCCGCGGACAGCATAGCCGCAGGCGAGGGTGCTGCCGGCGGCCACGGGGAAGGCCGACCAGGTGGCGACCGGTATGCCGTCAAGGGTCGGCTGCATGTCGGCGCCGCAGATGGCAACATAGGCGTCGGTGGCGAATTTAACGGTGTCGCCGGTCACGCTCATCTCCAGGCAGGCCGCTCCCGAAGGATTGCCGGCGAGGATGTTGGCGAGGTTGTAAGCATAACGGTCCATCGCTCCGGCAACCGGCATGCCGTAGGCCTGGTAGCCCCAGCGGCCGCCGTCCTGGACGGTGGTGAACAACCCGGCGATAACGATGCTGATCATTGTTTTTCACCGCCTTTGTCGGTCGCGCTCCGGATTACCGGCTGGTAGCCGCCGGCCGCTACTTGTGCGCCGATGGCGGCGTAGTCGGCGGCGGAGACGGCTTTGAACCGGAGGTAGTCGCCGGCGGCGAAGAGGAACGGGGCTGCGGCGCCGGGGTCGAAGAGTTTGACGGGGGTGCGGCCGATTATCTGCCAGCCGCCGGGGCTGGCGACCGGATAGATGCCCGTCTGGGTGCCGGCAATGCCTACGGAGCCACCGGGGATGGCTGTGCGGGGCTGCGCGAGGCGCGGAGCGGCAATGCGCTCCGACATGCCGCCGAGATAGGGGAAACCTGGCGTGAAGCCGAGCATGTAGACGAGGTACGGCACTGAGGTGTGGATGGCTACGACTTCTGCCGGCGCGAGGCCGGTGTGGCCGGCGACGAAGTCCAGATCGGGGCCGTGTTCGCCGCCGTAAGCTACGGGGATCTCGATCACTTTGGCGGACATCTCCGCCTGTCCCGCGCCTGTGTCCGCGACAAGCAGCCGTACGTTCTCGGCCAGTTGCCGCCGGGTGATCGCCAGCGGGTCGAAATAGATGAGCAGCGACCGGTAGGTGGGCACCACTTCCCGGACGCCGGGGATGCCGGCGGCGCCGATAAGCGCCCCTGCCCTGTGGACGCGGCGGTTGAGGTCCGGGTCGATGCTGGCGCCGAATTCGACCACCAGCCCCTGCTCTCCGGCATTCAAAAATCGTATTCCGTCCATGAAAACACTCCTGTTCCCGAACTTACTGGTATTATTTTTCCCTGCTTGCAGAGGTAAATCCTTCCCCTGCGAGCAAAGAAAAAGCGGACCTAAAGGCCCGTTTTCACTTACTGTTATTCGATTATAATCCTATGGTAGGTCTTTTTGCCTTTGCGAAGCAGCAGGCTGTTGTCTTTGAAGGCGGCGAGGTCGAGGATGAGGTTGGGGTCTTCGACCTTATCTTCGCCGATATACAGCCCCCCGCCGGCTATCAGCCGCCGTCCTTCGCCGAGCGAAGCCGCAAGGCCGGTGGCGGGGAGGATATCAATCAGGCGTTTGTTGCTGATGTCCGCCGCGGAGAGAACGGTTGTCGGCACGTTGTCGAGCGACCCGCCGCCGGCGAAGAGGGCTTCGGCGGCCTGTTGGGCTTTGTCGGCTTCGTCCTGGCCGTGGATGAGTTTGGTCACTTCGTGGGCGAGGGTCTTTTTGGCGATGTTGATTTCGCTGTCTTTCAGCGCTCCCAGGCGGCGCACTTCCTCCATCGGCAGGAAGGTCAGGAGGGCCAGGCATTTGCCGACGTCGGCGTCGTCAATGTTGCGCCAGTACTGGTAGAAGTCGTAGGGCGGGGTTTTTCCCGGGTCAAGCCAGAGGGCTCCTTTTTCGGTTTTGCCCATCTTTCGCCCGTCACTGGTGGTTAGGAGAGTGAAGGTGAGACCGTAGGCCGGTTTGCCTTCTTTGCGGCGGATGAGGTCGGCGCCGGCGAGAATGTTGGACCACTGGTCGTCGCCGCCCATCTGCATGATGCAGCCGGTCTGGCGGTTAAGCTCGAGGAAGTCGTACGCCTGCATGAGCATGTAGTTGAATTCGAGGAAGGTCAGGCCCTTTTCCAGGCGATTGCGGTAACATTCGGCGGTGAGCATGCGGTTTACCGAGAAGTGGACGCCGATGTTGCGCAGGAACTCGACGTAGTTAAGTTCGAGCAGCCAGTCGGCGTTATTGATCATGAGGGCGCGACCGTTGGAAAAATCGAGGAAGCGCTGCATCTGTTTTTTGAACAGTTCGCCGTTGGCGTCGATTTCTTCCCTGGTCATCATTTTGCGCATGTCGGTTTTGCCGCTGGGGTCGCCGACCATGGTGGTGCCGCCGCCGATAAGGCAGATGGGGCGGTGCCCGGCCCGCTGCATATGCGCCATGACCATCATGCCGAGGAAATGCCCTACATGGAGGCTGTCGGCGGTGGGATCGAAGCCGATGTAGAAGGTGATCTTTTCTTTGGCCAGCAGTTCACGTACTTCTTCTTCGTGAGTGACCTGTTGAATAAAACCGCGTTCGTTGAGCACTTCGTAAACTGACATCTGGTTAACATCCCTCCATCGGTTTAGGTGGAAACTGAGCCCAGAACGGCGATTGTCAATCTTTTCGTCCGCTATTGCGCAGGATTTCCCCTGCTGGGCGTGTAATTATAATAAATTGTGGTTAATGTCATTTTGCCTTATTTTGGGATTCTTCAAGGCGCATTATAGCATATAAACCGCGAAATTGCAAACGACGCGGGTCTGGACTCGCTTGACGATTATGGTATAATAGTTAGGAAATCGCCGGATAAGGAGGTCGCCATGAGCACCGACTCCAGCAACAACGCCGGGAAAAGCCGCCGCTCCAAGGGCAGGTGGCTGACCGTCGCCGCAATCGCCATTATTGTTTTTATCGTTATGATCACCGGCGCCGGCCTCGGTTTCCTGACGGCCAGCATTCATACCATGCCCAGTCTGAAGGGCGAGATTCGCCCGGCCGCTTCTTCGCAGATTTTCGACATCAACGGCAGACTGATAACCACCATCCATTCTGTGGAAAACCGGCTGCCTGTTGCGCTTAGCAAAGTGCCCAAGGATTTACAGAACGCGTTTGTCGCTACCGAGGATGCCCGCTTTTATCAGCATATCGGCGTCGACCCACGTGCCATCCTCAGAGCTATTTTCGCCAATGTCGTCGGCGGCGGGGTTTCGGAGGGGGCAAGCACTATTACCCAGCAACTGGCGCGAAACGCCCTCCTCTCCCAGGAACAGACGCTGAAGCGCAAGATCCAGGAAGCGGTGCTGGCTGTCCAGATCGAGCGTCAGTATACAAAGCAGGAGATTCTTGAGTTATACCTCAATCAGATTTATTTCGGCCAGGGCGCTTATGGCGTTCAGGCAGCAGCCTGGGTTTATTTCGGCAAGAATGTGGAAAATCTCAACCTGGCTGAATGCGCCTTGCTGGCCGGTATTCCTAAAAGCCCTAATTATTATTCGCCGCTCAATAATCTCAAGGCGGCCAAAGAACGTCAGGGCGTCGTTCTCGATCAGATGGTCAAGTATGAGTTCATTTCCCAGGATACGGCGGTCAAAGCCAAGGCCGTCGAGCTGAAGCTGACGTCGCGTTCTCCCGGCAGCGGCGGCGAAGCATCCTATTTCGTCGATTACGTGACCCAACAGCTCATCGACAGGTACGGCGCCGATGCCGTTTATAAAGACGGACTGAAGGTTTACACTTCTTTGGATCTGAATATGCAGCGGGCGGCGGAAAAGGCGATGGGCAAACTGCCGATTTACCGCACCGACGCCAAAGGTATCAAGCAACCCCAAGGCGCACTTGTGGCCATCGATCCGCACAGCGGCCATATCAAGGCGATGGTGGGCGGCCGCGGCACCGACCAGTTCAACCGGGCGGTGCTGGCTGAGCGGCAGCCGGGATCGGCTTTCAAGCCGTTCGTTTATCTGGCGGCGATCGAGAGCGGCATGACGCCGGCAACCGTCGTCGAGGACAAACCCGTGACTTTCGGCAGCTACTCGCCGATCAATTATGACCATAAGTTCCGCGGCCGGGTGACGCTGCGTACGGCGCTGGAGAATTCGCTCAACGTCGTCGCGGTGAAACTCGCCAATCAGGTGGGCCCCGAAAAGCCACTTTACTACGCGAAGCAGATGGGGATCTCGACGCTGGTGACCCGCGGCCCGGTGAATGATGTTAACTTGGCGATGGCTCTCGGCGGCCTGTCTCGCGGAGTTACGCCGCTGGAGCTCGCCGGAGCTTATGGCGTACTGGCCAACAACGGTGTGCGGGTTGAGCCGACGTCCATTCTCAGGGTTGTGGACAGGAGCGGCAAGGTGCTGGAGCAGCACCAGCCACAGGCGAAGGCGGTTATTAACGAACGGAGCGCCTATCTATTGACCGATATGATGCGCGGCGTCATAACCCGCGGCACGGGCGGCGGCGCCAATATCGGCCGGCCGGCCGCCGGCAAGACCGGGACGACCAGTGATTACAAGGATGCCTGGTTTGTCGGTTTTACCCCGGATATCGTAGCAGCCGTATGGATGGGCTTCGATACGCCGGAGTATCTGAACGGCATCACCGGCGGCGATATTCCTGCGACGATCTGGCATGACTTTATGATGGCGGCTCTCGCCAGCTTACCGGTAAAGGATTTCTCCCGGCCGAGCGGTATCGTTTCTGCGCCCGTTTCCCCCAAGGACGGTAATCTGGCCGATCCGAAGAGCAAGGACGCCCACAACGAGATTTTTATTGATGGCACGCAGCCCAAGCCCGGGAAGGAGCCTGCCGAGGAGAAGAACGGTAATAAACCCGCCCCGGCGGACGGAGGTCGGACGTTGCCCCCACCTCCGACGGCTACCAAGCCCACCGACCCCTCCCCTCCTGCCCAGCCGGCGGCGCCGACAAAGCCTGAACCGCCGAAGAAGAATTAGAAAACAAAAACACGCGCCAATCGCGCGTGTTTTTTTTGCCGCCGACAGCATATAAATTATTAAAACCCGGCTGCGGTCTTTCATGTGCCCCGGCAAACGATAGGAACACGCACCGGCGTGTTCCTGTGGTAAGTACGATGCTAGATGCTGCAGCTTACGTCATCCTCAAAGAAGAACAGGAGCAGGATGATGATGATGATGATCACCACAACCGATCCATTGCCACCGCAGCCGCCGAAAAATCCGCGACCCATTCAAACTCCTCCTTCCTCGCCTACTGTCGGGTTAATATGGAATCTCTTTTAGTCTAATATATGGGGTTTAGCGGTCATCGGTCACCCTGCCGCGAAAATTTAGGAACACGCTGGGCCGCGTGTTCCCGTATGGGGCAATTATTCGGGCTAGATGGCGCCGCTTACTTCGTCCTCGAAGAAGAACAGGAGCAGGATGATGATGATGATGATAACCACAATTGATCCGTTGCCACCGCAGCCGCAAAAACCACGACCCATGTTTTAGTCCTCCCTCCTAGTAATCGTGTCAGTTCTTGTATTGAAGTGTCCCTTCAGTTTAGTATATGGGTTATGCCATGTGGCGGTTACAGACGGGGTAAAATTTTAGGAACACGCTGACCGCGTGTTCCTTGAGCGGTAAGTATGGTGTTAGATGCTGACGCTTTCGTCCTCGAAGAAGAACAGAAGCAGGATGATGATGATGATGATCACTACAAATGATCCGTTCCCGCCGCCGCAAAAACCTCTAGCCATTCGTTCTTTCCCCCTTAGTATGTCGTTATTAAGGGCGGTGCCAAGGAGTGTATGGTCAGCACCTTCAGGTACCGCCCGCCCTTCTACTTCAATATATGGATTTGAATTATAAAGTGTTACCCGCGTGATGAATTTAACTGCCGTCAGGCTTGACCAGCCGCCTGATCTGCCTGGGCGCTTCCGCCGCCGTTTTGAGGGATTGGGTGGCGTTGGTCAGCACGCCGGTTATGTTCCGAAGGGTATCGATCGACGATGTCATCGTGTCGATCCGCCGGTCCATCGAGACGTTGTTCTGGGTCAGGGACAGCAGCACGACCATGCATTGGTAGCCGAAATCCGGGTTGCTGGCAATCCTCTTGAGCATTCTCAGGGGTCCGTTTTTCGTGACGGGTTTTGCCAGTTTCACGACGCCGCCCTCGACGTCCCGCGGAGCTTGTTCAGCCCTGTGTTTATCTTTTCGCTGACCGCGCATTTATCGATTCCTCCCGCAGCGTTTTTTTCTAGTTTAATATATGACGGACACCGGTAAACGGTCCCGCAAATTTCATGGACACACACACGACGACGGACAACGCATAAGCTAGCGTAGAGTTTTCTGGAGGTGAAAGATGTGTGGGAGCAGTTTGGCAATGTCATGGAAATGGTGAAAAAGGTGCAACAGAATGTTAGCCAGGCGGAGGAACAGCTCAAATCCGAACGGATCGAAGTTTCGAGCGGCGATGTGGTAAAGGTGATTGTGAATGGCCAGCAGACGGTGGTAGCCATTGAGCTGAACGGGAAGTATCTTGAGGCCGGCAACGCGGTTTTGCTGCAGGATCTGCTTGTGGCTACGGTAAACGGCGCACTGGCCAAATCCCGGGAGATGCATCAGGCGGCAATGGGTAAGCTCGCCGGCGACCTTAATCTGCCGAATATTCCCGGGTTGTTTTAAGGAGGAGTAGTTATGGCCAACGAACCGGTAGAAAGGCCCGGTTCTCTGCTGCAATCGGTGGCGCGGATGATCGATGCGGCCGTTAACGACGGCGCGGGCTACGAATCGCTCGTCCCTGTTCTTTCGCTGATCTGCCTGGTGTCGATCCTCGGCCACGGGCAGCCGCGGGCTATGCAGGCGGCGCCGGCTGCCGGCGCCAATACTCTGCAGAAGCTGCTCGGCGATCTTTCCAAGGGGGAAGGCGGCGGGCTGGGGCCGGAAGCACTTGTCTCCCTCCTGCCGCTTCTAAACAGCCCGCAGGTGAAGTCGAAGCTTAATCCTGCTACGATCGGCGCAATGATGGGGTTGCTCAATAATCTGGGCGACAAGGGAGAAAAAGGCGAAACGGCCAAACAGGAGGCCGCAAAGCCTGATAAAGGCGGCGATAAGGGCGAGGAGAAGCGTGTCGTCACTCCCACCGCTGCGACGATGACTCTCGATTCGCAGGGCGAACGGCAGCCCCCCCCCGAAGCGACCGAGGGGGATAAGAAGGGCCCGGGAAGATATCTAAACTGGAAAAGTACTTTTTGAGCTATTCGGGAAGGTGTGGGCTTGTTCCACATCTTTTTTCCGTATGACGCGGGTTCGGGCTGCTAGCAGGCATTGGATATTGCCAATACCCATATTATTAGGCAAATATCCAATACTTCGCTTGTTTTGATCAATTGGATATTTACGATGATTCTCGCCGCCATGTATTATAGGGAGTAACAGTAAGCCGGCGGGAGGATGATGATTCTATGGGAGTGGCTTTTGCGACAAGAGTGGAGCTTTTGAAAGCGTCCGAAATCCGGGAGATCCTAAAAATTACGGCGCGTCCGGAGGTAATTTCCTTTGCGGGCGGCCTGCCCGCTCCGGAAGTATTTCCTGTTCAGGAACTGAAGCAGGCGGCTATCCGGGTGCTTGACGAGGCGGGCAGCCAGGCGCTGCAGTATTCCACGACGGAAGGGTATGAACCGCTGCGACGGTTGGTAGCGCACAGGATCGGCGCCAAGTTCGCTGTCAAGGTCGGCCCCGAGAATATTCTCATTACGAGCGGTTCTCAGCAGGCGCTTGATTTCACCGGCAAGCTCTTCCTGGACGCCGGCGATGTTGTGTTGTGCGAGAGCCCCACTTATCTTGCCGCTATCAGCGCATTCCGCGCCTACCAGCCCAGATTCGTGGAGGTTCCGACCGACGATGACGGGATGGTTATCGAGGAATTGGCGAAAATTTTGCGTTCGACCGAGCGGGTGAAGTTTATTTATGTTGTTCCCGATTTCCAGAATCCTACCGGCCGGACATGGTCGGTGGAGCGGCGGCGTCAATTTGCCGCGCTGATTCAGGAGTTCGCGATACCGGTCATTGAGGATAACCCTTATGGCGAGCTGCGTTTTGAGGGCAAGATACCGCCGTCGATAAAATCTTTCGATACTGCGGGTCTGGTGATATTCGTCAGCACTTTTTCGAAGATTTTCTGTCCGGGGATGAGGATCGGCTGGATCGCGGCAGCGGCGAATTTCTTCGATAAGTTCGTCCTTATCAAGCAGGGAGCTGATTTGCATACGTCTTCAATCAGCCAGCGGGAGATCGCCAAATACTTCGAACTGTACGATATTGACGCCCATGTAAAGAAAATCATTGAGGTGTACCGTCGCCGCCGCGACGCTATGCTGATGTCGATTGACGAACTCTTTCCCGCAGGGGTAAAGCATACTTATCCGCAGGGTGGATTGTTCACCTGGGTGGAGCTGCCGGCCGGCTATAAGTCGGTGGAGCTTTTGAAGAGGTGCCTTGACCGCAATGTGGCTTTCGTGCCCGGCGATTCTTTCTTCCCCAATGGCCGGGTGGAGAACACGCTGAGGCTAAATTTTTCCAATATGTCGGAGGAACGGATCCGCGAGGGGATTGGCCGCCTTGCTCAGGTCATCAAAGAGTACAAATGAGAAAAGAGGTGTGGAAAAATCCACACCTCTTTTTTACCTGCTGCAGTTTAGCGGTCGAAGAAAGGGCTTTTGCCCGATATGCTGAGCGGGATGCCGTAGGCGATCTTTACGTCGTCCGGGAATAGGCCGAGGTTGAGGGCGGCTTTGCCGGCCGAAAACATTACCCGGTTGTCGATGTGATGGAGAGCGGCGATGGAGACCGCCGAGCCGATGGCGATGCCGAGGTCGCCGATGCTTATGGCGCACAGGCCGTCTTTCTGTGCGCAGTTGGCGCAATTTCCGTGACCGCAATAGCCGCAGGGGGCAACCCCCAGCGGTTTTACTTTCTGCCCAAGGAGGATAACCGCAACCGCTTTATCGAGACAGGCCGCATCCCGTTCGAAGAATTGCGCCCCGCTTTCTTTGGCGATTTTCCTCATCTCATCGGCCAGTTGGTCTTTTTCCCGCGCGTTGACGAGCATGACAACGAGGTTGTCGACGCCCCTCGCTTTAGGTGCGGTGCGGGCCGCAACGCACATTAGATCGGCGATCCGTTCACCGGCGCGCTCTTCGATTTCTTGGCTCTTGGTGATCATCTCTCTCCCCCATTCCGCTTATTTTAGTTTGGCGACCGTAACGCCGTCGCCGCCCTCGCCGGCTTCGCCGATGCGGATGTCCCGCACGGCCCGGTGGGCTTTGAGGTAGGCTCTGACACCTTTTTTGAGCGCTCCGGTGCCTTTGCCGTGGATGACGATTATTTCGCCAAGCCCGGCAAGGATGGCGTCGTCGATGTATTTGTCCAGGGCTGCTTCCGCTTCTTCCACCGTCTGGCCGCGGATATCGACTTCGCGGGATGCCTGCTGGGCCTTGGCCAGGTCTATCACCGCCCGGCTCCGACTCTCCTTCTGGGCTGGCGCCCCCTCGGCCAGTCGGCAGCTGGCGAGCGGCACGTTGAGCTTCATTATGCCCAGCTGCACGGTGACCTCGTCGCCGTCCACGGCGAGAACGGTGCCTTTTTGCCCGAGGGTGACGACGTAAACTTTCGCGCCGGGAACGAGGTCATCTGCGGTGGCGGGCGCGCCCTGTTCCCGCTCGTCGGACCCGTCGCCGAGGGCGCGCACGGCGCCAAGCCCGGTGGCGAGACGGCGGCGGGCGCCGTCGATGGCCTGCTGTCTCTCTCGCATGGTTTCGGAGGCGAATTGGGCTTTGAGGTCGGCGATCACGGCCTCGGCCTCGGTCCTGGCCTGACGCAGAACCCGTTCCGCTTCGGTCTGGGCTTTGTCGATAAGTTGTTTCTTTTTCTCGGCCAGCGCGTCTTTTTCTTTTACAAGGCTCCGTCTGAGGTCTTCGCCTTCGCGCTGCAGGCGGCGCACTTCTTCCTGGCGATCGGCGAAGAGCCGCTTCTGCTCTTCAAGGGCGGTGAGCACTTTGTCGAATTCGGCGTAGTCTTCGTCGATGAGTTCCTGAGCCCTGGCGACGATGGCGGCATCAAGGCCGAGGCGCTGGGAGATGAGGAACGCCTTGCTGCTGCCGGGCATGCCGATCTGCAGCCGGTAGGTGGGCCTCAGGGTCTGTATGTCAAATTCTACGCTGGCGTTTTCGATTCCATGTCTGGAGTAAGCGAAGGTTTTCAGTTCGCTGTAGTGGGTGGTGGCGATAACGCGAGTGCCGCGCCGGTGAAGATACTCAAGGATGGACATTGCCAGGGCCGCCCCTTCGTCGGGGTCGGTGCCGGCGCCGATTTCGTCGATGAGTACAAGGTCGTCGGCGGCGACGCGACCGAGGATACGGACAAGGTTGGTCATGTGGGCGGAGAAGGTGCTGAGGCTCTGTTCGATGCTTTGCTCGTCGCCGATGTCGGCGAAGACGTTGGCGAAGACGGGCATCTCCGACTGCGAGGCGGCGGGTATGAATAGGCCGGCCTGGGTCATGAGGGCGAAGAGCCCGACCGTTTTTAGAGTGACAGTTTTGCCGCCGGTGTTGGGTCCGGTGATGACGAGTACCGCGAACTCCTTGCCGACGCGCACGTCGATGGGGACGACGACTTCCGCGGGGATGAGGGGATGGCGGGCGCGGCGGAGGTTGACGCCGCCGGCGGTGTTGAGCAGGGGACGGACGGCTTGCATGTTGAGGGCGAGGCGGGCCTTGGCGAACGCGAAGTCGATCTGGCCGAGGGCCCGACAGGTTTCCAGCAGCGGGTCGGCCGCGGCGGCAACCTGGGCGGTGAGGTGGCGCAGGATACGCTCGATTTCGTTTATTTCGGCGGCCATGAGCTGCTTGAGGTCGTTGTTGAGGTTGACGACGCTCATCGGTTCGATGAAAACGGTGGCGCCGCTGGCCGACTGGTCGTGCACTATGCCGGGGAAGGCGTGGCGGTATTCCTGCTTGACCGGAATGACGTAGCGGTCGCCGCGGATGGTGACAATGGCGTCCTGGAGCAGTTTCTGGTATTCGCCGGAGTGGATGATGTGATCGAGCTTTTCTTTTACGCGGCTCTGGGTGATGCGGATGTCCCGGCGGATGCGGGCCAGTTCGGGGCTGGCGCTGTCGAGGACGGCGCCCTGGTCGCTGATGGTGTCTTCGATGGCGCTTTCCAGGCTGCGGAAGACGGAAATCGCCGCCGCCGTCTCCTCCAGGCGGGGCGCCGGGTTGGTCAGGTCGACGAAAAATTGCTTCATCCGCCGGGCGGCGTAAAGGGTGCTGGCGATTGCGACGAAGTCGGGCGGTTCGAGGCTGGAGCCCCGTGCGGCCCTCTGCAGCGGGTCGCGGATGTCGCGGATGCCGCCGAGGGGGATGATGGCGGCGGCGGCCAACAGGTCGAAGGCCTCCTGGGTTTCGTCGAGCCGCCACTGTACGTCGTCGGCGTGATTTACCGGCGCCAGGGCTTCCGCGACCTCCCTCCCCAGCGAGGAGCCGGTGGCGGCGGCCAGCATGGCGCGGATTTTATGGAATTCGAGTGTCTTCAGAACTGATGGGTCCATCGGCGGTTTTCTCCTCTATTTGTCATTGGGTTAGCTACTTTGTAGATTTAGAGCACTCCCCGGAAATAATGTCCACGGGTGATGTCTTTGTGCTCAGCGGATTTTATGTTGTCGCCGGCAAGCAGGGGGTGATTCTCTCCCTTGTCGAGCAGTTCGCGGTAGAGGCGGGTCGTCCGGACGAGTTCGTCCTGCGTGGCCGCTTTGCCTTCGATGCGGAGGCGGGCCGCGCCGGAGCGGGCCAGGCGGGGCACATGGGGGAGCATGCTGAGCTCTTTGGCGTTGAGGATGTGCATGCGGCAGAACTGGTCGCCGGCGACGGGGAAGGTTTCGCCCATTCTATCCCTGAGCTGGTAACGGCCTTTGAGGCACGGCTTTGTGCACGCGCCGGTGTGAAGGCCGCCGAGGAAGCTGCCCATGACGCAGTATTCCGAGATCATGAGGGTCAGGTAGCCGTGGACGAGGCATTCGATCGCGATGTCCGGTTCTGAGGCAAGCTCCTCGACCTGCCCGAAGGTGAGCTCGGGGGAAAGGGTAAGGCTGGCGAGCCCCCGGGCGGCATAAAACCTGATGGCGGCGCTGTTGTATATGTTGAGGGGCCAGTCGCCGTGGATGGCGAGGCCCGGGATTTTGCCCGCGCGCTGGAGGGCGCCGAGGTTGCTCACGGCGACGGCGTCGGGGGCAAGGTCCCGGAAGAGTTCGAGGTCGGCTTCCAGGGCAGGCCACTGCCAGTCCTGGACGAGGCGCGGCGTGCTGAGGATGACGGCGAGGCCGCGCTCGCGGGCCAGGGCCACTACCCGGCGGTAGTCGTCCGGGACGAGCGGGCGGCCGGAGAGGCTGTCGCCGCCGAACATGATGATGTCGGCGCCGTTGGCGGCGGCGGCGGCGGCTTTATCGACGGAATCGGTATTGACGGCCAGGGCGGGCTTGCGGGGGGTGTCGCACCGCGGGCCGGGCAGGAATACTCCCAGGTCGGGAACTGTCGCCGCCAGCGGCGGGCGGGAATAGCGGGCCAGGCGGGCCGCCTCCAGGTCTTCGACGGCCTGACGCCGCGCTTCGTTGAGTTCGCTGAGCGGGACCATGACTTCGCCTTCGATACGACTTTCGAGGCGGCGGAGGGCGAAAACGGTCGTGCCCAACCGGCCGATCTGGGCGGCAAGCGTTTCTTCGTTAAGAGGCCGCTTGATGGCTTTTTCCGCCAGGAAGGACGTCTCTCCTGAGCCGGTGTTGCCGGCTTCGTCGGTGAGGGTGACGGTCAGCGGCCGCCCCTCCCCCACCGTCACGCTGGCGTCGACCGGCACGCGACGCTGCTGGCCGGCGCCGCTGAAGCTGGCCCGAGCCTTCTCCATGAGGGCGGCGTCGAAGGTTTTGAAGACCCGGTCGCCGGCCCGGACTGCTCCTTCAACCGGGATGGTGGCCACAGCCAGGGCGGGGGCGCCACTGACGGGGCGGCCGTCGACGGAGAGACTGGTTACGGTGGCGCTCGACCGGCCGCCGACTTTGACCCAGAACTCTACAATATCACCGAGGGCGAGCGGTTCGTCGAGCTTGATCTGCGCCGTCTTTTTCCGCGGGTCGTAGCCGATGACGCGGCCAATGCGGACGCCGCGGTTGTTGGGGCGGCGGTCGCTCATCATTTCCCGCCCCTGTTTGCCGAACAGGTAGGCGGAGGTGAACCCGCGGTTGAATATCTGGGCCATGTCCTTCTGATCCTGTTCGGGAACGGCGAAGTCGCTCCGGCCGGCGAGGCTGGCGTCGATGGCCCGGCGGTAGCTGTCGACGACGACGGCTACGTATTCGGCCCGCTTCATGCGGCCTTCGATTTTGAAGGAGACCACGCCGGCGTCGATGAGATCGGGGATATGCTCAATGGTGTTGAAGTCTTTGGGGCTCAGGAGGTATTCCCCGGCGTCCTGGCCGGCGAGTACGTCCCGGCCGGCTTCGTCGAGGAGGGTGTAAGGCAGGCGGCAAGGCTGGGCGCAACGCCCGCGGTTGCCGCTGCGGCCGCCGATCATGCTGGACATCAGGCATTGCCCGGAGTAGGATATGCAGAGGGCGCCGTGGATGAAGGTTTCGATTTCGATTGGGGAGCGCTCGCATATCCGGCGGATGGCGTCCAGCGACAGCTCCCGCGCCAGCACGACGCGGCTGACGCCCTGCCCGGCGAGGAACTCAACCCCGGCCAGGTTGTGGACTGTCATCTGGGTGCTGGCGTGCAGGGGCAGGTCGGGCACGGCGCGGCGGGCCACGGCGACGACGCCGATGTCCTGGACGATGGCGGCGTCCACGCCGATTTCGTACAGATGGCGCAGATAATCCGCCAGGGCGGGTATTTCGCTGTTATCGACAAGGGTGTTGACAGTCACGTACACGGCTACGCCCAGGAGGTGGGCGTTTCTCACCGCCGCGGCCAGTTCCTCGTCGTTGAAGTTGGCGGCGTAAGCGCGGGCGCCGAACTGCCGTCCGCCGAGGTATACGGCGTCGGCGCCGCTGTTTAGGGCAGCGGCGAAAGCTTCGGCGTTGCCGGCGGGTGCCAGGAGTTCAATCATTTTCTACACCTCTTTTAGGTAGGCGATGATGGCGGGTTTAATGTCGGTGAGGCTGCGGATGCCTGCGGCGACCTGCCGGCATCCCGGCCCGAACAGGATTGTCGGCACGGGGTTGAGGGTGTGGGTTTTGGTGGTGAAGTCCTCGAAGTTGCCGTGGTCGCTGGTGATTATCACCAGGGTTTCTTCGGCCGCCCGTTGGACGGCGGTGAGAAAGCCGTCGAGGTTGACGACGATTTTCGCCGCTTCCGCCCACTCGTGCTTATGTCCCTGACGGTCGGTCTGGAAGTACTCGAACATGGTGAAGCTGTGCTGGCCGGCGAGGGTCGCGAGTCTTCCCCCTGCTTCGGCCGGGCTGACGGTCGGCACACCTTCAACGCCGAATCGTGGCAGCATCTCGTTGGTGATGTCCTGATAGACCGCCGCGCCGGCGGCCATGTCGGACAGGGAGCGCAAAGGCTGGCCCGCGCCGAGGATGGCGAGGGTGGTGACCGAATGGCGCCGCTTGCGGCGGGCCACAAGTTCCATGTAGTCGGCGGTGTACATATTGGCTGAGGTCACGCTGAGACCGCCGGCGGCCAGTTCGCCCGGCAGGCCGTGCGCGGCTATTATCTCGGCGAGGGCCGGGCCGGGGAAGCCGAGGATGTGGCAGCCCATACGCTGCGGAGCGTTGACGCCGGTGAAGATGGCGGTCTGTCCGGTCGCGCTCTGCGGCAGGCCGGGAATTCCCATAGACGCGTCGGTCGGCACGAGACACGCTTCGTCGCTGAGGATGAGACCAAGTTCCCTGACAAGCGGTTTGCCAAATAGGGTACGAAAAAAGTGCGGGTCGAAACGGACGAGGGGGTTGGCGGCAGGGTCGTTTTCCCCCATGCCTAGGCCGTCGATGAAGATGAGCAGTACTCTTCGCATCGCGGATTCGATTCTCCATTCATTAACAATAAAAGAAGAAGGGCATGCCCTTCTTTCAGTGCAGCTCTTGCTCCGCAGGAGCGGTTTCCCGTGACGGAGCAGCGGGCGGCCGGCTTTTGACATATTCAGCGAGAATCCGTACGTCGGCTGCCAGCTGTTCTATTTTGGCCCATCCGGTCCCTGCCGGGCTGAGCGGGTTATCGGAAAGGCTGCGGATAAAATTTTCCAGGTCACGGCGGGTTAGCGGCTCCATGTCGGGATTTTTTATCAGTGTAAATGTGCCGCAGCTCTCCAGGCGAGCCAGCTTGATGTCCTTGAGGTTGGAGAAGTCGAGGCCCTGTTTGTGCAATTCCTGACGGAGGTCGTCGTAGTTGAACTGGGTCTTGGTCAGGTTCTGGCGGAGAATGCGGCCGTCTTCGATGAGTTCAACAGGTGTGCCTTCGAACAGCTTGCGCAGGAACTTGTTCTTGAGCGCCAGGCGGGAGAGCAGTTGCTGGAGGACGAGCAGGCCGACGAGTCCTTCGGCGCCGATGAGGAGACTCTCGTTGCGGGCCAAAGCGACGTTGGCGACAATGTCGCCGATGCCTACCATGAGGACGAAATCGAAGGGCGAAAGCTGGCCCACGGCGCGGTTGCCCATAACGCGGACGACGATAAGCGCCACGGCGAATATGACCGCCATTCTGAGGATTATCTGGCCGGGGGTCCCGTAGTCCATCGCTGTCACTCCTTCCGCTGGTGTTATTATTGACCGCGGCGGGGAGTGGTATACCGGCGCCTTACTCGTCGTTCAGCATCTTGAGCAGTTGTTGATAGTCGGTTTGCAGGCGCAGGTATTCGTCGGCGATATTGAGCGCCGTCAGGATGGCGACCATGGTGGTTGACACGCGGGGGTTGCTGAAGGCGGTCTCGCGCATCCGCTCGTCGAGGAGAGCAGCCACCTTCATTATGCGTTCCGGCTCGGCGTCGCCCCTAAGCGGGTAGTTGTCGCCGAATATTTGCACTACGACTTTATGCTTCTTCGAGCCCATTTCATCACCTTGCCTCACGCTGCGTCTGTCGTGTATAGTTCGCCCCTCACCCTTATTTTTCCTGCCGTACGAAAAAGGCAGCCTGCCGGCTGCCGGTTCATCCCTTTATTCGCCGGGGAGTTGGTCGCCGTGCTTGCCAAGCACGCTGTTGCGGTGTCCGTAAACGAAGTAGACGGCGAAGCCGATGGCTGTCCAGACTACGAAGCGGACCCAGGTGTCATAGGGAAGGTTGTACATAAGGTACCCGCAGGAGATGACGGCCAGGGGAGCGACGATGCCGACCGCCGGACAGCGGAAAGGGCGAGGGATCTCCGGCTTTGTGTAGCGGAGGACGAGCACGCCGATGGCCGAAACTACGAAGGCGAACAAGGTGCCGATGTTGGTGAGTTCGGCGATGATGCCGATGGGTGTAAACCCGGCGATCAAGGCCACGGCGATGCCGGCGACGATTGTGATGATATGCGGTGTGCCGTAGGTGGGATGCACGGCGCAGATGCCGCCGGGGATAAGCCCGTCACGGCTCATGGCGAAGAAGACGCGGGTCTGGCCGTACATCAGGACGAGCAGCACCGTCGTTATGCCGGCGATGGCGCCGGTGCCGACGAGAGCGGAACCGAAGTTATAGCCTATTGCTCTGAGAGCGTAGGCCACAGGTTCGGCGTTGTTGAGCTGCGTGTAGGATACGACTCCGGTAAGGACGGCCGAAACGACGATATAAAGGATGGTGCAGACAACCAGCGAGCCGATAATGCCGATGGGCAGGTCGCGGTTGGGGTTTTTACATTCTTCGGCAGTGGTGGCGACGGCGTCAAAGCCGATATAGGCGAAGAAGATGAGGGCCGCTCCGGCGGCAACACCGCTAAAGCCGAAAGGCATCAGCGGCGACCAGTTGGCCGGGTTGACCTTCGGCCCTGCAAGGGCGATGAATATGAAAACGGCGGCCAGCTTCACGATGACGAGGATCCTGTTGAGTGAAGCGCTCTCTTTGGTGCCGCGCACCAATAGAAAGCTGAGGAAGATGGCGATGAAGATGGCCGGCAGGTTTACGATGCCGCCGTCGGCGGGGACGGCTGTGAGCGCCTTGGGCAGCTCGACACCCGCCGCCTTGAGAAGGCCGGTCACGTATCCGGACCAACCTGCGGCGACCGCGCTCGAGCCGACCGAGTATTCGAGGATAAGGTTCCAGCCCACTATCCAGGCGACGATTTCGCCGAGGGCGGCGTACGAATAGGTGTAGGCGCTGCCGGCTATGGGGACGATAGCGGCGAGTTCGGCGTACGCGAGGGCGGCAAAGGCGCACGCCAGGCCGGATAGGACGAAGGAGAGCATTATGCCGGGACCGGCGTGTTGGGCGGCCGCCACCCCGGTCAGCACGAAGATGCCTGTGCCGATTATGCAGCCTATGCCCAGGAGGATGAGGTCGGTCGCCCCGAGGGTTTTTTTGAGTTGTTGGCGGGCGGCCCCTTTTTTGAGAGTTTCGATGTTTTTGGTGCGGAAAACGTCCAGAAGCTCTCCTCCTTTTCAGCAGCAATACGACAGAAAGATGTCCCTGACAGTAGTATTGCTCCGGCGGTGCCAATAATACTGGCCGTGGGCAATCATTTCCCGCTGTCGGGGACATCTTTCAAGCAATGGTCCGCTGCTTATGCCAAAAAGGACAGGCGCTAAACCGCCGCGGTCATACCCGCAGTTTCGCAGCCAATGTTTTTTCCATATGGGCGACGATACTGTTGCAGTAACCGTCGACTTCGTCGTCGGTGAGGGTGCGGTCGGAAGCCTGGAAGGTCAGGGCGAACGCGAGGCTTTTCGCTCCGGCCGGTACCTGTTCGCCGGTGTACATGTCGAAGAGGCGGATGTCGGCGAGCAATTCGCCGCCGCTTACGGCTATAGCCTCAGTCGCCTGGGCGGCTGTTACGCTTTGGGGAAGGACGACAGCCAAATCGCGGGCAATGGCCGGGAAGCGCGGCAGCGGCCGGTAGCCGCCGATGAGAACGGAGTGTTTTACGAGACGGGCGACGTCAAACTCGAATACGAATACTTCGCGTCCTAGACCGAAGGCGTCAAGCACCTGGGGATGCACTGCGCCAACGGCGCCGAGAATTTCCCCGTCTTTACCGAACAGTGCTGTTTTGCCGGGATGCATGGCGTAGTATTCGCCTGACTGCACTTCGTAGCCGGTGATGCCGAGTTTCTCCAGCAGCACCTCGACCGCCCCTTTGGCGTCATAGAAGTCGACGTTTTCCCGCGACTGGTTCCAGGCGAGGTCGGCCCGCTTGCCGCACAGGGCGCCGCACAGCATCGGCGGCTCGTCCGGCAGCTCTGTCAGCGGGAGGCTGTGAGGCCGGTAAACCGCCCCGAGTTCATAGATTCTCAGGTCGTCGTTCTTGCGCGACAGGTTGTTGGCCACCGTCTGGAGGACGCTGCCCATCAGGGTGGTTTTCATGGCGGGGAAGTCGTCGGTGATGGGGTTGATGAGGGGGATAGCTTTGCGCAATGCGCTGTCGTCCGGCAGGGCAAGTTTGTCGAATACCGCGGGGTGGGTGAAGCTGAAGGTAATGATTTCGCTAAAGCCCAGGCCAGTGAGGATGTCTTTGCTGCGGTCGGTTATCGTCTGGGTGTAGCTCTGGCTGCCGGCCTTGGCGTTGCCGAACGGGGTGGTCGCCGGGATGTTTTCGTAGCCCCAGATGCGGGCGATTTCTTCGCTGATGTCGGCCGGCCTACTGACGTCGCCCCGCCAGGTGGGGACGGTTATGAGCAACTTGTCGGGCTGGGTCTCGACGTCGAATTCCAGGCGACGAAGGATGTCGACCATCTTAGCGGCCGGCAGGTCGACGCCGAGGCGGGCGTTTATCTGGGCGGGCGAGACGGAAATCTGGCGCGGCAGTTGGACGTCGGGGTAGGCGTCGATGATGCCGGGGCAGACGGTGCAGGCGCCCATTTCCTCCAACAGTTGGGCGGCACGATCGAGGGCGCGGATGATATCGGCGGTGTTGACACCGCGCTCGAACCGGCTCGAAGCTTCCGACCGCAGGCCGAGCGCCTTGGAGGTGCGCCTGATGCTGGCGCCGTTGAAGGAGGCTGCTTCTAAGAGAACGGTGCGGGTGGCGTTTGTGACTTCGGTGGCCAGCCCGCCCATTACGCCGGCGATGCCGACCGCCTGCACGGCGTCGGCGATGACCAGCATGTCGGGGGTAAGCTCGCGTTTGACGCCGTCGAGGGTTGTAAGGCGTTCACCCGGGTTGGCCCGCCGGACGATAATGCGGTGTTTGGCGAGCAGGTTGTAGTCGTAGGCATGCATGGGCTGCCCAAGTTCCATCATAACGAAGTTGGTAACATCGACGACGTTGCTGATCGGGCGCATGCCGGCGGCCTGAACGCGACGTTGCAGCCATGCGGGCGAAGGCCCGATCTTGACGTTCTGGAGAATGCGGCCGGTGAAGCGGGCGCACAGCGACGGCTCATCGATGGTTATGGCGGCCAGGTCATTGGCCTTATCGGCGCTTTCTTCCTTGAGCATGAGCATGGGTTTTTTGAGGGTGCCGCCGGTCAGTGCGGCAACCTCGCGGGCCAGCCCCAGGGAGTGGAAGCAGTCGGCCCGGTTGGGGGTCAGCTCAAATTCCAGCAGAACGTCGTCAAGGCCGAGTACGGCGAGGGCGTCGGCGCCGGGCAAGGTATCGGCAGGCAATATATAGATCCCGTCGCGCAGCTCGGGGGGGACAATTTTGGCGTCCATGCCGAGTTCGTCGCCCGAGCAGAGCATGCCCTGGGATTCGATGCCGCGAAAATTCGCTGTGCCGATTTCCAGCCCGTCAGCGAGCTGTGCGCCGGCGAGAGCCACCGGGACGACGTCGCCGGTTTTGAGATTGGTGGCGCCGGTGACGATTGTGACCGCTGAGCCGCCGATGTCGACCTTGCAAACGAGGAGTTTGTCGGCGTTGGGGTGGGCGGTGATTTCGTCAATTCGCCCGGCTACTACTTTTGACAAGCCTTCGCCACGGTATTCGATGTTTTCCACCGGTACGCCGGCCATGGTCATCATGTCGGCAAGTTTCTCCGGGGTTTCGGAAAACTCCACATAGTCTTTGAGCCAGTTGATTGAGGTGCGCATGACGTATCCCCCCTAAAACTGCGCCAGGAAGCGCATGTCGTTGTCGTAGAACAGCCGCAGGTCGTCGATGCCGTACACCAGCATGGCGATACGCTCCACACCCATCCCGAAGGCGAAGCCGCTGACCTGCTCAGGGTCGAAGTTGCTCATTTCGAGGACGCGGGGGTGGGTCATGCCGGACCCGAGGATTTCCAGCCAACCGGTGCCTTTGCAGGTCCGGCAGCCGCGGCCGGCGCACATGACGCAGGAGATGTCAACTTCGGCGCTCGGTTCGGTGAAGGGGAAGAAGCTGGGCCGGAAACGCAGTTTGACGCTGCTGCCGAAAATTTCCTTGGCAAACTGGTCCAGGGTGCCTTTGAGGTCGGCAAAACTGATCCCTTTGTCGATGACGAGACCTTCGACCTGATGGAAGACGGGCGAGTGGGTGGCGTCGTAGTCGACCCGGTAGACTTTGCCGGGGGAAATTATCCGCACGGGAGAGTTGGGAGGGACGCTTTGCATGGTGCGGGCTTCGACCGGCGAGGTGTGGGTCCTGAGCAGGATGTCCTGGGTGATGTAGAAGGTGTCCTGCATGTCACGGGCAGGGTGATCAGGGGGCAGGTTGAGGGCCTCGAAGTTGAAGTAATCGGTTTCTATTTCCGGCCCTTCGACGATATCGAAACCCATGCGCATGAACACGGATTTTATCCTCTCAAGGGTCAGCGTCAGCGGATGCTTGTGGCCGGATGCGGGCCGCCGGCCGGGCAGGGTGACGTCAAGTCTGGCGGCGGCGATTTTGCTGGCCAGTGCCACTTTTTTCAGTTCTTCCGCTTTGCTCTGGATGAGTGTTTCCAGTTCGGCCCTGAGTTCGTTGACGAGCTGGCCGACCCGCGGCCTTTCGTCGGGGCCAAGGCTGCCGACGCCGCGCAGGATGGCTGTGAGGCTGCCCTTTTTCCCCAGGTATTTGACGCGGAGGTCATTGAGGGCATCGACGCTGTCCGCTTGGGGTATATCGGCGACGGCCGCCTGGCGAAGCTCTCTGAGTTGTTGTTCCATACTTACCTCCAATGTTCATGATTACAAATAAAAAAGCCTTCGCCCCAAGGGGCGAAAGCCTTGCTTCCGCGGTACCACCCTACTAGTGTCCTCGCTTTTCCTTTAACGGGGAAAAACCGTCCGGCCTACGCAAGAAACTCTCTTCAGCGCGGATGCTCGGGAGTGAACTTCGGCCGTCCGTTTGCGGCGCCGCTCTCAGTCTCTGGCGGCATCCTCCCTGTGGAAACGAATACGGCGTACTCTCTCCGTCATGGCAGGCAATCCTATTGGATCATCAGTCTCTTATAGAGTAAATACGCAGCAATGGAACCGGTGGCTTCGAACATTCTCCAGAAGAAATCGGCGGTCACCAGCAACGAGACCACACCCTCTCTGACATCATGGAAATTACAGGTCATTGCTAAAACGTATTATAGCATATCGGCCGGCAAATTACAAGGTTGACAGGCGCTGGCGGGCCGCTTCGTACAGGATTACCGCCGCAGCCGTCGCGACGTTGAGCGATTCGGCCTTGCCGTAGATGGGAACGATGATCCGCTCAGCGGCTTTCGCGAGCAGTTCGGCGCCGACTCCCGCGCCTTCGTTGCCGAAGACGATGGCCGCCGGCCCGGACAGGCGGGCGGCGGAGTAGACCGTCGCTCCCGCCAGGTCGGTGGCGATAAGAGGGATCGCGGCCGCGGCAAGGGCACGGAGAAAATCGTCGCTGGCCATGCTTGCCACGACCGGCAGGTGAAAGAGCGAGCCCATGGTGGCCCGCACGGTTTTACCGGCGTAGAGGTCCGCACAGCCCTTGAGCATCACCGCGCCGCTGCAGCCGGCGGCGTCGGCGGTGCGGATGATCGTCCCGACGTTCCCCGGATCCTGGATGCCATCGAGAACGGCGATGAGGGGTTGTGGCGACCGGGAAAGGACATCGGCGAAGAAGACGGGGCGCTTGGCGGCGACGAGCATGATTCCCTGCGGCTCTTGGGTATCGGATATTTTGGCGTAAATCTGGTCGGAAACCTGAACCAGCCGGCACCTTTTTTCCCGTAATACGCCGAGTAATGCTGCTGCGCGGGGATCGGCCGCCGCGGCGGCGGTAAAGACGCAGCTTTCGACCGGCCAGCCGGCGGCTACGATCTCTTCCGTCAGCCGGACGCCTTCCACGGTAAAAAGGCCGAGTTCGTCGCGGTATTTCTTCTGCCGGAGTGACGCGACCGTTTTCACCAACTGGTTGTGGAGGCTGGCGATGATCTCGGTCATTCCAGTTCCTCCAGTTTCTGCACACCGTCGTTGGTGCCGACGACGATCATAATATCCTGATCGCTGATCATTTCGCCCGGCTGGGGAGGCACGATGATCTGTTCGCCGCGCTTTATGGCGACGACGTTGACGCCGTACAGGGCGCGGAGGTTGGCCTGGGCCAGGCTGCGCCCCTGGAGCGTTACCGGGGCGGTGACTTCGACCAGACTGAGGTTGGGGGATAGTTCGATATAATCGAGGACATTGGCGGAAACAAGGCTGTGGGCAACCCGCATCCCCATGTCCCTTTCGGGATAGATGACTTTGTCGGCGCCGATCTTCTCGAGCATTTTGCCGTGCAACTCGTTGCGGGCTTTGGCGACGATGTGGGGCACGCCGATCTCCTTGAGAAGCAGGGTTGTGAGGACATTGGCCTGGATGTCTTCGCCGATGGCGACGACAACGGTGTCGAAGTTGCGGATGCCGAGGGCCTTGAGGGATGCTTCGTCGGTGGTGTTAGCCTGTACGACGTGGGTGACCTCGTCGCTGAATTTCTGGACCCGCTCTTCGTTGGCGTCGATGGCGAGCACTTCGTAACCAGCCTTGGCAAGCGTTAGGGCGACGCTCGTGCCGAAACGCCCCAAACCAATGATCGCGAACTGTTTATTTTTCTTGGCCATTGTTCGTCACCTCTAACCTATTATTACTTTGCCTTCGGGGTATTTGACCATCGCTTTGCGCTGACGGAGGGCCAGCGCCAGGGCGACGGTTATCGGGCCGACTCTGCCGGCGAACATGGTGAAGATAATCCAAAGTTTGCCGGTGGCGGAAAGGTCCTTGGTTATGCCGGTGGTAAGCCCTACCGTTCCGAAGGCGGATACGACTTCGAAAAGGATGTTGAGGAAGGGGGCAGCCTCGCTGACGCATAGTATCATGGTGACAACGATGACCAGCAGCGCGGCGATGAACACCAGGGCAAACGCTTTGTAAATTATCGATCTGGACATGCTACGCTCGAATATTTCCACATCTTCCCGGCCGCGGACGAGCGCCCAGATAGCGGCGGCCAGCAGCCCGGCCGTGGTTGTTTTTATGCCGCCGCCGGTAGAGCCGGGCGAAGCGCCGATGAACATCAGGATGACGATGAAGAACAGGGTGGCGTTACCCATATCGCCTATTGACACGGTGTTGTACCCGGCGGTGCGGGGCGATACCGACTGGAAGTAGCTGGCGAGAATCTTCCCTTCCCAGGAAAGGGTGCCAAGGGTCGCTGGGTTGTTCTGTTCTAAAACAAAGATGACAATAGCGCCGAAAACGATGAGAAATACCGATACGACGATTACCAGTTTGCTGTGGAGCGAATAATCCCGGAACCGGCGGTTTTCCCATACGTCGGCTATAACGGCAAAACCTATCCCCCCGAGGATGATAAGGGTGGAGACAACCAGGTTGACGGTCAGGTCGTCGACATAGCCGGTAAGACTGCGGTATTCGCCGAAAAGGTCGAAGCCGGCGTTGCAGAAGGATGAAACGGCGTGCCAATAGCCGAAATAGATACCCTTTACGCCGTAGTCCTGGTAAAAGCGGACCGCCAGGATTGTGCCGGCGATAAATTCTATCAGTAGGGTAACTTTGATGATATAGCGGGTGAGGCGCACGACGCCGGCGACGGTCAGCTGGTTCATGGCTTCCTGGATGATGAGTCGTTCGCGCAGGTTGATCTTTTTGCCCATCAGCAAAGCCATCAGGGTGGCCATGGTCATGATGCCGAGTCCGCCCGCCTGGATAAGGAGGATGATGATCATTTGCCCGAACAGCGAGAACCGCGTGCCGGTATCGGCCACAATCAGGCCGGTGACGCATACGGCCGAGGTCGCGGTAAAAAGGGCGTCGATGAAGCTTAGCGGTTCGCCGGTGGCGGACGCCAGCGGGGTGGCCAGGAGCGCTGCGCCGACGATGATCAGGCCGGCAAAGCCGGCCGCAAGTATCTGATAAGGCGTGAGCTTCCAGTGGGATATGTCGAGAAGGTCGGTTACGTTATCGCGTACAGCCATGCTTTGCTTCCATCTCTTTCCGGGAATATATGGAATCGGGTGTGTCGGACTTATTATATACTTACAGTTTCCCGCTGTCTACCGGGATTTATGAGCGATTTCACCGGTATATGCCCGCCTAGAGAAAAGATACACCCGCCGTTACCGGCGGGTGTGTGGTTTCGCGTGTCTATACGGCTTTGGAGATGCAGTCGAAGGCGAGCATGTATTTGCGGACCGAGTCCTTGACGCCCTTCTTCACCATCGACATGAGGTGGATGTAGTTGGCATTCGGACTCTTGAGCAGTTCCGCTTTGAGCGTTTCCGCCGCGGCCTGCGACATGTCGGTGGCGACATTGATCTTCGATATGCCGGATACGATGGAGTTACGGTAGTCGTCCCGGCTGAGCCGCGATCCTCCGTGCATCACCAGGGGCACGTTGACGGCCTGATTCAGTTCGCTCAGCCGCAAGAAATTTAGTTTGGGGCTGCCGCGATAGGCGCCATGGTTGTTGCCCACCGCCACCGCCAGGGCGTCGATTTTCGTTTTGTCCACGAAGTCTGCGGCGATGTCGGGGGTGACGATGTTATCGTCTTTGATATCCATTTTACTATCGTTAAAACCAACATAGCCCAGTTCACCCTCGACGGAAATACCGAGAGTATGGGCTATGCGGGTAATATCTTTAGTTCTTTTGAGGTTTTCGGCCAACGGCAGCGCCGATCCGTCGAACATCACGGAAGTGAAGCCCCAGCGGATGGCTTTCAGCACCCCTTCGTAGGTATGGCCGTGGTCCAGGTGCAACGCGACGGGCACCGATGTTCTCTGAGCGGCCCGGACCATGGCGGCGCTCAAGGTGTCCACGTCGACAAACTTGAAGAGGCGTTCGGGAATACCGAGGACCAGGGGAGTTTTGAGTTCTTCTGCTACCTCCATTACCGCGCTTAGTGTTTCGAAGTTGAATACGTTGAATCCGCCGACGGCATACTTCCTTCTCCTGGCATCCTGCAGCAGTTCCCGCATAGTTACCAAGCTCAAGTTAAACTCCTCCCTTACGAATTGCTGTATGTAGGCTGATTATGTTATATGATATTCGCGCTTGCCGACGAAAAAACCTTCGGAATGTTCTAAAAAATTTGGATTATGTTTTTGCACCCATTGTGTCCAGTTCTGCCCGCGGTTATACAAACCCGCAAGGTGACGGTCGCCGCAATAATTAGGGCGGAAAAAAGAAAACCCCGGACAGTGTCCGGGGGTGTTATCATTGTTTTGCAGCCTTGGCGGTGTCGACCAGTTTGGTGAACGCGCCGCTGTCGTGGATGGCGAGATCGGCGAGGATTTTGCGGTTGACTTGTACGCCCGCTATTTTGAGGCCGCTCATCAGCTGGCTGTAGGATATGCCGTTGAGGCGGGCGGCGGCGTTGATACGGGCGATCCAGAGGCGGCGGAATTCGCCTTTCTTGGCCCGGCGGTCGCGACGGGCGTAGTAGAGGGCCTTCATTACCGTTTCGTTGGCTTTTTTGAAAAGCTTGCTCTTTGATCCGCGATATCCTTTGGCGAGTTTGAGAATCTTCTTGTGCCTTCTATGTGCAGTCACGCCTTTTTTAACCCTTGGCATGTTTTATACCCCCATTCAAAAATCGCTAAAAATTATTGTTGTTATGCGTAAGGAAGCATCTTGGAAACGCGGTCGTGGTCTGCCTTGCTGATGAGTCCGGCTTTGCGTAGGTTACGTTTGCGGGCCGGCGACTTCTTCTCCAGGATGTGGCTTTTGTAAGCTTTGGCGCGCTTGAATTCGCCGCTGCCGGTGATTTTAAACCGCTTGGCGGCGCTTCTGCGAGTTTTGATTTTCGGCATGTCAGTCTCCCCCTTAGTGTTGTTGCTGTTTTGCTGCGAGAATCATTATCATATTCTTGCCTTCGAGTTTGGCGTCGCGTTCAATGTTGGCGATATCTTTGAGTTCGCCCGCCAAACGGACGAGTACCTGACGACCTAGTTCGGGGTGGGAAAGCTCGCGGCCCCTGAACATGACGGTCGCCTTTACTTTATCGCCATCCTGGAGGAAGCGCTGGGCATTTTTAAGTTTGACTTGAAAATCATGGTCCTCGATGTTGGGACGAACCTTGACTTCCTTTAGGGTGACGATCTTCTGCTTCTTCTTGGCTTCCTTTTCTCGCTTCTGCTGCTCGTATTTGTACTTGCCGTAATCCATGATCCGGCAAACCGGCGGCTTGGCGAGAGGAGCGACTTCCACCAGGTCAAGCTGTGATTCGGCGGCAATACGCAAGGCCTCCCGAAGCACCATGACCCCTAACTGCTCGTTGTTGGCTGTAACGACCCTGACTTCTCTTGCGCGGATTTCTTCGTTGATCCGAAGGTTATCCTTACTAATCGCGGCACACCTCCTAATAATTCGTAACAAAATAAAAATGCGGATGGCATACACCACCCGCATAAAAAGCAATAATCAGCTTGGTTGCCTGACCTTACGAACAGCGATGCGTTGTAAGGTGAGAAGCGGATGGCTTCTACTTTAGAGAAATATTTTGTTTACTTAGTAATATTAGCATCACTGACCGGCAAAGTCAAGCGTGCGTTGCGGATAATATCAGGACTTGGCGACGATTTCGTCCAACACGCCGGCGATGAAGTCTGCCGCAGGCACGGAGCCGATGTCGCCTTTGCCCCGCTGCCGCACGGCTACGGTGCCGGTATCCTTCTCCTTGTCGCCGATGATAAGCATGTAGGGGACTTTCTCCATTTGGCCTTCGCGAATTTTGTAGCCGATCTTTTCATTGCGGTCGTCGATTTCGACGCGGATATTTTTGGCCTTCATCTGAGCCGCGAGGGTTTGGGCGTATTCTACCTGGCGGTCGGTTATCGGCAGGATTTTGACCTGGACGGGGGCGAGCCAGACGGGAAATGCACCGACATAGTGCTCGATAAGAATGCCGATGAAGCGTTCGATGCTGCCGTAGCAGGTGCGATGGATCATAACCGGGCGGTGTTTCTGCCCGTCTTCGCCGACAAAGGTCAGGTCGAATTTTTCCGGCATCTGCATGTCAAGCTGGATTGTGCCGCACTGCCACGTCCGGCCGATGGAGTCGCGGAGATGGAAGTCTATTTTGGGACCGTAGAAGGCGCCGTCGCCGGGGTTAATCTTATACACCATACCGTATTCCTCGAGGGCTTCACGGAGGGCTTCGGTGGCTTCTTCCCAAACTTCGTCCGAGCCCATGGCTTTTTCGGGCTTGGTGCTGAGTTCGGCGTGGTAGCTCATGCCGAAGGTGCCGTAGATGGTGTTGAAGAGATCGATAACTCCTTTGATTTCGGCCTTGATCTGGGAGGGTAGGCAGAAGATGTGGGCGTCGTCCTGGGTGAAGCTGCGTACGCGCATCAGGCCGTGGAGAGCGCCGCTGAGTTCGTGACGGTGAACGAGGCCGAGTTCGCAGGTGCGCAAGGGAAACTCGCGATAGCTATGATGCTGGGACCGATAGATGAGGATGCCGCCCGGACAGTTCATGGGTTTTACGGCATAGCCTTCTTCGTCGATGGTGGTGAAGTACATGTTGTTTTTGTAGTGATCCCAGTGGCCCGATTGCTGCCAGAGCTTCTGGTGGAGTATGATCGGTGTCTTGATCTCCTGATAGCCGTATTTTACGTGCAGCTGGCGCCAGAAGTTTTCCAGTTCGTTGCGGACGATCATGCCCTTTGGGTGAAAGAAGGGGAAGCCCGGACCCTCGTCCTGAATGCTGAACAAATCAAGTTCGCGGCCGAGTTTGCGGTGGTCGCGCTTGGCGGCTTCTTCGAGCATTGTCAGATAGTCGTCAAGGTCGCTCTTCTTTTCGAAAGCGGTGCCGTAGATGCGTTGGAGCATTTTGTTGTGCTGGTCGCCCCGCCAGTAGGCTCCGGCCAGGCTTTGCAGTTTGATCGCTTTCACGCGGCCGGTGGATGGCACATGGGGCCCCGCGCACAGGTCGACAAATTCGCCCTGCTTGTAGAGGGATATTGTTACGTCTTCAGGCAGGTCGCGAATCAATTCCTGTTTGTAAGTCTCACCCATTTCGCCAAATAGCTTGAGCGCCTCTTCCCTGCTTGTTTCCACGCGCTCGATGGGCAGATCGTCCTTGACGATTTTCTCCATCTCGGCCTGGATTTTCTCAAGATCTTCAGGGACGAATGTGTGGGCGGTGTCGATGTCGTAATAGAAACCGTTGGCTATCGACGGACCGATGCCGAGTTTAACATTGCCGTACAGTCTTTTGACCGCCTGGGCAAGGATGTGCGAGGCGCTGTGCCTTAGCGCATCTTTGCCCTCGACATCTTCGAAGGTTAGAAATTCTACCTGAGCGTCTTGCTCTATTTTTTGCCGGAGGTCGACGGTTTGGCCGTTCACTTTGGCAGCAAGAGCGTTTTTGCCGAGATTGCGGCTTATTGATTCCGCCACTTCCTGTAGCGATGCCCCTGCGGCCGCTTCCCTCACTGCCCCGTCCTTCAGGGTAATTTTTACTTTGTCCACGTGTATTCCCCTTTCCACGATAAATAAATAAAACCCCGTCCTCGTAGGGACGGGGTTGTTGCCCGCGGTTCCACCCTGATTGGCATCGGAAGCCCAGCTTGTTATGCTATAACGGCGTCACCCGGCACAGCTTACTTTGTTCAGCCGCGCAGTTTGGAGGGGGTAACAGCAGGTGTCTGTAAAGGTGCTCCCAGCCACGGCACCTCTTCTCTGCAACGTCCGTGCGCTGCCGTCTTGTCCTCCGCATTACTGTTGATAGTATTTAGTTAAGGTTATTATAGCCAGTTTGACGCTTACTGTCAATTCCTCTCCGTCTCGGGGATACCTATATTGCTGATGCACAGGCTACAGCCCCGGCATATGCTCACCCGTCCGGAAAATACTTTCTGGATGGTTTCCACAGCGGAGTGGGTTTTGCCAAGCTCGGATGAGAAGTGCAGCATGACGGTCTGAGGGGCGATCGTAATCAGGGCGCTGATCAGAAGATCCTCGTAGTTGATTTCCTCGTTCCCGATCATGAGGGGTTCAAGGTATTGATTGTGGATGTTCCTGCCGCGGGCATCGCGGATTTTGAAGGTGTCTCCGTCGCCGAGGACGATGTGGACCTCTTCCACCTGGGTTTCCTGCACGTCGACGAAGTACCGGAGAACCCGGATGAATTCTTTGTACTCCATGTCGAGCATGTATTCGTCAACCGCCTTGTCCACGATTTCGGTCAGTCGCTCGCGATAGTCCTTGATGCGGAAGGAAATAAAACCGTCCAGCACGAGTTCGTGATGGATGTCGAAGTATTCCTTGAGTTTGGCAAGTATCCTATCGCTGCGGTCAGTAAAGCCGAAATCGCCGCCAGGTTCGCCAAGCAGTTTCAGCGCATTGTCATAAATGGCTGCGCGCTCCTGCTCGCCGAAGTAGTAATAGTTGTGGCTGATGATTTTACGGATGAGGTTTTTCTCTTCATGGCCGACGATATGTTCTGCCAGCATTTGGGCAACATAGGCTTTGAGCGTGTTTTTGACGTGTTCGTAGTTGCGAAAGGAAAGTTCCCCTTCCGCGATGTTGCAGCCAAGAAAGGTATAATTTCCTTTGCTGCTCTCGTCGACCGCCACTCGAAACCCTTCCTGCGCCAATGTCCGGCAGTCGCGCTGAAGCCTGGTCCGTACCTCGTCGGGGGCGCCGCTTAAGCCAAGAGAGAGTATCTTCACGTTTCTCACTCCCTTCGCTGTTATTATATGTGACCGGGATTGAAGGCATACGACAGCGGTGGCGGCGGCGCGAACAAAATAAAAAGCAATCCCTGCGGGATTGCCTGCTGAGCCGTCGGGGCACAGTCAAATTTTTTCCAGCTGCTCGTCGATGGCCTTGAGCCAGGCGTTGCGGTCACCCGGATCGACGATAACCTTCAGGCTTTTGCCTGTTATGGTGGAAACGACCAGGCTGTTCGGAATGATGAAAAAGGTCTTTTCGCCGCGAACTTCTCTTATATGGGTGAGGGGTACTTCCTCTATGTACTTCCGGGTGATGTTCATAACATAGCCGACAAATACCAGCCGTTCGCTGGTAAGATAGAAAGCGCCGGTAAACGCGCTGTCTTCAAGATGAAGACTGGCGTGGCCCTTTTTTATAATCTCTTCCGTGTCCGCTAAAGGAAAACTATACATGCTACCACCTCATCCAAAGAATTCGTTGTTTTTTATTTTGTCCATCTGCTCTTTAATCGCTTCGATCCATCTGTCGCGGTCATCGATATTGATGCGGAACCGCCGCCCGCGGATGGTGCTGATTTCAACCGCGTTCGCCAGCAGAACGAAGGTTTTCATCGCTTTTAGTTCCTCGATGTGTTCGAGGGGGACTTCTTCTTCTACAGTGGTGGTGATCGAAGTACGCTCGTACCCGATAAACACGAGCCGTTCGGTCGTTAAGTAAAGCGCCCCCAAACCGGCCTTTGCGCCTATTTGCGCAAAACCGACGCCTTTCTTCAGGATGCTTTCGTTGTCGTTGAGTTTGAATACGTACATATAACTCCCCCCCGCAACGACACCCTATTCGTCTGTTTCCCGGGCCGTCATCGCGGCCACGAACACTTTTGCCAGGTAAGGGTCGAACTGAGTGCCGGCCCAACGTTCGATCTCGGCGAGGGCCTGGGTGTCCGTCAGCGCAGCCCGGTAGGGCCTATCGCTGGTCATCGCGTCATAGGCGTCCACAATGGCGAATACCCGACACTCGAGGGGAATCTTGTCTCCCTGTAGCTGCAGGGGATAGCCTTCGCCATTCCACCACTCGTGGTGCTTTAGGATGAGTTCGGCGACAGGAGCGAGATTGGGGGTGGAAATGGCAATCCGGTAGCCGATTTCTGCGTGGCGCTGCATCATAATCCGCTCTTTCGCCGTCAGGGGACCGGGTTTAAAAAGAATGCTGTCGTCTATCCCCACCTTGCCAACATCGTGAAACTTGGCCAACAGTTGCAGATCGTTCAGAGCTTTTTCGCTTAACCCGCCTTTTTGTCCGAACAACGCAATCAGCCGCTCCATCCGTGCAGCGTTGTCCGCTGTAAACGAGTCGCGGGCTTCCATCGCTTTAGTAAGAGCGGCAAGCGTCGTACCGCGGGCGTTCAGGTTGTGATTGATTTTTTCGCGATACATGTTGTCGTCGGCTTCTTTGAACAGGGTGGCCATGTCAACGTTGGCGGAAGCACTGGTGGCATAACCGATCGACACGCTGACCGGTATGTCGCTGTCGTCGTTATGACGGGCGATGGCGCTCCTGAGGCCATGGCACAGCCTGGCGACGGTTTCCCGGTCGGTGACCGGCAGGATGGCGATAAATTCGTCGCCGCCAAAACGGTAAATAGCCGCATCGGCGGAAAAGTGTTCTGTCAGAATACCGGCTACTTTAATCAGCAACTCGTCGCCGGCGTTGTGTCCCAGAGTATCGTTGACGAATTTCAGGCCGTCGACATCGCAGACGACTAGGCTTACCGGCAGGCAGCCGGAATGAGCGAAGGAATCCAGTTCCTTTTCGAAACTGGCCCGATTTCGGAAGCCGGTCAGGTAGTCGTGCAGACTTACAAAGTGCAGTTGCTCTTCGGCACGCTTGCGGTCGGTGATATCCTGGTGACTGCCTCGAAAACCGAGGAATTCGCCTTTATCGTTGAATACCTGACGAGTTACGCAGCTTATCCAGCGGACACTGCCTTCTTTGGTCACGATGCGAAACTCGAGGCTGTCAGGCGCGGCGTCGCCGAGTCTACCGGTATATGCCTGCCATCTGGTCATGTCGCCAAAATATACGATGTCGTCAAGCAGGCGCGGGTGGGCATAGAAATCGCAATCTTGATACCCGGTGACCCGTTCGCAGTTGGGAGAAATGTAAAACATTTCGCCGGCAGGACCACGCCAAAACACCATATCGGAGGCAAACTCGGTAATGGTACGGTAGAGTTCTTCGCTTTTTTCCAGTGATGCGGCTTTGCCGTCAAGCTCACTGAGCATTTTGTTGAAAGCTGTGGACAGGGCGCCGATATCATCGTTGGGAAATATGGCGCTGAAGCGCCGTTCGCCCTGATTGCCGCCGACTTTTTCGACGTGCCGGGTGAAGGCCACAAGCGGAGCGGTAAAATAACCGACAATGAACCAGATACCTATGAGGACGAGGAAGACTCCGGCGACGAGCGCTAGGACGAAGTACTGCCTGGCCTTGATAATCGGTTCATATACTTCGCTGATGGGATGATGGGCGGCCAGAATCCAGTTCGTTTTTGTTAGGTGCTTGAAGGTTGCCAGATGATGGACTCCACGGGAGCTTATGCTTTCTTCCGACCCCTCAAAGCCCTTGATCGCCAGATCGAACAAATTGTTGACACCGGGAGGAACGTCTCTTTTTAGGATTCGTTCGGCATCGGGATGGATAATCATTGTCCGGTTAGTGTCATATAGGTACAAATAACCCGTTTGGCCGAGCTTGGTACGGGATAAAGTACCGAGAAAGTTGTCTTTCATCAGATCTAAACCGCCGGCGATTATACCGGCAAGCTTTCCGTCAGCATCGTATATGGGGGCGGTGAGCATGATCGCGGGGTGCCCGTGGGATTGGCTGGAGATGTATGGCTCGCCGATGTATGGCCTGTCGAGTTCCAGCGTTTTCTGGATGTATTCGCGGTGCGCGAAGCTCAGGCCGCGGCGTCCGGGCTCAAAAGGCGATTCGGCGATGATGTTGCCGGCGGGAGAGAAGAAAAATGTGTGGTTATCGAATAACGAATTTAGGCCGGCTTTGGAATCAAGATGTGCCTGGGCCTTGTCCGGGTCGGCCAGCAATGCCGGGTCGATGGATTTGCTGACCGCGATGAGGGCGCTATGTACGGTTTCCAGCTTGTTGTCGATTTCCTGCGCCATGCCGGAAATCAGGGTAAACTCCTGCTCGGCGATCGTTTTTTTGAAGGTTGCTTCGAAATAGGAAAGGATATAAGAAGAAGTTACTATAGCGAGCAGAACCACCAGCAAGGAGACGGAAACGGCTATTTTTGTTTTCAGGCTATTCATTCTCATGTACGTACCTCTATGACGTATCATTCTAATTCGAGCCAATTTCCGGCTTTCCTTCCTCAAGGGTTTCACCCCTGTCGAAAAAGCGGAATGACGGCAGGCAATACCAGCCGGCATTCCGCTTGGGGGACGATATCACTACTTCGGCCGCCCCGCTGCTGACGCCTGTGGATGGGGACAAGGGCACTTGGCGTCTTTTGTTATATCCCGACGCGCGTTTTTGGCATTGGTTAGTAGCATGTATTGGGTTATCAACTGCTCCAGTTTCCGTATGCGGTGGATCAGGGCGAGACTATTGAGCTCGGCGAAGCCGAGTTCGCCTATTTTGCGCCGCTCTTCTTCGATGGAAAGAGCCAGCACTTTGGCGTCTTCAACCGACGCGGGGGGAGGGTACGGCGAAGCGTGCCCCCCGGAAGGCGTTGTTTTATCGGTTTCAGTCATTGTATCACTTCCCGGAGAACAATTGGGCCGGTATGATTTGTCCGGCATTCCTTAACCTAATGTTTAAAATGCAATAACCGTGCCATCACCTTTTCTCTTGAATAAAAGCCACTGACAAGCGGATAAGCGAAATAGACGAACCTTTCGGTACACTTATCGGTACGTTTGTCCCTTCCGGTTCACCGGTGCTATTGGATGGGTTTTATGCTGGCGTTTAGATTGGCGATGCTGTTGGCGACAGCGATAATGTTATTGAAGTTCGTCAGAGGATTCACGGTGAGTTGGATGAGAATGTCCTGGAGAATGAGCATGGTGAAAACGGCGACATAGTTGCCCGTTTTTATCGCGGCGACGGGAGCATCCAGCGCTTGGTTGGCTTTCTGGTCCAGGTCCTGCCTGTTCATTTTGGGGCCCCCTTTTTATTTAATCATATTCGCCTTACGTCCTTGACAGGATTAACAAACAATAAAAAACCCTCCGGCTAATGCCGGAGGGTTTCGGTGGTGGGGTTAAACGGACTCGAACCGCTGGCCTCCTCGATGTCAACGAGGCGCTCTAACCAACTGAGCTATAACCCCATATTTTTGCGGCAGAGATAGCAACTGCCGCAAGAAACATTATATTACTGTAAACAAGGATTGTCAAGGGGTCTGTTTAATACAAAATCTGGTTGGCTATTACGAGACGCTGGATCTGGTTGGTGCCTTCGTATATCTGCATGATCTTGGCGTCGCGCATGTACTTCTCGGTGGGGTATTCCTTGATATAGCCGTAGCCGCCGAGAACCTGAACGGCATCGGTGGTGACTTTCATGGCAACGTCAGCCGCATAGCACTTGGCCATGGCCGCCTCTTTGGCAAACGGCAAGTTTTGGTCTTTGAGCCAGCAGGCCTTGAAGACCATGAGCCGAGCTGTTTCCACGGCGATAGCCATGTCGGCGAGCATCGCCTGAACGAGTTGGAACGAGGCGATGGGCTTACCGAACTGCTCGCGTTCTTTGGAGTATTTGACGGCAGCGTCAAAAGCGGCCTGAGCGATGCCGACCGACACCGCCCCAACAAGCGGGCGGGCTGCGTCGAGGGTTTTCATGGCGATTTTGAAGCCTTCCCCTTCCCTGCCGAGACGGTTGGCGGCGGGAATGCGGACGTTGTCGAGGATGAGTTCGCAGGTGTTTGAGGCGCGGATGCCCATCTTGTCTTCCTCTTTGCCGACCGAAAAGCCGGGAGTGCTGCGGTCGACGATGAAGGCTGTCAGGCCGCGGATGCCCGCTGATTTTCTGGCGTTGGCGAAGATGATGAAGATGTCGGCGAGGCCGCCATTGGTGATAAAGCATTTGGTGCCGTTGAGGATGTAGTGATCATCGCCGTCTTTGACGGCGGTGGTTGCTACCGCCCCCGCGTCGGAACCGGCTCCCGGCTCGGTAAGGGCAAAGGCCGCCAGTTTGCCGCTGTTGATGATATCAAAGTAATGTTTCTTTTGCTCGTCGGTACCCATGAGTATGACAGGATATGAGGCCAGGGCATTTGCGGCGACACTGGTGGCTACACCGGCGCAGCCTTTGCCAAGTTCTTCGTAGATAAGGGCGATGGTGATTGCATCCAGCCCCGGACCGTCGAATTCTTCCGGCACGACCAGGCTAACAATACCCGCCTCGTCAAGCTTTTGAAGCAGACCGGGCCGCATTTCCCCGTTGTGGTCCATCTCAAGGGCGTAGGGAGTAATCTCTTTGGCAACTACTTCCTGAGCCATCTTCTTGAGGGCAAGCTGGTCGGGAGTAAAGTTAAAATCCATTACTTATCCTCCTTGTCAAGATTCGGCATGGCAAAAAAATACTTAAAAGGACATGGGGAAAAAACCCTAAAAATAAGTATACATTATAATAATTTTTTTGGGAAGAAAAATCTACTTTAGCAGCAACCGGGCGCCGATCGCCAAAAGCGCCAAACCGGCGACCTGGCTCCAGCCGCATGGTATTTTCTGGAGGCCGAAGCCACCGAAATGATCGATTATGACTGCGGTCAGCACTTGGCCGACGATTATGGCCGTGGTAGCGTTGGCTACTCCGACGCGTGGGATGCTGGCAGCCACCAGGTAGATGATGAATACGCTTATTACGCCCCCAAGGTAGGAATACCAGGGAGCCTGGGACAAACCGCCGAGATCGCCGCGTCCCATTTTGAGGAAAAATAAAACAACGAGCAAGATTAGCGTCCCTATGGCGTGAACGACGAATGTCGCTTCCCACAGGCCTACTACCTTGCTCAGCGCGGTATTGACCGAACCCTGCACAGCCATAAGCACGCCGGACACAAGCGCCAGGAGAAGCGGCAGCAAATGGGCGGGTACCAAGTCCAATGGGCTGAGCCTCCCTTGTCAAGCAGACTGCTTTCCTGGGTAGTATAAGCCCAATTCGCGATTATATGCAGGTCGGCTTCATCAGTCGCGCGGAGCCGAAAAACCGGCCTCCAGCCAGGCGAGCAATGCCGCGGACGCTTGTTCGTGGCCACTGAGAAAGCGGTGATCGGCCCCGGGGACGACGGTCATCTGTTTCGGTTCACCAGCCTGATCGAATATTGCGGCAGCCTGCCGCAGGGGGACTATTTCGTCGTTTTCGCCGTGGACGACGAGTAATGGCCGGCCGCTGACCAGACCGGCGCAAGTAAGGAGGTCGAAACGGTCGAAATCGACGAGGAAGTCGGGAGACAGGCGAACATGGCCAAATTCGTCGGCTATGCTGACTGTTTCCCCGTCAAGCAGCCGGCTGTACCCGTCACCCAGTGAGAGGCGGAATGTCTCGTGGAGGTTGTGGGGAGCGGACCACAGGCAGAGGCCGGCGATGAGCCTGTCGGCGGCGGCTACTGCAAGGGCGGCGCTTCCGCCCATGCTGCGTCCGAAAAGAACGATTCGGTCGCTGACCTCGCGTCGGCTGTAGGACACAACTGCCCGCAGCTCTTCAATCTGGACGGAAAGCAGGCTGAGAGGCGTGAAGTCGAACAGCAGGACGGCAAAACCGTTTCCTGCCACCCTTGCGGCCAACGCCGAAGCCCGCCCGCCGCCCTCTTTGGAGCCCCGGAAGCCATGACAGAATATGACTGCATAATCGCACCCGCGTTCCACGGGAAGATAGAGGCTGGCGTTCAGTTTGCCTGCCGCTGTTGGTATCTTTATTTCTCGAATTTTAATCAAGGTCGAAGCTGCCGACGACAAAGAATGTTCCCCTCGCTTTTGCCAGAAGTCTGCCGGCCGTGTCGCGATGTTCGGCATCCACGACGACGGTGTGCTGGCCGTTGTGCACGACCTTCGCCACAGCTATCATCGTCTCACCGTCGGCTGCGCCGTATATGTAGTTGATGTTGATATCCAGGGTCACGACCTTTTTACCGAGGGAAATGCAAACAAGTCCCATTGCCGTATCGGCCAGGGACGCCGTAACTCCGCCGTGGGCCATCCCGTACAGATTGCCATGGATAGCCTGGATAACCGGCATCGACAGCGTCGCTTCCCCTTCTTGGACATCCTCCACTTTTATCTGCAGAAGTCCGACGAAGGGGTTGCGTTTGTAAAGGTTACGCAGCTTTTCTTTGAGTTTGTCGATTCTGTCCGTCATAGCGCCGCTTCCTGGATGAATTCCAGCCTCTCACCGTCCGGGCCGGCAAAAAAGAAAATCTTTTTGTCGCTCAGGGCAGTGCGGGGCGCGTCGAAGAGCAGCGTTACCCCTTTTTCCCGCAGTTTGGCAATAGCGGCGTCGATATCATTCACTTTGAAGGCGAGATGATCCACAATCCCGGCCCGCCGCGGTTCCTTTTCGCACGCCTGGTATTGGACCAGCTCGATTATCTGCGTCCCTGCCTTCAAGAAGGCAATCTTGACCCTTTCATCCTCGTATATGCCCGACGGCTGACAGCCGAGAACGTCGCGGTAAAACCGGCCGGAGCGGTCGGCATCTTTTACGACAAGGCCGATGTGAGCTATTTCGTACATGCGCATCTTCCTTTCTGTGTAGATTCATATGGTATACGCCACAGGCAAGCGCCATTCCTTTTTACGAAAAAAAGAGCAGGTCGACCTGCTCTTTAATCGAGAATATAGACTGTAACCTTCTGGACGCCGAATTGGAGAGCCTCGGCCCGGTTTTCGAACGCGAGGTCGATTTTGTTGCCCTTGATGGCGCCGCCGATATCGTCGGCGATTGCAAAACCGTAGCCTTTGATGAATAACCGCGTGCCAAGCGGGATAACTCGGGGATCGACCGCCGCCAGCCCCCGTCTGAGTTCGTGACCGCGGTAGGTGTGACTGCCGTTGCCGTCGTCCTGGGCCGTGTAGGCGGTAGCAGTCATCGTCAATTCGCGGTTGTAGCGGTTTGGCGCTGCGCTGGCCCGTTCGCGCTGGAGGAAGGTGATGGTTTCTTTGCCGACCACGCCGTCGGGCTTCAGGCCGTTATAGGTCTGAAACCTTTGGACGGCCTCAAGGGTAGCGCCGCCGAAGATGCCGTCGATCTGCCCGGCGTAATAGCCGGTATCGGCCAGCAGCTTCTGAACCATCTTGACGTCCTCGCCCCGCGCTCCCTGTTTGAGGGGCTTGTCCGCCGCAGGCGCAGGGACGACCGCCGCAAGCGCGGTGGCGTTGGCAAGCAACAGCACCGCCAGCAAGGCCGCAATATAAACTTTTTTCATCAATTCACCCCTCTTGTTGCTGGCCTGCGCGGCGCCGTTCGCGTATAACGGGACCGCTTGGCCTTATGCCTCGGGGATTAGCTGTCGGGTTCGGGCGAAGAGGATTAGACGCCCTTCCGCTGGCGCGGATTCACCCCTGTGTCTCTAGTGGTTTTCCCCTACCGGTTAGGATTCGGCATTATAACATATTCGACATAAAACGGCAAAATCATTTATTTTCCCCGCAAAAACGCGCCGACACCGTCAGGCCTGACAATCCTATTATGATGTCAGGCCAGCTAAAGGCCAAGTTTTTCCAGGGTTTTACGATCGGCGACCCCGGTTGGCTTAAGCCCCTTGTCGTGCTGGCACCTTTTCAACGCCTCTTCGACGTCCCGGTTGAACAACCCGTCGGCCCGACCTTCATAATAGCCGTTTTTGCGCAGCCTGATCTGCAGCAGGACTACGTCGGGCCCCGCGCAGGTGTAGCGCAACAGGCGTTCGATACGCACCCTGCTCCCTTCGATGCGCACGGGGGTGCCGACAGGCACCCACTCAAACAATTCCTCGATGTCCCTGTTCCGCATGCGGATGCAGCCCTGACTGGCGAATTGGCCTATCGACCACGGTCTGTTCGTGCCGTGGATGCCGTACCCGCCCCACGGGACGTTAAGGCCGAGGAATCTGGTGCCGAAGATGTCGCCGGAGTGATAGGCTTTCCAGGTGACGATCCACTCCCCGTATGGCGATGGGGTTTCCGAACGGCCGACGGCTATGCGGTATTGCTTGTATAATTTGCCGTCGCTCAGCACTTCAAGGCGACGTGCCGGCACATTCACCACCAGGGTTACGCTGCCTTCGGGCCGTGTAGCAGGCTGATCGGGAGCGGACGCGAGTTCCTGTTCGTCCCAGTATTCGAAACCGGCCAGCCCGGTAAGCAGCCCGGCGACAACCAGCAGGGCCACGCAAAATGATACACCATGCCTCCTGTTCCTAAGCGCGGTCAGCAAATCTTTCTCCCCCTCCCGGCATTTCCTGGTCAAATATATGTAACGCCTGCGGGCGATATCCCTGTTGGTGGCTTTGCCTGCGTCGCCAGTGTCGGGTATAATGGGTTTGAATGGACATAACGGAGGTAAGGTCAACTGTGACTGAAAAGTTGTATTATGTTGATTGTTATCAAAAAGAGTTTACAGCGAGAATTGAGGAATTGCGCACGCTGCCCGATGGCAGTTGTGGCGTCGTACTTGACCGGACGGTATTTTATCCCGAGGGCGGCGGCCAGCCATGCGACACGGGTTGGCTGAACGATGTCCCGGTGCTGGCGGTATTCGAGGATAACGGCTCGATAGTACACGTAACCTCTGCCAGACCGGCTGCGGAAACCGTCCGGGGCCGCCTGGACTGGGAACGGCGCTTCGACCATATGCAGCAGCACAGCGGCGAACATATCTTGTCGGCGGTGTTCTCCGACCTCTTCGGCGGCGAGAATATCGGGTTTCATCTCGGTAGCGACGCGGTATACATCGATGTCACCATGGAAACGCTGACGGGTGAGCAGGCGGCGGCGGCGGAAACGGCCGCCAACGCAATCGTGTTCGCCAATCTGCCGGTCAAGAGCGAATTTGTCGCCGGTGGCGACCTCGCCGGGTTCCCGCTGCGCAAACAGCCGGCGAAAGGCTTCGCCGCCATCCGCCTTGTCAGCGTGGCAGGGGTGGACTGCTGCCCGTGCGGCGGCACGCATGTGGCGACCAGCGGCGAAATCGGCCTGATCAGGATTCGTTCCTGGGAACGCAAGGCCGGGGCGGTCCGGGTGGACTTCGTGTGCGGCGGCCGGGCCCTTGAGGACTACCGGCTGAACAGCGCCGTGGCCCGCGATCTATCTGTAAGGTTGTCCGTGCCTGTCGTGGAGGTACCGGCAGCGGCCGAACGGCAACAGAGCAAGATGGAAACGGTCACCCGGCAACTGCAGGCCGCAAAGCAGGAACTCGCCGGCTATCGGGCCGACGAGTTGTACGAAAAGGCTGACAAGTTATCTGACCTAAAGCTGGCCGTTTCTGTCATAGCGGACGCCGCGGCTGGCGAACTGTCCGATCTGGCAAGAGCGGTGCTGGCCCGCGGCCGCGCCGTCGTCCTGCTGGCGGCCGGGAGCGCCGAGCTTGACAAGTCTCACTTTGTCTTCGCCTGCACAGCGGACATCCCGGCCGATATGGGCAAGCTGCTGAAGAAGGCGCTCGCGCTTACTGGGGGCAAGGGCGGCGGCAACGCCCACTGGGCTCAGGGCGGCGGCAACTGGAGCGACAAATTGGAAGACGCCCTGCGGGCAGCCCGCGCGGACGTCTTTAGTTAACCGCTTAGGTATTAACGATCCCGGCCACACATTAGGAAGGCGGCAATCAAGGCGGTCAGCGGGATGGCGCAGATTAGGCCGATGCTGCCTGTAAGGGCGCGGGCGATCTCGGTGACGATCATATTGAGATTCATGATTTTGAGCGCTGAGGCCTGCGGCTGGGAGGCGATCAGCAGCATGAGCGGCAGGGATGTACCTACATAAGCGAGGATGAGGGTGTTGGACATCGTCCCCATTATATCCCGGCCGACATTCATCCCGGTCATGAACAGGCTTTTTCTGTCCATATCCGGCTGGAGGGCTTTTACTTCGTAGAGGGCCGACGCAATCGAAATGGCGACATCCATTACCGCGCCGAGGGCTCCGAATACCATGCCCGAGAATAAGACCCCCTGGAAATCGATGTCGGCCATTTTCGTTGCCTTGAGCATCATGGCTTCCTCGCTATCGAGTCCTGTCAGGTGCATCAGTTGGATGGCGAGCAGGGAGAGCAGCCCGGCGATGGCCACGCCGCCCACCGTGCCGAGGATGGCGGCTAAGGACTTCTTGTTCCAGCCGCTGATTGCGACCTGAGTCACGGTGGCGATCACGGCGCAGACGAGCAGGGTCAGGAGCGTCAGGTTGATTCCCCTGGCCAGCACTTGGCCGACATAGACCTGAAAAATCAGAGCGGTGGAGAAACCGATTACGAAAACCGTCTTCACGCCTACGACACCGGCAAATATCACCAGTGTGCCGATAAACAGGACCAGCAAGACATAAACGTAATCGAAGCGGTCGAAATCGCTTACGTGGTAAGACGTCCGGCCGAGGTCGTAGGCCACGGCGACGATGATTTTGTCGCCTGGTGCTACTTTGATGGCGTAGGGCGAGCGCTCGGAAACAAAATTCAAGGTGTCGACGACCTTGCCTGTTTCCGGGCCGGAGGTAATGCGTACCGTGACAAGTTCGCCGCGTTCGAGGAGATACTGCTTCCGCGTAACATCATCGAGCGGAGCCACCGACAGCACCATACCCTTTTCGTACTGGACGGGGGGCGGGGCGGCGGGAGCGGCGCCGGCAAGGTTTAACCCGACGCTGAGGAACATTATCAGTATAATGAATGTCTTTTTCAAGCCTCTTCCCCTTGTGGTTATTTTGTTTTCCTCTCATATATTCGGCATTGATCATAGTTGTTCCTAGCAAAAAAAAACCGGTCTTACCGGTTTTATATTTATGTAAACGGCAAGGCGACCCTTGCCGTCTTACCGTTTTCGATGAATATTAGCCTTTGGTGATATCAAACACCGTTACTGGAGGATTTGCACCGCCCCGGCCAGGCTGCTGCTGTCGCGGACGGTTTGGGGAATCAACCCGGCGTTCTGCAGGATAGAGGCAAGCAGGTTGAGGCTCTCTTCGTAAGGACCGAGCCTGGATGCCAACTGGGCTGTGACTTCTTGCCGAACGGCGGTTTCCACAGTGCCCCGGATATCCCCGCCGTTTGCGGCGGCGGTTACCAGTCCGGCCAATTCCCCCTGACCTGCCCGGTCAATGGCGACCTGGGTCACGCGGCTGACGATCGCTCCCCGGCCGCCTTGCTCGATATCCTGCTTGAGGGCGAGCAGTTCCTGGACTTGGGCGGCTTTAGGGTTTTGGGCAATTATCTGCGCGAGCACATCGTCGGCGGTTGCGGCGTGAGCCGAGGGCATCAGGGGCGAATAGGCAGCGGCAGCCATGGCGAGCATGGCCATGATAACGATTTTTTTCATAGACATCCCCTTTCCACGTTGCTCAGCCTTCATTTTACCACGCATGTTACGTAAACTAAAGGCGAAATATTTACCTAAAAAAATTGCCCCGGCTGCTAGCAGGCAGCCGGGGCGGTAATTTCGCCGTTGCGAAATTCGGGGACGTTGTCATATAGATCGTGGCGCAAGCAATATTCGATATCGCCGCCGTAACCGATGGCGGCAAGATACCTGGCATGGGCGCCCTGAGACGTCCGCCGCACAAGGTCGGCGCGGTAATCGTTGTATATCGCCCGGGCGGCTAGGGCCGCATCGCTTAGGTCGCTATTGACGGCTAGCCTGTCGGCAAGCAGTCCGGCGCACAGCGTGTCCTCGATGGTCAGGTGCCCGCGGGTTCCGGCGCAGAGAATCACAATATCCATCGATATAGTGGAAAGCTTCCGGGAGAGGGCGGCGGCGTTGACAAACGCTCCGACATAGACTTTCGATGCTTTCTCGGCCGTCTTAAGAGCGGCGGTGCCGTTGGTGGTCGTCATGATGATCGTCTTGCCGGCTACCGCGGCTCGGTCGTATTCACCGGGCGAGTTGCCTAAGTCGAAGCCCGGTATGGGGCGAGCCTGGCGTTCCCCGGCCAGCAGCGCCCCGAGGTGCAGTTCCTTAAGAGCGATGGCGTCTTCTACTGTCATGACCGGTATGATGCGGCGGCACCCGTTGGCGAAGGCGGTGGCCATCGACGTCGTTGCGCGGAAGATATCGAGGACGGCGACGGCATGGTCTCCCTCGGGAGGCCTGGCAATATAGTCCAGGGGGGTAAAGTATACGTCGACTGTCACGTAAACACCTACTTAGCTAATTGCTTTATTGTGGCGGTCAAAACGTCGATGCCCTTCACGATGTCGGCGGCGTCGGCCTCTTCTTCTGGATTGTGGCTGATGCCGCTCCGGCAGGGAATGAATATCATCCCGGTCGGGGCGATGGCGGCCATGTTCATAGCGTCGTGGCCGGCGCCGCTGTTCATCAGCCTGTAAGGCATGTTGAGCTGACGGCAGACGGTTTCGACCGTCTGGATGATGTCTGCGTCCATGGGGACCGGTTTGTCGGCGGTCACCACTTCGATCGCCACCGGCGTTTCCTGCCCGTCGGCGATGGTGCTGACAGCGTCTTTGATGTCCTGGATGGTTTCGATTATGCTGTCGTGGTCCACGCCGCGAATGTCGACGCCCATTTCCACCCGTCCGGGGATGACGTTCATTACATTGGGGTGGTTGCGGATTACGCCTACCGTCCCGACCGTGCCGCGATGGTGCTGCTCAAGGGCGATTTCCTGCACGGCGAGGATTATCATTGCCGCGCTCACGAGGGCGTCCTGCCGGTCGTCCATCGGCGTCGTTCCCGAGTGTCCGGCCATCCCGTCGACAACGATCTTGAGGCGGGTGGGGGCTGCGATTGCCTCGACGATGCCGATCGTATCATTTGTCCTCTCGAGGACGGGTCCTTGTTCGATATGCAGCTCAATGAATGCCTTGAAATCGTCCCGGCTGCGGCCGGCGGCCCGGGCATTGGCCAAGTCGAAGCCATGACGGCTGAGGACGTCGGGAAAGCTTTCGCCGGCCTGATCTTTGGCTTTCGACCATGACGGGTTGACAGAGCCTGACATCGCTTTGCTGCCCATGGTGGCAAAACCGAAGCGGCTGGATTCTTCCGCCATGAATACGATGAGCTCCAGGGGATGGGCCAACGGCCCTTGTCCGGCCAAGCGGCGGATGGCAGCTAAGCCGCCGACTACCCCCAGGACGCCATCAAAGCGGCCGCCCTCGGGAACGGTGTCAAGGTGCGAGCCGGTGGCTACCGCAGGAGCTCCCGATACAGCGCCTTCAAGCCGCCCGATAATGTTGCCGAACGCGTCGCGGCGCACGGTCAGGCCTGACTGGCGCATCAATTCCTGGATATATTCTCCGGCGCGGCGATCCTCGTCGCTGTAAGCGAGGCGGGTGATTCCCGGCCCGCCCGTGCTGAATCCGGCCAATTCGGCGATAGTGGCCATTACCCATTCTCTGTCCACGGCAATGCCTCCTTAATTATTCATGTTCCGCTGCCGCGCCCGTTCAGAGGGTAGACATCAAGGTGTGGAGGAACATCACCACTCCGGCGCCGCCGCTGATCAAGGCCATGTACCAGTAATACGGCACTTTGTTTATCGAAGCCAGGGAACTCAAAAGGATGCCTATCTGCAGGAAAATCATCGATTGCCCGAAGCGCGAGTTGAAATCCCGGGCGATGTCCCGTTCTTTCTCCAAGCGCTGGGCCTCTTCCATTATCTCCTTCTTTTCCCCTTTGTAACGGCTGATTTCTTTATCGAACTCAGCAAGTTTCGCCGCGTGAGTCTGTTCTTTGCCCGGCAGGGGCACAACGAAGCTTAGGCCGTCGCGTTGGACCTGATAAGCAGTTTCTTTGATACTCTTCGCCTGATAATAGGCCCACTGGTCGGACGCCTGGCTTTGCGCCAGCACCATTTTGTTGCCGTAGCCGGCGGCCTTGAAGGCCGCAAGTGTGGCGCAGACGGCAAGAATCACCGTTGTTACGGCGATTAGGGTCGGTAGTTTTTCGGACAAAAAGGAGCGAGTGGCAGGATTTGTCTTCTGGACTACATCGGTTTCGGGCATCAACTATCCTCCCCGTATATTTCAAAAAATAAGCGCCACAAGGCGCTTTGGCTGAAATAATTACCTGATGAAGGAAACGGCCATCACCAGCAAAAGAACGGCTGCGGTAACACCTCCGACAACAAGGGCGGTGCGGTTCACCTTCTGCATGTCCTGCTTGTGATAGCCTCGCTTGCTGGGTCCCCTAGGCATCGCCCATCCCCCCTATTCAGAAGTTCGTATTTAATTCAATTTTACATTATTTGGCGAATAATTCAAGCCGTCCTAAGCCCCGAAAACAAAATCCCGCTGGCATTTCGAACAAAAAATTTGTTCGCCGTTGACTGCCTTGCACATGGGAACGACGACGATGGCGCCGCAGTGGGGGCAGATGATCTTTACCCCTTTTTCGATCGGACATTTGCGACGACGATACCGTCTCAACATGATACATCCCTCCCGCTACCATGATATGCGGGGCGGGCTGCGCCGGAAACGTCAATACTTTACAGGTTTGATCACGTTGTGGGCATAGGTTTCCACAAGATATTCCAGGATGTTGTCAGCGGAGGTGAGAATCGTTTCGCCGTCCACCAGCACCGGCACCGAGTACTGTCCGGTCAGCTCGAATACCTGGGTGCGCTTGGTTTTCGACGGATTGACGTTGACGCATATGTACGTAAGCTCAAGTTCGGCGAGCTTTTCTCTGATGCTCTGGCATTCCGGACAGGCATGGAGGTTATAGAGTACAAGCCTCGCATCCATTACCGTTTCCTCCTTCACTTACGCCCAGGCGTCGAGCATTTCGCGCAGTTTGACGACATGGGCCTGTTCTTCGCCCTTCAGAATACGGAAGACGTCCCTGGCCTCGGCGAACTTTGCCCGGGCGGCCAATTCATCGTAAAACAGCACGGAGTCTTTCTCCGCCTGCATGGCAGCCTGCAGGACGGCCTGCACGCTTGTCAGCTCGGCGACGTGTTTGCCGGCGTCGTAAGGCTTGGGGAAAACGTGTTCTTCGGCGATAACCGTAAGATAGCGGGAAGTCTCGGGGTCAAAGAGGTATTCGGCCGAATGGGCTTCCTGGCGGCTTTCGATAATGTTGAAGAGGTTGGTGAATCTGGCCAGGTGGTGTATTTCCTCGTTTTTCAGCCAAAGGAACAATTCTTTGTGGGCAGGGATAGCGGTTTGCTGGTAAGCCTGCTGATAAAAGTCCCGCCCGCGGGCCTCCATCGCCATTGCGATGCGCAACCCTTCAAGATCACTGAACATGTTGGCCATACCATATTCCTCCTAATGGGTTTTGGTAGTATATTCCTTGCGGCGCTATTATATTCCTGCTTGGCGCGGAGCTCGCGTCACTGGCTGTGATAAAGGCGCCAGTACAATCCCCGGCAGGCGACGAGTTCGTCATGGGTGCCAGCCTCGGCGATTAAGCCCCGGTGAAGGACAAGGATGCGATCGGCGTTCTGAATGGTGGACAGGCGATGGGCGACGACAAGCATGGTGCGCTGTTTGGCGATGTGCTCAAGCGCCCCCTGGATCAGCATCTCGGTTTCGCCGTCGATATTGGAGGTGGCTTCATCCAGCACCAACACGTCGGCACGGCAGGCCAGCATCCGGGCGAGAGAAAGCAATTGGCGCTGCCCGACCGAAATCATCGCTCCCTGATAACCGATCGGCGTGTCGTAACCTTGCGGGAGCTTTGCAATGAATTCGTGGCAGTTCGCCACGGTGGCGGCGTCGATGATATCCCGGCGGGAGATCGCGGGATCGAACAGGCTGATATTTTCGGCCACCGTGCCGTTAAATAGGTGAACATCCTGAAATACTACGCCGACTGTCCGCCTTAAGACGTCAAGGGGAATCTCACGTACATCGACACCATCGACGAGGATTCGGCCCCGCTGCGGCTCGTAAAGACGGAGCAGGAGATTGATGACCGTGGTCTTGCCTGAGCCGGAGAGACCGGCAATACCGATGAATTCGCCGACCGCCACCGAGAATGACAGACCGCATAGCACCCAATGCGGTTCTTCGTAGGCGAACCAGACATCTTCAAAAGATATTTCGCCGTTGACCCGCTGGTGGGGGTTTTGTCCGACAGGCTCTTCGGCGGGCCGCACGGCGGCAAGCAGTTCATAGACCCGCTCGGCCGCCGCCAGAGCCGACTGCAGCAGGCTGTATTTCTCGGCCAGGTCTCTGATTGGCCAGAAGAATTTCTCCATATACCGCAGGAAGGCGGCGACTACGCCGATTTCCACGCCCCCCAGGCTGCTTTGCCAGTCGCCGTACCAAAGGAGGAGCACCACCGCGAGGGTATAGACGAGATCGACAAACGGCCGGAAAAGGGCAAAGGTGCGCATTTCCTTCAAGCCGGCGGCCAGGTATTCGCGGTTGACGACGGTGTATTCGGCCTCGCTGCGCAGGAAACGGGCGAACGCTTTGACGACGCTGATGCCGTTGAGGCTTTCCTGGAGAAAGCTGTTGATAGCGGCCGTTTTCTCACGCACTAGGCGGTAAGCCCGCCGGGCGTATTTCTGATAGAGAACGGCGAGGACGATCATCACCGGGATTGCGGTGAACGAGACGAGCGCCAGCCGCCAGTCGATCGCGAGCATGACGGCGATGATGCCAATCAGTACCAGCATGTCGCTGGCGAAGGCGACGAGCACATCGGTGTAGAGGTCTTTGATGGCGTCGGTGTCGTTTGTTACCCGGGTTACGATACGACCCACCGGCTGGCTCTCGATGTCGGTGTACCGCATGTAGATGAGTTGGTTGAATACTTTTTGCCGGACGTCGAAGATTATTTTCTGGCCGATATACTGGAGCAGGATGGTTTGCCCCCAGGCAAAAAGCATGCCGGCGGCGATGGTGACGGCGTACAGCCAGGCGGTGTTACGCAGGCCGGCGAGGTCGCCGAGGAGTATCTGGTTATCGATGGCGACTTTGAGAAGATATGGCCGGGCCAGATCGGCGGCCGTGCCGAGGAGCATTACGGCAAGAGCCGCCGCCATAAGGCCCCTGAAAGGCTGGGCAAAACTCCACAGTACCTTCGCCACTTCCCGGTCGAGTGGCCGGTCGGGGGGAGCGGAATCGTATTCCCTGCCGCGAAAGTACATGCTCATGGCTGTTCACCGTTTACGAGCTGCTGCTCGTACAGTTTGAAGTACAGGCCGTCCCGGGCGATGAGTTCGGCGTGCGTTCCTTGCTCGGCGACGACGCCATCATCGAGAACGACGATAAAATCGGCGTCTTTGACCGCGGCGACCCGCTGGGATACGATGATGGTAGTGCGGCCGCCGCTGAAGTCCTTCATATTGGCGAGAAGCTCGGTCTGAGTTTCGTAATCCAGCGAAGCGAAGACGTCGTCGAGGAGAAGGATTTCCGGAGTCTTTACCAAAGCACGGGCGATCGCTACGCGCTGCTGCTGGCCGCCAGACAGACGACGGCCCTTTTCGCCGAGAACGGTGCCAAAGCCGTAAGGCTTGTCGTCGATTGCTTCCCTGACAGCGGCAAGACCGGCCGCTTTTTCCACGTCGTCGCGCGGGTAGTCGCGATCATAGGCGATATTTTCGCCGATGGTGCGGGCGAACAGGAAGCTGTCCTGCGGTACATAGCCGATCCCTTGGCGGAGTGACAGAAAGTCCAGCGTGAGTATCTCCCGACCGCCGATGAAAATGGCGTCTGCAGGCGGTTCGTAAAGACGAAGAAGAAGTTTTAGCAGGGTGGATTTACCGGAGCCGGTTCTGCCGACGATACCGACGACAGCTCCCGCAGGAATGGCGATGGTGATGTCTTTGAGAGCGGGGTTGGGACTGTCCGGGTACCGAAAGGTCAGATGACGAAGTTCGACGCTGCTGCCGGGAAGGGCGGACGGCGACGCCGGCAGGCCGGTCTCGTAGGCCGGTTCGGCCAGCAGGGCGGCAATGCGGGCCAGCGACGCAGAACCGCGCTGTACGGTCGCGATGAGGTAGCTGAAGCCGGTGACCGGCCAGATCATTAGGCCGAGGTAGCCGAGGAAGGCTACAAGGTCGCCGACGGTAAGGACGCCGGCAACGATAAGCTGCCCGCCGCCGTAAAGGGCGATGGCGTAGCAAAAGAGCGGCGCGGTATGGGAGACGGGAAAATAAGCGGCCTGGAGGCGAGCCATGGCCAGATTTGCGGCGACGTTGTCCCGGCTCACGGCGGTAAAGCGGTCGATGGCCACGGCCTCGGCGGCAAAACCTTTCACTACTCTGGCGCCGGCAAACGTTTCCTGCACCATCTCGGTGAGCTGGCTGAATTTCTCCTGGACGATGCGAGAACGGTCGTGAATCGGCCTGCCCATCAGGGCGGTGGCTAGCAGTACGAACGGCAGCGGCACGACCGACTGCCAGGTGAGTTCCCAGTTGGCCACTTCGACCATTACGATCAGTGAGGCCAGCCCCATGATGAGTGCGTCTACGAGCAGGAGGGCGCCGAGGCCGACCGCGACGCGGACCGCCGTGACGTCGCTGATGGTGAGGGCCATTACCCGCCCGGGCCCGAAGCGGTCGAAGTATACCGGGGGCAGACGGAGAGCATGGGCAAAGAGTTTATCCCGCAGGTAGTATTCGAGGTGACGGGTGGTGCCCATAATGAGTACCCGATAGCAGTAGCGAAAGATGGCGATTAGGATGGCAAGAGCCGTCAGCGCGACAAGCAGCCTGACAAGGCCCGCGTCGCCTGTCAAGAGCAGATCGACCGCCTTCCCCGTCAGACGAGGAATGGCGAGCTGCAGTAAGTCGACAACTATGAGAACAAGGACGCCAAGCCCGTAATATGGCCAGCGCCGCCGGAAAAATGGCGTCAGTATGTGGATGTGGCGCAAAAAATCCATATGTTTCACCTTTGCGGAAATACCCTTAGTTATGAAATACGGCCCGCGACCCCTCAATTCCTGCGAAAATAATCATACTGGTGATACTTTGCCCCGCGACGCCTCAAATACTAATCCGACAGTCGGGGCAAAATATGGTATAGTGAAAATACCGCCCCATTAAGGGCGGCGAAGTGACCGAGTGTTTAAACCCCGGAGCGACCGCTCCGGGGTTTTCGGCGCTTTTGTCAGGGCAGATTGATCTTTTTTGCGGATATAGGCGTGGACAGCACGAGGTGGGTCTCGGTGCGGCCGTAAATAGTCAGATCGTCGAGCAGCTTTTCTAACGCTGCGGTATCGGCGACGGCGGCAGCAAGCAGATAGGAGGCGCTGCCGGCAAGGCGGTGGCACTCGAGAAGCCGTGTATGGCGGCGGCAAAAGTCGAGGAGCTCTTCACCCGAGCCGCCGCCGATGGTGACGAGGATGAAGGCCCGAACCGGCAGGCCGGCTTTGGCAATGTTTATGTCGGCCCGGTATCCGCCGATGATGCCGCTGTCTTCGAGCTTCTTGACGCGCTCTATGGTGGCCGGGCTTGTCAGCCCTACCCTCTGGCCCAATTCTTTCATGGTTATCCGGCCGTCGGTCTGGAGGATGTCGACAATCCTCAAGTCGATGTTGTCCATATTCCACCTCAGAAATAATTCTCTTAATCCATTTTAGGTTAATTTTCTTCTGATTTCAAGTGATATTCCGGCAAAAAATTAAATCCCCCGGCTGGATGCCGGGGGATTAATTCAGCCTCTTAGATTATATTGCGTTTGTATTGGGCATAAAGGGCTTTGAGTTCGCTCATTTTCGCGGCCATCTCGATCTGCATGTTCGAGGCGGCTGCATAGTCGCCGGTTGCCACCGCTTCCCGGATCCGGCTGAACAGGCTTTTGGCGGCGGTTGTGTCTTTTGCGATATAGGCGCGAAGGGCGCTTACTTTCTGCCAGGCCTTTTCGTCAATTTCGTCCTTGACATCATGCACGGGTTTGCACTCTTTTATGATTTCGCAATTCTCGCCGATAATACGGTTGACCAGCTCGGTCCGCCAACGGAGAAGCGCCCCGGCCACGAACGCGTCGATGAGTTCTTTGCGGAAGGCGTTGCCGGCGGTAAGGACGGCGACCTTCTGCGGGTACTTTTCGATGTTGAGCATGTTTTCCCAGACGGTGGCAGGCGGCTTGCTGAAGAGACGGTCACGTTCCTCGGCGGTGTAGTCCTCGAAAACGTCATGTTCGCTGCGATAGGCGCGCCCCTTCTCCAGGTAGAACCCAGCGGCCGCCGGGTCTTTTGAAAGTTCGTCCTCAAGCTCCTTGGTGGTCTTGCCGGCGCTGACAGCGGCCTTGATGCCGTCAAGCATGCTCAGATAGAAAGCGGTGACGGCGATATAGGTGTTGGTGAAGGGGTTCGGAGCACGGACCTCGAAACGGGTGGCCAGCGGATTGTTGACGTCGCGGACAAGGCCGGCCAGGATTGTGCGGTTACGGGACGGAATGGCCGGGCTGTGGCCGAGCGAGGTGACGATGCAGACCGGGGCTTCGAAACCGGGCTTGAGACGGTTGAGCGAGTCGTTGGTGGCTGAAACGAAAGGGTTGACAACTTCGTAATTTTTGAGGAGGCCCATGATGGCGCCATAACCGACGGCACTCAAGAAGTCGCCTTTCATATCGCCGGGAGCGAAGAGGTTCACCAATTTACCCGATTTCAGCCTGGCGGCAATCCCTACGTGGGTGTGCTCGCCGCTGCCGGCGACACCGGTGATGGGCTTCGCCTTAAAGGTTACCTCGAGGCCGTTCTCGCGGAATACTTCCTTGACAAGGATGCGGGCCTGGAGTTCGTTGTCTGCGGCCTGCATGGCATTGGTGAACCGCCAGTCGATCTCCATCTGCTCGACAACATGGGCAAGATTGCCAGATTCGCCGATACGGGCCTTGAGGCCGCCGACCTCTTTGTGGCCCATTTCGGGCTCGAGGCCGTACCTTTCCAGCATAAGCATGGCTTCTTCCAGGGCGGTGCGAGCCTGGCCGCGCGCCCGGGCCCAGTAGTTCTCCTGCATGACCTGGGTGGCGGACAGTTCTTCAATTTCCGCGGTTTCGTCAGGCGTCTTGACCCAGAATTCGAGCTCAGTGCCGACGGTAAAAACGATATCGTCGATTTCGGCGGGATCGAGATGCTCAAGGCCGGATACTTTGCCGGCTTTCTTCAGTAATGCGATGATTTCCCCTTTAACGTACTCAAGGCTCTGCGCCAGAATGGAGCGGGAGTCGACCCGCAGACCATTGTGGACGAGGAAAGCGGGGATGCGGAGTGAGCCGACCGGTTTGCCGGTCTCTTCATCAACACTTTCCCAGTTGTAATCGATAAACCAGTTGACATTAGGATCAACTACCATATCAACCTTGGCGTTGTTTAGAGTCGCCAGGCCAGTGAGGACGACCGACGAACCGTCCGTTTCGACGGCGCCGCCCAGGAAGAATTTCTCAATATCTTTCAAAAATACATTTATGGGAATTTTTTCGTCGGTATCGTTGCCTGCTAGGTCAATGCCGACCAGGGACACGAACTTGATTTCGGGATGCTCCTTCAGCAGACTGACCAACTGTCCGTTGGTGTATTTACCTGCCGGGATGAAGTAAAGCAAATCGTTCAACATACTAAAATCCACCTCTCAAATTAGTTTAAATAATACTCCGGTATTAAGCCACTATGTTATTATCCCGCCCCTGGCTCAGAGGCATTCCCCCGCCATCGCCGCTTGACCAGAAATGCAGCAAGGAAGCGACCTGCCAATATAATGGCATGCGGATGAAATCTTCGCTGACGGCTAACATCATCATCCCTCCTTTATCCATCTGAAACAAGCTCGACTCCGGGATATTTTCGCGCCGCACGGCCATCGCATTCAGCGGCCGAGAAAAGCGCAAAGGACTTCCTAAATTGTTTTAGGAAGTCCTCATCGACTTATAGTTATTAATTTTGTATTTATTATAGTTTTCGACGACGCGGTTTGTCAATACTGCGTCAGCAATTTTTTTGTAATTTGCTTCAGCATTGTTGCTGTACCAGCGCGGACATGATATCTTTAAATCTGGATACTCATCAGGGAGGTTTTTCCATGGCCCATGCCAGCCTCGTCATTCTAAACGCCGCCGTGTGGACGGGCATCGGCTCGGCAGGTCGCTGCCAGGCGATAGCCGTTAATGATGACAGAATCGTCGCCATAGGCAGCAACACAGATATCTCACCGCTCGCCGGGGTGACGACGAAGGTGATCGACGCCGGCGGCCGGCTTCTCCTGCCAGGCTTCAACGACAGCCACGCCCACCTCCTCCTCGGCGGCCGCCAACTTATGGCCGTAGATCTGCGTAATGCTTGCAGCTGTAATGATCTTGCCGCCAAAATCGCGTCCGCTGCCCAGGCACTCCCCTCGGGGCGCTGGTTGATTGGCGGCAATTGGGATAATGGTGCATGGTCCGATCCGCGATTGCCGACTAAAGAAGACATCGATCCTTTCACGCCGGCCACACCGGTTTTCGTCACCCGCAGCGATCTGCATATGGGCTTGGCTAACAGTGCTGCCCTGGCTGCCGCCGGAATAACGGCCGGAACGCCGGCTCCGTCCGGCGGTGCGATAATGCGCCACACCGATACCGGCGAACCGACCGGCATATTGAAGGATGCCGCTCTCGAACTTATCCGCCGGGCGATACCTCCGCCCAGCATGGACGAGTCGCTTGCTGCTGTCGGAAAAGCGTCAGAACTCGCGGCCTCTCTGGGTGTGACCTCGCTCCAGGATATGGCTGTCGGGAAAGAATGGGAAAGCTGGCGCGTGTTTCAGGCTTTTCGACGTCAGCAAACGTTGGCCGTCAGGCTAAGCCTCCACATGCCCCTGCCCGACTGGACCAAGACTCGCGTCCTGCCTGACGGTCAGCAGGACGCCTGGCTAAGGCTTACAGGTGTAAAGGCTTTTATTGATGGATCGCTCGGCTCTTCCACCGCACTGTTCTTTGCCCCTTACGACGATGAACCGGGTAACTTCGGCCTCCTGATGCAGTCTGGGGGCGAACTTGGCGAACAACTCGCTGCAGCCGATCTGACCGGCCTGCAGGCAGCCGTTCACGCCATCGGCGATAAGGCCAACAACATTCTGCTTAATATTTTTGGCGAAATAGCTGCACGAAACGGCAATCGCGACCGGCGTTTCCGCGTCGAACACGCCCAGCATCTCGGCGCCGCAGACATCGGCCGGATGGCGGCATTGGGGGTTATCGCCTCGGTGCAGCCTAGCCACGTCATCGACGACGGCCGCTGGGCCGAAAAGCGTATCGGCCCTGAGCGGGCAAAGTATGCCTACCCCTTCCGCTCTCTTATAAACGCCGGTGTCAGGCTGGCCTTCGGAAGCGACTGGCCGGTCGCATCCCTAAATCCCCTTGAGGGCATCCAAGCTGCCGTAACCCGCAAACTTGACGGCGGACAACCATGGCATCCTGAACAGAGGATAACCGTCGAGGAAGCAGTCAACGCCTATACCGCCAACGCAGCCTACGCGGAGTTCGCGGAAAGAGAAAAAGGCGTTTTGTCGCCTGGAATGTTTGCCGATTTTGTAGTTCTTTCAAAAGATATCTTCGCTATTCAACCGGAAGAAATCGCCTCTGCCAAGGTGGTTTGTACCGTCTGCGGCGGCAGAGTTATCTACGAAAAATGGTGAGGAGGACCGCAAGTGGCGAAGACGGCGCACGCAATCAACACCCTGCTCGCATTGGCCGACATGGCGAAAGCAAAAGGTTGCCGCGAAGCCGAACCGCTCCTGACGCGCGAAATCATCGTTGATCCACGCGTCAGGCTCAAATGCCGGCTTAACCTGTGTGGCCAGTTCGGCCGAAATCTGATGTGCCCGCCAAATGTGTGGACTTTGGACGAGACTTCGGCAATACTGACTCGTTACACATTCTCGCTTCTCGTGCAAATCACCCGCGAGGCTGAGCCCAGTGAGTACCAAGCAGTGTTCGATAGGGAAAAGCTCGCGATGAACGCGATTATCGTCAGCCTTGAACAAGAAGCATTCCGCAACGGCTTTAGCCTAGCTGTAAGCCTTGGCTGCGGACATTGTCAGCTCTGCCAAGCATGTGCTGATGAAGATTGTCCGCCCGTTTGCCGCCTGCCGTCACAAGCCCGGCCTTCCCTGGAGGCGGTGGGAATCGATGTGGAAAAAACTTGTGCCGCAGCCGGGCTTCCGGCCGGATTTGCTCCCGGCCGCGTCACTCTCACCGGACTTTTGCTCTTGGACTAAATACAAGGCATACTAATAGCCGGAAAGGAAACTCAAATGGCAAAATTTTCGACTCCTGTTTATCTCGTAACAGCAATTGTGGCAATCGTGATCCTCGGTTCCACGCTTGATATTCTCGACGCTACTTTCGGTACAAAAATGGCCGCTTACAGCGGCATATGGCTTGCCGTGGCAGCGACGGCGCTTTTCATCGCCTATCTGGTACACGCCTTCAAAGCCTGGAAAAAGAGGTAGTAGATAATATAGCAAAAGCCACGACCCCTGAAGGGGCCGTGGCTTATTTTACGGTTTGAGCATCCTGTAAGGAAATGACTGCCCCTCTATCATCCGGTGCACAGTCACAGATTTCACCACATTGTGGTCGGCTGCGTCGATACGGATCTTCCCCAGCAACCCTTCGGCCTCAATACCTTCCAGAGCGGCCCGCACGCTTTCTGGATCGGCGCTGCCGGCCTTTCTTATCGCCTCCACGAGAACGACTGCCGCTTCATAACCCATTGCCGCTTCAGACCCTGGCGGGCGTCTATATTCCTTCTCAAACGCTTCAAAAAACTTGTCAACCTTAGGCAATATTTTACTTGCGGCGTACTGGTAAAAATAATAGATATCATTAAGCGCTTCCTCGCCTGCGTAAGCCACTATCCTTGGCGAGTCCCACATATCAGGCCCCAGCAGCGGAGCGCCTATGCCGCTCTCGCGCAAGCCTCGGATTGTTTGCCCTGCCTCGCGATAAATCAGCGGAATGAAGACAACCTCCGGCTCGGCTTGCCGGATCTGGGCGACATATTCCTGTGAAGCTTCCCCGCCACTGCCAATCTGCACTTTGGCGACAATTTTTCCCCCGGAGGCCGCGAAAACCTGTTCGAAAACCGTCACCATCATGCGAGAAAAATCTGCTTTATCGTCATAGACGATCGCGGCTTTCTTAGCCCCCAGCTCTTCAAACGCGAACCTGGCCAAATAACCAGCCTGGCTGTGGGCCGAGAAACACGTCAGGAAAGCATAAGGCTTTACCTTGCCATCGCTCCCCGTCAATATAAAACCACCGGCTGTGGGGCTTACCAATGGTATTCGGTTTTGCTCGGCAATCACATAGGCCGCCGATGTATTGGCAACAGATAAACAGCCTAATACCGCCGATACGTTTCCCCTGGCGACCAGGTTTTTCATCACGACCGCTGCCTTAGCTTTATCGGAGGCGTTATCAAGAGGTACGAACTCGATCTTGCGGCCAAGCACCCCGCCGGCATCGTTGGCTTCTTTGAAGGCCAATTTCGCGCCCAAAACCGCCATTTCGCCGAAGTAGGCGTAACGCCCGCTGAGGTCGAAGTTGCCGCCGATACGAATGGTATCAGCGACCGGGCTTGTTACCCCTGCCGGAGCTGCACCCACTTGGGAGAAACCAGTTAATGCAACAATTATATAGGCTGCCAAACAACGGATTAAACAAGAATACAAACGCCTTTTCCGCAACACCTTCACCCTCTTCCCCACCATTACAATTCAACCCAATGAGAGTTCAAAGGTTTGGCCTTGTTAGAATTTTGCTGGCTCGTAACGTCTGCCGGAAACCCCAAAATCGCATTTAATTTGGCCTGTAATTCCTCGGCCGATGGCTCACCAGGCACTGGTGTAATAATAGTCCGTCCGGCCAGCTTGAGAGTGCCGAACTCTACCGTGGCCGGGTCAGTCGGCCGAGGCCGCTGGTGGAAAACACGGGCAAGATTGCCGGCTACCAGGTGCGCGCGCTCCTCAGCCAACCGCGCCCCAATCGGCCGAGTATTCAACAAGAGCTGCCCTTTGACGTTCACCGCGGTGCCGCTTACCGTAACATTATTACCGGAATAAGCAGTAAGTTTGGCGGAAAAATTCTCGATTCGCTGTTGGTTTGTAGGGTGTGTACGGGGATTAAACAAGGCGCGCATCAAATCCGGCTTGTCGACATAATACGACTGTATCCGGACAAAAGCGGCGGCGGCTCCTCCCGGATTATAACCGGCGTTCACGGCGTATTCGAAGCCTGTATTGTCGGCCTCGTACTCGAAGGGAACAGAATAACCGCTATTTTGTATATGCAGAAGCACCAGCCCGGCTAGTTGTATCTGATATTCCGGAATATATTCTCCGTATCTTTTTGCGATTAGACTCGCGATGGTCCTTAACGGGAGCATGCCTTCGATCTGCCGCAAGGAGTGTTGTTTAGTGCCGTGGCCCATTTCGTGAGTCACGATAAAAGCGACCATGTCCTCATTGAAGCCAAACTCATGAAAAACGCCCACATTTATTCCGATAACATTGCCAACAGATCGAAAACCATTGATGGAACCATCGGGGATAACAAAATAGCTGGGCGGCCGGGCAAGAATCTCGCCGTTACCGGGTGCGGCGCCCACACGAGTGAAAACACGGTGCAGCATCTCGTTGGCGGCGTCGTCTTGGCTGACGCCGAATTTCTGTTTAGTATTTTGGAATACCTGGTACTGCATAGTAAATTCGGTCTTTTTCATCATTTCGCGGACTAATGCATAAGTAGTGACAGCGTCAAGCACGTCGAGAATAGCGTCGAAGGTGTCGGCCCGCGCCGGAGTCGGTGATACGAAGCCGAAACCGAGGTTGAAAGTTACGACAAAAGTGAGGATCACGCACAGTTTTTTCATCGCGATACCTCCGAAAAGCTTGTCATTATTTGTAATTTGATTATAGAACGTATGTACGCCATCTGTCAATATGTGGTTTTATTGTTTATAATTCCCGATTTAAAATCTGACAAAAGTGCGCTAGACACATGTTAGACAAACGGAAAAACGGCTCCCAGGTCCAAAACCTGAGAGCCGTTGATATTATTGGTGCCGGAGACCGGGGTCGAACCGGTACGGAGATTTCTCTCCGACGGATTTTAAGTCCGTTGCGTCTGCCTGTTCCGCCACTCCGGCATGTATTAATATCCCGGCAGCATCAGCTGCCGGGACAGCGTAATCATTATATCGCAAATCCGTTTTTCTGACAAGAGCGAGGGCAGGTCTAGCTCGAAGCAAAAGAAGGCTCCGCAGTATGTGGCGCTTAAAAAGTCAGCCCGACGATAGCAATATCGTGGGTTTTCGTCAGATCGATAAACTGCCCGTCCTCGGTTTTCAGAACAGGGGATGTAGGATTGATAGTCGGCAGAAAGACAACCTTTGCCTTGCGCCCGTCGTTCAGCTTGACAGGGTTATTCATAAGATAATCGTTAATCCGTCGGATGAAAGTATCGCACACCGCAGGGTCAAGTCTGGTGAACATTTCACTCTTGACTGCTTCCACCATGTTGAACGGGTTGAGTCCTCCGGGCCCTTCGGCAATATGGCAAAGGCGGTCGGCCACAGTGACGATGCGGGCGAACTGATTGATACCATCACCGGACAATGCCAGGGGGTAGCCGCTGCCGTCCCGGTACTCGTGATGCTGTGTAACGGCAGCGAGCACGTTGGGCGGCAACCCGGGAACATCCCGGAGCAGCTCGTAAGCAAGCAGAACATGTCTCCTAAGCATCTCTTGTCGTTCGGGGGTGGGGTCGTTATCTATTATCAGGCTGCGATTCATCCTTATTTTGCCAATATCATGGATGAGACCGGCGAGAACGACTTCATCGATTACGGCAGGCGCCAGTTCCATCCACGACGCCAGCATTCCGGAAAGAGCGGCGACCGATACTGAATGGCGCTCGAGATAGTCACGGTCGCGGTTGACGGTTATTCTGAACAGCAGCCGGTTTACAGCCTCGGCGGGCTGAACAAGATGGCGGGCGACTTTAGAGGAAATTTGCCGGCAACCGGCCGTTTCGAAAGTACCCCCAGATCTTAACGCTTCAAAAAAGTCGGTCACATTGAACAGCGCTTCTTCCAAGTTGCAGGTGAAATTGATTACCTTTTTCACCATCGCATCCGGGAGGATTTCCAGTACCGGATCGTTTACCGCGGGAGGCGGAGGCAGCAGTTCGGCTTCCGAAGTTTCCGCGATCATAATATAGGCGATATCCCAATTCTGAATTAGGCGGATAGCTTGCTCGGTGAGCTGGCTGCCGGCTGGAACGAGAACCTGCCTGCCGTCGCGGGAGAATACCGGTTCCGCGGTTATCATGCCTGACTGCAGATCAAAGGATATTAACTTCCGCACGCGAAAGCCTCCTTAGAGTAGGAGTGGTTAGCGTCTCTTGCCGTACCAAAACGTTCTCGGAGCAAAAAAGCCTGCCAAACATAATATCGTGGAAATAATAAGAAAAGTTAAGTCCGAAACACTATATTTAGTTGATCTCGTCAAAAAAAGCATAATAAAAACCACCCGTTGCGGGGTGGTTTTCCTGTTGGAGGCGGCACCCAGACTCGAACTGGGGAATAGAGGTTTTGCAGACCTCTGCCTTACCACTTGGCTATGCCGCCAGATAATGGAGCGGAAAACGAGATTCGAACTCGCGACCCTCGCCTTGGCAAGGCGATGCTCTACCACTGAGCTACTTCCGCATGAATGGTGCCGCAGGGCGGAATCGAACCGTCGACACGAGGATTTTCAGTCCTCTGCTCTACCAACTGAGCTACCGCGGCAAAAAATATAAATGGCGACCCCGATCGGATTTGAACCGACGATCTCCGCCGTGACAGGGCGGCATGTTAGACCACTACACCACGGGGCCGTTTGAAACCGCATTATTTAGTATATATGATTCAAGTTTACCTGTCAATGAGCCACAAAACTGATAATACCATGTTACATAACTAATGTCAATAGATTGCTTCCAGTTACTCTGCCAGAATGCCTTTTACCGTCTTCGCTACCTGTTCCTCCACAAACGGTTTGACAATGAAATCGAGCGCACCTGCGGCAATGGCTTCGCGAAGTATCGGCTGCTGCCCGATAGCAGTAACCATAACGATTTTCGCTTTTTTATCCTTGCCGCAAATCAGCTTGACCGCCTCGATACCGTCACACTCGGGCATGGTTATATCCATTGTTGTAAGATCAGGCTTATAGCGGCGATATTTCTCCACCGCCTCGTTTCCATTGGCCGCTTCGGCAACCACTTCGTGACCCATATTGTTCAGAACCCGCGTGAGCAACATCCGCATAAAGGCCGAATCGTCACAAACCAATATTCTAGCCACGTTTCACTCACCTTCGCAGCCAACGCCTGCTTGGGAATAAAGCTCATAGAAATGGTGTGTCGGCCCGACGCCTTTTCCTAAAGGAAATCCGTGCGTGATTGCAACAGTAATATAGCGCTTGGCCGCCGTGACGGCATCGAAGACAGGCATGCCTTTGGCCAGTCCTGCGGCGATGGCGGATGAGAACGTGCAGCCTGTTCCGTGGGTATGCTTGGTCTCAATACGTTTATTGACAAGAACGGCAAACTCGACGCCGTCATAAAAAAGATCGCAGGCGGCGCCGGGCAGATGCCCGCCTTTCACCACCACATACTTCGGCCCCATAGCCTTGATGGCGATTGCCGCTCGTTCCATCGCTGCGCGGTCGCCCACAGGAAAGCCGACGATCTCGGCTGCTTCATGAAGATTGGGTGTTACCACATCGGCGACAGGAAACAAAAACCGGATAAGAGCATCGACGGCCTCTGGTTTCAAGAGGCGGCTACCGCTTTTGGCAACCATCACCGGATCGACGACAATGTTCGTGGCGCCGTGCTTGACGAGCGCGCCGGCGACAACACGGGTGATAGCAGCGCTCGACAACATACCGACCTTCACCGCTCCCACCGGAATATCCTCATAAACCGCCGCAACCTGGTCGACGATTATTTCCTCATCCAGCTCGCGGATATTGGTCACGCCACACGTATTTTGCGCCGTAATAGCGGTAATCACGCTCATGCCGAAAACGCCCAGGGCAGAAAAGGTTTTGAGATCCGCCTGAATCCCGGCGCCGCCGCTTGAATCCGAGCCGGCGATCGTAAGAGCTGTTTTCATGGTTGGCTTTCTCCCTCTGAATGTGAGATTCGTCCGCGCAGATCAGTCAACGCGGGCTCCAGTTCGCGCTCAAGTATGGCGGCCAGCTCGCCGATATCGCGAGTATCGAACGTCCCGATCATATTCGGCGTTTGCCGCAAGCGGATTTGGCCGAAAAACTCGTCGCGATAGACGTTATAACTTACGCTGAGGTTACTGGCTGCGGCAAAATCGCTGTAATCAAGAATAATATAGGAGCCGTTGACCGTTTTCAGCGGCTGCCGCGGTGTGATAAACAAGCGGAATCCGGCCACTTCGCCGGACAGCCTTTCACTGTACGGCCATTCGAGGATTTTTTTTGCCCGGAAGATGCTCTCGTACTGCTGTCCACCGCTCAGATCGACCAGAGCAGCTGCGAGCTTAGCGGCCAAAATCCTCTCCAGGCTAGCCAGGTCGGGACATATAAAGCTGACATCGTAAAACTCGTTGAGCCCCACCGCCACCCGTGCCAGGAAATCCCTCGTTGCCCGGTCGTAAACGACGGAGAAGCTTCGCAGCTCCTCCGCCTTCCGGTAGGAAAAAACGTTATACTGCACCCCGTCCTCGGTAAGGTCAAGCTTCAGGGAAAAACCGGCCTGGTGGGCGGGAAGCTGCCGTAAGAACGGCCATTCATTCACTTGCGCGATTATCTCTTTCATGGCTACCATCCATTTCTGCTTTCAAGCTATATTATGGCCGACAAATCAAAAACCCGCAAGGGCTGTAACCAAAAAACGCCGGGGAGAATATCGTGTATTATTCGAAAATGCAGTCGTGGAGGGTTGCTTATGAAGAGAAAAACAGGTGGTATCCTGGCCGTCGCGTTCCTTGCCCTCACCTTGGTAATCGGCGGATGTGGCCAGCCGCAAACCGCCCAGGTAGCAGCCAAAGGCCCGGCCTGGGCGCCGTCGCTCGTGCCGCTACAGCAGGAAACGGTCGTCAAGGTTGGCATGAAGCAAGTCGTCTCCGATTCCGGCATCCTGATCGGTATGGCCAAAGGCTACTATAAAGACCTGGGCATCAAAATCGAACCTATCCAATTCAACACCGGTCAGGAAATGATCAACGCCCTGGCGGCCGGGCAGCTCGATGTCGGCGCCACCGTAACCGCATCCGGCCTGTTCAACGCTATGTCCCGTGACATCCCCGTAAAAATCGTCGCCGACAAAGGCATCAACGTTCCCGGCAAAGGTTACTACCGTCTCGTCATCCGTAAGGACCTCGTCGGCACCATCAATGACTTTGCCGACCTCCGCGGCCGCAAGATCGCCGTTGTCGGCACCGCCTCGCTGGACGAAATCGCCCTCGACCGCGTTCTTAACAAGGGCGGCATGACCACCAAAGACGTCGACCTGCAAGTCATCCGCTCCTTCCCCGACATGCTTGTCTCCCTGGGCAACAAAAGCATCGACGCCGCCATGGTCATCGAACCCTTCATCGCCGTAGGCATCGCCAAAGGCATCGTTGACCCCTGGAAAGACCCGGCCGAATACGACCCTGACGCCCAAACCGCCCTGCTGGTTTTCGGCACGAGCATGACCACCCGGCCCGACGTCGCCAACCGGTTCATGACTGCCTACGTTAAGTCCCACCGCGACTACAACGACGCCTTCTTCAAGGACAAGGGCAAAAAGGAGCTCATCGATCTCCTGTGCAAATACTCGGTCGTCAAAGATCCTGTCATGTACGAAAAAATGTTCCCAGTAGGCCTCAACCCAGACGGCTACCTACGCATGAAAGGCATCGAGCTGGACCTCGCCTGGTATAAACAGCGCAACCTTCTGAAAACCGACATCAAACTTCAGGAAGTCGTTGACAACAAGTACGTCGATTTTGCCCTGAGCGTACTCGGCAAATACAAGTAACCAGTTCCGGGAGGTGACGTGTATGGCAAAACTTCCAAATGGCGGCCTGTTCATCCGCGTCGTCTCCGTCCTCTCGCCGCTGACCCTGTTGCTCGTTTGGGAAATCCTCGCCCGCGTGAATGCTATCGATACCAGACTATTCTCCAGTCCGAGTCTCATCATCCAGGCGTTCTTTCCTCTCCTGTTCTCGGGAGAGCTGATCTACAATACCGCCGTAAGCGTCCAGCGTGTCATCCTCGGCTTCATAGTCGGAACCGTGCCGGGGATTATCCTCGGGATCAGTATGGGTTTGTCGCCTCTAGTACGCTCGGCAGTTGAGCCGATGATCGCCGCTACATACCCCATCCCCAAGCTAGCCATCATGCCCCTAATCCTGCTCGTCTTCGGCCTCGGTGAAACATCGAAAGTATTCACCATCGCCATAGGCGTCTTCTACCTAGTCGTCATCAACACTATGGCCGGCGTGCTCGACATCGACAAAATCTACCTAGACGTAGCCCGCAACTTCGGGGCGAACCGCCGTGACTTCTATCTCACCGTCGCCCTGCCAGGAGCGCTGCCGATGATCTTCGCCGGCCTTAAACTCGGGATGGGCATGGCTCTCATCCTCATCGTCGCCGCCGAGTTATCGGCCGCCAAGGCCGGCGTAGGGTGGATGATATGGCGCGCTTACGACATGTTCGACATTGAGCAGATGTTCGTCGCCTTAATAGTCCTCTCCGTCCTCGGCTACATCTTCTCGCTGCTCCTCGACGCCGTCGAACGCTGGATCGTCCCCTGGAAACAGACTTGACCGGGAGGTGCCCTGCCTTGGCCTGCGGAACCGGAATTACTCTCAGAAACGTTAACAAAACCTTTAGTGCCCAGGGAGGTACCGTCGACGCTCTTCAGGACGTCAGCCTCGATATCGGCGGCGGCGAATTCTTCTGCATCGTCGGCCCCTCCGGTTGCGGCAAAACAACGCTGCTGAGAATTCTTGCCGGCCTTGAAGATAGCACCGGCGGCGACGTCTGTATTCCCGCCGCATCAAACGGTCGCCCGCATAACTCGATGGTTTTTCAGGAGCAGAGCGTTTTCCCCTGGATGAGTGTCAGAGATAATGTGAGTTATGGTCTGCGGCTGCGGGGTGTCGGCAAAAAGGAGCGCTATGCCATCGCCGACCGCTACATCCGAATGATCGGCCTCACCAAGTTTTCCGACGCCTACCCCCACCAACTCTCCGGCGGCATGAAACAGCGCGTCAGCGTCGCCCGCGCCTTCGCCAACGACCCGGAAATCCTGCTCATGGACGAACCATTCGGCGCCCTCGACGAACAAAACCGCATCCTACTCCAGCAGGAGCTCCTCCGCATCTGGGAAGAGAGCCGCAAAACCACCGTCTTCATCACCCACAGCATCGACGAGGCCCTTTGCCTCGGCGACCGGGTAATGGTCATGACCGCTCACCCCGGCCGCATCAAAAGCATCGTCGACATCGACCTCCCCCGCCCCCGCGACATCGCCGCCATCCGCACCACCCTCCGCTACAACCAGTTATTCCAAACCATCTGGCTTACCTTGCGCGACGAGGTGCTGAAAGGCAAGGAAATAGAGCTTGCCCACTAGGGCAAAAGCAAAAAGGCCCGGCAATTAAATCGCCGGGCCTTCTTGCAGGATTTTACATATTAATGTAAAACTCGTAACGAAATTCCGGAAACCACGCCTTCCCCAGCATAATCCGGAAATTTATCTCCATCTCCCTCTCCCACATCGCCTCCGACATCCCCCGTTTCTGCTCCTCCCGCCACGCCGCCGACCGCTTCGCCGGATCGGCCGTATAATGCACCCTCACCACCGTCATCCCCTGCTTAGTCCGCCAGCGGTTTACCCCCTCGGGAATCTCCGACCTTCCCAAATCTCTCCCCCCCTTCGAAAAAAAGACCCCCAGGATTGCTCCTGGAGGCTATGGGAGAAAACTCCCGTTACTCTTCTCGCGAAATCGACATCCCAGCTTCATCAGCCCACAGCAGCGGCAATTTGACCTACATGCCGCCGCCGTCACTCGTTTACAACCGACACAGACACCCTTATTTCCTGTTAATATTTTCCACTTTTGTAAATTGTAACATGGATTTGGAAGAATATCAATACTTTATTTCCATTTTATTCCAAAAAATATTCAAAGCAGCCATCCGTCTGTATCTACGCCCATTTGCCGCCCAAATTCGCCACCTTTACAGCTCGCCGTGAATAAGCCGGTCGAAAAAACCCGGTCCAGCGCTCGAATCGATTGTCACCTTCCCGCCCCCCTGGATCGTCGGCAGCAGCGACGCGAACGTCTCCTCCGCCCACTCCCAGAAAGCCAGCTCCGTCAGATACACGCGACGCCGTATACTGGCGGAGCTGATCCGGCCCCTGGCCCACCGCCGCCACATACGAACCATTTGCGAACCGCAGATACGCGTACCCCTTGCCGCTCTTCCCCGCCATCGCCTTCTCCAGCGCCGGCCAGGGAAACTCCTGCGGCAGCTGGCGATACACGAACATCAGCCGATCCTCCCCCAGCAAAAACTCGCTGTCCTCCTGCTTCTTCGACTGAATGAACACCGCCGCGTTCGGCCTCGTCAGCGCCGCCCACAGATGCAAGCACAAAAACAGCCACGTCATCAGCATCCGCCGGCTCTTCGGAATCGCCAGCAAGCTCTCCTCCCGCCACACCTCCGTCACATACCGCAGATACCCCTTATCCGGCATACTCTTAACCTTGCCCCCGTCCGCCTCATCCTTCGTCCGGCAGCACTCCTTCACGAACAGCCACGGGTCCTCCCCGTACTGCCGGTATGCCTCCAGCATCGCCAGCTCCGCCAGCTCCTCACCGCTCAGCATCGCCGCCTCCGTCCCCCGCTTCACTCCCGCATGCAGCCTGCCCCGCGCGCTCGCTTCTGCGCCGCCACAACTCCTCCAGCCGCGCCGCCACCGCCGCCGGGTCCGCATAATCCAGCAGCGTCCTCGTCACCTGCCGCCCATCCGCCTCGTCGCGCCGCTCCCCCTGCCGGCCGCGCGCCCGGTCCAGTACCTCCTGGGCCGCCCTCAGCCGCACCGAATCCGTCTCCGCGTTCTCCATCAGATTCAGCAAAATCGCCAGCGCCTTCGCCTCCACCCCGCCTCTCGCCTCGGCAATCGCCGCCTGCACCTTCGCATTCCTCATCATCCGGTACCCCGAGCTCTCCGGGCTCTTCACCCCCGCCGCCCGCGCCGCCTGCAGCACATTCCCCCGGCTCGCATACTCCCGCACAAACGCCTGCTGGCGGTGCGTCAGTCCTTTTCCACCCGCCATCCCGTCACCCTCTCTCATATGCTATAATAAAAAAAACGCCCTCGAAAGGACTCTGCCATGGCCGACACATCGGGCAAGTTACCCCTCCGACAAAAAGCCCGCCTCCTTAAAAGCGACATCCTCGCCCTCTTCTTTGCCCTCAAACACCCTGCCACTCCCTGGTACGCCAAAGCCCTCGTCGCCCTCATCGTCGGCTACGCCCTCAGCCCTGTCGACTTCATCCCCGACTTCATCCCCATCCTCGGCTACCTCGACGACATCATACTCCTCCCTCTCGGCATTGCCCTCGTCGTCAGGCTCATCCCGCCCCCCGTCCTCGCCGACTGTCGCCGCCAGGCCGCCTCTTACGGCAGCATCATGCCCAAGCTCTGGCTCGGCGCCGCCGTCATCATCCTCCTCTGGCTCGCCATCGCCTATGCCGTCTACCGCCTCCTCGCCTAGCCCCGCCTCACCGCAGCACCGTCACCCGGTCGCCCACCCAGCGGCCCCGCGCATCCCTGTGGCAGCCGCACCGGAACGTCCGCATCAGCCCCTCCGCGCTCACATACTGGCAACACAGCCCCTCCAAAGACCGCATCCCCTCACTTTCCCGGCAATTGCCCGGCCAGCCGCGGTCGTGATTCAGACAATCGTGCTTACCGCACCCTTTCATCCCCTTGCCCCCTTTTCCGCAAATTAAAAGACCGCCACCGGCGGCCTTTATTTGTTCCACGCCCATTGTTTTTTTGTACTCACTTCTTACTCACCGCAAACAACTCGACAAACTCATGCAGCAAGAAAAGCGCCTGCGGTAAATAAACCACCCTGCCGTCCTTTGTCGTAATCTCTGTGCGTAACAGGCCCAATTTTACCTTATCCACATCATCGAATTCAATACGGTGATCCACAAGATTTTCGTCTCTGAGTCTCACGTTGCGTCCCTCTATTGTAACCTCTACCTCTTTATATTCATCAATGCCCAAACTAAGCAACAGACATATTACCCCCGGTATAAATATAAGCCCGGTTCTCCAATGAAAAATAAAATAACTATGGCACTACATAAGGAAACTGCTATCGTCGATTGTATGAAGCTGCTTCCGGCATATTTGCCAGTTGGTGAATATGTAGCATAAAAGGCATCCTCCTCTAAACCGAGCCTCTTCCATCTTCGAAAGCTCCCATTCGATGTTTCATCATCCATCTCCGCCAAGTCTTCTGCCGCTTTCATTGGAGCCGCCCATAACCGCCCATCTGCGTTGTTGTTCCTCCGGGCGCTCGCTCGCCGTACGTCTCGATGTACTGTCTCCGCGAGCGTCCTCGGAGCTGCCTAGCATCTGGGCGCTTCTGAGCGGCTCCGGCAAATCTATACTTGTTTGCTCATACCCCAGCGCCTTCATCCTCCTCAGGTACTTTTCCTCTCGTGTCGCCATAGCCGTTTCCTCCTTCATCTTCGCGCTTTCTCCGGCACAAATGGAAAAGACCGCCCCCTTGGCGGTCCACTTCACGCTATCATCATATCACATCTTTTTTGTCAAACAGTCCACTAAAAGTCCACTTTTCGTCCAAAACGCATTTTTCCGCCAAAAAAATTTAGAAAGATTTAACCCTAACTCAAAAAAGTCAGGGTTTTTGCTTCAAACATGGAGACGTATCTCCGGAAGAATTTTTTTACTTATTAGCCGCCTTGCCCAATTCCTTCACCGTAATCTGCCGGACATCCGTCGGCGTCGCAAGCACCCTCTCCTCGGTGAATTTGCCCTTCAGCCGTCCGGTGTAGATGGCCGTCGCCAGCCCCTCCGTATTCAGTTTGGCGAGATAAATCACGTTATTCTCCACGCCCACCAGGCGATATTTCCCCGTCTGCGGCGACACCACTTCCCAGCTGCCGTCCACATGCCTCGCCGTCACCGTTCCCTCGGCCACATTATCGTAAAACATCGTGTCCTGGTCGTACAGCACCGCTATCCGGCTGATCTTGCTCGCGTTCAGGTACACCCTCTTCAGGTCGCGGTTGGCATCAGTGCGGTAAACGCGATACTGTTCGGGATTCGTCGAAACCTGCACCTGCATATAGATAACATTCGTCGCCGTCGAATACGCCACATCCACGATCTTGCTGCCCCGCGGCAGCTTGCTCACCGTCTCCGCCAGCTCGTGCTCTGCACCCATCGGGTGAATCTGCGTCAGCGTCACCGTGCTCGTGTCGCCGCTATCCTCGTGCAGCGCCATCAGCGCCAGGTCACGGTCCTTCAGCCAGCGGAAATACGACACCTTCTTGTTGGCTCCCAGCTCCACCGTCCGTATCGGTTCCTTGCGGGGCGCCATATAAATATCAACGCTGCCGGCCTTCACAATCGCCGTATAGCGGCGGTCGCGGGAATAGTAAGCCTTGCCGCCGGCCACCGTATCCGCCGCCGCGCTCACCTCATACGAAGAAGTCGGCGCCAACAATATCTGATCGAAATATAAATAAATGCTGCCCTGGAAAATCAGACTGGCCACAATCCAAATGGCAAGCTTCCGCCGCTTTTCGTCCACCCCGTGCCCTCCCTACTTAACGATAAACGCCGTCGGCACCATGCGCTCGCCCAGCATATCGGCCGGTTTGTTGATAACCTTGCCGTTGTAGAAAAGCGTCGCGCTTGAACCGCCGTCGAGATTAGCCGCTGTATAAGCTCCCTGCTCAAAGAGAATATTCTGGACGTCGAGCAGCGTCGCCCCGATCGAATACCCCGGCTGGCGGCCGTCGATAACAAGAAAGAGAATCGTCCCGTCCTTGCGCTGGCCGATAGCGGTACGCGGAGCGATCCCCCACCCTCCGTCGCCCTGGGTAATAAGCTTCTTGCCGTTTTTGATCAGGGACGGTCCGAAAGTGACCGCCTCAGCGACATTCATCGCCTTCATCTCCGCGATCGTATGATTGCCGGTTACCAGCATATTGCTCTTCGAAAGCCCTACGACATCGATGCTCTCCTTGATATCGCCGCCCACCAGGAACTTGCCGTCGCGTACGATGATCCCCCACGGCAGGCGTCCCGTCCCCGTACCCTCGGGATCGAAGAACCCGCCGGCGTTGATCGCCGCAATCGCGTTATTGTTCAGCGCGATCGTGCTAACCGTGTCGCCGATCTCCTGGATATCGCGCGCCGTAGCCACCTTAACCCTTGCCGGGTTGGGCACTTCCAGCAGATAACCCTTGAACCGGCCCCCCGTGATATTGATCAGGCGCAGCGAATCATCCTCCCGCTTCGTGAACTGCAGGGCCTGCTGCCGCACCGTCTGTCCCTGGTTGGTCTCACCGAGGATGTCCTTGATCTGACGGTCGGAAAGCAACCACGTGATATAGTGGGGATGGCGGGAAGTCATGACCGCCCCGATAACGCTCCGCTTGATATTCTCAAACGGGCCGAAAATAACCAGAAACGGCCCGGTAAGGATGAGAAACGCCAGATTCAGGACCAGAAACCGTATATAAATGTTTGTCGGTAATGACAACCTTATCATCGCTTACCTCTTTTGCCCAAGATATAAAAAGCACCGTCTAGAGGATCGGGTAATTCTCGCTGGTCAGCCGCGCCTCGAAATGCTTCAGGTCGACTCCGTTGCCCATCCAGACCCGCTTCAGCAGCAGCGGGTTATCGCCGCGCTTCACCCACCCCGGCTCGATCGTCACCGCCAGGCCAAACCCCTTCGCCTTCAGCAGACGCAGCGTCTCGCCGTCATAACTGCCGTTGGGATAACAGAAAAAGCGGCTGTCCTGCCCAAGGTTCCGATCGAGGACCTCCTTGGAGCGCTCGATCTCCGCCGCCTGCTGCGCGGGCGTCATCACACCCAGATCGCGGTGGGAAAAACTATGTGAGCCGATCTCCATCCCAGCCGCCTTCATCTCCCGCAGCTCCTCCCAGGTGAGGCGCCGATCGGTCTCCCCCGCAGGGATAAACAGCGTGCTTTTGAAACCATACTTCTTCAGCACCGGCAGCGCGATCTCGTAAGTATCGCGGTAGCCGTCGTCAAACGTCAGCACCACCGGCTTCGGCGGCAATTCCGCCCGACCGTCGAGATACGCCTCCAGCTCGGCCAGAGAAAGCGTCCTGTAGCCGTTTTTATGGAGAAACTCCATATGCTCGGCAAAGCGGGCCGCGGATATCACCGCGTCATTGCCCTGCTCCTCGCCGATCTTATGATACATCAGCACCGGCACCCCGGCCGGCGGCGGCGTTTTAACCGGCTCAGCCGCGACAGGCTTAACAGACTGCTCACCGGCCGGCGCCACGGGCTTTCCGCCCGTGCCCGCGCAGCCTGCGAACAAAACGCCGGCCAATGCGAGCGCCACAATACTTATTGTCAATAATCGTTTCATATAGCCACCAATACGGAATTTTCGCCCCTAGAAGATTCTACACGTAGGCCAAAAGTCCCTGCGTCGACAATAATATTCTTCAAAATCAAAAACAACCGCAAAAAGCGGCCCCCCTCGAGGGGCCGCTTCCGACAATAGCCGGGAACCGGTGGTCAACTCATTAAAATCCCAAATTCTCGCCGACCACCACCACCGTGATATCGGTCAGCATCGGCCGCCGCTTCAGCACCGTATATATCCGGCAACCGCGCTTGTCCGCCTTGCAATCCATGCAATAGCCGGTCTGCACGCACGGCGTCGGCGCGTTGAGGCGCCGCATATTCATCGGACTGGCTACCTTATCGAGCCGCTGCCATGCGCTCGCCAGATCGGGCACGATCTTGTTCGCCCCCGCCACCACAATCACCTTCCGCGGCCCGAACGTCATCGCCCCGGTGCGGTTGCCGGTACCGTCCACGCTCACCAGGAACCCTTCCATCGTCAGCGCATTCACACTGCAAAGATACACATCGCTCATCAGCTGCTTCCGCCGCGCCTCGAACATCGCCGCCGGCTCGCCGTAAGCATTCTCGATCAGCGTCGCCCCCGTCGCCTTAACTTTATCGATGATCGCCATATCCCGCGTCAGCGTCGCCGAGCCGCCATGAGCAACCACCTTGCCCGGGGTGCAGTAGCCGAGCACATACTGCGTAGCAGCCTCGCGGTCAGGCACATACAGCGCATCGAACCAGTTCGCCTTCAGCGCCTCCACCACCCGCTTGCCCAGCGTCTCGCGCTGCCAGCCCTCCACATCGTTGCACCATTGATCCTGTTTCACAATCATCTCGTCAGCCTCCTCATCATAATCGAAAAAATGAATATCACAGTCCGCCGAGCCCGCTCACTTCTCCAGACGGGCGGCCACCTTCTGCCAGTCGTGCCTGTCGAGGAAACTGCCGGGCACATTGGCCTCCATCTCCCGGAACATCGCCAGCGGCGCCGAAAACGACAAAAGATCGGCGTCGATGAACGGCCGGGCGCTGATATCCGTCATTCCCACCACCGCCCGCGGCCGGGGCTGCTTCCCCTCGTGCCACGGGATGAGAAACGTCGAATGGCAGCCCGCCGAAAACGGGGCGATCACATTGTCGCCGCCGGTCCGGCCGTAATTGGCCAGCACCACCAGCGCCGACAGCTGGTCGGCATTCGCGTAAAACACAACCACCGCCGGCTCCTCGCCCTCCGCCAGCACCTCCAGCGGCTTGAACACCACATACTTGCTCGGTATCTCCGCCGTCGGCAACCATTCCCTGAAGCTTGCCGCCAGTTCAGGCGTCTTCTTGTAGCCCTCGCCCGGCGGAAAGCCCTCGCCCCGGCCGGTGGACAAAAAATAATCGAACCCGCCCGGCGTATCCGGGAACGCAGCGCATAACCCCAGGCCCACACCGCCGCCCGGACAGCCGTGGCGCCCGCGGCCGAACACCGCCTGCCGGCCCTTGGCCGCCGCCGTAAGCATCGCCGCCACGCAGCCCCATTTCCCGTCCTGGAACTCCATCGCCCCGACCGGCTTCTCCTCCGTAAGCACAATAGCTACAGGCCCGTACCGCAGTTTCAGCCGCGCCGCGATCTCACTCTTCATCCCGCTCCCCCCATATATTTACTGCTACAATTTTCGCCGGCGTACGGCCGATTCCCTCCGCCATACCCGCCGCAAAAAAAAAAGAAAAGCCATCATCATGGCTTTCCCCCTGCTGGCGCAGGCCGGCATCCGGAAGCGACCAGCGCCTCCTTCCGCCGCCTGTCCAATTTCTTGATCTCGCACTCGCGCCGCCGCGCCTGGCCCTGGTCGCCGTACTCCTCCCAGTAAACCAGCGCCACCGGCCCCCGGCCGCGCGTATACCGCGCCCCCGTGCCGGCGTTGTGGGCGGCCAGCCTCGCTTCCAGATCGGTCGTCCAGCCGGTGTAAAGCGTCCCGTCGGCACACGCGACCATATACGCGAAAGCGGTGCTACTCGCCATCAACCGTGACCTTTTTCATCTCCACCGGCTCGATCGGCCGGTCGCCGCCATCGCGTTTCACCGTGCTGATCTTATCCACCACATCCATGCCGGACACCACCTTACCGAACACCGCGTGGCGGTTATTCAGCCACGGCGTCGCCGCCACAGTCACGAAAAACTGCGACCCGCCCGTATTCGGCCCGGCATTTGCCATCGACAGGATTCCGGGAACGTCGTGCATGAGTTCGGGGTGAAACTCGTCCGGAATCGCGTACCCGGGGCCGCCCCGGCCCGTACCCGTCGGGTCGCCGCCCTGGATCATGAACCCCGGAATCACCCGATGAAAAATAACCCCGTCGTAATATCCCTTCTTCGCCAGCGTGACGAAATTCTCCACCGTCACCGGCGCCTTATCGGCGAACAGCTCCACAGTGAACTCGCCCAAAGTAGTCTCGAACTTCGCGGTCGGATTCTTCTCCATTGTCAGAACTCCTCCTTATTTCTGCATCCCTGATAGCATTAGCCAGCCGCCGCACAATAATGCGGCGCGGCGACTACCGTCCTTACACTCTATTCTTCGCCGCCGGCCGGGCATCTCCTCCCGCGCCCCGCCGACAATACCAGCAGCGTCATAGCCACCAGCAAAGCCGCCGCAAATGTCATCACCGCGCCGACACCGGCCACCTGCTTAAGCCAGCTCGACAGCAGCAGCGCCGCAATCCCGCCCCCCGCGCCGACCGAAAGAAAAAACGTCGTCAGGCGGGGCGACGGCCCCGGCACAAGCTGCGTGCCAAAAGACAGGATCGTCGGATAAAGGCCGGAATAACCCGCGCCCATCACGGCCGTCAGCCAGAGCGCCGCCGTTGGCGTATCCGCCGTCAGCAGCGCCGCGAAAGCGCCGGCAGCCAGCAGCGATAACCCGCCGATATAGCGCCCGACGCCCAGCCGAACGATCAGCGGACCCGCCGCCAGACGGCCAAACCCCATCGTCACCCAGAACACCGACAGCGCGAAACCGGCTGTCGCCACATCCGCCGCCAGGCGGTCCATCATATACGTAACAAGCCAATAAGTGAACGCCATCTCCGAAATAACGTAACAGATCAGCGCCGCCCCGACGACATAAACCGGCCATCCCCATCGTGAACTATCATCGGCTGGCCCCGCCTGCCGGGGCGCCGGCGGCCGGAGCGTGAACCGGACGGAAACAGCCCAGGCCGCCGCCGCGAACGCCAGCGGCGCCGTCGCCTGAAACACCGCCTGCCACGAGGCGCCGCGCTGCAAGGCCAGGCCGGCCAGCACCGGCGCCGCCACCGAACCGGCGCTGAAAAAGAAATTCAGCACATTCAGCTTGGCCGCCCGGGCCGTCTCATCGTACAAATTCACGATAATGAAATACCCCACCGAACACAGCACACCCAGGAAGAGGCCATAAGAAAAAATCGCCGCCGCGAACGCCGCCAGCGCCGGCAGCAGCGTCGCCGCCAGCGCCGCCAGCCCGGCCGCAGCAGCGGCCAGCGCCGTCTCCCGGCCGACATCCACCCGGTCCAGCAGAAAACCGTTGCCGAGGATCGCCGCGCTGTAGCCGACCGAAAACAGCGTAAAAACATACCCCACCAGCGCCGTATCCACCGCAAACGTGGCGGCGATCTGCTTGGTGGTCACCCCGGCCAGGCTGAAAGTGACGCCGATCGTCATCATCATAAAATACGCCAGAGCGGTCAGCCGCCTGGCGTCATCATCCGCGCTGCCGGCCATAATTGTCCCCCCGCAACACCCTTAATCGGCACCAGGGACGGCCGTTACCCAAACTTGATTACCCCCGCCTCCATACTCTCGATCACCGCCAGCGACTCGATCCTGATGCCTTCGGCCCGGAGCTCCTCGCCGCCCCCCTGAAACCGCTTCTCGATGACGATGCCCGCGCCGGCGAGCCTTGCCCCCGACTGCCGCACGATCTTCACCAGCCCGCTCAGCGCTTCGCCGTGAGCCAGAAAATCGTCGACAATCAGCACTACGTCTTCAGAGGTCAGGTACTTTGGGGCGACGGTAATATGCACCGACTCGCGACGGGTGAACGAAAAAATCTCCGCCGAATACAGATCCCCCTGCTGCGTCACAGCCTGCTTCTTCTTCGCGAACACCACCGACACGCCCAGCGCCAGGGCGGCCGCGGCCGCCACAGCGATGCCCGAGGCCTCCACCGTCAGCACCTTGGTCACGCCTTCGCCCGCGAAGCGGCTGGCGATCTCCTGGCCCATCCGCTGGATAAAGGCCGGATCGATCTGATGATTGAGAAAAGAATCAACTCTGAGGACTTCGCGGCCGATCACTTCGCCCTCGGCCACGATTCGTTCGCGCAACTCCTGCATCATTCGCTCCTTATATCATCGATCTTCCCGGTCGTACGGCAGCCCCAAGGCCCCCGGCGGCACAACCCGGCCGCCGCTCTTGGCCATCAGCAGCGTCAGCACCAGGATGGTAAACAGATAAGGCATCATACTGAGGAAAAACGTCGGCACCGTCACGCCCAGCACCTGGAGATTGAAGCCCAGCGCGTCCACGCCGCCGAACAGATACGACCCGATCAGCGCCCGCCACGGATCCCACAGCGCGAAAACCACCAGCGCCACCGCTATCCAGCCCCGTCCGGCCGTCATATTCTCCAGCCAGCTCGGCGCATATGCCAGCGACAGGTAAGCCCCGCCCACGCCGCACAGCATCCCGCCGGCCACGACATACATATGCCTGAGCGAAAAAACCTTGAAGCCCAGCGCGTCGGCGGCCGCCGGGTTCTCGCCGATCGCCCGCAGAATAAGGCCGGGACGCGTGCGGTGAATGAAAAACGCCATCGCCGGCACCAGCAGATAGCTGGCGTACACCAGCACGTCATGCTGGAACAGAATCGGGCCGATATAAGGTATATCGGACAGCGGCCCCAGTGACGTAGCCTTAAAAGCCTGCGGCACCGGCATGCCGATATACGACTTGCCCAGATACCCTGACAGGCCCGTGCCGAAAAGCGTCAGCGCCAAGCCGCTCACCGTCTGGTTGGCCCGCAGCGTGATCGTCAGCACCCCGTGGATGAAAGCCACCGCCCCGCCGGCCGCCATCGCGGCCAGCAGACCCCACCAGCAGCTGCCCGTGGCCACGGCGGCGATAAAACCCGACACCGCCCCCACAAGCATTATTCCCTCGACACCGAGGTTTAGAATACCGGCCCGCTCGGTGAGAAGCTCGCCGAGCGCCGCGTACAGGATCGGCGTGCCCGCGGTCACGGCGGCCGCGAGAATGGATATGATTATCGACTGCTCACTCATCCGCCTTTGCCGCCCCCTTCAAGCCCGGGAAAACAACCCGGTAATTGGCGAACATCTCGCCGCCGATCACGAAAAACAGTACAGCCCCCTGGATCATCGCCACCATCGACGCCGGCACCCCGAAGGTCTGCACGATATAACCGCCCACCTGCAGTACGCCGAACATCCCGGCCACCAGCACGATCGCGATCGGATTCAGCCGCGCCAGCCAGGCGACGATGATCGCCGTGTAACCGTAGCCCGGACTAAGGCCCGGCTGCAGCCTCCCGGCGATGCCGCTTACCTCCGACATGCCTGCCAGGCCGCACACCGCGCCGGACAGCGCCATCACCAGCAGCATATTGCGCTTGATGTCCATGCCCGCGTAGCGCGCCGCCCGTTCGCTAGAGCCGATCACCTTGATCTCGTAGCCCCAGCGGGAATTGCGGAAAATAACGATAAACAATACCACTAGCGCCAACGCCAGCAACAGGCCGACGTGGATCCGCGAACCGCCGAGGGTCGGCAGCAGCGCCGCAGGCGGAAACTCCGCCGTCAGCGGAAAATTGAAACCCTTGGGATCGCGCCATGGACCGTAAACGAAATAATTAACCAATAGTATGCCCACATAATTGAGCATCAACGTCGTAATAATCTCGTTGACCCGCCATTTTACCTTCAGATACCCCGGGCCGAGCGCCCACAGCGCCCCGGCGACCATGCCGAGCGCCACCATCGACGGCAGCATAATGAACGCCGGCAGATTCGGAAAAGTCAGCGGCACCCAGGTCGCGGCGAGCGCCCCCAGATGAAGCTGGCCCTCGGCGCCGATATTCCACAGTTGCATGCGATATGCCAGCGAGACGCCCAGACCGCACAGCATCAGCGGAATGGCCTTGACCGTCGTCTCCGACAGGCCGTACGCCGAACCCAGCGCACCCTCCAGCATCGCGAAATACAGCTCGAAGGGATGACGGCCGGTAAGCGCCAGGAAAGCGGCGCAGAACAGCAGCGCCAGCACCACCGAAATCACCGGCACCGCCACCGTCATGAACGGCGAAGGCGCCAGGCGCTTTTCAAACCTCATAAGCATCGGCCTTCCCTCCCCCCGTTCCCGATCCGGCCATCAGCAGGCCGATTTTTTCGATATCCGCCTCTTCCACCGGAAACTCGCCCACCAGCTGGCCGTTATACAGCACGCCAACCCTGTCGGCCAGTTTCATAATCTCGTCAAGGTCCTCGGAAATAAGCAGCACGGCCGTTTTCTCGGCCTTAAGATCGAGCAGCAGGCGATGAACCGCCTCCGTCGCCCCCACATCGAGGCCACGGGCGGGATACACCACCACCATCAGCTTCGGCTTCTCGGCGATCTCCCTGGCTAGCAGCAAACGCTGCAAATGACCGCCGGAAAGCATCCTCACCGGCTGGTCGAGACTCGAAACCTGCACCTTGTATTCTTTAACAAGCTTAGCCGCCCGCTCGCGGATCGCCTTGCCGTCGAGCAGCCAACGGCCGGAAAATTCGGGCTGCTGATAACTCTTCAACAGCAGATTCTCCAGCACAGACAGCTCGGGCACCAGGCCAACCCCCAGGCGGTCTTCCGGCACATAGCTCACGCCGCGGGCGATCATATCCGCCGGGCGGAAATTCGTCACATCCTCGTCATACAGCCTGACCGTCCCGTCCGCCATCCGGCGCAGCCCCGTGATCACCTCGGCCAGCTCCCGCTGACCGTTGCCGGCGACCCCGGCAATGCCGAAAATCTCACCCTCGTTGACGGTCAGCGACAGATCTTTCAGGCCGTACATCCCCATATCGTTGAATGCTACCGCCTTATTCACTTCCAGCACCGGCCGGCCTTCCGGCACAACATCCCGCTCGTACTGGGAAACGACATCCCGGCCGACCATCATCCAGACAAGCTTCTTCGTATCGAGCTGATTGCGGCCCAAAGCGCCGGTCACCTTGCCGCCCCGCAGCACCGTAACCCGGTCGGCAAGCTCGTACACCTCGTTGAGCTTATGGGTAATAAACACGATCGCGCAGCCGTCGGCCGCCATGCGGCGCAGCGTCTTGAACATCTCGGCTGCCTCCTGGGGAGTCAGCACCGCCGTCGGTTCGTCGAGGATCAGCACCCGCGAACCGTGGTAAAGCATGCGGACGATCTCCACCCGCTGCTTCTCCCCCACCGAAAGCTGCCACACGCTCGCCTCCGGTTTTATCGCCAAGCCGTATTTATCGCCAAGTTCGGCGATATCGGCCGTCATTTTCTCTGTTGAAAGCATGAACGAGCCATGCTGCCCGCTCATCGCGATATTCTCGGCCACCGAAAATGGCTCCACGAGCTTGAAATGCTGGTGGACCATACCGATCCCGCAAGCGATGGCGTCGCGCGGCGAGCGGAACCTCTTCTCCTCGCCGTTCACGCAGACCGTGCCCCCGTCAGGCATATACAAACCCGACAAAACGCACATCAGCGTACTTTTCCCCGAGCCGTTCTCCCCGAGGAGAGCGTGGATCTCGCCGGGGTAAATATCCATGTCGATATTATCGTTGGCCAACACGCCGGGGAAGCGTTTATACATCCCCCGCATCGTGATAATTGGCTTTACCATGCATTTCCTCCGCTGGCTAAAACGCAGAGCGCCGGCAGGCCGAAGCCTGCCAGCTCTCCGTCAAGCGCATTATTTATAATCCTTATTTGGGGATCGTGCCGTCTACGCCTTCAACAAACCAGCTCCAGCCCAGCTGATCCTTGTCGGACAGCGCCTGGCCGGCCGGCACCTTGACCGCGCCGGTCTGATCCTTGAGCGGGCCGGCGAAAATGTTCAGTTCGTTCTTCATGATCTTAGCCTTGGCGTCGGCGATCTGTTTCTTGGTATCCTCCTGAACCATCGGTCCGAGAGGCGAGATATCCGTGATGCCGTCGCTCATATGGCCCCAGTACTGTTCGCTCTTCCAGGTGCCCTTCTTGACGGAATCGACAACCTTCACATAATACGGGCCCCAGTTCCAAACCGCCGAAGTCAGCACCGCCTTGGGCGCCATCTTGCTCATATCGGTATTATAACCGATGCTGAACTTGCCCTTCTCCTCGGCTGCCTGCTGCGGGCCAGGGGTATCCTGGTGCTGCGCGATGACATCCGCGCCGGCGTCAAGCAGCGAAACAGCCGCCTGCTTTTCCTTCGCCGGATCGTACCAGGTATTGGTCCAGATGACTTTTACCTTGGCATTGGGGTTGACCGAACGCACGCCCAGGGTAAAACCGTTGATGCCGCGGACGACCTCCGGAATCGGGAAAGCGGCCACATAGCCGATAACATTGCTCTTCGTAGCCTTGCCGGCAGCGATGCCGGTCAGGTAGCGGGCTTCTTCGATGCGGCCGAAATAAGTGCCCACATTCGCGGCGGTTTTAAAGCCCGAGCAATGCATAAACACAATATTGGGATACTTCTTCGAGACGTTGATCGTCGGATCCATATAGCCGAAGCTGGTGGTGAAAATCACCTTGTGGCCCTGCTCGGCGAGCTGGGTGATAACCCGCTCGGAGTCGGCGCCTTCCGGCACGGACTCGATAATCGTCGACTGAATATCCGGCATTTTCTCCATGAGATACTTGCGGCCCTGTTCGTGAGCGTAAGTCCAGCCTGCGTCGCCGACCGGCCCGATGTAAACGAACGCCACCTTCATCTTCTCCGGGGCTGCCGGCGCCGCCGGCTTCTTATCGCCGCCGCAGCCTCCCAGCACCAGCGCGGCCGCCAAGACCAAAGCCAGAGCCAGAATAACGTACCTGTTCTTCATTCCCGATTTGACCTCCTGTTCGTGTTTTACGACATGGAAAAGCATTACTAGACAACGATTCACCACGTAGGCACATTCCCCCTGCTCGCCCCAGGAAAAAAAACAACTTTTTTTTGCGCGCGAACGACGCCCCAGGAACGTTGGCGGGGCGCCCGATCCTACAGCGCCTCGAACGAATTCTTCACGAAATAAAACAGATTCTCCAGCTTGGCGGTCGGCGTAAGCACCCTCATATCGACAGGCTTCGTCAGCTGCTCGGCCAGATCCTGGGCCATCGGCGGCAACGCCAGGAAACTGACCGTCGCACGGTGCACCGCGCCCGCCAACGGCGTCAGCAGCGGCGCGGCGTGCGCCGGCTCGCGGCTGACCGCGTACAGACTATAATCGTACTTCGCCAGCTCCTTCACCTCCGCCGGCACGCGCCCCTGCGGGCCGCCGTCCGGGCCGTTCCCGCCCATCACCAGCAGCACAGGGGCGTCGTACGACGCCAGCCAGTCGGCCGCTCCCTGCAGCAGCGCCAGGTCAAACCCAGCCGCGGCAAGCCTCACGAGCGAGCCGGCGGCCCGATAATCCGCCAGCAGCAGCGGCTTCACCCGCGGGCCGTCGTCAAGATACAAAGCCCCGCCCGCGGCCGATTCGCCGGTAGAGCACACCGGCGCCTTGATATTAGCGAACCCGTTCAGAGCTGCCCCGGCGCGCAGCTGTTTGTACTCCAGCGGCGAAGTCTCAAACGCAGTCACCGCCACCCCGTTCTGCGCTGCCAGGAAAGAATAATAACCGTTGCCCGCCCCCACTTCCAGCAAATACTCCAGATACGGAAGCAGCCGCAACACCAGCAGCGTCTCCCCCGCCTCCGACACGCCCCGCGCCAGCGGCTCCCAGTCGCCCCAGCCGTCGGTGATGAGATCGAACCCGAACAACGTCCTGCAGGCGATACTCTCGGTACGCGACAAACCGAGCGGTCCGTTCAGCACCGGGCTGTCCAGCGGCCACTGCCGCCCGTAGCCGGTACGGCGCAGCAACGCCCGCACCAGCCGTTCCCCCGTCCCAGCGGTATCGTCATATTCATCCCAGCACAACTGCAGACAGACAACCTTCCAAATCCGTCGGTAATTCTCCGACCAGCGGTCGTCAGTCAGACGGGCGCAGACCTGTCCGTGATAATAGTCTATCTCGCCGAGCAGATACTCATTACGGGCAAGAAAACTCATCAGAACCTCTCCCGAAAAAATTCGCCAGTCGCGGTCCCCTAAATCAGCCCAACCTGCAAAGCACACCGACGAAAGCGGCAAACGCCACCCACGCCGTCGCCAGCACCGCGTACGGCGCCAGGCTCGCCGCCAGGGCCAGTTTCCTTCTCCCCCGTGCCCTAAGCCTTCTCGTCATAAAGTTGAACACAACCACAGCGACAGGGTATACGGCCAGATACGCCCAGAACAAAGCAGCCGCAACCTGCGGCGTCCTTGCACTATCGCCGATCATCTTCCCCAGGAAATAAGCCAAATAAGCATACGGGAAAATCAACAGCCAACTCAGTCCCTCGGACACCCGGCTCATCCCATCCCCGCTTTCCCGTCCGCTCGCGTTAATTCGTCGAAATCCGACACCAATAATTACTACACACACGCCGCGTATTCCTTCCAACAACTGCCGAAATCGGCCGCCCCCCTCGCCAAAATCACCCTTGCCGGCCATGCATAAACAGTATAAAATGGTAAATAGTAATATTACTATTTGGGAGAATTATTATGAATGACTTTTTGCACCTCCTGCGCAGCAAAGGCTTCAAGCTTACCCCGCAGCGGCGCGCCGTCATAGCCGCCCTGCAGGCCTGCGCCCCCTTCCCCACCGCGCAGGAAATCCACAGCCACGTCAAAAGTCAGGCTCCCGACGTCAGCCTCGACACCGTATACCGCAACCTCACCCTCCTCATCCGCCTCGGCATCGTCAACCAGGTCAACCTGCCAGGCCGCGGCGGCAGTGTCTTCGAAATCGTCGCCGACAACCACCATCACCATCTCATCTGCCTCGCCTGCGGACAGGCCGAGTGCATCGACTATTGCCCCGTCATCCCCCATAAAATCGCCCAGGCGGAAGAACGCGGCTTCACCGTCGTCTCCCATTCCCTCGAATTCTACGGTTACTGCCGCACCTGCCGCCCCGCAGGCTGACAAAACAGGAGGCTTACCATGAACCGTCTTCAAAAGCATTGCCTAATCGGCGCCCTCACCCTCATCCTCGCCCTCACCCTCGGCTGCGGCGCCAAAACCCGCGCCCCCGCCCAGACGGCGCCGCCCGCCAAGCTCAAAGTCGTCGCCTCCGTCTACCCCGTCTACGAATTCGCCCGCCAGGTAGGCGGCGACAAAATCGACCTCACCCAGCTCATGCCGCCGGGTGCGGAGCCTCACGACTGGGAGCCCACCGCCAGGGAAATCGTCGCCATCCGGGCGGCGCGCCTCTTCCTCTACCACGGCGCCGGCTTCGAAACCATCGACAAACTCCTCACCGCCGAAACCCTCGGCGCCACCAAGGCAGTCGCCGTCAGCCAGGGAATCCCGCTGCTCAAACCCGCGGACGACGACGGCCACGACCACGGCAGCGGCGACAAAAACGCCAAACCCCACGACACCCATACCGACTCCCACATGTGGCTCGACCCGCTCCTCGCCCAGAAAGAAGTCGAAGCCATCGCCGCCGCCCTCGCCGCCGCCGACCCCCAAAACGCAGACTACTACCGGCAAAACGCCGCCGGCTACATCCGCGAGCTCGCCAAACTCGACCAAGAATACCAGACCGCCCTTGCCGGCCTGCCTCGCCGCGAAATCGTCACAAGCCACGCCGCCTTCGGCTACCTGGCCGCACGCTACGGCCTCAAGCAGCTGCCGATCATGGGCCTCTCCCCCGACAGCGAACCCACCCCCGACAAAATGGCCTCAGTCGTCAAATTCTGCCGCGAGCACCAAGTCAAATACATCTTCTTCGAAACGCTCGTCAGCCCCAGGCTGGCCGAAACCATCGCCCGCGAAACCGGCGCAAGCCTCCTCGTCCTCAACCCGGTCGAAAACCTCACCCCCGAGGAAACGCAGCAGGGCAAAAACTACCTCGGCATAATGCGCGACAACCTAACGAATCTCAAAAAGGCCCTCGTCCAATAAACGGCCGCCGTTAAAAACTAAAACCGGCACGCGTTCGCGTGCCGGTTTTCCGTTTCCTCTCAATCGACGATAAACAGCTTCGCCCCCGTCGCCGTCGAAGAACGGTGCGGGTTGGCCCCGTCAGCCACCTGGTAGCTCGTCCCGGCCGGCAGCGTGAACTTCCGGCCGTCGTCCAGCTCGGTGACCAACTCCCCCTCGAGCACCAGCAGCACATGGCCGCGGTTGCACCAGTGATCGGCCAGATAACCGGGCGTATATTCCACCATCCGTACGCGGATATTGCCCATCTCGAAAGTGCGCCACAACGCTTTCCCCGTCACCCCGGGGTGCTCGGTCGCCTCAACCGCGCTCCAGTCGGCCGTGCAAAAAGGAACCTCCGTTATCACCATCCGTCTTTCCTCCCGTCCGCGATCGTCGTTCTGCCGCCGCAGTCCGTCAGTCCCGCTCCATCAGAAACTTGCGCAGCAGTTCGACGCCGCCCTTCTCCAAAACGTTGCCGAACTCCATCACCCTCACGCCCGGCGGGGCGATCTTGCGCACCTCTTCCACCACCGACCGGCAGCCGGCGACCACTTCAACCTCGGCAAGCATCTTATCCACCGCTTCGCGGTCGGAATAAGGAATGCAATCATAATCGATATGCCTGATTCCGGCGGCGCCCAACGAACCGGACATCGCCTCCGTGCTCCCCTCCGTCCCGCAGATGAAACCAACCTTCGTCCCCGGGGGCAGTTGGCCCACCTGGAGCAACGCCGACATCTCCGGCGCGGGCATGATGGCAATCACCTTCTTGTCCAGCGGCTCGCAGATCGCCTTGACATCCTCGACGTGGAAGAACGTCGTCACAACCACGTCGATCTCGGGCGCAGCCTTGTCGTCCATCCTGTCCGCCAGGTCGGCCAGCAGACAGCCCTCGACCGGGACCCTGATCTCCTTCTCAAGCGACGCGACATAAAAATTCACGTCCGGCGGATTGCACTCCACGAACAGCACCCGCGTCGCTTTCGTCGGGCCGAGCCCAAGCACCGTCTGGCTGAAAACGACCGTAAACAGGTCCTCGGCGCCGAACCCCAGCTCGCGCGCCCGTTCCAGCGCCTCGCGGGCCAACTCGATCAAAGCCTGCTTCCGTTTGAACCCGGGGTCGGGCGGCAAATGCTCCGACACATACGTGCCCTGCCCATGCTTAGTCACGATAACGCCTTCTTTTTCCAACTCTTTATACGCGACGATGACGGTATTCTTGTTGATCCGCAGATAACCCGCCAAATCCTTCGGCGGCGGCAGTTTCGTGCCGGGCTGCAGATCGCCGTTCAGCAAAAAATACCTGATCTGCTCCTTCAACTGCTGATAGATGGGAAACTCCGTCTTCTTGTTAAGCTGAAACTCCATTCTTTCACCCCGCAGCGACTAGGTACATTATTAATCAGTAAACCATTCACCGCCTTGGCCATAATATCCTCCACCAATTCCTGACCAAATAAGGGATGTACGGCCGCCCAGCCCACTGAATCAGCCATGGCCCCCGCATGAAATACCCCGAGAAGCTGGGGGCCGCGCGTAAGCACATAGAAATTCCCAAGCGCGGCGGCAAGCGCCGCTTCGTCGAGGTCCCGCCCCTCGCAGTGCAGCAGCCGCCACATTCCGGGAATGTCGGCACTTCTTGCCTCACGGACGGTGATAAATTCCTTCTCCACACTACGCACCTTCTTCCTGGCAACAAAAACCTATTTAACTAGATTACTATTTAATTAGTAATCTAGTTAAATAGTAGCAAATAGAAAAGCAAAAGTCAATCCATAATTTGCCTGTCCCCCCGCTATTTTCAGCCCAGCCGCTTTGCGGTATGATAAAGGCACGACTCGCTACCCCGGATGGTGAAAAAATGAGCGACAACATCCTTCACATCCTCGCCGAGCGGCGCATCCTCGAAGCCCTCGAAGACGGCGAATTCGACAATCTTCCCGGCAAAGGCAAACCCCTCCCGCCCGACAACCTTTCCCTCGTCCCCGCCGACCGCCGGGCCGCCTACAAAATCCTCCGCAACGCCGGCCAACTGCCGGTGGAGCTCGACCTCAAAAAAGAGATCGCCACCCTAGAGCAGGCGCTCGCCGCCTGCGCCCCCGGCGACGAGCGCAGCCGCCTCAGCCGCAAACTCACCGAAAAGACCACCCTGTTCAACATCCTCATGGAAAAACACCGCCGCAAATAAAAAAACCTGACCATAAGCGGTCAGGTTTTTTTCCATCCTCAGCCGAGTTCGAAAGTCGTCACCCCGAAAACCTTCTCAAGCGGCACGGCCGGTACATGCTGCGAGTACATCCGCGCCGTCGCGAACACCATCTTCATCCGGTAGCGGCGCACTACGTCCAGCGCCGCGGCGTTGGCCTCCGGCACATCCAGATACACCGGCTCGCCCCCCGCGCGCGCCGCCAGGGCGATAAAAAGTTCATCAGCCACAGCGCCGTCGTCCGCGAACAGCGGCCCGATCTTAAATCCCTGCCGGCACGGGCGCAGCACGCCGTAGCCGGCCAGCCGGTCACCGAGCCTGTAGCCCAGAGCCACGCCTCCCGGCTGGGCCACCCAGGCCCGCAGAAAAGCGGCACGGTCGGTGCCGAACACCGCGCCGTCATAATCGGTCACCGCCGAGAAACCCATCTCCGCCAGCGGCACGACACAGTCGCTAACCCGGCCGCCGGCCAAATCAACCCCCTCGTAGCGGGCGTTCTTGTACGCCAGACGAAAACCCGACTTCCGGTAATTCTCCTGCTGGGCCAGCACCCCATCCAGGCCGATATTGCGGCCCGCCAGCCTGTCCATCGCCGCCCGCCACAGCTGGATACCCAGCCCGCGGCCGCGATGCTCCGGCGCCACGATGTAAAAGCCGAGGAAACCGTAACCGTGTCCGTACTTCACCGCCGAGACGCAGCCCACCGGCTCGCCGTCCAGGCTGCCCAGCAGAAACCCCTCCCGGTCGGCGGCATAAAAGCACTCCGCGTCATGCAGCCCCGGGTTCCAGCCCTCGCGGGCCGCCCACTCTACCGCCACGTCGATCTCGGCCCGCTCCATGGTCTTGATGACAAACTCCTTACCCTTCATCATCCGGCCCTCCTTGATTCTACGGCTTTATTACCGCCTTCATCACCCGGCAATGCTCGACATCGTCGATCGCCTTATTCGCCTCTTCCAGGCCGTAATGGCGGGAAACCATCTTCTCCCAGGCGAACCGCCCGCGATATTTACCCATCACCAGAATCGAGCGGTAAAAATGACTGAGGTCGATCCCCCAGATACCCCTCACCGTCAGATGCTTCTTGTTCAGCAGCCAGTGCGGGTTCACCGTCACGTCTCCGTTGTCGGTGTACTGCCCGGCCACCACATACGTCCCGGCGTCGCGGGCCATCGCCATCCCCTCGGCAACCGCTCCCGGCGCCCCTGTCGCCTCGATCACGACATCCGCGCCCCGGCCGCCGGTCATCTCCTTCACAGCCTTCACGCGCTCCTCGGCCTTCGTCGCCTCGATATTGATCACCGTGTCGACCCCGAACTCGCGCGCCAGCTCGAGCCGCAGCGCCGGGCCGCCCACCACGATAACCTTGAGCGCCCCCACCAGCTGGGACAGGATCGCCGCGTTCAGGCCCACCGGGCCGCTGCCCTGGACGACCACCGTGTCGCCCAGCTTGATGCCCGCCTGTTCCACCGCGTGGAAAGCCGTCGGCAGGCCGCAGCCGCCGCCGATAAACACCGCCGGATCGAGCCCTGCCGGCAGCTTAACGATCTTGACCCCCGGCTTGAGGTAAATCTTATTGCTCCAGCCGCCCAGAAAACCGTCGCCCAGGCCGTAAGTAATGCCGTAAACCTTACGCTGCGGGCAGCGCGTCGACGTCTTCGCCACCAGACAGTACCAGCAATCGTGGCACGTCTCGTGCACATCCAGGAATGTCACCAAATCCCCTTCCCGCAGCACATTGCCGTCCACATCGCGGACCTCGCCGTTCATCGCACCCATCCGGCCCACATTGATATGACCGGGAATTATCGGGTACGGCACCCCCGCCAGCCGTCCGTGATACAGATGGACGTCGGTACCGCATACCTCGCTGTAAATCGTCTCCAGCCACGCAGCCCCCTGCTCCAGTTCAGGCTCCGGAAACTCCCGGATCACCAGCGGGGAAAGCGGCTTCTCCAAAATCGCTGCGCGAATCATCTTGTACCATCTCCTTGTCTGTGTTACTGTTTTCTTCGGCGCCTTCCGGCCCAAACCCTTTCTGCCCGCCACGCCATTTCATTTGCGGCCCGCCTGGCAATCCGCGCCTTTTATTGCGTCCGTTGCAAATCATCTATTATGGTCGCGGTCTTCAATGCTATAATAATCTTACCAACACTCCTTATCGGAGGTGCCGCCCGCGTGAAAAAGCACATCGTCATCCTCGCCACCGGCGGCACAATCGCCGGCAAAGCCGCCTCCAGCACCGAAACCGCCTGCTACACACCCGCACTCCTCTCCATCGACGCCCTCATCGCCGCAGTCCCCGCCCTCGCGGACATCGCCACCGTCAGCGGCGAACAGCTCGCCCAGCTCGACAGCGCCGACATGACCCACGCCGTCTGGCTCGCCCTCGCCGGGCGCATAAACACCCTCCTCGCCTCGCCCGCCGTCGACGGCATCGTCGTCACCCACGGCACCGACACCATGGAAGAAACCGCCTACTTCCTCAACCTCACCGTCAAAAGCGCCAAACCCGTCGTCATGGTCGGCGCGCTCCGGCCCGCCAACGTCATCAGCACCGACGGCCCCATGAACCTCTACGACGCCGTCGCCCTCGCCGCCGACGACGCCGCAGCCGGCGCCGGCGTCCTCGTCGCCCTCAACGACACCATCAACTGCAGCCGCGACGTCACCAAAACAAACACCGCCCTCCAGGACGCCTTCAAAGCCCCGGAGCTCGGCTACCTCGGCTATATCCAGGCCGGCAAACCCTATTTCTACCGCCGGCCGGCCCGCAAACACACCTTCGCCGCCGAATTCGACCTCGCCGGCCTCACCGCCCTGCCCAAAGTCGAAATCATCTACACCTACGTCGGCAACGACTGCTGCCTGGCCGAAGCCGCGGTAGCCGCCGGCGCCAGAGGCATCGTCGTCGCCGGCGTCGGCAACGGCGGCATGTCGGCAGGCACCCGCCAAAACCTCATCGCCCTCGCCCGCCGCGGCATCGTCATCACCCGCAGCACCCGCGTCTCCAGCGGCATCGTCACCCGCAACAGCGCCGTCTGCGACGACGACTGCGGCTTCATTGCCGCCGACACCCTCAATCCCCAAAAAGCTCGCGTCCTCCTCATGCTCGCGCTCACGAAGACGAGTGACCCGACCTCCATCCAGCGCATGTTCTTCGATTATTAAGTGCCAAAACAATGAGGCCGCCCATAAGCGCCCATCTGCGGCGTTGCTCCTCGGCTGCCATCCTCAGCGTACGTTCGTGTACGCTTCCGGTGTCAGCCTCCGGTGCGCCTTGCATCTGGGCACTTCTGAACGGCCTACCACAACTAAAATCGTTACGCTATATGCGATTTAAATTTTTGCACGTAATGTTGTATCCAAGAAATACTATTTTTAAAGTTCAATAATTCAGTGTCTGAAATAGGTTTAACATGAGCTTCGTCATTACGGTATTTTGCAATAGTCTCCATATTCATATCGAATCGTGTCTTCTGATTTTCGAACAACTCAACGAATATAGCCCAATGCTTTCCAATGATTGAATGTAAATCCGTAAAATATAACTCATGCATCACACTACGAGCGTCTCGACCAAAAAACAACTCTCGCGAATCTTCAGATTTTAGGCCTTCACAAATTTTTTGCGCGATTTTTATTGGCTCAAAACCTACCGAAGTGCCTAAATAAACATAGACAATATTTCGTAAATCTTGTTCAAGTTGAGCTCTTGCGGAATAAATTTGTGATAATACTTCGATATTAGCTTGTAAAGGAAGTAATTCTTCTGTGAAACCACTTCGTTTAAATGGTGAAACTTGGCTCGCCCACTCTTCCCCATATGCGTTAATATATGTTTTTAGAATTTTTATATTAAAGTCGTATGTTGCTTCATCTAATAACCCATAGCTGATAATATGAGAACAATTAATCCGATTAGTGTCTATATATTCTTTCACAAAGCTGAAGTCACCATCACATACTATTTTTAGTAACTCGTATTCTTCCGGATACCACCACATAAGAGATAGAACAATTTCCATACATGGACTTTTGAGTCTGTTTTTTATTTGACCATCATACGTATAGAAAGATTGAATATTAAAGATATATTCGTAATCATTTAATTTCTCATGAGAATATTTATACAATTCACTACATGCTAACCTGATTAGATATGCATGCCCACCAAACTCTTCGGTAAGGAACGCATACACCTCTTCATCAAATTTCATTCCCAAATACTTCCCAATACTTCTAACCATATTCCTCACTACAGGTTGGGGTAAAGGGTTTAAATAAGTAGGTTGAATAAGTTGAAAAATCGGGTTTTGTTTATTATTAATATATGCATTTTCTGTAATATAAGGGTTTACTCCAGCAACAATAAAACACACAAATCCATGTGTTTCTTGATGTAATGATCGCAAAGTTTGCCAGAATGGAACAAAATCTTCATCCCAATGAGTAGCTCCCCACATAGAAATGGTTGGAGTAATATACTCAATCTCATCAAACATTATAATAATTTGCTTAAAATACGAACCAAGATTTTTTATAAGAATTTCAAACTTTTCAAGACAATTATCCTCGGTAAAACCTTTATAAAAATCAGGACTTATAGTAACTTGTTTAATAACTTCATCATCCGTAGCTATCTTAAAAGCAATATATTCTAATAATCTCCACCATCTATATCTATATATTGGCTTATGGCAATCCAAATATACACCTAGGACATTGATATTATTAAATCTACGTTGTAAGGCAAAAAGCACAGAAGTTTTTCCCGTTTTTCGCAAACCGAATATTCCCCAATTTTCACGTTTATGGCACGTTTTATTAACCGCTTTGCCTAATAAGTCTTCTCTACCAAATAGGTATGTATCAGTTTCTAGAGGTGAAGACATACTATATAAATCCATGCTTCCAATTACTTTTGTGATTTCTCTTCTCAAAAAGAAAGGCGATTTATGGCGATAAAGGAGATTATCTTTTTTAATCACAACAAATGCTATTTCTTTATTTTTATCAAGCATTGGCTGAATATCAGTTAAGTCCCCTTCGATAATTATGAGTACAATAGCTGGATCAATCCGAGTTTTTATCGATTTATTCAGAAGGTCCGCAATAGCACTAAATATGCGAGCATCAGGCTTTTCATGCGAATCGTAGATAGCTAATATCTCTTGCTCTAGTCCAAATCGCTCTTTAAACTGAGTCTTTGCTCCTAAGAAATAATAGCTCAACTCGATATTATTTCTTCTATAGATCTGAGCATAGTCAACATCAAAACCTTCATCGAGAGCCTTCGCAATAGGTATCTCTGAAGGATAGTGTGCAAAGTGCATTTCCATCGCAGTTGGTTTAATCATTGTAGCCCCTCCAAAGAAAAAACTGCAAGATTATAATACCTATATCTTCTCTAATTATTCCCATCTTCCTGGAATAACACAAAAATAATTGTATTTTTTCTCACCCCAAACACAAAAGCCGCCTCACAGGCGGCTTTCCGTTTATATTACTCTTTCGGTTTATAATCCTTGCCCAGGCTCCAGCCGTTGCCGAGCATTTGGCCGAGGCCCCAGTAGCGGTTGTCGAACATCGAGAACACCACCGGCTTCATCTTCGTCACATCCGGCATCCCGTTTGTCAGATACTCCTCCCCGGCGTGCGTCTCCACGATCTCGGCGATCACGACATAATCGTTGCCGCCCATATCGAGCACCTCGCGCACCTTGCACTCCATGCTCAGCGGGCACTCCCTGATCATCGGCGCCCCGGCCACCTCGCCGTGGAACACCTCGAACAGCCCGCTCTTATCCACCTTGCTCCCCGACACCATCCCCGCGTAATCGGTCGCCGCCAGCATCCCCTCGGACGGGATATTCACGCTGAAAGCCTTGTTGGCCAGCAGTCCCTTCGTGCTGTGGTGGCCCCGGGCGATGCCGATAGCCAGCATGCCGGGGTTCATATTCACGATCCCGCAGAAAGCGATCGCCAGGAAATTCGCCTTCCCCTCCACCTCCGTCCCCACCAGCACCACCGGGTAGGGGTACAGAAACGGCCTGTTGCCCAGCTTCTTCTTCGCCATTTTCCTTTACCTCCTCGTTTTTTATACCTCTCGCTTATTTACACGCGTCCCGCGCCTCCACTTCCCTCACGCTCATTCTCCGCCAATGCTGACTAACCAGTCAAATCTATCCTTTTTATCTGTCTCAGTCGCGCCTGCCGACCGTTTTCACCGCTTCTCCCTGTTTTTCTCTGCCAGCCAGAATTTGACTAGCCAGTCAAGGAATGGTACGCTAGTTTAAGAAAGGCACGGCTTATGCCGGCCGCCACACTTTTGAAGAGAGGTGTTTCCCTTGCTGCGCCACACAAAAATCCTCTCCCTGTTCATCCTCTTCGCCTTCCTCACCCTTGTCGCTGGCGTCTCCGGAACCGCCGCTGTTGCTCAAGCCGCTGGCGTCGTCGTCGTCGAGAACTCGCCCGAAGCCTCCTTGGCCAACCTCATCTTCCGTATCCTCGACATCCCGGTTACAGTATACGAAATCAGCGAACTCAAAACAACCCGCAACATGGGACACGGAGAAATCGCTCTCGCTTACAGCCTCGCTCACTCTTCCGGCTATCCGGTTAGCCACATTCTCCACCTTCGTTTCGACGAAAAGATGGGCTGGGGAAAAATCGCCAAAACCCTTGGAGTGAAACTGCGCGGCGCCGCCGACAAGTCAGACAATATCCTCCGCGACGGAAAATTCGATAATGACGCCGACGAACTCAGGATCAAGATCGGCTTCGACATCGAAGAAGAAGACAATCACGGCAAGTCCAACAAGGACGACAATAACGACAAAGACCACAAGCCCGGCAAACATGGCAAAAACAACGGCAAGAACAAATAACCCACCTCATAAAAGGAACGACGGCTGAGCATCCGTCGTTCCTTTTATCCTCTCCACCCAGAATTGCCAGCCGATAAAACGCCTCACTTGTAAATACTTCCCATATATGTTATCGTTGACATACGTACAATATAACATACGCTGTCCGGAGGAAAAATCCAATGGAAAACCTGTCTGCCGTCATCGGCGCCAACCTGGCCGAAATCCGCAAACAGCGCGGCCTCAGCCTCGATAAGGTCGCCGAGCTCTCCGGAGTCAGCAAGGCCATGGTCAGCCAGATCGAACGCGGCGAATCCAACCCCACCGTAGCCACATTATGGAAAGTCGCCCTCGGACTCCGCATCCCTTTCAGCGAACTGATCACCGAAAAGCGCAATCCCGTCGAGATCGTCCGCTCCGCAGATATCCCGCCCGTCATCGACGACGCCGCCGGCGTCAAAATCTTCCCCCTCTTCCCCTTCGAGCAGGACCGTCACTTCGAAATATTTTTTGTCACCCTCGACCCCAGCGCCTCCCACGCCTCCGACCCCCACGCCACCCACTCCGAAGAATACATCTTCCTCATCGAAGGCGCGATCGAAATCACCATCGGCGGCGACGCCTACCGGCTCGAAACCGGCGACGCCATCCACACCCACGCCGACAAACCCCACTTCTACCGCAACCTCGCCGACAGGCCGGTGCGCTTTCTTAACATCATCTACTACGGCCAAAGCAGCGACACCCCGCCCGCCAAACTCCTCCGCACCCTTTGATCGCCGATCGCAAACAGGGACTGCAGCCCGCCGGCCGCAGTCCCTCTATATTTGCCCGTATCCTCTTGCGTTATTTCGGCAGCAGCCCGGCCACCCCCGGCAGCAGCAGGGAGGCGATCCAAAAGCCCGCCAGCCACACCCCCGCCGACGCCACATACACCACCAGCGCCCGCCATGCGGGGATACCCGCCGCCGCCGCGATGCCGCCCAACGTGATATACGCCGACCACACCAGGACGACATTATCCACCAGCGTGGTCACCAGCCCCTTGCGGTCGAAGAGCAGAAACACCCCCAACTGCACGAAGCCCAGGAACGCACCGGGAATCGCCGTCGTAAAAGCATTCACCACCCGCATCTCCCACACCTCGCACCGGCCGCCCATCAGCCTGCTCAGCGCGCACAGCAGATAACTCTCCACGATGTAATAAATCCACGACAGCGCAAAAATCACCGGCGTGAAAATCACCAACTGCATCTTCGTCACCGCGCCGCCCTGGCTCTCCGGCTTGAAAATCACCGCCAGGAACAGCATCACGATAAACAGCGCCGTGAAAGACAGCCACATCATCTGCGCCGACTCAGCCGTCTCGCGGGCCAGCAGCCAGCGGGTCGTCGCCCGGGGCCGGAAAAAAATATCCCGCCAGGGATTGATATCCGGCAGCGGTTCCGGCTGCCTGCCAGTCTCAGCTTCTTCCCCGGCGCGGCGTTCCTCCTCGTTCATGTCCTTCCCCTTCCTGTCCGCGTCCCGTCTTATCATCTCATTCGACGGAGTTCATCCCGTCCGTTTCTGCACGCCCGCCACAGCCGCGATTACCAGCGCCATACCCGCCAGTTGCCAGCCTGTCAGCGCCTCGCCGAACACCGCCGCCCCCAGCGCCGCCGCGACCAGCGGCTCGAGCGTCGCCGTTACCGCCGCCCGACCCGGCTCGACATACTTCAGGCCAACGGTATACAGCAGATAAGCCAGCACCGTCGAAAACAGCCCCAGCCCGGCGCCATACCCCCAGACCTGCCAGGCGGCGAACAGTCCCCGCTGCTCCCACAGCCCGCTGAACGGCAGAATAGCCGCCGCCGCAAAAACAAAAGTATACGTCGTTACCGTCAGCGCCCCGTACCTGCGCAGCGCCAGCTTGCCGAAAATACTGTACAAAGCGTAGCCCACCCCGGCCCCCAGGCCGGCAAGCAAGCCCAGCGGGCGCACCGCGCCCGAAAAACCGGGCAGCAGCCCCACCACCAGCGCGCAGCCAACAAAAGTGACCGCCACCGCCGCCGCCTTCCGTCCCGTAATCCGCTCCCCGAACACCGCCCGGGACAAAACGGCCACGAACGCCGGCGCCGTATAAAGGAGAACGGCCGCCACCCCGACCGAAGTCGTCTCGATAGCCGTAAAATAACACCAGTTGAAAAAAATAATACTAACGATACCCGTACCGACGAAATAACCGCCGTCCGCCGGCCTGATCACCAGCGCCTTCCGGTCCATTACCGCCGCGTAAGCCACAAGCCCGGCGGCGCTGATCGCCGCCCGCACGGCCACCACCTGGAGGGGCGAAAAACCGTACGAAGTCAAGCCCTTGACGAACACCGCGATAACGCCCCACAGCACAGCCGCCGCAGCGATCAGCCAATAAGCCCACCGACCCATACCTTCCTCCTCCGTCCGGCCTGCCGGCTATCAAGCAAGCGGCCCCTCACCGCTGGCGAGGGGCACGCCTTTAAATCAGTCTATAACCCGCCGGCGCCTTTTGTCAAGGGGCTAAAGCCTCCCGCTCACTCCTCACAGCAGTATCTCCGCCAGCTTATCGAGCGCACTGCGGCGAATGCCGAACAGGCGCGACCGCCGCACCCCCATATGCAGGCTGACATGACGCCCGCCCCACCCTTCGAAATACATCAGCCGCACCAGCTCCCGTTCCTGCTCCGACAGCGCCTCACAGGCGATCTCGACCGCCTTCGCCCGCCGCATACTCCGCGACCGCTCCTCCCTCCGCACCGCAAACGCCCCCGTGCCGTCCGGCGCCTCGCCGCCGCGGAGCTTTCCATCGCACCCTGTCGTACAGTTCGGGAAGAGATGTTTCAGCTCCTCGGCCTCGATCGCCGCCTGAGCCTTTATCACCGGGTAACTCTCCAGCAAATCCTCCAACGCGGCGTCGCTGTACCAGTCGCCCATCCTCGCCCCTCCCCGTCAATTGGCAACAACTCTGGCAGTGCCTCCGGAACTGAACGATCGTCCCCACCATCGCCGCCAGGTCCGCGGGCAAACCGCGCCGGCCCTCGTACCACCACAGCGCCGACCGTTCATCCTCCGTCGCCAGCGGTAGACCGTACATCGCCACGTGCTGTGCCAGGCAGCCGCGCCCGCAGGCCTTCCGCAGCAGCATCACCCGCGCGAAAATCGTCTCCAGATCGTCCCGCGCCTGCCGGAAAAGCGCCATCAGCAGCTCCTCCGCCCCGCCGTCAGCGATCACACTCCTCACCCCCGGCCTGTCTGTCAGATATTCGTCCGCTTCGGTACTCGCGGAGAAACATTCCCACCCGTAGCCTCCCGCACCCGCGCCGCGCGGCCAGGCTGCGCAGGAACAAACCTGCAGCCTCCCAGCGGCTCGGCGGCAGCGCCTCGCGAAAATGCCGCCCGCCGCTCATTCCCCGCCCTGCTCCCCGTTAACCCCCTTCATCTCCTCAAGCCTTGCGCCGCAAACCTCGCAAGGCTTGTCCACCAGCGCCGCGCTGTACCACACCCGCTCGCAGCAGGGACAGACAAACCTCCGCACAACATACCCCTCCTCTCGCCCCTCAACACAGTCCCAGCATCCGGTCGACCAACCGCACCTTGCAATCCTGCTGAGCGTGAATCATCCTGCCGCTCTCGAACACCAGCCACTCCTCGTCGGCGAGAATCGCCTCCCCGCAGCCGCAGCACAACCCCGCTTCCCGCGGCTCGCGCGGCGGCTCCAGACGCCGGTCGCCCAGCCTCAATCCCGCCGCCCCGCTTCCCCCGGCCCCGCCGCCCTTTCCCGGTAAACGGCGATCGCCGACCCCACCGCAGCCAACTGCGCCGGGCTCAAATGGAGGCACACCATATCGGCTGTGCCGAATCCTCCCAGCGTAAAATAAACGACCTCGCCAAAAGCAAACCGCTCTCCCTGGACCTCCACCGGCAATCCTTCCTCCTCATACAGCGACAGGCTTATCCTCGCCACACGGCACCTCCATCGTTCGCAGCGGCGCAACGGCCCCCAATCGAATCATTTCGAATTACATTGCTTTCAATTTAAATATTATCGACTTTTTCGATTGAAGTCAATATCTTTTTCCGATTTTTAATAATTATTTCCGCATTAATATCGACTTGTTCGAAAAGGTTAACTATCGAACAAGCCGAAGTATACCAACAATTAAACCCTTTGCATTCGACTAATGGAGGCCTTAGCATGGAATTTCACGGCGAACGCCTGCGGGCGGTCAGGGAAGCATTGAACTGGTCGATGACCCACACCGAAAAAGTCACCGGCGTCAAGCAATCAACCATCTCCGAGCTGGAGAACGGCATCATAAAATACCCGCGCGAAGCCACCGTCGTCAAACTTTGCCAGGGGCTCAAAATCAAGGACAAAAACTTCTTCTACCTCGACGACGTCGTCCTGCCGGCCGATATCCTCCCAGCCGACACCCCGGAAGACATCCTCAAATTCATCATGTCCGGCGACAACCTCCCCTGGATCGCCCTCGGCAAAAAGATCAAAGACAGCGGCCTGCCGCCCGAAGACCTCGAACAAATAATCGCCATCCTCGCCAGAAACAAAAAGTAGTCCATCGCCGACTACTTTCTATCCGGGCAATATATACGCAAAAACTCTTCGAGGTGCTCGCGGTTAACCCAGTAAACCCCCTCTCGGTCGCGGATCCACTTCACCGCCGGGGAAAACGTGCATAGTCGGTATTTCATTTCCCCCTACCTCCGCATATATCGAACATACGTTCTACTTCTGCGTGCTCAGGTAAAATCCTTCTGTCATAACAATATCATTTTCGTAAAAATTTGGTTACCAGCCACAGTCCCAATTATCCGGGACTCCAGTCCTAAATTTTACATTTTTAGGAAAATTTTGTTTAAATGGAAAACATTACAAAAAACACGCATTTTGCCAATGCGTGTTTTTTGTCATTGTAATATTTATCCTTCTATACTTCGATCACCGTGCCCACGAACGCTGGCACGAACTTCGCGCCGAAAATCCCATACAGCCTGGCCAGCATATAAAAACCGGTGCAGTGGTTCGCGGCCACCAGCGAAGGTTCCAGCCGCTCCAGCTCCGCCAGCGTCGCTTCCTGCTGGCCCTTCGCCACCGGGTCCAGGTGAGTGCCGCCGACGATGGCGTGCAGCCGGCTGCAGCCCGTCACCGCCAGGCCGTGCCTGATGACGTTCACGATCCCCGCGTGGGCGCAGCCGCTTATCACCGTCAGCCCCTTGTCGCCGGCGTGAAAAATGGCCATATCGTCCGGCACCGTATCGTGCTCGCCGCCGCAGCAGCCGTCCGCTCCCGCGGCCTTAAGAAACGGGTCGCCGGTCTCATACCCCGTTTCCCGCGGGATGGAGCCGCTTATCGTCAGCCCAGGCGCCAGTTCGGTCGGTTCCGCCACCGGGCGGAAATCCGCCCCGAGAGAAACCAGTTGCTCCCTGGCGTGTGGCATCCCGGCGAAGCGGGTCACCCCGCCGGCCTCCGAATAACGGTTGGCGAATGCCTCAGGGTGGCAGTACACCGGCAGCCTCTTCCCGGCCTGGACAAGCACGGCCGCCAGACCGCCCGTGTGGTCGTAGTGGCCGTGGCTGAGGATTATCGCGTCCAGATCCGCAGGGCGGACGCCCAGCAGGGCAAGATTAAACGTCGCAACCTCGCTCTGCCCGGCGTCGAAAAGGAACCGTCCGCCCCCCGTCTCGATGAGCAGCGACAAGCCGTGCTCCGCCCGGAAAGGCTTCTTCGACTTGGGCATGATACAGTTGTCCACGACAACCGTTATCCTCATCCCTATCCCTCCTAACAGCCATCGCAACTGCCGCAGCTGCTGCTGGCGACCATAAAGCCGGCCGCCCTCGTCCTGCCGTCTTTGACCTTGGCGTTATCCACCACCACCATCGTCCCGGTGTGCGACAGATAAACCACATGGCCCTTCTCCGTATCGGTGAAAACATTCACCGCCGCGTCGCCGCCCGGCGCAGTCACCGTGCGCTCGAACTCCAACATCCTAGCGCCCTCCGCAGCATCCGTGGCCTTGGCCGTGAGCATGCCCGTGCCCGTGGTGCCCGCCGCCGCACGCCGTACTCGTGCCGTCCTCGGCCACCTTCATCTTCTTCATCCCGCCGCATTTGGGGCAGGCAATCTCGTACCCGTGCCGGCCGCCGGCTGTACACGGCGGCTCCTCCCAACGCTGCCCGCAATCCACGCACTCGAATACCCTGTTCTTCATTGTATAGCTTCCTCCCTCAAAAATAATCTGTTGTCCGGCGACCAACGCGGTCGCCACCTTGAACCTGGCGGAACGCAATATCCGCTGGAAGGTCGGCCGGGAAAGCCCCATCGCGGCGGCGCAGCCGCTTTGGTCGAGCCCCGCCATATCCTTCAGGCGGATGGCCTCGAACTCTTCCATGGAAACCCGCGTGACCCCCGCCGTAGCCTTGCCCTCAGGCAGAAAACGCCGGCAGAAAGGCTCCTCGTCCACGATCCCGCAGCATTTTCGTCTCGCCACCCGACCCCTCCTCATTTGGGCATATGCTCAATTAATTATAACTCGCCTGGCACAAATAGGCAAGGCCAGTGGCCCATTTTCCGGCGAACATTCCCGCCCCCGCAAAAATAAGGTATAATGAATGCGTTTGGATAATTCCCCCGGGAGGGATCGCCTTGGACAACACCCCGCTCTCCGCCCATACCCCCTGGCGGCGCGTTCTCGCCGACCTCTCCCTCATCGCCGTCGTCTTCGTCTGGGGCGTCACCTTCGTCACCGTAAAAAACGCCCTCGCCGCCATCGGCGTCTTCACCTTCCTCACCATCCGCTTCGCCATCGCCTTCCTCTTCCTCGCCCTCCTCTTCCGTCGCCGCCTGGCCGCCGCCGGCTGGCCCGAAGTCAGGGCCTCGCTCATAATCGGCGTCTTCCTCTTCGCCGGCTACGCCTTCCAGACCGCCGGCCTTAAATACACCTCCGCCGCCAACGCCGGCTTCATCACCGGCCTCGCCGTTGCGCTCGTGCCCTGCTTCGCCGCCGCCGCCAGCCGCCGCCTCCCCGGCCTCCCGGTCGCCGCCGGCGCCGGCCTCGCCGTCGTCGGCCTTGCCCTCCTCACCCTCGAAAACGGTCTCACCGTCAGCTACGGCGACACCCTCGTCTTCTTCTGCGCCGTCGCCTTCGCCCTCCACATCCTCGCCATCGGCCGTTTCGCCCCCCGCTTCGACGCCAAAATCCTCGCCACCCTCCAGATCGGCGTCACCGCCCTCCTAAGCGGCGTCGTCGCGGCAAGCGGCGAAACACTGCCCGCCCGACTGACAAGCGACGTCTGGCTAGCCCTCGCCATCACCGCCATCCCCGCCACCGCCCTCGCCTTCCTCGTCCAGACCACCGCCCAGCAGTTCACCACCCCCAGCCGCACCGCCATCATCTTCGCCCTCGAGCCCGTCTTTGCCGCCCTCGCCGGCATCCACCTCCTCGGCGAAACCCTCTCCGGCCAGCAAATCCTCGGCTGCGTCCTCATCCTCGCCGGCACCCTCGCCAGCGAACTCCTCCCCGACCAGCAAAACGCATAGAAACAAAACATACGCAAAAAAGGCTGCCTCCAGCAGCCTTTTTATATGCCCTAAACCATATTATCTTCACTACCCCCGGCTGGGGCAAGTCTTCTTGCCCGACAAGGCGGCCTCCCTCGCTGAAGTCCTCCGCACCTGGCTCGCGGTCAGGAGAATAACCGCAAACACGATCACCGCCGCCGACACCATCGTCCGCCCGCCCAAAACCTCGCCGCCCAGCACCACGCCGAGCAGCATCGCCACCACCGGGTTCACGTACGCATACGTCGACGCCAGCACCGGCGAAGCATTCTGCAGCAGCCACACATACGCGCTGAAGCCCACCAGCGACCCGAACACCACCAGATAAGCGAACCCCAGGAACGACTTAAGCGACACCGCCGCCACCGTCAGCTGGCCCCATTCGCCCGCGGCCGCGCCCATCAGCAGCAGCGCCGCGCCGCCGCCCAGCATCTGCATCCCCGTCGACATCACCGCCGACCCAGGCAGGCTCACCTTACGCGACGCAATCGAACCAAGCGCCCACAGAAATGCCGCCCCCGTCAGCACCGAGGCCCAAAACGGGCTCACCGGGCTCGCCCCCATAATAACGCTCTCCCCGCCGGCCAGCAGGCCGATGCCCACCAGGCCCAGCGCCACGCCGGCCCACGTCGTCAGTCCCGGCCGGGTATCCTTCAGCCACAGCCAGTTAAGCGTCACCATCCACAGCGGCGAAGTCGCCACAAGCAGGGCCGTCAGGCTCGACGGCACCATCTTCGAGGCCCATACCACGCCCCCGTTGCCCCCGGCCAGCAGCAAAACGCCCACACCGGCGGCCCGCAGCCAATCGCCGCCCGCCGGAGCGGGCGCGCCCCGCCGGCGGGACAGCGCGTACATGAACGCCCCCGCCAGCACGAACCGCATCCCCGCCATCAGGAACGGCGGCATAGTCTCCACCGCGAACCTGATCGCCAGATACGTGCCGCCCCAGCAGACATACACCGAAAATAAAGCGGCCGCAAGCATGGCCGCCTTCCTCTCAACCGGGAATTTCCCCATGACAGTTCCTCGTTTCCCCTCTTTTATAAGCATTATATTCTGTTCAATCGCGTCAGTAAAGAATAAAATTCTGTTTTTAGCCAACATTTAGAAACAAAATAACAACAGGCCCCCTATGGGCCTGTTGCAAAAAACCGCCTGACCACGCCTCATTCCGGCAGCGGCAGGCTGTTCGTCTCCTTCACCGTCGCCAGCACGATCGTCGTCTTCGTCGAACGGATCGCGGGAATATTGCGGAACTGCTCGCCCAGCAGCCGCCCGAGGTGCTCGGTGTCCCGCGTCCGCACCTTCACCAAGTAGCAGTCGTCGCCGGCCACATTGTGCACCTCCAGCACCCCCGGGATGGCGGCCAGCATCTGGCCGGTATCGCTGCCCTCGCAGTAGTCGGCCTTCACCGCCACGAACGCCAGCAGGCCCAGCCCGACGGCTGCCGGATCGAGTTGCGTGCCGTACTCCCGGATCACCCGGCGTTCCTCCAGCTTCTTAATCCTCTCCAGGACCGCCGACGGCGCCATGTTCACCCTGCGGGCAATCTCGGCGTTGGGAATACGGGCATTGCTCTGCAGCATATCCACTATCTTAAGATCGATATCGTCCATAAAAACCTCTCCCGGCGACAAAACTCACCACCTATATTCTACCTGTTTTCCCGCCGATGTAAAGCCCCCGCTCCCTCCTCCGCCCTCGTGGACGACCGCTGCCAGACCGTCGTCGCGGCGCAGCCAAACCGCCGCCGGATCACCGGGCTTACGACCGGAACAACGGCCGCCACCCACGAGCACAACCGCGCGGGAGCCTATTTCGCGGCCCTGACCGACAGCACCGCCTCCCGCCGCCCGGCAAAAAACTTAGCAGGCCCTCGCGGTCCTGCTAAGTCAACCGGCGCTTTCTGCGCCAGGCGCCATAAAGGCGCCTTATCGTGTTATCCGTCCCCCTGAGCCGCGGCGAGGCAACCTCCTCACCCCGCCTTTCCCGGAAACCCAGAGCAACGTAACCCGCAACGACAACCCCAAGAACAAAGCCTGTTCCCAGGCCAATCGAAAATACGCGGAAAAACTCCGAATCCGTCACATCGACCCTCCTCGCCTTCAGCGCCCCCGCCCGTGTTCGCGCAAGCGGAAATAACGGAAAGCCGCAACACTCATCTGTCCGGCCCGGCCATGCCTGCGCCGCGCAACCAGCCAGGCATACCCGCCTGCCACAAGCGCCGCGGCCACAATCGCGTAGAGCAGCGCCTCGCCCGTCGCAATCCCGGGCAAGCCTGTCCACCACCTCAACAGCTCATCATATAAATAATCAAGCATCCTGCTTCATCCTCGTCGGTTCTTTTCCAAATTGTATCATAATTTACATATATTTACAATAGCTAATGCCAATATTGCCTCTCATGACACAAATATCCTTCTTAACTCTCTTCCATTGCGGCCAAAGTCTCCAAAACAAAAGAAAAAAGCCCTCTGCTTACTCAGAGAGCTTCGAAAAATTCGCGTCCTGCACAACGCCGGCAATCGGTTACGGCAATCTAAACTCGGCTTGGAGCTTTGTCATCAGAAAATCTATTCCTTCCTGGCGTTTCTTTTTGTCCACCGTGTCAAAGACGACATTAGAAAGATACTTGCCTGTATCGGTATCGACGACATAAATATCTTCCTTCAAGCGGTAATTGAAATCCTCGTCCCCCGGGCCGACGTTGTTTATTATTATCGCCATGACCGGATTCGCGTTCACCGCCTTGCCATACTCGACCAGCCTCTCCTTTTTCAGGATAAAGGTGTTCTGCTTCGCGCTGTCTGTTCCTACCTTGCCGATGAGATCGAGGAATTCGGGGGTTTTCTTTTTATCGTCGATATGAATCGGCACGTCGCTTACCATGAACTTTGCCGCGACACCCTTTCTAACCTTTTCCACAAGCTCAGGTCTTTCAAGCACGACATCCGGCAAAAAAACGACCACCGCAGGCTTCTTATCCTCGGAAACACCTACCGCTTTATCCTCGGTCTGCTTCTCGGCAGGAGGCGACCAGTTGAACTCGGCGGCCACCTTTTTGATCAGAATTTTGGCGCCGTCCGCCGAAAACGCATCAGTACCCTCCTTATAATAATTCATATACGCCATATACTTCAGCGTACTCGCATCGATAACCGAGACGCTCGCTTTCGTGTCTACCCTGACTCCGGACCAGAAATTCCAGTACGCGTTGCAGTCGGCGACCGTTATCAGAATCACATAGTCAGAATTAATCGCCCGCCCATACTTGGCTAGCTCGCCGATATCTATCGATTTGATATCCTTGTCGTTCGCCGGATCCGTCTTGACCTTCTCGCTGAACTCCAGGAACTCCGGCGATTTTGCCTGGTCATCCCCATAAATTACAATGTTTTTCGCATACCTGAACTTTTCTCTCAGTGTATCTCTCATTTCGGTAACAGCCTTGCCGTCGGCGATAATCTTCTTATCCATGAATACGACCACCGCCATCGGGGTATGGATATTCGAACTGATAAAATCGCTAAGCTTCGCCCAAGCAGTTGCATTCAAACCGAACAGCAAGACCAACAAAAGCGCCAAAACCTTCTTCACCCGGATATCCTCCTTCCATCAAACCAAATTAATAACCATATATTCCCTTGCATAGAAAAATAATCCTGCCACTCCGTTAAAATTCTCAGCTTACAAACAGAAGCACGGGCCCCCTCGACACAAGAGATTCCTTGCAACAAAGCAGTTCTAAGCTCAGCAAATAACTAAGCGACCACATGGAAAAGGCTCCCTGTTAATACAGGGAGCCTTTTCCGCGTGTTTGCTTGTGGCAGGGGCAGAAGGACTTGAACCCTCAACCAACGGTTTTGGAGACCGCTACTCTACCAATTGAGCTATACCCCTATGAATGGAGCGGAAAACGAGATTCGAACTCGCGACCCTCGCCTTGGC
>JAEZJM010000010.1 GCA_023415775.1 Bacillota bacterium | reverse complement strand
GGTCAGGCCCGCCGCCGCCGTTTTCCGCCGCCCAGCGCCGCGCCGCCAGGCCGGCCCGCGCCCCGAAGACCTGGGTGGCGGTGAGGCCGTTGCCGGCGAGGCGGTTGGCGCCGTCGAAGTTGCCGGCGCATTCGGGGGCGGCAAACAGACCGCTGACCGAGGTGCGGCAGTCGGGGTCGATGTGGATGCCGCCCATGAGGTAGTGGGCGCCGGGGGCGACTTCGATGCGGTCGGTGACCGGGTTGACGCCGTGGGCGCGGATGTAGTCGTACTGGAGGGTGTCGAGCTTGGCGGCGACGGCGGCCGCGCCTTGGGGCGAGTCGCCGACATACCACAGCAGGCCGCCGTGCGGTCCGCCCCGGCCGTCCCTGATGGCCCTGGCAAGGAGACGCATGGCTTCGTCGCGGACAGGCAGGGGCCTGGGCAGGACGGGTTGGCCGGCGTTGTCGTAGATGTTGCCGTCGAGGACGTCAGGAGCGAGGAATTCGTAGTGGACGAACGCTCCCTTGAGGGACGGCGGCCACACGAGCACCGACGGGTAGAAGAGGATCATTTCCATGTCGACGAGTTCGGCGCCGACGCGGTAGGCGTGGACGATGCCGTCGCCGGTGGCGCCCGCGGGGCAGTCGTTGATCGCCCACAGCCACTGGCAGCCGCCGGTGGCCATGACGACCGCCTTGGCGGCGAGCAGGGTGAGCTCGCCGCTCCTGAGGTCGAGCCCGACCGCCCCGGCGACGGCGCCGCCGGTGTCCCGGACGAGGCCGGTGACGAAGAAGTCGTCCATGACCCGGATGGCGGCGTGGTCGCGGCAGGCTTTGGCGAGGGCGGCTGCGAGGCCGATGCCGCCGCCGCGCACGAACAGGTTGCGCGGCCGGGACTGGCCGGGAAACTGGCTCAGCGCGTAGCCCCCGGCGGCGTCGCGCACGAAGTTTACGCCATACCGCTCGGTTTCAAGGACACTGTCGGCGGCGTCCTCCGCGAGCGCCCGCACGAGGTCGCCGTCAGCCAGCCCGCAGCCGCAGGCAATGATGTCGTCGCGGAAAATGGCGGCGCTGTCGTCGGGATGCAGGGGGGCCTGCATGCCGCCGGCGGCGGTGAGCGTTATCCCCGACCTGGCCAGCGGCCCTTTGTTGGTCAGGATGACGCCGGCCCCCGCCCCGGCTGCGGCCAGAGCGGCCCGCAGGCCGGAAGCCCCGGCCCCGATGACGAGCACGTCGGTATTATGTCTGGCGGTGATTTTCATTGCCCACTCTCCCCTTCCGCCGCCAGCGGGCGGGCGAAGTCGACGACGACGTCGCGGACGACGGCGTAGCGCGAGTGCGGCTCGACTACGACCGTTTCGCCCGGCTGCACCAGGGTGGTGCAGCCGAAGGCGTCCCGGCCGTTGACCCTTACCAGGCACGAGCCGCAGCGCCCTTTGAAGCAGGTCGACGTGCGGCAGCAGAATGTGGCGTCGAGTTCGCGCACTTTGGTGAGCAGCGCCATGACCGACAGCGGCGCGGCGCTGGCGACGGCGAATTCCTCCAGGCGACCGGCCCGGTCGGCGGCCGGGTCGAAGCGGAAGACTTTGACGGTTATCGTCGGCGAGTTTTTCATCCGTTCATCCCCTCTCTGTAGATATTTTATCCCATCTCGCCGCCGCTCTCAATCCCACTGCGGAGGCGTTCGCCGTCCGCAGGAAGGAACCGGGGCGCCGCGGGTCGAATTTTCCCGTTAGGCAAACCTGACAACGGAGGAAAGATTATGCCCAATATTATCAGCCGCTACGCCAGAGGCATTATTGCCGGACTGATAGCCGCCCTTCTTCTGACCGGCGCCCCCGCCCTGGCCGCGCCCCAGGGCGCCGACCCGCAGGACAAGAGCGTCAAAACGGAGGCGGACGCCGCCGTCATCGGCGAAATCTACGGATACCTGGCGGAAATGACCGCCGACGAACTTGCCGCCACCCTCAAGCTGCTCAGGGTGAGAAAGGTGATCAACGCCGCCTATGTGGACGGCGCAGCCAATCTCGATCTGCTCGGCGGCGCCGTGAAGGGCGCGGTCGGCGCGGTCGGCGACCCTTACAGCGAATATATGGACGCCCGCACGCTCAAGGAGTTCCTTATCGATACGAAGGGGATTTTCGGCGGCGTGGGCCTGGTGCTCGGCATCAAGGATAAGCGGATCACGGTCATCGCCCCCATCGAGGGGACGCCCGCCGACCGGGCCGGGATAGACAGCGGCGACTGGATTATCGATATCAACGGCCAGCCCACGAAGGATATGGCGCTGGACGAGGCGGTGAGCAAGATCCGCGGCAAGGAGGGCACCGAGGTCATCCTGACTATCGGCCGCGCCGGCCAGGAGCCAACCGATTACACACTCACCCGCGACACTATCGAGATCAAGACGGTGTCCGGCAAGATGCTGGAAGGCGATATCGGCTATCTCCGCCTGAGCTTCTTTAACGAGACGACGGGTGACAATTTCGCCGCCAAGCTGCGCGAGCTGGAAGGCCAGGGCATGAAGGCCGTCATTCTCGACCTGCGCAACAACCCTGGCGGCCTGCTGGAGGAGAGCGTGAAGGTGGCCGGGCAATTCATCCCCAAGGGCCCGGTGGTGTCGGTGGTGGCCAAGGACGGCAGCCGCCGGACGAGTTATGCGCAGCCGGGAGGGCCAAGGTATCCGCTGGTGGTGCTGATCAACGGCGGCAGCGCCAGCGCGTCGGAGATCGTGGCCGGGGCGGTGCAGGACACCGGCGCGGGTACGATCGTCGGCACGCGTTCGTTCGGCAAGGGGTCGGTGCAGAGCCTCATCCCCCTCGGCGACGGCACGGCGGTGAAGCTGACGGTCGCCCGTTACCATACCCCCAAGGACCGGGTGCTGAACGGCGTGGGCATCGAGCCCGACGTCCTGGCGGTGCAGCCGCCCGACGCGCGGGAGACGGGCAGCGACGCGCAGCTGGCGAAGGCTATCGAGGTGCTGAAGGAGAAGCTGCAATAAGAGAAAAACTGCGGATGGGAGCATTAATTGGCTGACCGGCCAATTAATGCTCCCATTTTTGCGCTGCCGGGCCGGACGGCATGGAAACAAGGAATATTGAGAATATTGTCAAATTATATCGAATAAGCGGCTTTACAGGAAAAGGATACAGGTTGGCCGCATTTGACGGTGTTTGTCCAGCTCGTTACAGTGTTTGCCGATAGTGGAGCGTGATTGGATGATGAGCAAGATTAACAGTGTTTTGTCCGTTTTGGGGCGAATGATCGCCGGCGACGGCTCGCCGGGGAAACTTTTCGGTCAGGTAGAGGCAACGGCAGCCGATGGCGCCCAGACGCCGGAGGCGATTCGCCGGCAGGAGGAAGCCCTGATTTTCAGCAAGACGAAGCTGGCGTTGGCGGCGAAATTGGCCAACTTGGGGCCGTGGGAACTGAACACCGATACGAATGTATTCGAATTTGACGATGATTTCTATGCCATCTACGGCACGGATGTGGCGCGGGAAGGCCGGTTTATGCCGCGGGAAGTCTATAACAGGGAGTTTGTGCATCCGGACGATCGCGGGAAGATTACCGAGGAGATGAATAAAGCCCTCGCCGCGCAGGAGTGTGTTTGCCTCGGCCAGGTGGAACACCGCATCATCCGCCGGGACGGCGAGGTGCGCACCATTGTGGTGCGGATAAATTTTGTTAAAGATGAAAACGGCAGGCTGGTGCGGGCTTTTGGCGCGAACCAGGACATCACGGAGCGGGTGCGGGCGGAGGAAGAGGCCCGACAAAGGGAGGAAGCCCTGATCGCCAGCAAGACGAAGTTGTCGGTGGCGGCGAAATTGGCCAACCTGGGTCCGTGGGAACTGAACGCCGAGACGAATGTATTTGAATATAACGATGAGTTCTATGCGATCTTCGGAACGGATGTGGCGCGGGAAGGCCGGTTTATGCCACTGGAGGTCTATGTGAGGGAGTTCGTGCATCCGGAGGACCGCTGGAAGATTGCCGAGGTGCGGCAAAGGGCCCTTGCGTCCCACGAGCGCGTTTACCTCGGCGAGGTGGAACACCGCATCATCCGCCGGGACGGCGAGGTGCGCACCATTATGGTGCGGGCGAATTATGTCAAGGATGAGGCCGGCAAGCTGGTGAGGAGTTATGGCGCGAATCAGGATATTACGGAGCGGGTACGGGCGGAGGAGGCGCTGAGGAAACAGGAGGAGGTCATCCGGCAGATGGCCTTTTTCGATTCGCTGACCGGACTGCCGAATCGGCGGCAGCTGCACGAGTGGCTGGATAAAGAGCTTGAGCGGGCCCGCGGCGGCGGCGCGGCGGGAGTGCTGCTGTTTATAGATTTGGATGATCTAAAGATGGTAAACGATACGTTTGGGCATACTTGCGGCGACGCGATTATTGTCGCCGCAAGCCGCAGCATCGTGGCCAGCGTGGGCGAGGCGGCGTTTGTATCCCGGATCGGCGGCGACGAGTTCATTGTAATACTGCCTGGCGAAAGCTACCGCCAGCAGATTGGCGTTATTGCCGAAAGGATAATAGCGGTGCTCGGCCAGACTCATGAAATATACGGGACTTTTTTCCATATGACGGCCAGTATCGGTATTTCCACATATCCCGCCGATGGCGACACTGCCGAAGAAATTATTAAAAATGCCGATAATGCCATGTATGCGGCCAAAAAAGAGGGCAAGAATTGTTGGCAGGTATACACGCAGGAGATGCAGTCCGCGGCTTACGAGGAGATGCGGCTGACCGGCGGTTTGCGCAGCGCGCTGGAGCGGGAGGAGCTTTCCCTTTGCTACCAGCCGCAATTTCTTGCCACCGGCGCCATTATCGGCTTCGAAGCGCTGCTCCGCTGGAACAGCCCCGAATTGGGGGCTATTCCGCCGCGGCAGTTTATCCCGCTGGCCGAAAAAAGCGGTCTCATCCACAGCATCGGGCAGTGGGTGCTGCGCGAGGCCTGCCGGTTTATTCGCCGATTAACCGACCAGGGTTGGGACGGAATAAGGATCGCCGTGAATATATCGTCAAAACAGTTGGCTGTCGACAATTTCTGCGCCATCGTCCGCAGTGTCATCGAGGAAACCGGTATCGAGCCGTCCCAGCTTGAGCTGGAAATCACCGAGAGCATTCTCGTGACGTCGTTCGAGGATGCCACAAGCAAGCTGGCCGAACTGAAGGCCCTGGGGGTGCGTCTGTCGCTTGACGATTTCGGCACTGCCTATTCTTCGCTGACTTATTTGCGCAGTTTGCCGGTAGAGACACTGAAAATTGACAAGTCATTTGTCGATATGATAACAACCGATATTTACGCGGCAAAAATTATCGGTTCCATTATCCATATGGCTCACGCGCTCAATATCGCGGTTGTCGCCGAAGGGGTGGAAACCGAGCAGCAGCTGGCTTATCTCAGGGATCACGGCTGCGACCGCATCCAGGGATTTATCTTTAGCAAACCGCTGCCCGAACTGGAGGCGGTCAGTTTTCTGGCCGGGAATAATTGAACAGGGAAGACTTTTAAGCCGCCCGCCAGGGCGGCTCAGCTTGTAGACAGAGTCAGACTGGTAAGAAAGGTCCAGATGCAAGGCGCACCGGAAGAGCGCGCCGCGCCGCGTACTGTGGGACGTACGCAAGCAAGCGCTCTGAGGAGCAACGCCGCAGATGGGCCTTTATCGACAGTCTGAGCCGCCCGCCAGGGCGGCTTTTTTTTGCGCCGGTAAGCAGGGGTGTAGGCGGCAGAAAATAGTTGTATTTTGCTTGGAAAATTAGCAGGAATTTACAAAATATGTGTATAACATTAGCAAAAATGGACGTTAATTCCAAGTGAACGGCGAGGTGCCTGTGGAAGAGCTGGAGCGGTTCAAGCGGCGGGAGGCATCATGGGAGGAAGGCCGCGCCAAAAATATCACTTTTATCGTTACCGAAGACTGTCAGCTGCGTTGTAAATACTGCTATCTGGTCGGCAAGAATCCCGGCCGGCGGATGGATTTCGCCTGTGGCAAACAGACGGTGGATTATGTCCTCGAAACACGGGCGCTGTTCGACGAGCCGTCGGTTATCTGGGAGTTCATCGGCGGCGAGCCGCTGATGGAGATCGAGCTGATCGACAGGCTGAGCGATTATATCAAGCTGCGGATGTACGAGACGGGACACCCCTGGTTCGACAGCTACCGCCTGAGTCTTTCCACCAACGGCCTTCTTTACGACGATCCGCGGGTGCAACGCTTTATTTTCAAGAACCACGGCCATCTCAGCATCGGCATCACTATCGACGGAATCAGGGAAAAGCACGATATCGCCCGGGTCTTCCCCGACGGCCGCGGCTCGTATGAGGCGGTGGTGCGCAACATACCCCTGTGGCTGCGGCAGTTTCCCGACGCGGGTACAAAGGTGACGGTGGCGCACGACGATCTGCCCTATATCAAGGAGAGTGTACTGCATATCTGGGGCCTGGGCGTGAAAACGGTGAACATCAATGTGGTGTTCGAGGATGTGTGGCAGCCGGGCGACGACGCTTTGTTCGAAGAGCAGCTCGTAAGCCTGGCGGACGCGATTATCGACGGGGAGCTGTACCGGGACTACGAGTGTTCGTTTTTCGACGATTCGATCGGCAGGCCGCTCGACCCGGCGGGCGATAACCAGAACTGGTGCGGTTCGGGCAAGATGCTGGCCGTGGGGGCCGGGGGCGAGTTTTACCCCTGCGTGCGCTTTGCGCCCCACTCGATGAGCGGCAAGCGGCCGCGGGTGGTGGGCGACTGTGTGGGCGGCGTCGACACGAACAGGCTGCGGCCGTTCCTCGCCCTGACCCGGCTGGCGCAGAGCCCGCCGGAGTGCGTCGCCTGCGAGGTGGCCAGCGGCTGCGCCTGGTGCCAGGGCCTGAATTATGAGGCGGCCGCCACGGATACCATTTATCAGCGGGCGACTTATATCTGCCTGATGCACAAGGCCCGTGTGCGGGCGAACAGGTACTACTGGGACAGGCTGCGCCGGAAGCGGGGCGAAAAGTTATGCTGACCCATCTGCTGGTGCTGGTCGACGGCAGTGCGCCTTCATTTTGCCACTACGACCACGACCGCCGGCAAACGGCGCTGATGCCGCTCGCCACCCTGGAACGGACGATTGCCTTCGCCGCAGGCCGCCGGCTGGCGCTGACCGTATTGCCGGGCCGGGAGGAGCTGCCGCCGGAATACCGGGCGGCGCTGGCGAAAACCGCCCATGCGGCGATCGTCCCCGCGGCTTTGGCCGACCGCTATCCGAACGCCGTCCTGGTGCTGGACCCGGACGATATCCGGGGCACTCCGGGCGGAGCCGCCGCCAGGCGCCAGTATATCCTCCGACTGCCGCGGCGACGGCTGCCCGCTATGGCGGACCTTGTCCGCTCCTGCCTGGGGAGGGCTTTGCGGCTCGATCTTTATCTCGGCGAGATCGACCGCTATACGGCTGCCGATATCGAGGAGTACGGCCGGCAGTTGGAGCGGGCCGCGACGTATGTTACCGAGGTTTACCGGCAGGGCAGCCTGCCGGAGGTGAATATTTTCTCCGACCGGATGCTGCTGGGCGGCATGAATAACTGCGACGCCGGGACGGTTCACCTGACTGTGGCGCCGAACGGCAATTTTTATATCTGCCCCGGTTTTTACTATGACGACGAAAGCAACGCGGCCGGCAGCCTCGCAGAGGGCGTGACGCTTGTCAACAGCCAGCTGCTGACGCTGGCGAACGCGCCGGTATGCTCGTGCTGCGACGCTTATCACTGCAAGCGCTGCGTTTATCTGAACGCCAGGACGACGCTGGAATGGAACACGCCGTCGCGCGAGCAGTGCGTGCTCGCCCACCTGGAACGGAACGCGGCGCGGCTCATCCGGGAACGGCTCGGGACTGTCCCCCCTTTCTCGCGGCTGAGGGCCATTCCCGCGGTCGACTATCTCGATCCTTTCGACCAAATACCGACACGGAGGCTGTAGCGATGAACGAGGCCAGGCGAAAAATCGGCGCTGTGACCCCCGCCGAACGCGACGAGATCAAGGCTCTTTTCGAACGGAAGAACGCTTTGAGCGAGCTTTTCCGTTCCCTGGTCGGCATGCCGGACGAAGAGGCGGCCCAGAGCGCCATCTATGAGCGGCTGGTCAGGGATATGGGGGAAACGGCCACGAAGTTTCAGGCCTGGTGGGACGAAAAAAGCGTCAAGTACGATTGGGAGAATATCAGCGGCTGCAGTTGGGAGATAGATTTCGCGAGCGGCGACATCTATCTCCGCCGCCAGGGGTAGGGCGACGACCCTCGCCGCCTGCCCGGCTGCTTCAGACAGTAGGAAAGGAGGATGGCTATGAAGGGATCCGACCGGGAGACCGATAATTTGGCCGCCGGCAACGGCCTGACCCGGCGCGATTTTATCAAAAGGGCGGGGTTGGCGCTGCCGTCGATCGCCTTGCTGGGGTTCGGCTCGCTCGCCGAGGGGTCGCCCTTGGGGCAAGGGGCCGGAAACGACACGGGCCCGACTGCCGCCGGGACGGGCAAGGCGGGCGCGTTGGCTCCGCAGAAGAGCGGCTGCAACTGGGCGTGCGCAGGCAGCTGCGCCGGCCAGTGCGGCGGGAAGTGCAGCTACGGGTGCGACGGCTCCTGCCGGGGCTCCTGCTACCAGACTTGCACCGGGTCGTGCCAGAACACCTGCCGCGGCAGTTGTTCGCAGAATTGCGGCAGCGGCTGCAGCGGCACGTGTACGAAGGGCTGCACAGGCATGATGCGCTGACAGGCGGTGAGAAGAACGCCGATAACCCGGCCCCTTGGGGCCGGGTTTCTTTTTTGCCCCGCCGGCTGAGACGGGCTAGACGGGCGCAGTAATGGGCAGATTAACAGGCAAAGGCGGAAGGGAGCGAAGGCTGTGCGGATACGGTTCGGCTATGTGGCGATTGCGCTGGGCGTGCCGGAGGGGTCGCCGAACAAGACGGCGAGCGTGAAGACGGTGGAGAAGATCGCCGACCCCGTGGGCCGCATCGGCCGGCTGCGCCGCCTGATGACGGCCAACCTGGAAACGACGCTGCGCATTCTGCGGTACAACGCCGCCCATGAGGTCGCCCTGTACCGCTTTACGTCGAAGACGGTGCCGCTCGCCACCCACCCGCTGGCGGCGGACTGGGACTATATCGCCGACGGCCAGCCGCTGTGGCGGGAGATCGGCGATTATGTAAAGCTGCACGGGATGCGGGTGAGCGCCCATCCCGACCATTACACCCTCCTCAACAGTCCGAAGCCGGAGGTGCTGGCCGCCTCGCTCGCCGATCTCGATTATCACGCCCGCATGTTGGAGGCGATGGGTCTGCCGCCCTCCCCTTCCCTTGTGCTGCATGTGGGCGGGCAGTACCGGGAGAAGGCCGCGGCGCTGCGGCGGTTCGCCGAGCGCTTCGCCCGCCTGCCGGGCCGCCTGGCCGCCAGGCTGATGGTGGAGAACGACGATAAGATTTTCACCGCTGCCGAGGTGCTTTCATTGTGCGAGGAGCTGGGCCGCCCGATGGTGCTCGATATCCACCACCACCGCGCCAACGGCGGCGACGGCGACCTGGGAGAGCTGTGGCCGCGCATCGCCGCCACCTGGGGCGAGGCGACGCCGAAGGTCCACGTGTCAAGCCCGAAAAGCAGCAAGGATATCCGCGCCCACGCCGATTACGTAGAGCCCGCCGACGTGCTGCCGTTCCTGCGGCTGGCGCGGGAGACGGGCCGCGATTTGGATGTGATGGTGGAGGCGAAGATGAAGGATGAGGCTATGTTCCGGCTGGTGGAGGGGCTGGCGGCCGCGCCGGGGGTGAGGCGCGCCGGCCAGGCGGCGGTGGAGCTGTAGGGGGAAAGGGCCGGCGGGGGCGGCTTTGGGGGGTGCCCCGTGAAGCGAGGCGGCGGCCGCTACTTGGCGGAGAGCCGGTAAGTGCACCGCGCGAGCCGCCATGGACGGCGGCGAGAGGCGACAATTGAACATGGAGTGAATTTGGCGGTTCGCACACCTAGGTGGGCAGAAGGTATGCACCGACATCTTCGGCGGACAAGGCTGTGAATCCAGGACGTTAAGGCGCTGTCGGCGACGATCCTACGTAAGACCGTCGCCGCAGCGCGGGGCAGCACCCAAAGCCGCCCCCCAGCCGGCGTTCTGAGGCAAAATAAAAAAGACTGAACCTTTGTGGGTTCAGCCTTTTTTGATGTCGCGGGTGGCTTTGAAGCCGGCGAGGGTGGTGGCTTCGGTGACGGCGCGGAGGACGGCCTGGGCCATGACACGGGCGGCGAGGAGGCCGACGACGCTGATGTCGGCGGTTACGTCGCCGGCGGACAGGCAGAAGATGGTGTCGCCGTCGACCATGGTGTGGGCGGGCCGCATGGTGCGGGCATAGCCGTTGTGGGCCATGGAGGCGATTTTGGCGGCCTGGGCTTTGGTGAGGGCGGCGTTGGTGAGGATGGCGCCGATGGTGGTGTTGCCGGCGAAGAGGTTGCCGGTGCGGCCGTATTTGGCGATCATGCCGTCTTCGCTGCCGAGGAAGGCGAAGGGGTTTTGGCGGTAGGCGCCGGCGATTATGCCGCCGCGGTCGGGGTCGACGACGTCGCCGAGGCAGTTGACGGCGACTACGGCGCCGACCATGAGGTCGCCGACCTGGACGGCGGCGGCGCCGAGACCGCCTTTCATGGCATGGTCCGGGCCGAAGAATTTGCCGACCGTCGCGCCTGTGCCCGCGCCGGCCGAGCCTTCGGCGAAATCGCCGTGATCTGCGGCCTGGCAGGCGGCATAGCCCATGGCTTTGTCGGGACGGACGGCGGGATCGCCGCAGGGGAGGTCGAAGAGGACGGCGCCGGCGACGATGGGGACTTTGGCGACACCGACGTCGAAGCCGATGCCGCGTTCTTCGAGCCAGGCCATGACGCCGGCGGCGGCGTCGAGTCCGAAGGCGCTGCCACCGGCGAGGAGGACGGCGTGGATTTTTTCGACATAGTTTTCGGGCCGGAGGAGGTCGGTTTCGCGGGTGCCGGGGGCGCCGCCCCTGACGTCGACGCCGGCGACGGCCCCTGCGGGGCAGAGGATGACGGTGCAGCCGGTGGCGGCGGCGAGGTTGTGGGCGTTGCCGAGTTTAAAGCCGGGGATGGCGGTGACGGGTACATGGTCCATCAGGCGTCCCTTCCGACGGAGAGGCGCGCGCCGAGCTCGAAGGCGTGCGCGAGGTCGCGGGGGAAGTTTTCCCGGCGGCTTCTGGCTTTGGCGGCGGGGTCGAACATGGGGGCGTCGTAGCGGCTGTAGTCGTCGAACTGGAGGGTGTCGTAGGCGAACAGGGCTTCGGAGGGGCCGCCGAAGACCATGGAGAGGACGCGGGCATTGTTGGCGAGGTGTTTGTCCCAGCCGAATTCTTGGAGGCGGGCTTGGTCGACGTTCATGGTGTAGACGAAGGCGGTGGGCAGGATGCGAGGGAAGAGGCTGCGCTTGTCGCCGGCGGCGTATTTGAGGTAAGGGAAGAGCAGCCGCTCGAGGAGGGAGCGCATTTCGCCGGTGACGGAGCCGAAGTAGAGGGGCGAGCCGAGGATGAGGGCGTCGGCGGCGGCAATTTTTTCGAGGAGGGGGGCGAGGCCGTCGCGGATGGCGCAGCGGCCGAGGCCGGGGCCGTTCTTGAGTTTGCAGGCGAAGCAGCTGATACAGCCTTTGTAGTCGAGGTCGTAGAGGTGGACGAGTTCGGTGGCGGCGCCCTGGGCGGCGGCGCCTTCGAGGGCTTTGGCGAGCAGGGCGGCGGTGTTCCAGGTTTTGCGGGGGCTGCCGTTGACGGCGATGACGGTTTTGCTCATATTTTTATCTTCTCCCCTACCCTATTTTTGTTGGTATTATTTATGCTTTTCTCGGCGGCGGCGCGGATTCCTGCCTCGCGGGGGCGGCCAGCGGCGGGAACAATTTTTTACAATACGGCGGAGGCGAGGGGTGTTAGGCTGGACTTAAAAGACGAGGAGGGATTTATTATGTTGAAAGGTTATACCTTACCCCGCACGCCGAACGGCACGTCGAGCCTGGCGCCTTATCCGCCGTGGCATTATGCGGGGACGGCGCTGGCGGTGGAGTTCATGGCCGATCCGGCGCGGGTGGCGGCTTTTTTGCCCGCGGGCCTGGCGCCTGCGGGCGGGCGGTGCGCGGCGTATTTCGTGGAGTGGCAGTACGCGAGCGAGACGGGCGAGGAGTATCTGGACCCGGTGCGCAGCCAGTACCGGGAGACGATTTTCCTGGTGTCGGCGAGCTACGAGAGGACGCCGGTGGCGTATTGCCCGTTCATTTTCGTGGATCAGGATGTGTCGCTGATGCGCGGGCTGGCGCAGGGGTGGCCGAAGCAGGCGGGGTCGACGTGGGTGACGCGGGCGTACGACCTGCCGTCGAAGGCGACGCCGGCGGTGGGGCGGGGAGGCAGGTTCGGGGCGTCGCTGGCGGCGCGTGACCGCCGCCTGGCGGAGGCGCGGGTGACGCTGCGCGAGGCGGGGGCGGCGCTGCCGACGCCGAATTTCGCGCGGGCGGTGAATGTGCGCTATTTCCCCGAGTTGGCCGCCGGGAGGCACGATATGCCGGCGGTCCATGAGCTGGTGCAGCTGAAGTCGCGCGATGTGATGATGTCGACGGTGTGGAAGGGCGATGCGGCGCTGACGGTGTTCGACAACCCGTACCTGGAGCTGCCGGCGCTGCGGCCGACGGAGGTGCTGGCCGGGTACCGTTTTTCGTTCGCGCTGACGGTGGACGATGTTATGCTGCTGCGCGATCTGCGCGGCGGCGACGGCGCTTGACCGTCTACCCGCCGATGGCTTATGCTGGTGGTAAGAATAACGGCGGGAGGGATGGACGATGGTGGTGCGGGTTTGGCGCGGGCAGGCGACGAGGGAGAATGCGCCCGCGTATTACCGGCATGTGACGGGGAAGGTTTTCCCGGAGTTGAAGGAGATCGCGGGTCATAAGGGGGCGTATCTGCTGCAGCGGGAGACGGCTGCGGGGGTGGAGTTTCTGGCGGTGACGATGTGGGAGTCGCTGGATTCGATCCGCGCGTTCGCGGGCAATGACGCGGAGACGGCGGTGGTGGAGCCGGCCGCGCAGGCGGTGCTGTCGGATTTCGACGATTTTGCCCGGCATTTTACGATGACTTACGGTACCTGCGGACAATAGCGGACCATGAGCCTGCCGGCTACGCCGGCAGGCTTCAGACTGGTGATAAAGGCCCATCTGCGGCGTTGCTCCTCAGAGCGCTTGCTTGCGTACGTCCCAAAGTACGCGGCGCGGCGCGCTCTTCCGGTGCGCCTTGCATCTGGACCTTTCTTCCCAATCTGATTTTGTTTGCAAGCTGAGCCTGCCGGCTACGCCGACAGGCTTATTTTTTCCTCGCGGATCGGCAGGTTGACGAACGCCGCCAGAGCCGCCAGGACAATGTCGGCATACCACATCCACATATAGTTGCCGTCGTGGGCCATCGCTAGACCGCCCAGCCACGCGCCGAGAAAGCCGCCGATCTGGTGGGTGAGCAGCGTCAGGCCGAAGAGGGTGGCAAGGTATCTCGTGCCGAAAAGTTTCGCGACCAGGCCGGCGGTGGGCGGCACGGTCGCCAGCCAGGTAAAGCCGAGCGACGCGGCAAAGATATAGAAGGTCAGGGCGGTTTTGGGGGCGAGGAGGTATATGGCGATCATGACGGCGCGGCTGCCGTACATGAGGGCGAGGATGTATTTCATGCGGTACCGCGAGCCCATCGAGCCGGCAAAGAGGCTGCCGGCGACGTTGAACAGGCCGATGAGGGCCAGGGAGAACGCGGATACGTTGGCGGAGTGCCCACATAGAGCGACTTCGCCGGGCAGATGGGTCACCAGGAAGGCGACATGAAAGCCGCAGGTGAAGAAGCCGGCATGCAGGCAGAGATAGCTGCGGTCGCCGAGGGCGGTGCGCAGCTGCTGCCGCAGGCTCTCCGAGGACTCGCCGGCAGCGGCGGCCGCGGCCGATGGTTTTTGGCTTCCCAATAATGAGGCCAGGGGGATTGTAAGCAGGGTGGTCGCAGCCATGGCAAACATGGCGGCTACCCAGCCGAAGCCGCCGATGATGGCCTGCAGCAGCGGGGCGAAGATGAATTGCCCCAGCGAGCCGCCGGCGTTTATAAACCCGCCGGCGAAGGAGCGGCGCTCGGCGGGCAGATGCCCGGAGGTGGCGCCGATGAGGATGGAGAAGCTCCCCGCGCCCGCGCCCGCGGCGCTCAAGACGCCTATGGTCATAACAAGCGACCATTCCGAGTTTGCGAACGGGGTGAGGGCCAGGCCGCCGGCAAGCATGAACGCGCCCGCGACAAGCACTGCATAAGGACCCCGCTTGTCGGCGACGGCGCCCATGACGGGCTGAGCCAGACCCCACACGAACTGCCCCACGGCAAGGGCGAAGCTGATTGAAACGATGCCCAGGCCTGTCGCGTCGTCGAGCGGCGCGACGAAGAGGCCGAGCGATTGCCTGGCCCCCATCGTGATGGCGAGTATAGCCGCCGAGCTAAGCATTAAAATCCAGGCGGCTCGCGATGAACTGATGTGCATGTATGTCTCCTTATACGCTGCGTATTGCCCTTATTTGGCCCTGCCCTACCGGGCAAGATGCTGCGATTAACGTGTATATACACTAAAATTCCGGCCGTTATCCCCGACGTCGGCCGCGATTAAGGCATCAGCGCCTCCAGCTTCGCCAACAGTTGTTTGAGCTTGGAAAGGTCCTCTTGGCCTAGGTATTCTTGAATGGATTTCTGGGCCTCTCCCCATAGCTGCCAACCCGATGCCACGGCGTCCTTCCCGGTTTCCGTAAGCGTTATCTCCCGGGTGCGCGAGTCTTCGCCCGGGGCGACGGTTATGAGGCCGGCGTCGGTCAGGGGTTTCAGGTTGCGGTTGAGGGTGGTCCGGTCGATGCGGATCAGCTTGGCCAGTTCGCTTATGGTGGTCTTCTCGGCCATTTGGATGTGCCGCAGCAGGGCAAGCTGGGCGACGGTGAGGCCGCTGGGTTTGAGGGTCTCGTCGTAAAACCGGGTGACCGTCCGGGCTGCCCGCCGCAGGTTCATGCAAACGCACGGGCTGGGGCTTTTCGGATATACTTCGCCGATGTGTTTCATGGCGACGCCTCCGTTCTCGACGTCACGTGTATATACACGTTTAGTGGTTCAATAATACCGCGAATACCCGTACTGTGTCAAGTGCCGGACACGACGGAATTTTTGGTCTGCTTAGCCCGGTAGAGGGCTTCGTCGGCCAGTCTGGTGAGCTGTTCGAGGTCGGCGGTGGCGGCGGCGACTGATGAGATTCTTTGCCAGAGGCGGCCTTTCCTGCCGACACGGTTGTGGCAATAGTTAGCAGGCCGGCAGCTTGTTACGGCTTTTGCAATTTTACCGGGAATTTCGCCGCCGTCCTGTCATATATTTTTAGCAGCAGCCGGAGCGCGGGCAGGCGCGCCCGCGAGGGAAGACGGCTCACGGCGGGGGGACGGCGGTGTATAATCCGGTTATCGGTATCGCGGCGAGTATCCAGGCCGACGGGGAGGAGCGGCTGTTCGCGGGCGGGGCGTATGTGCGGGCGGTGGCTCTGGCGGGAGGCTGCCCGGTGGTGCTGCCGTTCACCGGCGGGGCGGAGCAGGCAGGCCGCCATCTGGCGGTGGTGGACGGGGTGGTGCTGACCGGGGGCGGCGATGTCGATCCGTGGCTGTACGGGGCCGAGCCGCTGCCCGGCCTGGGGCGGGTGTGGCCGGAGCGGGATGAGTATGAGCTGGCGCTGGTGAGGACGGCGATGGCTTTAGGCCGTCCGGTGCTGGGGATATGCCGGGGCCTGCAGGCGGCGAATGTGGCTCTGGGGGGGACGCTGCACCAGGATCTGCGCGGTCGGGCGGGCGGACTGCAGCATTGGCAGGAGAGCCGCGGCGAGGTGGCGGGCCATACGGTGGCGGTGAGGGCGGGGACGCTGCTCTGCCGCGTGCTGCAGCGGGATAGGGCGCGGACGAACAGTTTCCACCATCAGGCAGTCGATGGGGTGGCGCCGGGGCTGACGGTGTGCGGCCGGACGGCGGACGGGGTGGTGGAGGCGGTGGAGGATGCGGCGGGGCTGCTGCTGGCGGTGCAGTGGCACCCGGAGGATATGCTCGGCAGCCAGCCGGTGATGCTGGAGCTGTTCCGCTGGCTGGTGAATACGGCCGCCGACCGCGGCTAGGATGGGGGGCGGGATGATGATGATGATGAGCGGCGGAGTGTGGCGGCGACGGCCGCTGTACTGGGCAATCGCCGGGCTGGTGCTGGCGGCGCTGGCGGTGAGCTTCGCGGTGGTGGATTATCTCGACGAGCTGGAGCTGGCGGCTGCGCCGGGACAGACGGTAAGCCCGCCCGAGGGGGCGGTGAGCCTGAAGATAAATGTGGCGAAGAGGACGCTGGAGGTGTACGACGACGGCAGGTTGCACAAGACTTACCGCGTGGCGGTGGGGAAGAGCAATACGCCGACGCCGTTCGGGGAGTGGAAGGTGGTCTGGAAGGATTACAACTGGGGGACGGGGTTCGGGACGCGCTGGATGGGGCTGAATGTGCCGTGGGGGACGTTCGGCATCCACGGTACGAACAAACCGTGGTCGATCGGCAGCTTCGCCAGCCACGGGTGCATCCGGATGCGCAACCGGGACGTGGAGGAGCTGTTCGAGTGGGTGCGGATCGGGACGCCGGTGTTTATCGAGGGCGGCCGGACGAGGGTGACCCGGGTGCTGAAGTATCAGTCGGTGGGGCCGGATGTGGTGCTGGCGCAGCTCAAGCTGAAGGAGCTGGGGTACCTGGACAGCCGGGCGGATGGCATCTACGGCCTGGTGACCGAGGAGGCGGTGAAACGGTTCCAGCGCGACCGCGGCCTGGAGGAGAACGGGGTGCTGGGCCCGGAAGCACTGACGGCGCTGGGCGTGAAGCCATGAAAAGCCCGATTATCAGGCACGAGCGGTGATGATTGCCCGGGAAATAGGATAATTTTTGTCGGGAAAAGGGAAAGTTTTAGTTGCCGCAGCCGTTGAGAAGTGCGAACCTATCGGCGAGCGGGCGTTCAGAAGCCCCCAGATACAAGGCGCGATGAGGCTTGCGCAGCGACGCGTACTCGGAACGTACGCTAGCAAGCAAACGAATCGCAACGCCGTAGATGGGGGCTTATCAACGTCCGCCTATATTTTCCAGGTCAGACCGAGGCCGAAGCCGCGGTAGTTGTGGCGGCTAGCTCCCTCCCCTATTCTTTCGACGGTGAGGTGGCGGTAGGTGGAGGTCAGCTCTAGGTGAGGGTTGAGGCGGTAGGAGAGGCCGAATTCGACATTGGCGACGTTTTTGCCGCCGCCGAGGATGGTGTAGAGGGTGAAGCGGTCGCCAAGCTTGCGGGCGACAATGACGCCGGCTTGGAGAACGTTTTTGACGTTTATTCCGGCGCTGCCGCCGGTGCGGGAGTGGCCGACGTAAAGCTGGAGACCGTCGCCGAGCCTGCGGATGAGGTTGATTTCCCGGTTGTGCGCCCGATAGTCGTGCGTATAGCCGTCGGTGTCGAGGTTTATCTGCCGGAAGGCGATGGCCCATTCGCCGCCGAGCCCGGCGGTTACGCTGAATTCGCCGGCGTTGCCGCCGGAGAAGGAGTAGGGTTTCCAGTTGAGGTCGACGGCCAGCCGTCCGGAGGAGAAGTTTTCGAGCGGGCTGGCGCAGACGGGTGCGGCTGTCAGGAGCAGCACTGCGGCCATGAGAAGGATGAGTTTTTTCATGGTTCACCTCCATGTTTTTTCTGTACAAGTCTACGCGCCGGACAGCCGTGTTATGAGAAAAAATCGGGACAAGAGGCAAAAAAAAACCGCCGTAATGGCGGCGGCCGGAAGCAGATTCAGGGGAGGCGGTCCCCTCCGGCGAGGAGGCGGTCGATGACGGCGGCGAAGGTTTCCAGGGGGTGGGCGCCGTCGATGAGCCGGCCGTTGACGATGAAAATGGGAACGCCGTCAAGGCCGTAGGCGTCCGCTTCTCTTATATCGGCGGCAATCTGCCGGTCGACGGCGGGAGATGTCAGGGCCGCGTCGAGCCCGGACAGGTCCGCCCCCAGTTCCGAGGCGGTTTGGCGGAGGAATGATTCGCCTTCTTTCAGTCTGTCCTGTCCGGTGAATATGCGCCGGTAAAATCGCCAGGCCAAACCTTCATCCTGCCGGCGGAGGGCTTCGAAGTAGCGGGCCGCGGGCAGGGCCATGAGGTGAGATTCCATGGGGCAGTGTTTGAGGACCAGTTTTACGCTGCCGCGGTATTTGGCGAGAACATCTTCGACGATTTCCGCCGCCGACCGGCAATAGGGGCATTGAAAGTCGGTGTATTCGAAGATCGTGACTGGGGCTGACGGCGGACCTTTGACGGCGGAGCCGGCAATCGCCGGTCGGTACTCCGCGGCGCACCTGGATTCGGGGGCGGTTTCGCCGTAGGCGGCGGCCGGCAGTTCGCCCGCCGGAAGGGCCCCGTTGGCGCGGAGCAGTTCGGTCAGGTGCGGAGGGTAGCCGCTGCCGGCGGCCTGGTCGATTACGGTGCGGCCGTCCCGGTCGACGGTGTTCGCGTCGGCGCCGGAATCCAGCAGCAGGAGGATCATTTCGCGGTCGGCGCGCCGCGCCGCCCACATGAGTGGCGTCCAGCCCATGATGTCCCGGTGATCGACGGCCACCCCGGCGGCGATCAGCATGGCGGCTCCGGCAACGTTGCCGCGCTGGGCCGCTGCGATCAGGGCGGTTATGCCGTTGGCGGCCTGGAGGTTGACATCCGCGCCGCGGTGGATGAGGATATCGGTCAGCCAGGTGCTGCCGGCCTGAACGGCCACGATTAGCGGCGTGCGCTGCCAGTTGTCGCGGGCGTCGATACCGGCCCCGTGGGCGAGGAGTATCTGGGCCATGGCGACGTCGGCCCTGGCGGCGGCGATAATGAGCGGCGACTTGCCCCATACGTCGCGGGTGTCGACCGCCGCCCCGCCGGCCAGCAATTTTTCCGCCACTGTCACGTCGCTGTGCCTGACTGCCGCAAGTAAGGCATCGTCTTTTCCGGCCGCCCCGGCCGCGGTTGGCAGAGTCAATGCCAGCGCCAGAAGCAAGCATGCCGCTAGGCGTTTTTTCCACACAGGCTTCTCCTCCCCTCGTCCCGCTTCTGCGGGCATGTAGAATGTATACGCGCAGTTGGCGGAAAAATTCGCTGCAACCACGGCCCGGGACGCATAACCTGCAATCAATCCCGGCGTAGCGGCCGCATATAATAAGAAAAACAGCGAAAGGCGGTCGATGTGGATGGTTTCAGCACGGATTATAAAAGGGTTGTGTCTGGCACTGGTTCTGACGGTTACTCTTCTCATGAGTCCTGTGGCGGTTATGGCGGCGCCGGCGAGCGGGAACTTAAAGCCGGCCGTGGAGTCTGACACGATGGCCAAGTGCGTCGATTCCGCAGGCGTCAACGAGAATTTCGAATTCGTTGCCGCCGAGCCAGGGGAGGCAGACCTGGACGGCCTTTATCGCGACCAAGACCGGGACCGCCACCACCGCAACCGCTGCGAGCGCGCGCGCCATAACTGCATGGAGCAGTGCCGGCACCACCGCGGCCACCACGATAACCACCGCCACTGTTTCGAGCGCTGTATGCGCCACCACGATTGCCATCAATATCGTTAGATGATTTCGCCGGAGAACACGGCAAGGAGGCAGATAGTCCTGCCTCCTTGGTTTTAGGGCCGTGTGTTGCGTATTGTGTTTATCCGCCGGTATTAGCCTTTCCCTGTCGCGGGCGGGCGGCCCCGGACGAGATAGACGGCGTAGACGGCGACGAATATGACCATGACGGCGGCGGCGGCGAGGTAGACGGCCGAGTAGCCGGCGGCTTCGGCGACGAAGCCGAGAAGGATGACGCCGCCGCCGATGCCGCTGTCGATGAAGTTGTAGTAGGTGGCGTTGACGGCGGCCCGGCGTTCGGGAGGGACGAGGCTGACCATCCAGGCCTGCAGGGAGGGGAAAAGGATGCCTAAGCCCAGACCGTGGAAGGCGGCGGCGGTGAGGAGGACGGGGGTGGAGGCTGTGTGGGCGAGAAAGAGCTGGCCGACGCCGAGGCAGACAGCGCCGGGGATGACGACCACGGCGGGTCCTTTACGGTCGAAGATGCGGCCGACGAAGAGCCGCGCGAGGAAGACGAAGAGGGTGGAGACGGTGAAGAAGTAGCCGACGGTGGTGAGGCCGGCTTCTTTGGCGAGGAGGGTGACGAAGCCGATGACGCCGCCGGCGGCTGCGCCGGTCATCAGGCAGAGGAAGGCGGGGAAGGCGGCTTTCCGTTCCATGAGGCGGTCGAGCAGGGAGACGGCGCCGGCTGGCCGGGCGGCAGCGGCGGGAACGGCCGGGGGCGAGGGGAAAGCGCCCATGCCGAGGACGGCGATGATCTGTCCGGCTACGGCGGCGGCGAACAGGGCCCCATAGCCATGGCCGGCGGCCAGCCAAACGCCGAGCGCCGGGGAGATGGCCAGGGAGACGGTGCTGCCAAGCCCAAAGTAGCCGAGGCCTTCGCCGCGGCGGACGGCGGGGATGATGTCAACGGCGAGGGTGGCGTACATGGTGGTGGCGATGCCGAAGCCGAGGCCGTGGAACAGACGGACGACGATGGCGAGCCCGACGGTGTCGGCCCAGTAGTAAACCCCGGCCGACAGCATGCAGACGACCATGCCGATGAGCAGGAAGCGCTTTTTCCCCAGGCGGCCGATGGCGGCGTCGGTGAACAGGCGGACGGCGACGGCCGAGAAGGTGAAGCTGCCCATGACCAGGCCGATCTGACTGTCCGAGGCGCCGCAGTCGGCGATGAAGAGGGGCAGGACGGGCATGGTGAGGTGGAAGCCCGAGAAGAGCAGGGCGTTGGAGAGGGTGAGGATGATGAAGTTTTTGGTCCAGAGGGGTCCGGTGATCGGTACGGTCATGTAAAAGCTCCTTGAATCCCGACCGGGGCGCGGGCTGTGTCGATGGTTGTCGGTCGTATTACTTCCAGGCGGGCGGCGGAATATCCTGCCGGGATACGAAAAGGCCCGCGCCGTAAAGGCGCGGGCCGAAGGCGGCTGTGTTTATTCCGGGGCGAACAGATTGGTGGAGAGGTAGCGTTCGCCGGTGTCGGGGAGGATGACGACGATGGTTTTTCCTGCGTTTTCCGGCCGGCGGGCGAGTTCGTCGGCGGCGAAGGCGGCGGCGCCGCTGGAGATGCCGACGAGGAGGCCTTCGGTGCGGGCGAGGGCGCGGGCGGTGCGGAAGGCGTCGTCGGCTTTGACGGTGGCGACGGCGTCGATGACGGCGGTGTCGAGGATTTTGGGGACGAAGCCGGCGCCGATGCCCTGGATTTTGTGGGGGCCGGGCTGGCCGCCGGAGAGTACGGGCGAGTCGTAGGGCTCGACGGCAACGACGCTGATGGCGGGGTTGCGCTCCTTCAGGAAGCCGCCGACGCCGGTGATGGTGCCGCCGGTGCCGACGCCGGCTACGAAGATGTCGATTTTGCCACCGGTGTCGCGCCAGATTTCTTCGGCGGTGGTGCGGCGGTGGACGGCGGGGTTGGCGGGGTTCTCGAACTGCTGGGGCATGAAGGCGTTGGGTGTGGCGGCGACGATTTCCCCGGCTTTTTTGATGGCCCCTTTCATGCCTTCGGGGCCGGGGGTGAGGACGAGCTCGGCGCCGAGGGCTTTGAGAAGGCTGCGCCGTTCCTGGCTCATGGTTTCGGGCATTGTGAGGACGATTTTGTAGCCGCGGGCGGCGGCGACGAAGGCGAGGCCGACACCGGTGTTGCCGCTGGTGGGTTCGACGATGAGGGTGTCTTTGTTTATGAGGCCGGCTTCTTCGGCGGCGGTTATCATGGCGAAGGCGGCGCGGTCTTTGACGCTGCCGAGGGGGTTGAAGTATTCGAGTTTGGCGAGGATGCGAGCTTTGAGGCCTTCGGCGCGGGCGTAGCCGGCGAGTTCTAAGAGTGGGGTGTTGCCGATAAGGTCGGTGAGGGACTGGGCTATGGCCATAGGAGGTACCTCCCTATTGGGTTTTCTTTTGCCGGAAGCCGTGGCCGGCGGAGACTTTGCGGCCGATGGCGGTGATTTTGCCGGTGATGCAGGCCCGACAGTGGGCCGGGGTGTCGCCGACGCAGATTTTGCCGGGATAGAGGGCGTAGTGGCGGCGGTAGTCGCCTTCGGTGACGTTGGGCATGACGACATTGGCGCCGCTCTGGAGGGCGATGATGCGGCCGTTTTTGTCGAGGGTTTCCATGGCGGTGGTGGCGGGGATGTTGATGTCGGGCAGGAGCAGTCTTATTATGGCCATTACTTTTAGGCTTGATGTGAAGGCGCCGCCGGCGGCCGCGGCGAGGGGGGTGTCGGGGTTGGGGATGAAGGGGCCGACGCCGATCATGTCAGCATCCAGGTCTTTGAAGAAGAGGATGTCGTCGGCGAGGGATTCGAGGGTCTGGCCGGGCAGGCCGATGAGGCAGCCGGTGCCGACTTCGTAGCCGAGGGCTTTGAGATCGCGGAGACAGCGGAGGCGGTTTTCAAAGCTCATGCCGGGGTCGAGGTGCTCGTAGAGGGCGCGGTCGGTGGTTTCGATGCGGAGGAGGTAGCGGTCGGCGCCGGCCTGTTTGTAGGCGGCGTATTCTTCGCAGCTTTTTTCGCCGATGCTGAGGGTGATGGCGACGCCGAGTTTTTTGATTTCGCCGATGATGCAGCGGAGGATGTCGGGGGTGTAGTAGGGGTCTTCGCCCGACTGGAGGACGACGGTTTTGTAGCCGTATTCCTTGGCCTTGCGGCCGAGGTCGATGATGGCGTCGGGCTCGAGGCGGTAGCGGTGGACGTTTTTGTTGTCGCGGCGCAGGCCGCAGTAGTGGCAGTTTTGGCGGCAGGTGTTGGAGAATTCGATGAGGCCGCGCAGGTGGACTTCGTCGCCGACGTAGCGACGGCGGACCCGGTCGGCGGCGGCGAAGAGGTCCTGGGTGTGGGCGTCGTCGGCGAGGAGGGCGACGATTTCCTGTTTGTCGAGCTGGTGAGTTGTTTCGGCTTTGGCGATGAGGGCGTCGATGTCCATGCGGGGGCCTCCTCCCAGGCGGGTATTTGTTATTATTATACAATAATTCCTATCGGAATGCTATGGATTTTTATCGGACGGGTATTGTTGTTTTAGTTTGTGATGAAATGGGCTTGTCATTATTTGCGGCGTTCCCCCAGCATTGGCTGTCCATACGCTGTCGACGGCGGAGGGGCAAGCGTGCCGCGCCATTTGTGGAGGCTGGTACGCGCCGTTGGCGAAGCCGGCCGGTAACACTACCGTAAGACCGGCCATGGATGGCCGGTCTAGTCCGCAAGGAGCCGGATGCGACTTTTGCGGACGGTACGGCAGTGTCGGCCCAAGCCGTACGGCGCGTTCAGCCGTAACACAGGCCCGGTATGCTTGCCCCTCCGCCAGCCCAAGATTATTATTTATAGGCCAGCACTCTCTCTAACGTTTTCTGCCAGAGTTTTTCTATTTCCGCGAAATTCATATTGGGTACGTAGTAGGTTTCTAATTCGTCGTGGAGGGTTTTGGCGCGTTTGATGCAGGCGACGCTTTTGACGAACAGTTCCCAGAAGAGGTCCTGGTCGTAGGTGACGGCGGCGGCGCGGGTGGCGACGGTGTCGCTTTGCCGGCACTCGCTCATGTCGATGGTGAGCTCGGGCTGGCGGGCGGCGTGGTAGGGGTGCGGCAGGAAGGAGGTGGTGACGGCGACATCGAGGGCGGGGATGACGGCGTGTTCGGGTTTTTCGGGGTCGAGGGGGCAGTAGAAGGCTTCGACGTCGAGCCCTTTGGCGAGGGCGGCGTCGATGACTTTGCGGACGAGGGTGCTTTTGCCGCAGCCGGGGTCGCCGGTGACGACGAAGCAGCGACTGGCCGGCCAGACGGAGGTGTCGAGGTAGTTGACCATGCCGTCGGGGGTGATGGCGGAGGCGAAGAGTTTGCGGAGCCGGCCGGCGCCGACGGTGTCGCGGCTGCCGAAGACGGCGGCGAGGAGCTGCCGGGCCCGGTCGTTGGCGGCGGCGTGGTCGAGGGCTTCGGCGTTGGCGGCTTCCCAGTCGTCGTAGAGGGCTTTGGCGGCGCGGAGGAGGCGGTAGGCGCGCTGGAAGCTGGCGCTTATTTCGGCGGTGCAGGCGATTATCTGCTGTTTGTTGGCGACCATGCCGCCCTCGTTCCAGAAGTCGCCGAGGTGGATGATTTCGTCGACGCAGCCGGGGTGGCGGGGATCTACGACGTGGGGAGCGGTGCCGTCGATGAAGGCGACGCCGAGGGCGGGGACGACGACGCCGTCAAGGGAGCCGTTGTCGCTGGAGCAGTGGTGGTGCTCAAGGTCGAAGCCGCGAGCGCGGAGTTCCTCCCCCATCCGGCGCATGAAGGTGGATTTGCCGGTGCCGGGACCGCCTTTCATGATGAAGATGCGTCTGGCGTCTGCCGGGATTATGTAGTTGTAGTAGGAGAAGAAGCCCTGGGGCGTGTTGCCGCCGGGGAAAAGGTGACGGATCTTTCCCTCGCTCATGTGTTATCCCCCTATTCGGCCCTGCCGTCGGCAGGGCTGATTTTTAACGCACATTATGATATGCGGCGGGGAAAGGGAACGCCCCCGCAAAATTGCGGAGGCGTTCCTTTTTGTGAGCGCGGTTTTATAAATCTGGGTACGAACAGGCGGACGCCATGTGGCCGGTTAGCTGGGGCTGGATTTTTTCTTTGACGATGGCGACGGCGGCGAGGTAGCGGTCGAGGTCGACGCCGGTGGCTACGCCCATGGCGTGGAGCATGTTGAGCAGGTCTTCGGTGGCGGTGTTGCCGGCCGCGCCGGGGGCGAACGGGCAGCCGCCGAGGCCGCCGATGGCGGTTTCGAAGGTGGTTATGCCGGCTTCGAGCCCGGCGAGGGTGTTGGCGAGGCCCATGCCGCGGGTGTCGTGGAGATGGAGGGCGACGGGCACGTCCGGGAAGGCGCTGAGGAATTGCCGGCTGAGGTTGTAGACCTGGAGCGGGTTGGCGACACCGATGGTGTCGCAGAGGACGACGGAGCCGGCGCCGGCGGCGAGGGCGGAGTCGATGAGGCTGAAGACGTCTTTTTCCGCCACCGGGCCGGCGAAGGGGCAGCCGAAGGAGGTGGCGGCGGCAAAGCGGGTTTTGAGGTCGGGGAACTGGGCGGTTATGCCGGCGAGGTCCTGGAGGGACTGTTCGCGGGTGCGGTTGATGTTGGCGAGGTTGTGCCGTTCGCTGGCGGAGATGACGCAGGTGACTTCGCGGAGGCCGCAGTCGTAGGCTTTCCGGGCGCCGGTGAGGTTGGGGACGAGGGCGAAGAGGCGGAGGCCGTCGGCCTCCCGCCTGGCGATGGCGGCGCGGGCGACTTCGGCGGCGTCGGCCATCTGGGGGATGGCCTTGGGATGGACGAAGGAGGTTACTTCGATGTTTTTGACGCCGGCGGCGATGACGGCGGCGATGACTTCGCGCTTGACGTCGGTGGGGATGGGGGTTTTGATGTTCTGGAAGCCGTCGCGCGGACCTACTTCGATGATTTCAACGCTTTTGGGGATTTTCATGGTTTTCGCCTCCTGCTCAGATGGCTCCGTCGGCTTTGAGCGCAGCCACCTTATCGCCGCTCAGCCCGAGGAGTTCGCCGAGGACGGCGGCGTTGTGCTCGCCGAGAGCCGGCGAGGGGACGCTGATGGTGGGCGGGGTGGCGGACATTTTGATGTGCGAGCCGGTGATTGCCGCCCGCGTTCTCCGCCGCCTCCGGCAAAAAGAAGGCGATGTTCAAGCATAGTACCGGCTTAGGCCGCGCAGAAGTCCTCAGATGCAAGGCGCACCGGAGGCTGACACCACCGTTTCCTCCGCGACAATGTGTATATACGTTGTTTGCACAGGATCGGTTTAACAGCATCGTGCGTACACGAACGTACGCTGAGGATGGCAGCCGAGGAGCAACGCCGCAGATGAGGGCTTATCCGCGGCCGTAGTTACCAGCGTCGGTCGGAGCCGCCGCCTCCACCCGACCCTCCGCCAAAGCCCCCTCCTCCCCCTCCCCCGCCGCCGCGGCGCATGAGGAGGGACAGGATGAGCCAGGTGAACTGGCCGCCGAAGAAGACCCAGTCGAGGATGAAGAGGCCGATGGCGCCGGCGAGGAGAAGGATTTTGCCCCACCAGGGCAGAGCGTCCCACCAGGGGGCGTCGCCGGCCGGCTGGGGCCGGGAGACGGTTTTCTTTTTGTCGCCGTCGAGGGTGATGCCGTATTCCTGGGCAGCTTCCTGGGCGACGGCGAGGTAGCCGTTGTAGACGCCCCGGTCGTAGTCGCCGCGCTGGAAGTAGGGCAGCATGTATTCGTCCTGGATGCGGCCGGTCTTGGCGTCGGGCAGCCGCCCTTCGAGGCCGTAGCCGACTTCGATACGGGAGGCGCGGTCGTCGACGGCGACGAGGATGACGACGCCGTTGTTTTTGGTTTTGTCGCCGACGCCCCACTGTCTGAGGATGGCGAGGGCGTATTCGGCGGGTGGCGCGCCGTCGGTGGTTTTGACGACGACGGCGACGACGTGGGCTTTTGTTTTGCCTTTGAGCTGGGAGCCGAGGAAGTTTATCCTCGTTTTGGCGTCTTCGCTGAGGACGCCGGCGTAGTCGCGGACGAAGAGGCTGCCTGAGGCGGGCGCGGGCGGGATGGCAGGCTGGGCCCAGGCCGCTGAGCCGGTGAGCAGGAACGCCGCCAGCAACAGGCAGGCCAGCCATTTTTTCATCATTTTATCCCTCGCTTTTGGCCGGGGTTAGAATTTGACCTGCGGTACCTGCTTGGCGCCTTCCTCGGCCCGGAAGTATTCTTTGGGGCCGAAGCCCATCATGCCGGCGAAGATGCTGGTCGGCAAGGAACGGATCTTGGTGTTGTAGCCCTGGACGGCGTCGTTGTAGTCCTTGCGGGCCACGGCGATGCGGTTTTCGGTGCCGGAGAGCTCGTCCATGAGGGCGCGGAAGTTTTGGTCGGCCTTGAGATTGGGGTAGTTTTCGACGACGACGAGCAGGCGGGAGAGGGCGGAGTTGAGTTCGCCGTTGGCCTGGGCCTTGGCGGCGGGACCGGCGGCGCCGGCCAGTTTGGCGCGGGCGTCGGCTACCGCGGCGATGGCCTGCTGCTCGTGGGCGGCGTAGCCTTTGACGGTGTTGACGAGGTTGGGGATGAGGTCGGCGCGGCGCTGGAGCATGTTTTCGATCTGGCTCCATTTGCCGTTGACGTTTTCGTTCATGCCGACGAGGCTGTTGTAGCTTGAAAAGCCGAAGACGACGAGCAGGGCGACTACGGCGATGACGATCCAGAGTGATTTGTTCACTTTTTTACCTCCTGTTTTGTTTGGGGTACTTATATATTATAGCAGAAAAGCGCTAGTCCGCCCATTCGGCTACGGGATTATCTTTATCTATAAAGAATATTTCTACGCGACAGCCGAGGAAGGCGAGCGCGGCGGCCAGTTCGCCCCTGGCGTTCAGGACATCTGCTTTGTTGATGTCGGCGAAGCCGTCGATGGGGAAGAAGATGTCGCTGGTGTCGTTTTCGATTTTGGCTTTGTCGCCCTGGCGCCAGACCCAGCGGCGGGTGCGGACCTCAAGGCCGTCGGCGTAGACGATTTCGCCGGGGGGAACTTCTTCGGATTCCGGGCTGCCGAAGGGGGTGAAGATGTCGCCCGGCCGGCTGAGGCGGAGGTGGATGTCGCCGGTCATGCGGCCGAGGTCGTGGGCGCCGATGGGGAGGATGTATTTTAAGGAGACGGCGTTGCCGAGGTCGACGACGCTGTTGATGCTGGGGATGTGGCCGGTTTTGACGGCGCGGGTGTGGAGGGCTTCGACCGAGCTGGCGAATTTGTTGGGGTTGAGGCCGAGTTTGGTGAAGGCGTCGCGCCAGACGGCGATGGCGGGATGGTTTTTGACGCCGTCGGGGAAGTTGCCGGCGGCGGCGGCGAGGGAGGCTTCGAGTTTTTTGGCTACGGCGTCCTGCGCGCCCTGGGGGAAGCCTTTGGCAACGACGACGCCGAAGCAGGCGGTGGGGAAAAGGTCGAAGATTTCGGGGGCGACGATGAATTTCATGGGGTCAGCTCCTTTGGAAAATAGGTTCGTTGAAATTAGCGGTTGCGATGACAACTTCCGCCTGGACGGGCATGTCCACGTATGGGCTTAGGCCGCGCAGAAGCCCTCAGATGCTAGGCGGCTCCGCCGGACGTGCTGCGACGCGTACTCGGAACGTACGCTAGCAAACGGCCGGCGGAACAACAACGCAGATGAGGGCTTATCCGCGGCCGTAACGCTCGTGGTGGATGCGGGTGGGGTCGTATCTGTCCACCCTCCCCTGCTGCTCGGCCGGATGGCCGACGGCGACGATGGCGAAGGGGACGATGGCCTCGGGGATGGCGAGGATGCGGCGGACGCCTTCGACGCGTTCGGCGACGGGGTGGACGCCGAGCCAGCAGGTACCGAGGCCGAGGGCGGTGGCGGCGAGGAGGATGTTCTGGGTGGCGGCGGCGCAGTCCTGGACCCAGTATTCGACCGGGTAGCGGCTGCGGGCTTTGTCGGCGCAGACGACGATGGCGACGGGGGCCTGCTTGAGCATTTGTGAGTAGGGGTGAATATTGGTTATTTCTGCGCGGGTGGCCTGGTCGGTGACGATGATGAATTCCCACGGCTGTTCGTTGCCGGCCGAGGGGGCGGCCATGGCGGCGGCGAGCAGTTTTTCGACCGCGCCGGCGTCGACAGGCTTGTCGGCGTAGCGGCGGATGCTGCGGCGGGTAAAGATGGCTTCCATATGATCAGCTCCTTGTTTTGAGAAGATGATGATCCACTAGTATTTGCTCATATTCGCTATCGCGTCTTTTATCCCCTCCACGGGCGGGTCGGGGATGATGTCGGCTCCCTGCCGACCGCTGACGCAGCTGCGGTCGGCGCCGGTGATTCGAGGATGATGGTGGGGTTGAAGGGCATAGCTTTTCACCTCGCGAAACATTATTGCCCATTACCGTCCCGGCCATGCGCGGCAGCCGGCGGCGGCGGTTTTTTCGCGCCCCGGGGCAAACTAGCTGCGGGAGGTGATTTTTTATGGCCAGCCGCAGCGAGGCGGATCGGCGGCGGAAGCCGCCTGTGCGGCCGGACGCCGGCCTTGACGGAGCCGCTGCCTTGGAGGAGGATGTGTACGCCAAGCAGGAGAAGTTGTTCACCGAGGGGACGTCGGAGATGCCGTCGTAGCGGATGCCGTAATTTGCCAGGGGATAGCGAAGATTAGGCGGCTGCTTTCCGGCGCACAATAGCACCGAGGGGGTTGGTAGGCCGGGGCGGCCGCGGGCCTGACGCGGGGCGGCGCGCGCGTCCCGGAATATCAGCCCCTGCGGATGCGTCGCCTTACCTTGCGAGGGGGTGAGATGTTTGGAGATGAAGTATGACCACGCCGCGCCCGACCCGACCGCGGACGCCAGCTTGGCCAAACGCCGGCGTCTGGAGATGCTGGATATCCGCCCGGCGGTGACGGTTTATAAACCACCGGAGGAGTAACGGGGGCCGCAGAGGCGACCCCTTTTCGGTTTATCCCACTGACGACAGCAGGGTCGCGATGGCGATCCCGAGGTCGGCGAGGGCGGCGAGGTCGGGTTGGGCTTTGGCGGCTTCGGCTTCGCTGGCTTTTGTCAGAAGATCGAGGGATCGCAAGGCGATAACTTTCCGGGTGAGGTCGAAGTTGTCGAGCTGGTCGGCCAAAAGGTCCGCGGATTGCCGGTTTTTGCCCATGTGCGCCACCTCCGTTTTTTCCCATTGTATGAACTGTGGGGCGCCACTGTGACGGCCGTGGACATGGCCGTCGGCGTCGCGGAGGCCGTGGCAGGGGATTTGTGCGCCGAATGCGGGGTTTTCTATTGACTTGTATCCTTCCATGTGATACATTTTTTGTAAGCCATATCAATTTTCTTTTCCTGTTGATGTCTGTGTGTAAACGCAGACCTCTTTTTTTATCCGCCGGCCTGGAAATACTATACCGGGGGTGATAAAAATGAGTGATCGGGACCGGAGCGAGTATGTCCGTTTTCCGGAACGGGTGAAGACGCGAGCTACCCTCGGCTCGGCCAGGGAGATGGTGACGGCGGCGCGGCTGGCGGAGCGGGAGGAGAAGCGGCTGGGCGATGAGCCGGCGGTGATGGCGTCGCAGGATGCGTTCGCGGCCGCGGAGGAAATAGAGGAATAATAAGGGAACTTGGGGCGGAAGGAAATTCGCCTCCTGCCGCTTAAATAATAGGGTAACGGAAAGCGGCAGGAGGTTTTGTCATGTCCACAGGGATTGTTTTATCGAGAAATAGGAAGATCGCCCTGGCGGCCGGGCTGGTAGCCCTGCTCGCCATGGGTTTTTGGTGGAATTCGCTGCTGGCCAAGATGGCGTCGGCAGCCCAGACCCAGTTGGTGGCCAAGGTCAATGAACAGGTGAACGGCAAGGTGACGGTCGGCAAGGTGGCGTTTTCGCTTTCCGGGTCGCTGATTATGGATGGCGTTACGGTGAGCGACCGCCAGAACGCGGTGGTGGGCAAGAGCGAACGGATCGCGGTGCGGTTCGGCGTAGGCGATGTGCTGGCCGGACGCGCCGATCTTTCGGCGGTGAAGAGCGTGACGCTGGAAAACGCCGCGATGACGCTGACGAGCGGCAAGGACGGCCGCTGGAACTGGGAGGATCTGATCAAGACAAGCACGGACCGGGAGATGGCTTTTCGCGGGACGGTGACTGTAAAGCAGGGGACGCTGCTGGTGGGGTCGGCGGGGAGCGAACGCAAGCTGGAGGCGGTGAACGGGAGTGTGGATTTCGCCCGTTATCCGGCGCTGGCTTTCGATCTGACGGCGAAGACGGGCAGTACGCCGCTGGCGGCGAAAGGGTCGTGGGCCGAGGGCGGCGACGGCGAGGTGACGCTGAAGGCCGATCAGGCGGCGCTGGCCGATCTGCCGCTGGGGCTCATCGGGGCCGGCGATCTGAAGCTGACAGGCGGCACGGCGAAGAATTTGTCGGTAACGGTGAAGCAAAAGACCGGCAAGCTGAGCCTGACCGCCGAGGGGGCGGTGGAGAAGCTGGCGGCGACGGTGGCAGGCTACGCGCTGAGCGAGGGCGCGGGCAAGGTGAGCATGACGGACGGAAAAGTGGCGCTGCAGGAGGCGGCGGTGCTGGTGAACGGCCAAAAGGTGACGGCCGGCGGCACGGTAACGCTGGCCGATGCAGGATTGGCGCTCGATCTCGAGCTGGCGTCGGCGGCGTTCGATCCCGGGGCGTTCGGCACTACGCCGCTGAAAGGACAGCTGGCTTTTCAGGCGAAGGTTGCGGGGACGACAGCCAACCCGACGACCATGGGGACGTTCACGCTCAACCAGGGGAGCTTCGGGGCGGTGGCGTTCACGAACGGCCGTGGCAGCTTCGCGTATTCGGGCGGGACGCTGACGCTGACCGATACCCATGCGAACGCCTGGGACGGGGCGCTGGCCATCCAGGGCAATATCGTGCCGGCAACGCAGCAGTATAATATGACGGCAAACGGCCGCGGCGTGGACGCCGGGCTGCTTTCCGAGAAGGATATCCGCGGCCGGACGGATTTCGACGCCCGGCTGGAGGGCAAGGGCGCGAGCGGCGGTTATGCCGAGGGTAGCTTCAAGATGGGCGATGGGTCGTTTTCGGGTATCCCCTTCCTGTCGATGACCGGGGATTTCGTGAAGCAGGGCGAGCAGATGAATTTCCGCAACGTGATCGTGAATACGGTGGGCGGCTCGTTTTCGGCCGAGGGTCTGACGGAGGGCGCGATTGTAAGGCTGCGCCGCACGGGCGGCGCGGCGACAACGCCCCGCGAGGCGCTGGAGAAGGCGGTCACGGATAAGGTGGGCGAGAATCTGCTGAAGAAGCTGCTGCCGGGAAGGTAATAGGAAAGGCCCGCGAATTCATTGTTCGCGGGCCTTTTGTGTTTGCTGCAACTGCAAGAATCAGTACCAGTTTACCACTGCGAGGCCGATGTATTCCTTGAGCGCCAGGACGAGCTGGCCGGCGGCTGCCGGGGTGGGCCAGAGGTCGGTGTAGTGGAACCGGCGGACGATATTGTCCTGGTAGTCGGTGGGGTACGGGAGGACGGCGACGCCGGCTTTGCCGAACTGGCGGACGGCACGGTCCATGTGGTAGGCGGAGGTGACGAGGATGGGGCGCGCGAAGCCGCGCTGTCTGAGGATGGCGGCTGTGTTGCGGGCGTTGTCGGCGGTGTTGAGGCTGGCGGTCTCGACGATGATTTTGTCGTCCGGGACGCCGAGGCTGAGGAGGATGCTGCGCGCGACTTCGGCTTCGACGCCGCCGGTGGCGAAGACCTGGCCGCCGGATATGATAATGGGAACGCCTAGCTTGTGGTGTAGCTGGAGGCCGGTGAGCAGGCGGTTGGCGGACGAACCGGTGAGGTGGCCGCGGCCGCCGAGGTTGGGGGTGTCGAGGGTGACGCCGCCGCCGAGGACGACGATGACGTCGCCGCTCACCTGGGCCGGCGGAGTGTGGCGGGTTTCGAGGGAGTTGACGAGGGGGCCGCTGACGAGGGCGATGCTGGCAAGGTAGAGGACGGCGGCGGCAATGAGGGCGGCGCGGGAAAGGGCGCGGCTGCTGCGGCGCCGCCAGGCGAGGAGGAGCAGGACGAGGATGAAGAGACCGGGCGGGAAAAGGAAGACGGTATAGAGGAATTTGATGGCATACACGGCGGTCAGTCCTTTCCGGCACCGTCTAGTAGTAATTTCCAGGTAATGTAATATTATACCAGGGGGCAAATTGTAAATTTTTTCCTATCATGCCGGGTGGCGACTGTAAAACGGCCCCGCCACGAATGGCGGGGGCGCTTGGGATGCGGTATTATTCGCCGGTGATTTCAGAGAAGCCGATGACGGTGACGAGGTCGTCTTCGGTGAGGTTTTTCTGGTAGATTTCCCCGAAGTTGGCGATGAGTTCCTCGACGCTTTTGATGTCGGGGTTCTGGTGGGCGAGGTCGTCTTTGGTGAGTTCGGCGAAGCGCTTGACCTTGACACGGTCGAGGAAGGCGGTGAATAGTTTGCGCTTGGGGGCGTATTTCTTGCCGACGGTTATCCAGACGACGGAGTTTTCGAGGTAGATGCCGCTGACGTCGTCGAGGCGGATGGTATAGTTTTTCTTGCGCTCGATGAGAAGTTTTTCGTGGAGTTCGGACTGGAAGTTCAGCGCCAGCATTGGTTCTATCCCCTCTCCCTTTTGTGGCGTTTTGTTAACATTATACACTATTTGCCCTGCCAGTAGAAGAGGGAGGCGGTCATTCCGCGCGACCGTATTTGTTCTGCACCCAGGCGTCCAGCCTGCGGACGTCTTTTTTGCCGGCGGTGACGCCATAGAGGATGAGGGCGACGATGACGGCGGTGAATAGGTCGATTTCCCTTGTGCCGATGTAGTTGATTATTCCCATGCCGATCTGGGGGATGACGCCGGTGAGGATGGTGAGCAGGACGCCGGCGCGAAAGAGCGCGGTGGAGCGCAGGCGGTAGCGGGCGTAGAACATGAGGAAGGTGGAAGCCCAGGCGAGGACCTCCAGGACGGCGAGAATGAGCCAGCGGTATTCGAGGAAGAGGTCCATCTTTACGTGCTCCTCCGGCGCGAGCCTACGATATGTTTATATTATAAACGATCTGCGTCGCCGGGGAAAGCCGGGCCTGACGCGGCGGCGGGGCAAAGTTTCGGAGTTAATGTTTCCCGCGCCGGAAAAAATATAATAGTATGCTATGACGGGGAGGATAACGCGATGGGGATGACGATGGCGGAGAAGATTATCGCCAGGGCTGCCGGCCGGGAGGCTGTGCGGCCGGGAGAGTTCGTGTGGGCGAATGTGGATACGGCGATGATGGACGATCTGCTTGGCCCGCGGGTGGTGATCGCCGACCATATCAGGGCGATGGGCAACCGCGTCTGGGACAGGGAGAAGGTGGTGATTATCTCGGACCACTATTCGCCGGCGGCGACGATCAGCCAGGCCGAGATTCTGCAGTTCACCCGCAACTGGGCGCGGGAGTACGGCATCGGCAGGTATTACGAGGGCCTGGGGCCGTGCCATCAGGTGCTGGCGGAGATGGGGTTCGATATTCCGGGGACGCTGATGGTGGGGACGGATTCGCATACGACTACGGCGGGCGCGTTCGGCTGTTTCGGCACAGGCATCGGCTCGACGGAGATGCTGGGGGTGCTGGTGTCGGGGCAGATATGGCTGCGGGTGCCGGAGTCGATGCTGTTGGTGTGGAACGGACGCCTGCAGCCGGGCGTTTACGCGAAGGACCTGATCCTGCGGACGATCAAGGAGATCGGCCAGGCAGGGGCGACGTATAAGGCGATGGAGTTCGCGGGCGAGGCGATAGGCGCGCTGTCGGTGGACGAGCGGATGACGATCGCGAATATGGCGGTGGAGGCGGGGGCGAAGGCGGGGCTGATCGCCCCGGACGAGAAGGTGGCGGCGTATCTGGCCGCTATCGGGGCGCAGCCGGGGATACCGCTTTTGAGTGACGCGGACGCGGCGTACGGCGAGCGGTTTACTTTCGACGCTGCGGAGCTTGCGCCGCAGATCGCCCTGCCGCATGAGGTGGATAAGGTGGTGGATGTGACGGCGGCGGCGGGCGAGGTTATCCACCAGGCGTATCTGGGGTCGTGTACGAACGGCCGGTTTGCCGATCTGGCGGAGGCGGCGCGGGTGCTGAAGGGCCGCAGGGTGCACCCCGAGGTGCGGTTGCTGGTTTCGGCGGCGTCGCGCTCGATTTACCACCGCGCTATCCGCGAGGGGGTCATCGAGACGCTGTCGGCGGCGGGGGCGATGGTGCTGGCGCCAAGCTGCGGGGCGTGCCTGGGGCTGCACAGCGGCATCCTGGCGCGGGGCGAACGGGCGATTTCGTCGACGAACCGCAATTTCGTCGGCCGGATGGGCCACAAGGAGGCGGAGATCTTTCTGGGGTCGCCGGCGTCGGTGGCGGCGGCGGCGATCGAGGGCAAGATAACCGACCCGCGCAAGTTTTTGCAGGAGGGCTGATATGATGAATATTATCAAGGGCAAGGCGCTGAAGTACGGCGATAATATCAATACCGATCTTATTTCCCCGCCCCAGTACCTGGAGAAGTCGCTGGAGGTGGTCGCCCAGCACGCGATGGAGGGGATCGATGAGCGGTTCGGCGAAAAGGTGGCGCCTGGCGATATCCTTGTCGCCGGGGCGAATTTCGGCCCCGGCTCGAGCCGCGAGACGGCGCCGATCGCGCTGAAGATGGCGGGGGTGGGAGTGATCGTGGCGAAGTTTTTCGCCCGCATCTTTTACCGCAACGCGATCAATATCGGCTTGCCGGTGCTGGAGTGCGCGGAGACGGACCGGATCGCGGACGGCGATATCGTGGCGATCGACCTGGGAACGGGGACGATCACGAATGTGACGAAGGGCGAGACGTATCACGCCGCGCCGCTGTCGGCGCCGGTGATGGATGTGCTGTCCGCCGGCGGGCTGATCGGATTTTTAGAGAAGAAGTATGGAGTGAAATGATACAAGAAGACCTGGCAGAAATGCCAGGTCTTTTTATTCGCGTTGCGTTGCCGCAAGCCGGAGGTCGTTCAGAAGTGCCCAGATGCAAGGCGGCTCCGAGGACGCGAGCGAAGACAGTACATCGGAACGTACGGCGAGCGGGCGCCCGCAGGACCAACGCCGCAGATGGGCGCTTATCAACGGCCGGGAATAGAAGGTAGTCGGAGGCCGCGCAGAAGTCCTCAGATGCAAGGCGCACCGGAAGAGCGCGCCGCGCCGCGTACTCGGAATGTACGCAAGCAAGCGCTCTGAGGAGCAACGCCGCAGATGAGGGCTTATCCGCGGCCGGGAACTCAGATCGTCGCGCCGCCGTCGATGGTTAGGATACCCCCATTAAAGAAAGCGGCTTCGTCGCAGCAGGCGAAGAGGATGGCGTGGGCGATCTCCTCGGGGGTGCCGAGGCGGCCCATGGGTTGGCGGGCGATGAAGGCGGCTTTGGCGGTTTCGTAGTCGGCGGCGGAGCGCATGCGCGCTTCCATTGAGGGGCTGTCGGTGGTGCCGGGGCAGACGACGTTGACGCGGATGTTGTCTTTGATGTAGTCGGCGGCCATGGCTTTGGAGAGGGCGACGACGGCGCCTTTGGAGGCGGCGTAGACGCTGCGCTCGGGAAAGCCTTTGAAGGCGGCTACCGAGGAGACGTTGACGATGACGCCGCCGCCGCGTTTCTTCATTTCCGGTACGGCGTATTTGCATGTCAGGAAGGTGCCTTTGACGTTGACGTCCATGGTGCGGTCGAAGTCTTCCTCGCTCAGGGTGTCGACGCGGCCGCCGATGACGATGCCGGCGACGTTGGCGAGGATGTCGAGTTTACCGAAGGCGCGGACGGCTTCGTCGACCATCAGTTTGGCGTCGGCGGCGTTGGCGACGTCGCCCTGGACGAACAGGCCGTCGCCGCCGGCGTTTTTGACGAGGGCGAGGGTTTCGGCGCCGCTGGCCGATACGCTGTTGACGACGACGCTGGCGCCTTCTCTGGCGAATAGTTCGGCGGCGGCGCGGCCGATGCCGGCGCCGGCGCCGGTGATGAGGACGACTTTACCGGTGAATCGCATTTTTTATCACTCCGTTAAGTAGGTTTGCGGGTTGCGTAGCTACAGTTGCTTGCCGAAGATAAGGTCGGGTATGAACAGCACCATTTCGGGAAAGAAGACGCAGCCGATGGCCACTGCGGCGCAGGCGAGGAAGAGCAGCCAGGTTTCTTTGAACATGTCGGTTATCGAGCATTGGAAGATGGTGCAGACGATGTACATGACGACGCCGACGGGCGGCGTGAGGAGGCCGAAGGTGAGGGTGAGGACCATGATGACGCCGAAGTGGACGAGGTCGATGCCGACTTCTTTGACTACGGGGATGAGGATGGCGGTGAGGAGCAGGATGAGGACGGTGGAGTCCATGAACATGCCTGCGATGAGGAGGAAGACGATGATGATGAGCATTATCACCCAGGGGGTGTCGGAGATGCCGAGCATGAATTCCGCCAGTTGCTGAGGAATCTGCTCCCAGGTGAGGCCGTAGCTGAAGATGGCCGACATGCAGATGAGAAGCATGACCATGCCGATGTCGGTGACGGTTTCCTCGAGGGTTTTGAGGAATTTCTGCCAGTTGAGCTCGCGGTAGACAAAGAGGCCGATGATGATGCCGTAGGCGACGGCGAAGGCGCCGGCTTCGGAGGGGGTGAAGAAGCCGAACCTGAGGCCGGCGATGAGGAGGATGGGGAACAGGAAGGCCCAGATGCAGTCGATGAAGGTGGTGAAGCCTTCTTTGAAAGAGACGGCCTGCTGCCGTTCGGCTGCATAGCCTTTGCGCCTGGCGGTGTAGGCGATGGCGGCCATCATGAGGATTGTCATGAGGAGGCCGGGCATGAGTCCGCCGGCGAACAGGCGGCCGATGGAGACTTCGCCGATGCTGCCGTAAAGGATGAGGCCGATGCCGGGGGGGATCATGGTGACGATGAGGGAGTTCCAGCCGATGACGCCGGCGGCGAAGCCGCGCGAGTAGCCGCGCTCGATCATGCCTGGGCCGAGGACGCGGGCCTGCATGGTGGCGTCGGCGATGGCGGAGCCGGTGATGCCGCCCATCATGGCGGCGAGAACGGTGTTGACCTGGGCGAGGCCGGCGCGGAGGTGGCCGGCAAGCACTGACGAGAGCCGCATGAGCCGGTGGGTGATGCCGGATTCGTTTAGGAGGTTGCCGGCGAACATGAAGAGGGGGATGGCGAGCAGTACGAAGCTCTGCGTCTGGGTGAGGGTGAGCTGCACCGGGATGCTGGACGGCAGGGTGGGCTGGGAGAAGAAGAATACCGTGCCGGCAATGCCGATGGCGAAGCAGACGGGCATGCCCATGAGCATCAGTATGAAAAATGTGGCGAATACTTCGGTCATGTGTCAATCCTCCTGTCGGGCGACAGCGGCTTAGAGAAGCTCTTTGCCGCCTCCGCTGCTCCTGATATTTTCGTAGCCGGCCTTGATTTGCTGCTTGGCCTTGAGGACGGCGGTTATCAGCATGAGCAGCGCTCCCAGCGGCACGCTGATGGTTACCCATGAGTAGCTGAAGCCGGGGATACCCTGGAAGGCTCTCAGCCTGGTGTCGTAGGAAAGCTGAGCGCCGTAGACGATCAGGAAGGCGAGAAAAGCGATGATGATGCCCCAGTTTATAAGTTTTAACCAGTGCTGCACTTTCTTGGGCAGTTTGCTGGTGATGACTTCGATGGCGAATAGTTTGTCGTGGCGCATGGCGGCGTCGCTGCCGAGGAAGACGCACCAGGCAAACAGGAAGGTGGCGGCGTCGACCGCCCATTTGACCGGCATGCCGATCGTTCTGGCGACCGCCGAGAATAGGACCAGGGCGGACAGGAGCGCGAGGCAGGCCATTGCGATTCGGACTTCGAATTTGATGACGTATTCGTAAAATTTTTTCACGACTCAATTCCCCCGCCTTTGCGGCGAAAAGCCAGTTTCCGGCCCCGCCGCGGGCGGCGGGGCCGGATAACCAATCAGTTCGCACCGGATGACTATTTCTTCTTGCCCATTTCCTTGTAGAGCTGATCGCGGACTTCGGTGAGCTTGAGGACTTGGTAGGCGCCTTCGCCGGCTTTCTTGAAGGCGGCAATGTCGACGTCCTTGACGATGGTCATGCCTTTGCCGGCCAGTTCTTTCTGGAGGGCTTCGATTTCTTTCTCCATAACGCGGGAGGTCTCGAGGCCGGCTTTATCGCACTCTTCTACGAGGATCTTCTGGTACTCGGGTGGCAGGGAGTCAAACCATTTCTTGCTGACGACTTCGAAATTGATGAGGAGGATGTGTTTGGTTTCGCTCATGTATTTGGCGACTTCGAAGAGTTTGGCGCCGGTGACGTTGCGGTAGACGAGGTCGGCGCCGTCGATGGCTTTCTGCTGGGTGGCGATGTAGACTTCACCGAAGGGCAGAGCTACAGGGGTGGCGCCGATGGCACGGATGGATTCCTGCCAGATGGGTACGCCCGGGGTCCGGATGCGCAGGCCTTTAAGGTCTTCGGGGGTTTTGATCGGTTTATTTGTTACCATGTGCCTCATACCCTGTACCCAGGTGAAGGACAGTATCTTGATGCCGTGCTTGTCTTCGAGTTCTTTCTGCCAGGCCTTGACGGTGGCGAGTTCGCGGAGTTTGGCGACTTCGTCGATGGAGTCGACGAAGTAGGGGGCGTTCATGACGGCGATGGCGGGCACGTACATGCCGAGGCGGGCGGAGTCGGTGTTCTGGCCGACGTTGGCGCCTTTGCGGATCTGCTCGATGATGTCTTCTTCGACACCGAGCTGGGCGCTGTGGAAGACCTGGATCTCCAGACCGCCGTTGGTGCGTTCCTTAACGGCCTTGGCCCAGTTCTGGAAGCCTTTGTTGAATGGCTCGGATTCGGCGAGGACGTGGTTGAATTTGAGGACGAATTTTTGCTTGGGAGCTTCCTGCTTGGGCGGCTCGGACTTGCCGCAGGCGGCTACGAGCACCGAGACCATTACCAGAACCATGAGGATACCGATAAGCTTGGCGTACTTTTTCACTAACGTATTCCCTCCCTAAGTTATAATTAATCCCTACCCAGATGCTGGTCGCTGACTGCCCCCTCTCCCTCCCTTTTCCTCTTGTACCAGCAGTAAGAGCAATTGGCGCCTAGCCCTTTCCGAGGATTCTGTTGACCTTGTTTTTGGCGTTGGTGATGTGGATTCCCACACAGCGTTTGAGTTCGGCCTCGTCTCTGGCGGTGAGGGCAGCGAAGATGTCTTCGTGCTCCTTGACGCCGGCGATGGTTTCTTCTCTGCCCTGCCGCCCGTAGATATAGTAGGAGTAGACGTGGGTGCCGAGGCTGTTGAATATCCTCGCCATCCTTTTGTTGCCGGCGCATTTGACGTATAGCTGATGAAATTCCTGGTCGAGGTAGTAGTTGCGGAAGTAGTCGTTGAGGTCGACAGCGTTTTCGATGATGCGGGTATGCTCGGCGATGTTGGCGGCGAGCTTTTCGGCGGTGGCGGTGTCGAAGTTGCGGATTATCTGGCTGGCGTAGTAGGTTTCGAACATCAGCCTGATGTCCCACAGTTCTTCGATCTCGTCCCACTTGATGTCCCTGACTTTGTGGCCCCGGCGGGGGGTGCTCTCCACTAGGCCTTCGGTTATCAGCCTGTTGAGGGCCTGTTTGATGGGGGTTTCGCTGATGCGGTATCTTTCGTTGAGTTCACGGGAGATGAGTTTTTGGCCGGGGATTAGAACGCCCTCCGCGATGTCTTTTTTGAGTGCTGCGTAAGCCACATCGACGAGCGTCTGGGTCGGGTAATGCATTGTATCCAATCCTTAAAGCCTCCTAAACCGTATCGCTGGGCCCGAGTTTATATAAGAAGTTACATTTTAGATTTAAAATCTAAAATGTATTTCGGTGGTTGTTGCCAATTATCCTGCCTATTTCTGCGAATAGTTCCAATTATTACGCAATTGGCCGCGAGGTTTATACTTTCTGATAGACGCTAAAAGCAGCCCCCCGGACGGAGGGCTGCCTGTGGACCATAAATATGCTATTCAGGGCGGGGCGAGGTGAATACGTACCGGAAGGTGCCGTTGGCGCTCGCCCGCGCTATGACTTCGACGGTTAGGCCAAGCTTGTCTGCGAGGTATTCCTCAAGCGGCCCGAAGGCGGCCGGTGCGGGGCCGACGACGAACAGACGGACGCTGGCGACAGGCTTGTATTCGACGTTGGTGGAGACCAATCCCATCTGGGTGACGGCGAATTCTTCCCTGAGGTTGGTTTCCAAGGTCTTCAGCTGGTCGATGATGTCGGCGTGGGTTTTCATGCCGGGAACTCCTTTCCAATCCGAAAACGATTAGCCGAGGTAGCCGCTGAGCTTCGCGTGGGCGATGCAGTCTTCTTTGCTGGGATAGCCCGGGGAGTAGCCGACGATTTTGCCGACAAAGGTGGTCCGTTTCCACCGCCACTGCCCTTTCGAATCCTGATAGAACCACCAGTTGTCTGTGCTTTTCATTATATCCTCCTGTAATGGCCGGTTGCGACGGTAGTTATGTTTATATTTTACACTATTAAAGAGGCGGCGGCAATGATTTTCCCCGATTAGCAAATTGAGCATTAATTCTTTATATTATTAGGCATGCCGCAACTGACCCTTGCATTTTTTATTCGATTCCGGCGGCGTTTACCGGGGCCGGAGAGGTTGTTTCTCGCCCGCCAGGACTGCGGAGGAAATTTTTTTCTGTTTTCTCCTTGACTATCGCCCAAATTTAGGTTATAGTTTAAGAGCCCATATAATAGGCTAGGGAAGTTTCATTAGTCCTTCTCAAACGGGAAGCCCGATGAGTTCTCAATTATCTATTTGGGTAAAAATTTTGAGGAGGCTATTGATATGAGTCAAGACAAAAACCTTACCTGCCGCGATTGTGGCGCCGAGTTCGTGTTCACCGCTTCGGAGCAAGATTTCTTCGCCGAGAAAGGCTTCACCAACGAGCCCGGCCGCTGCCCCGAGTGCCGTGCGGCCCGCAAGCAGCAGAACCGTGGCATGAGCCGCGGCGGCAGCTACCAGCAGCGCGAAATGCACGACGTTACCTGCGCCGCCTGTGGCGTGCAGACCCAGGTTCCCTTCCGTCCGAGCAGCGACCGTCCGGTTTACTGCCGCGACTGCTTCGCCGCCAACAAGCGTTACTAGGATTTCAGAATCCCCCGCCGTTTGGCGGGGGATTTTTAGTTTGTCAGTCAAAGGTAATCTTTTCGGCCGGAGAATTCCCTGCCGCACGGCAGGGAATTCTCTTTTTGGCCGGGGGAAATACTAGCGATACCTACATAAATACAAGAATACAGGGAGGAAGTAATTTGGATAGATTTAAAGCGCTGGGGATAGGCGACAAGATAACGAGGGCGCTGAATGAGATGGGGTTCGAGGAGCCGACGCCGATCCAGGTGGAAACGATTCCGGTGCTGATGACCGGTCGGGACCTTGTCGGCCAGGCGCAGACGGGGACGGGAAAAACGGCGGCTTTCGGCATCCCGCTGCTGGAGAAGGTGGGCCAGAGTAACGCGCCTATTCAGGGGATCGTGCTGACGCCGACGCGCGAGCTCGCCATTCAGGTGGCGGAGGAGCTTAATAAGATCGGCCAGTTCACGGCTGCCCACGCGCTGCCGATTTACGGCGGCCAGGATATCGGGCGCCAGATCAAGGCGCTGAAAAGAGGGCCGCAGATTATCGTGGCGACGCCGGGACGGCTGATGGACCATATGGATCGGCGGACGATCAGGCTGACCGATACGCGGATGGTCGTTCTCGACGAGGCGGACGAGATGCTGAACATGGGCTTTATCGAGGATATCGAGAAGATCCTGGCGACGATCACTGCCGAGCACCAGACGGTTTTATTTTCGGCGACCATGCCCCGGCAGATTCAGAACCTGGCGCAGCGCTTCCAGCGCGATCCGGTGATGATCACCGTGAAAAACAAGGAGGTTACCGCGCCGCTGACCGAGCAGCGGTATGTGGAGCTGCACGACCGCGAGAAGTTCGATGTGCTGTGCCGCCTGCTCGATATTCAGGACCCCGAGTTGTCGATCGTTTTCGGGCGGACGAAGCGCCGCGTGGATGAGCTGGCCGAGGCGCTGAAGAAGCGCGGTTATTCGGCGGAGGGCATCCACGGCGATCTGACGCAGACGAAGCGCGATATGGTGCTGCGCCAGTTCCGCGAGGGGATAACCGATATTCTGGTGGCGACCGATGTCGCCGCGCGCGGTCTGGATGTGAGCGGCGTGAGCCATGTGTATAATTTCGATATCCCCCAGGACGCGGAGAGTTATGTGCACCGCATCGGCCGCACCGGCCGGGCCGGACAGACGGGGATGGCGGTGACGTTCGTTATCCCCCGCGAGTTCGATCATCTCCGTTCCATCGAGCAGACGACCCGGCGCAAGATCGCCAAGATGGCCGTCCCGACGCTTACGGACGCGATGGCGGGTCAGCAGCGCCTGGCTGTGGAGCGGCTGCTGCAGCAGGTGGAGGAAGGCGGCGCCGAGCAATACCGTGGCCGGGCCGAGGAGCTTTTAGGGGAGCTGGATTCGGTGTCGCTGCTGGCGGCGGCGCTGAAGATGCTGACGAAGGAGCCGGTGACAACGCCGGTGAAGATCACGGAGGAGGCGCCTTTAAGGCCGCGGTATGGCGGCAACCAACGGCGCTCGGGCGGCGGGTTCGCGCCGAGGCCCAAGGCTGGGCCTGGCGGATTTATGTCGAAAGCCAAAGCCGGACCGGGCGGGTTTGCGCCAAAGGCGAAAGCCAGCGGCGAGAAGGCGCGGAAGTATTAGAGAAATTGAATCGCCGCGGCCGTTCAGAAGTGTCCAGATGCAAGGCGCACCGGATAAGCAGACACACAACGCTTTAGCGTTGATGTGGTCGCTTATACCCGAAAGGGTGCAAGCGCGCCGCGCCGCGTACTCGGACGTACGCAAGCAAGCGCTTTGAGGAGCAACGCCGCAGATGGGCGCTGCTGGGCGGCCGACATGAAAAGAACCGCAACCGGTAGGTTGCGGTCCTTTTTGTTTAGCTGAACAGTATCAGGGCGACGAGTTCGAGGGTGGTGTCGCCGGTATTGGCGATGGCGTGGCTTTCGCCGTCTTTGGTGAGGACGACGTCGCCGGGGCCTACGACGGTTTCGGCGCCGTTGTCGTTGACGGTGCCCTGGCCACGGAGGATGTAGTAGGCTTCCATTTCGCCGGTGTGGGTGTGGAGGCCCAGGGAGCAGCCCGGCTCGATGGAGGTGATGGCGAATAGTCTGCCCTTACCCTGGAAGTCTTCCTTCTCGATTATTCTGGTGAACTTTACTTCGCCGTTGCCGCCGAAGCGGTTGGTCACTACGTCGATGGGCAGACTGCCGTTGCGTTTGATCATTATTATCGCCCTCCCCGGATGTTTTCGCGCTGTTTTATTTCTCCGCCGCGGCGGCTTTTCCTGCTCATAGCGTGTAGCCGAACTGTTTTATCCACCCGAGGGAGGCTGCGGTGCCGGGGCTGGGGATGTATTCGAGGCCGATGTGGCCCCGGTAGCCGAGGGCGTCGAGCTCGGCGAGGATGCAGGGGTAGTCGATTTCCCCGGTGCCCGGCTGGTGACGGCCGGGGTTGTCGGCGATCTGGATGTGGCCGATGCGGGCGATATGGCTGCGCAGGGTGTTGATAAGGCCGCCTTCTTCCCGCTGGGCGTGGTAGATGTCGTACTGGAGGAAGACATTGGGCATGGCGACTTCTTCGATGAGGTCGAGTACCTGGGAGGTCTTGTTGAGGAGGAAGCCGGGCATGTCGAAGCGGTTGATGGCTTCGATGACGAGGCTGAGGCCGTTGGCGCGGAAGGCTTCGGCGGCGTAGCGCACGTTGGCGGCGAGCGTCTGCCGGTGCTCGGCTTCGCTGTGGCCTTCGACCTTTATGCCTGCCAGGCAGTTGACCCGCGGCACGCCTAAAGCGCGGGCGTATTCGACGGCTTTGCTCACCCCGGCCCGGAATTCCGCGCTCCGTCCGGGAAGGGCGGCAATGCCGCGCTCGCCTGAAGCCCAGTCGCCGGGAGGCATGTTGAAAAGGATCTGGCTGAGGCCGTTGGCTTCAAGACGCTCTTTGAGGGCGGCCGGGCTGTAGTCGTAGGGGAAGTGGTATTCGACGGCGGTGAAGCCGGCCTCGCGGGCGAGGGCGAAACGTTCCGGGAACGGGACTTCGGTGAAGAGGAAGCTGAGGTTGGCGGCGAATTTGGGCATGGTTTCACCTCGCCGGCAGATTATTGACTGCTTTTATTATAGGTCTGCCGTGTCCAAGATGCAATTAGGATTATGGATGTTTGGCGGTCTTCAGTTGAAAGCAAAAACCGGGCGGTATGCGCCCGGTTTTTCTGTTTATTGCGCCTGCTGGGGCTGGAAACGGCTGAGGGTTAGCTGCCGCAGTCGCTTGTCGGTTTCGGCGCCGGCGATGTATGCGGCGAGCATTTTGCCGGTTATCGGCGCGAGGGCGATGCCGTCGCCTTCGTGGCCGGCCGCCATGATGAAGCCTTCGAGGCCGTCGACGGGGCCGAGGATGGGCATGCCGTCGGGGGTGTAGGGCCTGAGGCCGGCAAAGGTGCGGATGACGTGGATTTTGGCGAGGAATGGCAGGATGCTGACGGCGTGCCTGAGGACGGCGGCGGTGGCTTCGGGGGTGACGGCGGTGTCGTAGCCGACGAATTCCCTGGTGCCGCCGATTAGCAGCGTGCCTTCGGCGGTCTGCCCGGCCGCCAGCCCTACGCCGAGGTCGGCGGCTTCGGGGTCCTCGCTGCGGATCATTTCGGGGTTGTATTTGGCGACGATGTAGCGGGCACTCCAGATTTCCCCGTGGATCATGGGGGGCATGGGTTCGGTGACGATGATCTGGCCGCGCCGCGGTTTGATGGGCAGTTCGAGGCCGGCCATGCGGCCGATGGCGGGAGCGAACACGCCGGCGGCGTTGACGACAACGCCGGCTTTGATGTTACCGGCCTGGGTTACGACCCCTTCCACCCTGCCGGCGTTCGTCAGCAGGCCGCGGACTTCCGCGCCGGTCCTGATGTCGGCGCCGCCGCGGCGCGCGGCGCGGGCGAAGGCGAATGTGAGTTTGAGGGGGCTGACTTCGGCGTCGGCGGGGCTGTGGGTGGCGGCGATGACGGACGGGGCGAAGGCGGGTTGGCGCCTGCTGGCTTCGTCGCCGCCGAGGATTTCGACCGGCAGGCCGTGACTTTTCTGGCGCTCGACGAATTTTTCCATGATGGCCATCTGGCGTTCGTTTTCGATGGCGATCATGCCGCCGCAGCGGTGGTAGTCGAGCTCGGCGCCGAGTTCTTCGCCGAGGGCGGGGAACATGGCCGAGCTTTCCAGCGCGAGGTCGAGGTGCAGGCCGGGGTTCTTGGACTGCATGCTGATCGCTTTGTCGCAGGCCCCGGAGGTGCCGGCGCAGATGTCGCCGCGCTCGAGGAGGACGGGCTTGAGACCCAGTTTTGTGAGGTAGTAGGCGATGGAGGTGCCGATGACCCCGCCGCCGATGATGATTACGTCTGCGGTGCGCTCGCTCATTTGTCCTCCTCCCGGCATTTGCATCCTCCTGGCTCGCCGGCAGGGCGCAACAGCGCTTCGACGGTGACGGGGCGCACCGGTGGGCGGACGGAGGATGTTTCTATTTCGGCAGGGTTCTGGCCGGTTTCGGCGGCGATGAGGCCGACGATTAGCCGGCGGCAGGTGCGGCCCTGGCAGAGACCCATGCCGGCTCCGGTGCGTCTTTTGACGCCGGTGACGGTTGTGGCGCCGTCGGCGATGGCCTGACGGACCTCGTCTTCGCTTACTTCTTCGCAGCGGCAGATGTGTTTGCTCATTGTCCGTCCCTCCCCTCGACGCTGATTGCTCTGACGGTGTTGAGCAGTTCTTTGGGGACGCGGACGGTGACGACGGCGGTGTGGTCCTGGGCTTTCGAGGCCAGCGCTTTTTCGACGGTGCCGGCGCCGACGCGGCGGCCGGCGCGGTCGAGGGCGGCGACCTTTTCGCCGACCTCGGGCAGCGGCCACGCTTCGTAGGGCAGCTGGACGGTGCCTTCGTCACCGGGGCGGGAGGCGTCGACGACGAAGATGGCGAGCCCCGGGCACCTGGCGATGCAGACGCCGCAGCCGATACATTTGGCGGCGTCAAGTACGGGCAATGATGTGATGGGCAGGCCGACGGTGATGGCGCGGACGGGGCAGGCTTCTTCGCAGGGGTTGCAGGGGATGTCCTGCACGCATTCGATGACAGCTACCGGGCCTTTGGCCATGCGTTCGTGCGAAGGCAGGCAGGCCGCGAGTTCGTCGGCCGAGAGATAGCCGCAGGTGGCGAGGTTAGCTGACATGCGCTCCCCTCCCTTCGGCGGTGATCTGCGCTTTGGCGTCGCGGCGGGCTTGCCCGAAACGACCCGTCCTGAGGGCGTTGAGTCTCGCCCATACGGCTTGCTTGAGGGCTGCGGCCTCTTGCGGGGCGACGCGGCCGAGGGCTTCGGCGGCGGCGATGCCGGCGAGGCGCCCTTCTTCCATGGCGCTGCTGGCTTCTTCGACGCCGGTGATGTCGCCGGCTACGTAGATGCCGGCGACGGTCGTTTCCATGTTGTCGTCGTGGACGGGCAGGTGGCCGCCGAGCTTCGGGATGTAGGTGAATTTGCAGCCGCACATGAGGGCGAGCTCGGCCAGCGGGGTGAGGCCGACGGCGATGGCGACGCAGCCGACGGCGAGGTCGCGTTCGCTGCCGGGCACGGGCCGGAAGCGATCGTCGAGGGCGACGAGGGTGACTCCTTCGACACGGTCGGCGCCGTGGACGCATTTTACGGTGTGGCCGGTGAGGATGGGGACGCCCAGCCGGGAGATTTTGGCGGCGTGGACGCCGTAGCCGCCGATGACGGGGGCTGCTTCGACGAGGGCCGCTACCTGGCCGCCGGCCTGGCGGATCTGGTAGCTGACGATGAGGCCGACGTTGCCGCTGCCGACCATGATGGTCTTTTCCGCAGGCAGCACCCGGTGGAGGTTGACCATGGTCTGTACGGCGCCGGCGCTCATGACGCCGGGCAGGGTGCAGCCGGGGAAGGCGAGGGCGTTCTCGGAGGCGCCGGTGGCGAGGATTATTTTCTTCGGGCTGAGGAGCAGGCGGCGCTGGTCGGCGGTGATGACGGCCACGCGGCGGTCGGGGTAGATGGCGTAGACGACGGCGCCGAGTTCGATGCGAGCGCCCAGCCGGGCGGTTTCCGCGAGCAGCGAGTCGCCGATGGCGTAGCCGCGGACGCCGGCCCGGTGGTCTTTGGAGCCGAAGAATTTGTGGATCTGTTTAAATAGCTGGCCGCCGGGGCGGTCATTCTCGTCGAGGACGAGGACGTCGGCTCCCAGCCTGGCTGCTTCGGCGGCGGCCGAAAGGCCGGCCGGGCCGGCGCCGATGACGACGATGTCTGCCTGGGTCATTCTTTCGCCTCCCTTTCCGGCGAAGCGCCCTGGGTGACGATTTTCATGCCGGCTTTGACGGGCGTGACGCAGGTGCGGACGTTGGCCTGGCCGTCGACGGTCATGACGCAGTCGGTGCAGCGGCCGATGCCGCAGAATACGCCGCGCGGTTCGCCGCTTTTGCGGGTGTGGCGCAGTTTGAGGCGGCCGGCGGCAATGATGGCGGCGGCGATGGGTTCGCCTTCGCGGGCGGGGATGGGGTCGCCGTCGACTTCGATGAATACCGGCGGTTGTTCTTCAAGAGTTCCGAGGATGGGGTGCCGGAGGATTCTCATGTGTTCACCTCTTGTTGGCCGCAAAGGGGGGCTGCCCCCCCACGCGGCGGTCGTGTTAGTTGCTGGCGCTTTGCGGCGTGTCTTTCGCGGCGCCGCGGGTGAGCATGGATACTACGACGATGAGGACGATGGCGACGCCGAGGGCGATAAGCACCCGGTTGGGGCCGAGGGCGTCGACTTGGGTGAGCAGCGAACCGGCTATAAGGCCGACGCGGGCGCCCCACGGGGTGATTTTGCTGTTCTTGCGGCCCATCTGGAGCGGCTCATTGCTGCGCTCGCGCCAAAGGAAGCCGACAAGGAGCAGCGGTACGAGGCCGCCGCCGGCCATGGCATAAGCTTTGGCGAAGAGGCCGAGGATGGTGGACGCCTGGACGGCGGCCCAGCAGGCGAAGACGCCGACGATGACGGTAAGCCACTTGGCGCATTTGACGAGGGCCTGGTCGTCGAGGTCGGGCCGGAAGGGTTTGATGAGGTCGTTGACGATGAGGACGGTGGCCGAGTTGAGGTTGGAGTCGGCCGAGGACATGCCGGCGGCGAGGATGAGGGTGAAGACCATCGCCGACAGCCAGACGGGCATGTAGTGGGTGAGCATCCAGGGGATGGCGTCGTCGGCTTTGAGGTTGGGGTTGAGGGTGAGGATGATCATGCCGACGAGACAGGTAAGGAGCACCATGACCAAGGCGGCGCAGCCGCTGAACAGCAGGCCGTTGCGGGCGATTTTGGCGCTTCTGGCGGCGAAGCAGCGCTGCCAGTAGATTTGGGCGGAGAGCACACCGACGGTGGCGGTGACGAAGTTGACGACCATGGTCATGGGGTTGACTTTGCTGAAGCTCCACAGCTCGCCTTTGCCCATGGCGTTGAGCCTGTTGCCCAGCTCGGTGAAGCTCCAGTTGACGGGTTCGAAGGCGAAGTAGTAGAAGGCGACGCCGAGCACGAGGACGATGATGCCCTGGAAGAGGTCGGTCCAGACGACGGAGTGGATGCCGCCGAGGGCGGTATAGAGGATGAAGACGGCGGAGAAGAAGATGATGATGGGCAGCGGGTCGGCGCCGGTGGCGATGTTGAAGATGGCGCCGAAGGCCTTGCCCTGGCCGCCGGTCCAGGCGATCATGATGCAGCAGGCGAGGAGGGCAGCGATGGCCCGCGTCCACTTGTCGCGGACGAAGAGGTCGTCGGCCATTTCGGCGACGGTGTTGTAGGTGAAGCGGCCGGCGATGCCGGCGAACAGCAGGGCGAAGAGGATCTTCGAGCCCTGCTCGCCGACGATGAAGGCCATCCAGGGCAGACCGAGACTATAGCCGCGGCCGGCATGGCCGACGAAGTTGCCGACGCCCATGATGGTGGCGAACTCGGTGAAGAGGATGAGGTAGAGGGGGAAGTTGCCGCCGCCGATGGCGTACTGAGAGAAAGATTCGCCAGCTTTGCCCTGGACGCGCCATGATATCCAGAGGAAGAAGCCGCAGAGTACGAGGGTAATAAGCCATAAAGAAGTGCCGAGATCCATATACCTACCTCCTTTTTTTGGGTAACCCTACCAAAATCTTATTGTTTATCGACATTTTATATGTCAGCCGGGATGACTACCGGCGGGAAGCGGCTCGGCGGGGTTCTGCCAGGCATCGGCGGCGCCCGCCGGTCCGCGGGCGAATTTCAGTGTGCCGATGAGGGACAGGATGTCGTAAACGGGCCGGCCGCAAACGCGGGCGAATATGCGCCGGAAGGGCGGCAGGTTGGTGCATTCGAGGACGAGCGCGCCGGCGTCGGGGAATCTGTCCCTGATCTCGCGGGCGGCTTCTTCCATTTCGCTTTGCAGGGCGGCGACGTCGAGGGTGGTTTTCTGACGGACAAAGGTGGTGTAGAACTCCTCTTTGTCTTCGAGGCCGAAGATTATGTGGCGGTCGCGGTCGCTGTCGATGCCGGCGCCGGTCAGATGGCGGGGCGAGAGGCGCTCGCTGTTGGCGGTGACGATGACGATTTTTTGCGCCGGCCCGAGCGTTTTCTCGACCGCGGGTACCTGTAGCAGGCTGGAGGTGATCACGGGGATGTCGACGGCCGCCGCCAGTTCCCGCTGGAAGACGGCGAGGAAGCCGCAGCTGGTGGTGACGGCTTTGACGCCGTCGGCCGCGAGTTCCCGCGCCCCTTCGACGAAGGCGGCCAGCAGCCGACTGTCGTTCTGCTCGACAACCCTGGTCGGCAGGGCGCCACGGACGACTTTGTAGCGGACCGGGAAGGGGAAGGTGCGGGCGTTGCCGATGTCGCCCACCATACGCGGGAAGACGGTATCGAGCATGAGGATGCCGATATCTTGCCCGTAGTTGGTGTATCCTCCGGTGAGCTGCATTGGCCCATCCTCCCTTTTTTCGCTCCTGACGGGTTATGTATTGACCGGCAGGTCGAGTTTGCGCATTTCGGCGCGGATTTTGTCCAGGTCGGCCGCTCCGGGTGCGACGAGCGGCAGGCGGACGTCGCCGGCCGCGAGGCCGAGCATGTTGACGGCGGCCTTGACCGGCGTGGGGTTGGTGGCGATGAACATGGCTCTGAATACCGGGATCAGCTTTAGGTGCAGCTCCCTGGCCCGAACAAGGTCGCCGGCGAAGAAGGCGGCTATCATGGCTTTGATTTCGCGGCCGACGATGTGGCCGGCGACGCTGATGACGCCGCAGCCGCCGACGGCGAGCGCCGGCAGGGTGAGGGCGTCGTCGCCCGAGTAGAGGTGAAAACCTTCAGGGGCAATTCGGATTATTTCGCTCATTTGTTCCAAATTCCCGCTGGCTTCTTTGATGGCGACGATATTTTTTATCGCCGCCAGTTTTAGCACTGTTTCCGGCAGCAGATTGACGCTGGTGCGGCCGGGGACGTTGTAGACGATGAGCGGCAGGTCGGGGGCGGCGGCGGCGGCGGCGGCGAAGTGCCGGTAGAGGCCTTCCTGGGAGGGTTTGTTGTAGTAGGGGGCGACGAGCATGGCGCCGTGCAGGCCGATGCGGGCCGCTTCCCTGGTTAGGTGGATGGACTTGGCGGTGTCGTTTGTGCCGGTGCCGCCGATGACATAGGCCCGGTCGCCCACCGCCGCCAGTACGACTTCGAAAAGTTTGAGCCGTTCCTGGTCGGTGAGGGTGGCGGCTTCGCCGGTGCTGCCGGCGACTACCAGGCCGTCGTTGCCGTGGTCGACGAGGTAGGCGGCCAGTTCGGCGGCCTTGTCGTAGTCTACGGCCATGGTTTTGTCGAAGGGGGTGACCATCGCGGTGAGGACTTGTCCGAATTTACTCATAATCATTCTCCTTTGCCTCGTTGCCCAAGCACGCCGGCGTGCAGGGCCCTGAGCGCCGCTACGAGGTCGGCTGCGGCCACGATGCCGGATACGGCGTACGGGCCGGTGTAGGTCTGCAGGACGCCGATTTTGGCCTGGCGGAGCAGGTCGACGAAGATGTTGACGACGGCCGCCGCCGGGGATGAGCAGCCGATGAGCGATATTTTGGCGCAGTCTTCCGCCTTGGCGGCGACGCTCAGACCTGCGGCCGCGGCCTGGGCGGCGGCGAGCTCGATGTCGGCCTGGGCGGCGATGATTTCGACGCCCTGCGGGGTTAGGTTGATGAGGTCGGCATCAAGGCCGGTGGCGGCCAGACGGCCAAGCACGGCGGCGCCCGCCCCCCCTTTTCCCCAGGTGAGCCGGATGACGCCGTAGCCGTTTTTGTGGGCCAGACCGACGGCTACGCGACCTCGCAGGCGCTCGATGGTGCCGTCGCGGTCGCCTGTCACGAGGGTGCCGTCGGCGTCGCCGGCGGTGCTTTTGATTCTGAGCGGCAGGCCGTGGCGGAGGGCGATTTCGACCGCGCGGGGATGGATGACCTTGGCTCCCTGGATGGCGAGCTGGTAAGCTTCTTCGTAGGAGATGACAGGGATGGTGCCGGCTTCGGGCACGACCCGCGGGTCGGCGGTCATGATGCCGTCGACGTCGGTGTAGATCTCGGCCGCCTCGGCCTTGACGGCCGCCGCGAGAGCGGCGGCGCTCGTGTCGCTGCCGCCGCGGCCGAGGGTGGTAATCTCGCCGTTTTCACTGACGCCCTGGAAGCCGGCGACGACGACGATCCTGCCGGCGGCCAGGTGGTCGGTAACGCCCCTGGGGTCAATGCGAATTATCTGGGCGTCGCCGTGGGCGGGGGTGGTGATGATGCCCGCCTGCTGGCCGGTGAGGAATACGGCTTCCAGGCCGGCTTTTTTGAGTGCGCCGACGACGATCACCCCGGCGACGATTTCGCCGCAGGCCATGATGAGGTCTTGTTCGCGCTTGCCGATGGCGGAGCATTCCTCTTTGGCCAGGGTGAGGAGGGTGTCGGTGGCGTATGGTTCCCCGGCCCGCCCGAGGGCGGAGACGACGACAAGCGGCGCGTAGCCGGCCGCCTTGGCGGCGGTGATCTTCGCCACGACCTGCTGGCGGCGCTCGGCGGTGCTTACGGATGTGCCGCCGAATTTCTGGACGAGTATCCGCATGGGGTTTCCCCTCCTAGACGAGACGTCGGGCGATGAGCTGCTCGGCGATCTGGACGGCGTTAAGGGCGGCGCCTTTGCGGATCTGGTCGCCGACCACCCAGATGTTGAGCCCGGCCGATACGGTGCGGTCTTCGCGGATGCGGCCGACGAACACTTCGTCGCGGCCGGCGGTGAAGGCCGGCATGGGGTAGATCTGGCGGTCGGGTTCGTCGAGGACGGACACGCCGGGAGCGGCGACCAGTATCCGCCGCGCTTCTTCAACCGAGAGTTTACGCCCGGTTTCGAGGTTGAGGAATTCGGAGTGGCTGCGCAGGACGGGGGCTCTTACCGTGGTGGCGGTGATGGGCAGGGACGGCAGGTGCATGATTTTGCGCGTCTCGAGCACCAGTTTCATTTCTTCTTTGGTGTAGCCCTCGTCTTCGAAGATGTCGATCTGGGGAATGAGGTTGAAGGCGATGGGGTAGTGCGCGCCGAGGGCGGCCACGGGCAGGATGGCTGCCGAGGGCTGGCGGCCGTCCAAAAGTTCGCGCAGTTGGCCGTTAAGTTCGTCGACGGCCGCTTTGCCGGCCCCCGAGACGGCCTGGCAGGTAGAGACAATGACCCGTTTGAGTTCGGCGTGCTGGTGGATGGGGTTGATGGCCAGGGCCATGATGATTGTGGAGCAGTTGGGGTTGGCGACGATGCCGTTGTGCTTGTCGAGGTCGCCGATGTTGACCTCGGGCACGACCAGCGGCACGTTAGGGTCGAGGCGGAAGGCGCTGCTGTTGTCGATGACGACCGCGCCCGCCTTGACCGCTTCCGGCGCCAGGACTTTGCCGATGGGACCGCCGGCGAAGAAGGCAATCTGGATGTCGCGGAACGCTTCGGGTGTGGCTTCCTCGACGATGTGCTCGCTGCCTCTGAAGGTGATGGCGGTGCCCACCTCCAGGGCCAGCAGCCTCAGCTTGCCGATGGGAAAGTCGCGGCTGGCGAGGATGTCGAGCAGTTCGGTGCCGACCGCTCCCGTCGCCCCCAAGATGGCTACATTGAATTTCTCCATTCGTATCCCCCTTTGTACCCGCAGTATGGAATTGAAAAGACCGCGCCTTCTTTTTTAAGCAATATCCGTGCCAGGGGCGGCGAGCCCTTATACCGCGGGCTTCGGGGCGAAAACAGGCCAGACGGCATTATTTCAAATATTGAAAAAAAAACCCCACAGCCGCCGCAGTTGGCCATTTGTCAAAATTACGTTTTTTGAAAAACGGAAAGGAATTTTTTGGCTGGGCGGCAAAGTAAAGTATATAGGGTAATTTCTTGCCGGGAGGTTGTCATGCCACTTAAGGTCGGGATTGTCGGCTCGGAACGGCAGTGTCTGCTGCTGCTTGATTTATTGGCCGACCAGGACGAGTTGAGCGTGTGCGCCGCTCTGCCGCTGCCGCGCGAGGCGCTGGCCGCAAAGAGGTTCGGACCGCACCGCGCTCTGATGGCCGCGTCGTGGGACGAGCTTGTCGGCCGGGGACCCGAGGCGATTTTCAGCTTCGTGCCGCTGTCCGAGCTGCCCGCGGGCTGGCCGCCGGCCGGCGTGGAGCTGATCGGTTTCCATACCGCCCACGCGGTGAGCAGCTTGCTGAGTTTTCTGTCCCGCCAGCTGACCCAGTGCGAAGAACAGCGTGTGAAATATCTCAGCGCTCTGAACGCCGTCACCGAGGGAATCCAGATCATGAATGAGGCGGGAATCATCGAGTATATCAACCCGGCTTTTTCGACGATCACGGGCATCCATCCGGCGGAGCGGATCGGGACGAATGTTTTCCAGGTTTCCCCGGACGGCGCGGCCGCGCGCGTGCTGTTGTCCGGCAAAGCGGCCAGAGGGGTTCGCAACCAGGCGGTGGGGTCGTGCGCGGATGTTATTTCCAACGGGGCGCCGATTTTCATGGCCGGGACGCTGCGCGGGGCGGTGGTCGCCTTCCAGGAGGTGACCGATATCATGCGCCTGTCGGAGGAGCTGAGCAACACCAAGGAGCTGGTCGAGTCGCTGAGCCGCGAGCTGGGGGCGGCCAAGTACACTTTCGCGGATATGATCGGCGCCAACCGTAAGGTGCTGGAGGCGATAAACTTAAGCAAGCGGGCGGCGAAGAACGATTCGACGGTGCTGATAACCGGCGATAGCGGCACCGGTAAGGAGATCGTGGCCAACGCCATCCACCACGCCAGCCCCCGCTGGAATAAGCCGTTCATCACTGTGAATTGCGCCTCGATTCCCGAGTCGCTGCTGGAGAGCGAGCTGTTCGGCCATGAGAAGGGAGCGTTTACGGGGGCCCACAAGGCCAAGGCGGGCAAGTTCGAGCTGGCGAACGGGGGGACAATCTTCCTCGACGAGATCGGCGACCTGAGTTTCAGCACTCAGGCCAAGCTGCTGAGGGTGCTGCAGGAGAAGGAGGTCGAGCGGATCGGCAGCAATCAGCGCCAGGCGGTGAACGTGAAGATCCTCGCCGCCACGAACAGGAACCTGCAGCGCATGGTGGCCAAGGGGCTGTTCCGGGAGGATCTCTACTACCGGCTGCAGGTGATTAACGTCGCCCTGCCGCCGCTGCGGGACCGCAAGGACGATATCCCGCTGCTTGTCGACCATATCCTCCGCCGGGTGTGTCAGGAGTCGGGGCGGCCTACCCTGCGGATGAGCGCGGCCAGCCTTGAGCTGCTGACGGCCCATTCGTGGCCGGGCAATATCCGCGAGCTGCAGAATGTACTGACGCGGGCGGTGATGTTGTGCGACGGCGATAGCCTCCATCCCGGCAACTTCCGGTTTATGTCCAGCAACGCGCCGGCGGAGACGCAGCCCGGCGACGAGCCCATACTCCCGCTTGAGGAGTTGGAGAAGAATATGGTTGTCAGGGCGCTGAAGAAGTACGGCTGGTCGACGGCCGGAAAAAAAAGCGCCGCCCAGGAGCTTGGCATCGCTCTGGGGACGCTGTATTACAAGATCAAGCAGTATCAGCTCGGCAAGTGACGCCGGCCGGGGCTAGACCCAGAGGTCGCGCCGGCTGGTGCTGACGGCGTAGACGCCGTTGGCGATGGCGCAGGCCACGTCGTCGGCCGTGCGGATGAGGCCGCCGGCGAGGACGGGGATGTCGGTCTCGCGGATGATCTCATGGACGATTGCCGCCGGGACGAGGGCGGGGAGGATTTCGACCGCGTCGGGTTTGAAGCCTTTGAGCATGTGTATCCCCGTGCGCAGCGAGTCGGAGTCCATGAGGAAGAGGCGCTGGATGACGAGCAGGCCTTCTTCGCGGGCGATTTTGCCGAGGTGGGGCTTGGTGGTGATGAGGGCCGGCATGCCGGTGCGGGCGAGGAATCTGATGCCCGGCTTGTCTTTGCCGATCCCTTCGAACAGGTCGAGGTGGACGATGAGCTGCTTTTTGCATTCCTGGCCGCGGCGCACTAGCCGCGGCAGTTCGTTTATGTCGCCGAAAAGGACGATGATGGCCGGGGAGCTTGTGCGCATCGCCGCCTCGAAGTCATCGCCCGACCGGGCCGCGGGAATGACGGCCCCTTTTTTTGTCAGGGCGGCGATTGTCATTCGCGTCATGCTTTCCACCCCTCTCTTGCCGCGTGTGCGGCTCAACGGGGGAGACGGGAATACACTAGGCCGAGGTTGCTTTATGAGCCCCAGATGCAAGGCGCACCGGAGTCTGCGCCGCGACGCGTACTCGGAACGTACGCAGCAAGCAGACGAGGAGCAACGCCGCAGATGGGGCTTAGAAAGCGACCGCTATAATGTATATTCGGGTTCGTAGGCTTTTCGCACAACTGATATCGGGTGCAGCACCTTCACCCCGGCGCCGTGGGCGATCTGGAGCCGGCACGTCCCGCAGTCGGCGAGGACGGCGTCGGCCGGTTGGGCCTTTATTTTCGCGAACAGTTCCTGGCCGATGGCCATGGAGATGTCGTAGCGGTCGGCTTTAAAGCCGTAGCTGCCGGCGATGCCGCAGCAGCCGGCGTCGAGGTCGGCGACGGTTACGCCGGGCAGGGCGGAAAGAAGTTCGAGGGCCGGCCGGCCGATGCCCTGGGCGCGCAGGTGGCAGGAGGCGTGGTAGAGATATTTGCCGCCGACTGGCGTGAAGGCGGTGTTGAGGCGCCCCTGGTCGTGAAGCCCAAGGAGGAATTCCATGGCGTCGTAGGTGTGGGCGGCGACTTCGCTCGCGCCGTCGGCGCCGAGCAGTTCTTCGTACTCCTGGTTTATCATCAGGCCGCAACTAGTGCAGGCGGTGAGGATGGGGACGCCCTGGCGGGCGTACTCGGCGAGGACGGCGAGGTTGCGCTTCGCGGCCGCCGCCGCTTCTTCGAGGTAGCCGCCGGTGACGAGCGGCACGCCGCAGCAGGCGAGGCCGGGCGGGACGATGACTTGGTGGCGGTTGGCCTGAAGGACGGCTATGAGGTCGAGACCGACCTGGGGGTCGTTGTAGTTGATGAAGCAGCCGGGGAAGAAGACGACTTTGTCGGCAAAGGGCTGCTGGCGCAGTTTGCCGTACTGCCTGAGAAAGGTGCGGGGGGCGTAGCGGGGCAGCGGCCGGCTGCCGGAGATGCCGATGGCTTTGAGCATCTGGCGGGTGACGGGGTTGGCCATGCCGAGGTTGGTGAGGGGCTGGCCGGGCATGGCGAGTTTGGCCATGTGCTCGCCGTGGGCGAGGATCCAGTCGCGCAGGCGGCGGCCGTGTTTCTTGACGTGTTCGGCCCTGGCCCGCATGTTGAGCGCCGCCACCGACACGCCGGAGGGGCAGGTGATGTCGCAGTTTTTGCAGTTGGTGCAGTAGGCGAGGGCGGCGTCGGTGGGCGCGCCCGCTTTACGGAAGCGTTCGGCGGCCGGGCCGGCCATTTTGGGGCCGGGGAAATCGCGCACGACGGCGGCGACCGGGCAGAGGGCGGTACAGGCGGCGCACGTGGTGCAGGCGTCGATGTTATTATTACACTTTTTCACGGCTATTCCTCCCTGCCGCCACGCCGGCTTTATGGCCGCTGACGAGGGCGACGCCGTTGCCGGATTTTTCGTAGCTGTAGTCGCAGCCGGCCAGGATGGCGCCTGCGAAACGGACATTGTCGAACAGAGCCCGGCCGTTGGCGTCCACGGGCCTGAGCTCGCCATCGGTCGCGACGCCGAAGGTGGCGAAGGGCTGCGGGCCGGACGCGAGCAGGCGGGGTTCGCTCCAGGCCTGCTGGTCGGCGGGGACGGCCAGGGGCAGTTTGAAGACGCTTTCGCGCGCAGCGCCGGCGAAGCTTTCCAGCCCGCCGCCGAGGAAGCCGCCGGTGGCGAAGACGAAGGAGCGGGCCCGGTAGGTGCGCTCGCGGCCCTGGCGGCCGGTGACGATCGCCTGACAGCGGTCCTCCGCTACTTCGGCCCTGATGACTGCGGCGTGTTCGAGGATGGCGACGCCCCGTCGCCTGAGGCGGGCGAGCAGCAGCGCTCGCAGGCGGAGGCCGGTGACGGCGGGCGGGGCGCCGGCGATTTCGACGAGCCGGCAGCCGGAAGCGGCTTCCAGGTCTTCCCACGCCGCGCAGCCGGGCTGCGTGCCCAGGACAGGCGGCATGATCACGAACCGGCCGGGCGGAAGGCGCTTTTTCATCTGGGCGGCGCACTCCGCGCGGCCGTCTGCGCCGTCGAGCCAGCGGGCGACGTCGAGGGCGGTGGCGTCGCGGCCGCCGGTGAAGCCGCAGTCGATGGTGACGACGCTATAGTGTTTGTTGTAGCCGGGGCGGCGGGAGAGCCCCTGGGCGATCATTTCCGGCCGGTAGTCTTTGAGGCCGGCGAAGCCGAGGATGACGATGCCGTCGGCGGCCGACACCCCGACGGTGTCCATTGTCCTGGGCACCAGGCAGGCGGGTTTGAGCGTGCCGGCGGCGGTGGGCAGCCAGCGGTTGGCTTCGAGCGAGCCGCAATACGGATAGCCCTCCTCCTCGCAGAGGGCGAGGAACCAGTCCGCCGCCGCCTGAACGGCCGGCAAACCGAGTTTGCCGTAAGGGTGGCTTTCGGGCAGGGCGGCGATCGTCGCCGCCAGGTCAGTTACCGGCCGGCCGTCGGGGCCGTAGCCGAGGATGTCAATCGTGCCGCCGCCGATGGTGAGGGCGCCCGCGCCTTTGGCGGCAAGCAGCACCCGCGCGCCTTCGCCGGCGGCCGCAGCCGCGGCGGCGAGGCCGGCCAGGCCGGCGCCGACGATGATTACGTCATATTCCTTCATCGTTCATCGCTCCATCTATATTGAGACTCGCGCCGTATATGCCGCGGAGCAGTTCTTCTTCCCTGAGCTGTTTGCCCCACAGGACGGGCCGGATGCCCGACCAGCGTTCCTCGAGGAAGTCGCGGAGGAGTTCGGCCGCCCCTTTGTCGGTCAGGCCGGCGGCACAGACGGCGCCGACGCTGCGGAAGCCGCAGAATGCCCCCTGGCAGGTGCCCATCCCCAGCCGCGTCCGGCGGCGGATGTCGCTGAGGCCGTGGGTGGTGGCGCGGGCGGTGATTTCTTTGATTTCCCCCAGGGTGACGAGTTCGCATTCGCAGATCAGCGCCCGGTCGGCGATGTCGTCTTCGAGCCGCCGGACGACGGCACCGAAGGCGTCGCCCAGCCTGGCGGCCGCCAGTTCGGCCCCGCCGGCGGGGAAGTATTTCTTCGCCGCGGCCAGCAGGCCGGGGGCGGGGTCGGCGACGAGCGGTTCGTCGGCGGTGCGGCAGGGCGCGTCGACACCGAGGCGCTCGCAGGCGAGGTCGGCGGCTTTTTCGGCCATCAGCCGGTAGGTGGTGAGTTTGCCGCCGACAACGGTGATGAGGCCGTCGATGCCTTCGGCGCGGTGGTCGATGACGGTGAAGTTGCGGGAGGCGGCGCGGCCTTCGGCGGCGCTGTAGAGGGGGCGCGTGCCGGCGAAGGCGCGGAGGATGCGGTAGTCGGCCAGGTTTTCGAACAGGTCCTGGCCGATGCGCAGCAGTTTGAGGACTTCGTCGCTGCGGGGGGCGGTGTCGTCGGGCCGGTCGGCGGCGACGGAGGTGGTGCCGAGGATGGTGACCGAGCCGTGGGGGACGAAGATGTCGCCGTCTGACGGCGGGCGGAGGCGGTTTATGATGCGGCTGGTGAAGCGGTGGTTGAAGGCGACGAGGGTGCCGCGGTCGGGTTTGACGTGTACTTCGGCGCCGGCGAGGGCGGCGACTTTGCCGACCCAGGAGCCGGCGGCGTTGATGATCAGGTCGCACGGTATGGTGCGCGTCTCGCCGCTTAAAACGTCGCGGACGGTGACGCCCGTGACCTTGCCTTCGTCGCGCTCGATGCCGACCGCTTCGGTGTAGGTGAGGACTTCGCCGCCGTAGCGGGCGGCGGCGGCGGCGTTCTGCCAGCAGAGCCGGAAGCCGTCGATGGCGGCGTCGGGGACGCGATAGGCGGCGGCGATGCGCGGGGTGAGGTTGGGTTCGAGCCGCACCGCCTCTTCAGGGGCTAAAGCCGCGGCCGGCAGGCTGAGCGCGCGGCAGGCGGCGAGCCACTGCTGTTCGAAGGCGGCGTCGTCTTCGGGCAGGCGGACGAAGAAGCCTTCGGTGTCTTCGACGCACTGGTTGGCGATTTTTCGCAGGATCCGGTTTTCGGCGATGCATTCCGCCGCCGATTCCGGGTCTTTGACGACATAGCGGCCGCCGCTGTGGAGCAGGCCGTGGAAGCGCGAACTCGTGCCGTAGGCCAGGTCGCGCTGCTCGATCAGCACGGCTTTGACGCCCCGCATCGCCAGGTCGCGCAGGATGCCTGCGCCGGTTGCTCCGCCGCCGATGATGACGGCCTGCGTTTTGGTCATGTTTCTCCCACTCCCGGTATCATTAATTATTGAAAAAAGGTAGAGAAGTCCCTTTGTCCTCGCGGCACAAAGGGACTTCTCTTATACTCCAGTCCCTGTTTATGCTGTTATTCTTCCCAGTCGAGGGCCCGCGTGACCGCTTTGCGCCAGCCTTTGTAGAGCTTGGCGCTCCGTTCGCCGTCCATCTGGGGCGCGAAGCGGGTGTCGAGCTTCCAGTTGCTGACGAGGCTGCCGCGGCCGTTCCATACGCCGGTGGCGAGACCGGCCAGGTAGGCGGCGCCGAGGGCGGTTGTTTCGGTGACTTGGGGACGGTCGACAGGTACGCCGAGGATGTCGGCCTGGAACTGCATGAGGACGTTGTTGCCGACGGCGCCGCCGTCTACCTTGAGCGCCTGCAGGCTGATGTCGGAGTCGGCCTCCATGGCGCTGAGGACGTCTTTGGTCTGGTAGGCCATGGCGTCGAGGGTGGCGCGGATGACGTGGGCCTTGGTGCTGCCGCGGGTGAGGCCGAGGATGGCGCCGCGGGCCTTCATGTCCCAGTAGGGGGCACCGAGGCCGACAAAGCCGGGTACGACGTAAACGCCTTCGGCGTCCTTGACTTTCCTGGCGTAGTATTCGGAGTCGGCGGCGGTTTCGATGAGCCTGAGGCTGTCGCGCAGCCACTGGACGGCCGCGCCGGCGATGAAGATGCTGCCTTCGAGGGCGTATTCGACTTTACCGTCGAGGCCCCAGGCGATGGTGGTCAGCAGGCCGTTCTTGGACTCGATGACCTTTTCGCCGGTGTTCATGAGCATGAAGCAGCCGGTGCCGTAGGTGTTCTTGGCCATGCCGGGCTCGAAGCAGGTCTGGCCGAAAAGGGCGGCCTGCTGGTCGCCGGCGGCCCCGGCGATCGGCACGGCGGCGCCGAAGAAGACGGCGGCGTCGGTGAGGCCGTAGACCTCGCTGGAGGGGCGCACGGCCGGCAGCATGGCGGCCGGGACGGTGAGCTCGGCGAGGATCTCTTCATCCCATTTGAGGTCGCGGATGTTGTACATGAGGGTCCGCGAGGCGTTGGAGTAGTCGGTGACGTGGACGTTGCCGGCGGTCAGTTTCCAGATGAGCCAGGTGTCGATGGTACCGAAGAGCAGGTCGCCGCTTTCGGCCTTCTCCCTGGCACCGGGCACGTTGTCGAGAATCCACTTGACTTTGGTGCCGGAGAAGTAGGCGTCGATGACAAGGCCGGTTTTGTGGCGGAAGGTGTCCGCCAGGCCTTTGGCCTTGAGGGCGTCGCAGATTTCCATCGTCTGGCGGGATTGCCACACGATGGCATTGTAGACGGGCTTGCCGGTCGTTTTGTCCCACACGACCGTCGTTTCCCGCTGGTTGGTGATGCCGATGGCGGCGATGTCGCCTGGGCTGATGCCCGCTTTGGCGACGGCTTCGGCGGCCACGCCGATCTGGGTGCCCCAGATTTCGTCGGCGTCATGCTCTACCCAGCCCGGTTTGGGGAATATCTGAGTGAATTCCTTCTGGGCGACGGCGACGATGTCGGACGAGTCGTCGAAGATAATGGCCCGCGAACTGGTTGTGCCCTGGTCGAGGGCCAGCACATATTTTTTGCTCATTCTTCTCTACCTCCCATTGTATGCCATTGACAGGCTTCCGGTCAACATTTGCCGATTTTTGTCCGCTAGATCAGGCCGACCGCTTTGCCGATGAAGTAGGCGAGACCGCCGCCGATAAGCGGGCCGACGACAGGTACCCAGGAGTATTCCCAGTCGGAGCCGCCTTTGCCGGCGATGGGCAGGACGAAGTGGGCGAGACGCGGGCCGAGGTCGCGGGCGGGGTTGATGGCGTAGCCGGTCGGCCCGCCGAGGCTGACGCCGATGCCCCACACGAGGAAGCCGACCAGGAAGGGGCCGAAGCCGGGGGCGATGCCGCCGACGCCTTTGGAAAAGATGGCGAAGATGGGGATTATGAGGGCCAGCGTGCCGATGATCTCGCACAGCAGGTTGGCGGGATAGTTGCGAATGGCCGGGCCGGTGCAGAAGATGCCCAGTTTGGCGCCTTTGTCGTCGCTTACCTCCCAGTGGGGCAGGAAGGCCAGCCAGACGATGATACCGCCCACGAAGGCGCCGGCCAGTTCGGCGAACATGGTGACGACGGCGTGGGAGGCGCTGTAGACGCCCATCATCATTTTGGCGAGGGTGACGGCTGGGTTGAGGTCGGCCTGGGGGGCGCCGGTGGCGATGGCGGTGAAGACGCCCATGACGACGCCGACGGCCCAGCCGAGGGTTATCGTAAGCCAGCCCGCGCCCTCGGCCTTGGATTTTTTCAGCAGTACGTTGGCGACAACACCGGAACCAAATACAATCAGGACCATGGTGCCGAGGAATTCACCCAACAGGTTTGACATGCATTTTCTCCTCCTTGTTATTTCTCCGCGGTATTACTCTTTCCCCTCTCCTCTCGCCTGTCGCCCCCCTCCCTCCTTGTCCTTTTCCGGGAAATTTAAAAAGCCCGAATAACCCTGATGCGCAGGGGGTTTTCGGACTCTCTCCATCTCTCGTCCACGCTGTGCGGTTAGTACAACTTATTCGCATGGCGGCGAATTATGCGCGGACGGGCAAATTATTATTTTCACTTTAACGGAGGAAAGTATGCGCCGTAGAGGGATTTCCGATGACAAAACTGTGGGAGGCGGACTTTCTATGTAGCGAAAGAGTGTCTAAATACGGAGGATCAATCTTATCGCCCGTTCGTAGAAAAAATAATCCCACGCCCAGTTAATCGTGACGATGAAGCGGTTGCGGAAGCCGACCAGCCGGATGAGGTGGATGGCCAGCCACAGCAGCCAGGCGGTGAAGCCGGCGAAGCGCCAGCGGCCGACGGTGGCCACGGCCGAGCTCCGCCCGATGGTCGCAAGGGTGCCTGGATCGCGATAGTCGAGGGCGGCCGGCTGCTTCCCGGCCGCGAGGGCGGCGATGTTGGCGGCGGCGAGGGAGGCCTGCTGGACGGCGACGGGGGCGATCATCGGCAGCGCCTGGCCGTCCTGCTCGCGGCAGGCGGCGTCGCCGGCGACGAAGACTTCGGGGTGGCCGGGTAGCTGGAGGGTATCGGTGACGATGGCCCGCCCGACGCGGTCGGTGGGGACGCCGAGGGTGGCGATGAGGGACGCGGCTTTGACCCCGGCCGCCCAGACGAGGGTGCGGGCGGCGATGGCCGTGCCGTCGGCGAGGGTTATCGCGCGGCCGTCGAAGCCGGCAACCCGGGCATGGAACCGGGTTTCGACGCGTTTTTTCCTGAGCTCGCGGGCGGCAAACGCCGCCAGGGGCGCCGGCATGGCCAGCAGCAGCCGGTCGCCGCCTTCGAGGAGGATGAGCGTCACTTCGGCGAAGTCGAGTTCGGGGTAGTCTTTGCTGAGGACGAGATGGACGAGCTCGGCAAGCCCGCCGGCGCTTTCGACGCCTGTGGCCCCGCCGCCGGCGACGACGAAGGTCAGGAGCTCGCGCCTTACGGCTGGGTCCTGTTCCTGGGAAGCGAGCTCGAACATGTGGAGGATGTGGTTGCGGAGGGTGAGGGCGTCGGTGAGATTTTTGAGGCCGACGGCGTTGGCGGCGACCGAGTCGAGGCCGAAAAAGCTGGTTTCGGCGCCGACGGACAGCAGCAGGTAGTCGTAGCTTATCGCGCCGCCGTCGGTGAGGACGCGGCGGCCGGCGAGATCGACGCCGCAAACGTCGGCCATGCGGAAGGCGGTGTTGCCGTGACCGCGAAGGATGGCGCGGAGGGGGTAGCTGATGTCCTCGGGGCCGAGGCCGGCGGTGGCGACCTGGTAGAGGAGCGGCTGGAAGAGGTGGTAGTTGTTGCGGTCGAGGAGAACGACGTTGAGCGGTTTGCCGCTCAGTTCCTTGGCGGCCTGCAGGCCGGCGAAGCCGCCGCCGACAATGAGGACGACGGGGTTGGCGCTATTTGAGGTCATTGAGGTCCTCCGGCTGTTCGCAGTAGAATTTGATCCCGGAGATGATGCCGGAGATTTCGCCGCCTTTCTCCATCCAGTCGGCGCGGGTGGCCATGTAGACGGCGTGGACATGGCGAACCGGACGATGGAAGTCGCAGCGGCTGACGGCCCGCCGCCGGAGCATGGCCCACAGCGTTTCGTCGTTGTGCATGGTGTTGACCGTTTTTCCGGATATTTGCCGCCGGTCGGGGCGGCGGCGGTAAAATGCCGGGGAAACCCCCGTGACGGTAGTTTCCCCGGCAGGGTTAAATCTACACCGCGTCGAATTAAAACCACAGTTATTCTTTGCCAATTGTAGTATAATTGGTAGTGAAACATATTTGTCCGTGGCATTGTCCATAAATAACCACTTACAGGAGGAATTGGCATGATCCCATCTAACGTGGCCGAGCAGCTCCGGCGCATCGCCGGCAAGGAGAACGTCTTCACCGAACCGGAAGACCTCACCTGTTATTCTTACGATTCCACCCATCTTTCGGCGCTGCCCGACGTCGTGGTCGCACCGCTGACGACGGCCGAGATCAGCGAAATCATCAAGCTGGCCAACGCCGAGCGCATCCCGGTCATTCCCCGCGGCGGCGGCACCTGTCTCTCGGGCGGCACCATCCCGGTCGCGGGCGGTATTGTCCTCGCCATGCACCGTATGAACAAGATCCTTGAGATCGATGTCGATAATCTGACGGCGACCGTCGAGCCGGGCGTCATTACCGCCACTTTTCACCAGGCGGTGGAGAAGGAAGGGCTTATGTACCCGCCCGACCCGCAGAGCATGTTTATGTCGACGATGGGCGGCAATGTGGCTGAAAACGCCGGCGGACCGCGCGGCGTGAAATACGGCGTGACCAAGGACTATGTGCTCGGCCTGGAGGTCGTCACTCCGACCGGCGGCATTATGCGGGTCGGCGGCAAGACGATCAAGAATGTGAGCGGTTACGACCTTATGCGCCTGTTCACCGGCTCGGAGGGGACGCTGGGCGTCATCACCGAGATCACGGTGCGGCTGGTGCCGATGCCTGAGGCAAAACGGACGCTGTTCGCGCTGTTCAATACGCTCGACGACGCCGCCGAGGCGGTGTCGAGCATTATCAAGAACCGCATAATACCCACAACTCTCGAGCTGATGGACCATAAGATCATGGAACTGATCGAGTCCTTTAAGCCGGTCGGCTTCCCGATGGATGTGGAGGGCGCCATCCTCATCGAGGTGGACGGCAGCGAACACGATGTCAACACGCAAATCGCCAAAGTGGCCGATATCTGCGCCGCGTGCCGCTCGCGCGAGGTGAAGGTGGCCAAGGATGCGGCGGAGGCTGCCCAGTTGTGGGCCGGCCGCCGGTCGGCGTTCGGGGCGCTGTGCGCGAACTCGCGCACGGTGTTCGTCGAGGATGCCACCGTGCCCCGCAGCAAGGTGCCCGATATCGTCAAGCGCATCCAGGAGATCGCCAAGAAGTACGATCTAGTCATCCCCATCCTCGGCCATACCGGCGACGGCAATATGCACCCCAACATTCTGACCGACGAGCGCAACGAAGAGGAGATGAAACGGGTCGACGCGGCGATCGACGAGATGTTCGAAGCCGCGCTGGCTTTGGGCGGCACGCTTTCGGGCGAGCACGGCATCGGCCTCATCAAGCAGAAATATATGCCGTGGCAGTTCGGCGAAGAGGGTCTGGCGTTTATGCGGAACATCAAGAAGGCTGTCGATCCGAACAACATCCTTAACCCGGGCAAGATGGCCCTTCCGGAGAAGGGTGAATGACCATGAAAACGCTGAAAGAGATGCGGGAAGAGTCCGAAAAGTGCCTGCGCTGCGGCCTCTGCCAGGTGGTGTGCCCGATCTATAACGTGCTGGGAAGCGAGCCGGCGGTGGCCCGCGCCAAGGTTCGCCTGACCCGCGAGCTGGCGGGCGGCAACCTCAAGGTGACGCCGCGGATGAAGAAGATCATGTCGCTGTGCCTGAACTGCAAGGCGTGCGTGGCCAACTGCCCGTCGCAGGTGCATACCGACAAGCTGGTGCTGGCGGCGCGGGCGCATATCAAGGATGAGGATGGGCTTCCCTTCCTCCTCGGCGCCGCCCTCAAGCAGTTTTTGCCCAGCAACAACCTGCAGGGCGTGGCCGCCAAGGCGTCTTATCTGTACCAAAACCTCGGGCTGCAGCAGGCGATGCGCGGCTGCGGCCTGATTAAGGCGGTGTCCGCCGACCTGGCCAATATGGAAGCGGTCATGCCGAAGTTCGCGCCCCGCACCTTCCGGGCCGAGCTCGAAAATATGAAGCTCAAGCGGGGCGGCAAAATCAAGGTTGCTTACTTTCTGAGCTGTATGACCAACATGGTCAACACGGAGCTGGGCAAAGCGGTTGTGGACGTGCTGGAGCGTCACGGCTGCGACGTTTATATCCCGCCCGAGGTGCAGTGCTGCGGGACGCCGCAGCTGGCGTACGGCGACGTGGAGACCGCGACCGAACTGGCGAAGAACAATGCCAAGCTGCTGGCGGCGACGGGCGCGGACTATATCCTGACCGACTGCGGGACGTGCGGCGATATGCTGCGCAATTACGAGGAACTGGTCCCTGAGGCCGCCGGCTTTACCGCGAAGGTGATGGACATCAGCGAGTTTCTCGTCGACAAGCTGGGCGTGAAGCCAGGCGACAAGCCTGTGGAGGCGGTGGTGACTTACCACGATTCCTGCCACCTCAACCGCGGCCAGAAGGTCAACAGCCAACCGCGGGCGATCCTCAAGGCTATCCCGGGGCTGACGCTGAAGGAGATGGCCGAAGCCGACCGCTGCTGCGGCGGCGCCGGCTCGTTCGCGATGACCAACTACGAGCTGTCGATGCAGGTCCTCGACCGGAAAATGAAGAACATCAAGGCGGTTAACCCCGATATGGTGGCCGCCGGCTGTCCGGCGTGCAAGATGCAGCTGGAGCACGGGATCGAGCGCCATAACATGAAGGTGCCGGTGGTTCACCCGATAGAGCTGCTGGCAAGGACGTACTGATGACAGAAAGGCCCGCAACCATAATGGTTGCGGGCCTTTTTCCTACTTTAAATCCAGGTACCGTTTCACTTTTGTAAAAACCACATCCGTTATCTCCGCCTCCGGTACCGCCACGGCGTCGACGGCGGCGGCGGCGACGGCGATGCCGGGGATGCCGCCCGGGGCGTCGGCGCGGGCGCAGTCCGCGCTGCAACCGCTGAGGAAGATGAGGAGGTCGGCGTCGCGGCGGTTATAGCTGATTTCGCAGCGATAAGCGGCCAGCCGGCGGGCGAGCTCGTCGGCCAGGCGGCCGCGGTCGATGCGGGGGTTGCAGCCGCCGCAGAAAATAATGCTGACGCGGCGGGCCGGATCAGCCATCCTTGCTCTCCCGCCCTTTGCGGAGGATGGTGAGCGCCTGACGGATGAGTTCTTCGTCAGCCTGGAAAACGGGGACGATTTCGCGAACTTCGGGCGCGGCCTCGCGGAGGGCGGCGGCGACTACGTCGGCGAGGGTCTGCTGCGCACCGGGGCAGGTGGCGCAGGCGCCGGCCAGCCTGACCTTGAGGACGCCGGCGGCGGAAAGTTCGACAAGTTCGATGTCGCCGCCGTGGGCGCGGAGCGCCGGGCGCACTTTTTCGGCGATGATTTCGTTGAGTTTATCCATGGACGCCTCCTCGATCTCGGTGTGGTTATTGTTCCGCGTCTTCGCTCAGGGTGAGGTCCCAGCGCTGCTCGGTGAGCTTGTCGCGCCAGGTGGTGTTCTCGGTTTCTTCGGTAAGGCGGAAGCCGAAGCTCTCGTAAAGGTGGCAGGCGGCGTCGAGTCCGCGGAAGGTCCAGAGGAAGACGTGGTTGAAGCCGCGTTGGCGGCAGTAGCCGATGGCGACGTTCATAAGGCGGCGGCCGAGGCCGCTGCCGCGGAAGCCTGGCTCGATGAGGAACCAGCGGAGCTGGCCGGTGGCCGGGCCGGCGGCGACGATGGCGATGCAGCCGACGATCTGGCCGGCGGCTTCGGCGACCCAAATCTCGCCGTCGGCGCCGCCGGCGAAGAATTTGGCCATGCCGGCGATGACATAGCTTTCGAAGACCTTGTCGAGGCCGTATTCCCGCTCGTAGAGGATGCCGTGGCGATGGGATATGTAACCGGCGTCGCCCGCCCGGTAGGGACGGATGACGATCTCCGCCGGCGGCTGGGGCTGGCGGGAGAGGATGGCCCGGATGCCGGACATGTGGGCGACGAGTTGCTGCTGTTCGTCGATGCCGAGGCCGGCGAGAAGGTCGACGATTTCGCGGGTGGAGGCGTCGGAGATTGCCGTCATGACGCTCTTGCCCTTGTCGGTCAGGGACAGCAGCTGGACGCGCCCGTCGGCCGGGGCCTTGGCGGTGGCCAGCAGTTTCTCGCGCTTGAAGCGCCGGAGAATGCGGCTAAGGTAGCCTGGGTCGATTTCCAGCAGCCGGGTAAGGTCGGTGGCGGTGTATTGGCCGGCCATGAGAAGCTCAAGCAGTACACGCGCCTCGGCCAGCGAATAGGGGCTGTCGAGGATGGTTTTGTTGACGAGGCCGATGATGTTGGTGTAGAAACGGTTGAATTCCCTGATTTTGGCGGCCCGTTGCAGGGAGGCGTCCTGCAAGGTCAACCCCTCCTTCACGTGTCCTTTGCCACCAAAATATCACACTTATTTGACTTAGTCAAGTAATTTGCCGGGGTAAGTTTACGGGGAGCGCGCAGGCATACTACGCTGCCGCGGGGAGTATGCGACAATAAAAAGCACGGCATTTTCGCCGTGCTTGGTTTCGCTATGCCATCCCCCGCCGTCACCCGTGCGGGAGGCTGGCGGCGAAGGCGCGCAGTTCGAAGAGTTCGTGTTCTTTGTAGACTTTGGTGACGAAGGCGGTCAGCTGCACGGCGAGGTCGAAGTCCGGACCGTCGGCGACGGCCGCGCCGGCGGCGTCGAGGATGATTTTGACGACCGGCCGGGCCTGGAGCCTGGGCTGAACGCGGGCGACGACCGCGGTTTCGCCGCCGCTGAGCTGGACGACGGTGCCGATGGGATAGATGGCGACGTTGGCGAGGAAGATGTCGAGGATGGTTTTGTCGATGTATCTGTCGCCAAGGGTCATCATTATTTCGTAGGCTTCGTGGGGCAGCATCCCTTTGCGGTAGGGACGGTCGGCGATGAGGGCGTCGAAGATGTCGGCGACGGCGACGATACGGGCATATTCGTGGATTTCTTCGCCTTTGAGACGGCGCGGATAGCCTGTGCCGTCAAAGCGTTCGTGATGCTGGAAGGCGACGTGGGCGGCGAGGGTGGATATTTCCCGGCGTTTGCGGATTATTTCGAAGCCTGCGTCGGCGTGCCGCTGCATGGCTGCGGATTCGGCGGAGGTGAGGTTGCCCACTTTGAGGATGACTTCCTTGGGAACGGTGAGCATGCCGATGTCGTGGAGGAGGGCGCCGAGGGCGAGGTCGATCAGTTTTGCTTCGTTGTAGTCAAGGTTGAGGGCGATGAGGACGGAGATTATGGCGACGTTGACCGAGTGGGCGTAGACGTAGTCCTGATAGGTGCGCAGGTCGAAGGTGTGGATCATGGATTCGCGGTTGCCGATGATCTCCGCTACCATATTTTTTACTTCGCTGCGCAGGGCCAGGGTGTCGAGGTCGCCGCTTTTCTGGTAGTCGCCGTAGGCTGTCTGGAGCTCCCGGATGAGCTTTACCCTTGTATCCTCGCGCACGAGTTCGGGCACGTCGATAGCTTCGAAAAGCGGGTTTTTTATGTAGATCGAGCCGATGCCCAGGTTGTTGAGTTTTCTGATGCTGGCGTCGGTTAGGACCATGCCGTTTCTGACGAGCAGCCGGCCGTCGGCGCCGCGCACGTTACTGGCGACGGTCATACCGGGCTGTAAGACGGCGAGGGACACGCGCTGCATACTGCACCCCTATCTGCTTGAGCACGGGTGAGCAGACGATACTGGGCTGCGACCCGTGCGGACGGCAATAAATGAGACTATAAGAAAATTTTATTACTTTTGCCAACAAACTACCAGGGACTTAGGTCCTAAAAAAACGGGAAAAAAGTCCCTTCCCCCCTGCCCCCGGGAGTACGCCCCGCTGTCTCCCCGCCTGCTGGAGCCGGCCGTTGCGAAGGAATAACGGTCCCGGGCGACGAATACATTTTACGAGAAAGCCCCCGGCGGGAACTACGGAGGGAAGCATGAACAGCCACGGCCCGGAGAAGGAGCCGTCCGCCGATCATCTGCGGCGGCTGGTCGAACGCCTGGAGGCGATGCGGATCGCCGATTACCTGGAGCTGCTGGAAAAGCCGCGCCGGCTGGTGGTGACGAATTTTATCGCCGGCATCGCCCGCGGCCTGGGGTTCGCGATCGGGACGACGGTCGTTTTCGCGGTCGTGATCGAGGTGCTGAGGCGGCTTATCCTGATAAATATCCCGCTGATCAGCGATTATCTGGTGGATATCATCCGCCTGATCGAACTGCGAAAATAGTAAAAAAGGCGCCTGGAAGGGCGCCTTTTATTGTTCCGGTTTGGCCAGGCGATTGAAGATCGGCGGTACGAGCGAGGCGAGGGGCTGCTGGAAGAGCATGAAGAGGGTGATGGGCACGGCGACGGCGGGCGGGAAATGGGCTATGGCAAGCACGAGCCCGGAGCTGATGTTGCGTATGCCGATGCTGTAGACCATGGCGACGGTGATGTCGCGGGGCTTTCCCTTAACGAAGAGGGAACCCAGATAGCCGAGGAAGTAGCTGGCGGCGACGATAGCGAAGGTGATGAGGACCATTTTCAGCATCGCCGGGCTCCAGTTTACTGCGGGCGCGACGAGGGCGGCGTTGAGGAAGATGACTCCGTAGAAGGTCGATTTGGCGGTAATGCCGCCGATGCCTTTGGCGAACGCGACGGCTTTTTCTTTGAGGAGGTCGTGGAGGGCCATGCCGGCAAGGCTGGGGATGGTTATCATCCACAGAAGCTGCAGCGCCATTTCTTTGTAGTCGATGTGGATGGCCTGGCCGACGGTGACGAGGAAGAAGGCGGGCAGGAAAAAGGGCACGAGCACGGTGTCCAAAGCCAGGGTGACGAGCGCTACCGGCACGTTGCCCTTGGCGATCGAGGTCCAGATGACGGAGGTAACCCCGACTGGCACGGAGGCGGCGACGAGGTAGCCGGTGCGGACGCTGATGTCGTCGGGATAGAAGGTGTAGCCCATCAGCCAGGCCATCAGCGGCGAACCCAGGTGGACGAGGCAGAGGGTCCATAGGGGGACCCACGGTTTGCTGAGCACTTTGCCGAACTGGACGAGGCTGGTTTCGAGCGCGGTGACGAAGGTGGCGTAGCCGAAAAGGGCGATGAGGGCCAGGCGGAGCGTGGGCGAGTCGGCGACGGTCGAGTTGAAGCCGACCAGGAGCGCGCCGAGTACTCCCAGGTACATTTTTTTCCCCAGCCAGGCGTTGAGTTTGTAAAAGTCCATGCGGTGGTTGTCCTTTTGCGCTATTGTCGGCCTGACGGCCGCGGCGGGTATGTTCTAAGGTATAGTATGTACGGGGCGCGGATTTTGCCGTTGTGAATGTATTCCAGCCGCCCGGTCAGTCGTTAATGAAGATGGTGATGTCGCGACCCATCTGCTTGGCCTGGTAGAGGGCCTTGTCGGCGGAGGCGAGGAGACGTTCGCCAACGCCTTCGCCGGCTCTGTCGCGGCTCTGCATGGTGGCGCCGCCGATGCTGACCGTGATGTTGATGAAGCCTTTGCCGATCTGGAATTGATGTTCGGACACCCTGAGACGCAGACGCTCGGCGACGGCTACCGCCAGGACGCGGTCGGTGTCGGGGAGAATGACGGCGAATTCCTCGCCGCCGTAGCGGGCGGCCAGGTCGACGTTGCGGAAGCTTTCTTTGATGATGGCGCCGAGCTGCTCTAGCACGGCGTCGCCTGCCGGGTGCCCGTGAACGTCGTTGATCGCTTTGAAGAAGTCGACGTCGATCATAAGCAGGCTTAGGGGTTTGGCGGTGCGCCGCATTTTCTTGATTTCGCGGTCGAAGACGTAGTCGAACATCCGCCGGTTGGACAGGCCGGTGAGCAGGTCGTAGAAACTTATCCGCTGGATGTTGGCGTAGATGTCTTTGCGGCCGAGGAGCATTGTGACGTGGCCGACGGTCCGTTCAATAAATTTTTCCAGGGCGGCCGGGTCGGCGGATTTGTCGATCTGCCGCCAGTAGAATACGATCAGGCCTTGCAGGCTTTCCCGGTAGGCGATCGGCACGGTGTAGAGCAGTTTGGCGGCGCCGGCGCCGCCCTGGCGGAAGGTCTGCTTGACGATCAGGCCTTTGTGCCCGTCTTCGGGGTTGGGCAGCAGCTTCTGCAGCTGTTCTTTGCCGTAGAGTGTCTTGAGGCGACCGATGTCGGCCATGGTGAAGCCGCGAGCCATGACTTCCTGGAGCTGGCTGTCGGGGAGCGCGGGCTCGACGCCGAATACGGCGATGCCGTCGACACCGAGCACAGAGGCGAAGGTTTCGCCGACTTTGTAGAACAGGCTGCCGAGCGAAGCCTGTTCGAGCTTGAGGGCTTCGACGAGAAAGTCGTTCTCGGCGATGCGGTATTTTGCCTCGCGCTCGCAGTCGGCGCGCTCGATGATGGCCGCCGCCTGCCGGGCAAACAGCGCGAGCAGGTCGGCGTCGAGGTCGGAAAAATGGTCGGGCTGGCCGGCGAAGGCTTCGAGTACGCCGATTACTCCCTGAGCGGTTACGATGGGGACGCCGACCAGGGACAGCAGGCCAAGGCGGGCGACGCCTGGACGCAGGCGGTAGTTGTACTGGGAAAGGTCGTGGATGGCAATGGGCTGTCCGCTTAGGTAGCTGCTGCCCATGAATTTTTTCTCGAGCGATACGTCGCCAGGGTCGACGCCGCTGCGCCAGGCGACCGCCCGGAATGTTTCGGTGGCGGCTTCGTAGCGGCTTAGGAAAAGATGGTCACAGCCGACGGCCGCTTGGGCTTCCTGGACGAGAAGGTCGAGGGCGTCGCGCGTTTTGGCGCCGGTGGCCAGGGCCATGCTGAGGCCCTTGATGAACCGCGCGAGGTCGATCGGGCCGCGATTGACTTGGTTTTGGTCGTCGTTCATACACAACATCTCCGCTCTGAAGGCATCGGCCGCCTGGACGCAGACGGCAAAAACCGGCGGTATTCGCCGGTTAGTATTTCTTGTGCCACATAACCTGATAGGCGCTGGTCGGATAGGTGGCGTCGCGTTTGATCTGGACGGTCTCATCCTTGTCGGCGGTTTTTATGCTGATTCCTTTGGCGCCGGACATGATTGTGACTCCGGGCAGGATTACGCGCTCGTTGCTCTGCTTTTTGAGCGTGTAGGAGTATTCGGCGTCGGCGGCCGGCGCGGGCGTGAAAGCTTCGGGTTTGTCCGCCAGCTTCATTTGGCCGCTCCGGTTGGCGGCCGCGGCAGGCGACGGGCTTTCGGCGACAGGTTGCGCAGGCGGGACGGCGGCGGGCTCGGCGGCTGGCGGCGATGGCGGAGGGCCCTGCACGGCGAAGAAACCGGCCTGGACGAGGAGGAAAACGGTGGTGATGAGGGTCAGTACGATTGCCAGACGCCACAGCGTTTTTTTAGCCATGCTATTGTCCTTCCGTAGAAACCAGGTTTTGGGTTTATATTCGCCGCGCGCGGCGGGACTCCCTCCCGCCGGCGGCTTTTTTCCGCGGCGAAAATGACAGGGCCGCCGACATGCCCGCAACCGGGGTTGTCGGCGGCCTGTAGGCAACCCAATGTTGCTGAGAAAGTGCCAGATGCACGTTCTGATTACGAGTGTCTTATCAGCGTTCGATGCTATAGACGAAGTTCTCATGTGCATGTGCGGGGCGCACCGGAGGAGCAAGTGCGCAAGTTCTTGACGCTTCAGCGTCTAGAACTGCGGCCTGCCCCTTGCGGGTGCGCCGCAGATGGCGCCTTATCGGCGACCGGAGTATATTTGCGGGTTGACGCAGGTGAGCGGCTTGCCGCCTTTGAGGACGGCGATGATGTTCTGGGCCGCGAGGGCTGCCATGGCGTCGCGCGTTTCGACGGTGGCGTTGCCGAGATGGGGGCAGAGGATGACGTTGTCTAGTTCCTCGAGGCCGGGGGTGACTTGGGGCTCGAATTCGTAGACGTCAAGGGCGGCGCCGGCAATGGTGCCTGCGCGCAGCGCTTCGAGGAGGGCTTGTTCGTCGATAAGCGGCCCGCGGGCGGCGTTGATGATGTAGGCGGTGCTCTTCATGGCGGCCAGCTGGGGAGCGCCGATCATGTGACGCATGGACGGGTCGTAGCTGACGTGGAAGGTGAGGAAGTCGGCGGCGCGGATGACGTCCTCAAGGGGCAGGTATTCGACGCCGAGTTCGGCTTCCTGGGCCGGGCTGAGTCTGGTGCGGGAGTGGTAGACGACGCGCATGTCGAAGCCTTTGGCGCGTTTGACGACGGCTTTGCCGATGTTGCCCAGGCCGACGACGCCGAGCGTTTTGCCGCTGACTTCGACGCCGAGGTGGTAGAGGGGCGCCCAGCCGGTAAATTTGCCGGCGCGGGTGTTTTTGTCGCCTTCGACAATGCGGCGGGCGATGGCGATGAGGAGACCCCAGGTGAGGTCGGCGGTGGCGGCGGTGGAGACGGCCGGGGTGTTGGTGACGGGGATGCCGCGGGCGGTGGCGGCGGCGAGGTCGATGTTGTTGAAGCCGGCCCCGTAGTTGGCGATGATTTTGAGGTTGGGGTTGGAGTTGATGACGGCGGCGTCGATGCCGTCGGACAGGAGCGGCAGCAGGGCGTCGCAGCCGGCCAGGCCGGCGATGATTTCTTCCCTGGCGAGCAGCGTAAGGCTGTCGTGCATGGTGACTTGAAACTCGGCGGCAAGCATGTCGTAGGCCACACGAGGAACTTTTCCGGAGATGAATACTTTTTGCTTCATATTTTATCCCTCCTTGCGGGTTTATCTTATCGTATTTTCTCCTATAGGTAAAATTCATATTCCGAATGTTTTCTATGCCCTTAATTTATAATACAATAGAAGGGTAAGGAGGCGAGGTTATGGATATACGCCATCTCGAATATTTTCTCGAGGTCGTCAGACAGGGCAGCTTCAGTAAAGCCGCCGCCAGGCTCCATGTCACCCAGCCGTCGATCAGCAAGATGATCAAGTCGCTGGAGGAGGATCTGTCGGTTACGCTGTTTCACCGCAACACCAAGCAGGTGGAGCTGACCGACGCCGGTCATGCGCTCTTGGAACAGGCCCAGCAGATTGTCGGTCTTTTCCAGAACCTGACGGTGGAGCTCGATAATGTGACCAGCCTGCGCAAAGGCCGGCTGCGGATCGGCATGCCGCCGATCGCCGCTTCGACCGTTTTCCCCCGCGCGCTGGGGGAGTTCAACCGGGCGTATCCGAGCATCGGGATCGAGTTGTACGAATACGGGTCGAAGAAGATCGAGGAGGCGGTGCTCGAAGGCACGCTGGATACGGGGGTGGTCTGTACGCCGCCGGCGAAGACCGCCCTGCTGTCCGTGTATTCTTGCATCCGCGACCCGCTGCGGGTGATCGTCCATCCGAGCCACCGCCTGGCAGGCCAACCGGCCGTCGATTTTACGGCGCTGGCGGACGAGTCTTTCGTGCTGTACCGCGAGGATTTCAGTCTCCACGACCATATCCGCCAGCGTTGCGGCCAGGCGGGCTTTGCGCCGCGGGTGATCTGCCAGACTTCGCAACGGGAATTCATGACCGGGATGGTGGCCGCCAACCTCGGGATCGCTTTGCTGCCGGGGTCGATCTGCGACGGGCTCGACCCGGCGGCCATCGTTTCCGTGCCGCTGGCCGGTCCGCCGTTATGCCTGGAGCTGGCGGTGATCCGCCGCCGCGACCGTTATCTGTCGTTCGCCGCCCGCCAGTGGCTGACGTTCACGGCGGAGTTTCTCGGCCTGGAGCCGACGGGAATATGAAAAGCGAAAACCGGGGGTTTTAGCCCCGGTTTTTTCTTGTTTGCGGGTTATTTCCCGTCCTGGTTGGGAGTGAAGAGACCGATGAATTTTTCCGCGAGGACGGGGTCGAACATGGCGCCTTTGCCGGCGGCGATTTCCCGCAGCGCCTCCGTTGTCGAAATCGCCTGGCGGTAGGGACGGTCCTGGGTCATGGCGTCGAAGGCGTCGGCGATGAGGAGGATGCGGCATTCGACGGGTATTTCCTCGCCCCGGAGGCCGAGCGGGTAGCCGCCGCCGTTCCACCACTCGTGGTGTTTGAGGATCCAGTCGGCGATGTGGTGGAAGTCGGGCGAAGCGACCGCGATGCGATAGCCGATCTCGCTGTGGCGGCGCATGATTTTTGTTTCGGCTTCGCTCAGGCGCCCGGGCTTGAAGAGGATGTTGTCGGGGATGCCGACTTTGCCGATGTCGTGGAATTGGGCCAGCAGGCGCAGGTCGCCGATCCGCCGCTCGGGGATGCCGACGACCCTGGCGAGTTTTTCGACGTGTTCCTGCAGGCGGTCGGCGTGGCCCTCGGTGATGAAGTCGCGGGCGTGCAGGGCCTCGGTGAGGGTTTTGACGAGGGCGCTACGGGCGCTGCTGCTGCGGTGAAGTTTTTCCCGGTACATGCTGCTGTCCGCTTCGCGATAAGCTTCGTCCATGCTGCCGTGGTCGGGACCGCGGACGGCGTACCCCAGCGAGACGCTGAGCACGTACTCCCGGCTGTTGATGTTGTCGGCGGCGATGGCGGCCATTATGCCGTCAACGATGTTCTGCAGGCTGGCTTCGTCGGTGGCGGGGAGGAGTACGGCGAATTCGTCGCCGCCGATCCGGCAGAGGACGGCGTTGTCGGGCACTTTGTCCTTGATGATGCGGGCGGCCTGCAGGAGCAGGTCGTCGCCTACGGCGTGCCCCAGGGTGTCGTTGACGAGTTTGAGGCCGTCGATATCGCTGATGATGATGCCGGCCGCCGGGTAATCCCCGGTGTCGAGACGCTGCATTTCCTGCTCGAAGTACCGGCGGTTGTACATGTCGGTGAGGAGGTCGTGGGTGCTGGCGTAGGTGAGCCGCCGTTCCGATTCCTTGCGCTCGGAGATGTCCCGGTAGATTATGTAACCGCCTACCTGTTTACCCATTACGACGATCGGGTAGCCGAGAACGAAGATGTCGAACAACTGCCCGTCCTTGCGTCTGCGGAACGTATCCTTCTCGACTACTCTGTTGTTGAGCACGCTGCTACTGATTTCGATCCCTTCTTCGCGCAGTTCGTCCGGTACAACGAGATCGTTTATGTAGCTGCCTTGGGCCTCGGCGAAGGTGTAGCCGAACAGGCGGGTGAAGTTTTGGTTGACCCTCACGATCCGGTCAGCGGCGTCGATGATGGCGATGCTCTCCGGGGAGTTCTCGAACAGTTGCTCGAAGTACTCCTTCTGGAGGGCGAGTTCGTGTTGCGAGGCCTGTTCCTGCCTGATGAGTTTTTCGAGCGTGCTGACCATGGCGTTGAACCGGTAGCTGATCTCGGCGAATTCCGCGGCTGAGGAATCGTGCCAGCGGGTGGAGAAGTCGCCTTTTTGCACCCTGGCCATCGCCCCCACAAGGCCGCGCATCCTGGAGGCGATGCCGCTGGCGACGGTTACGCCGATGAGGAGGGCGAGAAAGATCGCCGCCGCCCCTACGCCTACCGTCCTGTCTTTTATCGGCGCCAGTTCCTTGCGGATGTTCTCCTGGGGAATGAAGCCGACGAGCTTCCACCCCGTCTGGGGGATGGTGATGTAGCTGACAAAGGCGTTGCCGTTCTCGTGGAGACGAAGGATGACCCCTTTGGGCTTATTTTTTATTTCCCAGAACCAGAATTCATCGGTTACGGTGGTCCCCAGCGCAGCCGGATTGGGATGGGACATTACGAGGCCGCCCTGGTCGACAAGGATGGCGTAGCCGCCCTGTTCGAAATAGATCTTGTTGACGACGTTGGCCAGCGATTGCAGGGAGATGTCTACGCCGAGCACGCCGGCGACGTGTCCGTCGATCGTTACCGTCCGCGCGGCGCTGATGATCGGCTTGAAGGTGATGGCATCAAGGTAGACGCCGCTCCATACGGTGTGTCCGGGGTTGTCCACCGCTTTTATGTACCAGGGACGCCTGCGAGGATCGAAATCATCGGCCGGCAAGGTGTTGGACGAGACGATGAAGCGACCGTCGGCGGTGCCGATGAAGACAGCCGGCAGGCTGTGATGGAAACGCCTGAACTGATCCCACTCGGCCGTCAGCGGGCCGGGGCTAGAGAGGGAGTGGGCCTGTCCGCTTTCAAGGTTGAGGGCGAAAGTGTCGACAGCTGTCCCGACGTCGATGAGGAAGTTTTCGATGAAGAAGACACTGGCGTTCTCCATTGCCTCCAGGCTGTGATCCTTGGCCTTGTCGAGAAGGATGGCTTCGGTTTTCTGATAGGCCAGCATGCCGAAAACGATTATTGGGAGAACAATGAGCACAACGAAAGCGGTAATCATCTGAGCCCTGATGCTGAATATCACTTTTTCGCCCCCGTGCCCTTCACGCAAATGTTGTCGCAATATGTCTTACAAGGCTTATTTTAGCACGCCGTGTGGCCTGCGGGGAATAGCCAATCGTATTTGCTGCTGCGGCTTATGGACGCTCTGAAGGGCCCCTCGCCAAACGGGGCCCTTCTGTGTACGCCTTATCCTTTCGGTTTTACCGGCAGGCCGGGATATTGGCCTGGGTAGATTATTATCTCGCGGTCGGTCATGACCTTGGCGACGACCCTGAGGACGACGGCGACGTTGAAGTGCCGGAACCCTTTGTCGTCATGATGGTCGCCCGGGGCGCATTTCGGCTTGCACCACGGGTGGCCATGGTCGTTATCCCAGTGGTCGTCATATCCGCATTTCTCGTCGCCGCAGTGGTCGTGGTGATGGCCGTGGCCGCAGTCGTCGTCGCAGTGGTCGTGGTGGTGGCCATGGCCGCAGTTGTCGTCGTCGCAGTGGTCGTGGTGGTGGCCGTGGCCGCAGTTGTCGTCGTCGCAGTGGTCGTGGTCGTGGGTCATGCCTTTGCCGTAGTGGTATTTGCCGCGGTGATGGTGGTGATGGTGATGCGGGCAGTCGTAGTCGACGTACTCGACCATGACGCTGGCATCGGCGTCCATGCCGCACATAGCTCCCCAGATGGGGACGTCGGCGGTGAATCTTACGCGGCGCACTTCCACGGCGTGTACGGGCTGGTCGGGCAGACAGGCTACATAGATGGCCTTGATTTCGAAGTCGCCGCAGACGATAACTTTGTTGTGAATAATGTCGACATCGTGTATGCACAGTTTTTTGATGAATACGTCGATGACTTGTTCGATCGCCGGTTTCCGGCGCGGAACGCGGACGCAGATGTCGAGCGTGCACTGGGTTTCTCCCTCGCCGACCAGTTGCCGGACGACAATGCTTTGCGGCCCGGCCTGCGCGCCCAGCACGCACTTGCCGAGGACGGGTTTGGGTTTATATAAGTAGTTCACGGTTGCCCCCCCTTTTTCGGTGTTCAGATTATTATATGAGGCGAAGGGGGGCGGCGTGAGAGACCGGCCTGCCGCTGGCGCATTTGTGCGGCTTGTTTATTGTCCCGCGGGTATCATGCTATAATATGTTTATTGATATTATTCGCTGCCGGCGCTTGCCGGTGAATATAGGACGGAGGCAGGCTATGGAGCTGGTTTTGCTTAGACACGCGAAGGCCGAGGAGGATTCGGCCGCCCTTCCCGACGAGCGGCGCGAGCTGGTGCCGAAAGGACGCAAACGCGCCTTGGCGGTGGCCAAGGGGCTTGAGTTGCTGCTGGCCGCCGGCGGGCGGGTCGAAATCTGGACGAGCCCGGCGCTGCGGGCGCGTCAGACGGCCGATATTATCGCCGATTATCTGGGTGCGGCTACGGTGAAGGAGCATGCGGCTATTTACGCCGGCAGTTTGGAGAGCCTCATCGCCGAGTGGGCCGGCGCGGCCGAGGAGCGGACGGTGGTCGTCGTGGGCCACGAGCCGTATCTGGGTATCTGGGCGCGGCAGCTGGCCAACGTGACGCTGCCTTTCAAGAAGTGCGCGGCGGCCGGGTTTACGCTCGCTGCGCCCGATTTTGCCACCGGCACGCTGCGGTGGTTCGCCGGGCCGAAGGTTTTGTCGTCGCTGGGCGACAATAAGGATTAGGAGGTATAGGCCATGCCGGGTTTGGACACCGAGGTGGAACTGAAGCTGCGCCTGCTGACGCCCGAGGCCTGGGCAGGGGTTTTCTCGGCACCGGCCGTGGCGGCGCTGCTGCTGACGCCTCCCCAGGACGAACACTTGGAGTCATGGTATTTCGATACGGCGGAGGGCGACTTGCAGGAGGCCGGTCTGGCCTACCGCATCCGCCTGGAGGGGGACCGGTGGGTGGCGACGGTGAAAGCTGATTCGTCGGCCGCCGGCGGTTTGCATGAGCGGCGGGAATGGAACGTGACCGTCGACGGGCCGGAGCCCAGTTACGATTATTTCCGCGCGACCGAGGCCGGCCCGCTTTTGGCGGCGGCAGGCGGCGGCGCGCCTTTGGCGCCGCGGTTCAGCACTGTTTTCGACCGGCGGCGGGCGGACGTGGCCGTGGGCGACAGCCGCATCGAGGTGGCTGCTGACCGGGGAACGATCCTGGCCGGCGGCCGAGAAGAGGCGATTGCTGAGGTGGAGCTGGAGCTGAAGGACGGGTCGGCGGCGGCAGTGCTCGCGCTGGGCGCGGAGCTTGCCCGTCAGCTCCCGCTGGCGGTGGAGCCGCGCAGTAAGTATTACCGCGCACTGGTGCTGGCCGGCCTTGACGAAGGCTTCGGGCCGGTGGTGACGCCGCCGCTCGAACCGGAGGACGCCGTCTTGCCGGCTGTGAAGAGCCTTGTCGCCGGTCAGATCCATACGGTTTTGACTGTATACGCATTTTTCGCGGCCAACGACAAGGACGCCGAGGCGCTGCACCGACTGCGCGTCGAGCTGCGCCGCCTGCGTTCGCTGGCCGCGTTCGCAAAGCCGCTGGCCGACCCGGCGGAATACGAGGCGTGGCAATCCGAGCTGCGCGCCTTGAGCAGGGCGACCCACGATTTGCGTGAGGCCGACGTGATCGCCGAGGCGTGGCGGGAGATGATCGCCGCGCGCGCTACGCTCGCCCCGCCGCCCTGGCTGGAGATGCTGCTGGCGACCGAGCGGGATAAGCTGCTGGCGGAGCTCAATGCCAACCTGGGACAGGGACGCGTGACAGGTACGCTGCTGGCTTTCTGGGCATGGCTGGCCGCTGAGCGGTCGCTGCGGGCGAGCGATTTGACGCTGGAGGATTTCGCCGTTTCGCGCCTGGGCGGCTGGCTGGAGGAGATGCGGGCGGCGGGTAAGGATATCGGCCTGGCGGATACGGCTGCCCTCCACCGGCTGCGGATCGAGGGGAAAAAGCTCCGTTACGTGCTGGAGAGCCTGCCGCTCAATGACCGGCGATCGAGGCTGCTAGTCGCCCGCCTGCGGCGGCTGCAGGAGTGCCTGGGACAGGTGCACGACACCGTGCTGGTCGATGCGGCGATGGGCCGCTGGATGAGCGGGCACGCCAGCCGGATCGTCCACCGCGACGCGGGGATGCTGATGGGCTGGATGACGCGTCTGAACGTGGAGGCGGGCCGGGAGTTCGCGGCCGTCTGGAAGCGGTTCCGGCGGGCGGCGAAGCGCTGGCAAAAGGAATAGCGGGACAGATATAAAAAGAACCGGCTTAGGCCGGTTCTTTTTATATCTCAAATTTTATTTCCCTTAGGTAGGCTTCGACACGTTCGCGTACGGCGGCGGCGCTATCGAGTGCGAGGGCTTCGCGGGCCAGGCGGCGCGCGTCGGCCAGGGTGACGGCGCGGACGAGCCGCCGGACGGCGGGCAGCGAGGCGGGTGAGGCGCTGAGCTCGTCGAGGCCGAGGCCGAGGAGGAGGACGGCGGCGACAGGGTCGGCGGCCAGCTCGCCGCAGATGCCGGCAGGTTTGCCGGCGGCCCGGGCGGCGGCGGCGGCGGCATTTATCAGTCGCAGCACGCCGGGGTCGAGGGGCTGATAGAGGTAGGCGAGGTTTTCGTTCATGCGGTCGACAGCCAGCGCGTACTGGGTAAGGTCGTTGGTGCCGAGGCTGAAGAAGTCGCTGTGGCGGGCGAAGATGTCGGCGGCGGCGGCGACGGCGGGTATTTCGACCATGATGCCGACAGGCAGGACGGGGTTGTGGGCGAGGCCGGCGGCTGCCAGTTCGGCCTTGCATTCGGCGAGCAGGGCGTTGGCGCGGGTGATTTCGCCGACGGCGGCGATCATGGGGTACATGAGCCGCACGTCGCCGTGGGCGGAGGCGCGGAGGATGGCTCTGAGCTGGGTGCGGAAAAGGGCTGGATGAGCGAAGCAGAGGCGGATGGCGCGCAGGCCGAGGAAGGGGTTGGCTTCGCCGGGCTGTACGAGGGCGGGCAGGGGTTTGTCGCCGCCGATGTCGAGTGTGCGGATGACGACCGGCCGGCCGCCCATGGTTTCGGCAACCTGGCGGTAGGCGGCGTATTGTTCTTCTTCGCCGGGCAGGGTGGCCCGGTCCATGAAGAGGAATTCGCTGCGGAAGAGACCGATGCCTTCGGCGCCAAAGCGCAGCGCCTGGGCGACGTCGGCCGGGCGGCCGATGTTGGCCCACAGCGCGAGCCGGTGTCCGTCTCGGGTGACGGCCGGTCCATCGTCGGCGGGGCTTGTCCGGGCGGCGGCGCGCGCGGCGTAGACGGCCAGGGTGGCGGGGTCGGGGTTTACGGCCACGAGTCCGCTGCCGCCGTCGAGGATTATGAGGTCGCCGTCGCGGACGGCTTCGGCGATGCCGGCGACGCCCACTACGGCGGGGATGCCCATGGCCCGGGCCATGATGGCGGTGTGGGAGGTCTTGCCGCCGGTGGCGGTGACGAAGCCCAGGGTGGCGGCGGGATCGAGCCGGGCCGTCTCGGAGGGGGTGAGCTCATGGGCGACGACCACGACCGGCGCCCCGGCTTCGGCTGCGGCCGGTGCGCCGCCGGCGAGGCAGGCTGTAAGGCGGCGGGCGAGGTCGTCAAGGTCGCCGCCCCGCTCGCGAAGGTATGGGTCGTCGAGGGCGGCGAACAGCTCCCGGTAGGCGGTGAAGGTGGCTTGCACCGACCAGGCCGCCGTTTTGCCGGCGCGGATCTTTTCCTCGACGCCGCGTCTGAGTTCGTCGTCTGCCAGCAGGAGGGCGTGGGCTTCGAAGATGGCGCCTTCGTCAGCCCCCACCCTTGCGGTCACCTCGGCCGCGAGGGCGGCGAGCTCGCCGCGGGCTGCGGCGATGGCGGCGGCGAAACGGGCTATTTCGGCTTCGATCCGCTCCGCCGGCAGGTTCTCCGGCGGCGGGGCGTCCGGTTTTTTGAGCACCAGGGCCTTGCCGATGGCCACGCCTTCCGACGCGGCGATGCCGCTGTACATGACAGACCTCCTGTAGATAATGTTATTTAGATAGTATTTTACCGCCGCCGCCGTTTTTCCTTTTCCTTATGATGGACATGGCCGAGCGGGCGTATCCGGGTGCGAATGCGTGGAAAAAAATGGTTAACACGCTGCGACTGGGGACATAATAGGCCCAAACACCGTTAGGAGGTGGTTCTGTGGCAAATTGTCAAGGTCGCGGCCGCGAACGGGGCTTCACTCTGGTGGAGCTGGTCGTGGTGCTCGCCATCCTCGCCACGCTGGCAAGCCTGTATGTTCCCGCCGTCGAGACCGCCGCCGAAAACGCCGCCCTTTACAAGGCGAGGTCGGACCTGCGGGCGATCGATAGCGCTATCGTGCTCGGCTCACCCCCCTCTCCCCTGCCGGAGCCGCCGGCTTTGTTGCCGGGGGTGGCGGGCGGTTACCGGATCGACAGCCAGCGGCAGCGGGCTTATCTGCCGGTGACGGTAAACGGCCAGGCGGTGAATCTGTACAGCGATACGCCGCTCCCCGCCAAAGGCGGTAAGTAAAAGGGCGCCGGCATATGCCGGCGCTTCTTTCATTTCTTTGTTTGCTGCCGCAGCCATTTCACGATGGCTGCGCCCAGTTCGTCGTGGCGGCCGGCGAAGACGTGATCGGCGGCGTCGAGGAGGGCGAATTCCTTCGGGGCCGCGCAGGCGGAGTACAGTTCCTCGGAGCCGGCGATCGGGACGGCGGCGTCGTCGGCGCCGTGGACGATGAGGAGGGGGGCGGCGAAGGCAGCGGCGGCGGCGAGCGGGTCGTAGCCGCCGGCGGTGAGGTCGGCGACGAAGCCGCTGTCGAGGGCGAAGCCTTTGCCGTAGAAGTTGGCGATCTTTTCGCCCCGGGAGGCTTTGGCCCATAGCTCGGGGCCGAGGATGGTGTCGCGGAAGTTTTCCACGGGATGGATGACGGGGGCGACGGCTATCCGCCCGGCCAACCCCCGCTCGGCGGCGGTGAGGGCCACGAGGCCGCCGAGGCTGTGCCCGAGGAGGTATACCGGCCGATTGGGGAGCCGGCTTTCGACCCAGGCGGCGACACTGCGCAGGTCGTCCTGCCAGCCGGCGACGGTGGTGTCGGCGGCGAAGGCGCCTTCGCTGTCGCCGGAACCGGCGAAGTCGAAGCGGACGGCGCAGAAGCCGGCGGCTTCGAGAATCTGGGCGAGGGTGCGCATGAGCTGGTTGGCGCCGACCTTGTCGCCGGTAAACCCGTGGCAGCAGATGACGACCGGGGCGCCGGCGGTCGCCTCCGGCTCGTGGATCATCGCCGACAGCCTCTTGCCCCGGCTTGATATCCATTCGTGACGTTTCATGCTATTCACCCCTTGCAGAGGAAGCGTTCTTCGATGAAGTCGGCCATGGCGGCGGGGGCGTCGAGCCCAAATCTGGGCAGGCCGGGATAGACGTCGGTGTCGGTGACGATGGCCACGAGGTCGTCCTGGCGGCAAACCGGCGCGTCGCTCACGGGAGGACGGAAAATTTCTATCTTTGTGCAGGCTTCGTGTTTGTAGCCTTCGGTGATGATGATGTCGACGCCGTGGATGCGTTTCACCAGGTCGCTGAGCGGCAGTTCGCGCTCGACTTTGGCGATGATGGCCATTTTGTCCGGCGAGGAGATGCAGACGACGTCGGCGCCGGCCTGGGCGTGACGCCAGGTGTCCTTGCCGGGATGGTCCATTTCGAAGCCGTGGACGTCGTGCTTGATGATGGCCAGTTTGTGGCCGCGCCGTTTTATCTCGGCGATGAGTTTCTCAAGATAGGTGGTTTTGCCGGAGTTCGCTTTGCCGACAAAGGAGAGAACCGGTACCATGAAATACCTCCTTAGCGTTTGTCGTGGTTCTGCTGTTTATCTGGCTCTTTCTTGGACTGCCTGAAGGAAGACCAGAACATCTGGATGCTCATGAAGGCGAAGAAGCCGCTGAAAAGTCTGCGCAGCACGATGTCGGCGGTGATGTTGGCCACATAGGCCCCGGCCATGCCGCCGAGGATGATGCCGACCGCCAGGTACGGGACGTAGCGGTAGTCGATGAGGCGGTTGCGGTGGTGCTTGACGACGCCGACGAGGGCGGTGGGAATCATGGCGGCGATGGCGGCCGCCTGGGCGGCGTGCTGGGGTACGCCGAGGAAGAATACCGCCGAGGCGACAAAGATGGCTCCGCCGCCGATGCCGAGCAGCCCGCTCAGGATGCCGGTTACGACGCCAGTGAGGATGGCGAGGGTTATCATAGGCCCCACCCCATCCTGACCGACATGGCGAGGGCCAGCACGGCGAAGATGCGCTTGAGCACCGCCGGCCGCACTCTGGGCAGCAGCGCCGAGCCGATGTAGGCGCCGGCCATGCCGCCGGCGGCGAACAGGACGGCGAGGGCGATGTCGAGCTGGCCGAAGGAGTTGTAGACGAAGGCGCTCATGACGGCGCCGGGGATGACGATCGCCAGCGATGTGGCGTGGGCGGAGTGCTGGGATACGCCGAGGAAGTAGATCATGCACGGGACGAGGATGATGGCGCCGCCGATGCCGAGCAGGCCGCCCACCGCACCCCCGACCGCGCCGATTAGGACGGCTTTGGCTTTGTCCATTGCCCACCTCTTTCTGTGACGATTGCGAGCACCTATATATATTCCCCGCCCTGAGGTCTTTTCCTTGCGGCCTGACCGGGACTAATTTCCTATCCGCAGCAAAAAAGGTAAACGACATAATCCGACGAATTATTTCATAGCAGTATGTCTTGCCAAATTATCCTGGCCTTGGAGGCAATTATAAAATGGGTACGAGACAATCCGGCCGCGGGCAGCGGGGCAACGACAGCGTTGTCCGCGTGCAGGCCGATATCCGCGATGGCGTGGAACAGGAGAGAATGAAGCGCTATGCGCGGGAATACAAACAGAGCAAAGAGGTCGAGGAGGCGCTGGCCAACCTGAGCCGCTTCACCTTCCGGCCGGTCGATTATGTCCCGGCTTTAACCCGCAAGGAGTGGGTCGAGCCGGCCATCCCCGACTTCAGCTACATCCTTATCGAGACGCGCCTGAAGGTGACGAACAAGTATCTGACGGCGATCGCCAGCATAGTGCTCGGCGGCCTGTTTTTCGTCATCCTCAGCCTGGCTTTTATGGATTCCTTTGTGCCGATCATCGGTGTCATCGGCCTGGCGGCCTGCACCCTGGCCCTTAATCGGGAGCTGCAGAACCGGCGGCGGGAAGTCGACCGCGCCCTGACGGCGGCTCGCGCCGATATCGAGATCCGCCTGAAGGAGCTGCGGGAGAAAATCGAGGAGGAACGCCAGGCATTCGAGGCAGCGGAAAATCAACGGATAGAAAGGGTCGAACGCCTGCTGAACGCCGACCCGCCCGCGGTCTTCGAACGGATCGAGGAGGTGCTGCAGAGCTTCAAGCTGCCCTTTTATCTGCGCTGCACCGTCGACTTCTACGATATGGAGCCGCTTCTCACCCTCTACCTTCCCGGGCACAATGTCATCCCGCCCAATATTGTGAGCCTGTCGCCGGCCGGCGTCATCGACTATGAGGAAAAAACCGCTTCGGCGATCAACCAGCAGTACAGCGAGGCGCTGGCCGGCACGTCGGTTACCCTGGCGCTGCTGCTGTATACTTACTTGCCGCCGCTCGACGTCATGTACGTGCGGGGGATGTTCGACCGCGGCGAGAACCCGGCGTGCTATTACTGCCTGCGGCTTACCCGTCAGGCGGCGTTCGATATCGTCGAGGCGGCCAGCGCCATTGAGGCTTTCCGGCAATTGGAGGCGCGGTTCGAGATCGGCCAAAACGGCATTTTCGACCCGGTTGAAGAACAGTTGCTCCCCGACTGGTGGGAGGCTTCCACGCGCGAGGGTGTGCTGACGGCGAAGCTGACAATACCGTCGAAGTTTTAGCATGGCGGCCGATAAGCTCTGTAACCTCGACCGGCCCATGGAATGGGCCGGTTTTTTCATGGCATGACTTTGCCCGCGGGCGGGCGGCCTGGTATAATAGAAGTGCTTATCACCTTTAAGGAGCTGAAGACTCTGAAAGTACTGTTCTGGGATATCGACGGCACCCTTCTCCGCACGGCCAAGGCCGGCCTGTTCGCTTTCCGGCAGGCGACCGAGGAGCTTTACGCCGCCAGCCCCGATTTCGACACGGTGAAGACGGCCGGCATGACCGACTGCCATATCGCTGCCCAGATCATCGCCCTGGCGAGCGGGCGGGAGCCTCGGCCGGAGGAGACGGCGGCGCTGGTGGCGCGGTACATAGAGCTGCTGCCGCCTCACCTTGAAGCCAGGCGGGGGTTCGTCATCCCGCCGGTGGCCGACATACTGGAGTACCTCGCCGGCAAGCCGGGCTACGTGTCGCTGCTGCTGACCGGCAACACGTCGGCCGGCGCCCGCGCCAAGCTGACCAGCTATGCTATCGCCCACTATTTCGATTTCGCCGCGAGTGCGTTCGGCGACGACTGCCTGAGCCGCTCGGACATCGCCGCCCGGGCGTTGGCGAGCGCGCGGCAGCGCTACCCGGCGGTACCGCCTGAGGATATATTCGTGATCGGCGACACGCCGAACGATATCAGCTGCGGCAAGGCGATCGGCGCCCGCACGGTGGCGGTGGCCACCGGCACGTACTCGGCGGCCGAGCTGGCGGCCCACTCGCCCTGGTGGGCGGTGGAACAGCTGCCCGCACCGGCCGAATTCGCGGCCAAACTGGCGGAGAAATGAAGAAACCTCCCGGACTAAGTCCGGGAGGTTTTGCGTGTGCAGGACTAATTTTCACTGGCCAACTTTAAACCGTACAGGGCGGCCTCGTCGTCGGGGTTTATCCTGAGCGCCGCCCGGAAGGCTTTCGCGGCTTCGGCCGGCAGGCCGACCTTGAGGTTATGGTAGCCGTCCTTCATATGGTTGGCGTAGTGGTCGAGCAGTTTCCCCTCGGCATCGCAGTAATAGCCGAACGACCTGACGACATTTAGACGTGGATAATAAACGCCCACACCGGACGCCACCCACCGCCCGCTCTTATCGATAAACCCTTTCCTGTCGCCGTCCTCCGCCCACACTATGCCGTTTTTAAACCAACCGGCAACGCAAGAGAACCGCGGCGTGATCGCCAGCTCACCCTTTGTATTGATAAATCCTTGTTTTCCGCCAATCGAAACCCAGGCCATCCCTTCGGCGAAATTTTCGCCATTATCAAACCTGGGCGTGTCAAGCAGACGGCCGGTGCTGTCGAGGTAACCGTACTCGCCCTTGCCGTCCTTGAAAAAGCGCCAGATGACTAGAAACGGCTCGCCCTTGATATCAGGGTACCCGGCCGAAACGAACTGCGGCTCCACAATCATCCGCCCCGTTTTGTCGATGAACCCCATCAACCCGTCCGTGGTCCAGACAGCTGCCAGTCCGCCCCAGAAGCGCAAAGCGTTCTTGTATTGCGGCTCAATAACCATCCGGCCGGTCCGGTCGACGAAGCCCCACTTGCCGCCCACCATTACTGCCGCCAGTCCCTCGGAGAAAGAACTGTTCGACTCCAGGTCGAACTGTGGCGGAATGACAAGGTCACCCAGGGTATCGATAAAGCCTTTTTTATCGCCCACTCTTACAAGCGCCAGCCCTTCGCTGAAGGACCGCGCCCCGTCGAACCGCGGCTCGACGGCCACCCGGCCGCCGGCGCTCACGTACCCAAACTTGCCGTTTTCTTCGACGACGGCCATACCCTCAATCATGCGTCCGATCTCAACAAAACGAGGTTCGGTCACCATCGTTCCCGTCTGGTCAATAATGCCTATCTTGCCGTTTAACACCACACGGTAAAGATTATCGGTGAAATTGTAGGCATTTTCGTAGCGGGGCTGAATAACCACCTGCCCCGCCCGGTCCGCAAATCCCCATTTACCGTCGAGCTTAACGGCCAGGTATGAGTCGTTTTTCTCCAGTTCCTCAGCATCGTTGGGCTCCATTTTAATCGCTTCGAACCGCGGAGGAATAAGCCATTTGCCGGTGGCGATTTCGATCAGGCCGGTCCTTTCCCCTTGCGGCAGCCGGACGGTCAAAGTGCGGGCGTCGTTGTAATTGTAGCGGGAAACCTCTCCAAAAGCGGACGGACATCCCGCCCCCAGCAGCAGTACCGCCAACAGACCGCAAAGTAACCTTTTCATCGGCCATCCCCCTCCCGAACGAGCAGCCGGCAAATTAGCGGCTGCTCACCGGATAAGTTGTTCTTACGGCATATTATACCATATATTGGGATTATCTGTCGTTTTCTTTGAATCCTTATTCGCCTTTATTCACTTTCATCTTTGTCTGAAAGTGCGGCATCGGATCGCGCCTGCCCTTAAGTTTCTCTCCAAAACCGGGTTGGGTATGAACCTCAAAATGAAGGTGGGCGTCTTCACCCGTCATTCCTGTCGCGTTTCCCGAATTGCCTGCCCGACCGATAACCTGGCCGGCCATGACGGAGTCGCCCACATTTACCTCGGCCGGATCGGACAAGTGGGCATAAAACGCATAGTACTTCTTGCCGTTTTTTTCAAATTCGACTTTTACCCAATTTCCATAACCATCTTCGTGGTAATCTTTTTCTACGACCTTACCGTTCTCAACTGATCGCACAGGTGTGCCGGGCTCTGCGTAGATATCAACACCCTGGTGAGGTCTTGGTGTCCCATCATTGTTTACCCTTACCATCCCGAATGCATTAGACTCGCGATCACGACGAACCCGCATAGATTCTAATGGATCCGAAGTAAAGGTGAATTCGTCGGCAGTCCCGGACCGGGCCTCGTTATCCCTGCTTGCACCTGCATCCATATACCCGCCGCTGTTCTGCGCCTTTACAACCTCATTGTCCCGGTAGCGAATGCGCGCTTCGCTGCCGGAGGTGTCGCCACCGTATTCCGGGAACATCCCCATCGGGTCTACCCACCAGTTGGTGCCGCTGTCTTTGCCGCTGCTCCCGTTCATCGCATTTATCCAGTTGCCTGTGTCGCCTTCCCTGCTGCGTTTCAAAACCGCATCCCAGTAATTGGTCGGCTCAACCGGTCGTCTCGTTTCGTCCCGCGACGGACTGAACAAGCTTGGCGCAGGCTTCAGCGGCAATGGCTTCTCTTCCTCCTCCCCATTGTCCCAGCCGTTGAGATAAAACTCCTGTCCCTTGGGTATCGCGCTTTCGTCGTACGGCTGGCCGAATTGGCGCAGTATCCGCGCCTTCAGGCCTGGGTCCACCGGCCGGTACACTGTCCGCAGCGGCTGCGGCGGCGTCTCCCGTCTCCGCTCGGCTTCCTCCATTTTGGACAGTTCCCACTCGATGTCGTCGTCGCCCATCCCCGCCAAACTGTCCTGATATCCCAGCGCCCGCATCCTCCTCAGATACTCTTCCTCTCTGCTTCCCATGAACACACCCCCTAATTATTACCGGTTTTCCGGCATAAAAATAAGAAGGCCGCCCTTGGCGGTCTTCTTGACGATATCATCATATCACATTTTTTTGTCAAACAGTCCACTAAAAGTCCACTTTTCGTCCAAATCGGGATTTTCAGTAATTATTTTTAGGATTTAATTATTCCCTTGCCCCCCCGAATCGCCGGGACCGTTCAGAAGGTCCCAGATGCAAGGCGCACCGGAGGAGCGAGCCGCGCCGCGTACTCGGATGTACGCAAGCAATCGCTCCGAGGAGCAACGCCGCAGATGGGGCCTTATGGGCGGTCCCCCTGTACACTGGCAGTAGACTTAAGGGCGGGGATGGCGTAGCGGGCGACAATGGCCGCCAATATGATCGCGCCGCCGGCGAGCGACCACGGGCCGGGTATCTCGCCGAGGAGGAGGAAGACCCAGATGGGGTTTAGGATGGGCTCGATCATGGTAATGATGGTGGCCTCTAAAGCGGTAACGTGCTTGATGGCGACGGAGTAGAGCACGTAGGAGAGGCCGAGCTGGAAGCAGCCGAGGAGGGCGATGGCCCCCCAGCCGGCAAGGCTTGGACCGCCGTCGAGCATGAAGGGGATGCCGCCGACGAAGGCGAGGATGTTGCCTAGCAGGACGGAGCCGAAGGGGGAGCCGTCTTTTTGCTTGCGCATCGCCAGGGTCATGACTGTCATGCTCATGCCGCTGGCGACGGCGAGCAGATTGCCCATCAGGTGGCCGGCCTCCATCTGGTCCTGGAAAAAGAGGATCATGCCGCCGAAGACGAGGCCGATGGTGAGCCAGTCGAGGGAGGTGGTTTTCTCCTTGAGGAACCATGCGCCGAAGAGGGCCACCCAGATGGGGGCTGTGTACTGAAGGACGATGGCGTTGGCGGCGGTGGTCAATTTGGTGGCGCTGACGAACATCATGACGGTGGCTACGTAGCCTAAAGCGCCCAGGACCTGCACTTTGCTGATGTTGAGCGGCTGGCCGCGGAAAGCCAGACGGATGACAATGGCGGCGATGAGGCTGCGCGCGCCGGAGATGGCCAGCGGGTGCCAGTCGATCGATTTGATGAGGAGGCCGCCGCTGCTCCAGAGGACAGCGGTGATGACGAGCAGGATGAGGGCGCGAAAGTGCTCCGATTTGCCGGAGCCCGTCAGCAAATTCACGTGTGGTCTTCCTTTCCGGCAGCGGCCGGTTTGTAGTGTTAGACGATTTTGGCCGCTTTGAGGGCGGCGATTTTGTCGGCGGAGTAGCCGAGCTCGGCGAGGACTTCGTCGGTGTGCTGGCCGAGAAGGGGCGCCGGCCGCTCGATGGTGTCTGCCGAGGCCGACATTTTGACAGGGTTGCCGGGGATGGTGACGGTGCCGGCCACAGGGTGGTCAACGGCGACCATCATGTTGCGCGCCCTGATGTGCGGGTCGCCCACTACCTGGTCGATGTTGAAGACCGGCGAGCCGGGCACGTTGTTGCCGCCGAGGACGGCGAGCAGCTTTTCGACGGTGAATTGGCGCGACCATTGGTTGATGATATCAGTCAGGGTGTCGATGTTCTCGACGCGTTTGGCGTTGACGGTGAACCGTTCGTCGGTGATGAGTTCTTCACGCCCCATGGCTTTGCAGAGGCGCTGCCAGGTGGCTTCGTTGGCGCAGGCGATAAAGGCGTAGCCGTCGCTGGCCGGGAATACGTCGTAGGGCGCGACGGTGGCGTGGGCGCTGCCGTTGCGGGTGGGAACGACGCCGCCGATGGTATTGCGGACGATGGCGTTTTCGAGGATGGCGGCGATGCAGTCCTGCATGGAGATGTCGATCCGCTGGCCGCGACCGGTGCGCTCGCGCTGGTAGAGGGCGGCGAGGATGCCGATGGTGGCGAAGTTGCCGGCGTTGATGTCGCCGAGCGCGGTGCCGACGCGTGTGGGCGCGCCGCCTTTAGGGCCGGTGATGCTCATGAGGCCGCCGGTGGCCTGGGCGATGGCGTCGAAGGCGAAGCGTTCGGAGTAGGGGCCGTATTGGCCGAAGCCGGTGATAGAGGCGTATATGAGGCGCGGATTGACGGCGGCGAGGTCTTCGTAGCCCAGACCCCAGCCGGCCATGGTTCCCTTGGCGAAGTTCTCGAGGAGAACGTCGGCCCACCGGGCGAGGTCTTTGAGGACCGCCTGCCCTTCCGGCCGGCGGAGGTCGAGGGTGATGCCGCGCTTGTTGCGGTTCAGGGTCAGGTAGTAGCCGCTTTCGCCGTTGGCGAACGGCCCGAATAGTCTGGAGTCGTCTCCTTTGCCGGGAACCTCGACTTTTATGACGTCGGCTCCCAGGTCAGCCAGCACCATGGTGCTGTAAGGTCCGGTCAGAACCCGCGATACGTCGAGCAGTTTGAGGCCGGCCAGCGCCTTGGTCAAGTATTCATTCCCCCCACATTTATCTAAATATTTAAGATATATGTCCATTATTATAACCGCTGTGGGCACGCTTGGCAATTGGCGGCCCGTGGAAAGGGCGCATTGCCCCGGAGAACGGAAAAGGCCCTCGCGCGGACACGAAGGCTTTTGTCGCAAGGATGGACGGCTCAGAAGGCGGCGAGGTCTTCGTCGCGGGCGTCGCACAGGAACATGTGGCCGGGAGCGTGGGTGATCATTATTTCGGGCTTGGCGGTCATGGCCACCGCCTGGGGGGTGACGCCGCAGGCCCAGAATACCGGCACTTCGCCGTCGCGGATTTCGACGCTGTCGCCGAAGTCGGTACGGCCGAGGTCACGGATGCCGATGACGACGGGGTCGCCGATGTGGATAGGGGCGCCGTGGACGGCGGGAAAGCGCGAGGTGACCTGGACGGCTTTGACGACTTTGTCGTGGGGTATCGGTCGCATGCTGACGACCATATTGCCGTGGAATTTGCCGGCCGGGCGGCAGGGAATGTCGGTGATGTACATGGGGACGTTGCAGCAGGCTTCGATGTGACGGACGGGGACGCCGGCGGCGAGGAGGGCGGTTTCGAAGGTGAAACTGCAGCCGAGCAGGAAGGCGACGAGGTCGTCGCGCCAGTATTTCTCAAGGTTTACGACTTCGTCGACCATGACGCCGGCTTTGTAGATGCGGTATTTGGGCGCGTCGAAGCGGAGGTCGGCGCCGGGGGCCATGAGCTTCGGCTCGGGCGAGCCGGGGTCGGTGACGTCGAGCACGGGACAGGGCTTGGGGTTGCGCTGGGCGAACAGCAGGAAATCGTAGGCGATGTCTTTGGGGACGATGGCCAGGTTGGCCTGCACGTGTCCCTTTGCCATGCCGGCAGTCGGCCGGACGAGCTCGCCCTTGCGCATGAGCAGGCGGAGGGCGGCCGGAGTCATTGTCGCCATATCCATGTTATCTACCTCTTTTACGGATTTATTCACAGTCGGGCTTCTCCGTGCAGGACGGTTTCCCGCAGGAGGGTGACGAAGGCGAGGTGAGCGTGGACGCCGCAGCCGTCCGCACCCGGATATACCCCGCCGCCGATGGGGTCGTGGAAGCCGGCGGCGGCGGTTGCTTCCAGCACCTTCTTCTCCCGCACGGCGTCGCAGGCGGCCGCGGGTACCCCTGTCCGCAGGCCGAGGAGGGCGGCGAGGGCGTAGCCGCCCCAGTTGGAGATGGCGGCGGCGACGAGGACGTCGACCGCTGTTGCGGGCGCTATGCCGCCGCCGCAGGGGCACTGGCACTTGGCGCCGTAAGGCACCTGGGCCCTTACGGCGTCGGCGATGTTGGCCATGCCGATCTCGTTGCCGCCGTCGCCGATACCGATGGTGGCGATGCCCCGCCGGCCGGCGGCGCGGAAGAGGTAGTCGAGCTTGGCCATGCCGGCGCCGGTGTCTTCGCCGTTCATGTTGTGGACGACGCCGGCGGCGTTCATGCCGCCCCGCTCGATGGCGATGCAGGCGGTGGGTTTGAGGTCGTCGAGCAGCCGCTCGGCGGCCGGCGCAGCCTCGCCGGCGTCAACGGGGAAGGGAAGCACGGCGACGGTAAGCAGTTTGTCCCTGGCGACCGAGTGGCCGATCTCTTCAGGGGCGACGCACTGGAAGCCCGCGGCGCGGGCGACGATTTTGACGCCCTCCACCAGGCAGGCGTCGGTGACGATGACGGGGGCGGCCTTGACGGCCAGCCGCAGGGCGCGGGCGAGGGCGACGGCTCCGGGCGGTCCGTCCGATTCGCCGCAGTCGGGGGCAACAACAGGCTGGTCGACCCAGCCGGTGGCGATGACGACGGTGTCGCCCGGCCGTACGCGCTGGAGGAGGAGGTCGGTGGCCGCCATGGTGAGGGGCTTGCCGGTCTTTTCACGGGCGGCCCCGTAGAGTTTGGCGATAATGCCCCGCGCCGGGACGTCCAGGCTGATTAGGCGGTCGAGTGTTTCGGCGATCTGCTGAATTTTCGGGTCCATTTCTTTTCCCCTTTTCCCTTCCTGCGGCAAGGCTCGTCCGTGTTCGCGAACGAATGACATTGCCCGGGCCAGGCGCAGGCGGCGGGGCAGGTCGTATGCTGTCAGGATGCGACGGAATTATTTATGTGTTTATGATACCAGCAGGAATCGCTGCCTGTCAACGCCCGGGCCGCGTTGGCAGCCCGGGCGGTCATGCTGTCAGAGGACGATGCGGATGTTGTTGTCGCGCAGCCAGGCGTCGATCTGGACGAGGTAGGCCATGAGCTGAGGCCCGCCCATGAGTTGGCCGAACCACGGGTGGGGCGAGCCGGCGGCGGCCGACTGTGCGAAGGCGCGAACCCTGGCGATGTCGACGAGCGGCAGCAGGGGCGAGGCGGGATCGGCGAGGACGGCGATCAGCCGGTCTTTGACGGCGGCGACGAACGAGGGGTTATGGGTTTTCGGGTAGGGGCTTTTGCGGCGCCACAGCACGTCGTCGGGCAATACGCCGGCGAGGGCGTGGCGGAGCAGCCCTTTCTCGCGGTTCTGGTAGTTTTTCATCCCCCAGGGGATGTTCCAGGCATATTCCACCAGCCGGTGGTCGCAGAAGGGCACCCGGAGTTCGAGCCCAAAGGCCATGCTCATGCGGTCCTTGCGGTCGAGGAGGGTGGGCATCCAGCGGAACAGGCTGAGGTGGAATATCTCCCGCATACGGGCGTCCGCCGCCGTCTCGCCGGCCAGCCTGGGAACGGCGGCCAGCGCCTCGCCGTAGCGCTGGTGGGGGTAGTCGCGCAGGAGGGCATCGTCTCTGAGGGCGGGGGCCAGCAGTTCGAGGCGCTGTTCGGACCGGGGCGACCAGGGGAAGTTGTCGGCGGCGAGCATCTCCGGACGGTAGAACCAGGGGTAGCCGCCGAATATTTCGTCGGCGCATTCGCCTGATAGCCCGACGGTCGCTTCTTTTTTGACCTCGCGGCTGAAGAGGTACAGGGAGGTGTCGATGTCGGCCATTCCGGGGAGATCGCGGGCGCGGGCGGCTTCAGCGAGTGCGCCGGCGAGTTCGGGGGTGTCGAGGAGGATTTCGCGGTGATGGGTGGCGAAGTGCTCGGCGACCCGCTGCACCCAGGGCGCGTCGCGGTTGGGCTGGAAGGAATGCGCGGCAAAAAAGCGGTCGTTGTCGACGTATTCGACGGAGAAGGTGTCGAGGGTGCGGCCTTCCTCCCGATAGGCCGCGGCGGCGACGGCGGTGATGGCGCTGGAGTCGAGGCCGCCGGATAGCAGGGTGCACAGGGGAACGTCGGAAACAAGCTGGCGCTTGACGGCATCGAGGAAGAGCGCCTTTACCATGGCGACGGTGGTAGGGAAATCCTGCTCGTGCGGCTGGCTGGCAAGCGACCAATAGCGGGTTTTCGCCAGTCCCTGCCGCTCGAACACGGCCGCGCAGCCGGGCTCGAGCTCGGCGATGCCGCGGAAGATGCCGTGACCGGGAGTACGCGCCGGGCCGAGCATGAGGATTTCCGCCAGGCCCTCGCGGTCGATTTCCGGCACGATGTCAGGGTGGGCAAGCAGGGCTTTGAGCTCGGAGGCGAACAGCAGGCCGTTGCCGCTGCAAGCGTAGAAGAGCGGTTTTACGCCCAGACGGTCGCGGACGAGGAAGAGGCGCTGGCGGGCGACGTCCCAGATGCCGAAGGCGAAGATGCCGTTGAGCCGCTGGGCGCAGTCGGTCCCCCATTCGATGTAGGCTTTGAGGAGCACTTCGGTGTCGGAGGTGGTGGTGAAGGCATGGCCGCGGGCCATGAGGTCCCAGCGCAGGTCGGCGGTGTTGTATAGCTCGCCGTTGTAGGTTATGACGTATTCTTGCTCGCCGCGGCGGCGGAGCATGGGCTGCTTGCCGCCCGTCGGGTCGACGACGCTGAGGCGCCGGTGCCCCAGGGCGGCGTGCCGAGACGTGTAGAAGCCCTGAGCGTCCGGTCCGCGCCGGGCCAGGGTTGCGGTCATGGCGGCCATGACTGCCCCTTCGCGGGTGAGGTCCCTGTCCCAGTCGACCCATCCGGTGATACCGCACATCTTTACCCTCTCCTTATCAGCCGGGGAAACGAACGGCGCCTACCGGCGCCGACGAGCGGCCCGGTAGGCGTCTTTGCCCCGTGGTTACGGGTTATGATATGCGGCGGCTGCTTATTTTGCCACCCCGGCCGCCTGGCGTTTGGGTCAGCGTTTGTTGCCCTTGTTTTTCTTGTTGGTGTTTGACGCCATAACCGGCATCTCGTCGAGTTCTTCCTCGTCCTCCAGCAGGTCGGGGGCCTGCGCTGTAGTGTCGGCGACGTCGTGGCTGTGGCCGTCGTCGTAGCTCGTCTCGCCTTCGTAGGGGTGCACATGCCCGCCGTCCATCGTTTCGACGGCCGGTTCGGTCATGACGTCGAACCAGTGCCAGTGGCCGTCGAAGAACGAGGTCCTCACCCGCATGCGGTGGATGTGGGATGTGCCTGCGCATCTGGCCGGCCCGGTGACGCCCTGGACGATATGCTGATGGTCGTTGGCAACCAGCGTCAATGTATTGAAAACATGGACATGAACCATATGACGGTCTTCACGGTCTTCGCCGGGGGGGCGGCGGAGCGTTTCGCTGTCGGTCATATTCCTACCTCCCTTCTCGTTATGTAGTATTATATGCGCCAGGCTTTACGCCGGCGACAGGGAAAAGACGGTCGGTCCGCCTATTGGTATTCCGGAAACAGTGTGGTAAAATAGCTTGTAAAAGAAAATTATGTCAGGAGCGTGTGATATGGCGTATCGAATTCAGGAAGACTGCCAGGGGATCGACTGGGATGTCGTATACGAGATAATGACCGTCTCCAGGATGGCGTCGCGTCCGCTGGAGCTGGTGCGGCTGGCGTTCGAGAACAGCCAACGGGTGGTGTTCGTGTTCGACGGCGAGCAAATGATCGGCATCGGGCGGGCGATTTCGGACGGAGCCTACGAGGCGGCGCTTTACGATGTCGCCGTGCGCCCCGAATACCGGGGAAAAGGGCTCGGCAAGCTGATCGTGACGACAATCCAGGATAGTCTGCCAAACATGGATATGATATTTTTCGCTATGCCGGGAGTGGAGGACTTTTACCGGTCGATGGGCTATGTGAAGATGCTGACCGGCATGGCCAAATTTGTCCGTGCGGAGGTTATGCGGGAAAAGGGCTTCACCGATTGAAGCCAACCTTTGTATACTAATAAGACATCAAAAGGACACCCGCCGCAGTTAGGCGGGTGTCCTTGCTTTTGAGGCCGGAGGCTGATGGTTATATTTTGCTGATCAGTTGCTGCAGGAGCTTGTATTTGGCGTCCTGATAGATCTTGTCGAGGTCGACGATGTACCACTCGCCGTTGAGCTTTTCCAGGCCGACCGGGCGGACGACGACGTTAAGGGAGTTTTGCTCGGTCTGCAGGGTTGCTACGACGACGGCGTAATCGCCTTGTTCGGCTGCTTTGCGGAGCGACAGGAGGTTGGCGTTTTTGAGGTCCCCCAATCCGGATTTGCCGGTGAGGTACTTGATGACTACCCGCGGGTCGTTGGCCGTGCTCGGGGAAACATAGAGCGCGGCGTCGTTCAGGCGGTCGCCCTTGGCGGCCTCGAAGAAGGTTTTGACAACCCCGTCGGCGGATAAGCCTGTAATGCGCTGGGCTCCGCCCCCGCCGCCGCCGCAGCCGGCTGCGAGCAGCACCACCATCAGCAGGGTGAATACCGCCGTAAGTTTCAGCATGCTTTTCTTCATCTAAAGCCCATCCTTTCCCATATATCGTTATTGATACATGTTATGTCTATTATAGCACCGCCTGACTGAATAGTCACCCCTCCGCGCGTGCCACTATTTTCCTGATATGAGCGCCGCGGTCGCAGGTTACACTAGTCTAAAGCAGGTGAAGGAGGCCGAAATATATGTTCGAGGAACAAGATCCCAACCACCATAGCGATTCGCAAGCGATGGGCAAGGAGGCGGGGCTGAATTATGCCGTGGACAGCGCAGCGCCGTCGCTCAAAAGCAGCAATATGCGGACGGTGAATTATCTCGTCCACCGGATGCTGTGGGAGCAGCAGGAGAAGATCGATCTTGACGACCTTGAGATGCGGACCGAGGGGATTATGTCGGTGGAGGACAGGCCGCAATAGGCGGCGGCAATTAGCCCCCCTCCGCCTCGGCAGGCGGCGGGGGGCTTGTGATTTTCGTCACAGCGCGTGCGGCGCAGATGGTATTATAATTATGGCAGGAGAATATTTTACCAGGAGGCCATAATCATGAGCAGAAAGTTTATCAAGAATATCGATTTCGGCAAGGCGCTCGATCTCGCGGGATTGGTGGATTACCAGCCGGGACGGGTGGTGAGCCTGACGCTGGTCCAGAACGAGGCGCTGAGTATGACGCTATTCGCATTTGCGAAGGGCGAGGGGGTTAGCACGCACTCGGCGCCAGGCGACGCGATGGTGTACATCATCGACGGCCAGGCGGAGATCACGATCGGCGGGGAGAAGCTTGCCGCCGCCGCCGGACAGACGGTGGTGATGCCGGCCGATATCCCCCACGGGCTGGAGGCCACGGAGAACTTCAAGATGCTGTTGATTCTTGTCAAACAGTAGCCGGACGCAGGCAGACAGGCGCGCACTGTCAAGGGTTCGGATAAAATTCGCAACATTCCGTCTTCCATCCGGGAGGAATTCCTGAGCGGTTTCTAAAATAGTATATAATAGGTTAACGAAAAGGGGGTTGCGTCGATGGTCTGGATGTTGCTCCGTCCGGTTACCCATTGTAAGGAAGGCTGCCATAGATGGTCCCGGGCAGGACGGTAAAAGGCCCAAAAAGGGCGCTCGCGCGAGCGCCCTTTTTTTATTTGCGTCTGTTAGAGCCGTTCTTTCTTCCGTTAATTGCCGGGGCCGTTCAGAGTACCCAGATGCTAGGCGGTGTGAGGACGCGCAGCGACGACGGCCCCGGATGGGCCTAGTGGCGGGCGCGCCATGGATGGCGCCTGCGCCCGGCCGCGTACTCGAACGTACGCTAGCAAGCGCCCGCAACGCCAAGAGCGCCCCCTCTTAGCGCTTCAGCGGTTAGAGGGGCGGCCTACCCCTTGCGGGTACAACGCAAATGGGGTGCTATCAACGGCTCCCATTGTATCAGGATTCAATCCCTTTGCGTTTCTTGGCCCCATACATCGCCTTATCCGCCACCTGCAGCAGTTCCTCGCTGTCTTGTCCGTCGCGGGGGAAGAGAGCGAGGCCTACGCTGGCGCTTACGGAGAATTCCCGGTCTTCGAGCCGCATCGGCTGCTGGACGGCTTCCATCAGTTTGCGCAGAACGGTGAAAACGTCGTGTTCGTCGCCGATGCCGGGCAGGAGAACGGTGAATTCGTCGCCGCCGAGCCGGGCGACGATGTCGCTGCCGCGCACCGCGCCCCCCAGCCGTTCGGCGATGAGTCGGAGGGCCTGGTCGCCGATGTAGTGGCCGAGGGTGTCGTTGATGATTTTGAAGCGGTCGAGGTCAAGGAAGATCACGGCCAGCATGTCTTTGTTGCTCCGCGCCTGGACGAGGGCGACGGCGAGCTTGTCCCGCAGCAAAACCCTGTTGGGCAGGCCGGTGAGGGGATCGTGGTAGGCGAGGTGCTTTATCGTCTGCTCGTACCGTTTGCGTTCTGTTATGTCGACGATCTGGGCGATGAAGTACCGCGGCCGCCGCCTGGCGTCGCGGACGAGGGAAACGTGGAGGGTGACGTTGATTATCTCGCCGTCCCTGCGCTGGTAACGCTTTTCCATGACGAAGCGCGGCTTTTTGCCATGCAGCAGTTCGCCCACCATGAACATGTCTTTGGTGAGATCCTCGGGGTGGGTGATGCTGGCGAAATCCATTGACGCTAGTTGGTCGGCCGAATAGCCCAGGATGTCGGCCATCGCCTGATTGACCCTCATGAAACGGCCTTTCAGGTCGGCGATGACCATGCCGATGGGGGCGTTTTCGAATACCAGCCGAAACCGTTCTTCGCTCTCCCGCAGAGCAGCCGCCTGCGTACCGGGGCGGTCCTCACAGTACGGGATCTGACCTTTCATACAGCCAACACTACACTTTCTCCATAATTTTACAATTTGCACATCCTTTATTCGCCAAATTTTGTAAATTCCCTGCTGGCACGAACTAACTTTCTGCAAAATAACGATTATAAATAACCGAACCCGGGCAAGCCCGGGTTTTGGCGTCAGGGTGACAGGATTTTTTTGAGGGCGGCGACGGCGGCGGCGGCCATGAGCGCGTAACCGTCCTCATTGGGGTGGACGCCGTCGGTGTGCAGGCCGTACCGCAGACTGCCTGAAGCCTTATCGACGAGAGCGGCGTGGAAGTCGAGCACCGGCAGGGCGTTTTCGGCGGCGAAGATTTTCAGCAGGCGACGGTATTCGGCCAACAGGGTTTCTTCCGGGTAGTCTACCGGCGGCGGCAGGCCGATGAGCGGTTTAATGCCGTCCGTCCGGGCCGCGGCGGCCATGGCGGCAATATTGTCGGCAACTTCGGCCGCCGTCAGGCCCAGAAAGGCGTCGTTGGAGCCGCCGCTGACGATTGCGTAGTCCGGTCGGAGGGCGGCGACGTCGACGGCGAACCGCCGGCGCATATCTCCAGTCGTCTCGCCGCATACCCCTTTGTTGACCATCCGTACCCCGAGGCGTTCGCCGGCGATCCGGACCCAGGAGTATTCGGGCGGGTATGGGTAGCCATATGTCAGCGAATCGCCGATGGCGACGATTGTCGTTGTGCCCATGCTCAGCCCAGCCGGCGGCGGAACCGCAGGCTAAACCACGCCTGGCCCTTGCCGGACCGTTCCCAGCCGGCGGCGGTCAGCGCGGCCGTCAGTTCCTCCACCGCTTTGACGTGGCGCTTGTTCTGCTTGTTCGCCTGGTAGTAGTCGCTCAAACCTGCCTTGACCTGGGCCGATTCGAGGACGGTGTCCCCGTCCTCAGGCCCCCCGGTCTGAGCCTTGAACTGGATATAGTCGCTGGGAAATACGGGGCTCCACTTCTCCCCCGCCGCCGCCGCCACGATCTCGCACATCTCCCAGCGCTCCCCGGCCGGCGCCGGGGCCGTCTCCTGCGGGGCTGCCTGGGGGGCGCCGCAATTAGCGCAGAAATTGGCGCCGTCCGTCAGTTCGGCGCCGCAACTCGGGCATATTTTCATCGCCTTGTCCTCCTGCTTGTCGGTCGCTCCCTTATTATTGCGTTTCTCCTCTTCCAACATTCCATGCCGGAGCGGCAAATCCTGCCACGGCGGGAAAACACCCCTCCTGGCTGGGACTCGCCCACAGGCGCGAGACCGGTGGCGTTATCGGCAGGAGGCGAATAACATAAAACAGGCGGCAGTATTATGGAAAGGGGGAAGATTATTGGAAGAAGCCACCGTTGTCGAAATGGGCATGGAGACGGCCGGCCCCGGCCTGGAGACGGCCGGCGGCGCGCCATCGGGGGCTGACGGGGATGGCGACGCGGGAACCGGGGCCGCCAGGCTGCCGGATATTGCGTCATGTCTGCCGGGCGGGAGCGTATGGCTGTATGCCGTCCCGGTCATCCTGCTGCTGTTCCTCTGGCTGTTCTACCCCGCAATCCTCATCCTCGTGTGCGTGATCCTCATGCTGTGGCTGCTGGGCTAACCAGCTCGCCGGACCATAATGAAAAGCGCAGCCCCGTTTTGGGCCGAATTTGCCCGCTATCCCCCAGGATAGCGGGCGTGGTCCGCCATCGTACCGCCCGCTGGCGTTGTCTCCCGCTCGCGGTGGTTGACAAATCGGCCGCACTCGTTTAGAATATTCTCTGCACGACAATATAAACTATATAACTGTTGGGGAGTCGCCAAGCTGGTTAAGGCATCGGACTCTGACTCCGACATTCGAGGGTTCAAATCCTTCCTCCCCAGCCATTATGACTCACTAGCTCAACTGGCAGAGCAACTGACTCTTAATCAGTAGGTTGTAGGTTCGATTCCTACGTGGGTCACCAGTTGGGTTCAAAGCCTCGCAGAAATGCGGGGCTTTTGTTTTTTTCGCGGCGGCGGAGGATTTGGCGGCCAGGCGTATAAATGGGATGGTAGCGATTAATTTGCACGAGGTGTTGGGCATGGAGTATGCGAGCGGCGACAGGATTATCGTCACGGCGGGAGGCGCGCGGCTGGCGTGGACCATCCACGCGGTCAACAGCAGGGTGGTGAAGTATATCGACGAGCAGGGCCGCTACGGTCAGATGCCGGTCAGCCACCTGGAGGAGCTGCTGGTGAACGGCCAGGCCGAGTTGGAGCGCGGCGGCGGCGCGGAGTAGTTCAATCAGCGATCAGCTTGTGGAGGGCGAAGAGCAGGAGGAAGGCCAGCCCTGCGAGGCGGTGACCCGCCCTGAGACCGACGCCCCGGCTGCCGGCAAGCGACAGGCCGGTGGCGAAGAGGATAATGAGCAGGAGCAGCGCCGCGAGGCCGGAGATTTCGCTCGCCGGCAACCGGCCGCCCCACAGCAGATAGCCGTGGAGGGCGGCGGCGGCGAAGACGGCCGCTCCGGCAAGGGGATGGGTGAGGCGGAGCAGGCGGAGGGCTAAGCGGAGCGCCGGGACGACCGCCTGCGGGATAGCGCCGCGTTTGAGGGCGGCGGTGGCGGCTTCGCGCCCGAGGTAGTAGGCGACGGCGATAAAGGTGAGGGAGCCTGCCGCCTCGCCGAGCCCTTTGCCGAGCCCACGCAGCCAGCGGGGCGCCAGGCCCTGGGCAAAGCCCAGGTAATGATCGGCGACGATGATGGCGAGGACGGCGATTACCGCGCCGCCGGCGACAGTTGACGCTTTTGCGGCCAACCAGGCCGCGAGGTTTTCCAGTTTGGCCAGTGTCTCCATTGTTACCCCCCGCCTGCGTTCTTTTCTTGCCATTATCTATTCTCCCCGGAAGTTATCGGACCTTCAAAAAAAAAGCAGGCGCGCCTGCTTTTCTTATGCGTCCGCTTCAGATACCTTTGTCTTTCGGGGTGCTGACGACGAAGACTTTTACTGTTTTCATGCCGAACTGCTCGGCCTCCGGAACCGACCATTTGGCGATGTCGATGCGGTTGCCCTTGATGGCGCCGCCGGTGTCTTCGGCGACTGCGTATTCGCCGTGGCCGTCGGGGTACTGGATAAAGACCTTGGAACCGAGCGGGATGACCTTGGGATCGACGGCTATTACGCCGGGACGGACCTGGGTGCCAAGGTGGGTCTTGTTGCCCCACTGGCCGTTGTCGTGCGCGCCGGGGGCGTAGGCGGTAGCGACCATTTTGATTTCTTTCTGGAAGTTTTCGGGCGCTTCGCCGCGGATATTTTTGGCGTGCTCGGAAGCCTGGAGCTCGGCGCCGGGGGTGGCGGCCGCCGGCTTGGGATCGGGGGGCGCGGCGTGGGCGACGGCGGGCGGAACACCCGGCAGGCCGGCCGCGGACAGGACGAAGGCTCCGGCGACGGCGGCGGCGATGCGCCGGTATTTATTCTTCAGGCTTCTGTGACGGTAACCTTTGTGTCTACCGGCGTTATGCTTCACAACGAAAGCCCCCTTTTACGGTTGTTATTCATAGTGTCTGTAAAAAAGGGGCTGCAATGCCCGGCATTTTTTGGACGACGGCAAAGAAAGGCGACCCGGTCGAGCCGGGCCGCTTTTGTTATTCGCTGAGGGTGTTTTCGGCCGGGGCGGCGGTTTTGCGGCCAAGCTCGTTGAAGCAGTAGTTGAGGCCGACGGCGATGATGCTGCCGGTGGTGATGCCGCTGTGGAGGAAGAGCTGCGCCCAGGCGGGAAAGCCGTGGTAGAAGGAAGGGACGGCCAGGGGGATGAGGCCGACGCCGAGGCTGACGGCGACGATCATGGCGTTGTGGTTGCCTGCGAAAGAGACGCTGCCGAGGACGCGGATGCCGCTGGCGGCGACCATACCGAACATGGCTATGCCCGCCCCGCCGAGCACCGGGGTGGGGATGGCGGCGACGACGGCGGCGGCTTTGGGGAAGAGGCCGAGAACCATGAGGATGACGCCGGCGGCGACGATGACGAAGCGGCTTTTGACGCCTGTGAGTCCTACAAGGCCGACATTCTGGGCGAAGGCCGAGTAGGGGAAGGTGTTCATGACGCCGCCGAGCATGGTGGCGAAGCCGTCGGCCCGGAGTCCGCGCACGACGTCTTCCTGCTTGACCGGCCGGCCGACCATCTCGCCGACGGCGATCATGTCGCCGGTGGTCTCGGTCATGATGACGAGCATGGCGAGGAAGATGGTGAGGATGGCCATGAGATCGAAGGTCGGCATGCCGAAGGCGAAGGGGGTGGTGATGCCGAACCAGGCGGCGGCGCCTACCTTGGCGAAGTCGGTCAGGCCCAGGAGAAAGGCAATGAGGGTGCCGGACACGAGGCCGAGCAGGACGGCGATGCTGCTCCAGAAGCCTTTGAGGAAGCGGTAGTAGCCGACCGTCAGCGCGAGAACGGTGAAGGCCATGGCGATGTTTTGGACGCTGGCAAACCCCGGCGCGCCCGGCACGCCGCCGCCCGCCCAGCGGACGGCCACAGGCAGGAGCGAGACGCCGATGATGGTGATGATGGTGCCGGTGACAACGGGCGGAAAGTAGCGGATGAGGCGGCTGAAGTAGGGGCTGATGAGGTAGGCCAGCAGCCCGGCGACGATGATCGAGCCGAAGATGCCCTGGATGCCGTGCATCTTGCCGACGAGGATCATCGGCATGACGGCCGCGAAGGATACGCCCTGCACGACCGGCAGCTTGACCCCCATGTTGAGGAAGCCGAAGGACTGGATGATGGTGGCGATGCCGACGGTGAAGAGGTCGGCGTTGATGAGGTAGATGAGCTGGTCCTTGGAAAGCCCCAGGGCGTTGGCGATGATGAGGGGCACGGCGACGCAGCCGGCGTACATGGCCATGACGTGCTGGAGGCCGTAGGCGAACAGCTTGCCCTTGGGGAGGATCTCATCGACGGGATGGATTTTTTCGGTTTGCATGTGCTGCTTCTCTCCTTCGGCTCATTTCACCATGGCGGCGTATACTTTTTCCGGGGTCAGCGGCAGGCGGGTCAGCCATGCCCCGATGGCGTTGCGGACGGCGTGGACGATGGCCGGCGCCGGCGTGTTGTTGACGACCTCGCCGATGGATTTGGCGCCGAACGGCCCGGTTGGTTCGTAGCTTTCCTCGAAGAATACCCGGACGGTGCCGATATCCTTGCGGCTCGGTATCTTGTAGGTCATGAAGGAATTGGTCTGCAGGGCGCCGCGCTCGTCATACCTGACGTCTTCGTAGAGGGCGAGGCCGATGCCCTGGACAAGGCCTCCCTCGGCCTGGATCCGCGCGAGGTTGGGGTTGATGACGGTGCCGCAGTCGATGACCGCGACGTAGTCGAGCAGCTCGACTTTGCCTGTCTCCTTGTCGATCTCGACTTCGGCGAAGCCGGCTACGAAGGGCGGCGGCGATACCGGGCTGCCGTGGCTGGCGTAGCCGGACAGCTGCCGGCGGTCGGGGCCGACGACCGAGCGCTGGGCGAGCTCGGCAAGGGTGATGGTGGCGCCGGCGGAACCGGCGAGGGTGAAACCGTCGAAGATTACCTCTTCTGGCGCGGCGTTCAGCATGGCGGCGGCGGCGGCGATTATTTTCCCTTTTAGTTCGCCGGCGGCCTTGACGACGGCCATGCCGGTGACATAGGCGGTGCTGGAGGCGTAGGAGCCGGTGTCGAAGGGCGATACGTCGGTGTCGGCGGCGTGGACGATGATGGTGTCCAGGGGCGTTTCGAGCACTTCGGCCGCCATTTGGGCGAGTATGGTGTCGCTGCCTGTGCCCATGTCGGTCGAGCCGAGGAGGAGAGTGTAGTCGCCGTCGTCATTAAGGCGCACCTCGGCCGAGGCGGTGTCGATGCCGGCGATACCCGAGCCCTGCATGGTGACCGCCATACCGACGGCCCGCACCTTGCCGCCGAGGTCGCGGCGGGGGTACTTGTCCTGCCAGCCGATGAGCTCGCGGCCGCGCTCGATGCACCTGTCGAGGGACGAGCTGCCGAGGATGCGGTTGTGGTAGATGTCGATCTCGCCGGCGCTGATGATGTTTTTGCGCCTGAGCTCGCACGGGTCGATGCCGAGGGCGTCGGCGAGCTTGTTGACCGCCGATTCGACGGCGAAGCAACCCTGGGTGGCGCCGTAGCCTCGCATCGCTCCGGCCGGGAGCTTGTTGGTATAGACGGCGTGGCCGGCGTAGCGGACGGCGCGCGCCTTGTTGTAGAGCGGCAGGCTTTTTTCGCCGGCGACGGAGAAGACGGTGGGGGCGTGCTCGCCGTAGGCGCCGGTGTCGGACAGGCACTGGACGTCGATGGCGCGGATGAGGCCGTCACGGTTCGCCCCCAGGCGCACTTTGAAGCGCATGGCGTGGCGGCTGTTGGTGGCGGTGAAGGTTTCTTTGCGCTCGTAGACGATCTTGGCCGGCCGGCCGGTGCGGAGGGTGACGATGGCCGCGAATATCTCGACGACTGCGGTCTGTTTGCCGCCGAAACCGCCGCCGATGCGGGGCTTGATCACCCTTATACGGCTGGCGGGCAGCTCAAGGGCTCGGGCGAGGTGCCGCCGCACATGGAAGGGTATCTGGGTCGAGCTAACGACCACGAGGCGGCCGGCGTGGTCGAGATAGCTGAAGGCCCGGTAGGTTTCCATCATCGCCTGGGCCTGGGCCTGGGTGTAGTAGGTTTCCTCGACGACAATATGGCTGGCGGCCAGTTCGGCGGCGACGTCGCCCACCTCGACCTTGTGGGTGGCGGCGATGTTGCGCAGCCGATCGTGGCCGATATCGAAGTTGCAGTGGAGGTCGGTTTCGGGGTGGACGACCGTGGGATGGCCGATGGCCTGCTCGAAGTCGAGCACCGGGGTCAGCACTTCGTAGTCGACCTTTATCAGCTCCAGCGCCTTTTGGGCGGTGCGCTCGTCGACGGCGGCGACGATGGCGACTTCGTCGCCGGCGTAGCGAACGAGGTCCTCAAGGATGAGCCGGTCGTACGGGGAGGGCTCGGGGTAGGTCTGGCCGGCGAGGGTGAACCTCACCTTGGGAACGTCTTTGTGGGTGAGGACGCACGCCACGCCCGCGACGCTTTCGGCGGCGGCGGTGTCGATGGCCTTTATGCGGGCCGACGCGTGGGGGCTGCGGAGAATTTTTACCACCAGGGCGTTGGCGGGGGCAAGGTCTTCGGTGTAGAGGGGCTTGCCGGTGGCGATGGCCAGCCCGTCGATCTTGGGGACACCTTTGCCGACGAGCTTCATGGCCGCACCTCCAGGAACTTTTTGACCGCCCGCAGTTGGCCCATATAGCCGGTGCAGCGGCAGAGATTGCCGGTGAGGTAGTGGTTTATCTCCTCGTCGGTGGGGTCGGCGAGTTCGCGTTTCATCGCCAGCACGGTCATGATGAAGCCGGGGCTGCAGAAGCCGCATTGCTCGCCGCCCTCGGCGACGAGCAGGCGGGCGAACGCCTCCGCTTCGCCGGCGACGCCTTCGATGGTGGTGATGTCGTGGCCGTCCATGCGTGCCGACAGAGTGGCGCAGGAGAGGGTCGGCTTGCCGTCGATCCACACTGTGCAGAGGCCACAGTTGGTGGTGTCGCAGCCACGGCGAATGCTGGCGTAACCGGCGGCCCGCAGAGTGTCGGCGAGCAGTTCGTCGGCCGCCACTTCGAGGACGGTTTTTTTGCCGTTAATATTTACTTCGATGCGCATGACAGCACCTCCACAACGGCGCGTTTGACGAGGACGGCGGCCATCGCCCGGCGATATTCGGCCGACGCCTTGAGGTTGCCGCCAAAGGCGAGTTCGCCGGCGGCGAGGGCGGCTGCCTCGTCGGGGCTGACCCCGGCGGCAAGGGCGGCGGCGGCCGCGGGGGCGAGCTGAGCCCTGGCCGGCCTGGCCCCGACCGCGACCGTCCAGCGGTCGCCGAGGCGGGATACGGCGGCGTTGACGACCGGGAAGTCGCTGGCCGAGTTACGCAGGCTCTGGTAGGCGGCGGCGCGGTCGTCTTTGCGGATGTATATCCGGGTCAGGATGTCCCTGGCGTAGGGCTTGTCCAAAAAAGCCGCGAGCGGCATCCGGCCGCCGGCGCGCAGCTCGACATCCGTGTCGAGCGCCAGGAGGGCGGTGATGAGGTCGGAGAAGCCGTATTTTGAGTAGACGGAGGCGCCGACGGTGACGAGGTTGCGGAACTGGACGCCGAGGACGTTGCCCACCGCCCGGGGCAGCATTCCCCGGAAGTTTTCCCGGCAGGCGGGGTGGGTTTCCAGCGCGCGGAAGGTCGCCATCGCCCCCAGTTCGATGCAGCCGTCCACCTCGCGGACGTAGTCGAGGCCGAGCAGCGACAGGTCGACGGCGGCGGCGATTTTCTTGCTGCCCATCCGCAGGAAGGCGCAGCCGCCCAGCAGCGTGTTGTCCGGGTGAGCCGTGAGCGCCCTGTAGGCTTCGTCCAGCGTCTGCGGCCGGATGAGTTCTCTAACTGTAAACATTGTGTCCTCCCCTCCCATAAAAAGAAAAACCGGCGCCGGATTTCGCTTTTCTCGATGAGCAAAAATCCCCGCCGGGGTCGGGTCCCCAGATGGCTTTTTCACTCGTAGCCGGCAATTTACGGTTGCCTGTAGAAACTTCCGGGCCATATCCCCAAAATTATACGAGAGTATTTATTTGCCCTTTTATTTTACCTTTGACGACAAATAGTGTCAACGAGGGGCGAAGCGCCGGGCTCTCGCGGCGATAACAAAAAACAGGCTGCCGCCTGTTTTCCTATCTCATATATATGCCGGCGCGGCGCCAGAGAATGCCGACGGCCGTCTTGGCGTCCTCTTCCTTGATGGCCCGCTGCATTTCGGCGGCGATTTCCTCGTAGTCGTGGGTCCAGGCCCAGGTGGAGAGGATCGCCACGAAAACGGCTACCGCTCCGGGAAGCAAGACCATGGATATTATACTGTCTTCCATTGCTGCCAATCCCTTCTTGGGATAATTATTCTTAATTATACTCCGCTCCCGAGTGCTGGAAAAGATGGTCATTATGCAGCAATACGTCGTAATACCGCGAATTATAAGCATAATTCTCCAAAACATGCCTCCACAGTCCGGAAGCGCCCGCAACTCGGGGCGGCTAACCGGACTGAGGTGCATAGCGGGTCGGCGGCGATTAAACTGAAAATAGAATCTTTTCGCGGCCGTTTCCCTGACGCAACAAAGCCCCCGAAGGGGCTTTGTTCAAGCTAATTTCCGCATCAGACGCATGCCGTTGAGGGTAACGAGCAGCGACGCTCCCGTGTCGGCAAAAACAGCCAGCCACAGGTTGGCGAACCCGGCGAAGGTAAGGACGACGAAGACCGCTTTGACGGCGACGGCGAAGACGATGTTCTCCTTGATGATCGTAAGCGTTTTACGGCTGAGGCGGATGACGTACGCCAGCTTGCCGAGGTCGTCGGCCATGAGGGCGATGTCGGCCGTTTCCAGAGCGGCGTCCGAGCCGGCGACCCCCATGGCGACGCCGACATCGGCGGCCGCCAGAGCCGGGGCGTCGTTGACGCCGTCCCCCACCATCACCACACCGCCGTAGCGTCCGGCGAGGTCTTTAACCGCCCTTACTTTGTCGGCGGGCATGAGCTCGCTGTAGACGCCGTCGAGCTTGAGACGGGCGGCGACGGCGGCGGCTGCCCGGCGGTTGTCGCCGGTGAGCATGGCCACATGGCCGACGCCGGCCCGACGCAGCGCCGCGACGGCGGCGGCGCTGTCGTCGCGCAGCGTGTCGGCGACCGCGATCACGCCATAGAGCGCTTCCGCGGTACCGACCAGCATCGCTGTCTTGCCGGCCGCTTCGAGGCTGGCAAGCACCGCTTCTTGCCGTGCGATTCCATGACCGAGCTCGGCGAACAGCCGAGCGTTGCCGACATAGACGACGGCGCCGTTCACTTCGGCCTGCGCTCCCCGGCCTACCAGGGCCCGGAAAGCTGACGCCGGCTTTAGTTCGAGCCCGGCGGCGGCCGCGGCGATTGCCCGGGCTATGGGGTGCTCGGACCATTTCTCGACCGCCGCCGCCAGGGCGAGCAGCTGGTCGGCGGCGAGGCCGCCCAGTGGGATGACGTCGGTGACCTGGGGCCGGCCGCGGGTAAGTGTGCCGGTTTTATCGAAAGCCACCGCGCGGAGGGCGCCCAACTTCTCGAGGTACGCGCCGCCTTTTATCAGCACGCCCCGCTTGGAGGCATTGCCGATGGCGGCGACGATAGATACCGGGGTGGAGATGACGAGAGCGCAGGGACAGGAGATGACGAGCAGCACCAGCCCCTTGTAGAACCAGGGGGCGAAGGGCTGGCCAAATGCCAGCCAGGGCATGACCATAACGGCAGCGGCGGCTGTCAGCACCGCCGGCGTGTAGTAGCGGGCGAATTTATCGACGAACTGCTGGGAGGGGGCGCGCTGGGCCTGGGCCTCCTCCACCAGGTGCATGATCTTGGCGAGAGTGGAGTCGGCGGCCGGCTTGACGACTTCGACCTCCAGCACGCCATACTGGTTTACGGTGCCGGCGTATACTGTGTCGCCGGCCGTCTTTTCCACCGGCAGCGATTCGCCGGTGAGGGCGGCTTCGTCAACAGCCGAATGGCCGTTGCGCACGACGCCGTCGAGCGCGACCTTTTCCCCCGGCCTGACGACGATAACGCTGCCGGGAGCGATCGCCGTCACCGCCAGCCGCTCTTCGGCGCCGCCAGCAAGCACCGTCGCCTCGGACGGGGCCAGCTCCATCAGCGCCCGCACCGCTCGGCGGGTCTTGGCAAGCGTGTAGGTCTGGAGCGTGTTGCCGAGGGAGAACAGGAAGGCCACCGTGGCCCCCTCGCTCCACTCGCCGAGGGCCGCCGCGCCGATCACGGCGACGGTCATGAGGAAGTTCATGTCGAGGGTCAACGACTTCAGGCCGGACAGGCCGCTGCGGGCGGCGTGCCAGCCGCCGGCAAGCGCGGCCAGTGTATAGACGGGCGCCGTCCAGGCGGTGGCGGCATCCAGCAGATCGAGGCCGGCGGCCACTGCCAGCAGCAGCCCGGACGCGAGCGTCGCCAGCGTCCGCGGTTCGCGCCGCCAGTTGGGCGCCGGTTCGGCCGGAGCGTCGGCCCGTCGGGCGCTGTAGCCGGCCCTTTCTACCGCTTTTATTATCGCCTGGTCACTGAGGGTGTGGGCGACTGCCAGTTTGGCGGTCGCAAAATTCACCGTCGCCTGCCGCACACCGGCCAGGGCGGCGATCCTTTTTTCGAGTTTGGCGGCGCAATCGGCGCAGTCCAGACCGCCGAGGAGGTAGACGCTCATCCCCTCCTCCACCGGGACGGCGCCGGCCGCCTCCACGGCGGCGCCGCAACCGCCGCAGCCACAGGCTCTTTCGATCATTTGCCTCATCCTATCTGTGTTTGATGTGTTCGATGCCTTGGGCCATCAGGACGGCGATGTGTTCGTCGTCAAGGGAATACCAGACCATTCTGCCTTCGCGGCGGTATTTGACGAGCCTGGCCCCCCGCAGGAGGCGGAGCTGGTGGGAAACGGCCGACTGGCCCATGCCGACGACGGCCGCGATGTCGCACACGCACAGCTCGCGCCGGGACAGAGCCTGCAGCATCTTGACCCGCGTCGGGTCGCCGAGGATCTTGAATATCTCGGCAAGCTCGCGGGCGTCGGTCTCGGTCAGCGCCTCGGCCCGGGCGGCACGGATGACTTCCGGGTGCAGGCAGAGCTCTTCGCAAACAACATTATCGGTAGCGTTATCGGGCACGGCAATTCACCTCAATATATGAATAAGTGTTCATGTGTTTATATTATCCCGTTTTTTGGCCGCCGTCAAGATTATATTGCATTGTCAAAAGTAAAGGATTTGCGCAAATTATGTCGAATAATTTAAAAATATTGACATTATTTTCTATTGGCTCTGGTAATTACCATGCCGAAGGAGATGATCTTCCTTGCAGTTTTTCAAAAACCTCACCATCGCCAACAAACTTTCCGTCCTCGTATTTATCGCCGCTTTCTTCGTGGCGACGATCGCCGTCACCGGCTACTTCTTCCTTGCCAAGACCGACGCGGTGATGCAGGATCTGAACAAGAACGAGCTACGGGCCGTGAAGCTGATCGACGAGACGCAGATCGAGCTCAAGGCCGCCCAGGCAATTGTGCTCGAATATCTGCTGGCCAGGGACGCCGATCGCAAGAAGGCGCTGCTGGCCGATATGAAAACCCGCGGCGAGAAGGTCGACTTCTATCTGCTGGAACTCGACAAGACCAACCTCAGCGAGGATCAGCGCCGCAACCTGGAGCTGCTCACGTCGATGCTGAACAGCTACCGCAGCGGGCGGGACCAGGTGCTGGCACTGGCGGGCGATGGCAAACTGAACGAGGGCATCCTCATATATACGTATCAGTTCTCGCCTATCCTCGACGGCATCAACAAACAGCTGGTATACATCGCCCAGGAATTCAACGAAAACGCCAACGCCGCGATGGCGCAAAGTTCACGGGGCGTGGCGGTGGCCAGCATGACGCTGACCGCCATCGGGCTGGCGGCGCTGCTGATTGTCATTGCCCTCGGCCTGACAATCGCCCGCATGGTCGCCAGACCGCTCAAGCAGGTGGCTGCCGCCGTGAGCGAGGTCGCCGCCGGCAACCTTGCTAAGAAGGCGCTCGCCGTGGACTCCCGCGACGAAGCGGGCCAGGTGGCGCTCGCCATCAACACGATGACCGATAACCTGCGCGGGCTGATGAGGCAAGTGGCTGAGTCGGCCGAGCAGTTGGCGGCGTCGAGCGAGCAGCTTAACGCCAGCGCCGATCAGGCCGCGGTGACGGCCACCCAGGTAGCCCAGTCGATCTCCGATGTCGCGCAGGGTACGGCGACCCAACTGCGGGCCGTCGAGGAGAGTTCCGCAGCCGTCGAGCAGATGTCGGCCACCATCCAGCAGGTGACAGCCAACGCCGAGATTGTCGCCGGCACCTCGGCACAGGCCGCCGAAGCCGCCGGTAATGGCACCGAGCAGATCTCCACGGCGGTGAGGCAGATCGCCAATATAGAAAAGACGGTCGCCGATTCGGCCCTGATCGTCCAGACGCTGGGCGACCGTTCCAAGGAGATCGGCCAGATAGTGGACACTATCTCAAGCATCGCCGGCCAGACAAACCTCCTCGCCCTCAACGCCGCCATCGAGTCGGCCCGGGCCGGAGAGGCCGGCCGCGGGTTCGCCGTTGTGGCCGAGGAGGTGCGCAAGCTGGCCGAGCAGTCGCAGGAGGCTTCGAAGCAAATCGGCGAGCTGATAAGCGCTATCCAGGCCGACACCGACAAGGCGGTCGCGGCGATGGAGAGCGGCAAGCACGAAGTCAAAATCGGCACCGGGGTGGTCAACAGCGCCGGGCAGGCGTTCGAACACATCCTCACTCTCGTCAACCAGGCATCCGCCCAGTCGAGGGATATGTCGCTCGCCATTCGCCAGATGGCCGGCGGCAGCCAGCAGATCGTGGCGTCGATAAAGGCTATCGACACGGTGAGCAAGACGACGGCGGCCGAAACACAGACCGTCTCGGCGTCGACCGAGGAGCAGTCGGCCACGATGGAGGAAATCGCGGCCTCCAGTCAGGGCCTGGCGCAGCTTGCGCAGGGCCTGCAAGCCGCCCTGCGCAGATTCTCGGTATAAGATAATAACGTATGTAAAAAGGGGCTGCCGGACAGCCCCTTTTCTGTTTTCAGCCTGAATTTGCCACTAATCGCCGTAATGGGCGGAGGGCAAAATAGCGCCAAGGAGGTGAGCGCATGGCCAAGTCCAGCAAATCGGGCTGCTCAAACTGCAGCGACGACAAGAGCCGCTCCGCGGCGTTATCCGACTTCTCCGCCGAAATATGCCCGTCGTCTCCGTCCAAGAAGAGTAAGGACAAGTCGAAATAATACCCGGAAGGCCGCGACTGAGGTCGCGGCCTCAGCTTGTAGACAAAGTCAGACTGGCGAGAAAGGTCCAGATGCAAGGCGCACCGGAAGAGCGCGCCGCGCCGCGTACTTTGGTACGTACGCAAGCAAGCGCTCTGAGGAGCAACGCCGCAGATGGGCCTTTCTCGACAGCCTGGGGCCGCGACGGAGGTCGCGGCCTTCCCTCTTCCGCCTGTGCAGGCGGGAATATTTTGCCGTCCGGCGTTTACAAGCCCGCCCCGGCGTAGTATAATACGGTTAGTTAACCACCGCAGTATAAATGGTTAACGTTTTTAACACCAATATTGTAAACTATCATATAATACATGGTTAACAAGGAGACTGCTATGAGTATCCCTCCGATAACCGCCCTGGGCGCGAAGGTGCTGAGCGGCGCGGCGTTGAGCTTTTCCGAGGCGATGGCCCTCACCCGAATCAGCGCGGCCGACGTCCCGCTGCTGATGGCGACGGCCAACAAGGTGCGCGCCGAGTTCTGCGGCGATGCCGTCGATACCTGCGAGATCGTCAACGCCCGCTCCGGCAACTGTTCGGAGGATTGTCGGTTTTGCGCCCAGTCGGCCCACCATCAGGCGGCTATCGCCATCCATCCCCTCCTGGACGAGGCGGCGCTGCTGGCGGCGGCGAAAACGGCCGAGCGCGACGGCGCGCGGCGTTTTTCGATCGTCACCGCGGGGGCGGGCATGCAGGATGACGACGATTTCCCCCGCGTGCTGGCGGCGATAAAACTGATCAAACAAGAGACGGCGGTGATCCCCTGCTGTTCGCTGGGAGTGCTCGACGCCAGTCACTTCGCCGCACTGAAGGCTGCCGGAGTCACCCGCTACCACCACAACCTGGAGACGGCGGAAAGCCACTATCCTGCGATCTGCACCACCCACTCCTGGCAGGAGCGGGTGGACACGGTGAAGCGGGCTAAGGCGGCCGGGCTGGAGGTGTGCTCGGGGGGCATCATCGGCATGGGCGAGAGCTGGCGCCAACGCGTCGAGCTGGCCTTTACCCTCAGGGAACTGGCTGTCGATTCGGTTCCCGTCAACATATTGAACCCTGTGCCCGGCACCGCCCTTGAGGAACAGCCGCCGCTGCCGACGCTGGAGATTTTCCAGACGCTGGCCATTTTCCGTCTCCTCCTCCCCGCCAAGACGATCCGCTATGCCGGCGGCCGGGAGAAAGCGCTCGGCGATCTCGTGCCGCTCGGCCTGCTGGCCGGCGTCAACGGCATGCTCATCGGCAATTACCTCACGACCGCCGGCCGCGGCGCCGACCGCGACATCGCCGCCGCCCGCGGCCTCGGCCTGAGACCGTTGTCCTCCAGGGACAGCTCTTAATCAGCCTCCGTTTCGCGGTTGCCGCCAACTATTGGGGCGGCGGCGACCGTGCTAATAAACCCGCCGAAAGGCGGGTTTTCTTTTTGGGTGCCGATAAAGGATTTAGTTGCCGTTGCGGTAAAGATAATAGGAGCAATACGAAGGCAGGAGGCATTTTACGATGGGTGAAGGAGAGAGCCTTGTGATCCCGGGAGTGTACCGCCATTACAAGGGGAATATGTACCGGGTGATAGGCGAGGCTACCCACAGCGAGACGCTGGAGCGGCTGGTCGTCTACCAAGCGCTGTACGGCGAGCGCGGCCTGTGGGTAAGGCCGCGGGCGATGTTTCTCGAGACGGTGACCGTCGGCGGCGAGGAGAAGGCGCGCTTCGCTTATATCGGGACCGACGGGGCCTGACGGATTTTCGCCGCTTTGACGGCGGCGACCCGCTTGCGGCGGTCGAGGCCGTGCTCCTTGGTAAGGTACCTGGCAAGGCCGTCGATATCGGGGAAGACGCTGTATTCGTTAAGCCCGGCGAGGTGGAGAAAGGCGCGCGCCTCGGGAATCGCGGCGGCTGGCAGGGGTATCTGGGTGACGCAGTCGGGGCAGATGTCTTCGAGGGGCTTTTCGATGGCGCCGTGGATGGTGAAGTGGCCCTTCTGGGCGAAGATGCGGGGGTTTTGCATGGTGGGGAAGATGGCGAGCGGGTGCTGGAGCTTTTTGCCCAGGTAGAGCACCTTCTCGTGCTCGTGATCGTAGTCGACGGCGTCGGACTGCACGAGCAGGCCGTGGCCGGTGGTCTTGCAGTTGAGGTTGTCGGGCTCGAGAACCCAGATGCAGGGCGTGTCGGGCTTGCCGCTCACGGCGAAGTACAGGGCGACGGCGAAGGTGGTCGTCCAGTCGAGCAGGCGCGTGGGGATGCCGGCGTGCCGCATCTCGAAGAGGGTCTCGATCGGTTTGAGCGTCTGGGTGTTTACGAGCGGCTTGGCGAACGAGAAGAAGTCGAAGAAGACGTTGCACTCGGTGTAGCGTTTGCGCCTGACCCGGAAGAGGCTGGGCAGCAGGGTGTGGCACGCGCTGGGGCAGCCGCGGTAAAAGGGGTATGGCACTCCTTTGGTCGCCGTCTGCACGGCCTGGAGGAATTCTTGCCACGCATCGCTCATCGTTCATCATCTCCCGCCGGTTATTGTTACCCATTTTCGCCAAAATAGCAATATTTTCCTTTATGATCCTCTCCCCCCGTCCTTCTATGAATCGCCGCGGCCGTTCAGAAGTGCCCAGATGCAAGGCGGCTCCGAGGACGCGGGCGCAGACAGCACACGGAAGTACGGCAAGCGAGCGCCCGCAGGAACAACGCCGCAGATGGGCGCTGCTGGGCGGCCGACACTGTACAAAAAGTCCCCGCATAGAGCGGGGACTTTTGCTATACAGTCTTAGCCAAAGCTTGATCCAAATCTGCGATCAGGTCGGCTGGGTCTTCGAGGCCCATCGACAGGCGCACCATGTCGTCCGGCACGCCGGCGGCGGCCCGCTGCTCGCTGGTGAGCTGGGAGTGGGTGGTGCTGGCCGGGTGGATGACGAGTGATTTGGCGTCGCCGACGTTGGCGAGGAGCGAGAAGAGCCGCAGGGAGTCGATGAATTTCCGCCCCGCCTCAAGGCCGCCCTTGATGCCGAAGGTGAGGATGGCGCCCGCGCCTTTGGGCAGATATTTTTCGGCTTTGAGGTGGTCAGGGTGGCTTTTAAGGCCGGGATAGCTCACCCAGGCCACCCGCTCGTGGGCAGCGAGGTGTTCGGCGACGGCGAGGGCGTTGTCGCTGTGGCGCCGCATGCGGAGGTGGAGCGTCTCCAGCCCCTGGAGGAGGAGGAAACTGTTGAAGGGGCTGAGGCAGGCCCCCAGGTCGCGGAGGATCTGGGTGCGCAGGCGGATGATGAAGGCCTGCGGCCCGAGGGCCTCGGTGTAGCGCAGGCCGTGGTAGCTGGGGTCGGGGTCGCTGAGAAGGGGGAATTTGCCGCCGCAGGCCCAGTCGAATTTGCCGCCGTCGACGACCAGCCCGCCCATCGAGGTGCCGTGGCCGCCGATGAATTTGGTGGCCGAGTGGACGACGATGTCGGCGCCGAAGTCGAACGGCCGGCAGAGGTAGGGACTGGTAAAGGTGCTGTCGATGATGAGGGGCAGGCCGTTGGCGTGGGCGACGGCGGCGACGGCGGCCAAATCGAGGACGTCGATCTTGGGGTTGCCGATGGCTTCGGCGTAGATTGCCTTGGTTCTGGGGGTTATGGCTGTGGCGAAATTGGCGGGGTCTCGCGGGTCGACGAAGGTGACTTTGACGCCGAGCCGGGGCAGGGTGTAGGCGAACATGTTATATGTGCCGCCGTAGAGGGTGGACGAGCTGACGATTTCGTCGCCGGCCTGGGCGATGTTGAAGATGGCGGCGCTGATGGCGGCGTGGCCGGAAGCGAAAGCCAGCGCCCCCACCCCGCCTTCAAGGGCGGCGATGCGTTTTTCGAGTACGTCGGTGGTGGGGTTCATTATCCGCGTATAGATGTTGCCGCTTTCCTGGAGGGCAAAGAGGTTGGCGGCGTGGGCGCTGTCGCGGAAGTTGTAGGCGGTGGTCTGGTAGATGGGCACCGCCCGCGAGCCGGTGGCGGGGTCGGGCTCCTGGCCGGCGTGGACGGTGAGGCTGTCGAAGCGGAGATCGGCGGGTAAGGTCATTGTCGGTTCCTCCTAATATAATGATTTATGGGGTTGCCGGGTATCAGGGGTAGGTTTCCGCGACGAGGCGGGCGCCGAAGTAGGCCAGCCGCGGAGCGCGGAAGATGGACGACAGCCAGGGCATTCGCACCGGCAGGGCGGTGCCGACGAATTCGCGCATGATGGGTTTGAGGAGGTCGAAGTCGATCAGGAAGCCGTCGTGACCGTGGGGACTGTCTACTTCGGCGTATTCCGCCCGCACACCGAGGCTTTTCAGTGTTTCTACGAGTTCGATCTGCTGGTAGGCGGGGTAGAGGATGTCCGAGGTTACCCCGGCCACCAGCACCCTGGATTCGATGCGGGCAAGGGCCGCCCGGTAGGAGGCGTGGCCCATTCCCAGGTCGTAGAGATCGAGGGCCCGCAGCAGGCAGAGGTAGGAGTTGGCGTCGAAGCGCTGCACCAGGCACTGGCCCTGGTAGTCGAGGTAGTTCTCGACCTCGAATTGCCCGTTGCGCGTCTTGCGGGCGAATTTGGCGGCCATGGAGGGTTCGCTCTGGTAGGTTATCATGCCGACGCCGCGGGCGAGCGCCAGGCCCTGGACGGGACCTGGGCCGCCGTAGTAGTCGCCGCCCCGCCATTCGGGGTCGAGCAACACGGCCTGGCGGCCGACGCGGTTGTAAGCGATGGCCTGGGCCGAGGCGTAGCCGGGCGCGGCCAGGGCGGCGACGGCTTCGGCGAAGCCGGGGTAGGTGACTGCCCACTCCAGCGCCTGGGCGCCGCCCATCGAGCCGCCGATGACCAGCGAGAGGCGGTTGATGCCCAAGGCTTCGAGGAGCCGCTTCTGGACACGGACCATGTCGCGGATGGTCACCGCGGGGAAGGAGGCGCCGTAGGGCCGGCCGGTGGCCGGGTCGGGCGAGGCGGGGCCGGTGGTGCCCTGGCAGCCGCCGAGGACGTTGGCGCAGATGACGAAGAAGCGGTCGGTGTCGATGGGGCGGCCGGGGCCTACGAGGAGGTCCCACCAGCCTGCCTCGTCGTTGTCGTTATGGGCGGCGCAGTGGCTGTCGCCGGTGAGGGCGTGGCAGACAAGCACGACGTTGTCTTTGTCGGGGGAAAGGGCGCCGTAGGTTTCGTAGGCCACCGTCACTTCGGCGAGGGCGCCGCCGAGTACGAGCGCGAGCGGCCGCTCGGGGGTGGCCACGGTGGCGAATTTCATGTAGGGTCGGTATTTCATGCTGGGGAAAAAGGTCTGCGGGTAACTGGTCTGCATCTTGAACCCTCCGTTGCTGCGATAAAGTAGCGATGAGAGAAAACAAAAAACTCCTTCCCGAGGAAAGGAGTTAAACGACACAAGCGTAACCTTCCCTCTCATCTGTCAGGCAATGCCTGCTGGATTTGGCACCTTGCGCCGTAGCGCCGGTTGCCGTGGTGTCATCGGGCCAGTCCCTCGACCACTCTCGATAAGAGCAAGAGTATTAAATTGGCTTAATGATAGCACGCGGCAAAAGATGCTGTCAATATCTAAGCAATTTATTTTCGATAGCCCCGCCAGATGGTGGCGAATTTTTTGATGCCGATCTCGAAGTGCCCCTGGGCGGAGTAGACGCGCCGCAGGAGATTCTCGCGGCTGGCGCCGCTTTCGAATTCGCTCAGCACCTGGAGGATCTGGAAGGCCATCTCGCTAAGGCCGGCTACATCCTTGGAACGGTGGATGACTTCGCCGAGGTTGACCTGGCAAGTGGACCACAGGCCGGCGTTAGCCACCGCCTGGATGAGCATCGCCACCTCCACGCCGTAGTTGGCGGGTATGCGCATTTTGAGCATGTCTTCGCGGCAGATGGCCACCGTGCCGGCGAGCGGCTGGATGTAGCCCGACAGGGTCGGCATGTAGGTGTTGAACCATGGGCGGGCGAGGATTTCCGTTACCCGGCCGCCGCCGAGCTCGAGGCCGGATGCCTCGACCCGCACCGGCCGCGTGAAGTAGCCTTTGACGAAGCGGATGTCGGGGTTGGTGAGGATGGGGCCGAGCAGGCCGTAGAAGAAGCGCGGGGTGATATTTTCGATGTCGGTATCCACCCAGGCGAGGATGTCGGCGTCGGTGACGAAGGCGCTCTTGAACATCGCCTCCCCTTTGCCGCGATGGCTGCCGAGCTCGGGGGCGATCTCGGGATGAAGGAAGACGGGGATGCCGTAGGATTTGGCGATCGCCACGGTGTTGTCGGTCGAGGCGGAGTCGACGAGGATGACTTCGTCGGCCACACCGGCGGTCTTGACTTCGAGCGCCGTTTCGATGACCTGGCCGACCGTCCTCTCTTCGTTGAGGCTGGGGAGGATAATCGCCACCTTGTGGCCCCGTTTGCGCTTGCCGCCGCGCATTACGGCCGGCAGGGAGAAGTCGCCGGCCTCGAAGGTCCGCTCCCGAACCCAGCGGTAGATTTCGTCGCCCTCGGCGAATTCGAGGTCGTGAAAGGGGCCGCGGACGACGGTCACACTGCCCTGGTAGACTTCCTTGATGGCGCTGTAGAAGGGCATTATCTCCGAATCGGCCAGCGGCGCGCCGAAGAACAGCATACTTTGCTCGGCGCCGACGGCTTTGATGAGGTCGAACACCGTCGCCTCGCGGCGCCAGTTGATGCTGACGTTGTCGAACATGTCGTGGGCGCGGGCCACCACCGAGGAGAGAAAGATATCCTCAAGCTGGGGCAGCTTCTCTTCGAGGTGCAACACCTTGAGCTGGCTGACGCCGGCACACGCCAGCACGTCGAGGACGGCGCCGGCGTTGATGCCGCCGCGCAGCACGGCCGCGGCGGCCCCCTCCACCCAGCCGTCGGTGAGGACGACGATGTCGTCGCGGTCGTCATACAGGCTGCCCCGGTCGGCGAAGCTGCGGACGACAATCCGGCAGTTCGCGTTCGAGGTCCGGCTCTCGGGCCAGTAAGGCACCCCTGTTTTCATATCGTCCCCCTATCTGCTGCTGAACATAAAAAGTCTGTCGCTGACAGACCCCTCCTAAAGCAACTGGTATATTATTCTTACTATTATTATATCTTATTCGCCGGCCGCCGGGCAATTGAAAATAAGACAGGTTTTTGTCAGAAGCTTGTCAGAGATGGAAAACACGGACGAAAATCTCGTTCGGCGGCGGTGACGGCGAGGCCGTTGCGGAACAGGCGGTGGGCGACGCCAGCGGCCAGGTCGCCGGCGCCTTTAATGACGATGAGGCGGTTTTCGTTATCCAGAGCGACCATCTTGCTTCCTGCGGCAGCGGCCAATTCAGCGGTTGAGTTCGTCAAGCGATTTGCGCATCGTTTCTCCGCCAAGGACGAAGACGTTTAGGGCGATGACGAGCAGGACGCTCGTGAAGATGGTGTATACGAGGGCGAATTTGTCCGGGCCGGTCAAGAGGCAGACGGTGCGGCGCAGATGTTGGCCCTTCCATAGTTTGGCGAAGCGAATTTGACCTTGGGGGCGGCGATCTGCTCGTGAGCTTCCTGGTAACGGCCTTTGTCTACTAGGTAGAGGACCGACCCGGGGACCATCCGCCGCAGATAGAAGACCAATATCGCCGGCAGCGAACCGATATAGAAGGCTATCTGCCATCCGTGTTTGGGAATAATATAATAGGCTATTATGGCGGCGGCCAGCCAACCGATAGCCCAGGCGCTCTCAAGGAATACGATCATGCGGCCGCGGTAACGGGCGGGCGAGTATTCGCACCAGCCGCAGCGGTGTCTTTGCGTCAAAGAATTGCCAGGCACTAATTCCGATTCCTGCGGGTACACTAAGCCGGGAACGAGGATCGTATCGCTTTTGGCGCCGCCGGTGCCTGACCCGTGGCAAGTTTACTTCGCCGCTTGGGATGGATATCATTTTTCTGCAGGATAACCCGCACAGCGCATGGGGGAAATCCAAATTTATCCGATTATTCCGCCTTCCGACGGCACTCTTATAATGTACACAAGTATATGCTATAATCAAAGTGTTCAAGAATCTTCCGGGGAGGGACTCACCGTGGCCTTTCGTCTGAAACCAAAGGAAGAAAAGTTTTTCGAGTTTCTGGCCGACCACGCCGCGATCGCCAAGAAGGCGAGCGAGACGATGGTGATGGCTTTCGAGGAGCAGGACCGGCTCGGGGATATCCTGTCCGAAGTGGAAACACTCGAAACCGAAGCCGACGAGTTGGTGGAGAAAATCCTCAAAAAGCTCCATAAAACGTTTATAACCCCCTTCGACCGCGAGGACATCTTCGCTCTAGCCCAGAAACTGGACGACCTCGTCGACGCAATGAAGGGGATCGTCGATAAAATGCACATGTACAATGTCGGCGTCGCCTCGCCCGAGGTCCGCGAACTGGTTTCCCTCGTCCACACCAGCATCATCCAGGTGGTCAAATGCATCAACTACCTGAGCGAGCTGAAGAAGCAGCATCTTAAGCTCGAGGCCCGCTGCAACCGGATATTGGCCCTGGAGACGGAGGGTGATACTCTTTACCGCCGGGAGATGGCCAAGCTTTTCCGCGAGGGCTGCGACCCGATCGAGATAATCAAGTGGAAGGAAATCCTCACCAGCCTGGAGGATACCCTCGACATCTGCGAAGATATCACCCAGCTCCTGAAAAGGGTAGTGCTGAAATATGCCTGATTTGTGGCTGCTGTACGCCGTAGTTATTTTCGCACTGGCCTTCGATTACATCAACGGCTTCCACGACACCGCCAACGCCATCGCCACATCGGTATCGACGCGGGCGCTCGCTCCGCAGCACGCAGTTTGGCTGGCCGCCTCCCTCAACTTCCTCGGCGCCTTATTCAGCACCGGGGTCGCCAAAACGATCGGCGGCGACATCGTCAAATCGGCGCAAATGATAGACCAGCCGGTGATCATCGCCGCGCTCGTCGGGGCGATTTTCTGGAATATCCTCACCTGGTGGCTGGGCATACCGTCGAGCTCGTCCCACGCGCTGATCGGCGGCGTGATGGGCGCGGTCATCGCCGGCCGCGGTTTCGAGGTCCTGAAGCTGGCCGGCATCCAAAAGATCGTCCTCTCCCTCGTCCTGTCGCCCGTTATCGCCCTTATCACCGGTTATTTCGTGATGATCCTCATGCTGTGGATTTTCGGACGCCTGGGCCCCGGCGTCCTCAATACCGGCTTCAAGCGGATGCAATTCGTGTCGGCGAGTCTGATGTCATTTTCGCACGGCTCCAACGACGCCCAGAAGGCGATGGGCATCATCACCCTTGCCCTGCTGTCCGCCGGCCAGATCCCCTCTCTGGAGGTGCCCACCTGGGTCAAACTGGCCTGCGCGATATCCATGGGCCTCGGTACGGCCGCCGGCGGCTGGAAGATCATCAAAACCATGGGCACGCGCATCTTCCGCATGGAGCCGATCAACGGCTTTGCCGCCGACCTCAACTCGGCCCTCGTCATCTTCGGCGCCACCTTCCTCCACCTCCCGGTCAGCACGACCCACGTCGTTTCCGGCTCGATAATGGGCGTGGGCTCAGCCAAACGGGTAACGGCGGTGCGCTGGACGACAGCCCGTCAAATGCTCTTCGCGTGGCTGCTCACCATCCCGGCCAGCGGCGCGACCAGCGCCCTGACCTACTACCTTTACAAAGTCCTCTTCCTGTAGCCGCGCACGCGGCTAGCCGCATATTACGCCACCGAGAGGGTATCGCGAGATACTCTTTTTTCGTTTGTCCCCGCATCGTCTGGCCGCGGAGGGTATAAGAGCAGGCGCGGGGTGCCACCTTAAGGTTAGAAACGGCGGAGGTGTGCCGATGAGAATCCTGGTGGTGGAAGACGACGCCCCCCTGCGTGAGGCTATCGTGGCGGTGCTGAAGGAGGACGATTACGCGGTCGACGAGGCGGGCAGCGGCGACGAGGGCCTCTATAACGCCCGGCAGGGGGTGTACGACCTGCTCATTCTCGACATGATGCTGCCGGGGATGGGCGGCCTGGATATCGTGCGGCTGCTGAGAGCCGGCGGCAGCCGGACGCCGATTATGCTGCTGACCGCCAGGGACAGCGTGGCCGACAAGGTGGCGGGGCTCGATTCGGGCGCCGACGATTATCTGGTGAAACCGTTCGCCGTCCCCGAATTGCTCGCCAGGGTCAAGGCTCTGCTGCGCCGCGGCGGGCCGGTGGGCGCAGACGGGGAGCTCCGTTACGGCGGCATCGCCGCCAACCCGAAGGTGAAGGACGCTTTCGTGGCCGGCACCCCCCTCCACCTCACCGTCAAGGAGTATGAGCTATTGGAGTTCTTGCTCCTCAACCGCGAACAGATTCTTACCCGCGAGCAGATTTTCGACCGCGTGTGGGGCTTCGAGTCGGACACTACCCATGGCATCATCGATCTCTATATCCATTATCTGCGCAAAAAGCTCGCCCCCTTCGGCCGCGACGCGGTCATCCAGACAATCCGCGGGGCGGGTTTCATGCTGAAGGACAAGTAGTATGTTCCAAAAAACACTCCGCAAGCTGACCATCCTAAATTCGCTCGTGTTTTTCCTCGTCCTGGCGTGGTTCGGCGGCTCGCTGTACGGGTTCGTGGCCTACCAGCTCTTCGACGAGGTGGACGACGCGATGCGCAACAGGCTTGAAGCCTTCCGCGTCGCCGGCGGGCGGCCGAGCATGGTCTTCAGCCGCCCGGTCGCCTTCGACCCGCGGATTTTTCTGTTTGTCCGCGACGCCGACGGCCGGGTCGTTAATTTCTATCCGGTGGATAACATCGAGGCCGTAAAGGGGGTGGCGGCGGGGGCGAAGCCGGGCAAACCGCAGATGCAGCGGGCCGGCGACCATATCTACCGCTCCCGTTCCGTACCCTACCAGGGCGGCGGGGAGCTGCTCGCACGGCCGGAGGGGGCGTTCGCCGTGACGGACGTTGTGACCGTGGCGATCGTCGACACGGAGACGGCGATGCTGCGGCGGCTGCTGGCGATCATTCTCACCGCTACGGCTGCCGGGATGCTCGCGGCGGTGGTGGCCGGCTATTTCCTGGCTGGGCGGGCCCTGGTGCCGGTGAGGTCGGCGTGGGAAAAACAGCAGCAGTTTGTGGCCGATGCCTCCCATGAGCTACGGACGCCGCTGACGGTTATCAAAACCAATGCCGAGCTGCTGCTCCGCTACCCGGATCGCACCGTCCGGGAGGAGAGCGCCCGCATCACCAACGTCGTCCGCGAGGCTGGCCGCATGAGCAGGCTGGTAGCCGCGCTGCTGACGCTCGCCAGGGCCGACGCTGGCCAGCCGGAGCTTGTGGCCGAGCAGGTGCGGCTCGGCGACCTTGTGACCATCGCGGCCGAGCAGTTCCGGCCGCTGGCCGAGCAGAAGGGGGTGGCGCTTGGGGTGGCGGTCGAAGACGGCGTGCCGCTGCGCGCCGACCGGGAGCGTATCCAGCAGCTGTTAGTCATTCTGCTCGACAATGCCGTGAAGTACACCCCCGCGGGCGGCAGCGTGTCGGTGACCTGCCGCCGCCAGGCGGGGCAGGCCGTCCTGACGGTCGCCGATACCGGCGTCGGGATAGCTCCCGGGGATGTGCCGCAAATCTTCGACCGCTTTTTCCGCGGCGACCGGGCCCGTTCGCGCGGCGATGGCGGCGCCGGGCTGGGCCTGGCGATCGCCCGCTGGATCGTCGAAAGCCACGGCGGCAAGATAAAAGCCGAGAGCACGGTAGGCGCGGGAACGAAGATTAACGTGACGCTGCCGGTGAAGTGAGGGATAGAGGCGCCCGCGAGGGTGCCTCTTTCTATATTTTCCACCCCCCATCTAAAGAAAAACTAAAACTGGTCGGTTAGAATTGCCCTGTATCGTTTCGCGCCATTTACATCAGCTAAAAACAGGGGGGAATGGATATGCCGTCCCGACACACGAACCGATCCGCCGTTGCCCTGCTCGCCGCCGTTCTGCTGCTGAACGCGCCGGTGGCGCTGGCGGCGCCCCAGGAGCTGACCATGAAGGACAGCATTGCCGCCGCCGTAAGCAATAATCCCGCCCTCAAGATTGCGGGCGCCGACAAGGACCGGGCCGCCTGGGGCGTGGACGAGGCCGCGGCCGGCCGCTGGCCGACGCTGTCGCTGGGCAGCACTTACAGCCGCCAGCCGGGCACCAGCATCGCCCCGGCCAGCGACGGGGTGAACAACAGCCTGCGGCTCAACTGGCAGCTTTACAATGGCGGCCGCACTGAAGGGCTCGTCGATCAGGCGGAGGAAGGGCTGAAAAGCGCCTCCCTCGGAGTGACCAAGGCCGAGCAGCAGGTGCGACTCGACGCGGCGGCCGCGTACTTCGCCGTGCTGCAGAACGGCAACCTCGTGACCGTCAACGAAGAATCGGTCAAGAACCTGCAGCAGCACCTGAAAACCGCTCAGGCGAAATTCAGTGTCGGACTGGTGGCCAAGGCCGACATTCTCCGCTCGGAGGTCGAGCTGGCCAACGCCGAGCAAAACCTCATTAAGAGCAAAAACAGCTACGAGCTTGCCCTGGCCAGCCTGAAGAACGTGATGAGCGTCGACCCGGCCAGCGAGATCGTCCTCGCCGACGCGCTGAAGTACGAGAAGTACGACAAATCGCTTGAAGACAGCATCGCCATGGCGCGCGCGAAGCGACCGGAGATTGCCCAGGCCGAAGCAGGCGTCAATATGGCGGCGAGCGGCGTGAAGGTGGCCGAGAGCGGCAACATTCCGTCCGTGACCTTCGGCGCGTCCAAAGGCTGGAGCGATTCCGCCCTGCCGGAAAGCGGCGGCGATTGGACGGTCAGCCTGGCAGCCAACTGGAACGTGTTCGACGCCGGGGTGACGAAGGCCAAGGTCCGCCAGGCCGACGCCGGCCTGAGCAAGGCTAAAGAGCAGGCCCGCCAGACGGCCGACGCCGTCGAGCTTGAAGTCCGCCAGCAGTACCTGTCGATGCAGGAGGCCGAGAAGCGCCTCGACACGACCGAGGTGGCTATCGCCAAGGCGGAAGAAGATCTCGGCATCGCCCGCGAGAAGTACGACGCCGGCGTAGGCACCAACATTGATGTCATCGACGCCCAGTTGGCCCTGGCGCAGGCCCGGACGAACTACTACCAGGCGCTGTACGACTTTAACGTCAGCAAGGCGAAACTGACCAAGGCCATCGGCTTGCCGGTCGAGTAGCGCACAATATAGCGGAGGTGCCGGAATGAAGGCAATTTGGCAAAGAATCGTCAAACATAATAAATGGATTCTCCTCGCCATCGTTCTGGCGGTCGCCGTCAAGGGCGGACTGGCCTGGCAGGCCAGCAGCAAGGCCAAGGCCGCCCCCAACGTCCAGACGGCGGCGGTAATCAGGGGTGACGTGACCTCGGTGGTGTCGGCCACCGGCACCATCAAGCCGGTTAACATGGTCGACGTAAGCTCGAAGATCACCGGCCTGATCAAGGAAACCAAGGTGCAGGAAAATGATGTCGTCAAGGCCGGCCAGGTACTGGTCGTCCTCGACAGCAGCCGTCTGCAGGCCCAGGTAACCCAGACCCGCGAACGCCTGGCCAATGCCCAGGCCAACTTTGAACGCAATAGCCGCCTCAACAGGATCGGCGCCGTGTCCGACCAGCAGCTCGACGCTTCCCGAATGGAGTACAAGGTGGCTCAGGCCACCTATGACGAAGCTTCGTCCCAACTCGACGACACCGTTATCCGCGCCCCGATCGACGGGGTGGTTATCGGCAAGCCCATCCCCGCCGGCCAGACGGTTGCCCAGGGTCTATCCAACCCGATGGTTATCCTGACGGTGGCCGACCTGTCGAAGATGCAGATCGAGACCCAGGTGGACGAGAGCGACATCGGCAAGGTGGCCGTCGGCCAGAAGGCGACCTTCACGGTCGACGCTTACCCGGGCAAGGTGTTCACCGGCATGGTTTCGAGCGTTTCCCAGAAAGCGACAGTGCAGCAGAATGTCGTGTATTACGGAGTGATTATCGACGTCGACGCCGGCGACCGGGAGCTCAAGCCCACCATGACCGCCAGGGTGTCGGTCGGCGTCGGCGAGAGCAAGAACGCCCTCACCGTGCCCCTGTCGGCCATCAAGACCAACAAAAACCAGCAGTACGTGGTCGTCATGAAGAACGGCCAGGCGACGAACGTCAACGTGACCACCGGCCTTACCAGCGAAGAACGGGTGGAGATAACCGGCGGTCTGACTGACGGCGACCAGATCGTCGTCTCCCAGCCCAAGCCCCAGCAGCAACAGCAGCGGGGCGGCATGATGGTCCGCTGACCGAGGAGGTAATAGCTTTGACGATAGCATTGTCGGATGTGAGAAAAACCTATCAGATGGGCGATACGATAGTGAACGCCCTCGCCGGCGTCGACCTCGTCATCGGGACGGGTGAATTCACTGCCATCATGGGCCCGTCCGGCTCGGGCAAGTCGACGATGATGAACATCCTCGGCTGTCTCGATCGGCCGACCCACGGCTCGTATATGCTCGACGGCCAGGAGGTCGCCACCCTCGGCGACGACGATCTGGCCGTCACCCGCAACAAGAAGATCGGCTTCGTATTTCAGAGTTTCAACCTGCTGCCCCGCATGGACGCCCACCAGAATGTCGCCCTGCCGCTCGTCTATGCCGGGGTGGCCAAGGCGGAGCGGAACGAGCGGGCCGCCAAGGCGCTCGCGATGGTCGGGCTGGAGGAGCGCATGCACCATTTGCCCAATGAGCTTTCGGGCGGCCAACGCCAGCGAGTGGCTATCGCCCGCGCCCTGGTGAACGACCCGACGATCATCATGGCCGACGAGCCGACCGGCAACCTCGACACCAAGTCGGGCAACGAGGTCATGGAGATTTTCCGCAGCCTCAACAGCCTCGGCCGCACCGTTATCCTCGTAACCCACGAACCGGACATCGCCGAGAATGCGCGCCGCGTTGTGCACGTCCGCGACGGCCTGATCGTCCGCGACGAGCGGAAGGAGTAAGCGCCATGTTGAGAGAAAGCGTCGCCATCGCCTGGAGCGCACTGGTGTCCAACAAGCTGCGCTCCATCCTCACCATGCTCGGCATCATCATCGGTGTCGGCGCCGTTATCGCCATGATCTCGATCGGCCTCGGCGTGCGCGACAAGGTGCAGGACTCAATCGCCAGCCTGGGCAGCAACCTGATCATCGTCACCCCCGGCGCCTCATCGGCCGGCGGCTCGCGGCAGGCGGCCGGCTCAGGCATCACCCTCACCTACAAGGATGCCCAGGCCCTAGCCCGTAACGTCGGCGGCGTCAACTACGTCGCCCCCAGCGTCAGCCGGGGCTACCAACTGGTCGCGGGCAACCAGAACTGGACGACGTCGGTGACGGGCACGACTCCGGAATACTTGCCTGTCCGCAACCAGGAGGTGGCGAGCGGCGCGTTCTTCACCAGCCGCGACCTCGACACCAGGAGCCGGGTGGCGGTCATCGGCCAGACGGTGGCTACCAACCTCTTCGGCGATGCCAACCCGGTCGGCCAGACTATCAGGATCAATAAGTCGCCGTTCACCGTCATCGGCGTGCTGGCCAGCAAGGGACAGTCGATGGGGGGAGGCGACCAGGACGACACCGTCCTCGTCCCACTGACGACCGCCCAGGAGCGGCTGCTGGGCGTGACCTACATCCAGGCGGTCAGTATTCAGGCCGCCAGCCCCGAGGTCATCGACCAGGTGCAGGCCGACATAGCCGCGCTGCTGAGGACCCGCCACGGGCTGCAGCCGGACGAGAACGACGACTTCACTGTCCGCAACCTGGTGAGCGTCATGGAGACGGCCAGCGAAACGACCGGCACCATAACCCTGCTTCTCGGCAACATCGCCGCCATCTCGCTGCTGGTCGGCGGCATCGGCATCATGAACATCATGCTGGTGTCGGTGACGGAGCGGACGCGTGAAATCGGTATTCGCAAGGCTTTAGGGGCCAGGTACCGCAACATCCTCCTCCAGTTCCTGGTGGAGGCGGTAAGTATCGGCGTGGTCGGCGGCATTGCCGGCATTATCCTCGGCGTCGGCGCGTCGTTCGGCATCTCGGCCGTCGCCGGCTGGAAGCCGGTAATCTCCACGGCGGCGATTATCGTGTCGTTCGGTTTTTCGGTGCTGATAGGCCTGTTCTTCGGCCTCTATCCGGCCCGCAAGGCCGCCCTCCTCGACCCCATCCAGGCGCTGAGATACGAATAGATATTATAATGAAAAGGCGCCAGCCCGAATCGGGCTGGCGCCTTTGGCGTTTATATGCTTTACAGGTCTCTGGCCGCGGCTTTGCTTTCCCGCCGGCGGCGCTTGAATTCGGCGAGCTTCTGGGCTCCCCGCTCGACAATGACGAACAGCACCGGGATGAGGAAGATGCCGAACGCGGTGGCGGCAAACATGCCGCCGACGACCGCGGTGCCCATGGCGTTGCGGGCGCCGGCGCCGGCGCCGCTGGCGATGGCCAGCGGGATGCAGCCGATGATGAAGGCGAGCGAGGTCATGACGATTGGCCGCAGCCTGATCTTAGCCGCCTCGATGGCCGCGGGGATGAAGGCCATCCCCTTGTCGACCCTGACCTTGGCGAACTCGACGATCAGGATGGCGTTCTTGGCCGCCAGGCCGATGAGCATGATCAGAGCAATCTGCATGTAGATGTTGTTGTTGATCTGGTTGTTGAACAGGTGCCGGCCGTACTGGAAGAAGAAGGCGCCGAACACTCCTGTGGGCACGCACAGCAGGACGGCGAAGGGCACGGTCCAGCTTTCGTACAGCGCCGCCAGGCAGAGGAAGACGAACAGGAGGGATAGGGCGAACATCAGCGGCGCCTTGCTGCCGGATATTTTCTCCTCGCGGCTCTGGTCGGCCCATTCGAACGCGAACCCGGTCGGCAGGGTCTCCTTGGCGACCTGCTCGAGGGCGACGAGCGCCTGTCCCGAGCTGTAGCCGGGGGCGGGGTTGCCGCCGATCTGGATGGCGCGGTAGCTGTTGAAGCGCTTGATGAGCGACGGGGCGTTGACCGGCTTGGGCTTCAGCAGGTTGTTGAGCGGCACCAGCGTGCCGGTGCTGCTGCGCACGTAGAAGAAGCGGGTCGCGTCGACGTCGCTGCGGAACTGCGGCTCGGCCTGCATGATGACCTTGTAGGAACGGCCGAAGCGGTTGAAGTCGTTGACCTGCAGCCCGCCGAAGTTGGCCTGCAGGGCGCTGAACACGTCGCTGACCGGCACGCCCAGCTTGATCGCCTTCTCGCGGTCAACCTCGAACTCATAACCGGGAGTGTTGCTGCTGAACGACGAGTAGATCATGCCGATCTCGGGACGCTTGCGGGCGGCGGCGACGAATTCCTTCGACACCCGGTCCATGTCGTCGAGCGTCGTGCCGGCGCGGTCTTCGATCATCAGCGTGAAGCCGCCGGTCGTGCCGATCCCGGGCAACGGCGGCGGGGCGAAGGCGAGGACGGTCGCTTCCGGCATGCCGTTGTTCATGAATGCCTTCTGTATCTCGCTGTCGACCGACAACTCCTTCCCGGTCCGCTCTTCCCACTGCGCCAGCTTGGTGAAGATGACGCCGACGTTGGGCTTGCGGCCGCCGCTAAGCAGGTCGAAGCCGGTGACGGTCATCGTGTCGACGACGCCGGGCTGGTTCGCGACGTTGGCGGCGACCTTGTTGATGACCTCGCGGGTGCGGTTCATGTTGGCCGCCTCAGGCAGGGAGACGCTGGTGATGAAGAAGCCCTGGTCCTCGTCGGGGACGAAGGAGGACGGCAGTTTCATGAAGAGCGCGCCGGTGAGAATGAGGAGGACGAGGAGCAGCACGAGGGTGAGGCGGGCGCGCGGGAATAACCTGGTAAGGATTCCGCCGTAGCGCTCGACCATGTTGTCGAACCAGTTGTTGAACTTCTCGAGTACCATCCCCAGCCTGCCGCCGTGGGCGTTGGGGTTGTACGGCTCGAGCAGCAGGGCGCACAGCGCCGGGGTGAGGGACAGGGCCACGGTTGCCGACAAAGCCATGGACACGGCGACGGTGATGGCGAACTGCTTGTAGAGCACGCCCATCG
>JAEZJM010000031.1 GCA_023415775.1 Bacillota bacterium | reverse complement strand
TCTCGGGCGCGAAGGGCTTGTTGTTGCTCCAGTCGATGGTGGCGTGCACCGCCGGCGAATCGACGACAAACTTGTCGTTGGGCGAGCGGCCGGTGTACTTGCCGGTGGCGACGCGCAGGGCGCCGCTCGCGGTCAGCATGCCTTCGCCGGCGCGCACGGCGTGCTCCGCCAGCACGGGCACCGGCAGGTTGTAATGGGCCTTGCCGGCTTTCTCTAGCATTTTTCGGTCGTAATCCATTCTGTCTCCCCTATCCTTAATTCTTTTCTATTTCCTGACCAAAGCCTCGTCGACCCTTGTCTTCATCTCGTCCGGATCGCAGACAGCTCTGTGCCTTACGGTTTTATGCTCGAGCCCTGCCAGCGAGGGAGGCATCGGACTGCCGGTCAGCCGGGAAAGCTCCCGGGCGGCCGCGAAGGCCGATTTGCCGGTCAGCGCTTCCGGCCCGGCAAGGGCTGCCAGAACGCTGTCGTTGAATTTAAAAGGACTGGCGGTGGAAACGACGACGGCGGGTACTACGTCGCCCGTTGCCTCGCGGTAAGTCTTCAAAACGCGGGTCGCCACCGCGGTGTGGGGATCGACCAGATAGCGGTACCGGTCATATACAGCCCTGATTTCGGCAGTCGTATCCCGGTCGTCGGCCCAATCCGACCAGAAGGTATCCTGGATCGCGGCCAGTGGCCGTCCCTCCACCCGGTAGACGCCGTCGCTGTTAAGCTGTCCCATCCATGTCGCCACCTGGGCGGAGTCGCCGCCGGTGACGTGATACAGAAGCCTTTCCAGGTTGCTGGAGATGAGGATATCCATTGAGGGGGACAGAGTCTTGTGGAAACTGCGACGGCGGTCATAGACCCCGGTGCGGAGAAAATCGGTCAGTACATTATTGGCGTTGGCCGCGCAGACCAGCCTGTTGACCGGCAGCCCCATAAGTTTGGCGTAATAGCCGGCAAGGATGTTGCCAAAATTGCCTGTGGGCACGACGAAATTGACCGGCTGCCCGGCGGAGATCGCCCCGTCCTTGAGCAGATCGGCGTAAGCGCTGAAATAGTAGACTATCTGCGGCAGCAGGCGCCCCCAATTGATCGAATTGGCGGAAGAAAGCTTGAAGCCGCGGGCGGCAAGTTGCTCGCCGGCCGCGTGGTCGCCGAAAATCCGCTTGACGCCAGACTGGGTATCGTCGAAATTGCCGCGCACCGCCACTACGGCGACATTGCCGCCTTCCTGGGTGACCATCTGCAGGCGTTGCATCTCACTGACTCCCTCGTGGGGGAAGAAGACGACGATACGGGTCCGCTCCACATCCCGGAAGCCTTCGAGGGCGGCCTTGCCGGTGTCGCCCGAGGTGGCCACAAGAATGACGATCTCGGCCGTTTCCCCGGTCTTGGCCAGCGCGCGCACCAGCAGTTGGGGCAGAATCTGCAGCGCCATGTCTTTGAAGGCGCTGGTCGGTCCGTGCCACAACTCGAGCATATAGGTGCCATCGTCCAGCGCGGTGACCGGGGCAACGGCCGGATGATCGAACTTGGCCGCGCCGTAAGCGGCCTCTACGCAGGCAGTTATCTCCTCCCGCGAGTAGTCGGGAAGAAAAAGTTCGAGAATGCTTACGGCCCGTTGCTGATATGTAAGCGGTATAAGGGCGGCGAGAAAACTCCGGTCGATCACCGGGACCGCCGCGGGAACGAACAGGCCGCCATCGGGAGCGATGCCGGTCTTGATCGCCGCCGCTGCCGTCAACTTCTCCCGGCCGCCTCGGGTACTATGATATAGCATATCACACCTCAATTTCCGGGGAAGGTTGCCCTGATTACCCCTGTCATGTTTTCGCCCGGGCGATCGGGCCGGTTTTGCCGCCCACCGCCGCAAGGACGTCGTCCGGCGTCAACACCATCTGGCAGCCGCGCACACCGGCGCTAACCGATATCTCCGACCAAACGAGGATGGTTTCGTCGAAATAGGTGGGATACCGCTTTTTGGTGCCTATGGGGGAAACACCGCCGCGGATGTAGCCGGTCAGGCTCTGAACCTCTTTAAGCGGCACCATGTCAACCTTCTTGTTGCCGCTGACCGCGGCCAGGGCCTTGAGGTCAAGCTCGGACGAACCGGGAATGCAGGCCAGTATGACGCCCGTTCTGTCACCTTTGGCGACAAGCGTCTTAAAAACCTGCTCGGACGGCATGCCGATCTTAGCGGCGACGCTCTCGGCGCTGAGGTCGTTTTCGTCCACCGGATATTCTATGAGCCTATAGGTTAGTTTGAGCCCGTCAAGAATCCGGGCGGCGTTGGTTTTCACGCTGATTACCTCATTTGACCTCGATCAGCTCGTACTCAAGGGAGCCCATGCCGACCTTGGCGGCGTGCTCGATCTGGATCATGGCGTCATGCTTGGCGTACGCCATCTTGGCCAGCGACTGACCGTGAGCCTTGGCGGTGAGATCGAGGGTTGCTTTGTCGATGGCTACCGGGTCGTCGGAAGCGAGGATGCCGATGTCGGGTATGAACTTGCGTTGGTCGACGTTGAAGCAGTCGCATTCTTTGGTCATGTCGATCATGACATTAAAGAAAAAGCACTTGCCCTTCTTGCCGGCGATTGCCCCATAGGCGTGTTCGGCCATGCTGCGCTGCATGTAGCCCGATTCCGCCCCCCAGTCGTAACTGACGGCGTCGAAACGGCACATCGCCAGGCATTCGCCGCAGCCGATGCATTTCTCCGTCATGATATACGCTTTGCCGTCCTTCTCGACGATAGCATCGCGCGGGCACCACTTGATGCACTTCCCGCAGAAGCGGCACTTGTCGGTGAGTACTTCGGGCAGCATCGCCGAATGCTGGCGCATTTTGCCCATGCGGCTGGCCAACCCCATGCCGAGGTTCTTGATGCAGGCGCCCAATCCGGCAGCAGGATGCCCGGTGGGATGGGCTACGGCGATGAGCGCATCCGCGCTCATTATTTCGCGCGCGACCTTGACGCTTTTATGCAGCTCACCGTCGATCTCTACCTCATACTCGGTGTTGCCGGTAAGTCCGTCGGCCATTATAAACGGCGCGCCGACACTATCAATGCCGAACCCGTGGCAGTGGGCGTGGAGGAGATGCTTGACAGCGTTCTCCCGTTCGCCTTTGTAGAGGGTGGATGTCTCGGTCAAGAAAGGAACGCCGCCTTTATCCTTGACCCTGTCAACCAGCAGCTTGATAAGCTCGGGCTTTATGTGAGTGGTGTTCTTCTTTTCGCCGACATGAAGCTTCACGGCTACGAAATCCTTGGCGGCGAATACGGCTTCGGCGCCGGACGCCGCGTAGATCCTGTTCATCGCCACCGCCTGCTCGCTGATCGGCAGGCCGTCGGACAAGGGAAGAAAGTACACTTTAGCTGTCAATTGGAACACCTCGCGTTGTTTTCTATTTTTCACCAAATCATATATACTCTGCTTGCGTTTGTCAAGGCGGGTAATCGACTGCACGCGCGAAGCCGCGGGCACCTGCGCCCGCGGCCTCCCGGCAGCTAAGGTTCCTTTAGAAATCCAGGCTCATTGTCTTAACCTTGACGTTGGGGATGGCGTTGAGCTTTTTCTCCATGTCTTTGACAGGGATGTTCTCACCGCAAAGCTGGAGAAGGATGAGGCCGGTGTTGGTGCATTGGTCGATTGCGGCATCATGCAGTCCGAGCCTTACCCTGATGAAGCAGCCGAATTCGGTGAGAATGTCCTGGACCTTCGGGGCGGTCTCGACGCGGTTCTCTTGTAGAATTGCCACGATCGTCGAGCAGTTGGTCATTGGCGTCACCTCACAGTTTTTTTTTTGGCGCATTACCTAATATTTCTTATTATCTTCTTTTCCATGCGCAATAATCCCTGCCGGGGACAATGACAAACCGCTAAATGGAAACAGTCATTTTTCGCGAAAAAAGTATTCTTTCCCCGAAATTGATAAAGGAAAAACCGCTCAACCGTCGTATTTACCATAAATAGGAATTATTTCTGAGAGGACTGTGTGAATGACACAAAGAGAAGCCCTGCGTAGAACGGTGCAACTCCATGTCAATCAACTTGTACCGGGAATGGAACTTGCCCATGACCTCCTCTCAGGAGACGGCGCTGTTCTGATCGGCGCCGGAACTATCGTCAGCAGCCATACCATCAACAAGTTGAAAAACTGGCAAATCGCCGTTGCCAATATCGTCAGCGAAGTACCCGTCAACCCCATCCTCAGCCGAGAGGTCGAGCAGTTTGTCAACAGCTACAACAAGTCGGTCAGTGTCGTTCAGAGTGCGTTTTCCGATCTGAGGGCAAGCCAGGAAGTGCCCCTGGAGGCCTTCACGGCCACCGCCGACGAATTGGCCGCAGGCGTTCAAGCGGCCGGCAACGTCGTCGACCGGCTTTACGACCTGCCGCCCTGCGACGACGCCACTTTCCAGCACAGTGTCAATGTCGGCGTCATCGCCGCTCTCATCGCTACCTGGATGAACTACCCGCCGGAAGTGGTCAACGCCGTTTCCCTAGCCGGCCTGCTCCACGATGTCGGCAAATCCCAGCTCCCGCAATCCCTTCTCCACCGCACCAACCTGCTGCCTCCCAACGACTACGCCCACTACAAGCAGCATGTCCGCTACGGCTTCGAGCTTGTCAAGGGCCTTGATCTCGCCGCCAGCGTTAAAGCCGCCATCGCCCAGCACCACGAGCGCAACGACCGCAGCGGCTACCCGCTGAGCCTGCCGGGGGAAAAGATCCACCCCTACGCCAAAATCGTCGCCGTCGCCGACATCTACGATGAAGCCCTGACGATAAACCGCAACCCGTGCGCCGTTTATAGCCCCTATTCGGGTCTGGAGACAGTCAACGACGCCAAGCATCGGGCCGACCCGGAAATATGCCTGTTGTTCTCCGGGCGGATGCTCAACTTCCTGTGCGGCAATATCGTCGCCCTAAACGACGGCCGCGAAGCCCGGGTGGTCTACCTTAACCCGGTGTCGCCCTCCCGCTCGATTGTTCAGCTCACGAGCGGCGCGGTCCTGGATCTGGCCGACGACCCCGAGCTCCGCATCCATCACGTAATCCGCTAGCTACACCACCGGGCGGAGGAAGGCGGCCAACGAAAACACCGCCGCCATCAATTCTCGATACTGATCGGGATCGAGGGACTGGGGCCCATCGGAAAGAGCCTCGGCCGGGTTGGGATGCATTTCGACCATCAGGCCGTCGGCGCCCGCGGCCACGGCGGCCAGCGCCATCGGCCCGACAAGCTCGCGGCGGCCGGTGCCGTGGCTTGGATCGACGACGACCGGCAGGTGGCTGAGCTTTTTTGCCGCCACGACCGCGCTTAAGTCCAAGGTATTTCGAGTGTATTCCTCGAATGTGCGGATGCCCCGTTCACAGAGAATTACCTTGTAGTTACCCTCGCTGAGGATGTACTCGGCGGCGTGCAGCCACTCGCTGATTGTAGCCGCTATCCCACGTTTGAGAAGCACCGGCTTGCCCGCCTGGCCGATCGCCTGCAGCAGCTTGAAGTTCTGCATGTTGCGGGCGCCGACCTGAAGTACATCGGCATATTCCGCCACCATCGCAACCGAGGTCACGTCTACGACCTCGGTTACTATTTTCAGGCCGGTAGCGTCGCGGGCCTCTGCTAAATACTCAAGACCCTGGCGCTCCAGTCCCTGGAACGAATACGGCGAAGTACGCGGCTTGAAAGCACCGCCCCGCAGGAACTGCGCGCCGCCCTCTCTGGCGATTTCGGCTGCCTCGAGAAGCTGCGCGCGGTTTTCCACGGCGCATGGCCCGGCCATGACGACCAGCTTCCCGCCGCCGATCTCAACTCCACCAACGTCGATAACCGATGCCTCGGGACGGAACTGCCGGCTGGCCAATTTGTAGCTGTCGGTGACCGGCAGCACCTTTTCCACTCCCGGAAAAGCTTCCACCGGCAGGGTAACGATCAGCCGCTTGTCACCGACGATGCCGATCAGCGTCCTGTCCTGTCCGCGCGACAGGCAGGTCGATAGGCCGGCTGCCTCGACGCGGCCGACGACGTGGCTTATGTGGCTGTCGGTAGCATCATGTTTCATTACGATTACCATGGTGGACCTCCTCAATCGTCCTGATATTTGACCATATACACGGGATATGAGCCGAGGCTCTTGAACCATAGGCTTTTCTCGCAAACGGCCTCTACCGCTTCACGGACATTGTCGTCCTCCAGGCTGCCTTCGGCATCCAGGAAGAAGATATACTGCCCCAGGCCGGTGCGCGCGGGCCGAGACTCGATCTTCGTCAAATTGACCTGACGGCAGGCGAATTCGCCGAGAATATCATGCAGACTACCCGGCTTCTCGCCGTTGATCTGGCAAATGAGCGAGGTTTTACAACTCGGCCCGGCTGCGGGTGCCGCGTCGCGAGCGAGAACGATGAACCGCGTGCTGTTGTGCGGATTATCCTGGATATCCGCCGCCCGCACCGCGAGACTGTAGAGCCGGGCGGCCCGCAGGCTGCCGATGGCGGCCGTATTCTTGGCGCCGCCGGCCACCTGGTAGGCGGCGGCCGCGGTGCTCTCCACAGCGACCAGTTCGGCGCCGGGGTAATGCTCGCGCAGCCAGTTGCGGCATTGGGCGAGAGCCTGGGGATGTGAGAGGATAACGTTGATGTGCTTGGTGTCGTCCCTTGTCAGCAGGTTGTGGCGGATGGGCAGCACCATTTCCTTGACGATACGGAGATCCACTTCATGGGCCAGTGTGTCGAGAGTGATATTCACCGAGCCGTCGAGGGAGTTTTCTACCGGGACGATACCCTCCGCCGCCTCGCCTTCGGCAACCGCCCGAATCACAGCGTCGATGCTCGCGTACGGCGTAAAGTATCCCTCGACTCCCCGGTAAAAGCCGAGCGCGATTTCCTCGCTGAAGGTGCCGCGTGGTCCGAGATAGGCTACTTGGGGCTCGGCAGCCGGCTGCGGTCTGGTTGTTGTCACAGTGATCTCCTCCTCAATATAAATTGGTTATTTTCCCGGAAAAACAAAAAAGCCCTCGTCCGTAAAGGACGAGGGCTTAACTCGCGGTACCACCTTTGTTACCCGCCAAACGGCGGGTCACCTCAAGGGTACGGGCCGAGACCGATACCCCCCTTCTTGTAACGGCGAAGGTTCCCGGCATCCCCTACCACCCTTGCGGGCTTCAGTTTGCAACTCCCAGGAGAACTTCGGCATCTTACCCGTACCGGGCTCCCACCAACCCCGGCTCTCTGCGACAAGGCGCCATGCCTACTTTTCCTGTTCACGGTCTTTACAAATGTATAGTTGGTAAAAGGAATTATATCATACTTAGTCAGGCGGTGCAAGGAGAGATTATCAAACGTTAAGGACAATCATCGGCCTCTTCCCGGGTTCCAGCCAGGAGGTAATCTTCAGCAGGTCGGTTTCTGCCAGAGCGACGCAGCCGCTGGTCGGTTCCCCGTGACCTCGCCAAAGGTGGACGAAAATGGCGCTGCCTTTGCCCGCAATCACCGGTCGGGTGTTATACTCCACCACGATCCCGTGGCGGTAGAGTCCGTCCTCTCTGAGCATCGTTTCCCACGAAGCGGCGTGCGGTCGCCCGTACACCCAGGTATTGTACTGGGGCGATAACGGATCGTCAACCCAATAGTCCTCTACTGTAATCTGACGGTAAGGCATTGCGGTGTGAGCAGTGGCCGCATAGCCAAAAACAAGGCTGAGGGGATAGACGCCTGTTGGCGTACCGCCGTCGCCTTCGATTTTATCGGCTGGTGGAATAAAGCCGCTCCGTCCGATGACTGCCGCCGCTTCGCAAACCGGCAGCCAGCAGCCGTTCCGGCGCTCCCAGGTGGTCAAGGTCACTTGGCAGCCACCGACCGCATCGAGGTAAACGCTCACGGCCTGCTCGATGTAGTTGTCGAGGTGGTCGAGGATGGCGGGTTGCTGTCTGAACTGGTCCTGCATCATCGTCACTCCATTGGCTACGTGTAGGGAGTATATTTCCCCCTGGCAGGTGGCTTTTCCTGCCTGTCCTGGCTTCGACGAAGCTAATGGCAGAGAAGAACCGGAACCTTGTGGTTCCGGTTCGCGGCCACTTTATTTAGTCTTCACCTACGGAAGTAACAGCACAGAGATTAATGGTGATATTACCCAAATCAATTTCGTCTCCGCCGGGAAGATCCGCTTCGACGTCAGAACCGAGGGCCAATTTATCCTCTACGCGAACAAGCCGGCCCAGTTCGAACTGGAACCCCCCTACCGTTCTTATGTTTACGTCTTCCTCGCCTTCGAGGCGTCTTAGGATATGGATGAGGCGGCACGTGCTGTCACGGGCAACCAATTCGTCACTCACCTAATTTCCCTCCTTCAGTCTCCGTTATTGTGTTTTTCACATTCGAACGGGTTTTTCTGTACGTTTTTCGAAATGGCCACAACGGTACAGATATCGATGAACGACAAGTCTTCTTCCTCTTCTTCGCCACCGGCGGTAATTACGATAACGTCATCTTCTCCTGCCGCCGGAAGAAGAATGATTATACCGTCTTCCACCCGGTCGAGCAGGCCGAAGAAGGTGAATCCGTCGGCGGTGAAAACCACAACGTTGTTGCCGCAGGCGCAGATCAGCTCTTCACACCAATGTCGATTGCATATGTCATCGAAGAATCCCATATGCTCTTCTCCTCCTTTATGGTTGCTTTATTACAATTTATGCTGAATCAACACAAAAAGCGACTGCGCAAGGGAATCATTTCGCCAGCAGATTTACCGGTCAGACCAATTTCGCGTTGATACTCCCTCCATCGACTATATGGCGGCAAGGAGCAGACCACGTTCCAGAATCTGCCGCGGGCTTTTCCCGGCATGGGTAGCGGCGGCGTACGGATAGAACCAGGCACCGTAAAAGGTGTTCTCGACGTCGTAGACCGCCTGCAGCACAGTTTGCTTGTCGACAGACCGGTTTGCGGAGATACTGTGTCCGATACAGAAGGCGACGGCGGCGGCGTATTTGAAAGCCATCCGGTAGAAGGCAAGGTCCGGTGGCCGCAGATAAAAGCTTTTGCTCAAAACGAAATTAACCAAGTAGTTCTCCAAGATACCTTCACTGATACTGGCGGCCGGCTGATAGTAACGCTCAAGCTTCTGGCGGTATTCGTCCGGAGGCGGCGGCGGCACTTTTCGGGCCGCTTTATCGGCCGTTTCCGTCAGGTGCGGCGTGTCAGGCGACAGTGAGAGCAGTATCCAGCGGAGGTTCTGTGCCTCTATCGTCTTACGCGAAATCAGCAGAAAGATATTCGAAAGCTCAAAAAGCAGCTCCAAGTGTTCCTTAAGATCTCCTGTCCCGTCCAAACACAGACGTTCTTCCTCAATATGGAAGCATTCGTTAATGTTTATTCCACCTGGCGATTCGCTTTCGGAGAGCAAGCGGCAAAGCACTCGTCCCAAGAGGACTAATCTTTGGCCGACAGTGTATCTGCGGTCTTGAACCAGTTCGATAAAACGGGTTTCGAGCAGGGAGTAGGGTAGGCGCGCATCATTGAATGGGCTTTGCGCGGGATAGTAGCGCCGCACGGCGTTAGGCTGTATAAAGGAAAAATTTATGTCCTGCCCTTCTTTTGCAGGCCAGTCAGTTTCAATTATCTTTATCTTTTCTTGGTGCAGTGTTTTCACCGCGGCTTTGCAGGTTAGCGTCAAAGAGAATTCCAGCGCGTCCGGAGAAGCGAATATGTGGCGCGGATAAACCTTGCAGATGTCGAACAGATAATCTTCGCCGAGCTCAAGCTGGATGCGGCATAGGTTGCTGTCCGAGAGATAGGGGCACTTGCCGTTGGGGAGAAACCGGAACCGGGGGGTGAGGTAACAGCGCTTGAAATTTTCCTCCAGTTCCTGCTGACGGCCGAGTTCCGTGAGCTTTTCGGACAGCTTGTCGAAGGAGACGGCATCGATGTCGATCCGCCATTTATTGGTGCAGCATTCGCCGCACTGGGCGCAGCGAAAGGCGGCGACGTGGCTGGGAAGCTTGATTTTACGCGGAATACATGTCTCGACCAAAATAAAGCCCCCTCATCTCTTTTCTTTGCGATATCCTATGCAAGATCACGGAAACGGTGAGGCGGCGGCTGGGGCGCCAGCAACCATGGGCTTCATATTTACATAGCACCTTTACAATCAGCGACGAATACTATGAAGTAGGTTACCCTAAAATTCAGGAGTCCTAGCGACTCGAAGAGGAGGATTGAAATGGTGGACAGAGGACAGACCTTTAACGTAGGTCAGATAGTAACCGTCCTTGCCGAAGAAACTGTTTTCGTTGGTGAAATCGTGGACTGTAAGGCTAAATTCAAGTGCAAGTGTTGCGATGAAGAGGTCAGGGGCAAGTGGGACAACGAAAAACACGAAGACGAAATTGAATGCGACACCTTCCTTGTACTCTCACTAGCAGAGGACGTTGAAGTGGATAACGATGATATCTTCCAAGAAGGCCAGTTGGTGTTCATCAACTTCTGTGAGATAACCGCCATTGGTCCGGGCTTCCCGCCGAATGGAAAGGGGAAAGGGAGCGATTAACGCTCCCTCAGAAAACGGTTACCAGAGAATCGCCATCCCCTAATTATGCAATATCAAAAAAGCACTCCCTTGAAGGAGTGCTTTCGTCTTTTCGTCTGCCTGCTAAATGTCCGCCCGCTGGCGCAGCGCCCCGGGACCGTCCTGGGCGACCGCTACAGCCGCCTCGCCGAAGGTCTTCATGTCGTTGAGCACATGAAGGCCCGCGTCGATCAGCCGCATGCCGAGGGCCGCGCCGGTCCCCTCCCCCAGCCTCATATTGAGGTGGAGGTAGGCATCGAGGCCAATAAGCTGCAAGGCTTCCTTGTGAGCCGGTTCGCAGGAAAAATGCGAACCGATTAGATAATCCCTGGCTGCGGGAGCGAGCTTCACCGCTAAAAGGGAGGCGGCGCTCGTTATAATGCCGTCAAGCACCACCGCTGCTCGGCAGGCGGCGGCGCCGAGAATGACGCCCACCAGGCCGGCGATCTCGAGACCGCCGACTTTGGCGAGCACGTCGAGCGGGTCGGCAGGGTCGGGCCGGTTCACGGCGATGGCGCGGCCGATGACATCCGCCTTATGGGCGATGGCGGCGGCCGACAGCCCCGTGCCGCGGCCGGTGAGCTCAGACAAGGTTTTACGGCTGTAACAGGCGATTATCGCCGTGCTGGGCGTCGTGTTGCCAATCCCCATCTCGCCGAGGCCAATGACTTCTGCGCCCTGCCCGACGGCAACCCGGGCCATTCTGACGCCCACTTCGATCGCCCGCAAAGCCTGCTCGCGGGTCATTGCCGGACCGCAGGCGATGTTGGCGGTGCCGGGAGCGATTTTCTCGCGGTACAGGCCGGCCATCTGGGGCAATTCGACGCCAACGCCGATATCGACAAGAATCAGTTGGGCTCCGGCGTGGCGGGCGAAAGCGTTGATAGCAGCGCCGCCATGCAAGAAGTTGACCACCATCTGGGGGGTAACCTCACGTGGATAGGCGCTTACTCCTTCGGCGGCCACGCCGTGATCGGCGGCCATAAGGATGATGTATTTCCCCAAATCCCGCGGTCTGGGGCGGCCGGTTATGCCGGCCATCCGGACAGCCAACTGTTCGAGCCCATGCAGGCTGCCCAGCGGCTTGGTCAGGTTGTCGATCCGCAGCTGACAGGAGGCCATCGCCGCCTCGTCCTGGGGACTTATCGAAGCGATCGTATCCTTCAGCATGATTTCAAGACCTCCTGGCTCTCGCGGCAAACGCCGGCCTCGGCAAAGGTGGCCATCTCGTCCAGCATTTTGATCGCCGCGTCGAGAAGATTCATAGCCAGCGAAGCGCCGGTAGCCTCGCCGAGGCGAAGCCCCATGTCGATGTAAGCTTCGAGGCCCAGATATTCGAGCATCTGAGTGTGGGCCGGCTCGGCGGAGAGATGGGACGCCAGCAGATACTCCCGTGCGTCGGCAGCCAATGACGTCGCGATGAGGGCGGCGGCGCTGGCGTTGAAGCCGTCGATGACGACAAGGCAGCGATGGGCTGCAGCGCCAAGGATCACCCCGGCCAAGGCGCCTATTTCGAAGCCGCCAACTTTGGCCAGGATGTCGAGCCCGTCGGTGCGGTCGGGGCGGTTGACCGCCAAGCCCCGGCGGACGGCGTCGATTTTGATGGCCATACGACTGTCCGAGATGCCGGTGCCGCGGCCGGTGGCCTGCTCGGGGGTTATCCCCGTGAAAGCCGCAACAACGGCCGCGCTGGATGTCGTGTTGCCGATACCCATCTCGCCGATGCTGAAACAACGGTAGCCGTTCGCCACCCTATCGGCGACAATCTCGATGCCGGTTTCAAGCGCCTGGGTCGCCTGCTCCCTCGACATGGCCGGCCCCTGGGTAAAATCGGCGGTGCCGTGTGCAATCTTGCGGTGCCACAGGCCGGGAACGTCAGAAAGATCGCCCGCCACCCCCATATCGACGACAGCCATATCGGCGCCGCAGAATTTTGCCAGAGCGTTGGCGCCGGCCCCTTGGGAGAGGAGGTAATTGCGGGTCATGTGGATCGTCGTCTCGATCGGATAAGCGCTGAGCCCCAGCCGGGCTACGCCGTGGTCGGCCGCCGCCAGCACCATGCACTTGCGTGGAATGACGGGCCGTTCCTCGCCGGTTACGCCGGCGTACTGGCGGACAATATCCTCCAGCCTGCCCAGGCTGCCCGGCGGCTTGGTAAGGCTGTCCAGCCTAACCTGCACTTTGACCATTACGCCGTCGTCGAGCGGCACGATCGATGCCAGTGTTTCCTTGAGCAACTTCATAGTATACCTCCTAAAAAAAGCAAAAGCCTCTCAGGGGTGACTAACCCCCGAAAAGCCGAAAATGACCGGGAGATTACTCACCTTTCCGCGAAGGTTCGTACCGACGGCAAAGGCAGGTCTCCTGGCTCCCGGTTCCTCGACGCCTGCGCCTTCCCCTCGCGAGTGGCGATGCAGGCTCTCCCCGGTACAGTGGCGGGACCGCGTGGCAGCATGCGACATGCTCCGACTTCCCTATTATCCCCCGTTTGGCGGGGGCACCTCTGCCGTATGATATTTGAGTTATTATACCAACCGTCCGTTGCTTTAGTCAACCCTGTTTCTGGAAGTTTGCCCCCTATTCGAGATTGATCTGCTCCAGGGCAAACTTCTCCACGACCTTATCGAGGGCGAGGCGGATTGCCTGGTGACGGTCGGCGAACCCGATAAAGAAATCGTGTTTGGCATATTCGTTGATATACGCCTCGTACGCGTAGCCGCCGGTACGAACGTTGGTGGCGGTGAAAGTAACCGGCACCGAAGCCGACCAAGCCTTCATAAGCAGGAAAATGTCAGGAAAGTGAACCCGTTGTCGAATAATAAGCGGGTGAATCTCAGCCCTGACCGCGTAATCGATTCCCAGGTTCCTCAGTGCGCCGATAAGGGCGGCGTCGCCTGCCGCGCGAACATCGTCGATACCTTGGCGGCGCAGCGCATCATTCAGCGCCTGGCCGTCCACAAGCAGGTAACGGCCGGAACCGAACTTGGCGTAAAGGGCTTCGGTGACGATCTCGGCTATGTATTCGGTCCGTTTCTGGCCGGAGTTGTTGATTACCGGCAGCATGGCAACCGTCGGCCTGCGGATTGACGTCCCTTCATCTGCATGGGCTACCGCCGCCGCGGACAGCAGGCCGACAAGCAACAAAACGACTAGTGCAAAAAAAAGGCGACGCATCGAAGGTATCTCCCCTTTGGACTTGGTACTGCTTTTATGTATAGTTCGCCATCAAAGAGTTTTTCCCTGTAAATCTTCCCAGCAACCGCAAATTTTTCCTCGCGGTCAATCGTTCACCGCGGCAAACAGTTTGCCGACCTCACGAACATCGACGTTGCCGCCGCTGAGGATGACGCCGACCCGCTTGCCGACGGCGGGCAGCTTGCGGTGAAACAGGGGAGCGAGCGAGACGGCCCCCGAGGGCTCGACCACTATTTTGAGACGGGTCCACAGATAGTACATCGTACTGATTATCTCCTCTTCGCTGACGGTTACCATGTCGTCGACATACTTACGCACGAGCGGAAAAGTAACCTTGCCCAGCGAGGGCGTGCGGAGCCCGTCGGCGATCGTCGACGGGTTATGGACGGTGTGCAGTTCGCCCGATTTGAACGAACGGACGGCATCGTCGGCCAACTCGGGCTCGACGCCGATAACCCGGCAATCTGGCAGAAGATGCTTGGCGCTGATGGCGGTGCCGGAAAGCAACCCGCCGCCGCCGCAGGGAGAGAATAAGTAATCCAGGCTGCCGGTGTCCTCGATGAGTTCCTTGGCGACTGTCCCCTGTCCCGCAACGACCTCCTCGTGATCGAAGGGCGGGATCAGCGTATAACCGTATTGGGCGGTCAACTCGTCGGCCACCTTCTCCCGCGTCGTTTTCTCTTTGTCGTACTTCACTATCGTCGCCCCGTAGCCTTCGGTGGCGGCAAACTTCACAGCCGGAGCGTCGGAGGGCATGATGACGGTCGTGGCAATACCCAGCAACTTGCCGGTGAGGGCGATTGCCTGGGCGTGGTTGCCGGAGGAATAAGTCACGACGCCCCGCGCGCGCTCTTCAGGCGGCAGCGCCGTCACGGCGTTGTACGCGCCCCGGAATTTGAAAGCCCCCATCCGCTGGAAGTTCTCGCACTTGAGGTATACGGTGTTGCCGGTAACCTCGTTAAGAAGCCTGGACGTCATAACAGGTGTGCGGTGGGCTATACCGTCGATCCGTCTGGCAGCAGCCAGTACTTTGTCAAACATCTTGTCATCTCCTTTAGTTGCTTATAAAACCGACCCTAGCCGCAGTCCGCCCGGCCGCGCGGAACGTGTTTTTTGCCCTGGGCGAAAAGGAATAAACCTGCAGGCAGAGAATGATAATAACAGCATTTCCACAACAGCAGCTAACATTCCTGTTTCTTACTATCGCGCCGAAAAATTCCTGATCAGTAACACGTGAGGTGAGCTTTCTGTTGGTTAGAATCGCCCTGGCCCAAATGGAGGTAATACCGGGACGTCCGGATCTGAATAGCGCCGCCATACTGACAATGATCGACGAAGCTCGCGGGCAGCAGGCCGATCTGGTGGTTTTCCCGGAAATGGCCGTTCCCGGCTACCTACTCGGCGATACCTGGGAGCACCAGGCCTTTCTCAAGGATTGTGAGGAATACGGGCGACGCATCGTCGCCGCCTCCCGCGGCCTGTGCGTGATGTTCGGCAATGTCGGTGTCGATTGGGCGAAACGCGGCGATGACGGCCGGGTGCGAAAATATAACGCCTTTTTTGTCGCCCAGGACGGCGAATTACTTGGCGGTGAGCAGTTTCCCTACCCGTTCCGCATCAAGTCCCTCCAGCCCAACTACCGGGAGTTCGACGACTCCAGGCATTTCTACAGCCTGCGCAAATTGGCTCTGGACCTTGGCCGACAGCCGGCCGATCTTCTCCGGCCGGTCGCCGTGAATATCGGCGGCCGCACCGTCAATATCGGCTGCATCCTCTGCGAGGACGGCTGGAGCGACGACTACGGTCTCAAGCCTGTCACAATCCTTAGAAGCGCTGGCGCCGAGCTTATCGTCAACATTTCCAGTTCGCCTTTCACCCTCGGCAAAAACAACAAACGCAACCGCGTCTTCTCCAAACAGGCGCAGGAAAACGGCATCCCCTTAATTTATATTAACAATGTCGGCCTGCAGAACAACGGCAAAACGGTGTACACCTTCGACGGCTTGAGCACCGTCTACGACGGCGGCGGCCAAATCATCGCCTACTGCCCGCCGTTCGCCCCGACCATGATGACGGTTGACCTTGATCTCGACGCCCGAGGTGAAACCCTTGCGCCGGTGACAGTGCCTGACGATCAGGGGATCGCAGCCATTTTCCAGACGCTCCGCTACGGCGTAGCCAAGTTCCTGGCCCAGATCGGCCTGGACCGGGTCGTTATCGGCGTATCCGGCGGCATCGACTCCGCTGTCGCAGCAGCGCTGTACACCGACATCCTCGGACCTGATAAGGTGCTGCTCGCCAATCTGCCCAGCGTCTACAACTCCGCCACCACCAAGAACCTTGCCGCGGAACTGGCGAAGAACCTCGGCTGCCTGTACGCCGTCGTGCCCATCCAGGAGGCGGTCGATTTCACCGTGGAGCAGCTAAGCCGCACGGAAATCGTGAACATGAGGGACGGCAGCCGCTCCCATCTGACCGTCACCCCTTTCATGACCGAGAATATCCAGGCCCGCGACCGTTCGGCCCGCGTCCTGGCCGGTCTGGCGGCCGCTTTCGGCGGCGGCTTCACCTGCAACGCCAACAAGAGCGAACTCACCGTCGGCTACGCCACGCTCTACGGCGATCAGGCCGGATTCCTGGCCGCACTGGCCGATCTCTGGAAACACCAGGTATACGCCGTCGCCGCATATATCAACACAAGCGTTTACGGCCGCGAGATCATCCCGGCATCCGTCTTCCGCCTCGTCCCGAGCGCCGAGCTATCACCCGAGCAGGCGGTGGACGAGGGCAAGGGGGATCCGCTGATTTACCCTTACCACGACTATCTCTTCCGGGCGTTTATGGAATGGTGGGACAGGGCTGCCCCCGAGGACATCCTCGCCTGGTACGCGGCAGGTGATCTGGAAACGCGGCTGGGCTGCGAAGACGGCCTTGTCGCCCGCCTCTTCCCGACGGCCGCGGAATTCATCGCCGACCTCGAAAAATGGTGGCGGCTCTACACCGGCATGGCGGTGGCCAAGCGCATCCAGGCGCCGCCGGTGCTCGCCGTCAGCCGCCGGGTCTACGGCTTCGACCACCGCGAAGCCCAGAACGGACCTTACTTCACTGCCGGGTACCATAAACTTAAAGAAAAACTCCTTGCTGTAACCTGAGGGAGTCCAAACCCACATCTGGAGGATAAACGCAAGATGTATCTCGACAACGCCGAAGGCATGGTCTTCCGCCCCCCTTCCGAAGCCAGGAGCCTCATCCTCAGAGTGACCATCGGTTGTTCCCATAACGCCTGCTCCTTCTGCGGCATGTACCGCGAAGTGCAATTCCGGGCCCGTCCCGAGGAAGAAGTGGCGGCGCTTATCGACAGCGCGGCCCGCCACTGGCCGGAAACGCGGCGCATATTTCTCGCCGACGGCAATGCCCTTGTACTGAAAACCGACCGCCTGCTCGCCATTCTCGCCAAGCTGCGGGCTTCTTTCCACAAGCTCGCCCGCGTGACCTGCTACGGCGGCCCCAGAGATATCCTGCGCAAGACGCCCGACGAACTGGCAGCCCTTAAGGCGGCCGGCCTGCAGATCATCTACCTCGGCGTCGAAAGCGGCGACGACGAAGTGCTCACCCGTGTCTCTAAAGGCGGCAGCGCCGCCGAGATGATCGCCGCCGGGCGCCGGGTCCTAGCGGCCGGCATCAAGCTGTCGGTCATGGTCATCCTCGGTCTGGGCGGCGCCGAGCGCAGCCGCGAACACGCTCTCGGCACAGCCCGGGTAGTGAGCGCAATCAGTCCGACGATGCTCAGCGCCCTCACCCTCATGCTTCACGACGGTACCCCACTCAGGGCCGCGGCCGACCGAGGCGATTTCAAACCCCTCTCCCCCCTCGGCCTGTTGCAGGAGCTCAAGCTCATGATGGAGCATGTCGAAGTATCCAGCCCCTGCATCTTCCGCAGCAACCACGTCTCTAACTTTCTGCCCCTGGCGGGAACGCTGCCCCACGACAAAATCCAGCTGCTCGCCGACATTGACGAAGTGCTTGAGGTCTTCAAGAACAAAACGACGCCCACTTACAACAATACAGGCTCCTTCTAAGCAGCGAAAAAGCCGCCCTCCGGGCGGCTTTTGACATCGAAGCGATCATTTCTTCAACGGCGCAGCAGGCTGGCGATGAACCACACCAGGCCGGCGGCGGCGAAAAAGAGAAAAAACATCGGCAAGATTACAAACACAACCACACCGACGACGGCCAAGATGACGAGTTTAGTCAGCAGGCTTTTCTTGCCGCCGAAGGAAACATGGCGGACATAGACTCGCTGACGCTGTCCGCCGTGCTCATATCGGTCCCGGCGCTCGTCCTCCGCCGATCCGCCGTCCAGAGTAACTCCCTGGAAATTTTCTCGCTCGGCCGGAGTGAGCACCTTTATCTGGGCTTCGCTTTCCCGGCAATACGGGCAGCAGGTTTCATGCGGCGCAGTATCCCGGCCGCAAGTCGGACATTTCATCAAACTCCCTCCCGTCAGGACATGAATAAGGAATACACGAACCCCTCTTCATTGAGATAACGGGGATCGAATTTCGTCAGATCGAGTACCCGGAAAAGCTTATCGCGGTTGGCGTAAACGCTGGAGGTCGATACGTCGAAATCGACGGCCAGCTGTTCGGCCGATATCCCCTGGGGAGAATTGATCTGGGCGTACGCGTACACGACTGCGGCCGCCCAGGCTCCGGGCTTGCGGATCGCGTTGACCGCCAGTTGGCTAAAGTCGTGCCAAAGCCGCCGGGCAAGGTCGAGATCGTGCTTGGAAAAGCCATAGTCCGGCATCAGTTTCGTAAACAGACGGCTCACTCGCGTATCAGGCACCCGCGTGACGACGATTGGCGGAAACTTGCGCTCCAGTTGGGCGAAGGGGGTAACGTTGACCTTGGCGAGCGTGATGAGCGAGTCGACGGTGTGGCGGAAAGCCAGGGCGTGGCGGTCGAAGAAATCCTCCCAACTGGCGCCAGGTTGCTGGATATCGAAAATCGCCTTCTGGTGCTGCGCTTCTTCCTTGATGCGGCGGCGGAGGTTGGGGCTCAGTTCGACACTGGTGATATAGTTTACCATGACGGTGTCGCGGGCAAAGACATGCCCGAAAAACAGCAGCTTCTTCATCGTCTTGTAGTCGAATTCGGGATGGGGAAGACGGAACTTTTCGTCGGTGAACACATTAGTGCACTCCACCCATTCCGGCGACAGGACACGATGAACGGTGAATACGGTGAAACTGGCGTTGAGAAGCTCATCCATTATCTGGCGTTCCTCGTCGCTGAACACGTTCAGATGGGCCGCGGCGAAATGTCTAAGCGGCGTATCGTCGCTCGCCAGGAGGCGGTAGTCGAACAGGAAGAAATCCCAGAATTCCTGCCAAAACAGGTTGAATTCCCCCGGCTCGGTATCGGGCAGGGTGCTCAGCGGCCCGGCAAACAGAAAAAGAGCCCGCTGAAAATCGTCGTTGAACTCCTTGCGCTGAAAAAAAACCCCCAGCTTGAGCATCAGCCCCTCGACGATATCGTTCACGACCTGATCGAGTTCTTCACTCAGAGTGTCCACCGCTTTGCGCATAGCAGAGTTGCGGTCATCCAGCTTGATCTTCTTGCCGCCGGCGATTTCCTCAGCCGCCTGCTCCAGCCCGCTGGTGTCGGTCACCAGTTTTTTAAGGGCAAGGAAGCGATAGAAATCGATCAGGACGTTGAAAAACCGCCGCACGGGTTTCAGCGTCGCTTTGAAACCTTTGACGTGGATCGCCAGCCACTGGATCACCCGGCTATACTCCTTGCGGGGGATATCCTCGATGTCGGCGGCCTCGGTATGGTCAAGGTAAAGGAAAAACATCCGGAGATTGGCCCAGATCTCCCGGAGACCTTCGTCTCCGGCGCCGCCCCACGCCTTCTGGCGCAGGAAGCCTTCCACCCAGTCGCGCCTTACCGCCGGACTGTTGGCCATTTCCTCCTCGAAAAAATGTTTTACCTCGTCATAGACGTTTTTCATCAGGTGAACTTTCTCCTTACGCAAAGGCTAGACTCATTATACCACTTCATAGATAAGGCCGCTAGCGGCGACCGCCAGCAAGAAGCGGCAATGCCTTTAATCAGTTAATCAGCAAAAAACGGCTTAATTAGCTTGCGCACAACAAGCTTCCGTGCTAGCATAAATATATGGCCTACGATATAAAGTCGATTGCGGATTTACCTAACGGGTAAATCCCTTTTTTGTAGCAGCCTGTCCGACGATGCCTGGCGCTCTCCGGGAATACCGCTACTACGGCCTGTACAGACTAATGACAAGAGTATAGAAAAAAGAGGTATCATATGTCCCACGATTTTTTGACGCTGGGAATCCGGCGGGAAGTAAACAGTTTTCTGCAGCAAATGGGAATTACCGAGCCTACGCCGATTCAAACAAAAGCTATTCCCGTGGCGATGGCGGGAAAAGATCTGGTCGCTCAGGCGCAGACAGGTACGGGAAAGACATTGGCCTTCTTATTGCCTATTATGGAAAGCATTGAGCCTAACAAGCCCTATGTTCAGGCGTTAATCGTTACCCCCACCAGAGAACTGGCGCTGCAGATTACCAAAGAAGCCAAGAAACTGGGCGATAAGTTTGCTGTTAATGTTCAGGCTTTATTTGGCGGCCATACCTTAGAAAAACAGATTAACCAGCTAAAAAGCCCCCCGCACATTGTAGTAGGTACGCCGGGCCGTTTGCTGGATCTTATCCGCCGCAAAAAGCTCAGCCTTGCCGGAGTGTCCAAACTTGTGCTAGATGAAGCGGATCAAATGCTCCATATGGGCTTCTTGGATGATGTCGAAGAAATCATTAATCAAACCGCCAACAAGCATCAAACAATGTTATTTTCGGCGACAATGCCGCCGAAAATCCGGTCACTGGCTGCGCGGTATATGGGAAAAGCTGTCGATATCCGTGTGCAGACCCCAAATGTAACGCTGGACGAAATCAAGCAGATCATTGTGGAGACAACCCAGGAAGAAAAACTTGACAGACTTTGCAGTATGATAGATGAATATCGCCCCTATCTGGCGATGGTTTTTTGCCATACAAAGCAGCGCGCCATCTCTCTTAACATCGCACTCGCTCAGCGCGGCTACGAAGTGGATGAGTTACACGGGGATCTGTCGCAGGCGAAGCGAGAGCAGGTAATGAAGCGTTTTCGGGAGGCAAAGCTGCAACTACTGGTTGTAACGGACATAGCCGCCAGAGGTCTCGATATCGAGGGCGTTACCCACATCTTTAACTATGATATCCCTCATGACACCGAATCTTATATCCACCGCATCGGCAGAACAGGCCGCGCTGGACAGACCGGCACAGCTGTGACGTTCGTCGTCCCGGGAGAACATTCATACCTGCGTATAATCGAGCAAGGCATCCGGGCCTCAATTAAAAGGCAAAAATCCAGGCAAACAAAAGGCGCTGCCGATAACGAGACTATTGATGGCCAAGCGACCGCGAGGAAACCCCTCCAGTCTCCTCCAGCCAGGAAAAAACAGATAGCCGCTAAAAACACTCCCGCCCATGGCGGAAGTAACCTGCGAAGCCGCCGCAAGCCTAAAACCGACGAGAGCTCCTCTCCTCCGAGTCATCGGGGGGCAAAAAGCAGACCAGCAAGACGGGGCCGTCCCTCATAAGAACATTTGCCTGCATCCCCAACCAACAAAAAAAGTACGTCTGGCATGAAACCAGGCGTACTTTTTTTGTTATTTCCCGCGGCCGCTTTTTCGCATCGGCATCTGACGCTGATTGTTATTCCCTGGTGTAGTTTTCGAGTTCTTAGGAAACGGCTTATTATTCTCATTTGCTTTCTTTTTCTTCTCCGCCAGCAGTGCATTAAGGTCCATAGCTCTCTTCCCTTTCATAGATTTACTCGCTATTTATTTCATGATTCCCCGGCAAATTTCCTCTTGCATAATGGTGTTAATAGCGATTTCCCGCTCATATTCCCAGGTCTTCATCCACGATTATGACATGAATGCGTTCCTTATCTGCCGGCATTTGACTGCCGATTACCGTGTAACACCGACAAATTCTCTCCGGTGAACTGCAGTCCGAACAAACACCGCTAGTGGCGCAGGGAGTAGCGCGCCCCAGCTTACGGGCCAACGAGGGAGCAGCCTTTTCCCGCAGGCGTTGCCACGCCTGTGCCTGATCGCGAACTATCTTGTTTCTGCCGACAACCACGACTACCTTGTCGGGGCCGAACAGCATTGCCGCGACCCGATTCCCTTTGCCGTCGATATTTACCAATTCGCCATCCATTGTCACGGCATTCGTGCCGGTAAAGTACACATCGGCCAACAAGCCCTGCTTACGGCGACTGATATTTTCCCCGGGCGAAAGACCTGCTTCGAACTGATTTATGACTTTGTATCTCCCCTCGAGTAACGCGTCAAAAATCCCCGTCTCGCGGAGAGTGAGGGAATTGCCCATCGCCACCGTAGCCCCGGCCGGGACTAATTCCAAGGCAACCGCTTTCGCTTCCGCACTGTTTCGAACCCAATAACCCTTTATGTTACGGCTCTGCAATTTTTCGATCAACTGCTGCATAAACGGCCTCCTCTTTTATTACGATGCAAGGCATCATTCGCTGTTTTTCCTTTCCACAAGCGCCACGCACTCGACATGGTAGGTCTGCGGGAACATATCGACAGGCTGGATCTCCCTCACCCGGTACCCCCCGTCCGCCAGGACGGCGAGGTCGCGGGCCAGCGACGCGGGATTGCAGGAAACGTACACGATCCGCTCCGGGCGCATGCGGACGAAGGTATCCAGCACAACCGGGGCGCAGCCGGCGCGCGGCGGATCGACGACGATGGCGTGGGGCTGCACGCCGCGCGCCCGCAGCTTCGGCAATACCTCGACCGCGTCGCCGACGATATACTCCGCGTTATCGATACCGTTGGCGGCGGCGTTGGCGCGGGCGTCGGCGACGGCGTCCGCCACCACCTCGATGCCGTAAACCCTGGCGGCGCGGCGGGCAAGAAAAAGAGTGATGGTGCCGGTGCCGCAGTAGGCGTCGATGACCGTCTCCGCCCCGGTGAGGCCGGCATATTCTTCCGCCTTGCCGTACAATATCGCCGCCTGGGCGGTATTCACCTGGAAAAATGAGCGGGCCGAAACGCGGAACAGGAAATCGCCGATACGGTCGACGATGGTATCCCGCCCCCAGATCGTCTCCGTCTGGCGGCCGAGGATGATGTTGGTCCGCGCCGGGTTGACATTGTGAACGACACTGACCAGCCCCGGGATATCGCGCCGCAGGCTGGCGATGACGCTTTCCTTTTTTGGCAGGTCGGCGGTGGCCGTGACGATAACCGTCATGACCTCGCCGCTGGCTGTGCCCACCCGGCCAAGAACATGGCGGACGACGCCGCGACCGCTCTTCTCGTCATACGGCGGAATACCAAGCTCGGCCAGCGCGGCGCGGACGGCGCGGGCTACTGCGTTATTGGCGGCGTGCTGGATATGGCAGTCGTCCACATCGACGATGTCGTGGCTGCCGGGGGCAAAACAGCCCACCGCCAGCCGACCGCCCGCGAGCCCCACGGGAAACTGCATCTTGTTGCGGTATTGCCACGGCTCGGCCGCCCCGATGGTTGGATGGACAGTCACGTCACCCAGTTTACCGATCCGGGCAACGGCGTCAATCACCGTCTGGCGTTTGGCGGCCAGTTGCGCCGGGTACGACAGGTGCTGGAGCTGGCAGCCGCCACAGCGCCGGTAAACGGCGCAGCGCGGCGCCGTGCGGTCGGGCGAAGGCGCCAGCACCTCGTCGAGACGGGCCTTTGCGTAATTTTGTTTGACGACTTCGGCGGTGGCCGTCACCTTTTCACCCGGCAACGCCTCGGGCACGAAGACGGTGAAGCCGTGGTACCGGCCCACGCCTTCACCGCTGTGTCCCAGGCTAGTTATGTCGAGTTCGTACTTTTCGCCGCGCTCGACAGGCTGCTTGCTCATGTACCGCCATCCTTCGGTCCGGTTCCGCCGCCGTGCTCCTCGGCCGATTTGCCCATCTTGATGAGCGTGTCGGTGTAGGCGGTCAACTGCTTGACGACAAGATGGTGGATGGTGCCGGGCGGAAAGGTCCCGTCGGCGCCCTTCTCCCCTGCCGGCACGCCGGTGAGAATTTCGATCCCCTCGTTGACTGTCGCCACCGGCCAAATGTGGAACTTCCCGGCTCTGACCGCTTCGATCACCTCGTCGTCGAGGGTGAGATTGGAAATATTCTGGTGAGGGATCATAACGCCCTGGCGGCCCGTCAGTCCCTTGATCTTACATACCGCAAAGAAGCCCTCGATTTTTTCCGTGGCGCCGCCGATGGGCTGGATCTCGCCTTTCTGGTTGACCGACCCGGTAACGGCGATATACTGGCGAATGGGTATGCCCGACAGACTGGACAGGATGGCGTACAGCTCGGTGCTCGACGCGCTGTCGCCGTCGACCCCGTCGTAAAGCTGCTCGAAGGTCAGGCTGGCGGTGAGGGTGAGCGGCCTTTCCTGGGCATACTGCTGGCCCAGGTATCCGCCGAGGATCATTACCCCCTTGCTGTGGCTGGTGCCGCTCATCTTGGTCTCCCGTTCGATATTCACGACCCCGCTCTTACCGAGAAAAGTGTTGGCCGTTATCCGCGAAGGCTTGCCAAACATATACTCGCCCACCGACAGCACCGCCAGGCCGTTGACCTGACCGACCTTCTCCCCGTCGGTGTCGATCAGCAGTTTACCGTCGGCGAACATCTCCTGCAGCTTTTCCTCGTACTTGTTGTAGCGGAACCTCTTCTCGTCGATCGCCCGGCGGACATGGGTCACCCCAACCAACTCGGCGCCGTCGACGCTCGCCCAGGCATCCGCCTCGCATAATAGCTCGACAACTTCGCTGAAGCGAGTGGTGAATCTCTGCTGGCTGCCGGACAGGCGAGTGGCATACTCCACCACCCTTGCCACCGCCGCCCGCTCGAAGTGCTTCAGCTTCTCCCGCTGGACGGTGGACGCGACAAACCCGGCCAGCTTGCCGATATTGGCCGCATTATTGGCCATCTCGGTGTCGAAGTCGGCGTATACCTTGAACAGCTTGCGGAAATCTTCGTCGTAGTTAAAAATCATATGATACAGGTACGGATTGCCGATGAGGATGACTTTGACGTTGACCGGTATGGGTTCGGGTTTGACGGACGCCATCGCCAGCATCCCGTACTGCTCGCCGAGGTTCTCGATATGGAGCTTCCTCGTCTTGAGGACGCGTTTCAGCCCCTCCCAGGCGCCCATATTGGCGAGGATATCCTTGACGTTGAGGATGAGGTAGCCGCCGTTGGCCCTGTGCAAGGCTCCCGGCTTGACCATCGAAAAATCTGTGTTGACCACGCCCATGCGGGCCTCGTACTCCACCCGGCCCACCAGGTTATAGTACGTCGGGTTGACCTCGACCACGACGGGAGCGCCCACGACTTCACGGTTGTCGACCAGCAAATTTACCTGGTACTTGTCCTTCACCGCCTCCTGCATGCTCTTGCGGAACATCAGCAGCGGGTTGCTTTCGTCTTCAGCGGCCGGCTTGAAGTCGTTGATGTTTTTGACCACGTCGTTCTTCACGGCTTCCAGATAGGCGACGACCGTATCGAAGGTTGCGTACTTGGCTTTGAGCTCATCGATGAAGTGGCCGACGGCGAACAGCCCTACCTTGGAATCGAGTCCCTTTAGCTCCTCACGCGCCTCCCGCTCCAGATGCTGCACCTGGCGGATGGCTTCCATGGCCTTCTCGTGGACGGCCAGCATCCGCTTCTCGATTATCTCCTTCTTATCGCGGTCGAGTTGCTGGAATTCCTCAGGCGTCAGCGGCTTGCCGCCCTCGATCGGCAGCCCCACGAACCCGGTTGTCGTCCACTGGGGCATGATGCCGTGTTCCTCGGCCTGTTGGCCGAAAACGTCCATAATCTGGCCGCGGCTGTCCTGGAATTTCTTCATGACGGCCACCTTGGCCTGCTCGTAGTCGTCGCCGCTGAAGACCTTGGGAATGTCGTTCTTGAGGTCGTCGACCAGGTCCCGCATATCCTGCCGGAAAACGCTGCCCATACCGGCCGGCAGGCTTAGCGCGACCGGCTGGCCGGCGTTCTCGAAGTTATTCACATAGCACCAGTCGGGCGGCACCGGCTCGCCGCAGGCGACCTTGTTAACCGCCGCCTTGGCGTAAGTTATCTTGCCGGTCCCCGCCAGCCCCGACACATAAATGTTGTACCCGAAATTTTTGGCGTATAAGCCGAATTCGATAGCCTTGACGGCCCGTTCCTGACCGATCATGACATCGAGCGGCGATACCGTGGCCGTCGTCTCGAACGGGAGAGCGGCATCGGCGCAGAAATAGCGGAGCTTCTCCGGCGGCAGTTCCAGCCGTTTGGTCATTCCTTCAAACCCCCTCGCCAAAACTCGCCACCAAGGCGGCCACGACATCGACGGACAGTGCCGTTTTTTCCCAGTCCCTCTTCGCGCAGGCTTGAGAAGTCATTTCCTTTCCTCCCTTTGGCGGCTATGGATAATTATTCCCCTTCTCAAGCCTGTATTCCTTTTTCGGTTATCATCCCGCCCAGTCGACATCCTGGCTGCCGCAGGCAAGACAAGTATCGAAATAATCCGCCGGCTGTCCGCCGGCTGCCCTGGCGGTCGCCTTGTCGGCCCCAAGGCGGGTAATAGTGACAAGTTCGCCGCCGGTGTCGAAGTCACCGAGGAGACCGGAGGCAAAGCCGTTGGCGGTCGGAGCGGCAGGCGGGACGCTGCTGGCGGCAAACAGGCGGCGGTTTCCACAGGAACGGCAGTACGGCATAGCGACACCTCCCTTTCTAAATAAGCGGCACATTGTAAAACAGCATCGCGATCTTGGTCGTGTTGATGAAAGAATGCGCGGCGATCGAGGCCAGCAGCGAGCCCGTCCAGTGGTAGAGAACCGCGAGGCCGACGCCGACGACCACCATCTCGGCCAGCCAATAGGGATTAAAGTGAAAAAGAGCGAAGATGGCGGCGCTGAGCACCGCCCCGCCCCACAGACCGAAGCGGTCCCGGAGCGCAGTGAAGGTAAAGAGGCGGTATAGCACCTCCTCGGCAACCGGCGCCGCCAGGCCGGCCAAAAACAGCGGCAGCAGCAGATCACGCCACGAGAAAGCCTGCTCGACCATTGCCAGCAGCGGATGCTGGGTCGGCGACAGGAAAAGCACGGTGGTATAGATGCGCTCGGTAAAGAGGCTGACTGCAAGGAGAACGGCGCCGCCCCCCAGCCCGGCGGCAAAATTGCGGACCGGTCTGGCGAAAGCCAGCCCCCAGGAGGCGAGGGTTCCGCCGTGGCGGTGGACGGCGAACCAGACTAGGCCTACGACCACCAGCCGGTCGGTAACTTCCACTACCGGCGGCGACGCGGTGAAGAACAGCGGATACACGAACCTGACGACGATAAAGCCAACCGCCAGTCGCATAAAATGGACAAGAGCCACGTCCCGGATATTCCACGGCGCTTTGCCTCGCAGCATTTTTTCGCCTCCTTGTCGGCAGGGTCACAGTACCATTATGCGCGGGCCATTTTTGTTTCATGCATTAGAAAACTTTGCTTCGCCAATCCTCTTAGGCGCAGACGAAGCAATAGTTGCACCTATGTCTAACAGAAATTTTCTTTCTGATAGACAAAAACGAGGCTACCTAATAAGTCCATTCGGACCTTTTCAGGCAGCCTCGCCGCGGAATCTTATAGCGCTGTTACAAAAACTTCGTCAAATCACCGACTTCATCTGCCGTAAGCCGACGCAAAAAAGTGCTAAGCAGGGCGGCGGTGTTGGCGATGTCGCCAATGTCGGCCACCTCCACAGGAGCGTGACTGCAGCGCCGCGGCATGAAGACCCCGCCGCTGGGCACGCCCTCGCCGGAGTAAGCGACCGTGGCCGCGTCCGTCCAAGTGCGGAAGACGTCCTCCTGATAAGGGATGCCCCCTTCTTCAGCGGCAGCCCGAAGCTCGCGGACGATTTTCGCGCTGTATACAGCGCCGAGCAACGCATGGGCCAGGAAGTCGGCCGTGCGGATGACAGGCCCGCCGCCCAGCCTCGCTGCCGACTGCTGGGGCGGGGTATAGGGGTCGGCCGCCGGCACGGTGTCGATACAGAGCGCGATAGCGGGTTTTAGCCGCTGGGCGGCCACCTTGGCGCCGCGGGAACCAATCTCTTCCTGGGTGGTCGCGACGAGGCAGAGGGTGTACGGCAGCGGCTCGGCAGCGAGGGCCTCGGCCACCGCGAGCAGCACGGCGCAGCCGGCCCGGTCGTCGATAGCCTTGGTCGTGAACCGGCCGCCGGCGAGAAGATCGAAATGGCGGCGATAGACGATCGGATCGCCGACCCTTATGCCTAGCGCGGCCACGGCAGCGGCCGAGTCGGCGCCGACGTCCAGCCATAGGTCGCCGATGCTCACCGGTCGGGCCAGTTCCTCCGGCGTCATCAGGTGGCGGCTCTTGATGCCGATAACGCCCACATGGACAGCGCCGTCGCCGGCGACAACCTCAACCTTGGTGTCGAGCAAAACCCGCTCGTCGAGAATGCCGTTGGCCTCGAAATAGATGTATCCCTGGTCGTTTATGTACTTGACGAACATTCCCACTTCGTCGGTATGGGCCGACACCATCACCTTGCGCTCGCCTTGGCCGAGGAAGGCATACACGTTGCCGACTGCGTCCACCTCCACCCGTGAAGCGTAGCGGCGGAAAGCATCGGCCATATAGGCCGCTACCGCCTGTTCGCGTCCGGCGCCGCCAGGTATGGCGGTGAGGTCGCGGATGAGGGTCAGGAGTTTTTCCTTATCCATTGTTTCCCCTCCTTCGGTTTGTTATCTTGCCGGTCCGCTTCCAAGACCACACGGTTGCGGCCTTGCTGCTTGGCCCGGTAAAGGGCCATGTCTGCCTGTGCTATGACCGCCAGCGGCATACCGCCCGCGTCAGGCCGGACGGTCGCGGCGCCGAGGCTAATAGTGACCACCGGACCTACCGGCGAAGCGGCGTGCGGAATACCCAGCCCCTCGACCGCCGCCCGCAGGCGCTCGGCCACCGTCGCCGCGCCGCCGGCGTCGATATCGGGCAGGATGACGGCGAACTCCTCGCCGCCATAACGGGCCACCAGGTCGGTCGCCCGCTGGATGCCGCCGCTCAGGGCGGACGCCACCTGGCGGAGACACTCGTCGCCCGCCTGGTGGCCGTAGGTATCGTTGAAAAGCTTGAAATGATCGACGTCGGCCATTATGACAGTGAGCGACTGCTTGGCCCTAACCGCCCGCTGCCACTCGGCAACGAAGAAGTCGTCGAACAGCCGGCGGTTGGCGACCCCGGTCAGCCCGTCGACATTCGACAGCCGCGTCAGTTCGGCGTTGGCGGCCGCCAGTTGTTCGGCCTCCCGGCTGATGGCGCGGGCCGCTGGCTGAAAGATGAAAAGAAACTCGAAAATTAGCACGAGCAGCATCACGGATAACCCGGCCGCCCCCATGCCGTTAATCTTTCTCTGTCTGGCCTCGCTTTCGCCCTGGAGCCTGTTGACCAATTGATTCATATAATCGACGAGTTCGGCCGAAGAGGCGACGATTCTGGCCTGTCGATAACCCTGGGACAGGAGTTCGTCGTCAGGCACGTTTGCAAGTATCATCACTTCCCGCAGATAAGCCGTCAACTGATCATTGATGCTGTAAGGAGGATCGAATAACATCTCCCGCACCCCGGGCGACAGATTCCCTGGCAGACCGAGGTCGGGGTTGCCGTACAACAGGCCGAGGTGGGCGGCCTCCATCTGCGAAATGGTGTGGCGCATCTCCGTCCTTATCACGTTCCGCACTTCACCGTCGTCCGTATCCGTCAAGCGCAGACTAAGAAGGGCCACCTTCTGGGTCAGCATCCGCTGCCGGCCGCCGATGTTGATAATCGCGGCCGTAGCTTGCTCGGCCTCGACCAGGCCGCTAAAAGCGAAGAAGTTGGCAAGCGCAAGGAGGGCGATGATCGTCAGCCCGGCAACATATTTTACCTGCAGGGCCCGCACGTTAACGCTTTTCGTCGCCGCTTGCATGCTGCTACAGCCGTTCGCGCAGCAGCTTGTTGACAAGTTCGGGGTTGGCGCGGCCCTTGGTCTCCTTCATTATCTGCCCGACCATGAAGCCCAGCGCTCTTTCCTTGCCCGCCTTGAAGTCGGCTACCGACTGCGGGTTTGCGGCGATGACCTGCTCCACTATCGCGACCACCGCTCCCTCGTCGGAAATCTGCACAAGGCCTTGTTCCTTCACGATGGCGGCGGCATCCTTGCCGCTGGCCCACATCTCCTCGAACACCGTCTTGGCGATTTTCCCCGAGACGGTGCCTTTGGCCTGGAGATCGATAAGCGCCGCCAGCTGAACCGGGGTTACCTGGCATCCTTCTATGTCCCGGCCAGCGGCGTTGAGGTGCCTGGAAAGCTCGCCCATGATCCAGTTGGCCGCCGCTTTTGCGTCCGCGCCGGCGGCCACGGTGGCGTCGAAGTAGTCGGCCATCGCCCGGCTGGCGGTGATAACGCCGGCGTCGTAGGCCGACAGGCCGTAGTCCTTCAGGAGGCGGGCCTGGCGGGCGTCCGGCAGCTCGGGGAGGCTGCGCCCGATGTCCTCGACCCAGGCGGGGTCTACCACCATCGGCACAAGATCGGGCTCGGGAAAGTAACGGTAATCATGGGCTTGCTCCTTGCTTCTCAGCGACACCGTCTGGCCGCGGGCGTCGTCCCACGAACGGGTCTCCTGCACGATACGGCCGCCCTCGCCTAGCACCTCCGCCTGACGGAGCGCCTCATATTCGAGGCCCTTCTGCACCGCCTTGAAGGAGTTCAGGTTTTTGATCTCCGCCTTGGTGCCGAGCTTAGTCTCACCCTTAGGCCGGAGCGAGATGTTGGCGTCGCAGCGCAGACTGCCCTCCTCCATCTTGCAGTCGGATATGTCGATATATTGCAGAATAGCCTTCAGTTTCTCGAGATAGGCCTTGGCCTCCTCCGCCGAGCGGATATCCGGCTCGGAAACAATCTCCAGCAGGGGTACCCCCGTCCGGTTATAATCGACGAGGGTATAGTCGGCCTTGGCGATCGTGCCGGCGTGAACCAGCTTGCCGGCATCTTCCTCCATATGCACGCGGGTGATGCCGATGCGTCTGGTCTCGCCGTCAACCTCGATGTCGAGGTGCCCGTCCACGGCGATCGGCAGGTCGTACTGGGAGGTCTGGAAGTTCTTCGGCAGGTCGGGGTAGTAATAATTTTTGCGGTCGAACTTGCTGAAGGGCAGTATCCGGCAATTGAGCGCCAAACCGGTGCGGACGGCGAACTCCAGCACCTTGGCGTTCAGCACCGGCAGAACGCCGGGCAGGCCGAGGCAGACCGGACAAACGTTGGTATTCTGCTCGGCCCCGAACGAGGTGCTGCAACCGCAGAAAATCTTCGAGGCGGTTTTCAGCTCGGTGTGGACCTCAAGGCCGATGACGATTTCGTATTCCATCTCCTACACCTCCCCCAGCGGCGCCAGGCGCCGGTGGTAGTCGTTGGCCTGCTCGAAGGCGTAGGCCGCCCGCAGAATGGTCTCTTCGCCGAGCGGCCGGCCGATGATCTGCAGTCCGATGGGCAGGCCACCGGCGAAACCACACGGCAATGAGATGGCCGGCAGGCCGGCGAGATTGATCGGCACGGTGCATACATCCTGCAGGTACATGGCCAACGGGTCGTCCACCTTCTCCCCCACCTTGAATGCCGTCGTCGGCGCAATCGGTGCGATGAGCACATCCACCTCGCCGAAAGCCCGGTCGAAATCCTGCTTGATGAGGGTGCGGACTTTCAGCGCTTTGAGATAGTAAGCGTCGTAATAGCCCGAGCTGAGGGCGTAAGTGCCGAGCATGATGCGGCGGCGCACCTCCTCGCCGAACCCCTCGGTGCGCGAGCGCTTGTACATGGCGACGATATCGTTGCCCTCGCCGCGGTGACCGAAGCCGACGCCGTCGAAACGGGCCAGATTGGAACTGGCCTCGGCGGTCGCAATGAGGTAGTAGGTCGCGAGCGCGTATTCGGTATTGGGCATGGAAACTTCCTTGTACTCGGCCCCCATCGCCTTGAGTTGGTCGATGGCGGCGTAAACCGCTTTTTCCACCGCCGGATCCATGCCGGCGACGAAGTATTCCTTGGGAAGGCCGATTTTAAGCCCCCTGACATCAGGGACGAGCGCCTTGGCGTAGTCGGGCACGGGAGCGTCGATCGAGGTCGAGTCGCGGCCGTCGTGGCCGGCGATTGTTCCGAGGACGAGGGCGCAGTCGGTGACATCGCGGGTGATCGGCCCGATCTGATCAAGTGACGAAGCGTAGGCTACCAGCCCGTAGCGGGAAACGCGGCCGTAGGTGGGCTTGAGGCCGACAACGCCGCAATACGCGGCCGGCTGGCGGATCGAGCCGCCGGTGTCGGAGCCGAGAGCCCACACCGCTTCCGCCGCCGCCACCGCCGCCGCCGAGCCGCCGCTCGAGCCACCGGGCACGGCCGCGGTGTCCCACGGGTTGTAGGTGGCGAAGAACGCGGAATTCTCGCACGAGGAGCCCATAGCGAACTCGTCGAGGTTGGCTTTCCCCACCACCACGGCGTTCGCGGCGGCCAGCTTCTCGGCCACGGTCGAATCGTAGGGAGGGACGAAATTGGCCAATATCTGCGAAGCGCAGGTCGTCTTGACCCCCTTGACGCACATATTGTCCTTGAGGGCGCCGGGGATACCGGCCAGCAGCGCGATATCCTCGCCCCGCGCAATCTTTGCGTCCGCCGCTTTGGCCTGGGCCATCGCCAGGTCGCGGGTCTGGGTTATATAGGCGCGTACCTTGTCTTCCACCGCGTCGATGCGGCTAAACACCGCGGCGGTTATTTCCGCCGCCGACACTTCCTTGGCGGCCAGTTTCGCATGCAGTTCGTGGGCAGTGAGTTTATTGAGCTCCAAGCGTCTCCCCCCTAACCTTCCAGAATCTTCGGCACCTTGAAGTAGCCGTCTTCCTGCTCCGGGGCGTTGGCGAGCGCCAGCTCCCGCGGCAGCGAAGGCTTGGCTTCGTCGGCGCGCATGACGTTTTTGACCGGCAGCACGTGGGCGGTGGGCTCGACGCCGGAGGTATCGACCTTGCTCAAGACATCGATGTAATCGAGGATGGCGTTAAGCTGGCCGGTGAACTTCTCCACGTCGTTCTCGCCCAGCTCCAGCCGCGAGAGGAGGGCCACGTGTTCAACGTCTTTACGGGTAATTTTCATCTCTGTCACCACCAAATCAGTATATGTAGCAATTGTCATATCAGCAGTATTATACCACGTCCAGGGCGGCATCCAGCAAGGCGGTTAAGCCTTCTTCGTCCAGCACGGCGACGCCCAGCGCTCTGGCCTTATCCAGCTTGCTGCCCGCCTCCTCGCCAGCCACCACGTAGTCGGTCTTCTTGCTCACCGAGCCGGCCACCTTGCCGCCCAGTTTCTCGATGCGGGCGGTGGCCTCGCCTCTCGTCATGGCGGCGAGAGTACCGGTCAGGACGAAGGTCTTGCCGGCGAAAGGCTGCGGGCCGGCGGCCGCCGGCCGCTCTTCGGTCAGCTTGACCCCGGAGCGGCGGAACTTATCGATAAGGGCGAGGTTGGCCGGGTCGGCGAACCAACTCACAATACTGCCGGCGATCTTAGGGCCGATCTCCTCGACGGCGGTCAGCTCCTCGGCGGTCGCCGCGGCGATGCGGTCGATATCGCCGAACCGGCGGGCCAGGGTGCCGGCGGCCTTCACGCCCACGAAGCGGATGCCGAGGGCGAACAGCAGCCGGGCGAGGCCGGCCTGACGGCTCTTTTCGATGGCGTCGATCAGATTCTGGGCCGATTTTTCGCCCGTCCGCTCCAGCGTCAGCAGCTCTTCCTTTGTCAGCCCGTACAGGTCGGCGGCGTCTTTTACAAAGCCGGCGGCCAGCAGCGACGTGATGACCGCCGGGCCCAGCCCCTCGATATCCATCGCGTCGCGGGAAACGAAGTGGAACAGCCCCTCGCGGAGGATGGCCGGGCAATACGGATTTGTGCACTTGTGGGCCGACTCGCCCGGTTGGCGCACAACAGCGCTGCCGCATTCCGGGCAACTGACGGGGATGGAGAATTCCTTCTCCGTGCCTGTCCGCCGCTCGCTCAGGACGGTGACCACCTCGGGGATAATCTCGCCCGCTTTATGGATGATGACGGTGTCGCCGATATGGACATCCTTGTCGCGGATATAGTCTTCGTTATGAAGGGTGGCCCGGCTGACCGTCGAGCCGGCAAGACGCACCGGTTTCAAAACGGCGGTCGGCGTCAGGACGCCGGTGCGGCCGACGCTGACGATGATATCTTCCACCACCGTCACCGCCTGCTCGGCGGGGAACTTGAACGCAATCGCCCAGCGCGGATCCTTGGCGGTGAAGCCAAGGGCCGCCTGGTCGGCGAGGCTGTTGACCTTGATAACCAGGCCGTCGATATCGTACGGGAGGTCGGCCCGCCTGTCCGCCCAGCTCTCGCAGTAAGCGGCCACCTCCTCGATGGCCCGGAACACCCGGTAGTGCGGGTTGGTCTTGAACCCCAACCCGGCGAGATATGCCAGCGTGCCGGCGTGGGTGGCGAGCTCCACTCCCTCGCGCACCCCGACGCCGTAGACGAAGATGTCCAAGGCGCGCTCGGCGGTCACGCGGGGGTCGAGCTGGCGGAGCGAACCGGCGGCAGCGTTGCGCGGGTTGGCGAACAACGCTTCGTCGGCGGCCTCGCGGCCCTTGTTGATGCGCTCGAACTCGCGTCGGGGCAGGTATATTTCGCCCCGCACCTCGATACGGCGCGGATAGTCGCCGTGGAGCGCCAGCGGCACGGCCCGGATGGTGCGGACGTTGGCGGTCACATCCTCGCCGTACTGCCCGTCGCCGCGGGTGGCGGCCCGGAACAGAATCCCGTCCTCGTACACCAGATTGACAGCCAGACCGTCGATTTTGAGCTCGACTACGTACTCGACCCCGCTGCCGTCCAGACCGCTTCTCACCCTAGCGTCGAATGCCCTGAGCTCGTCGAGCGACAGAGCGTTGCCGAGGCTGAGCATCGGCGTGGGGTGGGCCACCCGGCCGAAACCCTCTCCCGGCGCCCCGCCGACCCGCTGGGTGGGCGAGTCGGGGCTGACCAGTTCCGGGTAGGCGGCCTCGATGGCCTGCAGCCGGCGCATCAGACCGTCGAACTCGGCGTCGGTAATTTCGGGGGCGTCGAGGACGTAGTAGCGGTGGTTGTGGTGGTTGAGCTCCTTCCGCAGCGCGGCCGCCAGGCGGGCGGCCTCTTCCTTGCTGGCGGGAACTTTACCGGTCATATGGTTCACCCCTGCATTTTTTTCAGCGGCGCGAATTTTGCCATCAGTTGGCGGATACCCATGCCTGGGAAAGCCACCTTGACCTCCTGGCCGTCGCCTTCGCCGCGCACCTCGACGATCGTGCCCACGCCCCATTTGGCGTGTTCAACCTTATCTCCCGCCCGCCAGTCGCCGGCAGACTTGTCGGCCTTGATCGTCGGCGCAACCGGCGTGCGGAGCGGCGTCGGCGCCGGACTGAGGGCGGGGCTGTAACGGTCGTGTTTGACGACGTTTTGTTTTTCCACCAATGCTTCCGGGATCTCCTGCAGAAACCGCGACGGCGAGTACATGACCGTGTTGCCGTAGATCGTCCGCAGTTTGGCGTTGGTAAGGAACAGGCGCCGTTGTGCGCGGGTGATGCCGACATAACACAGCCGGCGCTCTTCCTCCACCTCGGTATCGTTCATCAGTGTGCGGATGTGGGGGAAGATGCCCTCCTCCAGACCGGCGAGGAAAACCACGGGGAACTCCAGTCCCTTGGCCGAGTGAAGCGTCATGAGGGTGACCTTGTCACCGTCAGAGTCGACAGTGTCGATATCCGACACCAGCGCCACGTGGCTGAGGAAATTCTCCAGCGTGTCCTCGATATCGCCGGCGGCGAACTCCTTGGCCACGCTCAGGAGCTCGCGCAGGTTCTCGATCCGCGCCTCCGCCTGGGGCGTCTGCTCGTTCTCCAGCTCGGTCATGTAGCCGGAATCGTTCATCACTTTCTCGATCAGCTTGGCCACCGGCAGAGATTGCGCCTGAGCGGTGAGATTAAAGATCAGGGTAGCAAGGCCATCCAGCTGGTGCCTCGCCCTTGCCGTCAGGCCGGGAACGGCGTCCGCCCCCGACACAGCGTCGAAGAGGGTTAGGCCTTTCTCGGCGGCGTAATCGCTTAGACGGGCGAGGGTTGTGTCGCCGATGCCGCGCCGCGGCACATTGATGATGCGCTGCAGGCCGACCGCGTCTGCGGGGTTGAATACAACCCGCAGGTAAGCGAGGATGTCCTTGACCTCCTTGCGGTCATAGAACTTGAGCCCGCCGACGATAGTGTACGGCACGCCGGCCCGCATGAACGCCTCCTCGATGACGCGGGACTGGGCGTTAGTGCGATACAGCACGGCCATATCGCGGTACGGGACGCGAAAAATGGTGTTCTGCTTGATGATGTTGTCGCACACGAACCGCGCTTCGTCGCGTTCGTCCATCGCCAAGTAGTGGGTCAGCCGCTCGCCGGCCGGGTTATCCGTCCACAGCGACTTGGGCTTGCGGTCGCGGTTGTTCTCGATAACCGTGTTGGCGGCGTCGAGGATAATCTGGGTCGAGCGGTAGTTCTGTTCCAGCTTGATGACGCGGGCCTCGGGGTAATCGGCCTCGAAATCGAGGATATTGCGGATGTCGGCGCCCCGCCAGGCGTAGATGCTCTGGTCGACGTCGCCGACGACGAAAATGTTGCGGTGCCTGGCGGCCAGGTGGCGGGCCAGCATATACTGGGCCCGGTTGGTGTCCTGATACTCGTCGATGAGGATATAGCGAAACTTGTCCTGATACTTTGCCAGCACCTCCTGGTCGCTTTCCAGCAGGCGGGCGGAGAGAAACAGCAGATCGTCGAAATCGACGGCGTTGTGGTGGCGCAGCTTGCGCTGGTAGAGGTCGTACACCTCCGCCACCTTGTGCTGGTGGAAGTTGTCGGCCTGCCGGGCGAACGCCGCCGGATCGAGCAGCGAGTTCTTGGCGTTGGAGATGGCGGCCTGCACCCCCGCCGGCGGAAAATGCTTGTCGTCGAGATTAATTTCCTTCAGGCAGGCCTTGACAAGCGCCAAGCTGTCGCCGGCGTCGTAGATGACGAAACTCTTGTTCAGGCCGGGCAGACTGTCGGCCTCGATGCGGAGGAACTTGGCGCAAAAGGCGTGGAAAGTGCTCAGCCAGATATCCTTGGCCCGCGGCCCCACCATCCTGTATACCCGTTCCTTCATCTCGGCGGCGGCCTTGTTGGTGAAGGTGATGGCGAGGATGGCGTATGGCGGCACCCCCTGCTCCAGCAGGTGGGCGATACGGGCGGTAAGAACGCGGGTTTTGCCGGAACCTGCCCCGGCAATGACGAGCAGCGGGCCGTTAAGGTGAGTTACTGCTTCAAGCTGGGCTGGATTTAGCTGGTCGAAAATTTTCGGCATCTTGTCCTCCGGATATATGCTTTAAACAAAATTAAATTCTCCCACCAGGATAGTATTTCCTGTCAGTCGAGGCAAAATTATAAGGGCCCGCAAGGGGCCCTTCATCACCATATTCTCTTGCCGTCGATCCTGATACCCTCCCTCACCATCGGCACGGCGGCCGCCGTCAGTACGGCCGCCGCCCGCGCGACATCCTCGCCCGCCAGCTTCGCGGCTAATCCCTCGCACGAGCCGGTTAGCTGCCGCGGTACAGGGATGAGGTCGACAGCTATCCCGGCCGCTTTCAGAACCTTTTCGGCCCGGAAGGAAGAGAAAACCGACGGAAAGGTTATTACCCAGAAGTCTTCCGTCATACCGTCATTTCCTGATGACGATGGTGTACTCGCCGCCTGATGCCGTACAGTCCACCTGGCAATTCTGCGACTTGGCGAACTTGATGATGTTCTCCCGCGGGGCCGGCTCGTCGACGACAACGGTGACGACACCAGCCTCCGCCAGTGCGTCCCTCGTCTTTATCAAAGGTATCGGGCAGCTCAGCCCTCTGAGATCAAGCTTTCTGTCCATATTATCTCGCCTCCGCTTGAACAGTGATTGTTTCCCGAAAGGCAATACCTATCAGCGCGGCTACCGCGATGCCGGCGACGACGGCAATCTGGCCGGCTACCGTTACACCGGCGGCGCTGGCGGCGGCGTTGAGGCCGTGGGATATGCCCGCGCCCGCCAGCATTCCGAGCACGGTGAACATGGCGTCGGTATTGCCTTCGCCGGACTGGATGAGCTGACGGAGAGGGCAGCCGCCGGCAAGAGTTGCCGCCAGCCCTGTGAGGAAAAGGCCGAGGAAATTCCACAAATGCATCGTGTGGGCCAGCGGCTGACCGGCAAAACCGAACTTGAACGTCCCGAAAGCCAGATTGCCGGCCAGGGCGGCCGCGAAGATGACAGCGTAAACCTTAAGGAGATAAGTGTCGCGCACCAGCAGGAAATCGCGGATGCCGCCGCTCAGGCACATACGGGTGCGCCAAGCCAGTGCGCCTGCGATCAGCCCGACCGCCAGGCTGAAGAATACCGGCGCGTGCTGGGAACCGGGGCCCTTGGCGCTGAAATTAAGCCAGACGGCGTTGGTCGCGACGCCGATAACGAGTACAATAGCAGCTGCTGCCGCCAGGTATCCGGAAAAACGGCCCGCACTGCCTTGGTGCGCGCTCGACCGTCCGAGGTTGAAACCGCTCCTGAGGAAAACGATCCCGGCCGCGATCCCGGCCGCGAAACCGGCCAGACCCGTAATGCCGTTGAGATCCCCGCCAGCCAGCCGCAGAATGCCGCGCAGCGGACAGCCGAGGAAGACCAGCGCCCCGATGACCATCAGCGCACCGAGAACGAACCTGACAAGCGGCCTGGACCCGCCGCGCGGCCTAAACTCGCCGTTCGCCCGCGAAAGAGCGAAAGCGCCGAGTACGAAGCCCGGGATCTCCGGCCGTGCGTACTGCAGCGCGGCCGCCTGGTGGATGCCCAAGGCGCCGGCGATATCACGCAGGTGGCAGGCGGCGCAGAACCCGTAATTGCCCGGATTGCCGGCCGCGACCAACAGCACCGCCCCAAGGCCGAACACCACGCCTGTGGCGATTATCAATACCAAACCCACAAAACCACTCCCCGTTCCACATTAATAGATTATACTTATAATACTTCCAGATTTATTCTATGATTTTACTTTTATTCCTGCCCAAAGGCAAAGAAATTCCCCCTGGGGCGGAGGAAAAAGCCAAGGAAAAACCTCCTGCACGCCGAAGGAGGTATATATATTCTCTATACTTACGAGGTGACGCCCATGTCCCACTGGCAATCGCTGTCCGTTTTCCTCGCCGTCGCCGAAGAGGGCAGTTTTTCCGGCGCGGCGAAAAAGCTTGACCTCACCCAGCCCACCGTTTCGTTTCACATCGACAACCTGGAAAAAAAACTCGGTTGCCCTTTGGTGGAGAGAACGGCGAGAGGCGCAAGCCTGACCGCCTACGGCGAGGTTTTGTACGGCAATACCCGCAAGGCCGAAGCATTGCTGCAAACGACCGAGAACCAGCTAAAGGCGATGGTGGCCGGCGACGCCGGCCGGATAACCGTAGGCGCCAGCACCATTCCAGCCGAGTACATCCTTCCCGGTCTGATCGCCGCTCACCTGCGGCAAAACCCCGCCCTCGCGGTCAACCTGCTCACCGGAGACAGCCAAGCCGTGCTGGACGCGTTTTACCGCGGCGAACTACCTATCGCCGTAGTTGGTTCCCGCCCTGCCGGCGACTGCGAAGCCCATCCCCTGTGGCGGGACGAACTGGTGCTGGTTGCCCATCCGCAGCTGGCCGCCCGGCTGGGCGAAGCCCCGTCGCCGGAAGAAGTGCTGGCCCTGCCGCTCGTCGCCAGAGGCAAATCCTCGGGATCGATGCGGGCCGTCTACGATGCCTTTTCCGCCCACGGCATCGGGCTGGACCGCCTGCATGTCACCTTCCAGGTAGGCGGCAACGAAGCCCTCAAAGCGGCAATCGTCAACCAGGCAGGCATAGGCTTCATCTCACGCTGGGCGGTAGCCGAGGAACTGTCGTCCGGTCGGCTGACCGTCATCCCCCTGCCGACGCTGAAAATCGTTCGGCAGTTTTACGCCGTCAGCCGCCCCCCCCTGGTGCCGGAGTGCGTTAAAACGTTCTGGGACTACCTAATAGCCAGTGGCGCACGCCCAAAATGAGAAATATACAAAAGCTGTAGAAAGCTAAGCTTTCTACAGCTTTTCCTGTTATAAGGCTTATTCTCTCGTGGCTTCCACCAGCGGCGGCACCACCTGCTTCTTCCGCGACATCACCCCCGGCAGGTTCAGAACGCCGCCCTCGCCCGCCTTGCCGAACGCGGCCGGGATGAGGCCGGTGGCCTGCCCGGCGTAGATCAGGTGGCTCGTTTCGTTCAGAATATCGGTAACCATCAGGATGACAAGGTCGTAATCCTCCTTCTGACCCATAGTTTCCATGGCGACCTGCAGCTTCTCTTTCGCCGCCAGCAGCGCGCCAGGATCCATTACGGAAATCTGCGCGATCGCCACCCGGTACTCGCCGATCTGGAACTCCTTGAGGTCGCTGGCGATGATCTCCTCCGGCAACAGGCTGCAGGGCGCCCAACCCGCCTTGAACATCGCCTGGCCGAAAGAATCGATATCCGCGCCGGTGGCGTCCGCCAGCCTCCGGGCAGTATCCCTGTCCTTGGCGGTGGCGGTCGGCGACCGGAACAGCACAGTATCCGACAGCACCGCGGCCAACAGCAGTCCGGCAATCTTCTCCGGAATCTCCACGCCCCGGTGCCAGAACATATTCGCAACAATCGTCGCCGTCGAGCCCACCGGCTCGTGGCGGATGAATATCGGTTCGCCGGTCTCCAGGCCACCGAGGCGGTGATGGTCGATAATCTCGACGATATTCGCCTCCTCGATCCCTTCCACAGCCTGGGATCGTTCGTTATGATCGACGAGAATGACCTTTTCCCGCTCCGGCACGATAAGCCGGTCGCGGTCCAGAAAGCCTACCAGCCTTCCCTGGTCGACGACCGGATAGTTGCGGTGCTTGGTGCGGACGATGACGTTCTTGATTTCGGCCACAAGGTCGTTGGGACTGAACGCCACCACATCCCGTTGCATGATCATCCGCACCGGTACGCTTTGGTTGATCAGCCGGGCCGCGGTGTAAGTATCGTATGGGGTTACTATCACGACAACGCCGCCGTGGGCCGCAGCAGCCCGCACCGCCGGGGAAACCTTCGCCCCGCCGGTGACGATCAAACAGGATATTTCGCGGCCGATGCAGGCCAACTGGGCCTCCTCGCGGTTACCCACCAGGACGACGCCGCCGGGCTGGATCACTTTCACCATCGTCTCGGCCTTGGCGGCGCCGATCCACACCTTGCCCGCCACCTCCCTGTCCGGGTTGTCGCCGACGACGAGATCGCCGTCCAGGACGCGGAGAACGCCGGCGAAAGTGACGCCAGCCTCCTTCAGGTCCTGCATCTCCAACTCCTCGATATACCTTTTCGCCAGATCACCCACCGACACGATGCCGGCAAGCCTGCCATCCTCCGCCACCACCGGCACCGACTTCACGCCCTGCCGCTTCATCACGATGCCCAGCTCATGCAACGTATCCCCCGGCCTGACCGATACGGCGACGGAATGCATCACGTCGTCGGCCCGCGGGTGAAGATCGGCCACGAGCAGCGGGGCCTCCACCCCGAAATGGTCGAGTACGAATTTGGTCTCGGCGTTGATCTTCCCTGCACGGGCGGCGACAGCCTCTTCGCCCAGGGCCTTTTTCAGGTGCGCGTAAGCGATAGCCGAACAGATAGAGTCCGTATCCGGGTTGCGGTGACCGATGACATACAGCGGCTTGGCCATAAGAACCTCCTTGGCTCTGCGTCCTTACCCATATTATAGCACGGCCGGACAAAGTAAATTAACCTCGGATTTTCGAACAAACGTTTGTCAAACTGGTGTTCTGTGAATTATAATAAGAATAAGGGCATTCTGTGGCATCTAAACGGAAAAGGGCGTGGTCACGTGGATGTTTTCGACAAGCTGAAGATTCTCACCGACGCGGCCAAATATGATGTCGCCTGCACCTCTAGCGGGGTGGATAAAAAGGCCTCTGCCGGCGGTATCGGCAGCGCGGCTGCCTGCGGTATCTGTCATAGTTTTTCGGCTGACGGCCGCTGTATCTCGCTGCTGAAGGTGCTGCTGACCAACGTCTGTGTCTATGACTGCAAGTACTGCGTCAACCGGCGCTCCAACGAAACGCCGCGGGCCGCGTTTTCCCCCCGGGAACTTGCGGAGCTGACCATAAATTTTTACCGGCGCAATTATATCGAGGGCCTGTTTCTAAGCTCCGGCGTGCTGAAGAGCCCCGACAACACCTGTGAGCAAATGATCGAAGCCTTGCGCATCCTGCGCGAAGAGTATCGTTTTTCCGGCTACATTCACGCCAAAGCCATCCCCGGGGCCGACAACACACTGCTCACCCGCCTCGGCATGCTGGCGGACCGGATGAGCGTAAATATCGAGCTGCCGTCCCAAGACAGTCTGCGTCTTTTAGCCCCGGACAAGTCCAAGCATGCCATTTTTTCGCCCATGAGCCATATTCAGAAAAGCATCCAGGAAAACTCCCGCGACATCGTGAAATACCGGCATTCGCCCAAGTTCGTGCCAGCCGGCCAGAGTACCCAGATGATCATCGGCGCAACACCTGATACGGATTATCAGATATTGAATTTAACGGAAGGCCTCTACAAGAAATACCGGCTAAAGCGCGTCTTTTTCTCCGCCTACACCCCGGTAGCCGAAGACAGCCTCCTGCCCGCCCCGGACACCAAGCCGCAGCTTTGGCGGGAACACCGGCTCTATCAGGCGGACTGGCTGCTCAGGTACTACGATTTCACCGCCGGCGAGCTTCTCGACCAGCAGCACCAAAATTTCAACCCTTACCTCGATCCGAAATGCACCTGGGCGCTCAACAATCTGCAATTTTTCCCGGTGGACGTTAACCGTGCCGCTTACCGCGACCTGCTGCGCGTACCGGGTATCGGCGTAACGAGCGCCAAACGGATCATAGCGGCCCGTCGGACATGCGCCCTCCGGTTCGAAGGCCTGAAACATCTCGGGGTTGTCCTCAAACGGGCCCGGTTTTTTATCACCTGCAGCGGAAAAACGGCCGACGGCGTAAAAATAACCGAAAATATAGCGCTCCGCTCCCTGCTGTCCGAAAAAACGCTGGAGCAATACCGCTTCGATTTCTCGCGGCAGCAGCTTTCCCTTTTTGACCAGCCGACGATTAATTTATACCCTGGGAGGACGTACGAACATGCAGGCGCAGGCGAACCTAACCTACTATTATGACGGCAGCTTCGACGGGTTGATGTGCTGCGTCTTCGAAAGCTACGAAAAGAACGAAATCCCCATCGACATCCTGATGGATTCCGCCGCGCCCCAGCTCTTTTCCGGCAAATCGATCCCGACCGACCCGCAAAAGTCGGGCAGAGTACTAGCCTCCATCCCCCAAAAGCTCGGCCCGGCGGCGCTAAGTTTCGTAAAACACGCTTTCCTGACCTGCCTGCCGCAAAAAGAATTGTACATCCTGCTCTTCCTGCGCTTAGGCTACCGTCACGGCTCCAAGGTAATGGACATGCTGACCGACGAGGTTGTGAACAAACTCTTCAAGGCCGTCACCCATCTGAACCGGGAAGGCCATCTGCTAAAAGGCTTTCTAAGGTTTTCCGTGTGCAATGGTGTCCTCGTCGGCGAGGTCGAGCCGAAAAATTTTGTTCTCCCGCTGCTCACGCAGCACTTCTGCGAGCGCTACCCGGAGGAACGCTTTCTGATCGTCGATAAAACCCACGGCATGGGCCTGCTGTACCAGCCGTACCAGGCGAGGGTCGTCCCCATCGCCGACCTCGAATTGCCGGCAATGGACGAAGAAGAGCTATCCTATCGTGAGCTCTGGCAGCTATTCTACGACACCATCGCCATCCGGGAACGGTACAACCCCGAATGCCGCATGAGCCATATGCCCAAACGATACTGGAAATACATGACAGAGTTCGGCCGCCCCCCGGGCGGCGCCAAGCCGAAGCTTGCTTCCTTCGGCGGCAAGCTGTTGAACCCGTCCGCCGTCGAAGCGCCAAATTGACGCTGGCGATTCGGCCACGCTATAATAAAGAAAAACCTTTACGCGAGGCCCGACATGACTGCAAAGATGCCGCAAAAATATTACTCCCGCCTCTGGCGGGCCATCCTCGAATTCGACCTCCTCGCCGCCGGCGACAGAATCCTCGTCGGCCTCTCCGGCGGCAAAGACAGCGTCTTCCTCACCTACGCTCTGGCCGCCATCCGCGACTGCTCCCCCCGGCCGTTCGAGCTGTCCGCCGTCACCCTTGATCCTCAGTTCACCGCCGATTTCGACCCCACGCCGCTCACGGCATTCTGCGCCAGCCTCGGCGTACCCCACCACGCTCTCAAGGCCGATATCGCCGGCGCCATCGCCAAAGGCGGCGGCAAAGACCCCTGCTTCGTCTGCTCCTACTTCAGGAGGGCATTTATCAACAGCTTCGCCGTCCAGAACGGTTACAACAAAATCGCCTACGCCCACCACCACGACGACGCCGTCGAAACCTTCGTCATGGGCATGCTCTATACCGGCCAGCTCAAAACCTTTCTGCCTAAAACCAAGCTCGATCGCACCGGCCTCACCGTCATCCGGCCGCTCATCTTCTTCCGCGAGAAGGAACTGCGCGCCACGCCCCGCCTGCACGGCTTCACTCCCATCCCCAGCCCCTGCCCCCTGGACGGGAAGACCAAGCGCCAGGAAATAAAGGAACTCATCCGCGGCTGGGAACGGACCAATAAGCACGTATTCAGCCACCTGGCCGCCGCCATGCGCGAAAGCCCGGCCACCGAGCTCTGGCCCCAGACCCCGCCGCGGGCGGAGTTGCAGGCGATGCATCGCGCTTTCTGGCACAAGTGATAGCACCGCATTTGTCTGATAATTTTTCTTGCGTCCCGCTCGCATTCATGCTATCATAAGTACCAAATCTACATCGCAAAGGCGATGAGCGGGAAAGTACGGGCGCCGCATCCTCCAAGAGAGCCGGGTTAGGTGGGAGCCGGCAGGAAAAGCGTTCCGGAAAGCCCCCCGCGAGCCGTGGGCCGAAGCACAGTAAGCCCTACCGCGTTCCCGGCGTTACTGGGCAGAGGCGAGCCGCACGGCGGCTAATCTAGGTGGTACCGCGGGATAATAACCCCGTCCTTGTATAAGGACGGGGTTTTTTGTATCTTCGGTCGCCTAGAAGAGGTATCTGCTGCAAAACTAAAATTATTATTATTGAGAGGTGGATTTTCATGCGCGAATTACTGGAACTTCTCGAAAAAGACCATACCCTTACGGTTGCACAGCTGGCAGTTATGCTCGACAAGCCGCAGGAAGAGATTGCCGCCCTGATAAAACAGTACGAGACGGATAAAACCATCGTCAAATACCAGACAATCGTCAACTGGGAGAAGGCCGGCGCCGACCGTGTCACCGCCATCATCGAAGTCAGGATCACCCCCCAGCGGGAAGTCGGCTTCGACGCCATCGCCGAGCGCATCTACCGCTTCCCCGAGGTGCGCAGCCTCTATCTTATGTCAGGCGCCTACGACCTCCTCGTCATCGTCGAAGCCAAGACGCTGAAAGAAGCCGCCCAGTTCGTCTCCACCAAGCTGTCGACCATCGAAGGCGTCATCGGCACAACCACCCATTTCATGCTCAAACAGTACAAAGAAGCGGGCGTCATCCTCGAGGACGAGGAAGAGGATCGCAGGCTGGTGGTGTCGCCATGACCTGGGCCGACCGCATCTCGCCCACCGTCAAAGCCATACCTCCCTCCGGCATCCGCCGCTTCTTCGATATCGTCGCTGAAACCAAAGGCGTCGTTTCTCTCGGGGTGGGCGAACCCGACTTCGTCACCCCCTGGCATATCCGCGAAAGCTGTGTCTACGGCCTCCAGCAGGGCTATACCGCCTATACCTCTAACTACGGCTTGCTAGAGCTCCGCGAGGAGATCGTCAAAAACTGCGTCGCCAGCTACGGGGTAACCTACGACCCCCGCAAAGAGGTGCTGGTGACGGTCGGGGTCAGCGAAGCGCTCGACCTCGCGATGCGGGCCATCCTCAGCCCCGGCGACGAAGTCCTGGTGCCCGAACCGTGCTATGTCTCCTACAAAGCCTGCGTCGCTTTAGCCGGCGGCGTACCGGTGACGGTGCCGACGAAGATGGCGGACTGCTTCCGGGTGACCGTCGCCCAGCTCGAAGCACTCGTCACCCCCCGCACCAAAGCACTGCTAATCGGCTACCCCAACAACCCCACCGGCGCGATTATGTCCAAAGCCGAACTGGAGGCTATCGCCGCCTTCGCGCTCAAGCACGACCTCATCGTCATCTCCGACGAAATCTACGCCAGCCTTACCTACGACGGCGCCCACACCTGCTTCGCCTCGCTGCCCGGCATGCGCGACCGCACCATCCTCCTCAACGGCTTCTCCAAAGCCTACGCCATGACCGGCTGGCGAATCGGCTACGCCCTCTCCAACCCCGACTTCATCGGCGCGATGACCAAGATCCACCAGTACACAATGCTTTGCGCCCCCATCACCGCCCAGGTGGCGGCGATCGAAGCGCTTAGGCACGGCCAGTGCAATATGCTGAGGATGGTCGAGGAATACAACCGTCGCCGCCGCCTGATGATCGACGGCTTCAAAACCATCGGCCTCGACTGCTTCGAGCCCAAGGGGGCCTTCTACATCTTCCCCGCCATCAAGCAGACGGGGCTTAGTTCCCTCGCCTTTGCGGAGGAACTCCTCAAAGCCGAGAAGGTGGCCCTCGTGCCGGGCGACGCCTTCGGCGAAAGCGGCGAAGGCTTCGTACGCTGCTCGTACGCCTCCTCGACCGCCAATCTCTCCGAAGCCCTGACCCGCATCGGCCGCTTCGTGAAAAAGTACATCTAGTACACGAAAAAGCCCCCCGAGCAATCGGGGGGCTTCGTATTGGCAATTACCTCACCAGTTGCGAAACGAACACGAACTTCACGCCCATGGCTTCCAGTTCGGGGATCATCTCGCGCACGGCGATGGCCGTGGACGGCCGGGCGTGGCCGATGGCGATCGCGTTGCCGTCCTTGATCGCCAGGCGGGCCGCTGTCCTCAATTGGCCCTTGATATACTCGACCTCGTTCCTGCCGTCGAGGAAAACCTCGTTAACCCCGGCGCGCAACCCTACCTGACGGGCCGCCTCGTACGCTATCGACTGGCCGCTGGTGCGGCTGTCGACAAAGAAGAGGTTATTGGCCTTGAGAACGCCCAGCACCGCCTTCATCACCCGGCGGTCGGCGGTGGCCCTGGAGCCCTGGTGGTTGTTCACGCCGATAATCCCCGGCACGGCCTTGACAGCCTTGGCCGTCATGTCGCGGATCTCCTGATCGCTCATCGCCACCGTGATCGTACTCGCCTCCGACTGTTCGGACGCCGTCAGCGGTTCCATCGGCAGGTGGAGCATCACCTGGTGGCCGGCGCTCAGCGCCCGCGACGCCGCTTCGCTGCTATGGGGCCGGTAAGGCAGGACCGCAAATGTCACCGGGCGTGGCATCGCGGCGAAGGAGGTAATCGTGTCGGCGCTGTAGCCGAAGTCATCGATGAGGAGCGCGAGGTTGCCATGGCCGAGCGGTTTCACCACCGGCGGCTCGCCCTTTTTCCCCGGCAGCGGGATGAAAATCCGGTCGGTGATGAGGGTAAGCGGCTCGCCGGCGAGCTTGTCGCGGATGCCGACGTCCACCCTCGTCGCCGGCTGGCCCTGGTAATTGTCTGTATGGGTTTCCAGCACCTCGCCGCCGGTGTTGAGCAACTGGGCGGCCAGCGCCTGCTTCACGGCGTCCGGCTGGGTATCGGCGGCGAGCAGCAGCTGGCGGGCGTGCCAGCGGATGGTGCCCTCCACCGCCGTACGGGGCGACTCGCGCCGGCCTTCCTGCACCTTGCGGGCGTCGAGCTTGGCCCCGGCCAGGCTGTTGTCCACCGCGGAGTGGATGCGCTGGGCGGTCGCCGTATAATCGGCCACCGCGCCGGCGCCGGTTTTTTCTAGCGAATAGAGCTGCTTTGGTGCCACCGTCTCCTTGGTCTTCTTGTCCGGCGAATTGAGATAAAAAACGAGGGCGCCGAGAACCAGCAACAACAGAATCAACCGCACTTTGCTAGATTTGAACATCATTCGTCTCCTGTGAAACTATTATGGCAAACAAAAAAATACCTGGCTTAATTATAAGTCAGGTATTCTCCCGATTCAACCAGAATCCTTTTACAGTTTCGCCGTTTCGCCGTCTGCCGGCACCGTCACCCGCCCCGCTAGTCCTTCGCGGTCAAGGAAGGTCTGCAGGAGGGGCCGGGTGAGCAGGCAATGGTTGAAGGCCTCCATATGAACCACAACCACCCGCGCCGCAGGGGCCGCCGCGCACACAGCCGCGATGTCGGCGGTGTCCATCGTTATCGGCCCGCCGCTGAGGAACTGCGCCGCCCCGGCAAACAGCACGATCACGTCCGGCCGGTGCTCTTCCAGCGCCGCGGCCACCTCCGGGCACCATACAGTGTCGCCGGCGATGTAGAGCACGGGTTCGCCGGAACTGCGGAGCACATAGCCCGAAACCGGCCCCATCTTCTCGGCCATTTCGCCGCTGCCGTGCCGGCCGCCGGTCCTGACCAGGGATACGCCCCGCCACTCGGCCTTGTCATGGACGGCGGTCACCTGCGAAAAACCGAATCCGTGCAGCTTGGCCTCGTCGGCCGGCTGGCAGAACACCGGCAATTCCTTGGGCAGCCGTTCGGCCGCCGCAGCGTCGAAATGGTCACGGTGGGTATGGGTGCACAATATGCCGTCCACCGCAGCCAATTCGCTTTCATTTATCGGCAGCCCGACAAGAGGATTCCGGAGGGGGTTCGGGGAATTGTCAATAGGTGACATAGCCCCGGCCGGGCTGAGGACCGGGTCGACGAGCAGCCTAACCCCGCCTACGGTCAGAAAAAATGTCGCATGCCTCATCAGGCGTATTTCCACATCATCAGCCTCCCAATCAGTCTCTAGCTCTATTGTAAACAACGCCGCGCCAAAAAACGATAGCGCGGTGAAAGATTTGGCCTTGATTTGATTACGCCGGGAAAGGATTTGGCTGCATGATTGACGAAACCGATCTTGCCATCATCAGGCTTCTTCAGGAAAACTCCCGCCGCCAATGGAAAGATATCGGCGTGACCGTCCACCTCACCGGCCAGGCAGTCGCCGCACGGGTCAAGGCCCTGGAAGAAGCGGGCGTCATCACCGGTTATTCCGCCAGCGTCGACGCGGCCAAAATCGGCAAGCCGCTTACAGCCTTCATCACCGTATTCATGGCCAGCGCCGACCACGGCGCCTTCCACCGCTTCCTCGAAGGCGAACAGTCCATCACCGCCGCCCACCGGGTGAGCGGCGACGGCTGCTACTGGCTGCAGGCCGACCTCGCCTCCCATGAAGACCTCAACACCCTGCTGGAGAAAATCCTCCGCCACGGCAACTACCGCCTCCACCTTTCCATCGGCCGCATAAAATAAAAGGAGGTGGCCAAATGGGCCATCTGGGAAACGGCAAGTTCGACGTTTTTCTGGCGCTCGCCGCCCGACTGGACAAAAACCCTGTCGGCGCGCCTTATAACGAAACCCTCATGCACATCCTCCACATCATGTACACCGAAAAAGAGGCGGTTGTCGGCAGCCAGTTTCCGCAGGGGTTCACCACCATCGACAAACTGGCAGCCCTGACCGGCCTTCCGGAAACAGAGCTCGCACCCCTCCTCGAAACCATGGCGTCCAAGGGACTCGTCGTCGATATACCGCGCCGTGACAAAGTGCTCTACTCCCTCTCGCCCCTGGTCGTCGGCTTCTTCGAATACACCTTCATGCGCACCGGCGGCCCTCTGCCCCTGGGGGAACTTGCCGGGCTATTCGAGCGCTACCACCACGAACGGGGCGTCGCCGAGGAGTTCTTCGGCGCCGACACCAAGATATTCCAGACCTGGTCCTACGAGAGCGCGATGCCGGCCGACGTCACCACCGAAGTGCTCGACTACGAGAAAGCGTCGGCGATGATCCGCGCCGCCGGCTCAGGGGCCCTGTCGATGTGCTACTGCCGCCACCAGGCCCACCACCGCGGCACCGCCTGCAGCGCCCCGGTCGACGATGTCTGCACCTCGCTTGGCCCCGCCGCCGAATGGCTCATCCGGCGCGGCTTTGCCCGCCCGGCCGGTGTCGACGAACTGCTGCGCGTCCTCGACCGAACTGAAGCCCTCGGTCTCGTCCACCTCGCCGACAATGTCGCCAACCGGCCCGCCTTCGTCTGTCACTGCTGCGGCTGTTGCTGCGGCGTGCTCCGCACCATCAACGAGCAGGGCATCCTATCCGTCCACCCCAGCAATTTCGTCGCTTGCATCGACGCCGCGAAATGCTCCGCCTGCGGTCTTTGCGCCCGGCGCTGCCACGTCAGGGCGATAACGGCCGCGGAGCCGACCGCCGCCATCGAATCCGGTCGCTGCCTGGGCTGCGGCGCGTGTATCAAAAGCTGCCCGCAAGGGGCGATAACCCTTGTCCGCCGCGACCTGATCCGCATCCCGCCAAGGGATAAGCTGGAGCAGATGAAACGGATAGCGGAGCAGCGAGGTAAATTTTAAAGGAGGCCAGGTTTTGAACCAGTACTACAAAGGCGTCGCCCTCGTATTCCTCTCCGCCCTGGGCTTCAGCCTGCTGCCCATCTTCGCCATCTTCGCGTACCGCGAAGACGCCAACGTCCTCACTATCCTCTTCCTGCGCTTTTCTTTCGCCGCCCTCTTTTTGTTTGCGTACCTCGCCCTGAAAAAGCAGACTATCGCGGTATCGCGCCGTCAGCTCGCCCTGCTGTTCGCGCTCGGCGGCGTCCTTTACTCCGCCCAGTCCTCCCTCTTCTTTGGGTCACTGCGCTACATCCCCGCTTCCCTCACCTCCCTGTTGCTCTACACCTTTCCGATAATCGTCGCCATTCTCGCCAGCATCGTCGACAAGGAAAAACTCACCCGCGGCAACATGTTGGCCATCACCTTTGCAATGACGGGACTGGTCTTCGTCCTCGGCGCCTCCCCGTCGACGGTCGACGTCACCGGCATCCTTATGGCTCTCGGGGCGGCTGTGGTATATTCCGTTTACCTCGTGCTCGGCACCAGAGTGGTCAGGGAGTTGTCGCCGACCGTCACCACCGCCTTCGTCGCCAGCTTCGCCGCCCTTTCTCTGCTGACCGCCGGCACGGCCGGCGGGGCGCTGAACTTCGCCCTCTCCCCCACCGCCTGGCTGGCGGTGGCCGGCATCGTCGCCTTCGCCACCATCATGGCCATGCTCACCCTCTTCCGCGGCCTGGAGCTCATCGGTCCCACCCGCTCCTCCATCCTCAGCATGCTCGAACCGCTCCTCACCTTTGCCTTCTCCGCCCTCCTGTTCGGCGACCGCTTCACCGCCCTTCAGTTGGCCGGCGGGGTCGCCGTGCTCGCCGGCGCAACCATGGTGGTGCTGTCGCGCGGCAAACAAGAAGCCGGTGAAAAACGATAAAACCCTTGCCTCCTGGCAAGGGTTCATTCATACAATGCCCTTAATTGTCAGCACCAGTATCAGCAGCATCACCGTCTGGGTAACCGCGAAGCCGGCCGCCGCCACCCTCACTCCCAGCCGCCGGCCGTAAACGCCTATCGCCCGGGGCAGGGAAGAAGCGAACAAATCGTAAAAATTATGCAGCAGAGAAACAGTCAGCAGAAGCGGCACAACCGCCGCCGCCGACACCGCTCCGTCGCGGAGCGCCGCCCCCACGGCCGCGACACCGCCGATCATGCTGACAAGCCCGGCGCCGGCGAGGGGCAGCAGGCCGGCGTCCAGCCCCAAGCTGGCGAGGAGCGGCAGATAATCGGTCAGCCGCTGCAGGTAGCCGGTCTTAATAAAAAGCATCGCCACGTACGACATAGCTACCATCCAGGCGGCCATACTCACGAACGGCCGCCAGCTTCCCGCCACCGCCGCCCGCACCGCGGCCGGCCAGCCCATCACTGGCTTATCCGCCGGCACCGGGCAATTGCCCGGCCGTCCGCCGCTTAGCAGGCGGGCGTAAACAACCCCGGTCAGCGAAATGATCACGAAAGCCGCGAAGTAGACAGCGAGGAACCTTACTGCCACCCCCGGCGGATAAAGCGCCGCCATGATGGGAATAAAAGAGAAAACGAAAAACTGCACCACCGACGGCGCCTTCGCCACCAGATTGGCGGCGATCACCTCCCCGTCCGACAGCCCCGCCCGCTCCTTCGCCAGCGCCACCGCCGCCATGCCCGCGGTCCGGTCGCCGGCCGCCAGCACCACAGACAATGCGCAGGCGGGAGGCAGTCCGGTCAGCCGGGCCACCGCGGGCAGCAGCCGCCGGCCGCCTATTACGCCGCCGCGATTGGCGAACAAACCGGCGAAAAACAAGCCGATATACAGGGACGGCAGCACGCTCTTCATTATATCCGCCGTCGCCCACCCGGCGACAACCAGTTCATTCATCGCCCTGCCCCCGACGGTAGATGCAGCCGGCGTGCCTGGCGCAATAATAGCCGCCTTCGCCGCAGGACACGAGGCTCTCGGCAGCGCCGGCCGTCGACCGGTCCGCCTGGGCCTTGACCAGGTCGAAAGCTCTATCCACCTGTTCACCCGTTCCCTCCACCAGCATCGTCGTCGCCCCCTCCGCGCCGCCCAGCCCCCCGGCGCCGATCACCGTCACCGCCGCGCCGGTCAGCATTTCCAGCGCATCCCGCTCGGTCACCACCCTGCCGAACAGCGGCAGCAGGCCCACAGCCATCCCCATCGAACGGTCGATCCGCCTGCGGCCAGCCTTGCGGCTGACATCGGCTATCGATCCCGGTATTAGCTTCTCCAGCCCGACGGCGATTATCGTCCGTATCCCTTCCGAACAAATCATGCTCAACGCCTTGCCGACCGCGCCGCCGCCGGCAAGCCCGGCCATCAGTCCGGCCGTACCATACATATCCAGGGCGTTGGCGCCGGTGACGAACACATCGTCCGGCCCCATCGCCGCCAGTTCCTCGTCCAGGCAGTGGTCTATACACCGCCACCGGCCGCCCTCGACCAGCACGTAATGCGGCGCCTCCACCAACACTTTCGCGGTCCTCGCCCCGTCCGGGGTGATCCGCCCGCCGATGCGGAGCGGCGCCACGCCGAAGAGCTCGGCCAGCGCGGCTACGGTAGTCCCCGCCTTCAGTACAAGCTTCCCCCGTTCCCTTGCCGCCAGCACCTCAGGCATCCCATAAACCGCAAGGGCGATCAGCCGCTTGGCTGCGGATACGCTGACGACTACCTGGCCGTTCATAAAATACGCCTCCTTTTGCGGCCCGCTCATAGCGGAGCCGCCGTTACCGGATAAATTCCCGCCCGGCACGCGCCAATCCTGCCAAGGAGATGATCGAGTGCAAGAAGTCCGCGACATCATCCGCCCCGGCCTCACCGTCCTGTTCATCGGCTTCAACCCCGGCATCCGTTCCGCCGAGATCGGGCGCCACTTCGCCGGCCACTCCAACCGCTTCTGGAAACTGCTGCACGCCTCCGGCCTTACCCCCCGGCAGCTCAGGCCGGAGGAGGACGAAGCGCTGCTCTCCCTCGGCCTCGGCATCACCAACATCGTGCCCCGCCCGACAAAAGCCGCGGCGGAAATAACCCGCGAGGAATACCGCCTGGGCCGTCTGGCGCTCATCGACAAGCTCGCCCGCTACCGGCCGCGGATCGCCTGCTACGCCGGCATCGGCGTCTACCGCGAGTTCGCCGTCCTCAAGGACGTCGTCTGCGGTCTCCAGCACGGCAGGGTCGTGCCTGAGGTACTCGACTTCGTCGTGCCCAACCCCAGCGGCCTCAACAGGATGTCTTTCGGCGACCAGCTTCGCCATTATAAGGAGTTAAGCTTCCTGGCCTCGTCGCCGGATAGTCCGATCCCTGCCGGGTAAACACTAACGTAAATACGCTTCACGGGAGGGAAAGACGTGGAAAAAATCAATTTCCCCCAGATAACCGGCCAGTCCGACTTGCTCGACCCTTTCCACCCCGGCCGCTTCCAGTACAACTTCTTCGATCGGTGGGACGAACTGGAGAAAGAATACGAACAGCGCCTGTGACACCCCGAAAAATCTTGAGGCCGTTTATAGAGCCCTGCCGGGCTTTATAAACGGCCTCGTTTCATTTCCGCCGGCTCTTGAGCTCGTCGAGGAGTTCCGTCGGCGTGATGTTGTGGTGGGCCAGCAGCACCAGGCAGTGATACCACAGGTCGGCCATTTCGTAAAGGATTTCCTGCTTGTCGTCGTTCTTCGAGGCGATGATCGTCTCCGCCGCCTCCTCGCCCACCTTCTTGAGGATTTTGTCCCGCCCTTTATCGAACAGATAGGAGGTGTAGGACCCCTCCTTGGGGTTGGCCTTACGGTCGTTGATGACGTTGAAGAGCTCGTAAAGCACCATCATCGCCGGCTTATAATCGGCGGCCGCGGACGTGTCGCGATCGGTCTCGGCCCCGTCCAGACGGCGACTGAAACAGGAGAACGTGCCCTCGTGGCACGCGGCGCCCTGCTGATCCACCTTGACCAGCAGCGTATCGCCGTCGCAGTCGTAGTAAATCTCGCGCACCTTCTGCACATGCCCCGAGGTCTCGCCCTTTTGCCACAGCGCCCGCCGGCTGCGGCTGTAGAACCAGGTCACCCCGGTGGTCAGCGTCTTTTCCAGCGACGCCGCGTTCATATACGCCAGCATCAGCACCGCGCCCGAGGCGGCATCCTGGACGACCGCCGGCACCAAGCCCTGCTGATCGAATTTTATCTTGTCCGTGTTCATAGCCTGACCTCCACACCGCGCGAGCGGAGATATTCTTTCACCTGGCGGACGGTGAACTGTCCGTAGTGGAACACCGACGCGGCCAGCACGGCGTCAGCCTTGCCGTCCACAAGCACATCGTAGAAATGGACCAGTTCGCCCGCCCCGCCCGAGGCGATCACCGGCACGTCCACCGCCTCGGAAACCGCCCGCGTCAGGGGGATATCGTAGCCGTCTTTCGTCCCGTCACGGTCCATGCTGGTAAGAAGGATCTCCCCCGCCCCGAGGGCGGTTCCTTCCTTGATCCACTCCAGTACATCGATACCGGTCGGGGTGCGGCCGCCGTTTACATAGACCTCCCACTTGCCCGGCCCCGCCTGACGGGCGTCGACCGCCAGCACGATGCACTGGCGACCGAACCGCTTGGCGCCCTCGGCCAGGATGTTCGGGTTCTTCACCGCCGCCGTGTTGAGCGACACCTTGTCGGCGCCTGCCTTCAGCATTGTCCTTATGTCCTGCAGGGTGCGGATGCCGCCGCCGACGGTAAAGGGGATGAAAACCTGGGCCGCCGTCCTTTTGACCACGTCCACCATCGTGTCGCGTTCCTCGGCCGAGGCGGTTATATCAAGGAAAACCAGCTCGTCGGCGATCTCGCGGTCGTAGACCGACGCCAGCTCCACCGGGTCGCCGGCGTCGCGGAGGCCGACGAAATTAGTGCCTTTGACTACCCGCCCGTCCTTTACATCCAGGCAGGGGATTATCCGTTTCGTGTACACGCTGCGCCCTCCTCCCCACGGGCCGCTTTCAGCGCCGCCGGCAGGCTGACCGCGCCGGTGTAAAGGGCTTTGCCGATGATGACCCCTTCCACCCCGTCGGCCTCCGCCGCCCTTACCGCGGCTACATCGGCCAGACTGCTCACCCCGCCGGAGGCGATGACCGGCACGCCCGCCGCCCTGGCGAGGGAGCTGGTGGCGGACACGTTGACGCCGGTGAGGGTACCGTCGCGGGAAATATCGGTGTAAATGATGCGGGCCACCCCGGCGGCCGCCATGCGGGCGGCAAGTTCCTCCGCCCCCACGCCGCCGCTCACGCCCCACCCCTCCACGGCCACGACGCCGTCTTTGGCGTCGATGCCGACAACAACGCGATCGCCGTAAGCGGCGCAGGCTTCCTTCACCAGCGCCGGCTGCTTTACGGCCACCGAGCCGAGGATGACCCGCGCCACGCCGGCCGCTAGCGCGGCGTCGACAGCGGCGAGGGTGCGGATGCCGCCGCCCAGCTGTATAGGGAGGTTCACCGTCGCGGCGATCCGCTTGACGACCGCCATATTTACCGGCTGACCGGCAAGAGCGCCGTCGAGATCGACGACATGGAGATACTCCGCCCCCTCGGCCGCCCAGCGCAGCGCCATGTCCGCAGGATCGTCGGCGTAAACCGTCTCGGCGTCGAACCGCCCCTCGGTGAGGCGCACGCATTTGCCGCCGCGGATATCGATCGCGGGAAATATTATCATAAGGCAAGCTCCTTAAAATTGGCCAGTATTTTCAGACCGGCGTCACCGGACTTCTCGGGGTGAAACTGGACGGCGTGCACATTTCCCCGGCCCACGGCCGCCGTCACCCTGCCGCCGTACTCCGTCCAGGCCGTTACCAGGGCGGGGTCGTCCGGCACGGCGTGGTAGCTGTGCACAAAATAAACGTAGGGGTTTTCCGGCAAACCGGCGAACAACGGACTCGCCCCGCTAAACCCCAGGCTGTTCCAGCCCATATGCGGCACCTTCAGGCCGGGGGCGACCAACCGGCACACCATGCCGGGAAAAATCCCCAGCCCCGGCACGCCCGGGTCCTCTTCGCTGCCGTCAAAAAGAATTTGGAGCCCCACGCAGATGCCGAGCAGCGGCGTGCCCTTGGCCGCCACCGCGCGGACGGTGCCGGCAAGGCCGTATTCCGCCAGATTGCTCATGCAGTCGCCAAAAGCGCCCACGCCGGGCAGCACCACCTTAGCGGCGCCCATTATCGCCGCAGGATCGCTTGTCACGACCGCAGCCGCGCCCAGGCGCGTGAAAGCCTTCTCCACGCTGTACAGATTGCCTACCCCGTAATCGATAATCGCGATCACGTTACTCACTACAATACCCCTTTGCTCGACATTACGCCGACGATGCGCTCGTCGACGCGCGTCGCCTCGTCGAGCGCCCGGCCGAGAGCCTTGAAAATCGCCTCATGGATATGGTGGGCGTTCCTGCCTGCCATGAGGCGCACATGGATGGTCAGCCCGGCGTTTACCGCCAGCGCCCGCAGGAACTCCTCGGTGAGCTCGCCGGCGTAGCTGCCGATAACGCAGGCCGGAGCCTCCACATCGTACTGGAGAAAGGGCCGGCCGCTCACATCGAGGGACACCATCGCCAGCGCCTCGTCCATCGGCACGAAGGCCGTGCCGTAGCGGCGGATACCCCTCTTGTCGCCCAGCGCCCTGGCGAGCGCCTGACCGAGGACGATGCCGGTATCCTCCACCGTGTGATGGGCATCGACGTGAAGATCGCCGTTTACCCTGGCGTCAAGGTCGAACAAACCGTGCCTGGCGAACAGCACCAGCATGTGATCGAAAAAGCCCACCCCGGTGGCGACCTCTGCCTGCCCGGAGCCGTCCAGTCCCACGGTCAGCTTGATATCCGTCTCCGTTGTCTTGCGGTCGACACTGCCGACACGTTTCATATCTACACCTCGCCTCGGATGAATTTTCCGGTAGCTGCCAAAAAAGCGTCGTTCTCGGCCGCGGTCCCGACCGTGACCCTTAGGCAGCCGACCAGAGCAGGCGCCGCGCTAAAATCCCGCACTCCTATACCCTGAGTGGTGAGGTATTCGGCCAGTTCCTTGGCACGGCTGCTCCTAAAGAGCAGGAAGTTGGTCGCCGACGGGAATACCTCGACGGCGGACATTTCACGGAGCTTCGCTGCCACCCGCTCCCGTTCGGCCACTGTCCGGGCGATGCCGGGCGCGAACTCGTCCCTCATCTCCCAGGCGGTCTCGGCGGCTGCCAGAGAAAATGCGTTTATGTGATAAGGCAGCAGCACCTTGCCGATGGCGGCGATTATCTCCTTGCTCGCCGCGGCGTAGCCAACTCGTGCGGCGGCCAGACCGTAAGCTTTCGAAAAAGTGCGGGCGACGATCAGGTTGGGATACTTGCCGAGGAGCGGCAAGGCCGACTGCCTGGCGAATTCGCCGTAAGCCTCATCCACCACCACCGGGCAGCGGGCGCCGGCCACGATGTACTCCACCGCCTCCGGGGACATCTCGCCGCCGGTGGGATTGTTGGGATTGCAGAGGATGATCAGGCCCGCCTGCTCCTGCAGGGCGGTGGTGAAAACCTTCTCAGGCGCGAGCGCGAACCCGGCGTCGAGCTCTACCGTCAACGGTTCACTGTCGGCCAACCGGCAATATATCTTGTACATCGAGAACGACGGGTGAGGATAAACGATTTTCCGCCCCACGCCGCCAAAAACCCGGCAGATGGCCGCCAGCACCTCGCTGGAGCCGTTGCCGAGGGCTATGTTTTCCGGGTCGAGCCCCAGCCCGACTGCCAGCGCCTTTTTGAGGCTGTGCTGGCCGATTTCGGGGTAACGGTTGCCCGCAATTGCCACAAGACGTTCGGCTATCCCGGCCTGCACCGCCGGCGGCAGCGCCTCGGCCCGTTCGTTGGCGTCCAGCTTGACCGGCCAGGCGATATCGGGAACATAGTACGATTTAATGCTGTCAAGTCCGGGACGAATCTGCCACATCTTTACGCCTCCTTATCCGTACCGCGTTGGCGTGCGCCTCCAGCCCTTCGGCGGTCGCCAGGCGGATGACGTCCTCGCCCGCCGCGCTCAGGGCCGCCTCGGTGTAAGCGATAACGCTCGTTCTTTTCATAAACGTCTCGACCGACAACACCGAGTAGAATCTGGCCGTGCCGCCGGTCGGCAGCACATGATTGGGGCCGGCCAGATAATCGCCCAGCGGCTCGGGCGAATACGGCCCGAGGAACACGGCGCCGGCGTGCCTTACCGCCGGCAGCAGGGCGAACGGATCGGCGGTCAGAATCTCCAGGTGCTCGGGGGCGGCGATGTTGGCAAGCTCCATCGCGGCGTCGATATCGCCGGTGATGATAATCAGCCCGTTGCGCGCCAGCGCCTCGCCAGCGATGCCCGACCGCGGCAGGGCGGCGAGCTGGCGGGCCGTCTCCTGCTCGACCGCCGCCGCCAGAGCGGGACTGTCGGTGATCAATATGCTCGCCGCGAGCACATCGTGCTCGGCCTGACTGAGCAAATCGGCGGCTACATAGTCCGGATCGGCGCCGCCGTCGGCGACGATGAGGATTTCGCTGGGGCCGGCAAGCATATCAATGTCGCAGTAACCATACACCGCCTTTTTCGCCAAGGTGACGAAAATGTTGCCCGGTCCGGTAATCTTGTCCACCTTGGGCACGGTGGCGGTGCCGAACGCCAGGGCGGCAATCGCCTGGGCGCCGCCCGCCTTGATTACCGTCGTCACCCCGGCCGCCTCGGCGGCGGCCAGCACATACGGATTAACGCTGCCGTCCCGCGCCGGCGGAACGGCCATGATAATCTCATCAACCCCGGCCACAACCGCCGGCACGATATTCATAATCACCGACGAAGGATAAGCAGCCGTCCCGCCGGGAACATACACACCCACCCGTTCGAGCGGCAGGCACCTCTGCCCTAGCTTCGCCCCATGCTCCCGCTCGGTCAGCCAAGACTTCGGCACCCTTTCGGCATGGTATCTGCGGACATTGGCGATCGCCTTCATAAGCGACGCCATCACCGCCGGTTCCACCGCCTCTCTGGCGGCGGCAAATTCAGCCGCGCTCACGACCATCGTGGCGGGCGTCAGCCGCGGGCCGTCAGTCAGCTCGGTATAACGCAGCAAAGCAGCGTCGCCTTCATCGCGGACATCGGCGATTATCCTCGCCACCACCTCAGCCGCCGTCAGTTCGCGGCCGAACATCGCCCTCACCCGGGCGCGCGCGCCCTCGCCTAGTTCCACGGCGTCAAAAGGCCGCTTCACAAGCAACGGCCTTATCTCTTCCAAAGACTTATTGCGGGCGTCGATTATTTTCATCATCTGTTCTCGCTTTCGGCCAGCCGCCTGAGATCCTCGGTCAACCGGTTAATGCGGTCGAATTTCATCTTGAAACTCACCCGGTTGGCGATGAACCTGGCGGTCGCCTGATTAATCTGCGCAACCTCGGCGAGCTTGTTCTCCTTGAGGGTGCGACCGGTTTCCACCAGGTCGACGATCATCTCCGCCAGCCCGACGATCGGGGCAAGCTCGATCGAGCCGCCGAGCTTAATTATCTCCATCTGGATGCCAGCGTCGCGGAAAAACCGTTCGGCCGTGTTGGGGTATTTGGTCGCGACCCGCATATGGGCATAGTCGGTCAACTTCTCCTGGCGCAGCGCCTCGGGCACGGCCACCACCATGCGGCAAAGCCCGAACTTGAGGTCGAGGAGCTCGTAAACATTCTTGTTCTCTTCCGCGAGCACGTCCTTGCCGATTATGCCGACGTCGGCGGCGCCATACTCCACGTACGTGGGAAGGTCAGCCGTCTTTGTGATGACGAACCTGATCTTTTGCGCCTCGTTGGCGATAACCAGCCGCCGGGAATCCTCGCTCAGCCCGTCGGCGGTGTAGCCGGCGGCGGCCAGCATCCTGGCGGCCGGCGCAAACAGTTTCCCCTTCGGCAGGGCGATCGTCAGGTAATCCATATCACTGGAAGTCATCAGCGCACCCCCACTTTAATTATTTAAAGCATTAATATGGTAATATGATATCATTAGGGCGATTAATGCGTCAACCCCTCATGTAGGAATTTTTACGTATGTGTAGAAGTATTTGACAGATAATAATCCTCGTAAGGGGGCTCAGCATGAGCGCGCTCAACATTCTCGTCCTCAACAACCTGGCCGACCGCCACAAGGACGCCATCACCGCCGTGATGCCAGGCATCACCGTGACCGTAACCGACCTTGAGCATGCCGGTGAACACATTGCCGCTACCGATATCCTGGTCGCCTGGGGCTGGACGGACATCCGTCCCCTTTACCTGGCCGCGCCCCGCCTGAAATGGGTCCACGCCCTCAGCGCCGGGGTGGAAAACCTGACCTTTCCGGAGATCCAGACCAGCGACACCATCCTCACCAACTCCAAAGGCATTCACGGCATCCCGGTGTCCGAACACGTCTTCGCGATGATGCTGGCCTTTACCCGCGGCCTCAACCTGCTCATCCGCCAGCAGCAGGCCGTCAAATGGGACAGAGTGCCCACGGAAGAAATCCACGAAAAGACCATCGGCATCGTCGGCCTCGGCAGTATCGGCCGCGAAATCGCCAAAAAAGCAAAAGGACTGGGCATGGAAGTCGTCGCCACCAAGCAGGAGATGACGACCGAGATCTTCGTCGACAAACTCTATAAGCCCGAACAGCTCCATGAGATGCTTGGCGTCTCCGACTTCGTAGTCTCAGCAGTACCCTTGACAGACAAGACGGCCGGCCTGTTCACCCTCGAAGAATTCCGGGCCATGAAACCCACCGCCTATTTCTTCAACATCGCCCGCGGCGCCGTCGTCCGCGAGGCCGATCTGGCGATCGCCCTGCAGCTCGGCGTAATAAAAGGCGCCGGCCTAGACGTGTTCGAGAACGAACCGCTGCCGGCCGACAGCCCGCTGTGGGCGATGGACAACGTCATCGTCACCCCGCACCTCGCGGCCATATCGCCCTACTACCTCGATCGGGCCGTCAAGCTGTTCGCTGACAACCTCGTTCGCTACACCCAGAACAGAGAGATGTTCAATATCATCGACAAGACGAAAGGCTACTGATTAACTATAATGTTTCAAGGGCCAAAAGGATTATTCCTTTTGGCCCTTTTCAATGCAAATCGTCCGCTTCGCGCAATATCGTCAGTTCCGGCGGCTCGCCGGACGACCGTGGCCAATGATGACGGCGAATTATCGCGATCAGCCGCTCGTCGGTGCCAATGTCCGCCAGCAGGGCCGCGCTCCGCTCCGGGTGGCGGAAATATACATGGAGGGCGTGGCGAAGGTTTGCGACCCTGCCGCCACGGCCCGGCCGCCCCCAGCCTTCGGCCCTTCCGGGAACAAACCGGTGCGCAAGGACGGCGAATGTCTTATCGAACGTGCTTACATCTCCCTTGACCTTGCCGACGTCATGAAGGAGGGCGCACCGCGTCAGCAGACCGGCATCGACGTCGTTCCGCCCGGCGGCGAGGCAGCGAGCGGTATGCGCGACCCGGATGGCGTGGCACTGATCTGGCAGGTTCATCGCGAAGAACAGCGCCCGTTCGACGGGCGTGAGCCACGAGGCGACAAACTCACGGTCAGCCGCCGTCACTTTGGCGGTCAGCGCGGCGAAAACCTGTTTAACCCGGCGCCACATTGCCGTCGAAGTACATCAGCCTTGCATAGCCCTTGGCCGCCTGCGCCGCTTCCGCCTCTGAACGCGAACAAGCCTCCAGGGCCATCTCCACCGTGCGTCCCTCGCGGCGCAGGCGGTCGGCTTCGGCGATGGCGGCTGCCAGCGCCCCTCCCCCCCAGGCCACGTACGCGTCGCGCACTGCTTCCGGCGGCGTGATTCCCTGCCGCTCCAGCGCCAGCAGGATTCTTTCGATCCCCATGGCGAAACCGGTAGCGGGACAATCCACTCCGAAAGCGGCCACCATATTGTCGTAGCGCCCGCCGCCGCACAGCGGGAAGCCCAGGCCCGGCGTATAGCCTTCGAAAACCATGCCGGTATAATAATCGAAATCGCGGATAAGGCCGAGATCGAACGTTACATAGCGCTCCACGCCGTAGCCGGCAAGAAGGCGGCGGATGTCGGCCAGATTGTCGAGCGCGGCCCGGCTGGTATCGTTGCCCACCAGCCGGTAGGCCTCGTTTACCACCTTGTCGCCGCCGTGCAGCAGCGGTATCTCGCGGATGAGCCGCTGGGCGTCGTTACTCAGCGAACTGCCGGCCAGTATCTCCCCCAGGCCGACAAGATCGCGACTGACCATGCATTGCTTGACCCGTTGCTGCTCGGTGGCCGTCAGGCCGCTTTCCGCCATCACGCCGTTAATGAACTGGACCTGGCCGAGACCGACCTGAAAATTCGTCAACCCGGCCTCCAGCAGAGCGGCGACCGCCAGGGCCACCACCTCGGCGTCGGCCGCCGGCCCGCCCGCTCCCAGCAACTCCACTCCGGCCTGGTAGAACTCGCATTGCCGTCCGGCCTGAGCCTGTTCCTGGCGGAAAACATTCGTCAGGTAAAAAAGGCGCAGCGGCGGGACGCTCTCGCGGAAACGGGTCGCCGCCACCCTGGCGATCGGCGTGGTCATATCCGGCCGCAGGGCAAGGATGGCGTTATTCTTGTCGAAGAACTTGAACAGGCTTTGGACAAGATCGCCGCTGACGCCTACAGTCAGCGTCTCCAGGTATTCGAAGGTCGGCGTCACGACCTCGTCATACCCCCAGCGGGCGAACAGGCCGGCCAGGGCGTTCTCGGCCGCCCGCTTGCGCCTTGCGTCGCGGGGGAGAAAATCTTTGGTCCCATAGGGAATCTGGGGTAAAAACGGGCTTTTGCTCATTTCGTCTCTTCACCATCCAGGCGTGCAATAATCGTTTTGTAACCATCCGCGCCATAATAAAGGCAGCGTTTGACCCGGCTGATCGTGGCCGTACTCGCCCCCGTCCTCGCGACGATATCGTCGTAGGTGCGACCGTGCTTGAGCATCCGGGCCACCTCAAGGCGCTGGGCCATCGCCTTCAGTTCGCCGATTGTGCAGATATCCTCGAAAAACTGGTAGCACTCCTCCTCTGTTTGAAGAAGAAGCACCCCGGCGAAAAGCTGATCGTTGAGGGGATCTTTCAGCCTCGGATTTACCGGCATAAAAACAACTCCTTTACCCTCCGCATCCGTTTCCTAATTATTCGGCCTTTCCTAGCCCCGTTCCTGCTTCACTTCTTTTATTCTTTAATTTGTGAAAACGCTTATACATCCTACTTGCAAAAAAAGCCGGCTGCAGTATAAACTGTCATTAGCGGCGCCCGCAGCCGCGGTTTAGCATATGGAGGGTTTCCATGAAAAAATCCCTTCTGCCGATAATCGTCTTCGCCGCCATCGCCGCCCTGCTCGCCGGCGTTTTCGGTCCCGCCGTCCAAACGAGCGGCAGCAAACTCAAAGTGGCCACGACCTCCGGCCCCCACGCCGAAATCCTGTACGCGGCCAGCGAGATGGCGGCCAAGGACGGCCTGGAGATCGAAATACTAGAGTATGACGACAACCTCAAGCCGAACGCCCTCCTCCTCGCGGGCGACGTCGTCGCCAACAGCTTCCAGTCGCTGCCCTACTTCGATAGCGTAGTCGCCGACCGCCGGCTGCCGCTGGTGGCGGTGGCCAAGACGGTCGCCTTCCCTGTGGCGCTGTACTCGAAAAAAATCGCCCATGCCGCCGACCTGCCTGCCGGGGCGACGGTCGCCATCCCCAACGACCCCATCGGCGGCGGACGGGCCTTACTGCTGCTGGAGAAAACCGGCCTTATAGCCCTTCGGCCTGGCGCCGGTCTGCAGGCGGCCACAACCGACATCGTCGCCAATCCCCGCCGGATCAGCATCGTCGAGGTAGACGCCGCCGATATCGCCCGGCGGCTGCCCGAATTCGACCTCGCGGCCATCGGCAGCGCCTACGCCGTCGCCGGCGGCTTCGTCCCGGCCCGCGACGCCATCGCCAGCGAGGGGAATGATTCGCCTTTTCCCCACATCATCGCCGTTCATGCCAAAGACAAGGATAACCCTGCGGTCAAAACGCTCATCGACGCTTACCATTCCGACCACGTCAAGGACTACATCGGCCGGCGCTTTCAGGGTGCGGTCGTCGCCACCTGGTAAACGCTGGATGTCCTGATATGTATACACAATGAGCACTTGAAAAACCGCCAGTAATGTCTTATAATAAAGACAAAGGGACGAGCAGAAAAGACAAAACTGACAACCGGGAAATGGGGTGATTCCAGTGAATGGTCCTGACGGAACGCCAACCCAAGTCCCTGATCTTCCTGCAGATGACGAATCTATGGATCTGACCTGGGACCCGCAATTCAATATCGAAAACTGACGACACGTTTGCGTTTGCCGGCAAACGGTTAGCGGTACAATTTAAATTGTACGAAAAGAAGGGGGAGCGCTTTAAGCGCTCCCCCACGTGTTTTTCTATTCGTCCTTCGCCCACCCTAATGCCCGGCCGTGTGTCCACCCTCCGAAGCCGGGGCCTCCCGGGCCGGTGACGCCACCTTGAACCAGACCGCGTACATCGTCGGCAGGACAAGCAGTGTCAGGACGGTAGCGAAGAACAATCCGCCGGCGATCGCCACCGCCATCGGCCCCCAGAATTTGCTGGGCAGAAGCGGAACCATCCCCAGGATGGCGGCCGCAGCTGTCAGCATTATCGGCCGGAACCGCAGCACCGCCGAATCGACGATCGCTTCCCACGGCGACGCCCCGTCCTTAATATGCTGCTCTATTTGGTCGATGAGGATTACCGAATTGCGGATAATCATCCCGCCCAGCGCAAGGATTCCCAGCTCGGCCACAAAGCCGATCGGGCGCTGGGTCAGCAGCATCGCGATACTTACGCCGATAATGCCCAGCGGCGCGGTAAGCAGTGTCAGCAACATCAGCGAAATCCGCTGCAGTTGGAGCATCAGCAGCGTGATGATGACGATAACCATCGCCGGCACCGGCTGTAGCAGGAATCTGATCGATTCCTTGCTCCTTTGCAGCGAACCGGCGATTTCGATGTTGTAACCCGGCGGCAGCTTCTCCCGCAACGCGGCGAGGCTGTTAAAAGCCTTCTGGCTCGCGTCGTTGCCGGTAATCCCCGGTGCCACGTCCGCCTGAACGGTAATCGTCGGCTTCAGATCCCGGCGCCAGATCAGCCCTTCCTCGGCCTCGAAGCTGATCCTGGCTACCTGCTCAAGCGCGACGAATTTACCGCCGCCGATATGGACGGGCAAATTCTTGACCGCCGACAGATCCTTCCTGTCCTGGTCTTCGAGGCGTAACACGACGGCGATCGTCCTATCCCTCTCGCGAAACTCCGTGATCGTCGCCCCCGACAGCTGCATCTGCAGGCTCGACGCCAGGCTCTGGCTGTCGACCCCCAACAGCCGCGCCTTATCCTGGTCCACGGTCAGCCTCATTACCTTGTTCTTCTCGTTCCAGTCGAGATTTATATCCACCAGATTGGGATCGCCCGCCAACTTATCGGCCACCTGCCAGGCGATCGCCCTCACCTTTTCATGCTCGTAGCCGCTGACCCTCAGCATCACCGGATAAGGCGACGGAGGACCCGTCTGAATCAGCTTCACATGGCCGCGCACATTCGGTAAACTGCCATCGAGCAGCTTGTCGATCTTCCCCTGCAAATTGGCCCGCGCCTGCAGATCCTTCGCCACAATAACGAACTGGGCATAATTCGCGCTCGGCAGCACAGGGTCGGTCGTCAGCACGAACCGGGGCGCCCCCTGGCCGACATAGTAACTGTAACTGTCGATCTCGGGATCGTCCGCCAGCAACTCGGCCATCCTTGACGCCTCGGCCTCCGTCGCCCGCAGCGACGAACCCTCCGGCAGCGTCAACTCCACGATAATCTCCGGCCGCACCGAGGGCGGAAAAAACTCTTGTTTCACAAACTTCAGCAAGAAAAGAGACCCCACGAATGCCGCGGCCGTGATGCCGAGCACCAGCCGGCGGTTGTGCAGGCACCAGGTCAGCACCTGCCTGAACAGCCGGTAAAACCGCGAATCGTAGATATCGTGCCCGCCTACGCCCGCCACTTTGGGTTTGATCAGCTTATAGCCCAGCAACGGGGTAACGGTAACCGAAACAAGCCACGACAGCAGCAGCGCGATTGCAATCACCGCGAACAGGCTGCTCGTAAACTCCGCCGCGTCCCCTTTGGCAAAGCCGATCGGGATAAACCCGGCACAGGTTATCAGCGTCCCAGTCAGCATCGGGAAAGCGGTCGCCTTGTAAGCATAGCAGGCAGCCTCGAAGCGTTCCCATCCCTGCTCCAACTTGACCGACATCATCTCGATGGCAATGATCGCGTCGTCCACCAGCAAGCCCAGAGCGATAATCAGCGCCCCGAGGGAAACCTTATGCAGATCAATGCCCGCGATCTTCATCGCCGCGAAAACCCCGGCGATAACCAGCGGAATGCACAGCGCCACCACAATCCCCGATCGCACCCCAAGGCTGAGAAAACTCACGACAAGCACGATGACAATCGCTTCCTCCAGCGATTTCACGAATTCACCAATCGAATCCTCCACCACCTTAGGCTGGTTCGCCACCTGAGTTATTTCCAGTCCCAGCGGCAGATCCTTCTTGATCTGCGTCAGCGCCTTCTTCAGGTCTTCGCCGAGAGTCAGAATATTGCCGCCCTTATCCATCGACAAGGCGAGACCGATTGCCGGCTGGCCGTTGACATACATCTTGGGATCGGCCGGCTCACCATAACTGCGCTCCACTCTAGCGATATCGCCGAGCCGGAACGTTCGCCCCGCCCGGATCGGCAGATTGCGAATGCTCTCCAGATCGTCGAACAGGCCGGAAACCCTGAGGTAAACGTTATCCGAAGACGTCTCGATCATTCCTGAGGCCGTCATCGCGTTCTGCGCCTTAACGGTGCTGATGATCGCGCCGGGGTCGATGCCCAGCTTGGCCAGCTTGCTGTTTTCGATCTCGATATAAATCTTTTCCGTCTGAACGCCGATCAGTTCAACCTTCTTGACGTTCTTTACGCCCAGCAGGATGCGGCGGATCTTCTCGGCCCGGTCGCGCATCTCCTCGTACGTGAATCCATCGGCGGTCAAAGCATAAATACAGCCGAAAACGTCGTCGAAGCGGTCGTTGAAGACGGGGCCCACCACCCCCTGCGGGAGAGTGCCCTTGATATCGTTGATCTGGTTGCGGATCTCCACCCATGTCGGCCGGACATCCTTTTCCTTCAGCGATTCCTTCAGCGTCACGTAAATGACCGTCTGCCCGGGCCGCGAGTAACTCTTCAGATAATCCAGCCCCGGCGTGTCCTGCAGCTTCTTCTCAATCTTATCGGTGACCTGCTCCTCTACCTCGCGAGCCGTCGCCCCCGGCCAGACGGCGGAAACGACCATCTGACGGATGACAAAATCGGGGTCTTCCATCCGCCCCAGCTGTCGGTAAGACACAATCCCCATGATAAAGATCAGGATGATGAAATAATACACCAACCCTCGATGGTTGAGCGCCCATTCGGTTAGGTTGACGTTCTTCATCGTCCGTCACCCGTGCGCACCTTCTGTCCCTCACGCAACTTATGCACACCTGCCGTCACGATCAGTTCTCCGTCCCTCAGCCCCTCCGTCACCTCGACCATTCCGTCTCCGAACGCGCCGACCCGCACCTTCCGGAGACTGACGGCACCGTTTTCCACCACCCACACACCGGGGTCATTGCCGGTCTGGTAGATTGCCGCCAGGGGGATAGAAGCGGCCTTTTCCTTGCCCGCGGCCGCTACAGTCACGTTGGCGGTCATACCCAGCCTAACCTCCGGCGGGCATTCCGGCAGGCTCACCCGCACCTTGTAAGTGCGGGAGACCTTATCCGCCATCGGAGCCACCTCCCGCACCTTACCAGCCACCGTAACCCCGGGTAGCGCCCAGAAAGTGACGCTGATCTGCCCCGCCTTGCGCAGCGCCTCGCCGCGGTTCTCGGGAACGTCGATCTCCACCTCCCGCTCGCCGTCGCGCACCAGCGTAACGACAGTCTGGCCCGCGCTCACCACTTGGCCCACCTCCGCGTTCACGGCGGCAATAACTCCCGCCCCGTCGGCCTGCAAAACGCTGTACCCCAGCTGGTTCGAGCTCTGGGCATGCTGGGCCGAAGCCTGGCGTGCGGCAGCCAGCGCCGCGTCGTAAGCGTTCTGATACTGCTCGTACTGCGCGCGGCTGACCGCCTGCTGCTCATACAGCTGCCGGTACCGGCGCAGATTGCTTTCCGCCAGCTTCAGTTGAGACTCGGTCGAATAAACCTGCGCCGAACTCACCGCCACCGCCTGACTTATATCCTTCGGGTCGATCTCCATCAGGGCGTCTCCGGCCCTCACCGTGCTGCCAAGATCGACCGTCCGCTTCACGATCTTGCCGCCGACCTGAAAAGCGAGCTGGCTTTCGTACCGGCCGCGCACCTCGCCGGCATAACTGGCCGGCCGTCCGGCGCCGTCCACCTTCACCACCTGAGTGCGGACCAGCGGCGCTTCCTCCTTGGCCTTTTCCTTATTCCCGCACCCCGCCAATAGCAAGCCGGCGATGACGATCAGCGCCATCCCGCCCAACAACCGCTTTTTCTCCATCCCGCTAACCTCCAAACTCCGTATCCTTGCCCGTCAACCAGCGCTAGCCGACCTGCCGGTTAAGGCGTGGACGATAAAATCGACCAGCACCTCGGTGTAATACTCCTGATCCTCTCTTTCCGCGGAGAAACGGGTCGTGCGCATATAACTGAACGCCTCGAACAGCTTCAACCCCGCGTACGCCACTATCTCCGCGTCCACGGCGCGGATTCTCCCCTGCAGCTTGCCGTCGTTAATCATCCCGGCGATAATCGCGATTAGCTCATCGTCCATCAGCCGCTGGTGCTCGGAAGTGAAGCAGGCCGCGAACAGCGCGTAATCGTCGCGCAGCAGCCTTGTCAGGAAATTATCCTCGTTGAAATAGCCGATCGCTGTCCTCAACAGCCGGATGAGGCGGTCGAGCGGATCAGCCACATCGCCCATGCGGGCGAAAATCGTGTCCCTGGCCGACCGGCACTCGCGCAAATACAGGCTGTTGAACAGATTCTCCTTATCCCGGAAATGCTCATATACCGTCTTTTTGGAAATGCGGCAATCCCGGCTGATCTCGTCCATCGTCGTCTTCTTGTAGCCGAAGCGGTCGAACCGCTCCCGCGCCTTGTCGAGGATAATCTCTTTTATATCTTCCATACCTACCACCTGCAATACTTTTTCGGAGACGGCCCACAAACTTCCGCCCTTGTAAACTATTATAGTATTTTAGTTTCCAGATTTCAACATCTTTTTTCCCGCCGCCTTGCAAGTAAAACAAAAGAACCTCTTTCAGCCATTCCTGGCCGAAAGAGGTTCCCCCATGCAATTGACCGCCCGGTCAGCAACCGGCATATAAAAAAGCCGGGTTACTTCCGGGCCATACCGTACAGGAAAGTTTCCGCTACCTCGCGGGCCGATTCATCCACATCATCCACGAACTGCTGAAATGCCAATGCCACGATCACGCTGAACAAAGCGTAGGAAGCGTGCTTAACATTGACATCCCTGAGCAGGCCCTGATCGATGCCTTCCTGCAGCACCTTAGCCAACAGGCCGATCGTGCGGTTGAACCCTTCCCGGTACTTGTCGCGAATCTCCGCCTTCACATAAGACAGTCCGTCACTGCCGAAGCCGCGGATCTCGTGCATCATCACCCGCCAGAGGGCAGCGTTGTCCAAATAAAACCGCAGAAAAAGCCTGATCATCGTCTGCAGCTTCTCCAGCGTAGGCTGGTCATCATCCGCCGCCTGCTGCAGCGCCGTCTCGAACGGCTGGCTACGCTCGCGGATAAGGGTGTAGAAAAGCTGCTCCTTATTGTTGAAATAATTATACACCGTACCTTTGCCGGTATCCGCCAGAGCGATGATCTCATCCACCGTCGCCCGGTGGTAACCCTTGCGGGAAAAAACGGCGTAGGCGGCCTCAAGAATCTGCTGGCGCTTGGAGCGCGAATCGTCGCCATGCTGGTCTTCGCGGTAATAGGCCATGGTAACCTCCATGCTCTTTATACTTTTAATTATAGGAGGCCCACGGAAGGCTGTCAACGCAAAATTGACTAATCGGTCAGTCACCACATCAAGCGCGCAACGATCGCTGCCGCCATCCCGACAGCCACGGCCAGCTTGAACAGCGTGCCCACCAGCAGCCCGGCGGCCGCTCCCCGCGCCACCCGCGCCGCTTTCTCCCTGTCGCCCGTCTTGCTGTACTCCGCAGCATAGCTAAGGCCGAACGCCCCCGCCACCGCCCCGGCCAGCGTCCCCAGCACCGGCACCACCGCCGACCCAAGGACCGCTCCGGCCAGGCCGCCCAATAGCGCCGCTCCCATCGCCCGCCACGAGGCATTCTGGCGTTTCGCCCCCAGCATGCCAGCGACAAACTCCACCGCCTCGCCGACAAGGAACAGTCCGCCGAGCGCGAACAAAAAACCGCTGTCGAACCGGGCAAACCCCTCGTAAAAACCGTAGCCGACGGCAGCCAGCAAAATGACGAAATTACCGGGCAGCGTGAAAAGCGTCAGCCCCACCCCCAGCAGCAGCACCAATATCAAAACGATATTCACGGCGATTAAAGACACTTCCATAGCGTCACCTGCCCTTAAAACAACGAGTCGCCGGCGGCTGTCTAATAGGTTCCAGATGCAAGACCCCGAGGAGCAACGCCGCAGCTGGACCTATTAGACAGCCGCCACGTTATTTGAGTCTGTTTATCACCCGGCGGGCAATATCCCGCCGACAGTGCGCCCCCGTGAAGCTGATCCTATCAACCGCTGCGTACGCCTTCTCGATCGCCCGAAGCACATCCTTATCCATCGCCGTCACGCCCAGCACCCGGCCGCCGTTGGTGACTACAGCGCCACCCTTCAGCGCCGTGCCGGCGTGGAAAACCACCGCCCCGACGTCCGCGGCAGCGTCCAGGCCGCTGATGGCGTCCCCCTTGCCGTACTCCCCGGGATAGCCGCCGGCAGCCATGACCACGCACACCGCTGCTTCGTCTCGCCAGGCCACCGCGGCCTGATCGAGCGTACCGTCTATGCAAGCCTCCAGCACCGTCGGCAAGTCGCTGTCCAATAGCGGCAGTACCACCTGGGTCTCGGGATCGCCGAAGCGCGCGTTGAATTCCACCACCTTCGGCCCCGCGTCGGTAATCATCAGGCCGGCGTACAGGCAGCCGCAGTACGGGCAGCCCTCGGCGCGCATGGCATCCACCGCCGGCTGAAGGATCTCCTTCATCACCTGCTCCAGCACCGCCGTCGTAACCACCGGCGCCGGCGCATACGCGCCCATGCCGCCGGTATTCGGTCCCCGGTCGTCGTCAAAAACCCGTTTGTGATCCTGAGCCGAAACCATCGGGATAACCGTCCGGCCATCGGTGAACGCCAGCAGCGAAGCCTCCTCGCCCTGCATGAACTCCTCGACAACCACCTGCGCCCCGGCCATCCCGAAGACGGCGTCCGTCATTATCATATCAACGGCAGCCATCGCTTCAGCCTCCGTCATCGCCACCACCACACCCTTGCCGGCTGCCAGGCCGTCGGCCTTGACGACGATCGGAGCCCCCTGCTCCTTTATATATGCCTTGGCGGCAGCGGCGTCGGTGAAGACGCCGTAGCCGGCGGTAGGTATCCCGTACTTGCGCATCAGGTCCTTCGCGAACGCTTTCGAGCCCTCAATCCTGGCCGCCGCCTGCGTTGGGCCGAAAATCTTCAAACCATGGGCGGCGAAAACGTCGACCACCCCGTTGGCCAGCGGCGCCTCCGGCCCCACCACCGTCAGGTCGATCTTCCTCTCCCAGGCGAAAGTAACCAGCGCGGTATTGTCGTTCACATCGACATCGACGCACTCGGCCAGACCGCCGATGCCCGGATTTCCGGGCGCACAATAAATCTTCTCCACCCGCGGGCTGGCCGCCAGCTTCCACACCAGAGCGTGCTCCCGCCCGCCGCCGCCGATCACCAAAACACGCATCAATATCACCTCTTATATAAGATCATAGGCCTAGTATTTGGCTTAGGCCATTCAGAAAGCCCCAGATGCAAGGCGCACCGGAGGCTGACACCGGAAGCGTACACGAACGTACGCTGAGGATGACAGCCGAGGAGCAACGCCGCAGATGGGGCTTTATCAATGACCGTAACTAATGCTTGAAGTGACGGACACCCGTGAACACCATCGCCATCCCATGCTCGTCCGCCGCCTTGATCGACTCCTCGTCGCGGACCGAGCCCCCCGGTTGGATAATAGCGGTGACGCCCGCCTTGGCCGCGGCATCCACCGTATCCCTGAAGGGGAAGAAAGCGTCGGAAGCAAGCACAGCGCCTTCGGCCGCTTCGCCGGCCTGGGCCAGGGCGATGTTCGCCGCCCCCACCCGGTTCATCTGCCCGGCGCCCACGCCGATGGTGCGGTTGTCCGCCGCCACGACGATCGCATTCGACTTCACATGCTTGACCACCTTCCAGGCGAAACCGAGCTGCTCCAGCTCGGCGGCGGTCGGCTGCCGCTTGCTCACAACCGTAATCTTCGCCTCAGGGTCGCCGGCGTCGGTATCCTGCACGAGGATGCCGCCCGACACCCGTTTGATATCCATGGCGTCCACACTTTGGCCAAACCCGGCCGCCAGCAAACGGACATTCTTCTTCTCGCTCAGCACTGCTAAAGCCTCGGCGCTGTAGCCAGGAGCGATCACCGCCTCGGCGAACAGCTGGCCGATCTGCTCGGCCGTCGCCTTGTCCACCTCGCGGTTGAGGCCGATAATGCCCCCGAACGCCGAAACCGGGTCGGCCTCGTACGCTTTGGCGTAAGCCGCCGCCAGGCTGTTGCCCGTGCCGGTGCCGCAAGGATTGGTGTGCTTGATAATCGTTGCCGCCGGCGCGGCGAACTCGTTCACGATATTAAAGGCGGCCTCGAGATCGACGATATTGTTGAACGACAGTTCCTTGCCGTGAAGCTGCCGCGCGCCCGCCACCCCCGGCCCGGCGAAGCCCTGTTCACGGTAAAAAGCCGCTTGTTGATGGGGGTTCTCCCCGTAGCGCAGATCCTGAACCTTGTCGAATACCAGCTGCAGGCGCGCGGGAAAACGCCCCTGGCCAAGCTGTCCGGCGAGATAGCGGGCGATGCAGGCGTCATACTCGGCAGTATGGCTGTAGGCCTCTCTCGCCAACTCCATCCGTATTTCCTGGGAAATTTCGCCCTTTTTCGCCAACTCGCCGGCAATCAGGCCATAATTGGCCGGGTTGACCACAACCGCTACATGGGCGAAGTTTTTGGCGGCCGCCCGGATCATCGCCGGACCGCCGATATCGATATTCTCCACCGCCTCGCCCAGTGTGACGTCCGGCTTGGCGACCGTCTGGCGGAAGGGATACAGGTTGACCACCACCATGTCGATGCCCTTGATCTTGTGGTGACGCATCGCTTGAACATGGTCGGGGTTGTCGCGGATGGCGAGGATGCCGCCGTGGATGTACGGGTTGAGAGTCTTCACCCGGCCGTCCATTATTTCCGGGAAGCCGGTGATCTCGCTGACATACACCACCGGGATGCCCGCTTCCTTCAGCGTCTTCATCGTCCCGCCGGTGGAGATGATCTCCACACCCAGACCGTGGAGAACGCGGGCAAACTCCACCACCCCCGTCTTGTCGGAAACGCTTATAAGCGCCCGTTCGATCTTCATTTCAGCCACCTACCGTTTCTCCGTGATGATCACCTTGCGCCCTTCGATCTTGAGCCGTCCGTCGCAGAACAGCCCGACCGCCCGCGGATAAAGCCGATGTTCGACATGGAGGATACGCTCGGCCAAAGCGTGTTCATCGTCGCCGTCCAGCACCGGCACAGCCTCCTGAAGAATGATCGGGCCGGTGTCCACACCCTCGTCGACGAAGTGGACCGTGCAGCCCGATACTTTGACCCCGTACCTGACCGCCTGGGCCTGGGCTTCCAGCCCGGGGAAGGCGGGCAGCAGCGCGGGGTGGATATTCATGATCCGGCCGGGGAACCGGCCGATAAAATCGCTGCTGAGAATGCGCATGAAGCCGGCCAGCACGACCAGCTCCACGTGATGGAGCTGAAGTTCGGCGGCGATCGCCTGCTCGAACGAGTGCTTGTCGGCAAACTTCTTGCGTTCGATGACGGTCGTGGTGATGTCGAAGCCGGCCACCCGCTTCAATGCCAGCGCGCCCGGGTTGTCGCTGATCACGACACCGATCTTCGCCTTCAGCCGTTCGGCCAGTATGGCATCAAGAATGGCCTGCAGATTGCTGCCCCGCCCCGACACCAGAACTCCGAGCACCGTCCTATTCATCGAAGACGCCTCCCCTGATGGTCACAGTCCGCTCGCCGGACGTCACCGTACCGATGACGTACGACCGCTCGCCGCGGCCGGCTAGGTCGTTACGCACCGCCTCCGCCTCGCCTGCAGGCACCACCAGGATCATGCCGATGCCCATGTTGAAGGTGCGGTACATCTCCGGCCAGGCTACCTGCCCCCACTTCCGCAGGAGAGCGAAAATCGGCGGCATGGGCCACGCCGACGCACCGACCGTCACGCCGCAGCCGTCGGGCAGCACACGGGGGATATTGTCATAAAAGCCGCCGCCGGTGATATGTACGAGACCGCGGAGGGGAAATCTGCCGAACAGCGGCAGACAAACCCGCGGATATAGGCGCGTGGGTGTCAGCAACTCTTCGCCCAGCGTTTTGCCAAGCTCGGGGATGACGGCGTCCACGCCGAACTTCTTCACATCGAAACAGATCTTCCTCACCAGCGAGAAACCGTTGGAATGAAGACCGCTCGACGGCAACCCGATGAGTACATCGCCCGGTTTGATCCCCTCGCCGGTTATCAGGCGGGACCTGTCGGCGATGCCGACCGCGAAGCCGGCGATGTCGTACTCGCCGTCGGGATAGAAGCCGGCCATCTCGGCCGTCTCGCCGCCGATGAGAGCGCAGCCCGACTCGCGGCAGGCAATGGCCACGCCGCTGACGATCGCCGCCACCTTCTCCGGCTCCAGGCGGCCCACCGCCAGGTAATCGAGGAAAAACAGCGGCTCGGCCCCCTGCACCAGGATATCGTTGACGCACATCGCCACCGCGTCCTGGCCGATGGTATCGTGTTTGTCCATCATGAACGCCAATCTGAGCTTGGTGCCGACCCCGTCGGTGCCGCTCACCAGCACAGGCTCCTTGTATCCGCCCGCGTTCAGGGCGAACAGGCCGCCGAAGCCGCCGATATCGCCCAACACCTCGGGTCGATAAGTCGCCCGCACATGCTTCTTCATTAGGTCCACCGCCCGGTTGCCGGCGTCGATATCCACGCCGGCCTGGCGGTATGTCAATCCCTCGCTCATTCCTCTCCCCCGCGTTTCTTGCGGCTTGCGGCCGCTTCAAATACGAATTTGCTGCTCGCCGCGTCGTCCCCGCCGGGTATGCTGCACGGATAATCGCAGTTGAAGCAGGCGTAACACATCCGGTCGTATTTAATGTTAGCCACCGACTCGTACAATCCCTCCAGCGAGAGATAATAAAGCGCGTCGGCGCCGATGAAGTCCCTTATCTCCTCCACCTGCTTGCTGGCGGCGATCAGCTCTTTGCGGGCCGACGTATCGATGCCGTAATAGCAGGGATACCCGATCGGCGGCGAACTCACGCACATCTGGACCGACGTCGCGCCCGCCTCTTTCAGCATCTTGACGATCTTGCCGCTCGTCGTGCCGCGGACGATCGAGTCGTCCACCATGATGACCGACTTTCCTTCCACCACCGCCCTGTTGGCGTTCAGCTTGATGCGCACGCCCGTGTCCCGTTTCTGCTGCTCCGGCTGGATAAAGGTTCGGCCGATGTAGCGGTTCTTGATCAGCCCTTCGGCGAAGGGCACGCCCGATTCGTAGCTGAAGCCTAGGGCCGCCGTCGTCCCCGAATCTGGCACCGAGATGACGAGGTCGGCCTTGTACCCGCTCTCGCGGGCCAGCTGACGCCCCATGGCGAAACGGGCCGCGTACACGCTCTGCCCGTCGATGATGCTGTCGGGGCGCGCGAAATAGATATATTCGAAAATGCACAGCGCCCGCCGTTTTCCCTGTCCAAAGCTGAAAAAGCGGGGACCGTCGTCGTCGATAACCACCATCTCACCCGGCGCCAGGTCGCGGATCATCTCCGCGCCCACCGAATCGAGGGCGCACGACTCGGACGCCAGCACCCAGCCGCCGTTGAGCTTGCCGATGCACAGCGGCCGGAAGCCGTGGGGGTCGCGCACGCCGATGAGCTTGTCGTCGGTCATGATCACCAGGCAGTAGGCGCCTTCAATCCGGGCCACGCTCTCCAACACCCGTTCCTCGATCGTGCTCTTGCCCGAACGGGCGATCAGGTTGACGATCACCTCGCTGTCGATCGAAGTCTGGAATACGCTGCCCTTCTGCTCAAGGTCAACGCGCAGCTCGCGGGCGTTGGTCAGATTGCCGTTGTGGGCGAGGCTGATATGCCCGCCCGAATACGTCACCATCAGCGGCTGGGTATTTATCAGCAGGCTGGACCCGGTGGTCGAATAACGCACATGGCCGATGGCGATATACGCCCCCTCCATCTCCGGCAGCCCCTTGCGGAACACCTCGCCCACCAGACCCATGCCGCGCTGGATGTCCATCTCGCAGCCGTCGGTCAGGGTGATGCCGGCGCTCTCCTGGCCGCGGTGCTGGAGGGCGTACAGTCCCCAATAAGTGTTCAGGGCCACATCGTCGTGGCGGGAATAAATGCCGAATACGCCGCACTCCTCGCGCGGTTTGTCGCTTAAAAGTTCACAATTCACTCCGTCAGTCACCTCAATACTTCTCGCCTGTCAGGCGGAACAGCACCTCTTTGTAGGCGTCCTCTACGTCGCCGAGATCGCGGCGGAAACGGTCCTTATCAAGTTTCTGGCCAGTCTCGCTGTCCCAGAAGCGGCAGGTATCGGGGGAAATTTCGTCGCCCAGGAGCAGTTGACCGTTGTGAAGGCCGAACTCCAGCTTGAAATCGATAAGTTCGAGCTTCTTTTCCTTGAGATACTGACTCAATATGGCGTTGATCTTCAGGCCCAGCTCCTGAATGGCCTTGAGCTGCGCGTCGTCGGCCAGTCCCATCGCTTTGGCGTGGTACTCGTTGATCAGCGGGTCGCCCAGCTCGTCGTTCTTGTAATAAAGCTCGACAACTGGCTGCGGCAGCTTGCGCCCCTCTTCCCAGCCGATGCGCTTCGCCAGGCTGCCGGCGGCGATATTGCGCATAACCACCTCGATCGGCAGGATGGTCAGCTTCTTGACAAGCATCTCGCGGTCGCTCACCATGCGCACGAAATGATGGGGGATGCCGTTCTTGCCCAGCAAGTCGAAAAAGAAGGTGGAAATCTTGTTGTTCAGGATGCCTTTGTTAAGGATTGTCCCCTTCTTTTCACCGTTGAAAGCGGTGGCGTCGTCCTTGAAGTACACCAGATATTCGTCGGGATTCTCGGTCGCGTATACCTTTTTGGCTTTGCCTTCATAAAGCATTTGGGCCATCATTCATTCCTCCGTATCAATCATTTATTTAGACTGGCAGTCACCTTGGCGGCTTTTTGCTCGACCTCGGCGGCCATCGTCCGGCGATAGGCGGCAAGTTTTTCCCGCAGCGCGGGCTCGGCCGTCCCCAGGATCTGCACCGCGAACAGCGCGGCGTTCTTCGCCCCGTTGATCGCCATCGTCGCCACCGGGATGCCGGCCGGCATCTGCACGATGCTCAGCAGCGCGTCCATCCCGCCCAGCGAAGTGCTGTTGACCGGCACACCGATGACCGGCAGCGTCGTAAAGCTGGCGACGACGCCCGGCAGGTGGGCTGCGGCGCCCGCGGCGGCGATAAACACGCCCACGCCGCGGTCGGCGGCAGTTGTCACGAAATCGTGCACCTTCTGCGGCGTGCGGTGGGCGGATGCCACCACCACCTCGGCGGCCACCCCGAACTCCTCCAGCGTCTTGAGCGCCGGCTCCAGAACCGGCAGGTCGGAATCGCTGCCCATGACTATCGCTACTTTCATGTTACTCCCCCTTAATATCGATGCCCCGGCCTAGGCGGCCAGGAAAACGAACCTTATCACGACAAGCGCCGCCATCACATACACTATCCAGTGCACCTCGCGGCCGCGCCCGGTCGCCAGCTTCAAGAGCGGATAAAAGACCAGGCCGGCGGAAATGCCATTGGCTATGCTGTATGTAAAAGGCATCAGCGTGATCGTCAAAAACGCCGGCAACCCTTCGCTCAGATCGGCAAAATCGATGTGGCGCGCCCCCTCCATCATCATGGCGCCGACGATAATAAGCGCCGGGGCGGTGGCTGCGTCCGGGATAAGCCCGGCCAGCGGCGTGAAGAACAGCGCCAGCAGGAAGAGCAGGCCGCAGGTCACGGCTGTCAGGCCGGTGCGACCGCCGACGCCGATGCCGGCAGCACTCTCGATAAACGAAGTAATCGTGCTCGTCCCCAAAACAGCGCCGAGGCTAACACCGGTGGCGTCCACCAGCATCGCCTTGCCTATGCCGGGAAAGCGGCCGTGCTTGTCCATCAGCCCGGCTTTGGTCGCCGTCCCGACCAGCGTGCCCATCGTATCAAACAGCTCCACGAATGTGAAGGTGAAAATAATCGTCACCAGCCCCATATTCAGGGCACCCCAGATATCGAGGGCCAAGAAGGCGTTGCGGCTGAAATCGGGCACCGCCACCGGGCTGAAACCCGGCGGCACCTTGACCACCCCTGCCAAAATCGCCAGAGTGGTGGTCGTCACGATGCCGGCGAGAATAGCGCCCCTCATCTTCCGGGCGGTCAGCACACCGATGAGCAACAGGCCGAACACCGCCAGCAGCACCTGCGGCTCCGCCAGGCTGCCCAGCTCGATCATCGTCTCGAAGTGGGCCGGCGTGCCGTTGCCCTTAGCGGCGACAAGCTTCTCCAGCGTCGGCGGGATGAGCGACAGCCGGATCGTCATAAGCCCGGACAGCTTCAGCCCGATGATGGTGATGAACAGACCGATGCCGGCAGTGATGGCGTACTTCAGCGACGCCGGTATCCCTTCCACCAGCAGTTGGCGGACGCGGGTAACCGTCAGAGCGATAAAGATAAGACCGGAAATGAACACCGCCCCAAGCGCCGTCTGCCACGGCACCCCCATGCCGATGACCACCGTGAAAGCGTAAAAAGCGCTAAGTCCCATCCCTGGAGCCTGGGCGATCGGATAATTGACGAACACCCCCATCATGATCGTTACCAAGCCGGCGCCGATGGCGGTCGCCAGCAGCACGGCGTTCTTGTCCATGCCCGCCGTCCCCAGGACGCTCGGATTGACGAACAGGATATACGCCATCGTCATGAAAGTTGTAACGCCCGCCAGCACCTCCGTCTTCACGTCGGTTTGGCGCTCGCGCAGGGAAAACAGTTTCTCCAGCATAGCCTCACCTGCCCATTCTGCTAGACTGTTTCCCATTATACCCGCGGCGCCGTTTTTTACTCACCTTCCGGCCAGAGCGCCAACTCCACTGGTCCTCAGCCCCCCGCAGCCGGGAAAACAAATAAACCCGGCAGGGGAATTCCATCTCGTAATGAGCGAAACCTCCCCGCCCGGGTTTTTATCCCTCCGGTGTAGCGTCATCAAGTGGCGCCTGTACCACTCGGTCCAGACCAAGCCGAAGCGCACGAGCGACATCGGTCATGCGGAACCCTAGGTACACTTTCACCCGTAGTCAGGCAATTTACGGTCGCCTGGTAGGAACATTTGGGCCATATCCCCAAAATTATACGAGCTATTCAGTTGTTCATATATATTTTACCGCCGGCAGCAGTACAGTGTCAACGAAAAAGTGAACCTTTTTGACAACAGGCGGCAAAACGTTCGCATTTTACGCCCACCTATCTCAGAAACATATCGGTCAGCGACAGCACAATCTCGATGGCGATGAGGATGATCACCGCCCACTCCAGGCGGTTGCCGCGCTTGGCATGGGCCAGCCCCGCGAATACCGTCGTAATATCCATCAGCGCCTCCGTCTTGTGACGGATGCTCTCGTAGCGGTCGGCCAGCTCGAACAGCGCCCCCAGTTCGTCGTAAAGCGCCGCCGCCTCCTCATTCACCCACGTGATATCCGGCTTATCGAGCAGCATGATATACGACAGCGTACTCAGGCGGAAACCGAGGATGCGCGCCGACATCCGGGCCAGTTGTTCGTCCGACATCGTCAGCCGCCCCTGCCCCAGGAGCGACACGATATCCTCGATCTCGTCCAGCAAGGCATTCGTGCCGATCTCCGTCCGCTCCAGCGCCACCGACTTCGCCAGCACCGTCGCCACCAGCTCCCGCTGGTAGCCCTCCTCCCGCGAAACCACCAGGCAATCGTTGTTGACCGATGGCTCCTCTTCCTTCGCGACCTCGAGGCGGTAATCGTCGGTATGCGTCAGGCTGCTCACGTTCGCCAGGCCGCTCTCCACCTGCCCGAGGTAGCGGATCACATCCATAATCTCATGATGCTGGCAGTTCACGAACACCATTGACCCGAACGAAAAAATGTGCACCGACTTGCCGGCCGGTTCCAGCACCACGCCCTTCAAAGCGCTCTCGCCCAGCGCCAGCGAGTCCTCCCACCGGTACTTGCGGCGGATGCCGAAATGGACGGCGATGGCGTTAAGGCCAATCTCGCTCGTCAATGCTGCCGCTTTGAACTGGGCGGTTGTCATCTCGCCACCTCCGTTATACCTTGGGAATATTCCGGCCGTAGAAAATCTCCGCCATCTCCCTCTTCAGGCGCTGTTTGATCTTCTTTTTCTCGCCCGGCAGCAGCTCTTTCTTCGCCGTGCCGAAAAGGTAATTGTCGAGATCGAACTCCTTGAGGAGCATCTTGGTATGAAAAGTATTCTCCTGATAAACGTTAACATCGATCATATTGTACCGGTCGCGGCTCTCCTTACCGATGTAATTCTGGATGGAATTTATCCGGTGATCGATGAAATACTTCTTGCCGGTCACGTCGCGGGTAAAGCCGCGCACCCGGTAATCGAGAATGGCGATATCCGAATTGAAGCTGCCCAGCAGGAAATTGAGCGCTTTTAGCGGTGAAATCTCGCCGCACGTCGAAACGTCGATGTCGGCGCGAAAAGTGCTGATACCTTTGTCGGGATGGCTCTCCGGGTAAGTATGCACCGTGATATGGCTCTTATCGAGATGGGCCACCACCGCCTCGGCCGACCTCACCTCCGGGGCGGCCGCGTTCACCTGGGCAAAAGCGTCGCCCTCCTTGCCCTCGGAAATCAGCATCACTACGCTCGCCCCCTGCGGCTCGTAATCCTGCTGGGCGACATTGAGGATGTTCGCACCGATGATGCCGGCCACCGTCGTCAGGATAGCCGTCAGGCGGGCAGCGCTGTACTCCTCGTCGATATAAGCGATATACTCGCCGCGGTGCTGCAGGCTGGTCGCGTAACAGATATCGTACATATTGAAGCTCAGCGTCTTAGTCAGGTTATTGAACCCATAAAGCTGCAGCTTCTTCTTCAGCGCCTTCACATCCATGCTCGCAAAACCAAGCCCCGGCGCTCGTCCGGGGCTTTTGTCCTTCCGTCAGTCCTCGTTACCGTCTCCGTCCGGGCTGTCGTCCCGAACCTCGTCTTCGGGCGCGATATCGGCGGTGGCGGCAATAATCTGAGCCAACGGCACACTGGAGAAATAACCGCCGACAAGCCTCTTCTTCACGCGGAACCGCCTCCTCGCCTTCCGTCTTTTCTGCCCTGGGAGATGTCCTCCATGCCTCGCATGCAGGCGGCGCGGAAAGAATGCTCATTGGCAACATCACCGGAAACAATCGACCTATCGATCTGCTCCCGCGACGCCGCGTTATCGCCGGCGCTCATCGCATACTCCGACGCGAACGCCTCGCTGTCCGTCTTTTTCGGCACCGATCACCACCTCCTGGCGATAGTCTGCCCCGAACAGGGCAAAAAAAAATCCCCCGACCTAAACCGAGGGATACTCAACAATGCCATTATCATTTTCCGGCGGCAAAGCCAATACAAGCACCTTATCTACCCGTGTGCGGTCCATGTCCACCACCTCGAACCGGTACCCGCCCCATGTGAAGCTGTCCCCCGTCTGGGGAATATCGCCGAGGAAAGAAATCACGAACCCGCCCAGCGTCTGGTAGCCGGCCCGCTCCTCTTCCGGCAGCTCGCCGAAACTGAACAATTCCTTAAAATCCTCAACATCCATCATCCCGTCGAGCAGCCACGAGCCATCCTCCCGGCGGACCGCCTCCTCGTCGTTCGCACCGTCGCCCAGCGCTATCTCGCCCACGATATGCTCCATAATATCGTTCAGCGTCACCAAGCCGTCGATGCCGCCGAATTCGTCGATAACAAGGGCGATAGTCATTTTCTCTTCCTTGAACGCCTCCAGCATCTTCAGCGCCGGCATGCTACGCGGCACATAAATCGGCTCGCGCGCCAAATGCTCGAAATCGAGCTCCTTGCCGGCCACATGGTCGGCCAGCAAATCCTTCGTGAACACCACGCCCACGATCTCGTCGAGGCTGCCCCTCGCCACCGGGAAGCACGAATGGCGGCCGGCGGCGATAATATTAAGATTCTGGTGCGCCGAATCCTCCAGATCGAGCCACTCGATCTGCACGCGGGGAGTCATCAGCGCCCCGGCCCGCATATCGCTGAGCTGGAAGATATTCTCCACCATCTCCCGCTCGCTCTCCTCGAACACCCCGTGCTGCGCCCCCTGCCCGATCATCACCTTTACCTCTTCCTCAGTCACAGGCGGCTCATCCGGCGGCTTGGCGTGAAGCACCGCCAGCGCCAGGCGCGTCGAGAAACTCAGCAGCCGCACCAGCGGCCGGTTGATCAGCACGAACACGCCTATCGGCCTCGACACGAGCACAGCGATCGGTTCGGGGTTGTTGAGAGCGATCCTCTTCGGCACAAGCTCGCCGACGACCAGCGAAACATAAGTTATCCCTGCCACCACCAGCACCAGGCTCACCGGATCCGCGAACCGGGCCAGCGCCGGCACCTCCTTGAGCCAGACCGCCAGATGCCCCGAAAGGGTCGCGCCGCCGAAAGCGCCGGTCATGATACCGATCAGGGTAATGCCCACCTGGACGGCCGACAGCATATCCGTCGGCTCCTGGGCCAGCTTCAGCGCCCTTGCCGCGCCGCGGTCGCCCTGGGAAGCCATATGCTCTAGGCGGCTCACCCGCGACGAAACAATCGCCATCTCGGCAAGAGCGAAGAAGCCGTTGGCGACAATCAGCGAGAAAATTATCCCGATCTCCGAACCTAATGAAGGCGTGTCCAAACCTCTATAACACTCTCCTCGAAAATACAGCTTTTTAGCTAATATTATAGCATGCCCTGCCAACAAAAAGGAAACGGTCCGCAAGAGCGTCATACCCCGCGCCGCCGCTCTCCGTCGTCAAAAGCGGCCAGCCCCATAAACAGCCGGGCCCTAGCGCCGGATTTTGCCTATTATCGCCGCCTTTTGCCCTCAAACCCACGGAAAAGCGCAACCTCGCCCGGCCCGCGAAGTTGCGCTTTTCCATTCTCCCGTTCCTCTTCTCACACTCGTTAAGAGCTTCACCTAATTAAACCACAAACACGCGCAGCTTGAAAACGGACCAATGCCTTATTTTCGCGGGTGTCAGGTCCTATGCTCCGCCTCCGTCCGTCCCATACCCGGCAGGAAAACCGCTCCGCCCTGTCGAACCTCGATACTAACTCACACAACTCGCCTGCATGGAGAAAAGGCCGCATGAAAAACTTTCACGTGACCCAAAAAATCGACATAATCGTCGAAGATCCTGATTCCAAGCAGCGCCAAGTCTATTCCAGCCGTATCGAAGACATTGGCCCTAGCTCCATGACCATTGCCGCCCCTTACCGCCGAGGCTTTTTCCTGCCTCCCTGGCCCGGACGCAAACTCAGCATCCGCGTGGCTGCCGACAGCTGCGCCTTCCTTTTCAACACCATCCTTCTCCGCACCGTCGAAGACCCCATTCCCCTGTGGATAATTTCCCCGCCCACCGACCTCAAAAAAATCCAGATGCGCGCCTACGTCCGCCTCCACGACGTACTAGACGTCAAACTCGAACTCGTTGAAGACGCAGGCGAAAACAGCGTCATCGCCACCCTCACCAAAGACATCAGCGCCGGCGGCCTCAGGGTTGCTTTAAGCAAACCGCTCGCGGCCGGCACGAAAGTCAAGATTACCCTCCATCTTCCCGGCGTCTGCACCCTCGAAACGACGGGCGAAGTCATCCGCGACATCCCCCCCGAGGAACCCGGCGACCGGCACGCCGCCGCCATCGAATTCAAAGACATCAAAGAGCGGGAACGCGGCGAAATCGTCAAATACATCTTCAAAAAACAGGTTGAGCGCCGCAAAAAAGAACAGGAACTGTTCCAATAGACCGCTTCACCGCCCAGAATCGACAAGGGCCATGCCTGTCGCACGGCCCTTGTTCGCGGAAGATGCTGTCCGGTAATACCAGCGGATAATAGTCAGCCACCCGCATTAACTCTTGTTCTTCCTATTCATGCACAACCAGATTGTATGAAGTAAAAGCAGCAGCAGAGCCGTGATGTCGATAGCCGTCATCTGGCATCCCCCCTCCGCCCATCCGCTGGCTCAATCGCCCGAGCCAACCCCTACCGCGCTGTCCCGTCCTGTCCCCAGATAAATAGGACCCCGGTCGGCAGGAATTCTTTGACCGGCCCGCCGAATAGACGATATATAAACAACACGGGAGGTGCGCGATGAACATCATGTCGGTAAACCCGGCCGTCACCCTGTCGGCCAAAGCGGACGGCGCCGGCCTCCTCGTAATGAAAAAAGCCCTCGACACCTTCAGCCGCGACGGGCAGAACATCGTCGACCTGCTCAAACAGTCCTCCCCGCCCGCCTCGCCCCCCAACCTCGGCAACAACCTCGACATCAAAGCCTGACCCCTCACCCCCGGCTGCAAGCCGGGGGTTTTATTTTTCCGTTTACTGCCCATGGCCGAAAATTATTCTCACAGAAATAGCGTTTTGGACGAAAAGTGGACTTTTAGTGGACTATTTGACCAAAAACATGTGATATGATGATAACGTAAAGAAGACCGCCCCGGGGGTGGTCTTCTTATTATTGAGGCACAATACTCACCCCCCGGCTGTCCCCGGCATTGGGTCACCCACACGCTGCGGGCGGCGGACTTACTAACCTCGTCGCCGACAGCTGGCCGTACGCCGCTAACGGTCTCCTGACCGATAGCGGCGTACGGCCAGCCGTTACCGGCTCTCTCGCTAAGTAGCGGCCGCCGTCCTCGCTCTGACACGGTGGGTTGACCCAATGCCGGGTCGGCCACCCCTTCCCCGCCCTACCATCCGTCGTCCCCTACAATCTCCACCCTACCCAATTCTCTAGTTCCTATCCCCGCGTGGACACCCGAGATAGAGCGCACACTGCGCCTTTATGGAGGCGCTAGGGGCCGTGAACGCCATGGTCTGTAACGACACCGCACTCGCTGTCGTGGACGGCAGCGCGAGGCCGCAATCGAACATGGACGTGATTTTGCGGCTGGTGCGGCGTCGTCGACGGGCGATTTGCGGCCCCTTAAGCTGTAATACGACGCATGCTGCCTACGGCAACTAAATGTTGCATTTAACACATACTTGATCCAATGGAATACTATTTCTGTCGTTGCATTTCACTTTTACCTTTTTGGGGTTTTTCTATATCTCTTTAGAATAATCTTTGACTACACTAGATGGGTTTATCCATATCTAGAAATTAGGTCAAAAGTTGCTAACATCCCAATGATACATCGAACAATACATGCTTCAATATTTCTTGGCTTATTGGGAGATATAATAAAAAACATAATATTTCGGTAAAACGCCAAAAATAAAAACCCCGACTTGCGCCGGGGCTTCGTTTTATTCCCACTCGATCGTGCTCGGCGGCTTCGACGTGACGTCGTACACCACCCGGTTGACCCCTTTTACCTCGTTGACGATCCGCCGCGAGATGACGTCGATTACCTCGTACGGCAGCCGCACCCAGTCGGCGGTCATACCGTCCTCGCTCGCCACCACCCTCAGACCGATGGTGTAGGCGTACGTCCGCTCATCGCCCATAACGCCGACGCTCTTCATCGCCGGCAGCACCGCGAACGATTGCCACACCTTGCGGTATAGTCCGGCGATCTTGATCTCCTGGTAGACGATTGCGTCCGCCTCCCGCAAAATATCGAGCCTCTCCTCCGTCACCTCGCCGACGATGCGAATGGCGAGGCCGGGGCCGGGGAAGGGCTGGCGCCAGACGATATCCTCCGGCAGGTTTATCTCCCGCCCGAGGGCGCGTACCTCATCCTTGAACAGGTCGCGCAGCGGCTCCACCAGCTGGAACTTCATATCCTCCGGCAGGCCGCCGACGTTGTGGTGACTCTTGATGACCGCCGCGGTCGCCGTGCCGCTCTCAATGACGTCGGGGTACAGCGTCCCCTGGACCAAAAAATCGATATCGCCGAGCTTCGCCGCCTCGGCTTCAAAAACGCGGATGAACTCCTCGCCGATTATCTTCCGTTTCTGCTCCGGGTCGAGCACGCCCCGCATACGGTTCATGAACCGCTCAGTCGCGTCTACGTACACCAGGTTGATATGGAAACCGTCGCGGAAGGTCTTCACGACCTGCTCAGGCTCGCCCTTGCGCAGGAAGCCGTGGTTGACGAACACGCACGTCAGTTGGTCGCCCACTGCCCGGTGGACCAGCACCGCCGCCACCGAGGAATCGACGCCCCCCGATAGGGCGCACAACACCCGCTTGTTGCCCACCTTGGCGCGGATGGCCGCCACCGACTGGTCGACGAACGAGCCCATGTCCCAGTCGCCCTTGCAGCCGCACACGTTGAACAGGAAATTGCGAAGCATCTTCATCCCCTCCGGCGTATGGACGACCTCGGGATGGAACTGCACTCCGAAAATTTTCTTAGCCGTATCGGCCATCGCCGCCACCGGCGAACTGTTGGTGTGAGCGGTGACCGCGAAGCCGGGCGGCGGCTCTGTAATGTAGTCGCCGTGGCTCATCCACACCTGCGTCTCGGCCTCGATCTCGGCGAAGATATTTTCCCGCCGGTCGATGAATAGCCTGGTGCTGCCGTACTCGCGCGAATCGGCGTGAGCCACCTTGCCGCCCATCAGGTACGTCGTCAACTGCATGCCGTAGCAGATGCCCAACACCGGCACGCCCAGCGCGAAAACGCCGGTGTCGCAGTGCGGCGCTCCGTCGGCGTACACGCTGTTGGGCCCGCCCGAGAAGACAATCCCCTTGGGCTGCATTGCCCGCAGCTTGTCCAGAGGGGTGTTGAAAGGTACGATCTCGCAATATACGCCGCATTCGCGGATGCGCCGGGCGATCAGCTGACTGTACTGTCCGCCGAAGTCCATCACCAGAACGGTTTCGTGATTCATTGCCGTCATTTCGATACCAAGCCTCCTCTTATATAGCCCACACTATACCATAATTTGGCGTCACTTGTAAACGTCTTTGAGGAGCGTTTCCTTACGGAGCGAAGCGCACTCGCAACCGCCTTTCTCCTTAAGCGACCTTATGGCCGCCAGCAGGATGCGGCTCAGCGGCGCCGCGTCGCCGTGGAATATATCCTTGAGCGTCTGGTGCGACCAGGCCTTCACCACACCCTCGCCGTAGTTGACCACGAAATAAAGGCCGGCGTAGCAGGCGCCGATCTCCCGCGCCAGGTAGACCTCCGGGCACAGGCTCTGGCCGACGATATCGGCGTGTCCTTGCAGCATCGCTACCTCGGCCGGGCTCTCGAAGTGCCGCCCCTCGGTCACAGCGTACACGCCGCGGGCAAACACGCGGCCGTCGTGGCTGGCGGTCGCCGCCGCCAGCAGAGCGGCGCGGATCTCAGGACACAGCGCGTCCCGCATCACCAGCAGGTATTTTCCCTCCAAACCGACATCTTTACGCAGCGACTGATCGATATAATCGTCCGGCACGACAATATCGCGCGGATCGAGTAGGCGGTTGACCGACCCCACCCCGCCCTCGGCGATGATCCGTTTTACCCCCGCTTCCCGCAGCACCCAGAAAATTTGGCGGGAGGCATCGCCGCGGTTCACCCCGCTCCGCCAGCCGTGCATGCGGCAAGTCAGCACCGGCCGGCCGTCCACTGTGAAGCGGCGGAACGGCGGACTTTGCCCGTAAGGTGTCTCGAAAATAAGGTTGTCGGCCAGCACCTCGGCGCCGGCGTCCTGCGCCCCGCGCGGGAAATCGCCGGACAGCGTGCCCGAACCGCCGATTACGGCTAAAGACGTTTGCTCGATCTTCATGGCTTCTCCCCGTATACTTTCAGGATTTTGTAGGTCGTGTCCCGCTGGGCCGGCGTCCTGCCCGCCCCGCGGATCAGGGACGTCATCTTGTCCACCGACATCTCGTAGGCCGTCCCCGCCGCCCGCACCACATTCTCCTCCAGCATGATGCTGCCGAGGTCGTCGGCGCCGAACGCCAGGGTCAACTGGCCGATTCTCTCGCCCTGGGTCACCCACGACCCTTGGATATGGTCGAAATTATCGAGATAAAGCCGCGCCACCGCCAGCGTCCTCAGGTAATCCCAGGCCGACGTCTTCTCGCCGCCCAGAGCGGTGTTGCCTGGCTGATAAGACCACATGATAAACGCCCGGAAGCCGCCGGTTTCCTCCTGGAGCCGGCGCACGGCGTCCATATGATTGACGCGGTCGGCCAGGCTCTCTCCAAGGCCGATCACCATCGTCGCCGTTGTCTTCATGCCCAGGCCGTGCGCGGCCCGCATGACCGCCAGCCAGTCGCCGGCCGTTATCTTCTCCGGGCTAACCCGCTGGCGGACTGAGTCCACGAGGATTTCGGCGCCGCCGCCGGGGAGCGAGTCGAGCCCCGCCACCTGGAGACGGGCCAGCACTTCCGCGGGTTTTAAGCCGTTTTGCCTGGCAAGGAAAATGATCTCGGCGGGTGAAAAAGAGTGTACGATTATGTCAGATTGTTGTTTGATTTTTGTCAGAAGTTCTGTATAGTATTCTAACATCAGGCCGGGGTGCAGCCCGCCCTGCAGCATGATCTGCGTGCCGCCGGCCGCCACCGTCTCCCGCACCTTGTCCAAAATAGCCTCGTGGCTCAGGGCATACGCCTCCGGGTGGCCGGCCGGCCGGTAAAAGGCGCAGAACTTGCAGCCGCTTACACAAACGTTTGTGTAGTTGATGTTGCGGTCAATGATAAAAGTGACGATATCGCCGGGGAAACGTCTGCGGCGTTCTTCGTCGGCCGCTTGGCCGAGGGCGATCAGGTCGCCTTTGGTCAGCAGTTCCTCGGCCCGGCTGCACGTCAGGCGGCTGCTCATGGCGTCACCGCCGCGAGCTGGAGCGCCGGTACGGCCGGGATGAGGCCAAGTTCGGCCGCCAGGCGATAGTAGTTGGTCAGCGCCTGGCGGTGGGCGTCGTCCAGCCGGTAGTCGAGGAGGCCGATGTAACGGACGACCTGCTCGGAAGTTAGCGGCGTGCGCCCGGCGCGGGCCGCGACCGCCTCCTCTATGTGCTCAAGGCCGTAGGCGAACCCGGCTTTGACTTTGTCGTACACCATTTGCAGCAGGTCGGGGCGGCGGGCGGCGAAACCGCGGTTGGCCACCCACAGGGCGTAGACCATCGCCCCGCCGGTGAGTTTCCGCCATTCGGCCCCCAGGTCGTAATAGAGCAGGCCGTCCCGGCGGTTGTGGTAGGCGAACAGTGCGTCGTCGCCGATGAACAGGGCGGCGTCGGCGCGGTCCAGCACGCCTTCGGCCAGCGACAGCGGGCTGACGGAGTATACCGGTTCGACGCCGTAGGCTTTTCTGAGGATTATTTTCAGCAGGCCGTGGGAGGTGGCCGATTTGGCGGTCAGGGCCACCGGCCGGCCGGCAAGTTCGGCCAGGGGCTTCCTGGCGACGACGACGATGCTCTGGAGTGCGCCGGGGGCGCTGATCGACAGGCCGGGCAACAGCAACAGTTTATCGGCGTTCTGCGCGTAGACTATCGAGGAGACGGGGCTGACGTCGAGGTCGCCGGCGACAACCAGCCTGTTGAGGGCGGATGGTACGGCGGGCTGCACTTCGAGTCCGGCGCCGAGGGCGCCTGCGGTCAGACCCCAGTCAAGCGGCAGGCAGTTGATGAAGTTTATATGGCCAAGGCGCGGTTTATCCATTGTCGTCCTCTCCCCAGACACGGCGGCGGTTGTAGAATGTGTCCCGTTCGACGGCGATATAGTCCGCCTCGCGGATTATGGCGATGATGTCTTCCCTGGCGATGCTCGTCCCCGTCGTGGCGCCGGCGGCGTGGATGATTTTCTCCTCCGCCACCGTGCCGTCGAGGTCGTCGGCGCCGAACGCGAGCGCCAGTTGGGCGACCGGCAGGGTAAGCATCATCCAGAAGGCTTTGATGTGGTCGAAGTTGTCCAGCACTAGCCGGGCCATGGCCACCATTTTGAGGTCTTCCCAGGCTCCCACCCTGGCGAGTTGGGGCAATCCGGTATTCTCGGGGTGGAAAGGGAAGGCGACAAAGGCCTGAAAGCCGCCCGTCTCGTCCTGGATGGCCCGCAGCTTTATAAGATGTTCGAGCCGTTGGCGGGGCGTTTCGATATGACCGTACAGCAGCGACGCATTTGTGGGGATGCCGAGGCGGTGGGCGGTCTTTACGACTTCTGTCCACTGGGCGCTCGATGCCTTGCGGGGGCAGATGACGCTGCGTATGCCGTCGTCGAGGATCTCCGCCCCGCCGCCGGGGAGCGAGTCGAGGCCGGCAGCCTTCAGGGCCTGCAGGACGTCGCCGACAGGCAGTCCGCCGATAGCAGCGAAATGGCATATCTCCACCGGGGTGAACGCCTTTATGTGCACCTGAGGCAGGGCGGCTCTCACCGCCGCCACGATGTCGAGGTAATAGGAAAAGGGCTTGTCCGGGTGGAGGGCGCTGACCATGTGGATCTCGCTGAGGTCGGGAGCTTCTTCCGCCGCCCGGCGGGCAACGGCGACAACCTCTTCCCTGTCCATGGCATAGGCGCCGGCGCCGTCCCGGCCGCGGCCGAAGGCGCACAGCGGACAGCGGGCGGCACAGATGTTGGTGAGGTTGATATGGCGATTGACGTTGAAATATACTTCCCTGCCCGACTTGCCCTCTTTGACGGTGCGGGCAAGCGACGCCAGGAGGAGCAGGTCGTTGTGTTCGTACAGGGCGAGCGCCTCGTCGAGGTCGAGGCGCTCGCCGCGGCGAATCTTGGCGGCGGCGGCTTCGGCAATTGGTGTCACGGGGTACCTCCGAGCACGAATGGTGTCGATTTTGGCAGTTTTGTCTACTTCGCTTTCCTTTAGTCATTTCCTGCAACAAGGAAAACAAATCAGGCAGGCCGAAGCCCGCCCGGTTATAGTTCAATGTCTCTGTAAGCCTTTCTCGCAATATTTGCTGAGAAGCTCGCCGACGGTAACGATCTGATACCCCTCTGCCTTGATGCGATCGAGCAGGATGGGCAAGGCGTCGGCCGTCTGCACAGGCGTGTCGGAGGCGTGCATCAGGATGATGGCTCCGGGCTTGAGCCGTTTCATCACCCTGTCGACGATGACGTCGCGGCCGGGATTTTTCCAGTCGAGGGAGTCGACGTTCCAGATGATGGTCCGGTAGCCGAGTTCGTCGGCGACTTTAAGCGACCTGGCGCTGTAATGCCCGTTGGGCGGGCGGATGAGGCAGGCGTCGCGGCCGGTGACCTCTTTGATGAGGGCGTGGGCTTTCTGGATATCCTCCCTCACCCATTCTGGCGGCATGTCGCCGTAGTTCTCGTGCCGGTAACCGTGGCTGGCGATTTCGTGCCCGTCGGCTACCATCCGTTTGGCGACGTCGGGATATTTGGCCGCCCACGGCCCCATTATGAAGAAGGTGACTTTCAGGTTGTGCCGTTGGAGCGTGTCGAGGATGGAGGGGGTGAATTTGTTGCCCCAGGAATGGTCGAAGGTGAGGGCCACGACCTTCTGGTCGGTGCGGGTGCCGGCGATGGCCAACGGCCCGCCGGCGGACAAGTCCGCCACCTGGACGTAAACTGTCCCGATGGCCAGCAGACCGACGATGCTATAGAAAAGATGGCGGTGCTGAATTAGTCCCCGCAGGCTGATGATCATAAAAAATCCCCTCCTCGCAACATCTGTATGCGGGAGGGGGCGTTTTTATGAAAGCCAGCGGATATAGGGGCGCTTTTGCAGGCAACGGATTATCAGCAGGTTGGAGATTTTCGAGGCCAACCACAGAGTAAGCATGACAGTGCCGGCTGTCGTCCACCAGAGGAATTCGCTCTGGCGTATCCAGGCGGGGACGAGCAGTACGGTGGCCAGCACGGCGGCAAATGACGCCATGAGCAGGGGGATCACCGAGTTAATGATAGCGAATACCACCTTGCCGTACAGCTTGTCGGCTCGCTCGTCGCGACGCGACGCGAACAGCTCGCCGAGCGCGTCGAAGCGCAGGGCTGTCCAGGCGGCGTCCTGACCGGCTACGACCAGCGCCCCGGCAGGGGGATTATGGTTGCGGAAGGTAAAGGAGACCGCCCCTTTGCCTTCCATCTCGGCGGTAAACTGCAGGCTGTCGACGCGGGGCAGGGTTGCGAGGATTTCACTGAGCCGTTCCCGGTCGGTGACGATTTCCTGCGGGCGGTCCTTTTGCTGACCAAGGAGGTCGCCGCCGGTGCCGACGATGGCTTGCCAGATGAATTCGCCGTCCGCGCCGAGGATGGACCATACCTGGTCGAAAAGGTCTCTGTCGAGTATGCAGGCCGGCAGGCGGCCTTTCTCCGAATATGTTTCCGCCATCGTCAACCTCCCGGGTATATTGGAGAACGGCATGCCAGAAGCCGGCGTATCGGCCGCTGACCCCGCGGATAAACCGGATTTCGGCCAGTTCATATTTTAGCATCTTTACCGTTAAAAGACAAGATTCCCTATTATCACATCAAACAAAAAAATTCAATATTTTACTAATTAAGGATGATTTTGGAGAAATTCGTCAAAATAAGTTGTACGATACTGATTTTTCCCGGTTATCGACGCAGGCGATGGGGTTCCGGGTCTGACCGGCGCCTTGTTCGATAGTGAGGATTCGTAATGTTGAAAGCAATTGTGGGGCATAGCGAGGATATTATAGCGGCCGAAGCGGCCAGGGAAGCCATCGACCATGTCCGTTGTTCGCTTGGTGAAGCGCAGCCGCAGGCCGGCGTTTTGTTCTGTTCGGTAGATTTCGACCACGCCCGGATACTGTCCGCCGTCCGGGACGCCTTCCCCGCGATGGAGCTGGTCGGCTGCACGACGGACGGCGAGCTTTCCTCCGCGCGGCCCGCAGCCTGCCGCAGCTTTGCTTTTTTCCTGCGCCGGCCGCAAGATAGTAATGGGGACGAAGATTGTCCAAGAGGTTCAGGCTGTCCGCCGCCAGCTGCCCGGCGTTCCTTTCGCGGGGTTTTACTGTTATGGCGAATTCGCTCCGCTGGAAAGGGGCGACCCTTATATGTTCCATGGCGTCACATTTGTCACCGTGTTGCTGGGCCCCGCCCAAGAAGACTAAAGCGAGGTAGCCGTATGGATAGTATGTGCCGGGAAGATTCCGTCGCCGCCCTTGAGCGGGAGAACCGCATTATCAAACGGAAGCTGAAACGCAGTGAAATCAACCGCGCGTTGCTGGAGGAAGCTCTTTACAGCCATATGGAAGTTGTGAAAGCATGCGCCGGTTTCGACCGGGACGGGGCTGTCCACCGCGATAACATTGCCAGGCTACGGACCGAGATCGAGCAGGAATACCTGGCAAAGGCCAAGGTCAACGAACGACTGCACAAGCTGGACCGTCTTAACATGGTCGGCGCGATGGCGGCCAGCATCGGACACGAGGTGCGCAATCCTCTTACCACCGTCCGCGGGTACCTGCAGTTCTTCGAGAACAAGGGCGGGTTCGAGAAGTATAAGGAGGCGCTATGGCTGATGATCGAGGAGCTTGACCGGGCCAACTCGATCATCAGCAGTTATCTGTCGCTGGCCAAGAATAAACGGGTCGATCTGCAGCCAGGCAATCTCGAACATGTGCTGCAGGCGGTCGGGCCTACGCTACAGGCTGAAGCGCTGCGCGGCGGGCACCGGCTTGAATTCGATCTGCAGGAGACGCCGGCTATCTTGATGGACAGGAGCGAAATCAGGCAACTGGCGGGAAATCTGGTGCGGAACGGCCTGGAAGCCCTGGGAGACAAGGGTAGCGTAACGGTGAGCACGATTGCCGACGGCGGCAGCGCGTTGCTGTCAGTCAGGGATTCCGGGAAGGGCATACCCGAAGGCGCACTGGAAAAACTGGGCACTCCTTTCTTTACCACCAAAAAAACCGGCAACGGCCTGGGGCTGGCGGTTGCGTACCGGATTGTCGAGCGCCATCGCGGTTCCATCCGCTTTGCGACTTCTCCGGCGGGCACAACTGTAACGGCCAGGTTTCCAGTTCTGCCGCCGATCATGTAGCTGGCTGGACTCCATCGCCGTTGTCAGGATAGTGAAGGAAAAGAGGCCAGCCGCAAGTTCACTGAACTTACGGCTGGCCTCTTTTATCGACTGGGACTCGCGGTTGAGGGGATTGGCCTTTAGTCTTACATCATGCCGCCCATGAGACTGTCTTTTTAAACAGGATAAACTGGATAAAAAGGGTAAAATTTGTATCGCCGACAAAAGACAACTATATAAATGAAGTAAGCTTATTAAATTGAAAAAAACAATTGCGGTAACATTCGGGTAACATTACCCAGTTTGTTACCGCTTCGGTACCGTGGGATTAGGCCGGTCGTTCTGGACAAACCAAATCATTGTACAAAAATCGACGGTACTTGTCCAATTATTTCCAAGGTGGTATGCTTAAATCAGCAATTTTGATTCGGAGGTGCATCCATGCCTACGATGGAACAAATTGAGGGCCAGATAAAAGGCCTCGATGGTTGCAGCAGGTTTCTCGGAAAGAAAGAGATAAAAGAACTTCCTAACATCCTATGGGAAGATGAGAATGTCGAAAAGATTGTTCAGGGCTTATATGGAAACGGGTTAGGCATATTGACTGCCACCAACAAACGTCTAGTCTTTATTGACAAGGGTTTGATGTGGGGCCTGAAAGTCGAGGATTTCCCTTATGACAAAATCAGTTCAATTCAGTACGAAACAGGCATAATGTTTGGTGAAATAACTATTTTCACCTCTGGCAACAAAGCAAAAATTCAACAAGTTGATAAGCAACAAGCCAGAGATCTTTGCGAATATGTTCGAGCTAGAATTTCCGGAATTAAAGAGCACGCAAGCGCACCGAAAGTGACACCGCCTGATAACGACATCATTACTCAATTAGAAAGACTTGCAAAACTAAAAGATTCTGGTGCCCTTACTGAAGAAGAGTTTGTTACTGCAAAGAGAAAACTAATTGGGTAACTATTAGCCATCCTGGCAACGTTGGTACCCATCAACCATTAGGACGAACTTCCCTCTAAACTGAGCCCTAAAGCCCATTTACCCGCTCGTTCTCATCGGTTACGATAAAGACAATCCCATACAACCTCCGTATATCGAACAAGGCCAGGAGATTATGCTCCTGGTCGCTTTTTTACACAATAAAAAAAGCCCCCGGCCATCGCCGGGGGCTTCGTCATCCTATCTTAACCAACCGCGGGCAGTATCGATATAGTAGTGCCGTTATTCCAAACGCAGTCAAAAACGAGAGCAGGTTAATAATAATGAGAAGTGCGATACTCGGATGGGCAAAACCAAACTTAGTCCAGAGCATCGGCACGAAATACCCAAACCACTCCTGTGGCGGGAAATGAAAAACGAAGATGCCGAAAGAATACTTGCGCCCCCATTCGGCCAACTTCACCACGACGCGCCCTCTCGATGCCGGGAATACATCGCCCAAAATCAAAATTATCAGCACCCAGACGGGGTGATAATAAAACATCTGCGTGTACTTGGTTGAAATAAAACCTGCGACCAGTATCGTAGTCACTACCACCGCGGCTATAGTCCCACCATTGGCCCTGTCAAAGCCGATAATGAGCCTCTGCTGGCCGGTCACCGCCTGGTAAGAGAATGCCAGCAAGGCTATTGTCATCCACCCTGATATGCCAAGTAGGTGCTTTTGCATGGCCGCGAAAACTGACGGCGGGAAAATCAGCGCCCACAGTGTCACACCGCACAACGTCGCCACGAACGCTTGCCGGTATCTTTCGGCCAGGCGGCTGTATAAATAGCACAGGATGAAGGCGCAAGCATAAATAATAATGACATGGTTGAGAAAGTACATCGGCGACCAGTGGACTGTCAGGATGATATTAAGCACCCTTTTTATTATCGCTGGCCAGTCGGTACCGTACATAAAAATATCAAAGGGGGTTATCTGATAAATATAACCGCCAATCTTTGCCCGGATCGTCGATAAAATCTGCCGCTCAACTTCATAAATAAGCATGTAGGCCAACAGCAACAACACCAGATGCTTAATGCGAGCTAGCTTCTGACTGTCGGGCAAATCTGTCCGTGAGTTAGACATGAACGCAAAACGTGCGGTAGTAACGTAGAAAAACGGCAGCGTCCAATTTAGGAAAAAAGACAGATACGTCAGAATAGAGGTCAGCAGCGCCGGATTCAGCGTCGCCACCATGTTATTGTACTGATTGTGATACCAGACAATTAGAAAAGCCCCTACGAACC
>JAEZJM010000020.1 GCA_023415775.1 Bacillota bacterium | reverse complement strand
GCTGGACGAGGTGGGTTATGAGCTCGACGCGGTGTTCAACGTGCATGTGCCGACAAGCTGCCCGGGTGTGCCGGCCGAGGTGCTAAAGCCGCGGCAGACGTGGGCGGATAAGGCGGCGTACGACAAGGCGGCCGCCGAGCTGGCGGCGCGGTTCGTGAAGAATTTCGTGAAGTTTGGCAAGGATGTGCCGCCGGAGATTACGGCGGCCGGGCCGAAAGGCTAATAAAAACTCATACCCCGCCTATGGCGGGGTATGAGTTTTTATACGATGTCGGCCGCCCAGCAGCGCCCATCTGCGGCGTTGCTCCTCAAAGCGCTTGCTTGCGTACGTCCGAGTACGCGGCGCGGCGCGCTTTTCCGGTGCGCCTTGCATCTGGGCACTTCTGAACGGCCGCGGCAATTCATCGAGGAACGGGGAACTACGGTGGGAAAAGCTACGGGCGTAAGCTTACCTCGCCCATAGCTTCGGTACACAGCTTGTCGTTCCCGGCCATATGAACAAAGACCCGCCGAAACCTCGGCGGGTCTTTGTTATGAGGAATGCCGGGTGGCGTGAAAGGGCATCATACCCTTGTGTATATCAACGTTAGGGGGCATTATGATGGACGAAAAATTGAAGGGGTCAAGAACGGAGGCCAATTTACACGCCGCTTTTGCCGGCGAGTCCATGGCAAGAGCTAAATATTCCTATTATGCCACAGTTGCGAAGAAGGAAGGCTATGAGACGATCGCCGGCATTTTTCTGGAAACATCAGATAACGAAGCCGCGCATGCGAAGATATGGCTCAACCAACTGGACGGAATCCATGATACGCGCGAAAACCTTAGGCACGCCGCCGAGGGCGAGCATTACGAGTGGACGGATATGTACCGGAAGTTCGCCGAGGAAGCGGAGCAGGAAGGCTTCGCCGATATGGCGGCGTTGTTCCGGCGGGTGGGGCAGATCGAGAAGGAGCACGAGGAGCGGTACCTCGCGTTGCTGAAAAATGTAGAAACCGGTACGGTCTTCCGCAAACCGGAGAAACAGACCTGGCGCTGCCGTGTTTGCGGTCATCACCATGAAGGTATGGAAGCACCGGAGGTGTGCCCGACCTGCAAACACCCGCGGGCCTTTTTTGAGATTGCTTTCATCAATTATTAGAGCCGATGGCAAAGCGACGGGGCGTTGTCGCTCTGCGATAAGGCGGTGCGGTTAGTGAAGAATCTTGTTTTTACGGTGTCGGGTGCTGATACATAGTCCATGGCGGAGAGCTCAGGCTATGCGCCGGAGCTGCGGCCGAACGCGCCGTAAGGCTTTGGCCCGACACAGCCGTACCGTCGCCAACTGTCGTCCGTGACAGATGGCTCCTCGCCCGTCCGTCCATGGACGGGCGTACGTTCGTGTTACCGGCCTATTCGCCAACGGCGCGGTAACGGCCTCCGCAACGGCGCATACGCCTGAGTTCTCCGCGCCTTCGGCCTTTGCTACAGAGTAACAGCAACCGGCGTTCCCGGCTTGGGTCACCCACCGTGTCAGAGCGAGGACGGCGGCCGCTACTTAGCGAGAGAGCCGAAACGACACCGCGCGAGCCGCCATGGACGGCGGCGAGAACCGACAATCGAACATGGACGTTCGTTTGGCGGTGGCGCGGCGGAGTCGGCGATGAGCTTAGTAAGACCGCCGCCCGCAGCGGGTGGGTGACCTAATGCCGGGAAAAGCCGGCCAAGATAAGGCCAATTCTAGCGACAAAGCAAATGACCCGCCGAAAATTCGACGGGTCTTTGGTCTATCTGGTTCCTAATACTTCTCCCGTACTTACAGCAGCCTGCGCTGCCGCTAAACGGGCTATCGGCACACGGTAGGGCGAGCAGCTGACGAAGTCGAGGCCGATGAGGTGACAGAATTCTACGGAGTTGGGCTCGCCGCCGTGTTCGCCGCAGATGCCGACGAGCAGGTCGGGCTTGGTTTTGCGGCCGCCTTCGACGGCCATTTTCATGAGCTTGCCGACGCCTTTGCGGTCGATGACGATGAAGGGGTTTTCCTTGAGGATTTTCTTTTCGAGGTAGTCGTTGAGGAATTTGCCTTCGGCGTCGTCGCGGCTGAAGCCGAGGGTGGTCTGGGTGAGGTCGTTGGTGCCGAAGCTGAAGAAGTCGGAGACTGCGGCGAGTTCGTCGGCGAGGAGGGCGGCCCGCGGCAGCTCGATCATGGTGCCGGAGGTGTAGTGGAAGGAGACTTTGGCGGCGGCCATGATCTCGGCGGCGATGGCGTCGATGCGGGTTTTGAAGAATTTCATCTCGTTGACGTCGATGGTGAGCGGGATTTCGACTTCGGGCAGGACTTTGACGCCTTCTTTGGTGAGGCGGGCGGCGGCATTGAAGATGGCCCTGATCTGCATTTCGTAGACTTCGGGGAATGTTATGCCCAGGCGGCAGCCGCGGTGGCCGAGCATGGGGTTGAATTCGTGGAGGGTTTTGACTTTTTTGAGGAGCGCTTCTTTGGCTGGCAGCTCGCCGGGGTTTTTGCCGGTGATTTTCATTTCGGCGATTTCGACCATGAGCTCGGTGAGGTCGGGGAGGAATTCGTGGAGCGGCGGGTCGAGGAGGCGGATGCATACGGGGTAGCCTTCCATGGCTTTGAGGATGCCGTAGAAGTCGCCTTCCTGCATGGGCAGGAGGGATTTGAGGGCTTCGCGGCGCGCTTCTTCGTCGTCGGCGAGGATCATGGCCTGGACGTGGGGCAGGCGGTCGTGGCCCATGAACATGTGCTCGGTGCGGGTGAGGCCGATGCCCTGAGCGCCGAATTGGCGGGCTTTGGCGGCGTCGGCGGGGGTGTCGGCGTTGGCGCGGACGCCGAGGCGCTTGATTTCGTCGGCCCAGCCGAGGAAGGTGAGGAATTCTTCGGAGAGTACGGGGTCGACCATCGGGACGGTGCCGAGCATGACGTTGCCGGTGGCGCCGTCGATGGAGACGAGGTCGCCTTCTTTGACGGTGAGGTTGCCGACTGTGAATTCGCGGCGGGCGAAGTCGACTTTGATGGCTTCGCAGCCGCAGACGCACGGTTTGCCCATGCCGCGGGCGACGACGGCGGCGTGGCTTGTCATGCCGCCGCGGCTGGTGAGAATGCCCTGGGCGGCGACCATGCCGTGGATGTCGTCAGGGGTGGTTTCGGTGCTGACGAGCAGCACTTTCTGGCCGTTTTTGGCCCACTTTTCGGCGTCGTCGGCGGAGAAGACGGCTTTGCCGGAGGCGGCGCCGGGGGAGGCGGGCAGGCCTTTGGCGATGACGTCGAGCTTGGCGGCGGTGTCGATCTGGCGGTGGAGAAGCTTATCAAGCTGGGCGGGTTCAACAAGCAGGATGGCGTCGCGTTTGCCGATGAGGCCTTCGGCGACCATGTCGTAGGCGATTTTGATGCCGGCCTGGGCTGTGCGCTTGCCGTTGCGGGTCTGGAGCATGTAGAGCTTGCCGCGCTCGATGGTGAATTCGATGTCCTGCATGTTTTTGTAGTGTTTTTCGAGAAGCTCGGCGGTGGCGACGAACTGTTTGAAGACTTCGGGCATTTCGCTCTGGAGCTTGGCGATGGGGTTGGGGGTGCGGATGCCGGCGACGACGTCTTCGCCCTGGGCGTTTGTGAGGTATTCGCCGTAGAGGGTCTTTTCGCCGGTGGAGGGGTTGCGGGTGAAGGCGACGCCTGTGCCGCAGTCGTTGCCCATGTTGCCGAAGACCATGGACTGGATGTTGACGGCGGTGCCGAGGTCGTGGGAGATTTTGTTGAGGTTGCGGTAGATGATGGCGCGGTCGTTGTTCCAGGAGCGGAAGACGGCTTCGATGGCCATTTTGAGCTGCTGGCGGGGGTCTTCGGGGAAGGGTTGGCCCAGGCGGGCGAGAACAAGAGCTTTGTATTTGTCGAGGAGACCGCGGAGGGCCTCGGCGGTGAGTTCCTGGTCGTAGGTGACGCCGTGGCGGCGTTTTTCTTCGTCAAGGAGGTGTTCGAATTCGCTTTTGGGTATTTCGAGGACGACGTCGCCGAACATCTGGATGAAGCGGCGGTAGGCGTCGTAGGCGAACCGGGGGTTGCCGGTGGCTTCGGCGAGGCCTTTGACGGTGGCTTCGTTGAGGCCAAGGTTGAGGATGGTGTCCATCATGCCGGGCATGGAGAACATGGCGCCGGAGCGCACGGAGACGAGGAGCGGGTTGGCGGGGTCGCCGAACAGTTTGGCGGTTTTCTTTTCGATGACCGTGAGGTTGACGTAGACGTCTTCGATGAGCCCGGCCGGCAGTGTCTTGCCGAGCTTGTAGTAGTCGATGCACGCTTCGGTGGTTATGGTCATGCCGGGGGGCACGGGCAGGCCGATGTTGCTCATTTCGGCGAGGTTGGCCCCTTTGCCGCCCAGGAGCGCTTTCATGTCGGCGCGGCCTTCGTTGAACAGGTAGACGTACTTAGCCATTTATTTGCATGCTCCCTTCCGATAGTGCTCAAGTATTTTGGCCGCCGTTTCTTCGACGGCTTTGTTGGTGACGTCGACGATCGGGCAGCCGATTTTGTGCATGATGCGCTGGGCGTAGTCGAGTTCCTGGTAGATGCGCTCAAGGTTGGCGTAATCGACCCCTTCGGCGAGACCGAGGGTTTTGAGCCGCTCGCGGCGGATTTCGTGCAGCAGGGACGGGTTGATGGTGAGGCCGACAACTTTTTCGGCCGGCAGGCCGAGGAGGTCTTCGGGCACCGGGACTTCGGGCACGAGCGGCACGTTGGCGGCTTTGATGCCTTTGTGGGCGAGGAACATGCACAGCGGCGTCTTGGTGGTGCGGGATACGCCGACGACGACGAGGTCGGCTTTGGCGAGCCCCCACGGCTGTTTGCCGTCGTCGTATTTGACGGCGAATTCGACCGCCTCTAGTTTGCTGAAGTAGGCTTCGTCCAGTTTGTGGATGAGGCCGGGCTCCAGCCGGGGCTGCCTGCCGGTGACAGCGGCGAGGCAACTTATGATGGGGCCCATGATGTCGACGCAGACGACCGCGAGTTCCTGGGCTTTGGCGACGAGGACTTCGCGGAGGTCGGGACGGACGAGGGTGTAGACGACGGCGGCCTGGCAGGCCGCCACTTCAAGCATGGCGTCTTCTACGTCGCGGGCCGTGTTGAGATACGGGATGCGCCGCACGTCGATATTGCCGGCGTTGAACTGGCTGGCGGCGGCCCTGACGACCAGTTCGCCGGTCTCGCCGATGGAATCGGAGAGAATGTAGATTGTGGGACATTCGAGCTTCAGGTTGATGACTGTTACCCCCTACTTCCCGGCTAGCTGAACGAATAGCCGCGTGATGTTGGTCTTTGTGAAACGGCCGACAACCTGCAGCTTTTCGCCGCCGTCGGTTTTGACGGACACGACGACGGGCAAGGCGTCCACCTGATGGCTGAGGAGCTTCTGCGCCGCCTGCAGTACGTGCTCCTCGGGATAGGTGACGACGATGTTGGGCATGCGGGTCATGGAGACGCTGACCGGCATTTTGTTGATATTCTTTCCAGTCATCGCTGCTTTTAGCATATCCTTACGGGAAGCCACCCCTTCGAGAAAGCCCCCTTCCGATACCACGATGATTGTGCCGACATCCTCGACGAACATGGTGACGATGGTGTCGTATACCGAGCTGGTGTCGCGCACGGCGACGGGCTGGGACAGCGCCTGGGCCACTTTGACGCTGCCGAGGACGCCGGCGATGACGTCGGAGGGCTCTTTGCCGGTGAGGTAGTAGCCGACCCGCGGTCTGGCGCCCAGCAGCCCGGACATGGTGAGGATGGCGAGGTCGGGCCGGAGCGCGGCCCGGCTGAGGTTGAGGTGGTCGGCGATTTCTTTGCCGGTAATGGGGCCGTAGGTTTTTACTATTGCCAGGATGGCTTCCTGGCGTTTAGACAGTTCGATACCGCTCACCTGCACTTTTCCCGGAATGTGTTACAATACTTTTCGATTTACGCTATTTATTATACACTATATAGCGCGCGAATGGCCACTAAAACGTGTTGTCTTTGGAAAAATTTGCTGGCGCGGGAATTATTACATGAAGGCCAGTGAGGCGGAAGTCCTTGCTTCCATCGGCATAATCCGGTAAAATTTCTTCAGGGGGTTGTCCCCCCAGGGAGGAGAAGGATATGCACGACAGATGGCGCAAAATCGCCGGACTGCTTGTTTCGCTGACACTGCTCGCCTGCATCGCCGGCTGGCTGCCCCAGGCGGAAGCCGCCCTCATAAGCACGAAGGACGAGATCGAGATCGGCCGCCGCGTCGCCATGGACCTGGAGACGAAGTACGGTGTGGCGAACGACCCCGACCTGCAGGCGCGGGTGGCCCGCATCGGCGCCAAGATTGCGGCGGCGAGCGACCGCCGCGATATAGATTACTCTTTTAAGGTGCTCGATAATAAGGAAGTTAATGCTCTTGCCCTGCCGGGCGGCTTCGTGTATCTTTTCAAGGGCCTGGTCGATTATATGCCGTCCGATGAGGAGCTGGCCGGCATCATCGGTCACGAGGTGGGGCACATTTCGAAGCGCCACACCGTCCGTCAGTTGGAGAAGAGCCTGGGGATGAGCATCCTTTTCGGTGTGCTGTTCGGCGACCGGGGAGTTTTTCTCCAGAACCTGGCCTATAACGCGATCATGGCCGGCTACAGCCGGGAGGACGAACGGGAGGCCGACCAGTTGGGCTTCCAACACACGGTGAAGGCCGGTTATAACCCCTACAGCATGCTGATGGGGCTGCAGAAGCTGAACGATCTTTCCAATAAGGGCAACTACGGGCTGTTTTCCACCCACCCCGAGCCCGAGGCCCGGGTCGCCCGCGTCCAGGGGTACATAAACGACGCCAAGGTCCATCCCGTCATAACGGCGAAGGGCGCGACCGCCCAGGCGACCGACGCCGGGCTAACGCTGCCGCCGCTGACCGCGACTTACCGCGGCAACAAGCCGCTTTACCGGGCGTACCTGATGGCGGGCGCCCTCTACCTCGCCTCGCGGACGACCGATTTCAACGCCGACCGCTTTATCCTCGACAGCGACGGGACGTACATAACGATTTATTACGACGACCGCGAGATTGTCGGTCTTGCCCCGCAGGACGCCAGCGCCGCCGGAATGTCGCTCGACGATTTTGCGAGGCAGTATGTGGATGCGATCAAGGCCTGGGCGGCTACGGCGAAGTAGCGGCCGTTAACGAAGAGCCGGGGGGCTTCCCCGGTTCTTTTGCTGACAAATTTTTTTGGCGGATTTTGCAGGGGATTGACGCGGTGATAATAAATAATAGTAGTTATACGATGTAAAGGATGTGGTCGCTCTGTTGAAACAAAAACTCGCCAGCGGCGCGGTGAACGGCACCATGGTGCTGACGAACGCGCCGGCCAGCGTGGAAATGCTCGGCTATGCCGGCTTCGATTATGCGATTATCGATACCGAACACGGCGCCAACGATATCGCCGAGGTGGAGTCGATGGTCCGCGCCGCCGAGGTGAGCGGCCTGACGGCGATAGTGCGGGTGACGAAGAACGACCCGGCTTATATCCTGCGGGCCATGGATATCGGCGCCCGCGGCGTGCTCGTGCCGCAGGTGAACAGCGCCGCGGAGGCCGACCGGGCCGTGCGGGCGGTGAAGTATTGCCCCCGGGGCGACCGCGGCCTTGCGGGGATTGTCCGCGCCGCCCGCTACGGGTTCCAGCCGCTCGATAAGTATATCGCCGATTCGAACGAGAATACGCTTGTCATCGTGCAGGCCGAGGATATCAAGGCTTTCGCCGCCCTCGACGAGATCCTGGCTGTCGACGGCGTGGACGGCGTGTTCGTCGGCCCCGCCGACCTGTCGCATTCGATGGCGATGCCCGGCCGCTTCGACGATCCCGAGTTCACCCGCATCGTTCACTCGATCGTCGACCGGACGGTGAAGAGCGGCAAAATATCCGCGATGTTTTGCTTCGACGCCGCCCAGGCCAAGTATTGGCGGGGCCTTGGGGTGCGGATGCTGTGCGTCGGCACCGATACGATGATGTTCGCGGGGGCCGCCCGGGCGATGGCCCGCGATCTGAAAGGCAATTAGCGGTTCCTTGCGGAATCCGGGGGAAGGGAAAACCATGGCTGATATTTTGTACACGGTGGAAAAAAGCTGTGTGATATGCGATAAGAAGTTCACGGTCACGAAGGTGCGCAACCGCCTGTCGATGCTCAAGCAGGACAGCGATTTCTGCACGTATTACAAAGAGGCCAACCCCAATTACTACGTGATCTGGGTCTGCCCCCACTGCGGCTACGCCGCCCAGGACACTTATTTCGAGGAGCCGCCGGTCAATATGGAGGCTGTGAAGGCTTTCCTGAAAGGCCGGGACGTGAAGGTGAACTTCGGCGGAGAACGGACGCGCCAGGATGCTGTGACGACTTTCAAACTGGCGATTTTCTTCGCCGATATGGCCGGCACTCTCCCCAGCCGGCAGGCGAGCCTGTACCTGAAGCTGGCCTGGCTGTACCGGGAGGGCGGGCTTCCCGATGAGGAGAAGACGATGCTGGATAAGGCCCGCGAGCATTATGAGCAGGCTTTCCTCAAGGAGCGGACGCCGATCGGCAATATGAGCCAGCTTACGCTGGAGTATCTGATCGGCGAGCTTTTGCGCCGCACCGACCGGCTGCCGGAAGCGCTCAATTACCTTGCCAAGGTGGTCGGCAACCCGCAGGCCAGGAACGAGAAGCGGGTGCTGGAGCTGGCCCGCGAGGCGTGGACGCTGGCCCGCGACGCCCGCAAGGAGCAACAGACGGCGGATAAGAACGGCAAAGAGGACGAAGATACACCCGGTACCTGACGGTACCGGGTTTTGTTTTTGGGGACGCCGGCTCAAAAAAGCGCCACAAGGATTCTGGGCGGGAAGGTGGAATTTGTCCTGAAAAGGGGTGGTGGCGATGTGGCCACGTAGCCTGCGCGGACGGCTGTTGATTCTGACGGTGGTCGTTGTTGCCCTGCCGATTCTGGTGGCGGGCTATTTCATGATGGTCAGCGCCGAGCAGGCGCTGGTGGCTGAGAAGCAGCAGAAGCTTTTCGGCGCGGCCCGGATGCTCGACAGGTACCTTGTCGGCAGTTACGACGATATTTTGGACCGGCACAGCCCTCCAGACGCCGGGCGCGCCGAGCGGATCGCCGTCCTCAACCGCGCGCTGGCCGCCTACACCGACCAGGTGGCGGCTGCATATCCCGGCATCGGCGTGGGCTATTATTCGCGCGATCTCGACGCGATCGTTACTTATGGGCCAAGCAATGTTTACGCCGACAAGGTCGGTCTGCCGATCGGCCCGACCCACGAGGGGCGCATCGTGATGGCTACCGGCCAGCCGCGGGTGCAGGAAGGCGACCTGGTACGCGGCCAGATAATGAACGCGATGCATCCGGTTGCCAGGAACGGCAAGGTTATCGGCTATATCTGGGCCAACGAGTTTACCGCCGACATCCAGGCGCAGATCAGCGCGATGACCCGTCAGGCGTACCTGGCGATCCTGCTCGGCCTGGTCCTGGGGATCGCCGGCGTTGTTTATCTCGTAGGCTGGCTGGCCACCGATATCGAGCGGATTAAAAGCGGCCTGGTGCGCCTGAAGGGCGATCTGACCCACCAGTTGCCCCGCCTCGGCGGCGAGATGGGCGAGATTTCGGCGGCTATCAACGATATGGCCCACAGCCTGGCGGCAAAAAGGCGGCTGGAGGAGCAGGTGCAGCGCGCCGAGCGCCTCGCGCTGGCCGGCGAGCTGGCGGCCGGCCTCGCCCACGAGATCCGCAACCCGATGATGGCGGTGAAGGGGTTCGCCCAGTTGCTCCGCGAGGAGATCACCCCCGCCGAGCAGAGTGAGTATACGGATATTATTATCAAAGAGACGGCCCGCATGAACCGCCTTATCGAGGAGCTGCTGACTTTCGCCCGCCCGCCGGCTTCGGGGGTGGGGCCGGCCGATATCAATACGGTGGTGGCCGATTCGCTGCTGCTGATCGAGCCCAAGGCGGCCCGCAGCCGTATCGAGATTGTCCGCTCGTTCGCCCCCGGCTTGCCGCTGGTGAATGTGGACAGCGAACGCCTCAAGCAGGTGCTGATTAATGTGCTGATCAACGCGGGCCAGGCGGTCGACCATGACGGGGAAATCAACATCCGCACGTTTTTCGATCCCGGCGACCGCACGGTGCGCGTCAGCATCGCCGATACCGGCGTTGGCATCGCGCCGGAGAATGTCGGCAAGCTGTTCGATCCTTTTTTCACCACGAAGGACGACGGCACCGGTCTTGGTCTGTCGGTGGCCGACCGGCTGATGGAGAGCTGGGGCGGCAAGATTCTAGTGGATTCAACCTTGGGGCGGGGCAGCGTTTTTACGCTTGTTTTGCCGGCGCTGGAGGGAGATAGCTATGAACGCCAATAACCGCGTGCTGGTGGTGGATGACGAGCTGAGCGTCCGCCGACTCATCGAGGAGGTTGTCCGCAAGGCGGGCTACAGCGTGTTCCTGGCCGAAAATGGCCGGGAGGCGGTGGAGAAGGCCCGGCAGGTGAAGCCGGCCGTGATCGTGATGGATATCAAGATGCCGGTGATGGACGGGATGGAGGCTTTCGAGATTATCCGCGGCGAGCAGCCGCATACGGCGGTTATCCTGATGACCGCCCACGGGACGGTGGATACTGCGGTCGAGGCGATGAAGAACGGGGCGTTCGATTACCTCGTTAAGCCGTATAATGTCGCGGAACTGAGGATTATCCTCGACAGGGCCTTCCAGCTCCAGAATCTGCGGGACGAGGTGACGGCGCTCAGGACGGAGGTCCAGGACAAGTATAAGCTCGGCAATATCATCGGCACGAGCGCGGTGATGCAGGAGGTGTACAAGAAGGTGGGCCGGGTGGCCCAGACGAACGCGACCGTGCTGGTGACCGGCGAGAGCGGCAGCGGCAAGGAGCTGATCGCGAAGATCATCCATAACAACAGCCTGCGCCGCGACGGGCCGTTCATCAAGGTTAACTGCGGCGCGCTGCCCGAGGGGCTGCTGGAGAGCGAGCTGTTCGGCTACGAGAAGGGGGCGTTCACGGGGGCGGTGGCCCGCAAGCCGGGCCGGTTCGAGCTGGCCGACCGGGGGACGATTTTTTTCGACGAGGTCGGCGAGCTGACGCCCGCCCTGCAGGTGAAGCTGCTGGGGGTGCTGCAGGAGCGGGAGTTCGAGCGGGTGGGCGGCACGGAGACGATCAAGGTGGATGTGCGGATAATCGCGGCGACCAACCGCGACCTGGAGGCTATGGTCCGCAGCGGCTTTTTCCGCGAGGATCTTTATTACCGGCTGAAGGTGGTGCCTATCCACGTGCCGCCGCTGCGGGAGCGCGAGGAGGATATCCCGCTGCTTATCGATTATTTCCTGCGCCGTTTCGCCGCCGAAGCTCACCGCGGGCCGCCGCCCATTACCGCCGAGGCGGCCGAGAAGCTCAGGCGTCACCACTGGCCGGGGAATGTGCGCGAGCTGGCCAACGCTTTGGAGCGGGCGGTGATTATGTCGAGCGGCGTGATCGGCGTCCATGATCTGCCCGGTCTGTCGGCCGACGGCGTCCAGCCGCAGGTGGCTATCCCCCACTCCGGGACGCTGCGCGATATTATGCATCATGTGGAGAAGCAGGTCATTTCCCGGACCCTCAAGGCTTGCGGCGGCAACCGCGGCAAGACCGCCCTGAAGCTGGATATCAGCCGCCGGGCGCTGCAGTACAAGATCGACGAGCACGGCCTGGGCCGGGCGGTGCTGGAGGGCGACCAGACGGCGGAGTGACGCCGGGTTTAATCTAAAATTCTAGAATAGGGCAGGAAACACCGCCTCGTCAGGCGAAGAAGGTCTTTGCGACGCTGCAGGACAGGGGTGAAAAACCGTGCCGCATTTCGATATCGACAGCCTGACCGCCAGCCCACTGTTCCCGCTTATCCTCGATTCCTTAAACGACGGCGTTCTGATCGCCGACGGCAAGGGCACGATCAGGTATGTTAACCATGCCTACGGCCGGCTGGTGGGCGTCAATACCGCCGATGTGGTCGGCAGGCCCATCCAGGAGGTCCGCAAGGGGTCGCGGCTGCCCGAGGTGCTGGCTTCCGGCCGGCCGCTGCTCGGGATTAGGCGGAGCGTCAACCAGATCGAGTATGTGGCCGATATAAACCCGATTATTATGAACGGCAAGGTGTTGGGGGCGATTTCGATCGTCCGCGACATTACCCAGCTGGAAGAGCTGTCGAGCCGGCTGCGGGTGTATTCCCACCGCGTCGCCGAGCTGAAGAACAAGGTCAAAGATATCCACCGCGCGGATTATTCGTTCGGCGATATCATCGGCGGGGGCCGGGAGATGACCAGGCTGAAGACGCTGGCCCTGCGCGTGGCCGAGACGGATGTGGCGGTGATGATTCTCGGCGAGAGCGGCACCGGCAAGGAACGGTTCGCGCACGCCATCCACCAGGCCAGCCCCCGCGGCGGCGACCCGTTTGTGCCGATCAATTGCGCCGCTCTGCCGGCCCACCTGCTGCTGAGCGAGATTTTCGGCTACGAGGAGGGCGCTTTCACGGGCGCGTCCAAGGGCGGCAAGCTGGGGCTTTTCGAGGTGGCCAACGGCGGCACTCTTTTCCTCGATGAGATCGGCGACATGGATTTCGAGCTGCAGTCGAAGCTGCTGCGGGTGATTGAGAGCGGCGAGTTTATCCGCCTGGGCGGTACGAAGCCGATCAAGGTGAATGTGCGCATCATTTCGGCGACCAATAAGGATGTGGAAAAACTGATCGCGGAGGGGCGGTTCCGGGAGGATTTGTATTACCGCCTAAACGTGGTGTCGCTGCGGCTGCCGCCGCTCAGGCACCATCTCGAGGATGTGCCGGCGCTGGCGGAGTATTACCTGCAGCGGATCAACGCGAAGGCGCGGCGGCATGTGACCATCTCCGCGGCCACGGCCGATCTGCTGACCCATTATACATATCCGGGGAACATCCGGGAGCTGATCAATATCCTGGAGTTCGCCGCAAGCACCTGCGAGGGGGACGAGATTACCCCCGAGGATCTGCCGATAATCAACAGGCTGCGCAGCTTGCCGTTCCCGGTGACGAAAACGCTGGCCGGCGCGGCGAGGATGTCGGAGCGGGATTCGATCGTGGAGGCGCTGGAGCGGCACGGGGTAACTGTGGCCGGCAAGCGCGGCGCGGCCGCGGAGCTGGGCATTTCGCTGGCGACGCTGTATAACAAGATCAAGCAGTACAATATTCAGGCAGACCGCTGATTTATCGGATATAAAGAGATACCCCCGCGCCGTGGCCGGCGCGGGGGTATCTCTTTATTCGGAGCGCGTCTATTTCATGAGGGGGATGGCGCCGGTGAGGAGGGCGACGACAGTCATTACGGCGGTGGAGCCGAACGCCCACCAGAAGATGTTGCGCTGATGGTCGCCGAGGTCGACGCCGGACATGCCGACGAGGATGAAGGTGGAGGCGGTCAGCGGGCTGAGGGGGAAACCGGTGGTCATCTGGCCGAGGATGGCCGCCCTGCCGATGCTGAGGGGATCGATGCCGAGGGCGGTGGCGGTCTGCGCCAGGATGGGCAGGATGCCGAAGTAGTAGGCGTCGGGGGTGAAGATGAGGCTGGCGGGCATGCTGGTGATGGCGACGATGACCGGCAGGAAGGGCGTCAGGGGGTCGGGGATGATGGCGACCATCGTCTTGGCCATGGCGGTGATCATTTTGGTGCCGTTGAGGATGCCGGTGAAGACGCCGGCCGCGAAGATCATCGAACAGACGAGCATGACGTTCTGCCCCTGGGCGACGATGCGGTCCATCTGGTCTTTGGGTTTGGGGAAGTTGACGGGGAGGGCGATGGCGTAGGCGATCATGAAGAGGATGGGCAGCGGAAGGATTGCTTGGATGAGCGCCACGACCAGGACGACGGTGAGGATGATGTTGAACCACAGCAGTTTGGGGCGGCGGAGCGCGGCCTGCTCGGGGGTGAGCGGCTGTTCGTCGTCGAGGGAGAGGTCTTTGATGCCGAGTCGGGCCCGTTCGCGTTTACCGAACAGATAGGCCACGAAGAATACCCAGACGAGGCCGACGAGCATGGCCGGAATGACGGGGTTGAAGATAGCGAGCGAGTCGGCGTGGAGGGTGGTCATCGCCCGGGCGGTGGGGCCGCCCCAGGGGATGATGTTCATGACGCCGGCCGCGAGGCAGATGGTGCCGGAGAGGACGAGGCGGCTCATGCCGAGCCTGTCGTAAAGGGGCAACATGGTGGAGATGGTGATCATGAAGGTGGTGGCGCCGTCGCCGTCGAGGGCTACGGCGACGGTGAGGAAGGCGGTGCCGAGCACGGCTTTGAGGGGGTCGCCCTTGACGATTTTGAGCAGCTTTTTGACAAGCGGGTCGAAGAGGCCGACTTCGAGCATGAGGCCGAAGTAGAGGATGGCGAACATTATCATTATGCCGACCGGGGCGACGCCTCTGATGCCATTTAGCAGCATCGGCCCCATCTGTGTGGCGAACCCGCCGACGACGGCGGCCAGGATGGGCACGACAATGAGCGAGACGGTTACTGACAGCCGTTTGGTCATGATGAGGAAGAGGAAGATAAAGACGGTCGCGAAGCCCAACGCCGACAAAGTGGTCTGTGTTAACATTTTATCCCTCCTTGTTTGCTATGATGTGGCAGTGCCTGAGATTGACCGCTTTTATTCGGATACCTTACACCCCCAGTGCTCCCGTTTCCTTCAGCTTTTCGTACTTTTCCCGCGACAGGCCGAGCAGCTCGGCGAGCACTTCGGCGGTGTGTTCGCCGAGGTGGGGAGCCGTTGTGCGGATGGTCGGCTTGGTGGCCGATAGTTTGATGGGGCAGTTGACGACTTTCATCGTGCCGCCGAGGGGATGGGCCATGTCGGCGATCATTTCGCGGGCGCCGGCGATGTGCGGGTCGGCGACGATTTTGTCGATGGTGTAGATGGGCGCGCACGGCACGCTGTGGGCCGATAGGTGGTCGACGATGTCGGCGATGTTGCGCCCTTTGGTCCATTCGGTGACGATGGCGCTCAAGCGTTCGTGGCTGGCGACGCGGTCTTTGTTTTTGGCGAGCGTTTCGTCGGCGAGCAGGTCGCCGCGCCCGATGGCGGCGCAGAAGCGTTTCCACACTTCGTCGCCGCCCACGCCGATGACCACCCAGCCGTCGGCGGCGGCGAAGGAGTCGTAGGGGTAGATGAATTCGTAGCGGTTGCCGATGCGGCTGGGGATGCGCCCTTCGACGAGGTAGAGCTGAATGATGGTTTCCATGGAGCTGACGACCGAGTCGACGAGGGAGACGTCGACCTGCTGACCCTGCCCGGCGCGCTCGCGGGCTTTGAGGGCCGCGAGGACGCCGATGCAGCAGTTGAGGCCGGCGAGGATGTCGCCCATGGCGGTGCCGGTGCGGGTGGGCGGCGAGTCGGGCCAGCCGGAGACGCTCATGAGCCCGCCCATCGCCTGGCCGATGATGTCGTAGCCGGGGCGGTCGCGGTAGGGGCCGTACTGGCCGAAGCCGGAGATGGAGGCGTAGACGATCGCGGGGTTGATTTCCTTGAGGGTTTCGTAGGCTAGGCCGAGTTTTTCCATGGTGCCGGGTTTGTAGTTTTCCAGTACGATGTCGGCTACTTTGACCAGTTCGAGGAAGGTTTTTTTGGCCTCGGCATTTTTGAGGTCGAGGGTTATGCTGCGCTTGTTGCGGTTGAGGTTGGTGAAGTAGGCGCTGCAGCCATTGAGGAAGGGGGGATAGCCACGGGTGTCGTCGCCTTTGCCCGGTTCTTCGATTTTGATGATGTCTGCGCCCATGTCGCCAAGCAACATGGTGCAGAAGGGCCCGGCCAGAACCCTGCTCAGGTCCAGTACCCGCACCCCTGTCAAAGCTCCTGCTGCCATCATGTCAAGTCCTCCGTTTTCTTTGCTTGGGATGGATTTCACCTGTCAGGGGAAAACCTGTCCGGGCTGCTCGCCCAGCTTGAGCTTTCTCGCGGCGAGTCCTTTGCGTTTGTATGCTTCGTTGGGCGCCTTGGGGATCGGGCCGTGGAGGATGGACGACGAGCGCAGGCGCCGGCCGACGGTTTTTTCCAGCAGCGTCCCGAGGCGGAGGATGCGGTTGACGTCGAGGCCGGTGTCGATGCCCATTTCGGCGAGCATGAGGGTGAGGTCTTCGGTGGATACGAGGCCGACGGCGTTGGGGTCTTTGTAGTAGTAGTCGCCGGTGCCGGGCACGGGGGTGTCATCGATGAAGTTGGCCGGCTGGCCGCCGAGGCCGCCGAGGGTGCTTTCGTAGATGACGATGCCGGCCTGGAGGGCGGCGAGCACGTTGGCCAGGCCCCAGCCGCGGGTGACGTGGAAGTGGGCGACATGGTAATCGGGGTTGGGGATGGCGTCGAGCAGCATGGAGAAGTAGCGGTAGACCTGGTCGGGCGGGGCGGAGCCGTCATGGTCGGCGTGTTCGACGTCGGCGGCGCCGATATCGAGCCACCGCTTGGTGAACATGACGGCGTCGGCTAGTTTGGTGGGGCCGGAGATCGGACTGCCCCAGATGGTGCTGACGGTGCCGTTCATTTTGATGCCGACATCGGCCGCTTTTTTGATGCACCGCTCGGCTTCCTGCCAGTATTCGGGCAGCGTGCAGCCCGAGTTGGCGTAGTGGTGTTCTTCGTCGGTGGATACCATCATGAGGATGCGGTCGGGGCCCCAGCCTTCTTTTCTGGCCTGAATCGCCCGGTCGACGGCCGCTTCGCGGATGGTGACGACGGTGATCTCGACGTCCTTCCAGTCTATCCCGGCTTTGACGATGGCCTTGCTGGCACGCAGGCGCTTTAAGAGTTCTTCGCCGTCCCTGAACTGCGGCATACGGTCGGGATTGCCGAAGTTGGTGAGTTCGAGGCGCCTTACCCCAGCGAGAATGAGTTGTTCGGCGTAATAGAGTTTGGCGTCGGTGGAGATGAATTTTTCCTCGTGCTGGAAGCCGTCGCGGATCGTGATGTCGCCGATCTGGACTTTTTGCGGCAGTTTTAACGCCATTTTTTCTCCTCCTTAATCCGGCTTGACCGGGGCGGGCGCCCGCCGCCGGAAAGCTTGCGCAATTTTTTTCGCATGAAGCGCTCAGGATTCGGTACCGCAATAACCGTGCCAATGAACGCCATGACGGCGGGAGGCCCGAGAAGCGGCGACTGGCGGGCGTTCTCCACTATCGGGAGCGCCAGTGGTTGGCAAAATTATTTCTAAATTTCTAGAATTAACTGGAAATTCTAGAAACTTTGCGGCCGCGGCGTAGTTCCGGAAATATTTCTTTTGTCGGGCGGCAAGAAGGAAATGCTGCAAGTCGGCAGAATGATTTAAATTATTAGGGCTTTTCCCGGCGAGCCGATGTGCAAAAAAATTCCGAAAATTAGCGCAGAAGGGGCGCAATTGTGAAAATTATTTCACAGCCCCTCGGCGGTGCGGGATGCCGACCTAGCAACGGCGCGCCTCGACAGCCACCCAGCACATGGCACGGAATTTGCAAAAACATATGGATAATGCCGTCGCGGAAGAAGGAGGTGTCTGTAGCAGCCCGCGGCCGGCGCCAACCCGTCGAATCCAAGAAATTATTGGAAAGGGTGGTTATCCGTATGTTGCAAAGAATGGCCACTGCGCTGACGCGCTGGAGCACCCGCTGGGTGCCCGACGCCTGGGTCATCGCCGTCCTGCTGTCCGTGGTTACCTTCATCATTGCCCTGATATTTACTAAGTCCACCATTTACCAACTCGTCCAGTACTGGGGCAGAGGCTTCTGGGTACTCCTCAGCTTCGCGATGCAGATGTCCCTGATCATCATGACCGGCTATATTCTCGCCGTTTCGCCGCCGATGAGCCGCCTGCTGAACAAGCTTGCCGAGCTGCCCAAATCGCCTGCCCAGGCGATCGCTCTCATGGCGGTCTTTTCGATGGTTTCGGCCTGGATCAACTGGGGCTTCTCGATCGTCGGCAGCGCCGTGTTCACCAAGTTCATCGCCCGCAAGCAGAAGGGCGTGGACTACCGCCTGCTGGTGTCCGCCGCGTACCTCGGTCTCGGCACCTTCTGGCACGCCGGCCTGTCCGCTTCGGCGCCCCTGCTCGTCGCCACCCCGAAACACTTCATGGAAGCCAAGCTCGGTATCATCCCCGTCACCGAGACGATTTTCCATCCCTTCAACCTGGTTATGTGCCTGGTCATCCTCGTCGCCATGACGGTCTTCACCCCGATGCTCCATCCCAAGAAGGAGGACGTGGTCGAGGCCGACCCGGCCTCGCTCGGCGAAGGTGAAGGCTTCGTGGCGCCGGCCAAGCCGGCTAACCCGACGCCCGGCCAGTGGATCGAGCACAGTCCGTGGGTAAACTACATTGTCGGCATCGCCGGCATTGTGTGGCTGTTCTGGCACTTCTCGACCAATGGGCCGCAGATGACTCTCGATGTGGTCAACTTCGGCTTCCTGATGATCGGTATTCTCCTCCATGGCACACCGGCTTCGCTCTTGAAGGCGGCCGAGGAGGCAGGCACCTTCATCTGGGGCGTCGTTCTCCAGTTTCCCTTCTACGCCGGCATCTTCGGCATAATCCAGTATTCGAAGCTGGAAAGCGTTATCGCCGGCTGGTTTACGTCGATCGCTACGAAGGACACATACGCGCTGATTGTATTCTGGTATTCCGGTGTCCTTAATTACTTTGTGCCGTCCGGCGGCTCGAAGTGGGCCATCGAAGCGCCGTATGTCATCGAGGCCGGCCGCCAGCTCGGCGTACCCAACGCGCTGTCGGTGCTGGCTTACGCCTGGGGCGATATGGCGACCGACATCATCCAGCCTTTCTGGGCAATCCCGCTTCTCGGCGTAGCCAAACTGGGTTTTAAGGACATCATGGGCTACTGCATAATCCTGTTCCTGGTGTATATGATCATAACTTCGATTGGCTTCTACCTGGCACCAATGTTTTTCTAGTAAAGAGGCACTCTGTTTCCCGGCGGTACCGTTACAAAACAATGCCAGCCGGCCATGAGGCCGGCTGGCATTGAGCAGGAGGACACTTATGGTTAAAATGATAACACCGCAAGCAGCAACGGCTATGGTCAAGGACGGCATGACCGTCATGATCGGCGGCTTTCTGGGGGTAGGCACCCCGGAATCTCTGGTGGACGCGCTTGTTTCCCAGGGGACGAAAGACATCACCGTTATCGCCAACGATACCGCTACCCCCGAAAAGGGCATCGGCAAACTCGTGGTCAAGAAGCAACTGAAGAAGGCGATCGTTTCCCACATCGGCACCAATCCCGAGACCGGCCGCCAGATGAACGCCGGCGAGATGATGGTCGATCTGGTGCCCCAGGGCACGCTGGCGGAGAGGATCCGCGCCGGCGGCGCGGGGCTTGGCGGCGTGCTTACCCCCACCGGCTTGGGCACGGTCGTCGCCGAAGGCAAGCAGATTATTACCGTCGACGGCCGCGACTATCTGCTCGAGAAGCCGCTGCGGGCCGACGTCGCCTTTATAAAGGCCCATACGGCCGATAAGGCGGGCAATCTCGTTTTCCACAGTTCCGCCCGCAATTTCAACCCGCTTATGGCCACGGCCGCCGAGGTCGTGATCGTCGAAGCGACAAATATAGTCGAGATCGGCGCCATTGATCCGGACGCCGTGATGCTGCCGGGTATTTTCGTCAAATACCTGGTGCAGGGTTAGGAGGGGGAGAGGAAGATGGATTCGAAAGAACTGATCGCTAGACGCATCGCCCGCGAGTTCGAGGATGGCGACCTCGTCAACCTCGGCATCGGCATTCCGACTCTCGCCGCCGACTATATCCCCGCCGGCGTCCATATCACGCTCCACTCGGAGAACGGCTTCGTCGGCCTGGGCTCAGCCCAGGGCGCTACCGACCCCGACACGACCAACGCCGGCGGCAAGCCGGTGACTATCCTGCCGGGCGGCGCGGTGTTCGACAGCGCGATGTCGTTCGCGATTATCCGCGGCGGGCATCTTGCGGCCACCGTCCTCGGCGGCCTGGAGGTGGACGAGGAAGGCAACCTGGCCAACTGGATGGTGCCGGGCAAGATCGTCCCGGGTATGGGCGGCGCGATGGACCTGGTGGTGGGCGCGAAGCGCGTTATTGTCGCTATGGAACACACGGCCAAGGACGGCTCGTCGAAGATTCTCAAGAAGTGCACCCTGCCGCTGACCGCGAAGCAGGAGGTCGATATGATTGTGACCAATCTGGCCGTTTTCATCCGCGACAAGCGGGGCCTGGTGCTGACCGAGACCGCTCCCGGCGTCACCGTCGAGGAGGTCAGGGCCGCTACCGCAGCTGCCTTTACCGTCGCGCCGGACGTGAAGGAGATGGCGGTGTAAACTGCGCCCTGGCGCAAGGATAAGGCCGGCCCGCGGCTCGAAGCAGACCGCGGGCCGGCTGTTTTTTGCGGTATTTATTGCAGTTATTGAAGTATTTTCGAAGTTGCTTGAGGTTTTGTGCGCTTGACAAATAGCATGGCCAGTGCTAATTTGAAAATAGTTGTTTCGGGGAGAAATAACACGGGAGGCTGCCACGAAGAATATTTAAAAACAAGGAGAAAAGAAAATGGAGTTCTTAGTCGCACTATCCAAAATCATGATGGTGAACATCGTTCTGAGCGGCGACAACGCAGTGGTCATAGCCATGGCGAGCCGCTGCCTGCCGCCCAAGCAACAGAAGATGGCCATCCTGTGGGGCAGTGCCGGGGCGATAGGGCTTAGGATTATCCTCACTATCGTTGCGGTTGTCCTGCTGCAGATTCCTTACCTTCAATTCGCCGGCGGACTGCTGCTTGTCTGGATTGCCGCCAAGCTCCTCGTCGAAGATAGCCACTGCGACAATATCAACGCTTCCGACAATCTCTGGGCGGCGGTGAAGACGATCATCATCGCCGATATCGTGATGAGCCTCGACAATACGCTGGCGATCGCGGCGATCGCGAACGGCGATTATCTCCTCCTCGGCGTCGGCCTGGCGCTGAGCATCCCGTTGATTATCTTCGGCAGCAAGATTCTTGTCGTGCTTATGGACCGGTTCCCGATCATCGTTTATATCGGCGCCGCCCTGATCGCCTGGACTGCGGGCGAGATGATCAACGCCGACCCGATGATCGGCCCCCATGTCGTCGCCTACACACCCGGCTGGCTGGTGCCTACAGCGATAACCGTCGCGGTAGTAGGCTTCGGCTACTGGAAGCAGCAGCGGCGCAAGCAGGAGAAGGCCGCGCACCCCGAGCCGGAAAAGGAAGGCTGAGTGAAACGAGAAAAGCGAGTCTAAAAAGACTCGCTTTTTTGATGCGGCGCTAAAAACGACAGGCCTAAGACCGTTTAGAACCCTTCGGATGCAAGGCGCACCACAGGCGACGCCGCGCCGCGTACTCGGAACGTACGCAAGCAAGTCGCCGAGGAGCAACGCCGCAGACGGAGGGTTCTAAACGGTCGTGTATTAGTCCATGTAGGCGGCGACGATTTCGCCGACGTATACGGTATGATGATCCCCATCCTTGTACCACTGGGCGTTGAAGCCTTTGTCGAGCTGGCCGGGGACCATGTCGTACTGGTAGACGACCCGGCATTCGTAGTAGAGGCCGCAGCCGTCGACGACCGGCGTGGCGACCTTGCTGCCCGCCCGGAGGGTGAGGCCGGCTGCTTTGACTTTGTCGATATCCCGCCCCGATTTGCTGCCGCAGATGGCAAGGGCGTCTTTCATGCCGGCGAGCGGCAGGCTGACGGTAAACTCGCCGCCGGCCATGAAATTGTGGGTGTGGCGGGAAGGGCGCACCATTACGGTGAAGACGGGTTTGCCCCACATGAAGCCGATGCCGCCCCAGGCAATGGTCATGACGTTGCTTTTGCCGCTGTCGCCGGCGGTGAGGAAGGCGCCTTGGCTGAGCACTTCCATGGCTTTGTTCGCCTGGTCGCTGAAGCTGATTTCTTTCATGACAAAACCTCCTTGTCGGCGGCCCGCTGGCTGAAAGAGCCTGCTGCGCGCCGTTTATTCAGTTATATTCTGCCCGCAGGACGCGATTCCTGGCGCGGGCGGATAAGGATATAAAAAATTTCCATCTGGCTAGCCCCGGAACTCGGCAGTATAATGATTATAGCTTGTAACTAGGAGAGTATGACCTGTGGCCGATTTTAGCACTGCGAAGGAAAAATATGTTCACGGCGTGTTTGCCGCTATCGCCCGCCGTTACGATCTGATGAATACGCTGCTGAGCTTTAACCGCGACAAGTACTGGCGGCGGTTCGCGGTCGCCAGCACCGGTCTGGCGGCGGGCGGACGGGCGCTTGACGTGTGCTGCGGGACAGGCCTCCTTTCTCTGGAGCTTGCCAGGGCGGCCGGGCCGGACGGGCGGGTGACGGGCCTGGATTTTTGCCGCGAGATGCTGGAGGTGGCCGCGGTCAATATCGCCGCCAGCCCCTTCGGCCGGTCGGTCGAGCTGGTGGAGGGCAACGCTATGGCCCTGCCGTTCCCTGACGACAGTTTCGACTGCGCTACGATCGGCTTCGCGCTGCGCAACGTGCCGGATATCGCCGCCGTGCTGGCGGAGATGCGGCGGGTGGTGCGGCCGGGCGGCATGGTGGTTTCGCTGGAGCTGGCCAAGCCAAGCGCGCCGGTGTTCAAGCAGCTTTATTATCTGTATTTCGAACAGATTCTCCCCTTGCTGGGCAAGGCGGGGGTCGGCGTGGACGGCCCGTACCGCTGGTTGCCCGAGTCGCTGCGGCGCTTCCCCCACCAGGCCGAGGTCCGCGAGATTTTCCGGGCGGTCGGTCTTCAGGAGGCCGTCTATCACGAGCTGACGGGCGGCATCGTCGCCGTCCATACGGGCAGAAAATAGGGAGGGGAGCGCGTGCGCCTGGGGAAGTTTGCCGTTTTCCTGGAAATGATCAAGTTCGAGCATACCGTTTTCGCTTTGCCGTTCGCTTATATCGGCACGCTGCTTTCCGAGCAGCGGCTGCCGAGTGTTCACGATTTCGTATGGATTACGCTGGCGATGGTCGGCGCGCGGACGGCCGCGATGTCGCTCAACCGCATTATCGACCGCCATATCGACGCCGTCAACCCCCGCACGGCGGCGCGGGCCCTGCCCCGCGGCCTGCTGCCGCTCGGGACGGTGTGGTTGTATACTGCGCTGTCGCTGCTGCTGCTGGCGGTGGCGGCTTATAATCTCAGCGACCTGGCTTTCCGGCTTTTCCCGGTGGTGCTGGCTGCACTTACTTTTTATTCGTATACCAAACGGTTCACGTGGCTGTGCCATCTTTTTCTCGGCGGCACGCTGGCTCTGGCGCCGCTGGGGGCCTGGGTGGCGATTACCGGCGCGGTGGATGCCGCGGCGCTGACGCTGGCTGCGGCGGTGATGGTGTGGGTGGCGGGGTTCGATATTATTTACGCTTGCGACGATTATGATTTCGACCGCACGGCCGGTATTTACTCCGTCCCGGCTCGCTTCGGGATAGCCGCCGGGCTGCGGCTGGCGAAGAGTTTTCACTTTCTCGCCGCCGGTTTGTTCGCCCTCTTCGGCCATATGCTCGGCCTCGGGCTTTTCTACTGGCTGGGAGTGGCCGTCGCCGCGGTGCTGCTCTTTTGGCAGCACCGCCTGATAAGCCCGGCCGATCTTTCCCGCGCCGGGGTGGCGTTTTTCAATCTGAACGGGAGCCTGAGCGTGGTGATGCTGGCGGCCGTTATTTTGGATGTCGTGCTGAAGTGATTCAGTATGAATACCGCGGAAAAAGGGAAGGGCCGGACGGTGTCCGGCTCTTAATTGTTCTTACCCGTTGGCCTTTAGTTTCTGAAGGGCGAGGTATTTTTTCTGAAGCTCGTCTTCGAGGACGCCGATTTCCTTGAGGAGGGAGTCGACGGCCGGGCCTTCGCACTGGCCGGTCAGGAAGACAGTTTTGCCGTATTCCTTGAAAAGGCGGTCCTGCTTGGTTTCGAGAAATTCCATCTGCAGGCGGATTTCGGTGACGTCCTTGGCCCATTTCACTTCGTCGCCGAGGTCGTCCCACACTTCCTTGGCTTTTTTCGCGAAAAGATCGCGGTATTCTTTGATGCGGTCCTTATCCATGGTCATTCCTCCTTTTTTTGGCGTTAAATAAGTATTCTGGGCGACGCTGGCCGTATTCCTGCCAAAAGCGGTCGCTATGGCGCGCGACGGGAAATTTTTTCTTTCTTTTGCAACAAATGTTTTCGTCCAAAATACACTTGACTTTGCCGGAGGGATGGACTATAATCAAAACTAAATTTATACGGCAACGCGTTGAAAGGGAAGCCAAGTGTTGTGTGCCTACAGAGAGCCGGCGGATGGTGCGAGCCGGTGGCCGGGCAGGCGGTTCCGCCCCGGAGCGGCTGGTGAAGAATCATGACGGGCGCCGCCCGATAAAGCGGCATAAGTTGGCCGTATGGCAATGTGGGTGGCAACGCGGGAATTTCTCTCGTCCCTGGCGGGATGAGGGTTTTTTGTTAGCCGGATCACGGCGTCGGCTTAAGCTGGGTGGCACCGCGGGAAAATCCCGCCCCAATTTTGGGGCGGTTTTTTTATAAGCAAGAATATTTTTCTGGAGGGAACGCACATGAAAATACTCGTATCCGACCCGGTATCCGATAAGGGTGTAGCGATCCTGCGCAAAGAGCACGAGGTGGATGTGAAACTGAAGCTGGCGCCCGAGGAGCTTGTCGCTCTTATCCCCGGCTACGACGCGCTGGTGGTGCGCAGCGAGACCAAGGTAACCAAAGCCGTGATCGAGGCGGCCGATAATCTCAAGGTCATCGGCCGGGCCGGCGTCGGCGTGGATAATATCGATGTGGAGGCGGCGACGAAGAAGGGCATTATCGTGCTGAACGCTCCGGAGGGAAATACGATCGCCGCGACTGAGCACACGATGGCGATGATGCTTTCCCTGGCCCGCAACATCCCCCAGGCGCATCAGTCGGTCAAATGCGGCGAGTGGCAACGGGGCAAGTTCGTGGGCGTGGAGATGCGGGGCAAGACGCTCGGCGTGCTGGGTCTCGGCCGCATCGGCACCGGGGTGGCCAAACGGGCGCTGGCGATGGAGATGAAGGTGCTGGCGTATGATCCCTTTATCAGCGCCGAACACGCCCGGACTCTCGATATCGATCTCGTGGAGCTCGACGAGGTGCTGGCCGGCGCCGACTTTATTACTTTGCATCTGCCGCTGACCAACGACACGAAAGGGCTGTTCGGCAAGGAGACGTTCAAGAAGGTCAAGCCGGGGGTGCGGATCGTGAACTGCGCCCGCGGCGGGGTGATCGACGAGGCGGCTCTGGCCGCGGCGATCAATGAGGGGATCGTGGCCGGCGCGGCTATCGATGTTTTCGAGAAGGAACCGATTGACGCCGCCAACCCGCTGCTAGGCGTTGATAAGGTGGTGCTTACCCCCCATCTGGGCGCTTCGACGGCCGAGGCCCAGGTGGGCGTGGCCGTGGATGTGGCTGAGGGCATTCTTGTCGCTCTGCGCGGCGAGCCGGTGACGACGGCAGTCAATATTGCCCCTGTGCCCGCGCATGTGATGAAGGTTATCAAGCCGTACCTGGGTGTGGCCGAGAAGATGGGCTGCCTGGCCGTCCACCTGGCCGACGGGCGCATCGAGACGGTCGAGGTGGAGTATAACGGCCAGATCAGCGAGGTGGATACGCGCATGCTGACGACGGCCGTGCTGAAGGGCCTCCTCGGACCTATCCTCCAGGAGACGGTGAATTACGTCAACGCTCCCGGCGTGGCCAAGGCGCGCGGCATCAAGGCGAAGGAGATCAAGAGCAAGGAGACGGCGAACTTCGCCAATCTTCTCACCGTCCGCATCCGCACGGACAAGGGCGCCCATATGGTGGCCGGTACGCTGTTCGGCAAGGAGGAGGCCCGGATTGTGATGATCGACGGCTACCGGGTGGATGTCGACCCGACAGGCTGGCTGCTGATCGGGCCGCATATCGATAAGCCGGGGATCATCGGCAAGGTGGGCACTATTCTCGGCGATAGCGGCATCAATATCGCCGGCATGCAGGTGGGCCGCACCGAGACGGCCGGCACGAGCATCATGGTTATGACGGTCGAGGCCGATCTGCCGACGCCGGTTATGCTGAAGATTAAGGCTGTGGACGGCATCCTGGGCGCCAAACTGGTGAATTTCAACCTCGGCTGAACGAAAGGAAGGTTCCGATGGCAACAATAAAACCGTTCCGCGGTCTGCGGCCGGCCCCCGAACTGGCCGCCGGCATCGCCGCTCTGCCCTACGATGTGATGGATTCGGAGGAGGCGCGGCGGATTACCGCCGACAATCCTTACAGCTTCCTGCGGGTGACGAAGTCGGAGGTCGATTTGCCGGCCGATGTCGATCATTATTCGCCGGCGGTGTACGCGCAGGCGCGCGCCACTCTGGACGACTTCACCGCCAAGGGGTATCTGCGGCAGGATCCCGCCCCCTGTTTCTATGTCTATAAGCAGACGATGGGCGATCACACGCAGGTGGGCCTGGTGGCCGCGGCGTCGATTGACGAGTATGAGCAGGGGATCATCAAGAAGCACGAGTTTACCCGGCCCGACAAGGAGCTCGACCGGGTGAACCATATCGCCGCGACGGGCGCCCAGACGGGGGCGGTGTTCGTCACCTACCGGGCCGACCGGGGCATCGACGCGCTGATCGAGCGCTGTCGCCGGAAGCCGCCCGCGTACGATTTCACCGCCGCGGACGGGATAAGCCACACGCTGTATGTGGTGGACGAGGCGGCCGATATCGCCGCCCTCGAAGCGGCGTTCCGCGAGGTGCCGGCGCTCTATATCGCCGACGGCCATCACCGTTCGGCGGCGGCGGCGCGGGTGCGGGAGATGTGCCGGGCCGCGAACCCAGGCCATACGGGGGAAGAGGCTTATAACCGCTTCCTGGTGGTGATCTTTCCCCACGAGCAGGTGCGGATAATGGATTATAACCGTGTGGTCGCCGATCTCGCCGGCCTTACGCCGGCCGCGCTCCTGGCCGCCGTCCAAGAAAAGTTCGCCGTCGAGGAGCATCCGTCCGGCGCTTTGAAGCCGGCCGCGGCCCATACGTTCGGCATGTACCTCGGCGGCCGCTGGTACAGGCTGACCGCCCGGCCGGGGAGCTTCGGCGGCGACGACCCGGTGGCCTCGCTGGATGTGAGCATCCTGCAGGATAATCTGCTGGCGCCGCTGCTGAAGGTGGGCGACCCGCGCACCGACAAGCGGATCAATTTCGTCGGCGGCATCCGCGGCATGGCCGAGCTTGAGCGGCTGGTGGACGGCGGCAAGTACGCCGTGGCTTTCTCTCTTTTCCCCACTTCGGTGGCGGAGCTGATGGCGATCGCCGACCGCGGCGCGATCATGCCGCCGAAGTCGACGTGGTTCGAGCCGAAGCTGCGGGATGCGATGGCGGTGCATCTGACCGGCTGCCGGTAAGGCCGTCTGGCGGCAATACAGGACTCTTGGTTACGCTTATCGGGGGGCAAAGCAATTTTGCCTCCCGATTTTTTGCCGGCGGAGAAGCGAAAAAACAGGGGAAATCCGCTAATACGTCGAATTTTGGTAAAAATAGCATAATTGTCCGCTCCAGACGGATGGGGAGGCCGCCTGATGAGAACGAGTGCTTTCCTGATTGCCGCCAGAGTCGCTTTTTCGTATGCTGTAATCGCCGGTTTATGGATTGTGTTCTCGGACACGGTTCTGTTTTCGGTCGCCCGGGATTCGGCTACCATCACCGCCCTGCAGGTCGCCAAGGGCTGGTTTTTTGTCGCCGCCACGGCGGTCCTGCTGTTCTGGGTCATCCGCAAGAATCTCGATACGATCGTGCGCGCGGAAAAGGATCTGCAAGAGCGCAACGAAACGCTCACCCAGACCAACGAGGAATTGACCGCCGTGGAGGAGGAGCTGCGCCAGCAGTTCACCGAGATTTTGGCGAGCCAGGACAAGATCCGCCGCCAGAACGAATGTCTCCTGATGCTGCGGGAGACGGCTTTTTCCCTTATGCACGAGCACGATGTGGACGCCCTGCTGCGCCTGATCGTCGAGAAGGCCGCCGCGCTGGGGGAGTCTTCGCACGCTTACCTTTACACTCTGGCCGACGACGGCCAGACGATGGAGCTGAAAGTGGTGATCGGCACCGCCATCCGGGAGATCGGCTTTCGCCAGCGCCGCGGCGAGGGCGTGGTCGGCCAGGTCTGGAATTCCGGTATGCCGCTCGTCATCCATGATTATGATAAATGGGACAGCCGGATGGGCGACAAGGGCTTCGATATTATCCGGACCTCGACCGGATTTCCGCTGATCGTCGGCGGCGAGGTGGCCGGGGTGTTCGGCGTAAATTATTTCGACCACCGCGAGCTGGACGAACACGCCCGGGATCTGCTCGCCAGCTTTGCCGAGCTGGCTTCGATCACCCTTGCGAACGCCCGCCTCAACCGCTCGCTGCGGGAGGAACTGACGGAGCGCGCGCTTATGGAGGCCGCCCTGGAGCTGCAGCGGGCCCGTACCCAGGCTGTCCTGGACGCGATGCCGGATATTATTCTCCGCCTTAGCCCGGACGGGTTCCTGCTGGAGTTCAAACAGGGCGGCAGCGTCGCGTCGGTCGCCCCGCTAATCGACTATGTCGGCAAGCATCTCCGCGAGTTCACTCCGTCGTATCTTGGCGAGAAGATGACCTTCGGCATGGCGGAAACGATTAGGACGCGGTCTGTCCAGGAGTTCGATTATGAGATCGTAGCCCCGGGATGCAGGCTGATGTATCGGGAGATGCGCCTCGTGGCCTCGGCCGACGACGAGGTTATCGCGATCGTCCGCGATATTACCGAGCGCCGCGAGATGGAGCTCGAGCTGAAGAAGATGAGCCTGACCGACCAGGCCACCGGGCTTAACAACCGCGCGTTCTTCGAAGCCGAGCTGCGGCGGCTGAACGACGAGCGTTTCCTGCCGGCGGGGGTGATCGTCGGCGATATCGACGGTCTGAAGTTCATCAACGACACTCTTGGCCACGATACCGGCGATAAGCTGATCGTCGCCGCGGCGGAGATGATCGCCGGCTGCTTCGGCGACGGCGATGTGGTGGCCCGTATCGGCGGCGGCGAGTTTGGGGTGATCATGGCCAACAGTGACGAGGTCGCGGTGAAGAAAGCCTGCGACCGAATCCAGCAGGCGGTCGCCGCCTACCGTGACTCGACCCGGACGCCGCTCTCCATCTCGCTCGGCCGCGCCTTCCGTTCCTGCGTCGATGAGACGCTGACCGATACATTCAAGACGGCCGACCGCAATATGTACCGCGAGAAACTCCACAGCAAGCAGAGCGGCCACAGCGCCATTGTCGCCACTCTCGCCCAGGCCCTTGAGGCCAGAGATTTCGTGACCGACGGCCACGCCGACCGCCTCCAGGAGCTGATGGAGCGGCTGGCCGTAGCCGTGGGGCTGCCCAACAGCGAGCTGCCCGATTTGCGGCTGCTTGGCCGGTTCCACGATATCGGCAAGGTCGGCATCCCCGACCATATTCTTTTCAAGCCCGGCCGGTTGACCGCCGAGGAGTTCGAGGTGATGAAACGGCACTCGGAGATCGGCTATCGTATCGCCCTGGCTTCCCCGGAGCTGGCGCCCATCGCCGACTGGATTTTGAAACACCAGGAATGGTGGAACGGCGCGGGCTACCCGCTCGGCCTGGCCGGCGAGGATATCCCCCTCCCCTGCCGCATTCTCGGCATTGTGGACGCGTATGACGCGATGACCAACGACCGCCCCTACCGCAAGGCGATGACGCACGCCGATGCGGTGAGCGAGCTTGTCCGCTGCGCCGGCCGCCAGTTCGACGCCAGCCTGGTGGCGCTGTTCGTGAAGCTTCTGCAGCCTGATTGACGCCGACAGCCCGTGCGCAGCGCATGGGTTGTCTTTTTTGCGGCCGGCCGGCGGCGGCCTGTGCATAATTTTCTTTCGCCCAAATAAAGCTAGCATTGATAAGGCTCCGGCCGCTGGGCTATTAAGAAAACCGATCGCGCCGGGGAAGGATTGTCCGGGCCGTGGACCGAAATAAATTCGGGAAGGGGTGATGATTTTGGAAAAAAGAATTCTCGGCCGCACCGGCCTGGAAGTTACGGCCATCGCTTTCGGCGGCCTGCCCATGCAGCGCTGCACGCTGGCTGAGGCTGGTCCGGTGCTCAACGCGGCTCTGGACGCGGGGATTAATTTCATCGATACGGCCCGCGCTTATACCGACAGCGAGGAGAAGATCGGCTGCCACGTTTCGTCCCGGCGGCGGGAGTATTATCTGGCTACCAAGAGCATGGCCCGCGACCGGGCGAGCATGGCCAGGGATATCGATATAAGCCTGGCGACCATGAAAACTGACTATATCGATCTTTATCAAGTCCACAATGTTAAAGCCCGCCCCGATCTGGATAAGGTTATGGGGCCCGGCGGCGCGCTCGAGGCGCTACAGGAGGCGCAGGCGGCCGGCAAGATCGGCCATATCGGCATAACCGGCCACAGCATGGAGCTGCTTACCGAGAGCCTCAGGACCGGCCAGTTCAGCACGGTGCAGGCGCCGTTCAATTGTATCGAGTCCAAGGCGGAGGAGGAGCTCTTCCCCCTGGCGAGGAAAGAGAATATCGGCATTATTGTGATGAAGCCGCTGGGCGGCGGCCAGATCGACAAGCCGGACCTGGCCCTCAGGTACATCCTGGAGCACGACATCACGACCGCGATCCCCGGCATGGACGAGGTTAAGCATGTCGAGGAGAATCTGGCCGCGCTGAAGAATTACCGGCCGCTGACCGCCGCGGAGCGCGAGGAGCTGGGGCGCCTGGCCACCGAGATCGGCGCCAATTTCTGCCGTCGTTGCGGCTACTGCATGCCTTGCACAGTCGGCATCGATATCCCTCAGTTGTTTATTTTCCACCTGCAGTACACGCGCTATAACATGAAGACCGCCATCCCCGGCCGGTACGCCGGGATGCCGGTAAAGGCGTCGGCCTGCACCCAGTGCGGGGCGTGCGAGAAGCGCTGCCCTTACGATTTGCCCATCCGCGAACGGCTGAATAAGGTGGCCGAGGATCTGGGCTAGTCGGCAGGCTGTTGTCCGGGAGGTTCGGCAGGGGCCGGCGGGGCTGCGGGGGCGGGATCGAGCCGCACCGCGACGCCGCCCAGGTACGGGACGAGCAGGTTGAAGACGGCCGCGCCGGCGAGCGCGAAGGCGCCGACGATCAGGCCGAATGCCAGGCCGAGGAAGGCGCCGCCGCAGATACCGACGGCGCTGCGCTCGAGGATACCGAGCGCGATGCCGCAAATTCCGCCGACGCAGGCGCCGGCCGCGAACGCCATCCGGAAGACGGCGCCACAGGCGACTCTGGTGAGCATATAGTTATACATGCTATCACCCCTTGCCCCAAAGGAGGTATTTAAAATGGCCGAGAAAGTATTCGACATCGCCGTGGTCGGCGGCGGGCCGGCAGGTCTGTCGGCCGCGCTGACCGGGCGCATCCGCAACAAAAGCGTGGCTCTGTTCGAGCATCTCGATTTCAGCCAGAAGCTGCAGAAGGCTCATCTGGTGGACAATTACCCCGGCTTGCCCCAGGTTACCGGCAAAGGCCTGATGCAGCAGATGTCCGCCCATTGTCTGGCCCACGAGCCCACCCTTATCAAGGAGAAGGTTCTCAATATCTATCCCGGCGAGGTGTTTACGCTGCTGACACCCGCGGCCACGTACGAGGCGCGGGCGATCATCCTGGCGACGGGCGTGGTGGCGACGGTGCTGTTCGCCGGCGAGAAGGATTTCCTCGGTCGCGGGGTGAGCTACTGCGCGACTTGCGACGCGATGTTTTACAAGGATAAGAATGTGGCGGTGATTTCTTATACGACGGAGGGCGAGCATGAGGCGACGTACCTCGGCGAGCTGTGCCGCCAGGTTTATTATCTGCCGCAGTATAAGGGCGAGCTGCCGCGCTTTTTGGACAATGTCAAGGTGGTGAGCGACAAGCCGCGGGCGATCAAGGGCGATACCCAGGTGGAGGCGCTCGCGACCGAGCAGGGGACGCTGGATGTCGATGGCGTGTTCATCCTCCGCCAGTCGGATCCGGTGGAGAATGTGCTCCCCGGCCTCGAGCTGGACGGCGAGGTTATTAAGGTGAACCGGGATATGTCGACAAGCATCCCCGGCGTGTTCGCCGCCGGCGACTGCACGGGCAAGCCCTGGCAGATCGCGAAGGCTACCGGCGAGGGCCTGGTGGCGGTGCTCAGCGCCATCGGCTATCTCGAAGCGAAAGCCAGGCAAGCCGCGCCGTGAACCACAATGTCGCGTAGCCGAATACCGGGAAGAGAACCCTGATAAGATTGGCAAAACCGAATTGGCCGCATATGACGGCGGCGACGGCGACCATCACGGCGGCTACGGCCGGGTGGAGGCCCGTCGCCGCCGCCGCTTTGCCGGCACAGCCGTAGAGGCTGGCAAGGGCGGTGGTGTACATGGCCGCGAGCAGGATGGCGGTGTAGATTATGCTGGCGAGGGGGTGCTGGCGGCTGACGATTTCGAGGATGGGCACTTCATGGGTGAGGCTGGCGGGGTGGTGGATCATGACGACGAGGGTGAGGAACGCCGCCAGGCCGCCGAGGATGAGGCCGCCGAGCGCCCCGCCACCGGCGCGGGCGGCGTAGCGGGATACGGTGCCGCCGAGCGGTACGAGGACGGTGGCGCCGACCATGAGGTTGTATGAGACGTAGATGAGGGTGGCGAGCAGCCAGTGGGGGGCGGACTGGCTGGCGGGGGCGGGCGGCGCCGCGAGGGGCCCCGGGTCGGCGGCGTGGTAGGCGAGGGAGTAAAGGCCGACGGCGGCGATGCAGAGGATGAGGAGCGGCGCGATGGCCATGTTGGCGACGGCTACGCCGCGGATGCCGCCGAGCACGGTGACGGCGACGGCCGCTCCGGCGGCCGCGAGGCCAAGGTAGTAGGGCAGGCCGAGGTAGTCGCGGCCGACGGTGGCGATGCCGGCGATCATGACGGATAGCATGACGAACAGGAAGAGGGCGGTGAGGGCGTCGAGGACGAGGGCGGCGCGGCGGCCGCATACGTGGTAGATGGCCTGGTGGTAGGCGGTGGCTTTGAGGCGGTAGCCGATTTCGAGCAGGCGGCCGCCGAGCCAGGCGAACAGGAGGGTGGCGACAGCGATGCCGGCGAGGCCGGCTTTGCCGAAGCTGGCGAAGAACTGGACGATTTCCTGGCCGGAGGCGAATCCGGCCCCGATGACGGTGCCGGCGTACGTCGCCCCCACACGGATGGCGTCGGCCAGTGTCCTGGAGCAACGCACGGCGGTCCCCCCTCTCTTTCGCTAAATTCTATGAGGGTGTGCGCTTTTTCTGACGTGGTTTTTTCTGGTAAGAGGGCCGAGAGAGGCAACAATTACGTCCTCATGGTTGTCGAATGAAGGAAGTTGCGCGGCCGGGCATTATTTGTAATCGGCATATCGACAAGATTGGCGCCACAACAAAGACCGGACGGATTATATTCCGTCCGGTCTTGTGTTGTGGTGATGGCCTAACGTGTTATTGGGATCGCGGCGTCAAACCGCGACCGGCTGTAAAACAACGGAACCGTGTATTCAGGGCTCCGCCACCGGCGAGTTGCTACCACTTGCAGCTGGGTTTTTTGTCGACGCAGTGTTCATCGTGCTTCTTGTCGCCGCAGAAGATATTGATGACGCAGTTGCCGTTATCTTTGTTGTCGTGGCTCCAGTCGCATGTTTCCCCGCCGCAGAAGATGTTGATGACGCAGTTGCCGTCATCTTGGTCGCCGTGGCCGCCGCGGTTCTTTTCGTCACAGAAGATGTTGATGACGCAGTGGTTCTGCTGCTTGTTTTTCCACTCGGGATCTCTGCCGCTAACCGGGCTCTCGATGGTATCCTCTTCCACTAAAGCACCTCCCTTATGTTATGCTGTATAATATGCGCCAGCGAAACCGATGGCACCGATATCGCTTCTCGGCTGCGGAAAAGAAACCCCAGTAAATCAGGTTTCTGCCGGGCGCGATACTCCTATGGGCCGTCACTCTCGGCACTACCTTTGTCGCTGTCGGTGTTGCAGCTGATATTGATAATGCGCTGTCGCTCTTCAGCGCGATTGCAGTTAATGTTAATCACGTGCTTGTCATCGATCTCGCTTTCCCATATGCTATAGCCGCACTCGTCGTCGTGATTGTCGTGGCACCCGTCATCGTCTTTTTCATCCGGGCACTCGTCGTCATGGCACTTGCAGTTACAATTTTTCTTGCCGGGAACGATAAAGAGAATTTGCTCTATATTTATTGCGCAAAACGTGCCTGCGGGCAATTTCGTTCCGCCCTTCGCGGCAAAAGGATGGGTCAGTTGAATCAGGATGAATTCGTCTCGCCTGCCGTGGTGATGGTGGTCATGTACGTTCCCCAGAAATGTTCCGGTCAAAGGCATGCAGTCATCGAGAAAGACCGTTATCACTACTCCGCAGGCAAGATCAAACCCTTTGCCTTTTGGGAATTTCAAATTGCTCTCCCTCCATTCGCGTCTGTTCGTTAATATATGATATTCACCCATGCGGGGCAACGTGATATGTATCATTAACAGGAGTCTGCCTGACCAAGCAACGCGCCGCTCCATATTAAAGTCCCTGGAGCGGCGGTCACGATTATTCACCGTATCATGTTACAGGACATATTATGTAAATCGTCCCGCAGGATGGGCGTCCAATTGTAGAATGCGTAAGCACTCTGGCCGACACGGCCAGGGAAATCCTCGAAGGCTAATACTAAGACAAAAGGCCAAAGCTGACACCGGGTGGTGCGTCGCTTTGGCCGTTGCATTTGCCTTAAGTATGTTTATAACTGCGACAGGTCGTAGGGAGTTTCTTGGTAGACGTAGTAGTTGAGCCAGTTGGCGAACAGGAGGTTGGCGGAGCTGCGCCAGCGGACAAAGGGCTCGCGGGCGGGGTCGTCGCCGGGGTAGTAGTTGATGGGGATGTTGATGGCCAGACCCTGGGTGACGTCGCGGTCGTATTCGCTCTTGAGGGTGAGGGGGTCGTATTCCGAGTGGCCGGTGATGTAAAAGTTCCGCCTCCGGGCGTCGGTCACGGCGTAGACGCCGGAGACTTCCGATTCGGACAGAATTTCCACATCGGGGTGCGCGACGATATCTTCCCGTCGGATTTCGGTGTGGCGGGAATGGGGAACGTAGAAGAGGTCGTCGAAGCCGCGGAATAGTTTTTCGTGTTTGAGGCTGAGGGTGTGGGGGAAGACGCCGAACATTTTGGCGGGCAGCGGATACTTGGGGATGCCGTAGTGGTAGTAAAGAGCGGCCTGTGCTCCCCAGCAGACGTGGAGGGTGGAGTAGACGTTGGTCTTGCTCCATTCCATGATCCGGCAGAGTTCGTCCCAGTAGGCGACTTCCTCGAAAGGCATCTGTTCGACCGGGGCGCCGGTGATTATCATGCCGTCGTAGCGGCGTGCCTTGACGTCGTCGAAGGTCTCGTAGAACTTGACGAGGTGTTCCTGCGAAGTGTTGGTGGGGGCGTAGGTGGCGGTGTAAACGAAGTCGACTTCGACCTGCAGGGGGGAATTGCCCAGGAGGCGGAGAAACTGGGTTTCGGTGGCGATCTTGGTGGGCATGAGGTTGAGCAGCAGTATTTTGAGCGGGCGGATATCCTGGTGGTAGGCCCGGTCTTCGCGCATGACGAAGATGTTTTCGCCTTCCAGGATGCTGGTCGCCGGCAGGTTATCGGGAATTTTGATCGGCATGGTATTTTCCTCCCTTACTTGGTGTGCGCGTTAATGAACTGAAAAGGCATTCGATTTTGACATGCCAAGAATCGAATGCCTCCGGTTTTCCAGTCAGCATTTAGTTATTAATCATTGTAGAACTAACCTTCCCTGCTGTCAATATCTTCAGGAGTAAGTTGCGGAGCACGCATAAAAAAATTCTCAACCTGCTATTGACAGCGTCGATATCTCTGTGCTAATATCAAAAACAATTAAATAATCCACTCTTATCCAGAGAGGTCGAGGGACTGGCCCGATGACACCCGGCAACCGGCGGCGACGCAGTGGTGCCAAATCCAGCAGGAGCAATCCTGGCAGATGAGAGGAACGGCATGTGTAACCAAACGCCCTTCCTCGGAGGGCGTTTTTTCATACGGTTACACGTGGCTGATCAGAAAGACTGAAGGCCAAGGCACCCCGTCAGGGGCTGCCTTGGCCTTTTTACATTGCCAGCAAGCGGCGAGGAGGCGATCGGCGAACAAAACATGCACCAGTTAGCCCATAACCCTAACTAAAGAATGGAGGAATTGAAATGAAAAAGTTAGCTTCGGTATTGGCAATCATTTTTATCACGGCGGCGCTGGCCGCCGGGTGCGGCGGCCAGAAAGCGGCCGCTCCCGCTCCTGCTCCCGCGGAGAAGAAGAGCATTAAGGTCGGCGTGACCGCCGGCCCGCACGCCGAGATCATGGAGGCGGTGAAGAAGGTCGCCGGCAAAGACGGGCTGGAGATCCAGATTGTCGAGTTCAGCGATTACATGACCCCCAACATCGCTCTCAACCAGGGCGACATCGACGCCAACAGCTACCAGCATCAGCCGTGGCTGGACAATCAGGTCAAGGACCGCAAGTACGATATCGTGGCGATCGGCAAGACGGTGATTTTCCCGATGGGCATCTACTCCAAGAAGGTTAAGAACATCGCCGAACTCAAAAACGGGGCGACGGTCGCCATTCCCAACGATCCGAGCAACGGCGGCCGGGCGCTCCTCATCCTGGAGAAGGCGAAGCTCATCAAGCTCAAGCCTGATGCCGGCATCAAGGCCACCGCCGCCGATATCGCCGAGAATCCGAAGAATATCAAAATCAAAGAACTGGATGCCGCCCAGATCCCCCGGTCGCTCGACGACGTAGACGCGGCCGCCATCAACACCAATTACGCCATCGTCGCCGGGCTTGTCCCGACCAAGGACGCCATCGCCATCGAGGACGCCGACTCCCCTTATGCTAATCTGATCGCGGTGCGGACGAAGGATAAGGACAACCCGGTGTTCCAGAAGCTGTTGAAGGCTTACCGCTCACCGGAAGTCAAGCAGTGGATCGAGGAGAAATACAAAGGCTCCTTCGTGCCGACCTGGTAAGCCGGCGACAGCCGAACCGGGAAGGAGGTGAGGGGCGGGGATACGGCCCCGCGGCCTGCGGGGCCGTATCCGGCAAAACTTAATTCAGGAGGAAATGTAATGATCGAGCTTCACGGCATCGAAAAGGAATACCGCGGGTCGGCAGGGCCGATACGGGCGCTCCGCGGCGTCGACCTCAGGGTGCAGGCCGGGGAGATATACGGCATCATCGGCCTGAGCGGCGCGGGCAAAAGTACGCTGATCCGCTGCATTAACATGCTGGAAAAGCCGACCGCCGGCCGGGTTACGGTGGACGGCGCGGAGATGACGGCCCTGTCGGAGCGGCAGCTGCGCGACGCCCGCAAGAAAATCGGCATGATTTTTCAGCACTTCAACCTGATTTCCTGCCGGACTGTATTCGACAATGTGGCCTTCCCGCTCGAACTGGCCGGGAAAAGCAGGGCGGAGATCGAGGCCGAGGTATCGCCGCTGCTGGAGCTGGTCGGGCTGACCGACCGCAAGGATCAGTACCCGGCGCAGTTGAGCGGCGGGCAGAAGCAGCGGGTGGCCATCGCCCGGGCATTGGCCAACAGGCCTAAGGTGCTGCTGTGCGACGAGGCCACGTCGGCTCTCGACCCGCAGACGACCCGCTCGATTCTCGAGCTTCTCAGGGACATCAACCGCAAGCTGCAGCTGACCATCGTGCTCATCACCCACGAGATGCAGGTCATTAAGGAGATCTGCGACCGGGTGGCGGTTATCGAGGACGGCGCCATAATCGAGCAGGGGACGGTCATCGACCTGTTCGTCCGCCCGCGGACAGCCACGACCCGCGAGTTCGTCCGCACCATCATCAGCCACGATCTGCCGCCCATTTTGGCGGGGCACGACTTTTCCCCCGTGCCCCGGGACGGCGGCGGCCTGATGCTGCGGCTGACCTTCCTGGGCGGCCTGGCCGAAGAGCCGTTCATCGCCAGACTCATCCGCAAATTCAACGTTGATGTCAACATCCTCTTCGGCAACATCGACACTATCCAGGATGATCTATTCGGCACGCTGGTCGTGGAGCTGGACGGCGAGCAGGCGGCCATAAACAGCGCCCTGAATTACCTGCAGGCGCATGAACTGGGAATTGAGGTGATCGGCTATGTCGCCAGACATCATCGCGTTACTGGCTGAATCGCTGCTGGAGACAATTTATATGGTCGGCGTATCGGCGCTGATCGCGGCGATTGCGGGCATCCCCCTCGGCATCGTGCTGGTGACTACGAGCAAGGGGCACATCATGGAGAACGCCAAGCTCAACGCCGTGCTGGGGAGTGTCGTCAACGCCGCCCGCTCGACCCCCTTTATCATCTTGATGGTGGCCATCATTCCCGTGACGCGGGTAATCGTCGGCACCTCCATCGGCACGAACGCCGCTATTGTCCCGCTCAGCATTGCGGCCATCCCCTTCCTGGGGCGGATCGTCGAGTCCGCCATCCGCGAGGTGGACCAAGGCGTAATCGAGGCCGCCCAGGCGATGGGTGCTTCGCCGCTGCAGATTATCCGCAAGGTGCTCATCCCCGAGGCGCTTCCCGCTCTGGTGCTTGGCGTCACCATCACCATCGTCAGCCTCATCGGCTACTCGGCCATGGCCGGGGCGATCGGCGGCGGCGGCCTGGGCGACCTGGCGATCCGCTACGGCTATCAGCGTTTCCGCCCGGACGTGATGCTGGCGACCGTCGTTATCTTGATCGCGACGGTGCAGGTCGTCCAGTCCTGCGGCGACAGGCTGGCGAGACGTCTGAACAAACGCTAGTGAGGCGCAAAGGAGGAAGGTATACATGAGCAACGCAATCGGGTATGCTTCGCAGAAGGCCCGGCAGTTCACCGAATCGGTCATCCGCGAGATGTCCAGAGTGGCGACCGCCCACGGCGATCGTCATCAACACGCCCCACAATCCGACCGGCAAGGTGTTTACCGGCCCGGAGCTGGCGTATATCGCCGAGCTGTGCGTGAAATACGACGTGCTGGCGATCACCGACGAGATTTACGAACATATCCTCTACGACGGCGCCTAGCACATCCCCCTGTGGAAACTGCCGGGGATGGCCGAGCGGACGCTGATCGTGAACAGCATCTCCTAGACCTACAGCGTAACCGGCTGGCGAATCGGCTACGTGGTGGCGTCGCCGGAAATCACCGCCTCGGTCCGCAAGGTCCACGATTTCCTCACCGTCGGGGCGGCGGCGCCGCTGCAGGTCGCGGCCGCCAAGGCGATGCGCTTCAACCTCGATTATTACCGTGAGCTGGGCGATTTTTACCGCCAGCGGCGCGACTTCCTCTACCATGCCCTGTCCGCCGCCGGCTTCGCGTGCTCAAAACCGCGCGGCGCCTATCCGCCCCCTCGGCGGCGAGGATGACGTCGAGTTCGCCATGTATCTTACGAAGGAGATCGGCGTGGCGGTTGTGCCGGGCTCCAGCTTCTACTGCGCCGGCAGTGACGACGGCCGCAAGCTGATACGATTTTGCTTCTGCAAGGAAATGGCGACGCTGGAGGCGGCCGCCAAGCGCCTGAAAAAACTGCGACAACGCTAAAGGGGAAATACCTGTGGCAATAGACAAGGAAACAATCCGCGAATTCGCCCGCGGCCTGGGGGCGACCCTGGTCGGCTTCGCGCCGGCGGCCCGTTGGGACGAGTATGGCGAGGTCGAGGCCCCGTACCGCCCGGCGGCCATCTGGCCGGAGACGAAATCGGTAGTCGTGCTGGGGGTGCCGGTGCTGTTGCCGATTTTGGAATCGACCCCGTCGATCAATTACGTAGAACTGTACGACACGACCAATATCCTCCTCGACCAGATGGCCTACCGGCTGGCGGTCTTCCTCACCGAGCACGGCCATGGAGCCATCTTCCTGCCCCGCGACGCTTACGGCGATATTGGGGTGCTGGTGAGGAAGCCGGCCGCCGCGTTCAGCCACGTGTTCGCCGGCAAGTACGCCGGCTTGGGCACGGTGGGCTACAGCCATGTTTTGCTGAATGCCAGGTACGGTCCGCGGGTGCGCTACGTGTCGGTGTTCACCAGCCTGGAGCTGGCGCCGGACGAAGTCATCAGGCAAGAGTTGTGCACGAAGTGCCGCCTGTGTCAGCGGCTGTGCCCGTCGCAGGCGTTTACGACCCGCGAGGACCGGCTTGTCGCCGACATGGACAAAAAGAGGTGCGCCGAGCACCACGCCGTGTTGCGGGAGGAGCACCGCTACCCCTGCGGCATCTGCATCAAGGTCTGCCCGGTGGGCGAGGACAGGAAGATTTTCAACAGCAACGACGTAAGGCTTTATATCGACGAAAAAGACGCCATCCTGGCCGACCGGGACGATCCGCGCTATGCCCGCTGGGTGCATCTGCGCCGGCACGGCTCGAATGGCGATCGGCTGTTTTAGAAATGAGGGGATAGCTATGCGCATCGAGACAGAAGCGATTCACCTGGGGCACGAGGTCGACCCCCGGACGGGGGCGATTTCGCCGCCGCTCTATCTGACGACAACCTTCGAGCGGGATGCCGACGGAGAGTACCCCAAAGGTTACATTTACACCCGTTGGGACAATCCCAACCGCCGGAGTCTGGAGACGGCCGTCGCCGGCCTGGAGAAAGGCGAAGCGGCCGCCGCCTTTTCGTCGGGGCTGGCGGCGATCATGGCGGTGCTGCAGGTGCTGTCGACCGGCGACCATGTGGTGGCGTCGCAGGATCTTTATCACGGGACGACGCGGATACTGCGGGACATCTTCGGCCCATGGGGGCTGCAGGTATCGTTCGTCGACACGACCGACGCCGCCCAGGTGGCGGCGGCCCTGCGCCCGAACACCAGGCTGATTTTCCTGGAGACGCCGTCCAACCCGACGCTCAGGATCACCGATATCCGCGCGACCGTCGAACTCGCCCGCGCGGCCGGCGCCCGCACCGTGTTCGACAACACCTGGGCGACGCCGGTGTTCCAACGGCCGCTGGAGCTGGGCGCCGACCTCGTGGTTCACTCGACGACCAAATACTTCGGCGGCCACAGCGATGTGCTGGGCGGGGCGGTCGTGGGCAAGAACGACGACGAGTTTTTCCAGCGGCTGAGGCTCATCCAGCAGATCGGCGGCGCGGTGCCGTCCCCGTTCGACTGCTGGCTGGTGCTGCGAGGGCTGCAGACGCTGCCCTGCCGGATGGAGAAGCACGCCGCCAACGCCGGGGCGGTAGCCGCGTTCCTCGCCGCCCACCCCAAAGTAGAGCGGGTTTTCTATCCGGGGCTCACCGACCATCCCGGGCATGCCGTGGCGGCCGGCCAGATGAGCGGCTTCGGCGGGATGTTGTCCTTCCAGGTGCGCGGCGGCAGGCGTGAGGCGCTGGCGGTGACCGCCGGGGTGGGGATAATCAAGCGGGCGACCAGCCTAGGAGGCGTGGAGAGCCTGATCGAGCATCGCGCTTCGATCGAGGGCCCGGACAGCAAAACGCCGGATAACCTGCTCAGATTGTCGGTCGGCCTGGAAAATGCCGCCGATCTGATCGACGACCTTGCTGCGGCTCTCGGGTGAGCTATGAACGCGATCGATTTTTTGGCCGAGGCCCGGCGGCTGCGGCCACGCTTGTCGCAGATCAGACGGGAACTGCACAAATATCCCGAACTGAGCTGGCAGGAGGTCCGGACAACGCACCTGATCGAGGCTGAGCTGGTGAAGCTGGGGGCCGAGATCGTGCCCTGGGGGAGCGCGACCGGCGCCGTCGCCCTGCTGCGCGGCGCACACCCCGGCCGCACGGTGGCCCTGCGGGCCGACATCGACGCCCTGCCGGTGGAGGAAGCCAGCGACGCGCCCTACCGGTCCGGTATCCGGGGGATTATGCACGCGTGCGGCCATGACGCCCACGCAGCCTGCGCGCTGGGCGCGGCGACGATTCTGGCCGCACAGGCCGCAAGCATGCGCGGCGCGGTGAAATTTATTTTTCAGCCGGCGGAGGAAAAAGGGGGCGGCGCCAGCCTGCTTATCGAGCGGGGGGTGCTCGCCGATCCGGAGGTTGGCGCGATTTTCGCCCTGCATTGCCAGCCCGATCTGCCCGTCGGCCGGGTGGGCCTTAGGGAAGGGCCGCTGATGGCCGCCAATGATCTTCTGGATATAATCGTCCGGGGACAGGGCGGCCACGGGGCGATGCCGGACCGGACCCGCGATCCGCTCATCGCCGCCGCGGCGATCATTCAGGCGCTGCAGACGCTGGTCGCCCGCGGTCTAGATCCGCAGGAGGCGGCGGTAGTTTCGTTCGGCAGGATAACCGGCGGTACGACGCGGAACGTTATCCCCGACGCGGTAGAGCTGGAAGGGGGCATCAGGACGCTCAATCCCGCCGTGCGCGCCGAACTGCTGCCGAGGGTGAAACGGCTGGCGGCCCAGGTCGCCGCCGCCTACGGGGCTACAGGGGAGGTAAGCTTCCCGGCCTACTTTCCGGCTGTGAACAACCCCGCCGCCTTGGTCGGCTTTTGCCGCCGGTCGCTTGTCGGGATGATGGCCGGCGAGCGGCTCGTCGCTTCCCGGCCGGTGATGGTCACCGAGGACTTTTCCCAATACCAGCAGCTGGTGCCGGGAGTGATGCTGTGGCTGGGAACGGGCAACCGCGAGCTAGGGCTCGTTCATCCTTTGCACAGCGACCGCTTCGATATCGACGAGGACGCTTTGGTGTTCGGGGCAGCGGTTATGGCCAAACTGGCCTGGGACTGGTTGGAAGACGGAAACGGCCGCTAGCGGGACGAGGGTGGGAATATATAGATTTTTTATAATACCTATATTGACTTTGCTTATGATTGCGTGTAATATCATAAGCAACCGAATATACACTCTTATCCAGAGAGGTCGAGGGACTGGCCCGATGACACCCGGCAACCGGCGGCAACGCAGTGGTGCCAAATCCAGCAGGAGCAATCCTGGCAGATGAGAGGAGAGGCGTACCGCACACGAATCCTTTCCTCCGGGGAAGGATTTTTTGTTTGCCCCGAATACTGCCAGATAGCTACGCCGGCGAATCTCCGTGAATAATAATTGCGTGGAGGGAAAAGTGATGGCGGACAAAAAAAATCCCCCGGCCCAGGACAGTCTGCCGCCGCGGGTGTGGGAAAAGATCGAGACGGCGGTGCGGAGCATCGGCTATGGCTCGATAACGGTCGTCGTTCAGGACGGCAAGGTTATCCAGATCGAGATTAACGAGAAAATCCGGCTGGCCTGACGGGGCTTCGGGGGGAGATAACGATGGACGCTAAGAAAATGGCCGGCGGCCAGGATTTTCCGACGCTGCGGGCGGAGATAACCAAAGCGCTCGGCGGTCTGCAATATGGGCAACTGGTCATCATGATCAAAGACGGGAAAGTGACTCAGATCGACAGGACGGAGAAAAGACGCCTGCCCAGCCTCGAAGGGGTGAACGGCGAGGGCATCTGATTTCGGGCCGATCAGACAGACTGAAGGCTAGGGATATATCAAAAAGCATCAGAGGAGGAAATAACCATGGCGTTACCCGAAAACCTGCGCTTCGACACCCTAGCCGTCCACGGCGGACAGGCGCCCGACCCGACCACCGGGTCGCGGGCCGTACCTATTTACCAGACCACTTCGTACGTTTTCAACGACACCGAGCACGCCGCCAATCTTTTCGCCCTCAAGGAGTCCGGCAATATTTACACCCGGCTGATGAATCCAACGACCGACGTCTTCGAGAAGCGCATCGCCGCCCTGGAAGGCGGCGTGGGAGCGCTGGCGTTCGCATCCGGGCACGCAGCCATCAGCGCCGCCATCTTCAACATCGCCGAGGCCGGGGAAGAGATCGTCAGTTCGTCCACCCTGTACGGGGGCACGTACAACATGTTCGCGTACACCCTGCCACGGCTGGGCATCAAGGTTAAATTCGTCGATCCCCGCGACCCGGAGAATTTCCGGAAGGCCATCACGCCCAAGACCAAAGCCCTGTACGCCGAGACGATCGGCAACCCGAAGATCGATGTGCTGGATATCGAGAAAGTGGCGGCGGTGGCCCATGAAAACAGCATTCCGCTCATCATCGACAGCACATTCGCCACTCCTTACCTCTGCCGGCCGATCGAGTTCGGCGCTGATGTCGTCGTCCATTCGGCCACCAAGTTCATCGGCGGGCACGGCACCTCGATGGGCGGCGTGGTGGTGGACAGCGGCAAATTCGACTGGGCGAACGGCAAGTTCCCGCTGCTGAGCGAACCCGACCCCAGCTACAACGGCCTGCGCTATACGGAAGCGCTGGGGCCGCTGGCCTACATCATCCGTTTGCGGACGCAGATTCTCCGCGACTTGGGCGCGACCGTCAGTCCGTTTAACAGTTTTCTTTTCCTGCAGGGGCTGGAGACGCTGCCGCTCAGGATGGAGCGGCACAGCGCCAACGCCCTGGCGGTGGCTCAATACCTGGCCGGACACAAGCTGGTCGAATGGGTGAGCTACCCTGGCCTGCCGGGCCATCCCGACCATAAACTGGCAGGTAAGTATCTGCCCAAGGGCGCGGGCGCCATCCTCACCTTCGGCATCAAGGGCGGCCTGGAGGCGGGCAAGAAATTCATCGACGCCCTTAAGCTTTTCTCGCTGCTGGCCAACGTCGGCGACGCCAAGTCGCTGGTCATCCACCCGGCCAGCACCACCCACTCCCAGCTCACGCCCGCCCAGCGGGCCAGCGCCGGTGCTCCGGACGAACTCATCCGCCTGTCGCTGGGTCTCGAAGACGCCGCCGACCTTATCGCTGACCTGGAGCAGGCCCTGGTCGCCTCGCAAGTGTAAAAAACAATGTTGACAACGGCAGTCGGGTATGATAATCTTAAGCCAACGTAATACTTCCGGCTGATCAGCAAGACTGAAGGCCGAGGATGCCCCGACAGGGGCTGTCCTCGGCCTTGTTATTTTATAATGGTATTCACAGGGGGGCGTTCTAGTGGCGGCTATTCATGACAAGCTACACAGGCTCAATGGCTTATTGGCGGAGATGGGCAGCGCGGTTGTCGGCTTTTCCGGCGGGGTGGACAGCTCTTTTTTAGCCGCCGCCGCCCACCGTGTCCTCGGCGAGCAGGCGGTGGCCGTGACCTGCTATTCGCCCACCCTCCCGCAAAGCGAGCGGGAGGCGGCGGCTGAGGTCGCCCGCTGGATCGGCATCCGCCATGTGCTGCTGCCGCAGAACGAGCTGGACAGCGCCGAATTCGTCAAAAACGACGCCGACCGATGTTATCACTGCAAGAAAGGACGGTTTACGGCGCTCGCGGCGTGGGCCGCCGCCGAAGGGTTCCGCTGGGTGCTTGAGGGCGCCAACGCCGACGATTGCGGCGATTATCGGCCGGGTATGAAGGCAGTGGCTGAACTGGCGACAGTGCGCAGCCCGCTGCTGGAGGTCGGGCTTACTAAAGGCAAGATCCGCGATCTATCCCGCCAGTGGCGGCTGCCTACGTGGAACAAGCCTGCCGCCGCCTGCCTTTCTTCGCGGGTGGCGTACGGCCAGCCGGTCACTGAGGCAAAACTCGCCCAGATCGAAAAAGCTGAGGCGGCGTTAATGAAAATCTTTACAGGGCCGATCAGGGTCAGGCACCACGGCGAGTTGGCCCGGATCGAGGTGAGCCGTGAGGAAATCGCCCGTATCGCCGACCCGGCGACAGCGAAGGAAATCGTCGCCCATCTCAAGGCTCTCGGGTTCACCTATGTGGCGGTCGACCTCGCCGGCTACCGCACCGGCAGCATGAATCAAGTGCTAGACCAGGAAATAATCAAGAAATCGCAGGAGGTAATGACAAATGGCTAAAATAGCGAAAAACCTGACTGACCTAATCGGCAACACGCCACTGCTCGAACTGGCGAATTACGGCAAGAGCAAAGGACTGGGCGCTAAAATAGTCGCCAAATTGGAATACTTCAACCCGCTGTCGAGCGTCAAGGACCGTATCGGCTACGCCATGATCCAGGATGCCGAAGACAGGGGGCTCATCAACAAGGACAGCGTCATCATCGAGCCGACCAGCGGCAACACCGGCATCGCCCTGGCCTTCGTGGCCGCCGCCAAGGGTTACCGGCTCATCCTGACAATGCCGGAAACGTTCAGCGTCGAGCGGCGCAACCTGCTGAAGGCGCTGGGCGCCGAACTGGTGCTGACGCCGGGAGCCGAGGGGATGAAGGGGGCGATCGCCAGGGCCGAGGAACTGGCGGCGAACACGCCCAACTCCTTCGTTCCCCAGCAGTTCAAGAACCCGGCCAATCCCGCCATCCATCGCCGGACGACGGCTGAGGAGATTTGGAAGGACACCGACGGGCAGATCGACATTTTTGTGGGCGGCGTCGGCACAGGAGGCACGATCACCGGGGTCGGCGAGGTGCTTAAAGCGCGCAGGCCGGGACTCAAAATCGTCGCCGTCGAACCAGCCGACTCGCCCGTGCTTTCGGGTGGCACGCCCGGCCCGCACAAGATCCAGGGCATCGGCGCCGGCTTCGTGCCCGATGTCCTTAATGTCAAGATTATCGACGAGATCGTCAAGGTCAAAAACGAGGACGCTTTCGCCGCTGCCCGGGCGCTGGCCAATACGGAAGGACTGCTTGTCGGCATTTCGAGCGGCGCGGCCGCCTACGCCGCCACCCAGCTCGCTAACCGCCCAGAGAACGGCGGCAAGACGATCGTTGTGCTGCTGCCGGATACAGGCGAGCGGTATCTGTCGACAACACTGTTTCAGGAGGATGCGTAAGGTAAGATTTTTGGATCATTACCGATGCGCATCAATGTAATTTTGTGGTCTTCGAAACCGTAGTAAGTGATAAAAAGAGTCAGGGCCGCACTAATAAGTGCAGTCCTGACTCTCCATGTATACCGCCTGAGAAAAACGACGTACGACAAGCTGATCGGGGAAGGCGCTGTAAGCGGTGGTTTGTTAAACGGATATGCGCGTACAACCTCGGGTTTCTTAGCGAAACGGCTCCCGCTGGCGGCTTCTCAGGTGATCGGCGCGGGATTGAAGAGACAAAGGGCATTATGGAACTCCCACCGCTCAGCCTAAGTCTGCTTCCGTCCGGGCCACATCGAGGATGACGCGGAAGATCTCATAGCCCACTGCCTCGGTCGTCGCCTCGCCGGTGGCTATCAGCCATGCATTGATATCGATGACATCGGGCCACTGCTCCGCCAGCCGGCCGCGCGTCGCCACCTTGACGATCGGGGCTATCGCCAGCCCGTACGGCGTCCCCCGGCCGGTGGTGAACACCTGCCAGGTGCATACAAGCTGCCAGTTGCAGCGTGCCGCACACGAAATTGCTCGCCGGCGTCGCGGCGAAAATCAGGCGTGCGGCAGATATCTGGGGCCGGCGAAGAAAATGTTTTATGTGTGACATGAATCACAGCGCCTTGGAGTAGAACGATATAAGATTAAGGCATAGGAAAACACCGGGTGTGTTGGATGGGCATGGCATACACTGCCGGTATCCATGCGAGAAGGTGGTTGTTTGAGCAAGGATAAGGGGACTCATGGGCCGAGTGTTAAGGAGCTTGCCGGGCTGGCCGGTTACTGCTCGCGCTTGGCGGGCGACAACCTCTGCCGTTGCGGCGGCAACCTGAAAGGACGCTACTGTCTCTGGACGCACTTTCCCCTCCCGCCAGCAATTGATGAATCAACCGTGAAAAGCCGGTTGACGGAACAGGAAAATGATGCTAAGCTCAAAGTGAATATAAATTCACAATGAGGCAGGAGCTGCAAAATTGACCGAGAAAAAAGCTACGGAAACACGGCGAGATGAAATAATCAGCGCCTCGCTCAAACTCATCGAGGAGAAAGGTCTGGACAATCTCAGCGTGGCCGCTATCGCCGCTGCGATCAATCTGGTTCCTTCCGCCATCTACCGCCATTTCGGCGGCAAGGAGGAAATCATCGAAAGTCTGGTCGACTTCGTTGGCCGGTCACTGCAAGCCAACGTCGCCAGTGTGGCCGGCGGCAAGGATGCTGTGGAAAAGCTGGAGCAGTTGTATAAACTGCATACTGATTTTTTAAAAACCCAGCCGGCCATCCCGTTGATCATGTTCTCACTGCTGGCGGGCAATAGAAATCCGGCTCTGAAACAACGGATGATTTCCGTTATCGCGTCCTACGTGGCCGCAGTCAGAAATATAATTGCTAACGGACAGCCTAAGGGCGAAATCGCACCGGCGATTGACCCGATGTCGGCGGCGCTGCTGTTCGTCGGCATGATTCAACCGCTTATCATCCTAAATCAGGCAGGAGACAATTCGGTGGATGCTTTTAAAAAGCCGTTATGGGACGTATACGCCCGAGGTATCGGGAAATGAAATTTTTTTACGCCATATGTGAATTAATGTTCACATGGACGATAGGCCCATATGGAATATGAAAGCGGGAGGGAAATGTTATGGAAAAAAGGGTTAGGATACTGATACCTATTCTGGTAATCGCTTTGGCGGTTGGCGGATACTCGCTATACACCAAGAAACAGACCGATCCCAATCAAGTCAAGGTATCGGGCAATATCGAAACAACCACAGTAGGCGCGGGGTTCAAGATTGCCGGCCACGTCGCGCAGCGGATGGTCGATGAAGGCGAAAGCGTTAAGAAGGGACAACCGATAGCGAGTCTAGAGACCGCTGATCTCGAACTCGATGTTGCCAATGCCAAGGCCCAATTGCTGGCGGCACAGGCTACATTGACGCAGCTTGCCAACGGTTCGCGGCCCCAGGATATTTCGGCGGCGCAGGCGGCGCTCAGGAGCGCTGAGGCCGATAGGCAAAACGCCGCGGCCGAGTACCGTCGCATGCAGCAGCTATTTGCCCAAAGTGCGATATCGGCCCAGGATAGAGACCGGAGTCATACCGCGTTTGCGACGGCGAGCGCCCGTGCCGACCAGGCGGCCCAGCAGCTAAGTCTTGTGGCAGAGGGTCCGCGGCAGGAAGAAATCGAGCTGGCTGCGGCCCGAACCGAGCAGGCCAAGCAGCAGCTGAAGCTGGCGCAGACACGGCTGGCTTATGCACAGATTGCCGCTCCCATCAACGGAGTGGTGCTCTCGAAGAACATCGAACCGGGCGAATACGTCGCCCCCGGAACGCCGGTGGTGACGATCGGCGAGCTTGATCAGGTATGGCTCAAAGCCTATATCGCCGAGACCGACCTCGGCAGAGTGAAGCTCGGCCAGAAAGTAGCGGTTACCACCGATACATATCCCGACAAAACCTACAACGGCTCCATCGGTTTTATCGCTTCCGAAGCCGAATTCACCCCGAAAAATATCCAGACAGCAGAAGAACGGGTGAAGCTAGTCTATCGCATCAAGGTCATGATCGAAAATCAGGCGCGCGAGTTGAAACCCGGGATGCCCGCAGATGCGGTCATAAAGCTGGGTGGCCAGTAGCCATGGATGCCATCAGCACAGTTGGCCTAACCCGCAAATTCGGCGCTAACACAGCCGTGGATAACCTAAGCCTATCCGTCAAAGAAGGCGAAGTCTTCGGGCTGGTGGGGCCGGACGGCGCCGGCAAGACTACGGTGATGCGGCTCCTTGCCGGGCTGATGGCCCCAACGGCCGGAGGGGCTTCCGTGTACGGCTGTGATACGGTCAAAGATTCGGAAGAGCTGAAAAACCACATCAGCTATATGCCCCAGCGCTTCGGGCTGTATCTGGATCTGACCGTTGAGGAGAATATCAACTTTTACGCCGACCTTTACAACGTGCCGCGGCAGGTCAGGCAGGAGAAGGTTCCCGAACTGCTGGCGTTCAGCAATATGACGCCGTTCCGCGACCGCCTGGCCCGGAACCTGTCAGGCGGCATGAAACAGAAACTGGCTCTGGCCTGCGCCCTCATTCACACCCCCAAGGTGCTGCTGCTGGACGAACCTACCAACGGCGTCGACCCTTTGTCGCGGCGGGACTTCTGGCGAATCCTGTACCGACTGCTGGCGGAAAAGGTTACTATTTTTGTTTCCACCGCTTATCTCGACGAGGCCGAACGGTGCGCCAGGATCGGCCTGCTGCATCAGGGACGGCTGATACTGTCCGGCACCCCGGACGAGGTCAAAGAACGCATGCACGGTGTTCTCGTCGAGGTGCGCTGCCGGGAGCCGCGGCAGGTTCTAGCCAGATTGACGGCCGAGTTGGCCCCGGTATCGTCGGGATTATTCGGCGCAAAAATCCATGTGGTGTTGAACGGCGAGCCGACGCAGGCTCTACGGGCGGTCGAAAACGCGCTGGCAAGCGGGGGCGTGCAGGCGGAGACGGAAATCGTCGTCCCGTCGCTGGAAGACGTCTTCATCTCGATGATAACGCCTGTAAAGGGAAGTGGCGCCAATGCCTGCTAATACGGAAGTTACTGAATACGCGGTCACGGTGGAAAATCTGGAAAAGTCGTTCGGCAGTTTCCAGGCGGTAAATAAGGTGTCTTTCCAGGTCAAGCGGGGAGAAATATTCGGTTTCCTCGGGCCGAACGGCGCCGGGAAGTCGACCACTATGAGGATGCTGTGCGGCATCATTGCTCCCACGGCCGGAAAAGCCGATGTAATCGGTTTTGACGTGTTCAAAGAGGCGGAGCAGATCAAAGCCCATATCGGCTATATGTCGCAGAAGTTTTCCCTCTACGAAGACCTTACGGTGGAAGAGAATATCGACTTTTACAGCGGCATTTACCAAATTCCCGCGGCCGAAAAACAGAGCCGCAAGGAATGGGTAATCACAATGGCCGGCCTTGAGGAGCATCGGGGCAGCCTGACTTCCGTTCTCGCCGGGGGCTGGCGGCAGAGGCTGGCCCTGGGGTGCGCCCTCCTGCACCGGCCACCGGTGATCTTTCTCGACGAACCGACCTCGGGGGTCGATCCGATATCCCGCCGCAGCTTCTGGGACCTGATCTACCAGCTCGCGGCCGAAGGCGTCACCGTTTTCGTGACTACCCACTACATGGATGAAGCCGAATACTGCGACCGGCTGGCGATGATCTATCGGGGCGAACTGGTAGCCATCGGCACCCCCGACGAACTGAAGGCCAGGTATATGAGCGCGGATATCCTGAACCTGGAGTGCCCCGATCCTTTCGCGATGCTGCAGGCGGTAAACGGGATTCCCGAAGTCAAGGAAGCGGCCCTGTTCGGGCGCGGGCTGCACCTCTCGGTGGCTGACGCGCAGGCGGCGCTTCCCGTCATCGCCGCCGCGCTGAAAGAGCGGGAAGCCGTTTATACAAAACTCGAAAAGATCAGACCCTCGCTGGAGGACGTGTTCGTGTCGATAATCGAAGCCCGCGACAGCATGACCGGACATTAGGCGGTGATTATATGAACATCCATCGGGCAGTAGCGATAATACGCAAGGAATTCATCCACATCATCCGCGATCCGCGCAGTTTAGGAATGGCGATTGCCATGCCCATCCTGCTGATATTCCTCTTCGGGTCGTCCTTGAGCCTGGATGTTGACAACGTGCCGTTGGTGGTATGGGACCAGAGCGGCACCAGCGACAGCCGCGAATTCGTCGGCCGGTTCACGGCCTCCCGGTATTTCGGCGTGACCGGGTATGTGAGTTCCTACGCGGAGATTGAACAGGCGATCGACAGGCGGGAGGCGATATTGGCGCTCGTGGTGCCCCGCGATTTCGGCCGCCGGCTGGAAAGCGGCCAGACGGCGGATGTGCAACTGATCGTCGACGGCAGCGACGCCAACACGGCGACAATCGCCATCGGCTACGCCCAGGCGGTGACTGACGGCTATACCAGTTCGCTGCTTATAAAAACAGCCAAGCAGCGCGGCGCCAAAACGGCGGTCGTGCCCCTGGAAGCCAAACCGAGGGTGTGGTTCAACCAGAATATGCTGGCCAAAAACTACATCATCCCCGGACTCATCGCCGTCATCATGATGGTCATCGCCGCGCTGCTGACCTCACTGACTATCGCCCGCGAATGGGAGAACGGGACGATGGAACAGCTCATGACCACGCCGCTGAAGCCGCTGGAGCTGATCGTGGGGAAACTGACGCCCTATTTCGCTATCGGCATGCTGGATGTCTTGCTGGCGGTGCTGATGGGCCAATACCTCTTCGAGGTGCCTTTGCGGGGCAACGCGGCGCTCATTTTCGGGGCGGCGGCGATATTTCTCGCCGGCTCGCTCACCATGGGCATGCTGATTAGTATTGTGACCCGGTCGCAGCTTCTCGCCAGCCAGCTGGCCATGGTGCTGACCTTCCTGCCGTCCTTCCTGTTGTCCGGCTTCATGTACGCTATTGCCAATATGCCGGCGGCGATTCAGGGGATAACGTACCTCGTGCCTTCCCGCTATTTTGTCGCCATCTTGAAGAACATCTATCTGAAAGGCGCCGGCATCCCGATTCTCATATCCGAGGCAAGTATTCTCCTGGTGTTTGCAGTGGTGCTCATCATCGTCGCCAACGTTAAGCTTAGGAAAAGGCTGGTGTAGATTATGGCCTTCGAACGTTTGCGGCACATGATCAAAAAGGAATTCATCCAGGTTTTCCGCAACCCGAAGATGCGGGCGATTGTCCTGGTGATGCCGCTGATCCAGAGTATGGTTTTCGGCTACGCCGTGACGACGGATGTGAAGCAGGTGGCCACCGCCGTGTATGACCAGGCCCGGACGCCGGAAAGCCGCGATTTGGTCGACCGGTTTATCCACTCCGGTTATTTCACAGTCAAGGCCATGGTCCATAGCGACCGCGAGATAGATGAACTGCTCGACTACGGAAAAGTGACGGCCGTGATTCGCATCCCCGCCGATTTTAGCGGCAACGTCGCCAGCGGCAGAACCGCCGCCGTCCAGATTATCGTCGACGGCACCGACTCCAACACGGCGGGCGTCGTTATGAGCTACGCAGGCAACATCATCCGAAACGACGCCATCGAACTCTTGCGAAAGCAGGCTGGCGGCCCCGGCCGGGAACCGGCGGGGGTAAACCTCCAGGCCAGGGCGTGGTTCAACGAGAACCTGACCAGCCGCAACTTTTACGTGCCCGGGGTCATCGCGGTCATCGTGATGCTTGTTACCCTGCTGCTCACCAGCATGTCGGTGGTCCGCGAGAAAGAGCTGGGGACGATGGAGCAGATCGTCGTCACCCCGATCACGCCGGCGGAGTTTATCCTGGGCAAGACCATGCCGTCGATTATCCTCGGTTTCGTAAATATGATCTTCGTTACCCTAATCAGCGTCTTCTGGTTCGACATACCGGTCAGGGGCAGCATAACGACGCTATTTGTGGCCAACGGCTTTTATCTGATGACGACGATCGGCATCGGCCTCGTCATCTCCACAATCTCGGATACGCAGCAGCAGGCCATGATGTCGACCTTCTTCTTCTACCTGCCGGCGGTGCTGTTGTCCGGATTCATGTTCCCGATCGCCAATATGCCGGATGTGGTACAGTTCTTCACTTATTTAAATCCCCTGCGCTATTTCCTGGTTATTATCCGAGGAATCTTCCTGAAAGGCGTGGGCGTGGCAATATTGTGGCCGCAAATCCTGGCGCTGCTCGTCCTCGGGAGCCTGGTCCTGGCTCTAGCGGTCAAAAGGTTCCGCAAGACGCTCGCTTAGTCAAATGGGTTCGTACTGTTAGGAGGCTGGCTTATCATGAGACTATGGCGTAAATTATTGGTGGCCGCTGCCATGCTCGCTCTATTTAATCAAGCGGCGTTGGCGGCGCCAATTGAGCTGTCGCTGGAGGAAAGCGTGGCCATGGCGCTCCGCAATAACCCGAATGTGAAAATTGCCGCCGCCGACCGCGAGAAAGCGGCCTGGGCTCTCAGGGAGTACAAGGCGGGCTGGGGGCCTACCCTGAAATATACTCATACCGACACGCGGACGTCGCCGGCGGCGGTCCCGTCGTCGATTACCGGGCTGATGCCGGCCATAAACAATAAGTTCGATAATTTTCTCAAACTGTCTATCGATCTTTATACCGGCGGGCGGGTAGAGGGCCTTGTCGGTCAGGCCCAATACAATTTCAAGTATTACGACCTCGGTTTTTCCAAGTCCCTGCAGCAGACAAAGCTGGATGCCACTGCCGCCTATTTCAAACTGCTGCAGACCCGCAATCTGCGCCAGGTCAGTCAGGAATCGGTCGACAACCTGGCCGCTCACCTGCGGAACGTGCAGGCTCAGTACGACGCGGGGACGGTAGCCCGATCAGACGTGCTGCGGTCCGAGGTCGAGCTAGCCAATGCCCAGCAGAATCTGATCAGGGCCCAGAACGATTACGATGTAGCGATGGCCAACCTGTGCAACGTCATAGGCCTGCCACTGACGAGCGAGATAAAGCCGAAAGAAGATTTGAAATACCAGCAACACGGCCAAGCCCTGAACGACAGTATCAGCTACGCGCTCAGCAGCCGGCCGGATGTCAACCAAGCCCAGGCCAACCTTGAAGGCGCGAAACAGGGCGTAAAGGTCGCCCGTTCCGGGTTTCTGCCGACCGTCACGGCCAGCGCCGCTAAGGATTGGTATGATAGCGGCTTCCCCGGCGGTAAGAATCACAACTGGATGGCCAGTCTGACGGCCTCGCTGACCCTGTTCGATACCCAACTGACCCGCTCGAAGGTGAAAGAGGCCGAGTATGCGGTCATTAGCGCCAGTGAGACGGCCCGGAAAACGAGGGACGGCGTGGCTCTTGAAGTCCAGCAGGCTTATCTGAACATGCGGGAAGCGGAAAAACGCATCGAGACAAGTAAGGTTACTGTCGTCAAGGCAGAGGAGGATTTCAAGATCGCCCAAGTCCGTTATACCGCCGGCGTTGGTACTAACCTCGACGTTATCGATGCCCAACTGGCGCTGGCCCAGGCAAAAACCAATTATATTCAGGCGCTATATGACTATAACACCAGCAAGGCGCAGCTAGATAAAGCCATGGGGATTGCCGTAAAGTGAAAGTCCGGCATGGCGGCCTTGGAGGGGGAGGTGGAACCAATGGGTTAATAACCCAGAAAGCTTATAGGTCAATACATATTAGGAGGAGATAACATGTTGGTCAATATAGTCTATTTCCCGGCGATCAAAGCGGGGAAAGACGGGGAATTCCGGCAATGGTTCGCCTGGACAAATGAAGAGTACGCCAAATTCCCCGGCTTTATCAGCCGGAAGCTGCTAGTGCCGCGAGAAGGCGGCAGTTATGCCGCGATTGTCGAACACGAAAGCAGCGAAACCTTCAAGGCCATGCATGGCAGTCCCTTTCACGAAGAGGCCCAGAAACGGGTGCTGCCGCTGTTGGATGGTTATCCGAAGCCCCACTTCTACGAAGAAGTAGCGCTATAAAAAGAAGAAGAACCATAATAAAGAGAGGATGAATGAAATGAAAGTTATATACCCGAAGTGGATTCTCATGGTACTTGCGGCTGGACTGGTATTGCTGGCGCCTGGCGTCGCCAGCGCCCACTGCGATACGCTGGACGGGCCGGTAGTGATTGCTGCAAAGCAAGCTTTGGAATCAGGGGATATCACCCCTGTCCTGAAGTGGATTAAGCAGGACAGTGAGGCCGAGCTGCGGGCCGCATTCAACAAGACTACGGCAGTACGGAAGAGCGGCTCCGAGGCTAAAGAATTGGCCGATATGTACTTCTTCGAAACGCTTGTTCGGTTACACCGAGCCGGAGAGGGTGCTCCTTATACCGGGCTTAAGCCTGCTGGCGGCGATATTCCTCATGTTGTCGTCGAAGCGGACAAGGCTTTGGAAACTGGCTCTGTGGAGAAGGTTATAAAGCATCTGAAGCATGGTGTTGAGGAAGGTATTCAGTCCCGATTCGCCAAAGTGATAGAGAAGAAAAAGCATGCTGCTGAAAGTGTCGCCGCCGGCAGGGAATATGTAGAAGCTTACGTTGAATACGTTCATTACGTGGAGAATCTGTATATGAGCGTGACCGCCAAGAACCCGCATGGCGAAGGTGGGCATGCCGCCCACAACGAAAAACACTGATTAGACGTAATGGTGTGATGGCTAGGGGGCTCTTCGTCTCAAGCGGCGGGGTCCCCTGCCAAACCCTCGTTCAGAGGAGACTAACGTGGAAAGCTCTAATATTAAGGAAATCGCGGACAAGTACAATCGTATAGCCGGCAACTACGACACGGTTGACCGGTTTATTCCCTCCCGCTGGCGCCGCCGGGCTGCCGGTCTGGCCTGTGGACGAGTATTGGAGGTAGGCATAGGTACGGGACTCAATTTCCCTTTTTATGCCGACTGTTGTACAGAGATCGTCGGCATTGACATCAGTTCTGGCATGCTTGAAAAGGCCAAGGAGAGAGCTTCTCAGTGCAAGGCGCCTGTCAGACTGGAGATTATGGATGTGCAGGAACTGCCGCTTGCTGCCGAAAGTTTCGATAGTGTATTGGCAGCGTTTGTTTTCTGCACCGTCCCCAACCCTTTACAGGGACTGCGGGAATGTCGCCGGGTGCTAAAACCCGGCGGTAAGCTGATTCTGCTGGAGCATACGGGGAGCGGCAATGGGGCGCTTCGCCAGTTCATGGATTGGCTTAATCCGTTCACGGTCAGGTTTTTAGGCGACCATATCAATCGCGATACGGGCGAAGTCGTTGCAATGGCCGGTTTTACGGTGAGATCGGTTAATAACTTGCTCGGAGATGTCGTAAGGCTGGTAGTAGCCGAGAAGTAATCCCAACGATGGATTTACGCGGGGGTGTACGGGGTGAGAAGAAACGACTTGGCGATGTCATACGAAGAAACATTGGCGGTTATCGATGCACAAGATTACGCGGTGCTGTGTCTGATCGACCCGGCCGGCCAACCTTACGGCGTTCCGCTGGATTACGTCCGCAGAGACGGATTTCTTTACTTCCACGGCGCCCGGGAAGGAAGAAAAACTGATTCGATGATGGCTAATCGCAGGGCTTGTGCGGTGATTATGGGAACCACAACGATCATTCCCGAAAAATTCGGCAGAATTTATCAATCGGCAGTTGTCGAAGGATCGATTGAGCTTATTGACGATCCGGAGCAAAAAAGACAGGTTATGACCTGGGTGGTTGAGAACAGAAGCCCGGACTACCGCGAGAAGGGGCAAGCGATCATTGCAAGAATGCTGGAGCGCGTCCTGGTGTATAAGATGCAGATGGAAACCGTATCCGGGAAGCACGGACTTTCGGAAAGAAGATCCCAGAGCTGAAGGTCTAAAGTAAAGGGAGGGGTAGGCAATGAAACCGACGGATATTCTCAAGGAAGAACATCATGGGGTAAAGCTTGCTCTCAAGGTTCTTGGCCGGATAAACGAGCGAATCGCCAACGACCCCGGGGTCTTGGACGCGGCATATGTCAGTGATTATGCCAAGCTGCTCGATTTCTTCCGCGTCTTTGTCGATAAGTGCCATCATGCCAAAGAAGAGGAGGTGCTGTTCCCGGCGCTTCTGGAAGCAGGACTGCCTCGCGAAGGAGGGCCGGTCCAGGTCATGCTTGTCGAGCACGACGCCGGCCGGAAGCTGGTCGCAGAAATGTACGCCGCCCTGGAATATTACCGCTCGGGGGCGCCTGGCGCCTTTACGAGTCTGGCTGCTGCGGCACAGGGATACACGCAGCTCTTATTAGATCACATCTTGAAAGAAGACAACATCCTCTATCCTTTGGCTGACGCCAATATTCCGGTACCCGTCCAGGACGGTATGATAGAAGCCTTTGAAGAGATTGAGACAGACCGGATTGGCCGAGGAACTCACGAGCAGTTTCACGCCATGTTGAAAAAGTTCAAGACTGCTTATCTCAGGTAGAACCAAGCTATGTTTGTTTGCTAACCCCCTTGTCGCCCGTAGCTGGGGAACTGCCGGTACAACCGGCAGTTCCCTTTATATTGCTAATTCGTCGGGGAATACATAACGGTGCTAGCATTCCTGCCGCCAACAGACTGGTTATTGTTGATTAATCTTTAATGCAATATTCGGCGACAATAATTGCATTGTACTGCAATTTTGGAAGGCCTGCCTAACAGTTCCCTGCCGCCGGAATCGCAGGCATATCGGCAATTGGGGCAAATCCCCCGTGTGGCATGTTTCTTGCTTTTCTATTTATTGGCGGTGAACTATAAGGTAGGAGGAGCATATATGACTGATACTCCCCAAGTGCCGGACGAAATTGTTGAACAGATTCTGCTCGACGTCTCGATGATGGTGGAAACGAGATATGGTCCGTTGTTAGCAAAAACGGCGTTGTTTAATCTCGAGAAACTGGAATTTCTGCTCGGAGCGCAGTTTAGGATAGCTCGGCAAGCCCGGCTTGAAGGTTACATGATTCAGGATTGCGATATGTGCTCCTCGTGGGAGAAAGCAACGAGATACTGCAACTATTATCAGGTTCAGCAATCTATGCATGTCAGGCTTGACTACTATTATCAGGCGTTATGTCCGGCGTTGACGCTTAAGTAAATTTTGGAGGAGTGGTGTTGGATGATCGCGAGGGAAAAAGTCGCTGAAATGGTAAGATCCCAGTTGACGCAGGCAACGGAGGAGGTAATTAATCGCTTGACCGGCGATATTGTCAGAGATGCCGAGCATAAGCTTTACTCACTTATAAGACAGGCTGTTGCGCAGGAGCGAGAAACCGCGCTTGCCAATATGAAGGGCAAGCAGGCCGACTTCCGTTAGCCGGCGATAACGCCGCCAGACTAAGCGCGCCTAATATGATGGCTCGCGAACGGTAAGAATATTCGCGACAGGAGATAGGTTCGTTGTCGGCGAAAATAACCCCAGGCCCGTTGACTGAGGGAGGAAACGTGAAGCGGTTACTTATTTTGCTTGTTATTCTGTTTGCAGGACTTATGGCCACTGCCGCCTTAGACCGGTTGTATACCCGCAATGAACATATTCGCCACGAACGTAATCTGGAAGTGCTTACGGAGAAGTTCCAGGGGCTTGTTATGCATAGTCTTACGGACCTTACGGCAACCGGGGATCTAAAAGCGTTTCTAAACGCTCGCCGCGACTTGCCTGACCGGGAAGCGTTCGATAACTATGCCGGCGAAGCAATCAGGTATTATCCCACTGTGACCTACTTCGGCTTTGCACGTGAAAACGGCGAGACGTTGTACGCGCATTTTACTGTCGGGCAACAGGGGATCGAGAGCGACAGCCGACCGGGGCGGCTACGCGCCTTGGCCACGGCAAGCGGGATGCGAAAGATGGCGATCGCTGAACCGTTCAATACCCAGGGGAGATTGATTAGCATCGCCGTTGACCCAATCTACCGCGGTGACGTTCTTACCGGTTTTGCCGAAGTACACTTTGACATCGGGGCAATTTTCGATCAGGCAATGTACAATTTGGGTATCGACGGGAAGCAGTATTATATAAGGATTGCCGCGCCCGAAGGAAAAGCCTTCTGGGAGAAGGGACCAATTCCTGACGCGGAGGAAACCCTGGTCCGGAAGGTAAGCATCCCGGTGGGGAATGCGCAGTGGGATGCCACCGTTGGCTGGCGGCGGTTGCCGGATAATAATCTTTATGTTCGCGGCATCATCTGGAGCAGCGGTTGTATCGTAACCTTGCTGCTACTGGTAATCGTCAACGGCGTATGGATGCGTCAGGCGTGGCTGACTAAACAGGTCAACGAGAAGACGGCAGAACTTTTACTAAAGAATAAGACGATCATCGAGGCGAAGGAAGCGCAAGCCCGCGTGGAGAAACTTTCTTCGCTCGGATCGATGGCTGCGGGGGTTTCCCACGAGATAAACCAACCGTTGAATTCGATAAAGATCCTATCCAGCGGTATTCTCTATTCGCTCCATAAAGGCGGGCGTTTCGACCCGGAAGAGATACGAAGGGTTGTCGAGGAGATCTCCCGCCAGGCGGACCGCATTACAAGCATCATCAATCAAATGAGGTCTTTCATTCGCCGGGACAACAGCGCCAGAGTGCCTTGCAACGTAAATGAAGCTGTCAAACAGTCGCTGAGCTTGGTCGGGACGCAGATAGCGAACCACGGCATCAAGGTTTCCCAGGAGCTTTCCAGAGTTTTGCCGACCGTTCTGGTGCCCTCTACAGCGCTTGAAGAAGTTTTGGTAAATCTTCTGATCAATGCCATGCAAGCCCTTGATAAGGTCGAGCGACCGGATAAGCGAATTACGATTCGCACCCTGTTTGAAGATGGAGTAGTTATTGTAGTCGCGGACAACGGTCCTGGCATCAGCGAAGAAATTCTGGATAAAGTCTTCGAGCCTTTTGTTACGACTCAGGCCGAAGGCGAAAACTGGGGGCTAGGGTTGCCGATCGCGCATGCGATAATTACGTCCTGCAACGGAAATATAAACGTAACCACCGGGAAGGACGGCACAACCTTCAAAATTAACATTCCGGCTGTTTCCGAATCATAGAGCGAGGTGCTTAGGTGATGGATATTCTCGTTGTTGATGACGACTCTGCCAGCCGTGAAGCGGTAAGCTGGTTTCTAAGCGTTGAAGGCCATCGCGTGACAACCTGCGGCAGCGGGGCCGAAGCATTGGCGTTGATGGCCGGAGCCGATTATCCCATGGTGCTGTCCGACATAAAGATGTCGGGGATGTCCGGACTTGAGCTTCTGGCGGCCATAAAAGCCCTGCCGGGAGGCTGGCTGACTGATGTCGTTCTTTTTACGGGGTTTGGCAACATGGAATCAGCTATCCAGGCTCTTCGGGCCGGAGCTTACGATTATCTGCTTAAGCCTGTTGACGCCCAGGAATTGGCAGCCACTGCCGAACGTATTGAGGAACATCAGGCGCTGCTGCGCGAGAACAGGTACTTGTCGCAGAATCTGGAGAATGAGATCAAGGCGGCCACTGCGGAAAAAGATCAGGAATTGTTCAGGGTAAAGAAGCTTGTAACAGAATCGTTTTTAGGACAGATAGGCATCTTTTCCGATAAAATGCGCAGTATTGTTAACCTGGCCCAGAAATACCATAATGACCGATCAATCCCGGTGCTGATTGAAGGGGAAACCGGCACAGGCAAAGAGATCATCGCCCAACTCGTGCACTGGGGTGACGTTCACGGAGGAAGCGCCCCGGGGCCTTTCATCGATATAAACTGCGCCGCCATTGCTCCGAGCCTGTTCGAGAGCGAACTGTTCGGCTATGAAGCTGGGGCGTATACGGGCGGACAGAACAGGGGCCAAAAGGGGAAACTGGACCTCGCTTCCGGAGGTACGCTGTTTCTGGACGAAATCGCGGAGATATCCCCGGAGATACAAGGCAAACTTTTAAGGGTCATCCAGGAGAAAGAGTATTATCGCGTGGGCGGGCTGAAAAAGCTGCCGGCGGATGTCCGCATCATTTGCGCCACCAACGCGGATATGAAGAAAAACATGGATGAGGGTAAATTCCGCCGCGACCTGTACTACCGTTTCCAGCTCGGCCACATAACCATCCCGCCCCTGCGCGAACGCCGCGAAGAGATTATCCCGCTGGCCAACATGTTTTTGCTGCAGGGAGCGAAACAGCGGGGCAGGAAGTTTAAGTGTATCAGCGATGAAGCGGCAAAAATACTCGAAAATTACGAGTGGCCGGGAAACGTGCGGGAGCTGAAAAATGCGATTGAGTTCGTCGTCTTTATGTACGATGATGCGGAAATCCGCCCCCATCACATCTATAAGATCAACCGTACGGTTGTCGACGACACCGCCGGGATCGGCTCCCTGCGCGATACTGAGCCGCGGTTGTCCTTGCCGTTCCCTCGTGATGGTTTTTCCCTGAAGGACTATACCGACTGCATAATAAAAGAGGTATTGAACGCTCATAACGGAAACCAAATGGCGGCCGCCACCTACCTGGGCATTTCTCTTCGCACATTGGCATACCGCACGGCGAAAATGAAAAAAACCGATAAAAAATGATAACACCAAAAACCTGCAGAAGATTTTCGTATTTTCTGCAAGTTTTCGTAAAAGCATAGAGGCGGCTGAAGTTTCATGTTTTAAGGTAAGTGCCACAATCACGGCAAAATCGCGGACTGGCGGACATTGCAAGCAAAACGCATGCGTATGGCATGCGTTTTGCTTTTATATTGCATTAGATCCTCGGAGTTTTCGCAAGCATAATTCCAGGACAACTAATAAGCCAGAAGGGATTGTCGACGTGCCGAGAAGAGTGTATATCACAAATGCAGACCAGTCGAGATTGCTTACATTCATCAGCCGGGAACGGGAGTTCGGCGGCGGTAACACTGAAAACCTCACCGATTTGGAGTGTGAAATCAAACGGGCAACCATCACGAGCGCCAAGGATATCCCCAAAGACGTCGTAACTATGCATTCCAGGGTTTGGCTGCAGGACCTCGATAGCGGCGAGGATGTTTTTTATACTTTGGTTTATCCGGCCGAGGCGGACTTGGCGGAAGGCATGATATCGGTTCTTGCTCCTGTAGGGACGGCTATTCTCGGATACAGGGTGGGCGATATTGTTGAATGGATTGTCCCCGGTGGAACGGCGCGTTATAGGATTGAAAAGGTCCTCTTCCAGCCCGAGGCTGACGGAAAGTTGTTTCTGTAGCCTTCAGGGCATAATAACTCCATAGGAGGTGCTTTTATGGCAGACATAGACAGCCTGACGCTGCAGCACGAAGAAATACTGGCTCTGCTGGAGGAACTGCGCTCCCATGAGAGCTATGGCGATATAATCGACAACGCCAAGGGATTGTCTTTGACCGTGGGCCTGCTTGCCAGGAAAGTTTACTTTCATATTTTGGCGGAAGAAAGGGTCGTATATCCTGTTCTGCTTTCTCATAAGGAGGAATCCGTGCGGGAAACGGGGAGGAGCTTTTCTGCCGAGATGGATGAAATCGCCTGTAGGTTCAGGAGGTATCGAGGGACATATTCAAACGCCGGCACCATATTTGCCCGCCCTGATACATTTCGGTACAACACGGCTATGGTCACAAAAACCTTTATTAAACGGTTTGAAGACGAGAGGACGGTTCTCTATCGCTTACTCTGCGGCTCTGGTTGAAGTATAGAAAGTAACGATAACCGGACCAAAAGGCAAAAAATGAAAAAGGCTACGTGAAATCGACATTAAAATGAGGAGGAATTCAATCATGGGTAAGTCAAACTACAACGCTTACGATGAAGCCAAGGCGCAGTTCGACCAGGTAGCGGAGAAGATTGGTCTAGACGGCGCGACGCGTGATTTTCTCAGACAACCGATGCGCGAATACCATTTTTCTATACCTGTCCACATGGACGACGGCAGCAGAAAGATCTTCAGGGGATACCGCGTGCAGCACAACGATGCCAGAGGGCCGGCCAAAGGCGGCATAAGGTTTCATCCGCTGGAAACGATCGACACTATCCGGGCATTGGCAATGTGGATGACGTGGAAGTGCGCAGTTGTCGATATACCGCTGGGCGGCGGCAAAGGCGGGATAATCTGCGATCCGCGCGGGATGAGCGACCGCGAGCAGGAGCAGTTGTGCCGTGGCTGGGTAAGGCAGATTGCGAAAGATATCGGCCCCGTCATTGACGTTCCGGCGCCTGATGTCATGACAAACGCTAAACACATGTTATGGATGCTGGATGAGTACGAAACGATACACGGCGGCAGATATCCCGGCTTCATCACCGGAAAACCGGTCGGCATGGGCGGTTCGCTGGGACGGAAAGAGGCCACCGGATTTGGCGTTATCTACGTCCTCAGAGAAGCCATGAAAGAACTTAATATGAGCATAAAAAACAGCACCGCCAGTATTCAGGGCTTTGGCAACGTAGCCCAATACGCGGCGAAACTGTTCCAGCAGCTTGGCGGTAAAGTAATCGCGATTTCCAGCTGGGATAATGCCGATAATCAGGCATACACTTTCCGCAAAAACGACGGACTTGCTTTCAACGATTTGGAAACCATCACCGATCCCTTCGGGAGTATAGACAAAGAAAAGGCTCGCGGACTAGGATACGAGATACTGCCTGGTGATGCCTGGATCGAGCAGGACGTGGATGTGCTCATTCCGGCGGCGTTGGAAAACCAGATCTCGGCGGAAAACGTCCATCGGATAAGCAAGCAGGTGAAAATCGTCGCCGAGGGCGCCAATGGGCCGACAAGCAGGGACGCGGACAAGGTGCTGGCTGAGCGCAACATATTTGTTATCCCCGATTTCCTCTCGAACGCGGGGGGCGTCACCTGCAGCTACTTTGAGCAGGTACAGTCGAACACGAACCATTACTGGGAAAAAGAAGAGGTGATTCAAAAGCTGGACAGCAGAATGACGGCAGCCTTTAAGGCGGTGAGTGATCTGGCCAAAGAGAAAAAAATTCACATGCGCGACGCCGCATACGCGATTGCTATCGACCGTGTGGTATTCGCTATTAAAAGCAGGGGCTGGGTGTAAAAAGTGACAGTCGGGATACTTGATCAGGTGAACGGTTTTCCTGGCGAGCAGGATAGTCTGCTTAGCACGCTCAGGGAAAGGGAGAAGGAACTCGACTGCCTTTACAAGGTCGATGAGATACTAAGCAACCATCAACTGCCATTGCCGGAAATATTGGCGGCGCTCGTCGACGTTATTCCTTCGGGCTGGAGATTTCCCGATCTCTGTAGGGCGAGTATAACCTACAACAACTGCCTTTACCAGCCTCGCGACTTTATCGTGTCGCCTTTGTCCGAGAACTGCCCGATAAAGTCCGACGGAGAAACCGTCGGCAACATTGAGGTAATGTATGTAAAGAGTGTACCGGAGACGGCCGAAGGTATTTTTCTTGATAAAGAGCGCAAGCTTATCCGGACAATTGCAGACCGTATCGGGCAATTTGTTTTCTGCAGGGATATGAGACTTGTTTTGGGCGAGTTGAATAACCCCCGTAGGGAAAGTACGGCATGTGTGTATGGCGAATGCGATTACAGGCGGACTGACGACCAGGAGTGGCGCTGGCGTCAGCATATGGCGGAACGTTTGGCTGCATCGCTCGATTCGCAGCGCTTCGGGGTGAAGTCGATATTCCTCTTTGGCAGCACCAATGAGGGAACAGCAGGCCGGAGAAGCGATATTGACCTGATACTTCATTTCGAGGGTTCCGATGAACAAAAAGGGGACCTTTTCCACTGGCTTGAAGGGTGGAGTCTGTGCCTGGACGAGATGAACTATCTGAAGACAGGTTACCGGATGAACGGGTTATTGGATGTGCATATAGTCACCGACGACGATATAACAAGGAAGACCTGTTTTGCGATCAAAATCAACCTTGCCACAGACCCTGCCTACAGGCTGCAACTGAAAAACGAAATGTGATTACCGAGATAGGGAAAAATGAAAAGCGTACAGCTGAAGTCGGGAGGACAACTACTCCTCGATTATAAGGCAATGCGGCAAAGGCAGCCTTCTCCCGATACCATTTCGCGTAAATGGCCTTTAAAAGGTTGACGGGCCAGAAAAAAGTATGCCCATAGGGAAACACAAGGAGGCTTCACGTTGTCGTGAAGCCTCCTTGTGTTATAAAATTCTCACGACAAGCTACGTACACCGTCCTGCCGCCTTCTTAGCGAACGCCTCGGATATTATTCAGAACTAGCCTCAGCGGCTTTTTCGCCGCTCTTGGCGTCGGGCCCCAGTACGGCCATCTGCTCCAGCTCGGCCGCCGGCGAAAGAAAGGACATGCGCTTCATCGCCGCTTTCTGGGAAGGTGTTTTCTGGTTCTGTTTCGCCCTGTCGGCGGGCATCGCCGTCCACGCCGTTAAAATCGTTCCCGCCGAGTTTACCGCCGTCCTGGCTGGCCTGGCGATGTTCGACGTCTTCGGCAGCGCTTTCAAGGGATCGTTCACCGGCCAGTTCAAGTCGGGAGCGGTTGTCGCCTTCTTCGTCGCCATAACCAATCTCTCCATTCTCAACATCGGCGCCCCCTTCTGGGCCATCGTTTTTGGCGTTGTAGTTTCCCTCGTCGTTGAGCGCAACGATTTCCCCTTCTTCGCCAAGCAAAAGAACGCTCAAGCCTAGTTTTTAGCGCTCGGCAGTAGTGTCGGATAGAAGCTGTAATGTGAAAAGGAACCGCGCTTTAGCGCGGTTCCTTTTCTTCTTCGGCAGTCCATGACCACGTCAACCGGTATCCGTGCGGCATTCCGTCAGGAAGGCCCTTTGCGCCGCAGCGCAGCTTGACTTTTATAGGCCCGCTGGAAAGGGAGGCCTTTTTGAGGCCGGTTTTTTTGAAGGCCAATTTTCGATTAGGCTCAACAGTTCCTGGCGGTTCGCCACGCCGCATTTTTGATAGAGGTTGCGCAGGTGGGTTTTGAGGGTGTTGGAGGATATGTTGAGTTGTTCGGCGATAAAGGGGTTGTTGCGGCCTTTGGCGAGGAGGAGCATGATTTCCTGCTCCCGGTTGCTCAGGCGGTGGCTGGCGGCGAGGGAGGCAAGTGGCTCCGCAGACGGCGAGGGTGCTGCTTCGTCGACAGTGGCGGCGCTGGGCGCCGTGACAGCCGGGGAAATGGCAGAGGGAGTCCAGCCGGAGAAGGTTTCCCGTTCGTCGCGGAAGATAAGGGTGGCCAGCAGGAGGACGATGGCGGCGGAGTAGAGCAGCGCCGGAAGTTTTTGCGGGGATATGTCGGCGAAGGGCGAGAAGTGGGTGAAGAGAAAGTCGCCGGCGAAGATGAAAAAGGTGATGAGGAACATACCTTCGGCGATTATTTTGTGGGGCGCGCGGTAAAACCCGGCCAAATAGACGAAGAGCAGCCAGGTGTACAAGTCGAAGAGAGCAAAACCGGCTTTCAGCAGGGCGAAGGGAAGAACGCCGTCAGACTTGGCCGCGAACAGGGGGAAAAGGATGAAGCCAGCGGCCAGGAGCGGTACGACGGGACGCCAGAGCAGACGGAGGTCAAGATCGGGGAGTTTGTAGATAGCAGCCGCGCCGGCGAAGCAAAAGAGGCAGTAGATGCCGATGGTGACCCAGTAGGTCTCGACGAGGGAAGGGGGCAGATAGACGCCAATGCTTTTGTGCATGAGGCCGGCGGATGTGTAGATGATGACGATTAGTACCCGGAGTTTTGCCGGCAGGGCGCCGGAGGCAATGCCCTCCTCATTGGGAACCGCCTCCAGGAGGGTTATTTGAGGAACGACCAGTCGCGCGACGACCAGCGGGAGGCAGGCGACGACAGCGAGGGCGGGTTTGGGCGGTATGGCCTGGATGAGGCAAAAAAGGATGCTGCCGATTAGTACAGCGCCGGCGAAGGCCGCCGCAGCGCGCCTGATCGGCAGGAGGCGAAAATAAAGTCCGCAGGCGACGAGGAGGAGGGCGGAGCCGACACCGCCGGCCAGGACGCCGGCCATTGCCAGGAGCCAGCCGCTGCCGGGCAGCAAACCGGTGTATAGGGGAAAGAGGCTGCTGGCGGTGATTGCCCCAGCGGCGCAGTAGAGGAGGTTTTTTTTTGCGAATATGTTGCCTGCAGCGTTATGCCGGGAGATGAGCAGCGTGAGAGAATGGATCGCGAAGTAGACCAGGAAGATTTGTCCCGCCGCCAAGGGGCCGCCGGCGTCAAAGGCATGGAGCAGCGGGCCGTTGAGGTAGAGGGACCATAGCCATCCCATGTAAAGGCCCAAGGCCAGACTTTGTTTCATTATTTAGCTCCTTCATAGTGCAAAAGCGGCTTTAGCGTGTCAAATCACCCCTAAGGGGTGATTATTTTTTCATTAGCTCTATTTTATCGTATTGGTAAGGCTTGCTTCAATAAGCTTTGTCATTTATCCGACAAAAATGAGAAAGGCAGGCGAAAATAGGCGTAAAATGTGGTATTTGGCTGATTGGGCTGACGTGTCCCAATTTTGTAGGGGGGAATGTAGGAACAATGAATTTTTATGATTTTAAAAGGGTGATGCAACGAAATTTCGCCGGCGTCCTCGGCACGGCGCTGATGCTGGCCGCCTGGCCCCGATGTCTCCGCCGCAGCCTAGCCTGCGCGCTACTTCCGCTTTCGCTTATGTCAGGTGTTGCTGCTGAAGAAGCTCCCCAATCCCCAAGTACCTTTTCCTACGATGTATCCATTTACCACAATTCGGTCAGCGGCCCCGGAGCCGCGCAATCCACCCTGCCTCGCGGAGGTTATTATCTGGGGGAGTTCGATTATTCGCTCCAAAGCAAATGGGGAGATGATCAGTTTTCCTTCCGCATTCATTCCCGCGCAACCGACGATCGGACCGTCGACGGCCAGACCTGGGCGCTTAATAATTTGCATCTGAAGCTCTGGAACGATAAGCGCCAGTGGGAGGTCGGCGATGTTTACGCAGATTTTTCCCAGTATTCTTTCAACAGTTCCTTAAAAGGGGTGCTTTTCTCCCAAAAGCCTTCTCCGGGTAAGACCGAGTGGACCGTCATCAGCGGTTTGTCATATCCTCGCTGGGAAAGCTTCTGGGGGGGCGACCGGTATAAGGCCGTCAAGCGGACGGTGCACGGCCTCAATATCCGTAATACCACGGGCCGTTGGTCATTCGGGCTGACGGCGCTGCAGTCGAAAGACGAGGACCGAGTCACCGATTACGACGAACTGTATAACAATAGGCTTGTCGCTTTCAACTGGGAATACTCGGTGAAAGACGGTATGCTTCTAAAAGGGGAGTCTGCTTTTTCCAGCGGGGACAAGTCGCCGGCCGCCGGCGAGGCGACGGTCAGCCATACCGGCTATGCCCACCAGCTTGCCTGGACGCATAATCTGCGCCACCGGCGCTGGGCTTACGAGTACGAGCGGGTATCGCCCAATTTCGTCACCCTGACAGGTTCGGCGATTTCCGACCGCGAGCGGATGAAAATGACCTACCGGCATAGTTTGAACGCCGATACGGCTCTCCAGTTTGGCCTTTTATGGTTCCACAACCAGTTGAACGGTAGCCGGCAGCTCGACCGCACCGATGTCTACCAGCCGGAGCTGTCGTTGCTCCTGAATTCGCCCTTCGGCCGGCCGGACGCGACACTCGACTTCAAGCTCGGTTTCGACCGCCGCTATAACAGCACCGCCAGCACCGTCGACAGGCATGTGGGCATCAATTACCGCGACCTCCTGGGAGTATTCGACTGGGAACTGAATGCTGAGCAGACCTATTTCGACACCAGCCCCTATGACAGCGGCACAAAAAGCAACGAAATCAGCGTATTCTCTTCGCTGGCCACACGCTTGGAGAAGAAAGGCATCGTCTGGCGTCCCAGCCTGAATGTCGGCTGGTGGCGCAACCGCAACGTGCTGGAGGTTTACTCCGACCGGATGTTCGAAGCATCGCTGGGGTTGGGCTACGATATTCCCGCCGCAAACTTCTCCGCGAATCTGAAGCTGGGGAAGAAGCACAGCTACAACGACAGGATCGATGACAACAAACGCTGGTTTCTCAGTCTGACTATGGAAGCCCAGCCGGCGTACCTGAAGAGGCTCGGACTCGGGTCTGACGCTAAACAATATTTGCGCATCATGATCAACGATTACAAGTACGATACACAGGGCAACAATTACCGTGAGACGAGCATAACCACGGGTATTAAGGTGGGGCTTTAAGCTATGCGAAGAAAGGATAAACCGGCCATGAAACAAAAGTTACTTTCATTGCTGCTGATTTGCCTGCTTGCCTTTGGTGCAGTCCCTCAGACAGCCGGTGCGGAAGCGGCAGATATAAGCTATCTGGAAAACGAACTAAAGGAAGTCAGGCGCCAGTTGCACGCTTATGAGCTTCAGCGGTTAAATACAGAACTGTTTATCGCTGAATGGGAGTCGAAACGGGAAGAACTGGCCCAAACCTACACCGACCTGCAGAAATTTTATGAACAAGGAAAAGAAATCAACCATAATAATCTGATCAAAAAAACAGTGTCTTTGGGGCTGGCCACATATGAAACCGGCCAGGATGCCATCACCGTCGGCAAAGGAGTCGTTACCCGCGCCACAACGAAATTAGTCAAATGGGGCATTGAAAAAACCTCGGGCGAAGTTGGCAAAGCGATTGCCGAATGGGGCGGCGACAACTATTATAGCCAAACTATGACCCCGTTCACAACGGAAGTCGGAAAGACCCTTCCGGAATTACAGTCGCTACAGGATTTTCTGTCAATGGATATGAAACAGTCGCAAACATGGCTAAAAGAGAATGAGAAGATAGAACTTACCCAAGAAGATGCTACGATTTTGGCCCGGTGGCGGGTTTTATTGGAGAAAACCGAAAAAGCCCAGGCCCGTTTGGCCGAAATGATCCGCCAGGGAGACTCAGCCGCTGACAAGTTTCGGGATAAACAGAATGCCGGGACGGACAACATTGTAATCAGCCTCCAGCAAAAAGAGAAGGAACTCTCCCAGCGGCTCGAAGCTGCCCTGCAGCAGCAGGCTGTTGGCAAGGCCAGAGAAGATATTCAGACAGTCCAAGATACAGTGAAGCCTGCCGTAAGCGGTGTTCCTATTGTCGCCACGCCTTCCGACACAGAAAAATATGAACTTTTTGTGCAGGCATATAATCTTCTGAGCACCTCGTATCCTAAAACAGCGCTTCAGCTAAAAGACGCCCGTGCAAATTTCGAAAGCACTCTTGCCGAGGCAACCGAACTACTGCAAAAACAACTGAACGCGCTTGACCGTCCTATCTTATCACTCGGTGATTATATGACCCGCTCGCCGCTGGAGATTACAGCAGCGCTGAAGATGAAGTCCGCGTCAGAGTTGGAGACAGCGCTTTATGGCGCTAATTGGCACAAAACGCTCATCGCGGAAGCCAAAGCCGATTTAAAGAAAGCAATGCAATTGTTTGGCCAGGCGGCAATGATTGTAAAAAATGCCGCCTCCGACCAGAAAGCCATCGAGTATATGGATACCCTCGACAGCCACTATGATGTATATGGCTGGGCAACGCGTCTTGGCTGGGATGTCTCTTACCGAAGTATTCAGGTCAATCTCCCGCTTAGCCTCATGGAGCAGCCTCTTTACGAGCAGAACCGGATACAGCGGCTGCTCCAGCATCTCGATGAGGTGGAAAAAACCGAGGACACTATTTTAATCAAAGCCGGAGAGTTGCTGAAGGAGGCAAAACAAAAGGAAGAACTGGCTGCCCAAAGGCAAAAAGAGCTTGACGAAAAATCTTCTCCTGCTTACCGTTTGCGTCTGTTGCAGGAACGCATAGCAAGGGAGGCTCCGGGTTGGTTTAGTCTTGAGCCCAAGGATTTCTTTCTCCAAACCGCAAGCGCCAAGGATGAAGCCCAGCGTTTTGCCGGCAACGACCTGGACGCGACAGTAAGCAGCCTGATCAAAACGCTGAATGAGCTGGAGGAACGCTACCGCACTAAGCAGAACCAGGCTGCCCAACCGGAGCTTAAGGCTGAGGCTGAACCCAAGCCTGCCGTGCCAAATTCTGCACCGGAGACCCAGACGGTGCCCAAAAATGAAACCAAGACTTCACCGACTAAGTCAGAACAGCCTGAGATTATTATATTACCCGCCGACTATCAGCAGCAGGTGCGCGAGACGCTGGCCGCTCTCGCCACCGCTTACCAGCAACGAAATCTGAGGGGCTTTATGAATCTGGTCTCGCCGGATTTCCTCGGCGACGACTTCCTCCTCGACCGGGCGCTGCGCAAGGACTTCCGCAATTTCGACAACATCAGCCTGCGCTTCAATGTCAACAGCATCAATATCGACGCCCGCGGCCGCGCCCAAGTTTATACCCATTACAACCGCAGCGTCGCCGCGCAAAAAGACGGCAAAACCTACAGCGACCACGGCGTTACCCAGTTCACTTTCCACCTGCGGGACGGAAAAATCAAACTGTATGACATGAAATACCCGATCATCTTCGGCGTCAGCGAAGCCAGCCTGCTGGCCACCGGCGAAGTGCGCACGGCGGAAAACGTCAACACCCTGGCCGTCAGCCGCCGCGGCGAGGTCAGCGTCCTCCCGTATAACGACGCCAAACAAGCGGCCGACCAGAGCGGCGTAAAACGAGGCACCGGCATCCGCCTCCAGTTTTCTTATACGCCTGAAATAGTGCAGGGCTGGTCTTTCGCCGATAACCGGCGCACCCATCCTAACTCATTCCATACTATTGAGGGCGACTTCACCTTCACCACCCAGTGGATTAATCTGGCTCCGGGAACTCAAGTCCGCAAGTTAAGCGCTACCGATGTGGCCGATGTGACCGAGGTGCCCGATCCTTCGATCTATCCTTATACTCCCATGTCCGAACTGCCAGGGCCTCCTGATGTTCTGCCTGTAGGACTAGGGAATGTATACGCGCTGAAATTAAGCAGCGGCAAATACGCGGTCATCAAGCTCGTCAGCTTCATCCATCTGAATGAAGTCGTCTTCGACTACAAATACCAGCCCAGCGGCTCGCGGCGGTTTTAGCGCAACGGGCGGAAGCAAGCAGACCGACCGTCGTTCCGGCGGCCGGTCTGGCATTACTTAAACGAAACTACTACCCCCAGCCAGCAGAGACAAAACAATGCTATGGAGGGATTAATATGTTCCCATTCGTTAACAATCGAATCCTACGTCACGTGACCAACTTTCTTGGGATTCTTGTCATGCTCGCCGCCTGCCTTCATGCTGCTCAGCCTGCGGAGGCGGCGGAACCATTAAAAATTGCTTACAGAGGCAGCCTTGAATTCATTAACTACTCCACCAGGCTTCCGTTAAAAGCCAATCCCACGCAATGGGACTTTGCGCTGTTAACGGTTGAAGGCGGCACCAGCCCCTACACCGTAAGTATAAGCAACCCTATTCTGGAAATAAGGCCGCAACCTAACGGAACACAATATTATGTTTTCGCAAAAAAGGTAGGCACTACCATTATTACAATTAAAGACAAAGCTGGGCAAACGCTTACCCGAGAAGTCGTCGTTTATGACCCCAGCGCTCTGCCGCTCAGTCTTGGCACTCTGCCAAACGCAGCTAATCCGGTGGCCGTGGGGCAGGGACGCGGTTTCGGAATATCGGGCGGCAAAACGCCGTATAGGGTAGCCTCAGCCAATCCCGGCATCGCCCGGATAGAGGGCCCCAGCGCAGCCGGAGTCTGGTTTGTATGGGGAGTATCGGCCGGAACCACGCAGATTACCGTGACCGACGCTGCCGGAGCCAAAGTACAGGGCACCGTCCACGTCGGCACGACCAAACCGCTCATCGTCACGGCGGACGCCACCCTCCTGCCGAACGGCAAAGGCGAGCTGATTATCAGCAGCGGGAATCCGGCTTACACGGTCAGCGCCAGCGCCAATATCGCTGTTGCGTTCAAAGGCACCGACAGCTACGGGCGTACCGTCTACACCCTCACCGCCAAAGCCCCCGGGCAGGGAACGGTCACCGTAAGGGACGCCAAGGGCCAGACGGCCAGTAAGACGATAACGGTCAAAGACTGGGTTACCCTGTCCTTTCCGCAACTGACCGGCGCACAGCGCACTATCGACGTGGGGCAGACGACAAAGCTGACTGTCGCCGGCGGCACGGCCCCTTATACCGTGACCGCGGATCAGCCGGCGCTCGTGTCCATCCAGCAGCAGGCCCCCGGCCAGTATAACGTCACCGGCCGCCAGGCCGGCGTGGTCGTCTTCACCGTCAAAGAAGCCAACGGCGCCACCCGCACCCTGTCGTTGACGGTGCGCGCCCTGCCGGTGCTCACGCTGGCCGCGCCGGACACGTTGATGCTGGGCACGACCGGCAGCCTCAGCCTCATCGGCGGCGCTGCACCTTTTGCCGTGACGGCGTCCGGCAACCAGCTCGTCCTGACTAAGGTCGATGAAAAGAAATATACTCTGACGCCGAAAGTAGTCGGCCGAGTCGTCATCACCGTCAAGGACGCCAAAGGTACGACCATGCAGAAAACGATTACTGTTACTGCCCCGCAGCTGAGGGCGGAATTCGCCGCGATGTCACTGGAAAAAGGGCAAAGCGGCATCTGTGACGTCAAAGGCGGCGTCGCGCCGTATACCGTGACCCTGTCCAACGGCAACGCGATCGTCAAGCTGCTGTCCGCCAACCCTGCGTATACCCGCTATGAAATTACCGGAGCTGCGCCGGGGACGGTTAACCTCAACATCAGAGACGCCGCCGGCGCAAACGTGGTCTATAGCCTAACGATCCGCGCGCCGCAGGTCAATCTTCGCATCGTGGTCTCATCCGATACGCTGAAGCTTGGAGCCACCGGCGCCGCCGCCGTCCGGGCGCTGACGATCGAAGGGGGTATCGGGCCTTATACGGTAGCGGTCTCCAGTCCGATCATCGAGCTGGTCAAGATCAGCGCGACCCAGTACCAGATGATTCCCAAGGCGAAAGGTACCGCGACCATAGTGGTCAAGGACCGCAATGGCAAGTTTGACACCCAGGTGATAAAAGTCGAATGAGCGAAACGGCGCCTCCCCTCCGGGTAGGCGCCGTTTTTATCATGTCATCACTGTAAAGGGTGATTATCGGTGGCTATCACCAAATGTAAAAGCTGGTTGCGGTTTTGCACGTTGCATTTTGCGTAAATATTTTTGTATTTTGCGTAAATATTTTTGACATGGGTTTTGACGGTGTTCTCGCTGATGTGCAGCTCGCCGACGACCTGCTTGTATGTTTTGCCGCGGACAATCAGGGCGGCAATTTCGCTTTCACGTTCGGTCAACCCTCCGGGGGAAACTAGCGTCTGGGGCTGCTATTCCTTTAGATACTAAGGATGGATTGAAATATATTACCTAGTGGTGTTTTTATCAGTTTACGCGTGAAGATGAGCGGCGAGGCCCAGTTGATAAAGGACCTTGAGGGGCCTGCTTCGCGCATTGCGGCAAAGCGCCTTTACGAAAAAACCGACAGAAACAAGATTTCTTAATACCTTGAAAAACGACTCTCCAATTTTGCATCTGGGCTATTAAAAACTTGCTATATCTTGCACTCAATAGGTTACTCTACCTTACCGGCCCTCTTCCGTTCCTGTCGCCGGCTCTCATACATTGCGAGCAGGTCGGGCTTTTCGGGGGAGGCGAGGTCGCAGCCGGGGGCGAGTTCGCGGGTTTTTTCGACGGCGGCTTTGAGGTCGTAGAAGACTTCCCATTTGGCTTTAACCTGGTCCTGGCCGGTGAGCCGCAGGAGGTAGGCGGGGTGGTAGGTGGCGATGGCGGGGATGCCGTATTTTGTGTCGAACCAGCGGCCGCGGTCTTTGGTGATGCGAGCGTCGTGGCCCATGAGGTATTTGAGGGCGACGCTGCCGAGGGCGACGATGACTTTGGGCTTGACGAGGCCGAGTTCTTCGTCGAGCCAGTTGAGGGCGCAGACGCGGCCTTCTTCGACGGTGGGGGTGCGGTTGCCTTTGGGGCGGCATTTTATTATGTTGGTGACGTAGATTTTGTCGCGGGTGACCCCCACGCTGCCGAGCGCTTTGTCCAAAAGTTGCCCGGACGGGCCGACAAGCGGGACGCCGTATTCGTCCTCGACGCCGCCCGGCCCTTCGCCGACGACAGCCAGGGGCGCGTCGACGGAGCCGTTGGAGGAGGTTGGGCCGATGGCGTCCCGGCGGAGGGGGCATCTGTCGCACGCCAGCAGGGCCTGTTCGAGCTCGGCGTGGCTGGAGTAGGTCGTGAACACTGCAGATCACCTCGCTGGCTAGATTCGCTTTCTGGTTGGGGAAATCCTCCGTGGGCCGCGCATCCGGGATGCCGCCCCGTCGCGCTTGACGGGCCAGGCGGGCGAGGGTAAAATTAAGTAGTAGGCTTTTGGCGGATTTTGCCATGGAGGGCGGATTCCCCCCCGAGCGTGTATAATGCGGCCGCGGGCCGCATACAATAACGGGCAGACCACTAAGGAGGATCCTGACATGCTTGATAGCAAATTCGTACGCGAGAACCCGGATAAGGTTGCAACAGCCCTGAAAAACCGCGGGCTCGACCTCAGTCTCGACGGTTTCCTGGCGCTGGAGAAACAGCGGCGGGAACTGCTGGTCGAGGTGGAGGCCCTGAAGAGTAAACGCAACACCGTCAGCCAGGAGATCAGCCGCCTGAAGAAGAGCGGCGCCCCCGCCGAGGATATGATCGCCGAGATGCGCGCCGTGGGCGACCGTATTGCTTTGCTGGATAACAAGGTCAAGGAGACGGAGAGCGGCCTTGAAGCAATTCTGATGAATATCCCCAATGTGCCGCACGAGTCGGTGCCGGTGGGGTTAGATGAGACGGCCAACCCTGAGATGCGCCGCTGGGGCGCGCCGCGGGTGTTCGATTTCGAGCCGCAGGCCCACTGGGACATCGGCGAGAGGCTCGGCATCCTCGATTTTGAGCGCGGCGGCAAGGTCACCGGCGCCCGCTTTACCTTCTATCGCGGTCTGGGCTCCCGCCTGGAGCGGTCGCTGATCAATTTCATGCTCGATCTGCATACCGGCGAGCACGGCTACACCGAGTTTTTCCCGCCGTTCATCGTCAACCGCGACAGCATGGTCGGCACCGGCCAGTTGCCCAAGTTCGCCGCCGATATGTTCAAGCTTGAAGGTCTGGACTACTACCTCATCCCCACCGCCGAGGTGCCGGTGACTAATCTGCACCGCCAGGAGATCCTCGACGCCAAGGAGCTGCCGCTGCGCTATACCGCGTACAGCGCCTGCTTCCGGGCCGAGGCGGGAGCCGCCGGGCGCGATACCCGCGGCCTCATCCGCCAGCATCAGTTCAACAAGGTGGAGCTGGTGAAGTTCAGCCTGCCGGAGAATTCGTACGCCGAGCTCGAGGCGCTGACGGCCAACGCCGAAAAGGTGCTCCAGTTGCTCGGCCTGCCCTACCGCGTGGTGCTGCTGTGCACCGGCGACATGGGCTTCTCTTCGGCGAAGACGTACGATCTTGAGGTGTGGCTGCCGAGTTTCAACCGTTACCGGGAGATTTCTTCGTGCTCGAACTTTGAGGATTTCCAGGCCCGCCGCGCCGATATCAAGTTCCGCCGCGACGCCAAAGCGAAGCCGGAGTTCGTCCATACCCTCAACGGGTCGGGGGTGGCTATCGGCCGCACGGTGGCGGCGATCCTGGAAAACTATCAGCAGGCGGACGGCTCGGTCGTCGTCCCCGAGGCCTTGCGGCCATATATGGGCGTCGATTTGATAAGGGCTTGACAGTGATGCCAGCATAAAATACAATTTTAAGGGAATAAACAATTGCATATGATGGGAAAGGTGCCTTACGGCTTAATAGGGAAGCTTGGTGCAATGCCAACACGGTCCCGCCGCTGTAATGGGGAGCCAGCCTGCACGATTTGCCACTGGGACGGTCGATGTCCTGGGAAGGCGCAGGCGAGCTATGATCCTGAGTCAGAAGAACTGCCTTTCCGACAATCACCGCTTTAACCCACGAGCGATGGGGAGGGGATTTTGACGACTTACAGGCAAAATCTCTACTTCCCGACAGGGGTAGGGATTTTTTTGTTGCGAAAGAGGGCTGTGTTTATGGTTATTAAGGTTTTGGCCGTCGGCGCGCTGCTGCTGGCGGCGCCGGCTACCGCGGCGGCAATGCATATTATGGAGGGCTTCCTGCCGAAGGAGTACGCTCTCGGCTGGCTGCTGGCCGTTTTGCCGTTCGTGCTGCTCGGCATCCGCAGGATCAACAAGGTGCTGGTTCTTTACCCGGAGCGGAAGATGCTCCTCGGTCTGGCGGCGGCGTTCATTTTTGTCCTGTCTGCCCTGAAGATACCGTCTGTCGCCGGTTCGAGTTCTCACCCGACCGGCGTGGCTCTCAGCGCAATCCTCTTCGGCCCGGCGGTGTCGAGCGTTCTCAGCGGCATCGTGCTGCTCTTCCAGGCGTTGCTGCTCGCCCACGGCGGCCTGACGACCTGGGGAGCGAATACGTTCGCGATGGGGGTCGCCGGAGCTTTCGCGGCCTGGGGGGCCTTCCGCCTGGCTCTCGCCTTGGGCTTGCCGGAGAAACCTGCCGTGTTTGTCGCCGCTCTGCTCGGCGACTGGCTGACCTACGCGGTTACCGCCGGCCAGTTGGCGCTCGCTTTCCCCGACCCTGTCGGCGGCTTCGCGGCCGCGTACGGCAAGTTCCTCGGAATTTTCGCCTTTACCCAGCTGCCGCTGGCTGTCTGCGAAGGGCTTATCAGTGTGGTGGTTTACAGCGCTTTGCTGCGGTACGGCGAACAGGGGATCATCCCCCTGTGGTGGAAGGAATCTTCTCCAAGCCGTTGATAGGGCCTTTAATCCTGCGAATGATAACCGCTTATAAAAGAGGGGCACGTCAATGACAACACTGCGTATTGTCTTCCTGATAATAATCGCGGCGGCCGTAGTCCTGGCGCCCATCATCGTCACCGGCGACTTCGCCGGCACGGACGACCAGGCCACCGCCGCCATCGGCCAGCTCAAACCCGACTATAAACCGTGGGCCGCCTCGCTGTGGGAGCCTTCGGAGGCGGCCGAGCCTTGGCTGTTCGCCCTCCAGGCCGCCCTCGGCGTGGGCTTTTTCGGCTACTTCGCCTACCGCCACCGCCGCCGGGCGACGGGCTGACATGCTTTTTCTCGATTACCTCGCCTACAACAACGCCCTCAATAAGGTGAGTATCGGCGAGAAGCTTCTGCTCGGCGGCGGGTCGCTGGCGCTGGCGCTGGCGCTGCCGCGCCCGGCCGTGCTTCTCGCGGTTTTCGTGGCGATGCACGCCGTGATGGCGCTGGCCCGCATCCCGGCGGGGTATATCCTGCGCCTGTGGCTGGCGCCTTTGGCATTCCTGGCTGCCGGCCTGGCGGGTGTGGCGGTGAGCGTCACCGCCACGCCGTTTAACGCCCTCGCTTCGGTGGCGGCGGGGGGTTTTTATGTCGGTGTGACAGCGCCCGCGCTGGCCGCGGCTGGCGAGCTGCTGCTACGCAGCGTGGCGGCGGTGTCCTGCCTGCTGATGCTGGCGACGACGACGCCGGCGGCGTATCTGGCCGCGTGGTTCGCCCGTTTTCCCGGGCTGAGGCCGGTGAGCGAGATCGCCCTGCTGACCTACAGGTTTATTTTTGTTTTCCTGTCCGCCGCCGGGCAGATCTACACGGCGCAGCAGTCGCGGCTGGGTTACGCCGGCCCGCGGCGGTCGCTGAACTCGCTGGCTCTGCTGGCCGCAAATGTGGGCCGCAAGGCTTTTTTGACAGCTAACGACCTGGGGAATGCGCTGACGGCCCGCAACTACCAGGGACGGCTGACCCATTATTACCCGCCCCAGATCGCCAGCCCTTTTAGGCTGGCCGCTATCGTCTCCTTCCTGGCTTTTCTGGCGGCGGCGGGGGTAATGTAGATATGCGGAGGATAATATGACTACTATGCCCCTCATCGCCGCCGACAACTTAACCTTCCGCTACCGTCCGGGCAATCTGGCCCTGGACAGCGCCACGCTCGCGATCCCGGCCGGAGCGCGGGTGGCGCTGGTCGGCCCCAACGGCGCGGGCAAGTCGACTCTTTTTCTCCACATCAACGCCATCCTGCGGCCGCTCGCCGGCCAGCTCAGCTATATGGGGCAGCCCTACCGCTATGACCGCGATTTCCTGGCCTACCTGCGCCAGAAAGTGGGGCTGGTGTTCCAGGATCCCGACACCCAGCTGTTCGCCGGCAACGTGCTCGACGATGTGATTTTCGGGCCGATGAATATGGGCCTGGCGGCGAGCGAAGCGGTGCGTCGGGCCGAGGCCGCTCTGGAGGCCGTCGGTATGCTGGACCATAAGGCGGCGCCTGTCCATTTCCTCAGCCAGGGGCAGAAGAAGCGGGTCGCGATCGCCGGGGTACTGGCGATGGACCCGGACGCGCTGGTGATGGACGAGCCGACGGCGGGCCTCGATTACCCCGGGCTAACCAGCCTCAGAGAGACGCTCGCCATGCTCCACGCCGCCGGCAAGACGCTGCTTGTCGCTACCCACGATATCGACTGGGCGTGGAACTGGGCCGATCTGGTTTACGTGCTCGCCAACGGCAGGACGATAGCGGCCGGATCCCCTGCCGATATCCTCGCCCGCGCCGATCACGCGGATCTCGGGTTCGCCCGTCCCGTACTTGCCGAGATCGCCGCCGCCCTGGGCGAACGGAGCATCCTCCCCGCCGGCGCCGCTCCCCGCACATGCGCGGAGTTGACAGCGTTACTGACGCGAAGATAATAAACGCCACTGCCACCGCGGCAGTGGTTTTTGTTTGCCTGTAGCGCAACGCAAGCTAAATTTGCCAAAACCGGCGATATTGTTTTCTGCCGGAAAGTGGTAGAATAAGCTCTAGTTTAAAAAATTTGCGGGGGGATCCCGGTGCTGCGCGTTTTCAGGCGCCTGCTCATCGGCAGGCCATTGCACAACAAAGACCTCCACCACGAGAAACTGCCCAAATGGAAAGCGCTGTCGATATTTTCCTCCGACGCGCTCTCCTCGGTGGCGTACGGCCCCGAGCAGGTGATGCTCACCCTGGCCCTGGCACCGGCGATGGCCGCTTATGGCTACATGGCCCCGGTGACATTGTCGGTGCTGCTGCTGCTGCTTGTGGTCGCTCTTTCCTATGTCCAGGTGGCGCGGGCCAACCCCGGCGGGGGCGGAGCTTACGCTGTCGCAATGAAGAATCTCGGCGAGTATCCGGCTCTGGTGGCCGCGGCGGCGGTTTTCGCCGATTATGTCCTGACGGCCGCGGTCAGCGTTTCGGCCGGCACTGCGGCGATTACGTCCGCTTTCCCGGTGCTTGTCGGCCACGAGGTCGCCCTTGACCTTGGCGTGTTGTTTCTCATTCTGATGCTGATAAACCTGCGGGGCGTAAAGGAGTCATCGGATGCCTTCGTGCTGCCGACTTATGCCTTCCTGTTCGGCATGTTTGCCTTGATAGGCACAGGCTTTTACCAGGCATACACGCAAAACACGCAGCTTTTGCCGGCAGCCTCTACTGCCAGGCAGCCGCTCGATATGGCGCTGCTTTTCCTCGTCCTGCGCGCGTTCGCCAACGGCTGCAGTTCGATGACCGGCGTGGAGGCAATCGCCGACAGCGTGCCGATGTTCAAAAATCCCCCGGCCCGCAACGCCGTGCATACCACCTATTGGATGGCGGGCATTCTCGGCTTTATGCTTGTCGGCATTTCTTTTCTGGTCATGCATTTCCACGTTCTTCCGGTGGAAAATGTCACCGCCCTTTCGCAGATCAGCGAGCAGGTTTTCGGGCGGTCGGCGGCTTATTACTATGTACAGATCGCCACGATGCTGGTGCTCTATCTGGCGGCCAACACCGCCTACAACGGGCTGCCAATCCTGCTGTCGATCGTCGCCCGCGACGGGTATATGCCTCGCTATCTGGCCACCCGCGGCGAGCGCCTCACCTATTCGAACGGCATCATCCTGCTTACCATCGCCGCCGCCATTCTGATCGTCGTTTACGGGGGACAGACCGACCACCTGATCTCGTTGTACGCAATCGGTGTTTTCATTTCTTTCACCATTGCCCAGACGGGCATGGTCGTACACTGGTTCCGGGAGAAGAGCCCCGGCTGGCACTGGAGGGCCTTTCTGAACAGCATGGGGGCCCTTGCTACAGGGGTAGTCGTAATCATCATCACGGTGACCAAGTTCGTCCACGGCGCCTGGATAATTCTCGTTTTCATTCCGTTGATGATCAAGCTGTTCAAAAGTATCCGCGCCCATTACGACAAGGTTGCCGCCCAATTAAGCTTCTCGGCGGACTGCGCCCCCGAACCCGGGGAAATCGGCCGGCACATTGTGATCGTGCCGGTGTCGACACCGACTCGCGTCGTTTACCAGACGCTCAGATACGCGCGTACTATCGGCGACGAGGTCATCGCCGTTCATATCGTTGCCACCGAGGACGAGGCGGCCGAACAGAAGCTGCGGGAAAAGTGGGCCCGCTGGCAGCCGGGAGTGGAGCTGGTGATCCTGCGCTCGCCTTACCGCCTGCTGCTGCAGCCGCTGCTCGCCTTTATCGAAAAGCGGGAAAAACGAAAAGATCCCAATGACTTTATCACCGTCGTCATCCCCGAGTTCGAGACGAAGAGATGGTGGCACCGGCTGCTTCACAACCAGACCGGCTGGATCCTCCATACCACGCTTGTTCTACGGGAGAATGTCGCCGTTACCACCGTTCCTTACCACCTTAAAGATTAATCGTTATTGTCGTTAAGAAAGGAGCCGCTCAGCAGAGCGGCTCCTTTGCTATTTGTTATTCGTCGCGGGTTACTTTCCGTCCTGTCAGATACGGTTGCCAGAACTCGGGGTGGAAGAGAACGAGGAGGGTGAAAAGCTCCAGGCGCCCGAGCAGCATGTCGGCGATTAAAACGGCTTTGGCGAACGGGTGGACGTCGGCGAAGGTAGTGGTTGGGCCGACGGCGCCGAAACCGGGGCCGACGTTGCCGAGGGTGGCGGCGACGGCTCCCATGGCGTCGAACGGGGCTAGCCCTGTAGCGGTGACGAGCAGAACCGATACGAAGAAGATCGCCATGAACAGGAAGAAAAACTGCAGCACCATATGGAGGACGGTGGGGTCGACCGGTTTTTTGTCGATCTTGAGCGCGCAAACCAGCTTGGGATGGAAGGCGTGCAGCAGCGATATGGCGGCGTCCTTTACGAGGATGAGCAGCCGCACCACTTTCAGCCCGCCGGCGGTCGAGCCCGCGCAGCCGCCGAGAAACATGAGCAGCATGAGGATGATTTTCGTGGCCGGCGGCCATTGATCGAAATCGGCGGTGACAAAGCCGGTAGTGGTCATGAGCGAAACGACGGTGAACAGTGCCTCCCTGAGGCCGGTGGCGGGATCAATGCCCGGTCCGTAATAAAGGAAGGCAGCGATGGTGCCTGTGGAGAAAAGGACGATGGCGAAGTAAAGCCTGAACTCGCTATCCTGCCATATTTTTTTGAAACCCTTTTGCCACGCCAGGTAGTAGAGGCCGAAATTGCCGCCCGCCAGAAACATGAAGAAGACGAGGATGAGTTCGATGGCCAGGCTGTCGAAGTATTTGATGCTGGTGTTTTTGGTGGAAAAGCCGCCGGTGGCCATTGTGGCGAAGGTGTGGTTGATGGAGTCGAAGAGATCCATGCCGGCTATCCATAGGAGGACGATCTGGATGGCGGTGAATAGCACGTACATTTGCCACAGCCTCACCGCCATCGTGCGGATGCGGGGCAGGACCCGGTCGACGGTCGGCCCCGGGGACTCGGCCCGGAAGAGGTTGACGGCGTCGGCGCCGACATTGGTGAGGAAGACAAGAAAGAGAACGATAATGCCCATACCTCCAAGCCAGTGGGTGAGGCTGCGCCAGAGCAGCAGGCTTCGGGGCAGGATTTCGACGTCGGTAATGATGCTGGCGCCGGTGGTTGTGAGCCCCGAGACCGTTTCGAAGACAGCGTCGAGGTAGGTGGGTACCCAGCCGGAGAACCAGTAAGGGAGGGCGCCAAGCCCGCTGGTGAGCACCCATGCGCCGGCCACGACAAGGAAGCCCTCGCGGGCGCCGATGCGCCCCGGTTCCTCGCCAAAAAAGTACAACGCAGCTCCCATGATCCCTGTTATGACCACAGAAAAGAAAAGTGCGAATATAACCGGCTCGCGTAACAAGGCGGCATAGACGAGCGGGACAACCATGACCGCGGCATATACCGCCAGTAGCTTGCCGAGCAGTCGGGCGACGATGCTTGTTTCCATGGTGGGCTCAATCCTTGCCTTCCACGAAGTCGAGAATCTTGGCGGCGTGGTCCGGTAAGGTGAACAGCACTATCCTGTCGCCGGTCTCCAACACGCTTTTGCCGTTGGGAATAAAGGTGGCGCCATTCCTTACGACTGCGCCAACCAGCACCCTTTTGGGGAACCTGATGTCTTTGAGCTGGCGCCCGGTGACGCGGCTGCCGGGGCGGACGTCGACTTCGATGGCTTCGGCTTTGGCGCCTTCAAGAAGGGTCACGGCCACGATTTCCTCGCGCCGCACCTGGCGAAGGATGGCTCCCGCGGTGACGAGGCGAGGCGAGAAGACGACATCGACGCCTACCTGCTCCATGAGGGGGATGAATTCGGGACGACCGACGCGGGCGAAGGTTTTCTGCGCTCCCAGATTTTTCGCCATCAGGGCGACGAGTAGGTTGAGTTTGTCGTCGTCGGTCAGGCAAACGACGGCGTCGTAGTCGCCGATGCCTTCTTCGGCGAGCAGGTCGGCGTCGGTGCCGTCGCCGCAGATGACGAGGGTGTCGTCGACGACCTTGGCGAGTTCCTCGCAGCGGCGGCGATCTTTCTCAATCACTTTTACCTTGTAGCCGCCTTCTTCCATAAGGAGCGCCAGGTTGCGGCCTATGCGGCCGGCGCCGATGATGAGGATGCGCTCCACTTTCGAACGTCTCTGGACGAAGTGCGTCTCCAAGCGACAGATGGCGTCTTTTTCGCCGAGGAAGAACACGCTGTCGTTGTCTTCGACGGAGTCGCTGCCGATGGGGATTATCATTCTGTCCTTGCGCAGTATCCCGGCGATGAGCACATTTTCGGGCAGGGGCAGGTCGCGCAGCGGCACGCCGCTGAACGGTGAGTTCTGGCGGACCTTGACCTCGAGCAGACGGACCTTGCCGCCGGCGAAGTCTTCGACGTCGAGGGCGGCGGGGGTCTTGAGTATCTGGCTGATTTCCACGGCCGTCACCATCTCGGGGTTGATGATGAGGTCGATGCCCAGCGTGCGGCCGAACTCCCGGCAGTCTTCCTCAAGGTACTCGGTGTTGCGCACCCTGGCGATTACCTTGGGGACGCCGTGCTGCTTGGCGGCCACGCAGGCGATCATGTTGACCTCGTCGCTGTCGGTGACGGCGATCATCAGGCCGACGTCGCCGAGGCCAATCTCGGACAAAACCCTGGGGCTGGCGCCGTTGCCGGCAAGAGTCATGACATCGAGGTGATGTTCGATGATCGACCGCCGTTCGTCGTCCTGCTCGACGACGATGACGTCGTGATTCTCCTGGGTCAGCTTCTGCGCCAGCGTGTACCCTACCTTGCCGGCGCCTACGATTACGATTTTCATTGCCCACCTCGAAAAAGCCAAATACAAAATAGCATTGTATTATTCTATCTGTTGTGACAAAAACCTTTTTAATGCTGGTCAATGCTGTAACAGGGGCGTTGTTTTCATCAGGTGAACCACACATTTTGCGCGGCAAGGGGGAGATTTAACACTATATAGATGCCTCCGATGCCGGCAATTGTCGCCGTCAATTTGCGGCCGCGAGAAAGCGGCAGGCGGCCACCACCCGGCAGTCATAGGGAACGCGGCATATTTTTCTTGACAAGGTAGCGCTGTGCTCCTATAATCAAATTGAGAATAATTTTCAATATCTGAGGTTATATTTTTTTGCTTTGCTAGTGATAATGATTATCAATTTTATTTAGGAGTGATCACCATGAATCTTGCTCAAGCCAAGCGCGGCCAGCGCATTGAGGTTGTCGCCATTCCCGACCCCACCGTCAGGGCACAGGCCATCCGTTTCGGGATTTCCACCGGCGAACGAGTGGAATGCGCCGAAAAACTGCCTGCCGGGCCTGTCATTATCGCGAAGGGCCGCCAGGAGATCGCGGTCGGCCGGCGGCTGGCGGAGAGCATCGAGGTGCGGCCGGCTTAGCGGCCAGAAGGAGAGTACAGCAATGCACTGCCATGACTGCCTCAGCCATATAGACGTCCCCGCCGGCGCGAAAAAGGTTGTCCTCGTCGGCAACCCCAATGTGGGCAAATCGGTATTCTTTAACGCTTTTACGGGCATGTACGTCGACGTGTCCAATTTCCCCGGCACGACGGTAGATATATCCCACGGCCGCTACGGCGGCGATGTCGTCCTTGACACCCCCGGCATCTACGGGATTTCGTCTTTTAACGACGAGGAGCGGGTGGCCCGCGATGTGGTGCTGGCCGCCGATCTGGTTGTTAACGTCGTCGATGCCGTCCACCTGGAACGTGATCTTTTTCTGACCCTCCAGGTGATCGATACTGGTCTGCCGGTGATCGTGGCCCTTAATATGATGGATGAGGCGAAGACGCGGGGCATTGCGGTCGACGCCGATCTGCTCGAGCACCTGCTGGGGGTGCCGGTCGTGCCGACCGTGGCTGTGAAGGGCCAGGGGCTGGACGACCTCAAGGCCCGCCTTGCGGAGGCCCGTCCCGGCATCGTCCCCCCGGAGCTTCAGAAGGAGCTACGGGAGATGATGCGCACCGTCGCCGCTTCGCCCGAGGCACTGCTGGTGCTGGAGGGCGACGAGGAGGTGGCCGGACGCCACGGCCTGCCGGCCGGCGGCCGACGGGAGGAGTTTTACCAGGAGCGGCGGCGGCGGGTCAACGATATCGTCGGCCACGTGGTCCGCGAGGTGACGGACGGCGCCGGGTTTTCCGCCCGCCTCGGCCGCTTGATGCTGCGCCCCCTGACCGGGGCACCGATTTTCGCTCTCATATTGTATGCGATGTATTATATTATTGGCGTTTTGGTCGCTCAGGATATCGTCGGCTTCACAGAGGAGACGCTGATGCAGGGCTTGTATGAGCCTGCCGTCCGCGACTTCGTCGGCCGGTTCGTGAACGGGGAGTCGGTGCTCGGCACTATCCTTGTCGGCGAATTCGGCCTGCTGACGATGACAGTGACTTATATCCTCGGTCTGCTGCTGCCGCTGGTGGTTGGGTTTTATCTGGTGCTGTCGGTGATGGAGGATTCGGGGTATCTGCCCCGCCTGGCGACGCTTGTCGACCGGCTGATGAACGCCATCGGCCTCAACGGCCGGGCGATTATCCCGATGATCCTCGGGTTTGGCTGTGTGACGATGGCCACGATCACGACCCGCATCCTCGGCTCGCAGCGTGAGCGCACGATCGCGACCGCGGTCCTCGGCCTCGCCATCCCCTGCTCGGCCCAACTGGGCGTTATCGCCGGTATGCTGGCCGGCCTGGGACCGGAGTATATCGCGATCTATACCGGCGTCATCCTGCTTATCCTCGGCCTCGTCGGCAAGGTGCTTCACAGCGTCCTGCCCGGCGAGTCGACCGACCTCTTGATCGATCTGCCGCCGCTCCGCCTGCCGCGGGGCGAGAATGTGCTCAAGAAGACGGTGACCAAGTCGTATGCTTTCCTCAGAGAGGCTGCGCCGCTTTTCATGCTCGGCGCGCTGCTGATCACCGTCCTCCAGGTTACCGGCCTGCTGGAGGTTATCCAGGACGGCCTGGCACCTATTACGAACGGCTTGCTGAAGCTGCCGCGGGAGACGGCGACCGTCTTCATTATGGGGATGATCAGGCGCGACTTCGGCGCCGCCGGCCTTGAGGACATGGCCCTCGGCCCGGCCGAGACGCTGGTGTCGCTCATCGTGATCACGCTGTTTGTGCCGTGCATCGCCGCCCTGATCGTCATCCTCAAGGAGCGGGGCCTTAAAGAGGGCGCGCTCATCTGGCTCGGTTCGTGGCTGGCGGCTTTTGCCGTCGGCGGCGTCGTCGCCCATATTCTGATCTGAGATTATTTCTTGAGGTGAACTGGTATGCAACAAAAAGCCTGCCCCCAGTGCAACAGCCCCGTAAACGCCCAGGCGGCGCGCTGCCCGCGCTGCAATAAGCTGCTTCTCGCGCCCTGCAACGGCAACTGCGGCAGCTGCCGCAAGGGTGCCTGCCACTGATATGCCCCGGCCGGTCAGAACGCTCCCAGTTGCGCCGACCGCCGCTCTTTGAGTTGCAGCAGTTCGCTGACGGTGACCAGTTCGTAGCCATCGGCGCGCAGCCGGTCGATTATTATGGCCAGGGCCTTGGCGGTCGGCAGCGGATACTGGCCGTCGTGCAGCAGGACGATGCTGCCAGGGGCCGCCCGCTTCAATACCGTGCCCACGACGCTGTCGACCGGCGGACGGGCCCAATCGTGCGGGTCGATGTCCCACAGGACGAGGGTATAGCCCCGTTCGCGGGCGGCGGCGACCACTATGTCGCTGTACAGGCCGCCGGGGGGACGGAAGAGGACCGGGCGGGCAGCCCCCTCGCGGCTGATCGCTTTTTCCGCGGCGGCGAGTTCGGCGTTGATGTCCTTTTTGTTCAGCCTTGCCAGCGAGCTGTGGTGGTAGCCGTGGACGGCGATTTCGTGGCCGTCGGCTGCTTCCCTGGCCACGAGTTCGGGGCTTTTGACGGCGTTCTCGCCCAGGACGAAGAAGGTTGCCCGCACCTGTTTCTCTTTCAGCACTGCCAATATTTCGGGAGTCATTTTGTAATGCGGCCCGTCGTCGAGGGTGAGGGCTATGACTTTGACGGCCGTCGGTACGCGGGTGATGGCCCGTGTGTCCTGCCACAGGTCGGGCTGGTTGCCGACGATCGCCATGACGGCGAGCACCAGCGCCGGTAAAAGCAGGTGGTTGGTCTTCATGCTACACCTCGTGGATATATTCTCACGAGGATGATATGCCTTGCAGGCGACGCTTATGCCGGCCATTCGGTCCGGCGGGCGCACTCAAGAAATTTGCGCCGTGTTCGGCAAGGAACCTGAAATTGATGCCTGCCTGTAAGCATAATAAGCGCCCGCCGGGCTTCGCGTGCCGGTGGGCGTTTATTATGCTTGGGTACACAGCGCGTCGATCAGCCGGTATAGCCCGGTTTTTGACCGGGGGCAGGTTTTTCCCCGCCCGTCCGGGCAAATACCTGCTCAAGGTGCTCGGTGCTCGGCGCTCGGCGCGTCTGTTGCGTAAGTTTGCTGACGATGACGAAGATGACGATGCTGATGAGGAAGGCCGGGAAGATTTCGTGGATGTTCCTGCCGGGCCTTGCCGCGGCAAGTTCTCCTGGTCGATTTCCACGTCCCGCTTAAGAACATTGTAAAAACAAATCCCCCGGCCGGAATGACTGCGGGATTGGCGTTTGCGGGCGGCAACAGCGGTCACGCCAGGCTGGCTTTGCTGCCATAGGCGGCCAGGTATGTGTCGCGGAATCGGTCTTCCAGCAGGCGGAGTTCGACTTCCCGCATGACCAGCAACAGGTCAAGCACATTTATTAGCACTTTTTCGTCGGAGTCCCGCACGATTTTGGCGTACGCCTCTTCGGCCCGCGTCTTGAGGCTTTGGAATTCCTCCTCCGGCATTATCCTTACCAGCCGCTTGTCGGGTAGTTCGATCAGCATATCGGCTTTATTTTCTGTGTCCATTACTATTGCCTCCTTTGCCGCACCGTTGTCGCCACTATTAGAATGCATAAATGGTGCCAAGACCTCGAAAGGCTTATAGATGGAGCGGTTAAGGCGGTTTTCCGTCGACAGCAAAAGTGTCGATGCCGACACTTTTTTCGTCGAATCCGACACTTTTACAGACAATCTCGACGCTGACGCCAGGATTTCGCCCCGCGAACGCCAAAGTAAAGTGATAAAGGAACGCGGCTATGGCCGCATTAGCGGAGGATGATGCACAGATGCTCGTGCGCGACTGTATGCACCCCCACGCCCCGCATCTCGGGCCTGCGGAAACGATCAGGGACGCCGCCCGGCTTTTGAACAGGTACAAGGTCAGCGCCGCCTCCGTTCTGGGCGACGGCGGGGCGCTGCGCGGCATTGTGACGGCGACCGATATCATTGGCGCGATGGTGGACGGGGTGCCTATGGAGCAGTCTGTGGGTACTGTCATGACCAGGACGGTTGTCAGCGTCCGCGAAGACTGTCCCGTGGAGGAGGCCCGGAAGGTGCCTTTCTACTGCCTGCCGGTGGTGGACGCCGGCGGCGGCTACGTCGGGATGATCACCGGCCGCGAGTTCCTCCTGGCCTGTTCGACCGAGCTGCAACGCGCCAAAGACGAGGTGCGGGCGCTGTTCGGCTCGGCCCACAGCGGCATTGTGGTTGTGGATACTATCGGCACGGTGACCGCTTTTAACGAAGCTGCCGCGGCGCTTATCGGCGTGCCTGCCGGCGAGGCGCTCGGCCGGCCGATCAACGAGGTTATCCCCAACTCCGGTCTGCGAAGGGTGCTGGAGACGGGGCAGGCGGAACGGGACTGCCAGCTGGTGCACGGCGGGCGGACGATATTCTCCAACCGTTTGCCCATCCTGGAGGGGCGCAAAGTGGTCGGAGCACTGGCGATCCTGCAGGATACCTCGGAGTTTCGTAGCGCCGTAACCCAGTTGCTCGACGCCCAGCATCACGTCGAGGATCTGAAGGCGGTGTTCGAGAACGCCCGCTACGGCATCATTGTGGTGAACAGGAACGGCATCATCCAACGGGTGAACAAGTCGTACGAGGATATTTTCAACGTTGTCCGCGACGAGGTCATCGGCCGGCCGGTGACGGAGGTGATCGAGAACACCCGCCTGGATATCGTGGCCCGGACAGGCATTCCCGAGCTGGGCGAGATTCAGATGGTCAAGGGCCGCCAGACGATCGTCAACCGCGTTCCGGTGTTTAAGAACGGCAAGCTGGCCGGCGCCGTCGGCGAGATCTTGTTCAAGGATATCAGCGAGGTGAGCTATTTGCTCCAGCGCCTGCAGCAGCTCGAGCAGCAGGTGTCGCGCTACCGGACGGAGTTGGACGAACTGCGCGGCGACCGGGATGTAGCCAGGCACAGCTTCGAAAGTATTGTGGGCAGTTCGCGGATCATGACCAAGACGAAGATTTCCGCCCTGCGGGCCGCGCAGACGGACAGCAACGTGCTGCTGCTGGGGGAGAGCGGCACCGGCAAGGAGCTGTTCGCCCACGCCATCCATAATGCCAGCAAGCGCCAGGGGATGCCGTTCATCACCGTAAACTGCGCCGCGCTGCCGGCCGAGCTTCTGGAGTCGGAGCTGTTCGGCTACGAGGAGGGCGCGTTCACGGGCGCAAAAAGGGGCGGCAAAAAGGGCAAATTCGAGTTGGCCGATAAGGGAACGCTGTTTTTGGACGAGATCGGTGATATGCCGCTGGCTATGCAGGCAAAGATCCTCCGCGTGCTCGACGACGGCAAGGTGGATCGTATCGGCGGCAGCGAGGCGGTAGCCTGCGATGTGCGGATCATCGCGGCGACGAATAAGCCGCTGACGCTGATGGTCCAGCAGCAGGCCTTCCGCGAGGATTTATACTACCGGCTGAATGTGTTCCGCGTCCACATCCCGCCGCTTCGGGAGCGGCGCGAGGATATCGGGGAGCTCGTCCGGGCGCTGACGCCGGAGATTTCCCGGCTGTCCGGCCGGGCAGCGATGATTTTCGCCCCGGAGACGATGGCGCTGCTAAGGGAGTACGGCTGGCCGGGCAATGTCCGCCAGCTCATCAATCTGCTGACGCAGCTGGCGGCGGCGGTGGACAGCCCCGAGATCCTGCCCAGGCATCTGCTGGATACCGACGCGGCGACCGCTCTGGCCGGCGAAAGCGCCGGCGAGGGCGGCGAGCGGGAGCGAATCGCGGAGGCTTTAAGGCTGAGCAAAGGTAATAAGGCTTTGGCCGCCAAGCTGTCAGGGCTGCACCGCTCGACGCTGTACGAGAAGCTGAAGAAGTATAATTTGTAGGTTCAACACGAAGACCCGCCAAAAGGCGGGTCTTTTTTGAAGTTAGACGGTTTTACTTTTTGTATTCTTTGAGTCTTGCCTTAAAGGCATCGAGGATTTCTTCGTTTTCGTTGATGAGGTATATCCGCCCTGGCTGGCCGTTCTGGTCGAAGTCGACGCCGCTCCACCAGACGGCTACTTTGAGGCGGTCGAGCTTCTTTATGCCGTCGAACATGCCGTGGATCCAGGCGACTTTGTCGCCGCCGACGGAGTTGGCGGCGAATTCGGTTATCATAAAGGGCTTGTCGAAATGGTTGGCGTACTCGTCGTGGAGGGCGGGGTAGATTTCGGAAAACTCCCGCCAGCGCTCGCCGGGGAAGTAGGTGCCGTTGTTGTAGCCGGTGAGGCCGATGACGTCGACGTAGGCGTCGCCGGGGTAGTAGGCGAGGTAGCTGTTCCATTTGAAGGCCGGCAGGGAGACGTCGTGGGGGTTCCAGACCCAGAGGACGTTGTCGACGCCGCGGGCGACGAAGATGCCGTGGATGTAGCGCCACAGCGCCTGGTAGAGGTCGGTGTCCTTGCCGGTGTAGAAGGCGGAGTACCAGCACCAGTCGCCGTTCATTTCGTTGTTGAGACGGAAGAGGACGGGGTGGCCGAAGGCTTTGAGGTTATCGGCGTAGGCGGCGAAGTAGTCGTCGTACTGGCCGTCAAGGATGGCGTATACCATGCCGGCGTTGCGGTTTTCGGTCGCCCACAGGGCGTTGACCTGGCCGGAGAAGGTGGTCTGGAGGGTGAGTTCGACGTATTTGCCGCTGCGGTAGGCGTTGTCGAGGCCCCAGGTAGGGAAGCGCTCGTCGAACATCTGGTAGTGGAGCAGGACGGGGAATGTGAAGTCGAGGCGCTTTTCGATTGTTGTCAGCGGCCCGAGGGTCTGGGGGGCGGAGGGTTCGAAGATGCCCCAGGTGAGGGGGGCGCTATCGCCGAAGTAGCGGCTGTGGAAGGCGGCGGTCTCGGCGTTCATGGGGGTGCTGGAGGGGGCGAAGCGCTTGTAGTTGCGGGGGACGCCCCCGCGGTCGACAAGGGAGAAGCCGGCAAGGATGTCGGTGGCGCTTGTTATGGGGGCGGCGGATTTGATGAAGATGGTGTATACTTCGTTGTTGCTGGCGATGATTTCGAGCGAGGCGTAGTGGTTTTTGTCGCCGGGCACGCGGGCCAGCGGCGGCCGCGTCCAGGCGAGAAGGTGGACTTGTCGCCCACCTGCCTGCAGCCATTGGTCGGCAAGGATGGCGTGGTGGGGAGAGGCTTTGACGAATTTGTTGCCGTAGTGGATGTAGTCTGCGGCGGTGGCGGCGGTGCCGCGGAAGTCGTCGCGGTAGATTTCGATGCGGGTGGTGTCGTCGGCGAAAACGGTGCGGACGGCGGACAGCGACCAGTCGACGGCCATGTGGGCGGGGTAGCGGAGGCTGAAGCCGGTGGCGTGGTCGGTGTAGATGTTGTGGCCGTCGCCGCCGGGGACAATGGTTTTGACGTCGTCTTCGGGGAAGCGGCGGCCGGCTTCGTCCTGGTAGCCGTTGACGATGACGGCCGGGGCGGCGGCGGCGGGGAAGACTGGCAAGATGAGGGCGGCGAATAGGCAGAGGGCGAGCAGCGTTTTTTTCGTGAGCATGGCGTTCCTCCCTGGCAACATATAGATAAGTTTACCGCACGACCGGCCGCCTGGCAATCCCTTCCGCAATACGGGGAGGGACCGCCGCGAAACCGCGGGCTATTTTTCCGAGCGGCGGAAGCACCTTTCGGCTGAGGCGGCATATTATACAATGAAACAGCATACCGCCCGTAAAGGGGAGTAGCTAACGGAGAAACACCGTGAGTGGAATCGACACACTGGCTTCGGCCCGGTTCCACTGGCAGCGCCACTGCTATAGCGAGACCTTTATTTCCGCCTGCGGGGGGAAATAAGGGTCTCTTGCAATTTTCTCCCTGGGAAAAGCCGCCCTCCCTTTTCCCCGGCCGAAAAAGACGCAAGGTCCGCCGGATGAGCGGCGAACCCTGCGGGCTCCCAGGATGCTATGCCTGCCCGGTGAGGAGGAGATAGAGGAGAGTAAGGTTGAGGGCGACGATGAGGCTGACGATGATCCAGCCGGCCAAGGTGGTAAGGCTGCTGTTGGCGAACTCGCCCATGATGTCGCGCCGGGCGGTGATGAGCATGAGGGGGATGACGGCCGCCGGCAGGGCGAAGCTGAGGGCGACCTGGCTGAGGACGAGAGCGATAATGGGGTTGACGCCCATGAGGATGATGATGAACCCTGGCAGCATGGTGATGAGCCGGCGGATGTTGATGGGGATGTCGAGGCCGACGAAGCCGCCGAGGATGACCTGGCCGGCCATTGTGCCGACGGTGGCCGAGGAAAGGCCGGAGGCTAGCAGGGCGGCGCCAAAGGCGGCGGCGGCAAATTCGCCCATCAGCGGCCCGAGGGTCTGGTAGGCGCCTTCGATGCTGTCGATCTCGTAGCCGTTGGCGTTGAAAACGGCGGCTGAGACGATTACCATGGCGGCGTTAACCACAAAGGCCATGTTCATGGCGATGAAGACGTCGATTTTGGCCATTTTGAGGTGGTGGCGGCAGTCGGGGAGATCGCAGTTCCGCCGGGGCTGCACGAGGTAGGAGTGAAGGTAGATGACATGGGGCATGACGGTGGCGCCGAGCATGCCAACGGCGACGAGGACGCTGTCGGGGGTGAGCATGGGGACGGCGAGGTGATAGCCGGCCTCACGCCAATCTGGTCTGGCGATGAACAGCTCCCAGACGTAGGCGACGCTGATGACCGCGACCATGGCGGTGATGACTTTTTCGACCGTCCGGTGGCCGTATTTTTCGAGGTGACAGATGATGTAGGTGACGACGACGGTGAGGACGGCGGCCCAGCCGAGCGGTATTTTGAGCAGCAGATGAAACCCGAGCACGCCGCCGAGGAATTCGGCGAGGTCGGTGGCCATGGCTGCCACCGTGGCTACCGACCAGAGCCCCCAGTTTACCGGCCGGCTGAAAACCCGCCCGCAGTGGTCGGGGAGGTTGCCGCCGGTGGCTATGCCGAGCTTGGCGGACAGAATCTGGATGAATATGGCCATGACGTTGCTCCAGAGGATGACCCAGAGCAGGTTGTAGCCGAAGTGGGAACCGCCGCTGATGTTGGTGCCAAAGTTGCCGGGGTCCATATAGGCTACGCTGACTACGAAGGCGGGACCGAGGTATTTCATCAGGCCTTTGGCCTTGGCCCTGATCTTATCGCCGTCGAGGCCGGGCAAGTCGAGCGGCAGTCCTGCCGCGACTTCTTCTTCCTTCAATAGAACCACCCCTTTGCTGCGTTTTATACAATCACCTCACAAAAAAAAAGACGGCACTGCGCGAAAAGGTTAAGCGTAGCTATTGTACAATATGACGGGCGGCGGCGAATGGTACTTAGTCCACCGGCAGTCGCCGTTTTTTTGCCGGGGAAATGAGACAACCGCCCCTTCAGAGGGGCGGTTGTTTTTATGATTCGATTACTATTTCTTGGTTGCGGCGGCTGTTTTCTCCGCGTCGGCGCCGCCGCCTCCCCAACGGGAGACGAGGTACATCGCCGCGGCCAGCGATACCCCGGTGACGGCGAGGACGGGAGTGGTGAGGATGCTGGCCGGCAGGGCCTCGTATAAGCCGGCGAGGCCGAAGGCGATGAAGATGAGTGCGGCGACCCATTTGACGGTGCGCTCGGGGATCTTTTTGCCCATGACGATGCCGAAGATGATGCCGATGCCGTCAGCGATAAGCATGCCGGTGGTCGTGCCCAGCCACACGGGAACGATGGTGCCGTACTGGGCGGCAAGGGCGACGGTGGCGAGCTGGGTTTTGTCGCCCATCTCGGCGATGAAGAAGGCGATGGCGACCGTCCAGAAGGGGCTGCGGCCGGTTTTTTTGTCTTCGCCGTCAAGCGAGTCGCCGCGGATGGTCCACAGACCGAAGATGACGAACGAGGCGGCGGCGGCGATCTGGATGTAGCTGAGAGGAACGATGCTGGTGAGGTAGCTGCCGACGATGACGGCGAACAGGTGGTTGAGGATGGTGGCGGCGAATACGCCCCACATGACCGTCCGCCAGGGGTACTGAGTGGCGAAGGCCATGGCGAGGAGCTGGGTTTTGTCGCCCATCTCGGCGAGAACTACGAAGAGCATCGAGGCGATGTAAGCTGTCACAGGTGTTCCTCCTTCGGGCGGTTGATAGAAAACTTGGCTTCGCCAAACCATAGGCACAAACTGAGCCTTAATTGTACTTATGTCCATCAGAAAGCATAAAGCTTTCCGATAGACTAAAAAAGGAGACCTTTAGTGTGGCCGTGATGAAACGGCCACACTAAAGGTCTCGCTTATCGGCTGCGCCGACGACAGAGCCAGGCGTCGCCGCCAGTGTGTTGACTCTGTCTCGCAAGCTACTCCCCTTCAGGGTGAAAGGCTTGTCTTGTGCTTTTGTATATATAGTGTAATTGCCGCGGGGTGGTTTGTCAAGCGGGCTGCGGGTAGACGGGGCACGCTGGAGGAATTCGTCATGCTGCGCTGAAGTATATGGTAGTCCGCCGGTCCGAGCGGCGGAGCGATCGAGGGAGGTGGCGCCATGAGGCGTCAGATGGACGAAATTTTATTCCGGATGGCGAACAAGACCGAGTATCTGCCGCTGGCTTTGGACAATACGGCGGCTATCGCCCGGATGCTGGGGTTTGGCGCGGAGGATGCGGAGAAGATCCGGCTGGGGGTCGAAGAGGCGCTGGCGTATGTCGTCAGGTACGGCTATCTGCCCGGGGAGCTGGCGTGGTTCGATGTCGTGTATGAGACGACCCCGATCGGTCTGCAGATCACCATCAGGGAAAAAGGGGTGCCGATCGACGAGCAGCGGGTCGAGGAGGAGCAGGCGAGCGGGCCCGGCAGGGCGCTCGACGGGCCGGGACTCGGTCTGCGGGTGCTGAAAAGCAGCGTCGACAGTGTGACTTTCCGAAATCTGGGCCATAACGGCCAGGAGATCCGGTTGATAAAGTACTTCCCCGCAAAGACCGAAACGGGCGGCGACGAGGAGCCGGCGCCCGCACCCACCCGGGGCGAGGCGGCGGCGAACGGGTACATTGTCCGCCCGCTGGCCCCCGAGGAGGCGGTGGAGGTGGCGAAGTGCGCCTACAGTTCGTACGGCTATTCGTACGGCAACGAGCATATTTACTACCCCCAGCGGGTACGGGAGCTTAACCGGACAGGCAAGCTGCTGTCTTATGTGGCGGTGACGACCGGCGGGGAGCCGGAGATTATCGGCCACGCGGCGCTGGAGATCGGCGACGAGCGCCATGGGGTGGAGATGGGGGTGGCGTTTGTGAAGCCGGCCTTCCGCGGCAACGGCTGCCTGCTGAAGATCAGCGAGGCGCTTATCGAAGCGGCCCGGTCGGCGGATATGGACAGCCTGTTCATCGCGGCGGTCACCACCCACCCGATGTCGCAGAAGACGGCCTGCCGGATGGGGTTCAAGGAGACGGCCCTGCTGGTGTCGCGCGTGACGCTGGAGTCGATGCGGGGCATCAAGGAGGATAACAGCCAGCGGGAAAGCCTGCTGATTTTTACCCGCTATCTTAAGGGGGGGCCAGGGGATGCCGTGCTGTACCCGCCGCCCCGCCACCGCGATATGATCGCGCGGATTTACGGCCGCAGCGGAACGGCAAGGACGCTGGCGAAGGCCGGGAAAGGCGGAGCGCGCGGCCGGGCGCTAGTGGAAACGTCCACCGACATTTATCAGGCCGCCCACATTTATGTGCTCCGCTATGGGGCGGATGTGAGGGAGCAGGTGACGGCGACGCTGCGCACGCTGTGCATCAACAGGGTGGAGACGATCTACCTCTACCTGAGCCTTACCGATCCGGAGACGGCGAGGCAGACGGCGATATTCGAGGAGCGCGGCTTTTTCTTCGGCGGGATTTTCCCCGGACGGGGCGGCCGGGACTGGCTGGTGCTGCAGTATCTGAACAATCAACGGCTGGACTATGGCCAGCTTCGCACCGCCACCGAGGCCGGCCTGGAGATCGTCGAGTATGTGCGGGCATGCGACCCGAATCAGTGAATAGGTATATGAAAGGCCCCGCGGCGTATCCGCCGAAAGGGCCTTTTTTGCTAGGCGTCGATCAGGTTGCGGTGGAGGTTGACGAGGAAGTCCTGGATGTTGGTGACGATGGAGGTGACTTCGAGGGTGCCCCGGTCGCGGAGCTTGTTGACGGCGAATTCGGAGACGTCGACACTGAAGATGGATACCGGTCGGACGACGCCGTCGACTACCTGGTAGGCGGGGGTCATGTTGCCGGTGGCGATGGAGTGGAGCTGGGTGGCGAGGCAGAGGACGGTGGTTGCTTTGGCGGCGTGGCGGCGCATCGCGTCCTGGGCGGCGTAAACGTCGGCGATGACTCCTGGCAGCGGCCCGTCGTCGCGGATGGAGCCGGCGAGGACGACGGGAACGTTGTTTTTGGCGCAGGCGCAGATGACGCTGCCGTCGGCGTCGACGCCGGCGATGAATTTGTCCAGCGATTCGCAGCCCCTCGCCCGGTTGATGATGTCGAGGTGGTGGTAGTGTCCGTCGGGGATGCTTTCCTGGGTGTAGATGTCCTGGCCGAGCGCCGTTTTGAACACCGCGCCTTCAAGGTCATGGGCCGCCAGGGCGTTGCCGGCGAGGATGGCGTGGACGAAGCCGTTTTCGATCAGGGAGATCATCGCTTTTTTCGAGTCGGAGTCGAATACGACCGCCGGGCCGAGCACCCAGACGATGTAGCCGTGGTTTTTTTCGAAGCGCAGCAGTTCGTACAGCCGGTCGTAGTCCCGCGAGTAGGAGGTTTCCCGCGAGCGGCCGGTGCGGAAGGCGAACGTTTCCGCCAGGCCGGCGTCGTTCCGGAAGCCTCTGGTGTGGATGTAGATGCCGTCGCTGCCGTCTTCGGTCCTGCCGACAACTACCATGTCGCCCGGCTTGAGGCGCCTGAATTCTTTCGCTTCCAGCCGTCCGTCCGCGCCGAGGACAACGGTGCAGTCCATCCGGCTCTGGCTGAGCAGCGTCCATTGGCCCCCGATTTTGAAGTATTCCGGGAAGATGGTGGTGGCGTGGAAGTTGTCGGGGGCGACGCCGGGCTTCTCCACCGGCCGCACGGCGACGGCGGGGCATGCGCGGAAGCGCGGCTGGTCAAAATCGGGCTCCCGGTAGGTCGGCAGCTTGAAACTCATGTTTTTTCCTCCTCACTTTTTTTCCCGCTCTCGTCGATCAGGAGATTGGCGATGGTGTCGCCGAGGATGGCCGGCATGGCGTCGAAGGAGTAGCGCGTGCACACCCGCTCCGACAGTTTGTGGGCGTCTTTGCCGTAAGGACCGATGTTGACCACCGGCATGCTGATGGCCTGGATGGCTTTCACCGGCAGGGTGTACCGCCTGCCCCAGGCCGGCATGTTGCCGGTCAGCCTGGCGACGCTCCGGTCGTCGGCGATGCCGCAGTAGCTGAGGTCGGAGATGTAGGGGTAAAATTTCTTAGTGACGATGTCGTAGTCATAGCGGGCGCTGGCGTCGCCGACCGCTTTGGTCACGGCGTCGAGGAGGGCTTTGCCCTTTTTGTCGTCGTCTTTGACGTAGATGTGCGGATAATAGGGCGGAGCGAAATAGACGATTATCTTCGAGTTTTTGTCCGAATACCGGCTGTGGACTTCCTGGACGATGGCCAGGGAAAACTCGCGCTCGTCCACGTTTTGGGCCCGCAGTTTTTCGCTGAGTTGTTCTATTATCCGGTCGAGCTCCCCGCCGATTTCCCGCTTCACGTTATGGTAGAGCTCTTCGTAGGTGAGGACGTTCACCTCCCACGGCAACCGCCGGAACGGGATGGCGCTCAGGGCGCAGTATTTCTCGTATTCTTCGTTGAGCCGCTTTATGACGTTTTCGAAGGATTTGGCCGCTTTTTGCTTGCACTTAGCGAGAACTTCGTCCGGCTGGCTGGTGTGGGTGGCGTAGTTGAAGTAGAGGTTGACCGCGTTGGCCGTCTGCACCGAGTATTCGGCTTTGAGGTCGCGCTGGGAGAGGCTGACCGGCGGCAGGGTGACCTCGCCGTCGGCGATGTCGCACAGGTCGGTGCTGAGGTCCATCTGGTAGAGTACTTCCGAGGCCAGGAGGTTGGCGTCGAGGCCGTTGAAGGCCTCGCCGACGTGGGTCTCTTCGCCGTAGAGATAAAAGCAGGGCAGCAGCTTGCCGGTGGTGCCGATGTAGACGTAGCGGCCGGTGTCGCCGGGAAAGCGCCCGGTGGTGTAGTCGGTGTCGATGGCGGCGATGAACTCCCCGCCTTCGTCGCCGAGCATTTCGGCCAGGTCCTGCACCGCGGAGAGCATGCCGGCGGAGTTGCCCTCTTCGTCGGGGACGCCGAGGAAAACGAGGTTGCCTGTCAGTTCGCCCGCCAGGAGGGAGAATTCTTCCATCATGACCATGAGGGCGGCAACCCCGGTCTTCATGTCGAGGATGCCCCGGCCGAGGAGCCACTCGGGGGAGGTTATCTCGGCAAGTGTTTCTTCGGAGAATTTGACGGCCGGCAGCTTGGCCCTCAGCGCTTCGGGGTCGGTGGCGTACTGGCGAAGCTCGGCGTAGTCGTCGGTACCGACGGTGTCGATGTGGCCGAGGCAGAGGAGATGCCGGGGCGCGGCGCAATGTCCCCCGCGAATGACGGCGGCGACGGTTTGCCTGCCGAGGCGGTCGCCTCTCACCGGCAGCAGGCGGAGCTGATCGGGATGACGCCGGAAGTAGTCCAGTTTACGGAAGTATTCGTAAATCTTTTCCGCGATGGTTATTTCCCCTTTGGTGCCGACGATGCTGGGGATTTTCGCGAGCTCGATGGCAAGGTTTTTTATCTTCTCCCCGATTTCAGTCACGCTGTCAACTCCCGGTCAATTTTGTAGGGTTATCCGGTACAAAAAACCCCTAGTAGTAAAAACTACTAGAGGTATGCTCAGCAAATCTATGCATCTTGGATTGTTGATGCATGTATTCTGCGCGATGCCCGTTTTTCCTGCCGCGAGCCGCGGAATTATCGCTACAGGCGCGTCAGGCGCCGGGTTACTCAAACAGCGCATTGATATTTTTCAATTCTTTACGAATTTCCAGTCCCTGCGGACAATGGCTTTCGCATTTGCCGCACTCCACGCATTTGGAGGCGGGGGCGGCAAGCTTCGTTATGATCCCATACCGTTGTTTGGCTTCGGGAGTGCCGTCAAAAACGTAGTAATCGTTGTATATAGCCAAACAGGTAGGGATATGGACCCCGGCCGGACACGGCAGGCAATAGCCGCATGCGGTGCAATTGACTTTATTCTTTCTGTAAATAGCTGCTTGACTTCGCCGACCAGCGCAATTTCTTGCGCCGTTAGAGAGTTCGCAGCGGCTTTTTTACGAAGCATCGCTTAATCTTCCGGCAAGCACCGCCTGACGTATGCTTTCTGCTCAAGCGCAAAAAAGGCGGCGTTTCAAATTGTATCGAAACGCCGCCTCATATGCTGTTTATAGCTCGAAGCGATCAAGATTCATAACCTTGTTCCACGCCGCAACAAAGTCATGCAAAAACTTCTCTTGGGAGTCCTGGCAGCCATATACTTCTGCTATGGCCCGGAGTTGGGAGTTCGCCCCAAAGATGAGGTCGACACGACTACCGGTCCATTTTAACTCACCTGTTGCACGATCACGACCTTCGAACACGTCGGCGTCGTCTGAAGTCGCCTTCCACGTGGTGCGCATGTCGAGCAGATTCACGAAGAAGTCATTAGTAAGCGCCTCTGGCCGCTTGGTAAATACTCCGTGTTGGGACTGTCCGAAATTGGCATTCAAGACTCGCATGCCACCAACGAGAACGGTCATCTCAGGAGCGGTCAGCGTCAAGAGTTGCGCCCGATCAACCAACAGTTCCTCGGCTGTTACGGCGTATTTTGTTTTGAGGTAGTTTCGGAACCCATCCGCAACCGGTTCGAGTACGGCAAAGGTTCCTGCATCAGTTTGTTCCTGCGATGCATCCGTACGTCCCGGTGTAAAGGGAACAGTCACTTGGTGGCCTGCATTTTTCGCCGCTTGCTCTACACCCACGCACCCTCCCAGAACTATCAGGTCAGCGAGCGATACCTGCTTCCCTCCTGGCTGCGCGCTATTGAACTGTTTTTGGATTCCCTCCAACATCTCAAGCACGCGCTTAAGTTGGTCAGGCTGGTTAACTTCCCAATCTTTCTGCGGAGCGAGGCGGATGCGCGCCCCTTTTGCACCGCCGCGCTTGTCGGAGCCGCGGAACGTGGCCGCCGATGCCCAAGCCGTCGAAACCAGTTGGGAGACGGATAGTCCCGAAGCAATAATCTTGCCTTTGAGTTCGGCGATGTCTTGTGCGCCAATCAATTCATGAGTAACCGCGGGGACGGGGTCTTGCCAGATCAGTTCTTCCGCAGGAACCTCCGGCCCCAGATAGCGGGAACGGGGCCCATATCACGGTGGGTCAGCTTAAACCATGCCCGAGCAAAGGCATCGGCGAATTCCTCAGGACTTTGTTGATAGCGCCGCGCAATCGGTTCGTAGATCGGATCGTAACGAAGAGAGAGGTCCGCCGTAGTCATCATTGGCCGGTGCTTCTTCGACAGGTCGTGCACGTCAACCACCATGTCTTCCTCGTCCACATTCATGACCAGCCACTGATGCGCGCCCGCCGGGCTCTTGACCAGTTCCCACTCGTATTTGAACAGTGTATTCAGATAGCCCATATCCCACTTGGTCGGGTTTGGCTTCCAGGCGCCCTCGAGGCCACTGCCGATGGTATGGCCGCCCTTGCCGCTGCCGAAGCTGCTCTTCCAGCCAAGGCCCTGTTCCTCGATGCCCGCAGCCTCAGGCTCAGGCCCCACATGGGTCGCGGGACCGGCACCGTGGCATTTACCGAAAGTATGACCGCCAGCAACGAGCGCCACTGTTTCTTCATCGTTCATGGCCATACGCGCAAAGGTCTCACGAACGTCACGACCGGAGGCAACCCGATCCGGGTTTCCGTTCGGCCCTTCCGGATTTACATAGATCAGCCCCATCTGAACAGCAGCAAGCGGATTCTCGAGATCCCGGTCACCGGAGTAGCGCTCGTCGCCAAGCCACTCGGTCTCAGAGCCCCAATAAATATCTTCTTCCGGCTCCCAAACGTCCTCGCGCCCGCCACCAAAACCGAACGTCTTGAAGCCCATTGACTCCAGAGCGCAATTTCCGGCGAGAATCATCAGGTCGGCCCAAGAAATCTTCCTGACGTATTTCTGCTTGATTGGCCAAAGTAACCGGCGAGCCTTGTCGAGATTCACATTGTCCGGCCAACTGTTGAGGGGCGCAAAACGTTGGGTGCCGTTTCCAGCGCCGCCGCGGCCATCTCCCATACGGTATGTACCGGCACTGTGCCATGCCATCCGAATAAAAAGCGGTCCGTAGTGACCATAATCGGCAGGCCACCAATCCTGCGAGTCGGTCATCAACGCATATAGGTCCTTCTTCAGGGCATCAAGGTCGAGGCTCTTGAATTCTTCAGCATAATTGAAAGTCTCGCCCATCGGGTTGGACAGGGAGGAACGCTGATGCAGAATCTTGAGTTTCAACTGGTTCGGCCACCAGTCTCGGTTTGTCCTCCCGCCGCCTACCGGTTTGTTGGATTTGCCTGTTACCGGGCACTTGTTGTCGGTATCAATGGAGTTCGCTCCTTTCGCCAGATGAATTATTTACTGTGAAATTGAAATGCTGCGCCTGGCATCCATGTCCAAAAGGTTGTTGTAAGTTTTGTCAACGATAGTGGCCTAATAACATATTCTGTTCTTTAGGCGGAGTTACCTTCCACCATTCTTCCTTAATCTCCGGAGGCGCCGCTTCATATCCTGCAATGTCGGTCTCGCCTCTTCAGCTTCTGCCAGTACGGATAGCTCTTTGATCTCTTCCTGCTTTCAGGCCTAAGTGTATTTCGTTATCAAGGATACGCTTGACCACCTCGATCCTCCAGTGGCACCCCAGACAGTACGATCAATACGAATATATAACCAGCGGCATGCTCCTCAGATGGACACCCTACGCTTATTTCATAGGTGAACTTATAAAATCATCGTTCTGCAAATACCATTTTAATCATCTTTTCCAAATTGGCAGCAAACCGCAAATCATCTTCCCTGGTTCGCTTACTGGGTCCTTTCGTACGCCCGCCACCGCGCCGAAATTTAGCCTTGATTTCCCGCTCTTCCAGCAGGAAGTCCATTTTCCCCGGGCGATACTCAATACCAGTCGGACTGAGGCAATACGCCTTCTTAGCCAATACCATCGAGGCTAGACCCCAATCCTGGGTAACGACAATATCGCCTGCTTCAGTTAGATTGATAACCTTCATGTCGGTTTCCTGCGATGTGCCGCCTACTGTTATATGGCAAGGGGAAACGATATCGTGATTGTAACTCGCCACAGTCAATACGGGAATGCTATTCTTCTTCCCGGTTTCCACGCAATATTGCAATGCCGCCTTCGGACAGGCGTCAGCGTCAATTAATATCTTCATGGTTTTTATTTTTACCAGCTCTTCCATAATCTCAGAGACTCTGGAGCGTAGCTCTTTCATAGAAGCAGGATTTAGAATAATTCAAGCCCAACCGGACAGTGGTCACTTCCGTAAATATCGGTGAAAATGCTGGCCTCACGTATAGAATCTTTCAACCTTTCCGATACCAAGAAGTAATCAATTCGCCAACCAACATTACGGCTTCTGGCATCAAACAGATAAGACCACCACGTATAGGCGTCCCGCTTGTCCGGGTATAACAGGCGGAAGGTATCAACAAAGCCGACATCTAAAAGCATTGTCATCCTGCCTCTCTCCTCGTCGCTAAACCCGGCATTTCTCCTGTTTGATTTTGGATTCTTTATGTCGATTTCCTGATGCGCTACATTCATGTCACCGCATATGATAACCGTCTTTTCCTGGTCGAGTTTACGGACATATGCTCTGAATTTATCCTCCCACCCCAGTCGATAATCCAAGCGAGCCAATCCACGCTGTGCATTTGGTGTATATACGTTCACCAGGAAAATTTTTTCATATTCTACCGTGATAACTCGGCCTTCATTATCATGTTCACGGCTATTAATACCGTAGGTGACGTTCGAAGGGTTTATGCGGGAAAAAACGGCTGTTCCCGAATACCCCTTTTTTTCAGCACAATTGAAGTATTGGTCGTAGCCGTCAAAAGCAAAACCCACTTGCTCGCGTTGCATTTTTGTCTCTTGCAAGCAGACGATATCCGCATCGACGCTATCGAAAAAATCTTTAAACCCTTTGTTCATGCAGGCTCTAAGCCCATTAACGTTCCAGGAAACAAGCTTCAAAAATACTCCCTCTTTCATCCAGGCTTAAATGATCATCATACTGCGATTAAGCTACACTTTCGCATATTTCTCCTTAATTCCTGATACATAAAGAAAACACCTGCCCCGCATAAAGCAGATGTTCTTAGTAGATCAACAGAACTTTTACTTTAACCGACATGGCATCAACGTCATATAATGGAGCTTTTATAGCCTAAAAGGCTATTCACAAAAACCGCCGCGCCAGCTTAAGTAATCGTCCCTCTTCCAGATGCACCGTATTTTCTGGGCAATGCTCCTGGCAGCAGTAGCAGCGGATGCATTTGTCGTAGTCGATGCGGACTTTGCCGCCTGCGACGGTCATGGCCTGCGGCGGGCAGTGGGCGGCGCAACGACCGCAGCCGATGCAGGCATCGTCGATCTCCGGCCGGGCGGTGAGCTGGCTGCGGCCGAGTTCGGCGGCCCAGCCGGGGATGCGGTCGGCGAGTGTCAGCATGCTGCGGGGCGGGAGGAATTTCCGCCTTACGCCGCTGGCGCTGCCGATAAGCTCGATGCCGGCGAGGGGCGGCGTGAGGCCGCGTTCGAGGGCGAGAGCGAGGAGAGGGAGGCGCGCCGGGTCGAAGCCCATGATTTCGGCCATGACGAGGTCGACGGCGAAGCAGTCGGCCCCGGCGAGGATGACGCCTGCGGCGACGGGGCTACCGTTGCGCGGGCCGTTGCCTTCCATGCCGACGACGCCGTCGACGACCGACAGGACGGGCTTTACTAAGCTTGCCAGGTCGATGAGCATGGCGGCGAATTCGGGCCGAGCCTGCATGCGCAGGTGGAACTGGGCTTTGCGCATGCCGACGATGAAGCCGAACATGTTCTTGGCCGCGCCGGTGATACCCATGAAGGTGTGGGTCTTCATTTTGGCGAGGGAGATGACTTTGTCGGCCGCGGCGAAAGGGCTGGCGAGGGCGAATTTCTGGACGGTGGCGCCGGCGGGGTACGGGATGTCGACGGTGGCGTCAAAGGGGACAAGCGGGACATCGAGTTCCCGGCAGACGGCAGCAATGCCGCACTTCTCCGCCGCTTTGAGCGTCCCTGTCGTCCCGGGCGAGTCGCCGACATACGGGATGCCGCCGACGTTTTTCACTTGCCTGATGACGGCCCGGACAACCTCGGGATGGGTGGTGACCGCCTTTTCGGGGGGCAGGCCTTCGAGCATGTTCGGTTTGACAAGCACCTTGTCGCCGGGGGCGACGAAGTGTTCTATGCCGCCAAGGAAGCCGAGCGCTTCGGCAAGGCCTTTTTCCACTCCGGCGCGGGCGTAGCCGGCGACATTAACAGCTGCGACTTTCATCGATGACCACTCCCAGGGGGTTATTGGATCATGGCGAGTATTTCGCCGGTTGTGGCGACACGGCAGTATTCGCCCTCGAGGTTGGCGAGCGACATGGCGTGGACTTCGGCGGCGCTGCGGGGGCGGCCGTCGTAGTCGGGCCGGGCGAAGGTGAAGGCGGCGTCGTGGGCGAGCCATGTGTCGAAGCCGAGGTTGCCGGCCATGCGGATGGTGGCTTCGACGGAGTTGTTGGTGATGACGCCGCAGACGACAAGGCAACTGACGCCGGCGGCTCGCAGGGTTTCCGCCAGGCCGGTGCCGATGAAGGCGCTGGTGACGTGTTTGACGACGACCTGTTCGCCGGCGAACGGCGCGACGCAGGGTTTGAATTCGCAGCCGGGCTGGCCGGGGCGGTAGGTGGAGCCGGGCTCGGCCGATTCGTGTTTGACGTGGACGACGGTGCGCCCGGCGCGACGCCAGGCGGCGAGCAGGGCGGCGATGTTTTCCTCGGCATGGGGGTTGTTGCGTGGGCCGTGTTTGGCCCAGGCGGGGTCGTCGATGGCCTGCTGGACGTCGATGATAAGCAGGGCGACGCTCTCCGGCAGGCGACTCACAGGAATTTACCGCGTAGGTAAGGCTCCGGCCAGTCGGTCTCCTGGCCAAGGACGAATGCGGCCTTGCGCGGCCAGTAGGGGCTGCGCAGCAGCTCACGGCCGAGGAAGACGAGGTCGACGCCGGTTTTGACGACCTGCTGGGCCTGGATAGGGTCGGTGATAAGGCCGCCGCCGATGACAGGCAGGCCGGTTTTTTCTTTGATGGTGAGGGCGAAGGGTATCTGGTAGCCGGGGAAGGCCCGCGGCACGGCGGGAGTGACGGCCCCGGAGCTGACGTTGACGATGTCGATGCCTTCGCCTTTGACGAGGTTGAGCATGGCGGCCATCGATTCAGGGGTGTTGCCGCCTTCTTCCCAGTCGGAGGCCGAGACTCTGACGATGATCGGCATGGCGGCGGGCAGAGCGGCGCGCACGGCGGCGACTACCTCGCCGAGCAGGCGGGCGCGCCCTGCCGGGGAGCCGCCGTAGCCGTCGTCGCGCTTGTTGCTGAGGGGTGAAAGGAACTGGCTGATAAGGTAGCCGTGAGCGCCGTGGATCTCGACTGCGTCGTAGCCGGCGGCGGCTGCGCGGCGGGCGGCGTCGGCGAAGCGTTCGACGATGGCGGCGATGTCCCCTGCGGTGAGTTCGCGGGGGGTGCGGTACTTGTCGCTGAAGGGGATGGCCGACGGCCCGACAGGCTCGAGGTATTCGACTTCGCTTTTGCGGCCGGCGTGGTTGAGCTGGACGGCGATTTTGGCCCCGTACTGGTGAACGGCGGCGGCGATGCGCGCGAGGCCGTCACGCTGGCCGTCGTTCCACAGGCCGAGGTCGCGGGCGGTGATGCGACCACCGTCCTCGACGCCGGTGGCTTCCTGGATGATGAGCCCGACGCCGCCGACGGCGCGGGTGACGTAGTGGATGTAGTGCCAGTCGGTGGCAAGGCCGACGCGGCCGGCGACGTAGTTGCACATCGGCGGCATGACGATACGGTTTCTCAGGGTCAGCCCCTTGGCGGTGAACGGGGTGAACAGCATTTTATATGCCTCCCTCGGGTATGATATCTATTCAATATTTCCGGACGGTGGGTTTTTATTCCTGTTTCCGGCTGACACCTTGCGGGAAAACTTCTATAATGGATTTGCCGGGGAACGATATCACCCGGCTCAGAAGGAGCAGCTCATGGCTACCGACAAGATAAGCGCCGGCCTGATGATGTTCCGGCGGAAAACTGGCGAGCTGGAGATTTTCCTGGCCCACCCCGGCGGGCCGTATCTGAAGAACAAGGACCTTGGCTACTGGGGCATCCCAAGGGGGAGATTGAGGCCGGCGAGGATCTGCTGGCGGCTGCCGTCCGCGAGTTTGCCGAGGAGACGGGCATGACGGCGGCGGGCGAGTTCCTGTCGCTGGGGTCGGTGGTGCAGGCCAGCGGTAAGACGGTGCACGCGTGGGCGTTTGCGGGCGACTGGGAGGAAGGCCAGATACCGGCGAGCAACCTTTTTCCGCTGGAGTGGCCGCCCAAGTCGGGCCGTCAGGAGTGGTTCCCGGAGATCGACCAGGCGGCTTTTTTTCCCGTACCGCTGGCGATGAAGAAGATTAACCGCGCGCAAGGGGAGTTTATCGTGAGGCTGGAGCTGCTGCTTGGCACCGGCCTTTGAGAATAGCATATATTTCACCCCTTTCCGGGCTACACTATCGGGGAAAGGGGTGATTGTTTTGCTTTCCCAGAGCGAGCAGTCCGTCAGCAGCCGCGAGGGCGCATCCTGCGCGGTCGATAAGGACGTGCTGAGCGGCGAAGCCTGCGTAAAGTGCGGGTTCAAGTGTATCGAAGGGTGCTCTTAGCGAGCTGCGAGGAGGAATAACGATGGCCAAAAACAAGGATAAAAACACGCCGGGTAGCCCGGTGCAGGGCGATTTCGCCGCATTCTCCGGTTTTGAGGAGAAGTGCGGTAGCGGCAAGGGCGGCAAAAACAAGGGAAATAAGTAGACGAAAGGGTGGGAAACCACCCTTTCGCTTGCGATTGACGGCAGGGAAATATTTGCCGGCAGCGAATTAATTGCAGTAGACATCGGCGGCGACACGCGCATCGACCGGTATTCAACATTCGATTGGAGGAATAGTCCTATGGCTAAGCAGAAGGTGACAATCCCCTCGCTCAAGGAAATGAAGGAGCAAGGCAAAAAAATCCGCATGGTAACGGCCTACGATTATCCGACCGGCATTCTGGTGGATAAGACCGACATCGAACTGATCCTTGTCGGCGATTCGCTGGGCATGGTGGTGTTGGGCTACGACGGCACGGTACCGGTGACGATGGATGAGATGATCCACCATTGCAAGGCGACGGTGCGCGGCGCGAAGAATACGCTGATCGTCGGCGACCTGCCGTTCGGTTCGTACAATATGAGCATTAGCGACGCGGTTTATAACGCCACCCGGATGATGAAGGAGGGCGGCGCCGACTGCATTAAGCTGGAGGGCGGCCTGACGGTGGTGGAGACGGTCAGGGCAATCGTCAACGGCGGCATCCCGGTCATGGCCCATATCGGCCTTACGCCGCAGACGGCTTCGGCTCTCGGCGGCTTTAAGGTGCAGGGCAAGGATACGGCGGCAGCCGAGCGGATGATCAACGAGGCACTGAAGCTGGAAGAGGCCGGCGCGTTCGCTATCGTGATCGAGGCTATCCCCGCGCCGCTGGCGGAGATCATCACTAAGAAGCTGACCATCCCGACGATCGGCATCGGCGCCGGCGTCCACTGCGACGGTCAGGTGCTTGTCACCCACGACCTTATCGGTCTGTTCGACCGCTTTGTGCCGAAGTTCGTCAAGCAGTACGCGAATGTCAGCCAGGATATCGTCGCCGCTTTCAACGCTTACGCCGAGGAAGTGGCCGCCGGCAAGTTCCCCGGGCCGGAGCACAGCTTTACGATGAAGGACGAAGTGCTCAAACGGCTCTATTAACCCGGGGGTGAGATTGTGAAAATCGCCATCATCGGCGCCGGAGCCATGGGCAGCCTTTTCGGCGGCCGCCTGGCGCTGGCGGGAGAAGAGGTATGGCTGCTGGATGTGTGGGAAGAGCATGTCCGGACCATAAACGACAAGGGGCTTTCGATTGCCTCGCCGGCCGGGGATATCACGGCCTGGCCGAAGGCGACGACCAGGCTGGAGGATATCGGCGCCGCCGAGTTGGCGATCATTTTCGTGAAGTCGACCGCGACCGCCAAGGCGGCCGAGACGGCAGCCGCCCTCCTCGGCCCGGAAACGGCGGTGCTGACCCTCCAGAACGGCTACGGCAACGCCGAGACGATCGCCGCGGCGGTAGGCGCCGCCAGGGTGATCGCCGGGACGACCGCCCAAGGGGCTACGCTGCTGGGGCCGGGACGGATTATGCACGGCGGCAGCGGCGAGACCCATATCGGCGAGCTGGGCGGCGGACTGACCGAGCGCCTGCAGAAGATCGCCGCCTGCCTGACGAAGGCCGGTATTACGACAATCGCCGACGACAATGTTGCGTCGCTTATCTGGGGCAAGCTGATCGTCAATGTGGGCATCAACGCGCTCACCGGTATCACCGGCCTGAAGAACGGCGAGCTGGCTGACCACGAGGAGACCAGGCAGGTGCTGGCGCTGGCGGTGGAGGAGGCGGTGAGGGTGGCGGACGCCGCCGGGGTGAAGCTGCCGTACGGCGACCCGGTGGAGAAGGTGCTGGCCGTCGCCGTGGCCACGGCCCAGAACCGTTCGTCGATGCTGCAGGATCTGTCAGGGGGCCGGATGACGGAGATCGAGGCGATCAACGGCGCGCTTGTCCGCGAAGGCGAGCGCTTCGGGGTGGAGACGCCGGTCAACCGGGTGTTGACGCTGCTGATCAAGGCGCTGGAGAAACTGCCCCGCGAAAACCGCCAATAAAGCAGGCTCTGATATGCAAAACCCCGCTTCACGCGCAGTGAGGCGGGGTTTTTGTGTTTACAGGGGCGAACGGGTCGCCTGCTGCATACCTTGTAGCATCTATAGGAAAGGAGCGGCCCGGCATGTGGAAGCTTGTCGTCAACGCCCCGAACGTGTGCGTCGGGGCGATCACGGTCGTCTTCCTGTTTATCTGGCTGGCGGCCTGGACGCTGAACGCGCTGAAGAACACCCATTTCGACTTGAACAGCCTGCGGGATATGTATATCTGGCTGATGACCCAGTTGAACGCGACCCATGCGATCAACTCGGTCTTCAACAGCCCCCGGGGCAATATGCCCCGCTGGGACGATGCGCCTGCAGCCAGGTCTAACGGCGGCTGACGGCCAACGCGGCGGCGACAGCCGCTCCTGCCCCGGAGCCGTCTTTGACGAGGACGGGGGCGGCGCCGAGCGCGGCGGCCAGCATTCCGGCGTAGCCGGGCATTTTTTCGTACAGCGAGCCGTCGACAGCGACGGTGTGTTTGTATTTTCGGCCTGGGTCGATGTGGGCGAGGACGCCGCGGAAGGTGGCGGCGACCAGCCGGGCGGAACGCCCGGCGACGAGGATGGCGAGACGGCGGCGCGGGCCGTCTTGTTCCGCCAGCCAGCCGGCGAGGTGCTCGGCGGTGAGCGCGTAGGGCGGGCCGGTCTCGCCGCCGGCGTCGGCGATGATAAGGCGGGCGATTTCGCCGAGGTAGCGGCCGGCGACCGCCTTTTCGAGACGCTGGGCGCCGGGGTGTTCGCTGGCGGCGTCGAGGGTGTCGTCCCAGGAGCTGAGGGGCAGGGCGGCGAAGTTGCCTGACTCCATGTTGATTATGGTGCCGCGGGCGGCATCGTAGTAGCAGGTGTTGTGGCCGGTGCCGCAGATGGCGGCGATGTCGGCGCTGCCGTCGCGGTAGGCGGCGGCGAGCAGGGTGCCGACGGTGTCGTTGATGACGGCGACGGGTCGTACCTGCGCGAGGCCCCGGCGGGCGAGGGCGGCGGCCAGGAGACTGCTTACTTCACGGCCTTCGACGCCGGCGGTCTTTATTTCCTTTGTCCAGCCGAGGAGGACGGCATGGCCGAGGTCAGGCTGACGACACGGAAAAGAGAAGGTGTGGCCGAGGAGGTAGTCGCGCCCGTCGTCGACGAGGGCGGCGATCTGGGCGGCAAGAAAGTCGAAAAGCTGTTCGCCGGTAGCGGCGGCTGCTGTATAATCGTAGGCACCCGCCGGGTCCTTGAGCGGGGCGGCGGTCTGGCCGCGGACGAGCCATTTCCCCTGGCCGCAAAGTTCGACGAGCTGGACGCGGACGTTGCTGCCGCCGAAGTCGAGGGCGAGAAAGAGGCCGCGTTCGTCGCCGGTCGGTTTGCCGAGACAGGAGGGCAGCATCTTGAGGGTGCTTTGTTCGCCGGCCAGCCCGGCGGCCATGGCGGCACGGAAATCGGCGACGATTGCTCCTTCCTGCGCGGGGGTGAGGGTTAGGGCGCGCTCGGCGCGGGCGAGGATGGCGGCGGGGATGTGCATGGCGATGCCTCCCTTTATAAAAAGAACGGCCAACGAATATGTAGTATATTCGTTGGCCCTTTCCTTTTAACCTATGCCTTGCCTTCGATCATTTCTATGAAATATTTGTGGATACGGTCGTCGTCGGTGAGCTCGGGGTGGAAGGCGGTGGCTAGTAGCTTGCCTTGGCGGGCGATGACGATGCGGTCGCCGACGGCGGCCAGCACTTTGACGTCAGGCCCGGCGCTTTCGATGAAGGGGGCGCGGATGAAGACGGCCCTTACCGGTTCGGCGCCGAATTCGGGGACCTTGAGGTCGGCCTCGAAGCTCTCGCGCTGGCGGCCGAAGGCATTGCGCCTCACGGTGACGTCCATGAGGCCGAGGCGCGGCTGGTCGCTGCCGGCGATTTCCCTGGCGAGGAGGATCATGCCGGCGCAGGTGCCGTAGACGGCCATACCGGCGGCGGCGCGTTCTCTGATTTTATCCATGAGGCCCCATTCGACGAGCAGTTTGCCGATGGTGGTGCTTTCGCCGCCGGGGATGACGAGGCCGGCGAGGTCGTCGAGGTCGTCGGGTTTCCTGACTTCGACAGCTTCGGCCCCGCAGCGCTCCAGCATCCAGCGGTGTTCGCGGAAGGCGCCCTGGAGGGCGAGTACGCCAATTTTCACTGTTACCAGCCCCGCTCCTGCATCCGCTCGTGGGGAGCGATGGTGGAAATCTCCAGGCCGGGCATGGCTTCGCCCAGGCCACGGGAGACTTCGGCGAGGACTTTGGGGTCGTTGTAGTAGGTGGTGGCAGCGACGATGGCTTTGGCCCTGGCGGCCGGGTCGCCGGATTTGAAGATGCCTGAACCGACGAAGATGCCGTCGCAGCCGAGCTGCATCATCAGGGCGGCGTCGGCTGGGGTGGCGATGCCGCCGGCGGCGAAGTTGACGACCGGCAGACGGCCGAGTTTCTTGGTTTCTTGGACAAGGTCGATGGGGGCGGCAATGTTTTTGGCGAAGGCGGCGACTTCTTCTTCGGGGAGGTTCTGAAGAAGGCGGATTTCGCTCATGACCATGCGGATGTGCTTGACGGCTTCGACGACGTTGCCGGTGCCGGGCTCGCCTTTGGTGCGGATCATGGCCGCGCCTTCGCCGATGCGGCGGAGGGCTTCGCCGAGGTTTTTGGCGCCGCAGACGAACGGTACCTTAAAGTCGTGTTTATTGATGTGGTATTTGTCGTCGGCGGGGGTGAGGACTTCGCTTTCGTCGATGTAGTCGGCGCCGAGGGCTTCGAGGATACGGGCTTCGACGAAGTGGCCGATACGCGCTTTGGCCATGACGGGGATGGTGACGACTTCCATGATTTTCTGGATGATGGTGGGATCTGCCATGCGGGCGACGCCGCCGGCGGCGCGGATGTCGGCAGGGACCCTCTCGAGGGCCATGACGGCGCAGGCGCCGGCCTGTTCGGCGATTTTAGCCTGTTCGGGGGTGGTTACGTCCATGATTACGCCGCCTTTGAGCATTTCCGCCAGGCCGGCTTTTACGCGAAAAGTTCCTTGTTCCATTGTGTTTCTACCTCCTGTATCGTGAATCAACTTTAACATGGGGCCATTTCCGGCAATTTATACGACGGTCAGCCGGCTATTGCTGCCGGTTCCGAGGATTTTTCCGTTCAGAGCGCCTGATGGGCTTCACGGAGCGCGGCGGCGAGACGCTGGACTCCTGCGGTGATTTCCGCCTCGTTGAGGGGAGAGATGGAGAGGCGCAGATATGTATCGGGGGTCTCGCCGTAGAAGAAGCTGCCGCCGGTGGTAGCCTCGACGCCGTGGGCGGCGAGCAGGGCTTTCCAGTCGGACGGAGGATGAGGGACCGGTTTGAGCTTGAGCCAGATGAGGAAACCGCCGCTGGGCGCGGTCCATTCGGCCCAGGCGGGATCGATGTGGCGGTGGAGGGCGCGGACGGCGGTCTGCATCCTTTTGCGGTAGGCGCGGTGCATGCGGCCGATGTGGCGGTCGTAGTGGCCGCTCTGGCAGAATTCGTGGATAGCCGCCTGGAGGATCATGCTGGGGGCGAGTTCGCTAAAACGATGGATGGCGACGAGCCGCTCGACGCATTCTTTTTCGGCCGCCAGCCAGCCGATGCGGACGCCGGGGAAGAGGACTTTGGAGTAGGTGCCGCAGTAGATGACGAGCTGGCGTTTATCCATCGATTTGACAGGCAAGACGACGCGGCCGCTGTATTTCATCTCTTCCTCGAAGCCGTCTTCGAGGATGGGGATGCGGTGTTGTTCGCACAGCGAGAGGAGGCGTTCGCGGTGGGCCTGGCCGGTGCTGATGCCGGTGGGGTTCTGGAAGGTGGGCATGGTGTAGACGAGGACGGGCCGCTCTTTGGCGAGGGCCGCGGCGAGGGCGTCGAGGTCCATGCCGCCCTGGCGGACGGGGATTTCGACCGGCCTTAGGCCGTAAAAGCGCAGCAGCGGCAGAACGTAGTCGTAGGTGGGGGATTCGATGGCTACGGTTTTGCCGGGGGCAGCGATCATGCGGAAGACGAGGTCGATGCCTTGCTGCGAACCGTTGGTGATGAGGATTTCGTCGGCAGTGACGGATATGCCGTGGCTCTGGAGGCGGCGGGCGATGTATTCCCTGAGCGGCCGGAAGCCGGCCCTGGCGCCGTAGCCGAGGAGGGTGTCGCCGTGGTTTTTCACCGCCCGGTCGAGACAGGCGCGGAAGCTTTCAAGGGGGAAGAGGCGGCTGTCCATGTTCATACTGGCGAAGTTGATGAGCGCCGGGGTGCTTTCCCGGCCGGGCGGGTCGAGCCGGCGGTAGGTCTGCCAGATGGTGTCGCTGGCCGGCGAGGCGATGGTTTGCCAGTCGACGAGGCCTTTTTCGCCGCGGTCGGCGGCGGTGGCGATCTGCATGCGGTCGCGGACGCGCGGGCAGGAGCCGGGGCCGAGGTCGACGAAGCCGAGGGCCCACAATTCCTGGTAGGCGGTGGCGACGGTGGAGCGGTGGATGGCGAGCTGGTCGGCCAGCCGCCGGGTGGAAGGGAGCTTTTCGCCGGGCAGCAGGACGCGGCCGGCGATCTTGTCCCTGATCTGGGCGACGATCTGCCGGTATATGGGCTCAAGGCTGTGTTCGTCGACGGTGAGCAGCAGCATCGGCACCTCCGGGCGGATTATCCGCCATGATGAAAATATACCGCTAATCCGGCCTGTCGTCAATCGCCAGTTTTGCTATATTGGGAACCGACCAGTTTGGGGGCGAAAAAAGAAACGCCCGAAAGTGAGGCGTTCCTAATTAATTATGAACTGCGCAAGGCCGCGGAGAAGGCCTCAGATGCAAGGCGCACCGGAGGATGACACCGGAAGCGTACACGAATGTACGCTGAGGATGGCAGCCGAGGAGCAACGCCGCAGATGGGGTCTTATCCGCGGCCACCTTATTTTTTCATCTTAGCCCTGACGGCGCGGACGATCTGGCGGGCAAAGGGTCCCAAATCCTGGTCGGCATATGCTTTGAGCACGCCGGCCGCGACTTGGCGGATGGCGCTTTTGACGATATCGGGGTCGGTGACGCCCTGCCGACGCAGGCTGTCTTCGATGTAGACGGCCGCTTCGAGCGCTTTTTCGGCGGCGGTGGTGTTGATGAAGCTGACGATGTCGGCTTTGCCGACGACGACGTGGCCGACGGCGGTGAATATCTCGCGGGCGACGGGCACGAGGTCGGCCGGGCGACTGTCGACGATGACGACCGGGTCGAGCCCGAGGGACATTTCGCCGGCGTGGCCGACGAATTTGACGTTGATGCAGCGGACAGGGGGGACGGCGGTTTCTTCGAGAACGTGCTGGGCGACGTTGGTGGCGATGTTGATGATGGTTACGGGGGTTTTGAGCTGGTTGAAGTCTTTGATGCAGTTGATGACTTCGGGGTCGGGGACGGCGAGGATGACGGTGCCGATGGCCGCCAGTTCGTCGATGGAGCCGGCGGTGGGCAGGCCGAGTTCGCTTTGCATCGCGGCCAGGAAGGCGGCATCGCGGTCGAAGACGGTGAGGGAAAGATGGTCTTTGAGGCGACGGGCGAGTTCCCTGCCCATGCGGCCTACGCCGATTATTCCTATGTGCATGCTTTCACCCCTGCTGCGTATTGTCCGTACTCTGCCGGAGGATTTTATCGTATACCGCTTTGGAGACGACGTCGAGTATCTCGCACACCGTGGCGAAGGATACGACGGCGGCGACAAGCAGGCGTTCGCCCATGGCATTTCCTCCTGACTGTTCCTGTTATTATTATAGCACAGGGAGCCTGGGGTTCTACCCCATATGTTGCGGGTCAGGCTATAAACTTAGTGCAGATATTGTGGTTTTCATTTATAATGGAAGCAGATAGCATTTTTTGTCAAAAGGGGGATTCCATTGAAAAAGCATTATGTGCTCGATACTAATGTTTTGCTTTATTCTCCCCAAGCTATCTTTGCATTCAGCGAGCACACGGTGATTATCCCCGAAGTTGTGCTGGAAGAGCTCGACAAGTTCAAGTCGGAGACGACCGAGCGCGGCGCCCACAGCCGCCAGGTCAGCCGCATCATCGACGAATTGCGCTCTGAGGGCAATCTGCTGAACGGTATTCCGCTCAACGAGCAGGGCGGCATCTTCCGCATCGAGACTAACTGCCTGGAGATTAATTTGCCCCCCCACTGGGACCGGGCGAAGCCGGACAACCGTATTCTCCAGGTCTGCAAGGGCCTCGCGGATATCGGCCATCATGCGGTGCTGGTCAGCCGCGATACCAACTTGCGCGTCAAGGCGGTCATTCTCGATATCCAGGCGGAGGATTTCCGCAACGATAAGGTGGCCGCGATCGAGGACCAATATACGGGGCGCACGGTTGTCTATACGTCTTCGGATACGATCAACAAGTTCCATCTTGACGACGGAAACGCCATCGACCCCGCCCAGCTGAGCGAGTACGACGAGACCGACCACATGGTGCGGCCGGGAGTGTTCGTGACCAACCAGTTTATGCTCATCCGGTCGACCGATAACGACCGCCATACCGCTCTTGGGCGCTTCGACGGGGATAAGGTGGTGCACCTGAAGTTCCGCAACCGCAACCCGTTCGGCGTCACGCCGCGCAATATCGGCCAGGTTTTTATGCAGGAATGCCTGATGATGGACGCCGACGAGGCGCCGCTGGTCATCATCAAAGGCCCCGCCGGAACAGCCAAGACTTTTTATTCTCTGGCGGTCGGTCTTTACAAGCACCTCGATTGCCGGCCCCGCGACTATCATCACCTCCTCATCTGCCGGCCCAATATCCCCATGGACGAGGATATCGGCTTTTTGCCGGGGTCGGAGAATGAGAAGATCAGCCCGTATATGCGGGGGGTGCGCGATAATATGTTCACCCTCATGTCGGGGCATATGATGACCGAGGCGAAGGAAATATCCCAGGTGGAAGATACCGTCCAGATGCTATTCGACAAGCGCATTATCCAGACCGAGGCGCTGGCTTATCAGCGCGGCCGCTCGCTTTATAAGTACTGGATGATCCTCGACGAGATGCAGAATGCCACGCCGCGCCAGGCCAAAGGGGTTATCACCAGGCCGGGGGTTGGGACGAAGATCATTCTTCTCGGCGATCCGGAGCAAATCGACAATCCGTTCCTCGACAGCCGCTCGAACGGCCTGAGCTACGCGAGCGAGAAGATGCGGGGCTCGAAGCTGTGCTTCCAGGTGACGCTACAGTACGACGAGTGCGAGCGTTCGCCCCTGGCTGCGGAAGCGGCGCTGCGGTTGTAAATTATCAGTATTCCCAGAATTGCGCTTTATTATACTTGCGTGTTGTCATATAATGGATTAAAATAGTACTTGAAGTGCTTATTGCCGCGGAGCTGGGAGGGGCCTGCAGAGTAGGTTTCCCTTAGCTTTGCTTTTTTCTGCCCAAAAACGGTTGCGCTAAGATTACGGCGCTTGCTATTGCAGACTATTTGGGGAGGAATATTCGGGATGGATAAGCAGGTAGTAATCGCTCTCTCGATTTTTCTGCTGGTGTACGCTCTTATTATCGCCGAGAAGCTTCATCGCACAATTCTGGCCATGGCCGGCGCGATGGCGCTGATCGCTCTGGGGGTGCTGACCCAGGAACGGGCCATCCACCACATTGATTTTAACACGATCGGCCTGCTTGTTGGGATGATGATCATCGTCGGCATTACCGCCGAGACCGGCCTGTTCCGTTTTCTCGCGATATGGGCGGCCAAGAGGGTGGGTGGCGACCCGGTGAAGCTATTTATCGCTTTAGCGACGCTGACCGCTGTATGCTCGGCTTTCCTCGACAACGTCACCACCGTGCTGCTGACTGTGCCGGTGACCTTTAGCATCACCCGCCAGTTGAAGATTAATCCCATTCCTTTTCTCTACGCTCAGATTATCGCCTCCAATATCGGGGGCACGGCGACGCTGATCGGCGACCCGCCAAATATCATGATCGGCAGTGCGGTCAAGGAACTGACCTTCATGGTATTTGCCGAAAATCTGTTCCTCATTTCTTTCTTCATCCATTTCGTCACCATCGCGGTTATGATTTTTATCTACCGTTCGCAGCTTGTAACAACTCCCGAACTGCAGGCGAAAATCATGGAGCTTGATGCGGTAAAGGAGCTTACCGATACCAAACTGCTCAGGACTTGCCTGGCCGTGCTGGCCTTCACTATTCTGCTCTTTATGACCCATCAGATATTGCACCTCGATTCGGCGAGCTGCGCACTGATCGGAGCCAGCCTGCTGCTGGTTGTAACCGCCCACAGCTTCGAGGAAAGATTGGAATTTGTTTTCAGCAAGGTTGAATGGGTTGCTCTCTTCTTCTTCGTCGGCCTGTTCATTATCATCGGCGGCTTGGTGGATACCGGTGTTATCAAGTGGCTGGCCCAGGAGTCGGTCCAACTGACGGCCGGCAACGTGACGGCTACCGCGATGCTCATCTTATGGCTGAGCGCCATCGCCTCGGCGTTTATCGACAACATCCCCTTCGTGGCGACGATGATCCCGCTGATAAAAGATATGGGCACTATGGGGATCACCAACCTTGAGCCGCTGTGGTGGAGCCTGTCGCTCGGCGCCTGCCTGGGCGGCAACGGTACGATCATCGGCGCCAGCGCCAATATCATTGTCGCCGGCATGGCAGCCCAGGAAGGGGTTACCATCGGCTTCAACGATTACATGAAGGTCGCCTTTCCCCTGATGCTTATGTCGATCGTGATTTGTACGGTTTATGTTTACCTCCGGTATTTGCTTTAGTTTGCCGTAATGCCGCTTGCCCGGAGGCGGGAAATCGGATATACTTGTATTATAAACGCATATGGCCGGGTATTTAGGAGGAGACTGTCACCAAGGTCTCCTCCTTTTTGTTTGTCGCCATAAAGTCGCGAAATACTAGCGTGGAGGTAGCTGCATGGACAATCAGGTGATTTTTGCGGTGACGGTTTTTATTGCGGTGTACGCCCTGATAATTTCGGAAAAGATTCACCGCACCGTCCTGGCGATGGTCGGCGGCATGCTGATGGTGGTGTTCGGTATCCTAAGCCAGGAGCGTGCCATCCACCATATCGACTTCAACACCATCGGCCTGCTGGTGGGAATGATGATTATCGTGGGGGTTACCGCTGAAACCGGCCTGTTTCGCTATCTGGCCATCTGGTCAGCCAAGAAGGTAGGCGGCGACCCGGTGAAGCTGTTTTACGCCCTCGCGACGCTGACCGCCGTCTGCTCGGCGATGCTGGACAACGTGACTACCGTGCTGCTGACCGTGCCGGTGACGATAAGCATCACCCGCCAGCTCGAAGTTTCGCCTATGCCATTCCTTATCGCGCAGATCATCGCCTCGAATATCGGCGGCACGTCGACACTGATCGGCGACCCGCCCAATATTATGATCGGCAGCGCGGTGAAGGAGCTGACCTTCATGGCCTTTATCGATAACCTGTTCCTGATCGCGTTCTTCATCCATTTTGTCACGATCATCATTATGGCCAAGATTTACCGCGCTAAACTGGTGACCACCGATGAGCTGCGCGCGAAAATCGCGCTGTTGGACGAACGCAAGCAGCTGACGAATATCAAGCTGCTCAAGACCTGCCTGGCGGTGCTGGCCTTTACAATTTTTCTCTTTACCACCCACCAGTTCTTCCACCTCGAGTCGGCGACTGTCGCCCTCTTCGGCGCCAGTCTGCTGCTACTGCTGACCGCCAAACAGTCCGAACACGGACTTGAGCATATTTTCAACAAGGTGGAGTGGGTGGCGCTGTTTTTCTTCGTTGGCCTGTTCGTGCTGGTGGGCGGCCTAGTGGATACCGGGGTCATCAAGTGGCTGGCCCAGGAGGCGATAAGGCTGACGGCCGGCAATGTGGCGGCGACTTCGCTGCTTATCCTGTGGCTGAGCGCGATAGCCTCTGCGTTCGTGGACAATATCCCCTTTGTAGCTACAATGATTCCGCTGATAAAGGATATGGGCACGATGGGTGTGACCAATCTCGAGCCGCTGTGGTGGAGCCTGGCCCTCGGCGCCTGCCTGGGCGGCAACGGCACGATAATCGGCGCAAGCGCCAATATCATTGTCGCCGGTCTTGCGGCCCAGGAGGGCTACAACATCTCCTTCAAGGGCTTTTTCAAGATCGCTTTCCCGATCATGCTGCTGACGATCGTCATTTCGACGGTGTACGTTTATTTACGTTATCTCATATGATAAAATAGCCCCAAGAAACGAAAGCCCCGGTTTAAAGTGCATAGCAAAAGGTATTCGGGAGGAGACTGTCACCAAGGTCTCTTCCTTTTTGCTTTGTCGGCTTTCAGCATCATATCACTTGTCGAGGAGGAAGCGTAATGGATAAACAGGTGCTTTTTGCAATCACGGTTTTTTTCGTTGTGTATGCCTTAATCATTTCCGAAAAAATCCATCGTACCGTCTTGGCGATGGTGGGCGGGATGCTGATGGTGGTATTCGGCATCCTTAGCCAGGAGCAGGCCATCCACCATATCGATTTCAATACGATCGGCCTGCTGGTGGGGATGATGATTATCGTCGGCGTCACCGCCGAGACCGGGCTTTTCCGTTTTCTGGCGATCTGGACGGCCAAGAAGGTGGGCGGCGACCCGGTGAAGCTTTTTTATGCCCTCGCGACGTTGACCGCCGTATGCTCGGCGCTGTTGGACAACGTTACCACCGTGCTGCTGACCGTACCGGTGACGATCAGCATCACCCGCCAACTCGACGTATCCCCCATGCCCTACCTAATTACCCAGATTATCGCGTCGAATATCGGCGGCACGGCGACGCTGATCGGCGACCCGCCGAACATCATGATCGGCAGCGCGGTGAAGGAGCTTACCTTCATGGCTTTCGTCAACAATCTGACTGCCGTGTCCTTTTTTATCCACTTCGTCGTAATCGCTATTCTGGCCCGGGTTTACCGCGACAAGCTAAAAACGAGCGCCACGCTGCAAGAAAAGATCATGCACCTCGACGAGCGCAAGCAATTGACTAATATCAAGCTGCTTAAGAGCTGTCTGGGGGTGCTGACGGGAACCATCCTGCTGTTCGCCACCCATCAGTTCTTTCATCTGGAGTCGGCGACCGTCGCCCTGTTCGGGGCGAGCATCCTCCTGCTTCTGGCCGCTAAGCAGTCGGAGCACGGCCTGGAACATATTTTCAACAAGGTGGAGTGGGTGGCGCTGTTTTTCTTCGTCGGCCTGTTCGTGCTGGTGGGCGGCCTGGTGGATACCGGGGTGATAAAGTGGCTGGCCCAGGAGGCGATCAGGCTGACGGCCGGCAATGTGGCGGCGACTTCGCTGCTTATCCTGTGGTTGAGCGCGATAGCCTCTGCGTTCGTGGACAATATCCCCTTTGTGGCGACGATGATACCGCTGATCAAGGATATGGGGGCGCTGGGGATCGCCAATCTGGAGCCGCTGTGGTGGAGCCTGGCTCTCGGCGCCTGCCTGGGGGGCAACGGCACGATCGTGGGCGCGAGCGCCAACATTATTGTCGTCGGCCTGGCGGCCCAGGAAGGGTACAACATCACCTTCAAAGGGTTCTTTAAAGTCGCTTTTCCAATTATGTTGCTTACGATCGCTATCGCGACGGTGTATGTATACCTCCGTTATCTTGTCTGACGGGCGGAAGAAGGATTCGCGGCAGCCGGCAGGGAATATTTTCCTAAACGGGTGCTGACCGGGAGGTACGGATATGAGCAAGGAAGAAACTCCGCCCAAAGAAGGCGGTGTGAGGACGCCGATGGTCGTTTTCACCCCTTATAGTCCCTATATGGTTGTCGATGTCGAAAAAATGACCGGCCCGGGCGGCCGGGAGCTGCCGTTGGAGGCGGTGACCGCGCTGTGCCGCTGCGGCGCTTCAGGCCATAAGCCTTATTGCGATGGCAGCCATAGCAAGATCGGTTTTGTCGGCAAGCGGGAGAGAAGCACGCCGGCCGGCCGGAGCAAGGCTTATGCCGGCAAGCATATCACTATCCACGACAACCGGCGCGTGTGCGCCCACTCGGCCGAGTGCCTGCGGAAGCTGCCGGCGGTGTTTAAAAAGGACGGCAAACCGTGGATAGATCCCGACGCGGCGTCGACGGAGGAGATCATCAGGGTGATCGAGAGCTGCCCGTCCGGGGCGCTAAGCTATACGGTGAACGGCGAACTCCACAAGGACTGGGGCGACGGACCGCCGGCGATCAAGGTGGACAAGGGCGGCCCGCTGCGCTGTACGGGCGGAATAGCGATCAAGGACGCCGACGGGTCGGCCCCGGAGGCGAACAGCCACTATACTCTCTGCCGCTGCGGCAAGTCGGCGAACAAGCCGTTCTGCGACGGCCAGCACTGGAAGGAACGATTCGAAAAATAGGGCAAAGATATGCCGAAGCAGGCAGCGATTTCGCTGCCTGCTCTTTTATTTTACGAATAGAGCAGCGGCTGTTCAGAACCCTCCAGATGCCATGCGGACCGAGGACGCGACGCGACGCGTACACGATCGTACGCTAGCAAGCGCCCAGAGGGCCAACACAGCAGATGGGGGGTTATCAACAGCCGCTCCTGAATATTATGGAGAGAGGTGATATTATATGGCTTACGCTATCCGCATCTCCTTGTCCGCCCGAACCCTATCGCTGATCGGCAACGGCCGGCTAATCAATACTTATCCTGTCGGGGTTGGCCGTCCGGGCCATCAGACGCCGCCAGGGTCTTACTCGATCGTCGTTAAACGTCCCAACCCCGGCGGCCCTTTCGGGGCGATGTGGCTCGGCCTGAGCATCCCGCGCTACGGCATCCACGGTACGAATAACCCCGCTTCGATCGGCGGCTATGTGTCGCGCGGCTGCATCCGCATGTATAACCGCGATGTGCTGGAGCTGGCGGGGATGGTGGCGGTGGGAACGCCGGTGTACATTAGTCAGTAGTCTTCTATCTTATTAGAGAATGAACCAAAGGCACTACGTAAGGGTCATAGAGATAGTGGAGAAACAGAAACAGCAGCAGCCCGACGACGCCGCCGACGACCGAGCCGTTAATACGTATCCAGGCAAGGTCTTCGCCGGCTTTATCTTCGATGAACATGTTGAGGTCTTCGTCGCTAAGGCGCACGAGCGCGTCTCTGACGACGGCGGCAACGAGGTCGTGCTCGCTGTCGATGAAGCGGCTCAAAGCGGCCTGAAGCTGTTCTTCCACCCAATCCCGCATTGCGTCGTCGGCTTTGAAGGCCGCCCACAGTTTTTCGGCCTGTCGTGCCGCCCACGCCGACGGCCAGTCGGGCGGGGCGTTGCGGACCGCCAGGGCGCCGACGGCGGCCAGCGCTTCTTCGAGGCGCAGCCGGCCGGCAAGCCCTTTCCGCCAGGCGTCGAGGCCTGTCGTCCAGGCAGGGTCGTCGCCCAGGCGGTCGGCGGCCGCTGCCAGCCTGGTCCGCATCCAGGCGCGGACGGGGTGGTCGGCGGCGGCGAGGTCGCCGAGTAGGAGCAGGAGTTCGGCGTGGAGGACGGCGGCGGCCTCGGCGGTGTTGAGGGTGTCGGTGGCCTCGGCGAGGCTGAGGACAAGCTTCTGCCACCAGCTGCGGGCCGCGTTTTGCGAGTATTGTTCGAGGTAGCGCCCGATGGCCCGGCGGGTGCTGTCCCTGGCAGCGACGGCGGTTATTTCGGTCAGGAGCTGCTCTATTATCCGGTCTGCCCGGCCGCTGGCGAGCAGCCACGCGAGTCCCCGGCGGCTGTAGGCGGTCAAGTCGGCTTCGTGGAGGATGGCCTTGAGCCATTTCTGCCCGTAGCGGGCGGCGGCGGGGATGTCGAAGTTGTCCCAGGCTGATTGGGCGTAGCGGGCGGCCAGGTCGGGCAGCAGCGCCTGACGGTTTCCTTCTTCGAGCCAGCCGACGATGACGTCAACCAGCCGGACGCCGACGAGGCGCCGTTTGATGGATTCTTTGCTGAGCAGCTCGTTCTGGACCGCCCCGGCGATAGCTGTGACGATTTTGTCGCGGCTTTTGGGGATGAGGGCGGTGTGCCAGGGGAAGCCGAGCGGCCGCCGGAAAAGGGCTGTGACGGCGAACCAGTCGGCGATCCCGCCGACGAGGGCGGCTTCGGCAACGATGAACAGCACCTTTACGCCCAGCGTATCGGGGTAACGGTATTTGGCCGCGGCGGCGGCCACGAACAGGGTGAAGACTAGCGCCAGCACCCTGTCGGCTTTGCGGCGGTATTGGACGGCGCCCACGGCTACCACCAGCGGGTCAGCAGGAAGATGAGCATGCCTGCCAACCCACCAACGACCGAACCGTTGATGCGGATCATCTGCAGGTCGTTGCCGACCCGGCTTTCGATGAATTCTACCAGCGCTGCGGTCGTGTATTGGTCGAGACGTTCGCGGACCATGGTGCCGATGTGGGCGTGATGGGTGTCGATAAACGCCATGAGCGCCTGGCGGAGCAGTTGGGCGAGAGCCTGCTGCTGACCGGCGTCGTCCTTAAAAGAGTACACCAGGCGGTCCACCTGGGCGGTCAGCCAGCGGCGGATGACCGCCCGGCCGGTGTCGCCGGCCGCCGCCTTGAGGATGACAGCCACGCCGCCGCCGATGTGCTCGGCCAGATCGGTCCGCCCGGCCAGCCATTCGTTTTTGGCCCGCTCGACCCGCGCTTGCAGGGCGGGGTCGTTTTTGAGGCGCGCGGCAAGGGTGAGCGCCCACTGGCGCAGGTTTTCCCGCCAGGGGTGGGCGGAATCCCGGAGTGTGCGCAGAAGCTGTCCGCTTTCCCGCTGGGCGATGGCGGCCATGGCGGCGGGGGTGAAGCCCAGTCCCTCTAGGAACTGGCCGGCGAACTGGCGGCGCCTGAGGTCGCGCTCGTAGGCCTGCCGCGCCTCGCCGATGAAGGCGGCAAGCAGTTCGCCGACCTGGGGCTGGGCGATAAGGGCTTCAAGCTCGCCGAGGACGAAGTCGGCCAGCCGGTCGGCGTAGCCGTGCCTGACCGACCATTCGACCGTTTGGGCGAGCAGCGGGGCGAGCTTTAGCTGGCCGGCGTTGTCGCGGACGAGGGCGGCGAGAAAGCGACCGATCTTGTCGGGGTTGACCTGGCCGACGGCGTCGTCGCCTATTCTGGCGAGAAATTCGCTGATGCGGGCTTTGCCGTCGTACTCGGCGAGGTAGCGAACGACGAGAGCGGCGATATCGTAGCGGCCGATGGTGGCGCGGATGTTTTCGCGGGTTAAGAGTTCGTCCTCGACCATGGCGATGATGGCCTCGGTGATGCGGGCGCGGTTGCGGGGGATGAGCGCGGTGCGGAAGGGGATGCCGAGGGGCCGCCGGAAGAGGGCGGACACGGCGAACCAGTCGGCCAGGCCGCCGACCATGGCGGCGCTGAAGCCGCTGGCCAGCAGGCCGCCGGTAAAGGTGTGGGCGAAGGGGTGGCTGGCGATGAAGCCGAAGGAAACCAGCGCCAGCGTTATAGTGGCTTTGTTCCGGTTGGTAGCGGTCATGGGCAAGGCACCTTCCGACAGGTTTCTTCTATATATTATGTTTTCCCCCTGCTACAAAAAACCCTCTATCACTTCCCGTTGTATTATGCCGCGACCGTTCAGAAGCCCCCAGCTGCCGGGCAGGACTAACACCGCAGACGGGGGCTTTCCCACTACGCGGATAGCTTAACTAAGGCCCGGGCTAATCGCCCGAGCCAAGTTTCGCTTATCAACGGTCGCCTACTTTACAAATTCATTCAACGCCGCGCCGGGGGCAATCATCGGCGTCACTATATCCTTTGTCGCAATGTCGGCGGCGATGACGGCCGGGCCGCCGGCCTGCCAGGCGGCGGCGAAGGCGGCGGTGAACTCGGCCGGGGTGGCGACCCGCCTGCCGGGGACGCCGCACACTTCGGCGAAGGCGGCGAAGTCCATTTCCCGCGGCGTGAGACTGGAGGAGTAGCGTTCGCGGTAGAAGAGCTGCTGCCACTGGCGGACCATGCCCAGGCAACGGTTGTCGATGACGACGGCGATCACCGGCAGGTTGTAGGCGGCGAGGGTGTAGAGTTCCATGCCGGTCATCTTGAAGCCGCCGTCGCCGGCGACGAGGACGACGCGATGATCGGGAGCGGCGACCTGAGCCCCCATGGCGGCGGGGAGGCCGAAGCCCATGCAGCCGAGGCCGCCGGAGGTCAGCCAGGTGCCAGGGGCGTCGACGGACATGTGCTGGGCGGCCCACATCTGGTGCTGGCCGACATCGGTGGCGAAGACGACAGGCTGGCCGGCGGCGTGGCGGGAGATTTCGCGCATTATCCAGGGGGCGTTGAGGCTTTCGGCGCAGTATTCGGGCTTGTTTTCTTCCCGCCAGGCGGCGACGGCGGCGTTCCAGTCGGCAATGTCGCCTGCGGCGGCCTGGGCGGCGAGGCCGGCAAGCAGCGGCCTCAGTTCGCCGATGAGGGCGATGTGGCTGGCGACGTTTTTGCCGACTTCGGAGCGGTCAATGTCGAGGTGGATGAAGGTTTTGCCGGCCGGGTAGCGGTTGGGGTCGCCGGTGACGCGGTCGCTGAAGCGGCTGCCGACGGCGATGACGAGGTCTGCTTCGTGGACGGTGCGGTTGGCGGCGACGTGGCCGTGCATGCCGGTGAGGCCGAGCCACTGGGGATGGGTGGACGGCAGGGCGCCGAGTCCCATGAGGGTGCTGACGACCGGCAGGCCGAGCTTTTCGGCGAGCAGCGCCGCCTCGCGGCTGGCCTGGCCGCGGATGACGCCGCCGCCCAGGACCATGACCGGCCGCCGGGCCGCCGTTATCGCCGCCGCCGCCCGCCTGAGCGCTTCTTCTGCCCGCGCGCCGTCTCCGTTACGCTTGGCGGGCGCAGGTTCTGCGGGGTAGAAGGTCATAAGACCCTGCTGGACATCGCGCGGCAGGTCGACGAGCACCGGCCCCGGCCGCCCTGAGCGGGCGATGCGGAAGGCAAGGCGCATGATTTCGGGGATGCGGGCCGCGTCGCGGACAAGGAAGTTGTGCTTGGTGACCGACATGGTGATGCCGGTGATGTCGACTTCCTGGAAGGAGTCGCGACCGAGCATGCCGGTGGGCACCTGGCCGGTGATGGCGACGAGCGGCACCGAGTCGAGGTAGGCGGCGGCCAGCCCGGTAACGAGGTTGGTCGCCCCTGGGCCCGAGGTGGCGATGCATACCCCGACCTTGCCGCTGGCGCGGGCGTAGCCGTCGGCGGCGTGGACGGCCCCCTGCTCGTGGACGGTGAGAATGTGCCTGAGGGGCGCGTCGTAGAGGGCGTCATAGAGCGGCATGATCTGGCCGCCGGGATAGCCGAACACGGTATCGACGCCTTCTTCCACAAGGCTTTTTACGACAGCTTCCGCTCCGGTTAGCTGCATAATGTTTGCACCTCCATACAAAATGCCAGGCTTTTGCCAAGCCCGGAAAATAAATTGCCCCTATCGGCGCATAGGCGCCGATAGGGGCGGGTATCCGCGGTACCACCCTATCGTTTATAACTCTTCATACCGGCCCATCAGCCAGCTCCGCTGTAACGCGCAGTCGCGCTCCCGTCTAGGGCCTCAGGCCGTCGGGGAAGAGCTCACGGGTGATCTGATATGCGGCAGCCGCGCCGGGCTCTCACCTCCCCCGGCTCTCTGCGGCGACTGCTGATCGCATACCCGTCCCGATCATCACTTTTATCGTAGTATTAATCCGTTAAGGAAAAAGGTTCTAGGAGATTCCGGCGAGGCGCAGCAGGTTCTGGTCCGCGTGCGGGTCGACGCCGCCGAGGTCGTCGCTGATCCCGCCAACATGCACTAAACGTTCCATCACGATCCCTCCTTGCCTTTTATTCGGTATCCGCCGAGAAGCTGGCTGCTATTTCTTGAGCCAGGGCATCATGGCCCTGAGGTCTTTGCCGACTTTTTCGATCTGGTGCTCGGCCTCGCTTCTGCGCATGGCGTTGAACACGGGGCGGTTGGCCTGATTTTCGAGGATCCACTTTTTGGCGAATTCGCCGCTCTGGATTTCGGCGAGGATCTGCCGCATCTCTGCGCGGGTCGAGTCGGGGATGATGCGTCTGCCTGTCATGTAGTCGCCGAATTCGGCGGTGTCGCTGATGGAGTAGCGCATCATGCCGATGCCGCCTTCGTACATGAGGTCGACGATGAGCTTCATTTCGTGCAGGCACTCGAAGTAGGCCGATTCGGGCTGATAGCCGGCTTCCACGAGGGTTTCGAAGCCTGCTTTGATGAGTTCGGTTACGCCGCCGCAGAGGACGGCCTGTTCGCCGAAGAGGTCGGTCTCGGTCTCTTCTTTGAAGGTGGTTGTCAGGACGCCGGCGCGGGTGCCGCCGATGCCACGGGCGTAGGCGAGGGCGATTTCCTGGGCGTTGCCGGTGTAGTTCTGGTAGACGGCCATCAGGCAGGGGACGCCTTTGCCTTCGGTGTACATCCGCCGGACGAGGTGGCCGGGTCCTTTGGGGGCGACCATGAAGACGTCGATGTTGCCGGGCGGCACAACCTGGCTGAAGTGGATGTTGAAGCCGTGGGCGAAAGCGAGGGCAGCGCCGTCTTTGAGGTTGGGGGCGATGTGGTCGCGGTAGACCTGGCCCTGCTTTTCGTCGGGGATGAGGATCATTACGATGTCGGCGCTGGCGACGGCGTCGGCGACAGCGGCTACTTTAAGTCCGTCGCTTTCGGCCTTGGTCCACGATTTGCTGCCTTTATAGAGGCCGACGGTTACGTCGATGCCGCTCTCCTTGAGGTTGAGGGCATGGGCATGGCCCTGGCTGCCGTAACCGATGACGGCGATTTTCTTGCTGCTGATCATATCCCAGTTGGCGTCAAGATCATAATACAATTTGCTCATAGTATTCTCTCCTCTCGTACTGGTGGATGTTGCTCTCGCCCCTGGCCAGACCGGCGAGGCCGGTGCGGACCGTTTCCAGGATGCCGTAGGGGCCGAGCAGGTCGACGAATGCGTCTATCTTGTCGTCGTCGCCGGTGATTTCGAAGGTGGCCGTACGCTCGGTGATGTCGACGATGTTGGCGCGGAACACTTCGGCGAGTTTGAGGACTTCGGCCCGCTTGTCGCCGCCGGCCGCGATCTTGACCATCGCGATCCCCCGCCGCACCGAGGCTTCCGGGGGCAGGAGCTGGATGGCTTCGACCTCGACTAGTTTGTCGAGCTGTTTGACGACCTGATCGAGGATGCCGTTGTCGCCGCACACCACCACGGTAATTCGCGAATATCTCGGGTCTTGGGTCGTGCCGACGGCCAGGCTGTGGATATTGAAGCCCCGCCGGGAAAACATGCCCGCTACCCTGACCAACACGCCGGGCTGATTGTAGACCAGTATCGACAGCACGTGTTTCACGCTGATCCTCCTCTCGTTGTGTACATGCATACTGAATACTGTATACAAACCTTTAGGGTATAAAAATGCCTGCGGAAAAGTCCCCTACTTCTTTCGTAAGAAACTTCCCGCAGGGTCTTTTATACCCACGGTGTAATGCGTTATCGCATTCTGCGCCGCTCGGTCCAGGCCCGTTTGTTAACGGCGGAACCCTAGACGCACTTCCTTACATCACGTCATTGTAATGTTGTATACATTATCCACGGACTTAATACTTTTGTCAATACACTTTATGATAAGTTCTTTATTCTTTTTTGTTATGCCCCGAGCGACTGGCGCAGCAGGTTTCCGTCGGCCCGCGGATCGACCCCCGGGATGGCTTCGGCGTCGGCGGTGACGACTGCTTGCATGTCGATGCTGACGGTCACTTAGGCCACCTCCTTTCAAATGTCGAGATAGGCGTTGATGGCCGCCCCCGGCGGCACCATGGGGGTTACGAGGTCTTCGGCGGCGATGTTGGCGACGATTACCCGCGGGCCTGACGAGGCAAGGGCGGCGGCGAAGGCGGCGGCAAATTCCTGCGGGGTATCGGCGGTGGCGGCGGGGATGCCGAAAGCGGCGGCAAAGGCGGTGAAGTCTACGGCCGGCAGTTCGCAGGCGGTGTAGCGCTTGGCGAAGAAGGCGTGCTGGAGCTGGCGGATCATGCCGAGACCGTTGTTGTTGACGATGACGGAGATGACAGGCAGGCGGTGGGCGGCGACGGTGTAGAGCTCGGCGCCGGTCATTTTGAAGCCGCCATCGCCGGCAATGTGGATGACGCGTTTGCCGGGGGAGGCGAACTGTGCCCCCATGGCGGCCGGCAAGCCGAAGCCCATGGCGCCGAGGCCGCCGGAGGTAATCCAGGTGCGCGGGGTTTCGATCTTGAGGTGCTGGGCGGCCCACATCTGATGCTGGCCGACGTCGGTGGCGAAGATGCATTCGGCGCCGGCGGTCTGGGCGGAAATTTCCGCGAACAGCGACGGAGCGGTAAGACGCTCTCCGCTGGGTTCTGAACAGTAATCGGCCTGCCAGCCGGCGATCTTTTCCCACCAGGCTTTTGTGTCCCCTCCGGGCACCCTGGCGCTCAGAAAGGCGAGGATGGTTTTCATGTCGCCGGTAAGACCGATGCCGGCGGCAACGTTTTTGTCTATCTCCGCAGGGTCGACGTCGATGTGGACGACGGTTTTGCCGGCGGCGTATTTGGCCCGGTCGCCTGTCACACGGTCGCTGAAGCGGCTGCCGACGGCGATGATGAGGTCGGCGTCGTGGATGCAGTTGTTGGCCGGTTTGTGGCCGTGCATGCCGGTAAGGCCGAGGAAGAGCGGATGGGAGGCAGGGATGGCGCCTAGGCCCATGAGGGTGCTGACGACCGGGCAGGCGAGCTTTTCGGCCAGCGCGGCGACCTCTGCCGAAGCCTCGGCAGCCACGGCTCCGCCGCCGACGATGATGACCGGCTGCCGGGCGCGGGCGATGGCAGCGGCCGCGGCGTCGATGCGGGTCAGTACCGCCCCGCTCATGGCGAAGGGCACTCTGTCCGGGGCGGCGGCCGGCTCGAACAGCACGGCAGCGGTCTGGACGTCGCGCGGGACGTCGACGAGCACTGGGCCGGGGCGGCCGGAGGCGGCGATGCGGAAGGCGTAACGGAGGGTGTCGGCCAGCTTGGCGGTGTCTTTGACGAGGAAGTTGTGCTTGGTTATCGGCATTGTTATGCCGGTGATGTCGACTTCCTGAAAGGCGTCGCGGCCGATGAGCGAAGTGGGCACCTGGCCGGTGACGGCGACGACGGGGACAGAGTCCATGAAGGCGGCCGCCAGGCCGGTGACAAGGTTGGTGGCGCCCGGTCCGGAGGTGGCGATGCATACCCCGACCCGGCCGCTGGCGCGGGCAAAGCCGTCGGCGGCGTGGGCCGCTCCCTGTTCGTGGGCGGTGAGAATGTGCCTTACGGGCGAGCCGTGGAGGGCGTCGTAGAGCGGCAGGATTGTGCCGCCAGGGTAGCCGAAGACAGTGTCGACGCCTTGTTCTTTGAGGCATTCGACGATGATCTGGGCGCCTGATATGCGCACACAATCACCCCCTTTCGTTAATTCGCGTATTGCTATTGGAGTTGCTTAATTATCATTTTGCTCATTTCTTCGGTCGATACTTTGGTGAGCCCCGGTCTGTACAAATCCGCTGTCCGGTAGCCCTCGGCAAGGACGGCGTCGACGGCTTTTTCGATGGCGGCGGCGGGCGCTTCGGCCTTGAGGGAGTGGCGGAGAAGCATGGCGGCCGAGAGGACTGTGCCGACGGGATTGGCGATGCCCTGGCCGGCGATGTCGGGGGCCGAGCCGTGGATGGGCTCGTAAAGGCCGGGGCCGTCACCGATGCTGGCCGAGGGCAAGAGGCCGATGGAGCCGGCGACTACGGCCGCTTCATCGCTCAATATGTCGCCGAACAGGTTGCCGGTGACAATGACGTCGAAGGTTTTGGGGCCGAGGACGAGCTGCATGGCGCAGTTATCGACGTACATATGGGCGATGTCGACGCCCGCTTCCTGGGCGGTGGCGGTGGCCACGCGCCGCCAGAGACGGGAGGAGGCGAGGACGTTGGCTTTGTCAACCGAGGTGACTTTGCCGCGGCGGCCTTTGGCGGCCTGGCAAGCCATCCTGACGATGCGGGCGACCTCGGGGACGCTGTATATTTCGGTGTCCCAGGCCCGTTCCGCGCCGTCGACGGTCTCGCTTTCGCATTTTGGCCCGAAGTAGATGCCGCCGGTTAGTTCGCGGACGATGAGGATGTCGGTGCCGGTGACGATTTCGGGCTTGAGGGGCGAGTAGGCGGCTAAAGCGTCGGAGACTTTGACTGGGCGCAGGTTGGCGTAGAGGCCGAGGGCTTTGCGGAGGCCGAGGATGGCTTTTTCGGGGCGGATGTCGGGGGCGACGGCGTCCCACTTGGGCCCGCCGACCGCGCCGAGGAGGACGGCGTCAGCGGCCTTGGCGGCAGCGAGGGTGTCTTCGGGCAGGGGCACGCCGCGCGTGTCGATGGCCGCGCCGCCGGCGAGGCAGGTGGTGTATTCGAGGGCAAGGCCGGCTTTACGGGCCGCAAGATCAAGGATTTCCTGCGCGGCGGCGGTGATTTCGGGGCCAATGCCATCGCCGGGGATGATGACGATTTTTTTGCTGCTCACGCCTTTTCCCCCTTGACGTAGTTGATGAGGCCGCCGGCTTTGGCGATGTCCTGGATGAAGCCGGGGAGCGGCTGAATGGCGAATTTTTTGCCGCTGGCGAGGTTTTCGATGGTGCCGCCGCCGAGGTCGACGCGTATCCGGTCGCCGCTTTTGATCTCGGCGACGGCCGCGCCCAGTTCGACGAGGGGCAGACCGATGTTGATGCCGTTGCGGTAGAAGATGCGGGCGAAGCCGTCGGCGATGACGCAGGTGACGCCGCTGGTCTTAATCGCGAGGGGGGCGTGCTCGCGGGAGGAGCCGCAGCCGAAGTTGCGGCCGGCGACGATGATGTCCCCCGGCTTGACTTTGCCGGCGAAGGCGGGGTCGAGGTCTTCCATGCAGTGGGCGGCGAGAGCTTTGGGGTCGGCGGTGTTGAGGTAGCGGGCGGGGATGATGACGTCGGTGTCGACGTTGTCTCCGTAGCGCCAGACGTTGCCTTCGAGAATCATTTCATCACCTCCCTGGGGTCGGAAATATGGCCGGTGACGGCGCTGGCGGCGGCGACGGCCGGGCTGGCGAGGTAGACCTCGCTGTCGACGTGGCCCATGCGGCCGCGGAAGTTGCGGTTGGTGGTGCTGACAGCCCGTTCGCCGGCGGCGAGGATGCCCATGTAGCCGCCCAGGCAAGGCCCGCAGGTGGGGGTGCTGACGACGGCGCCGGCCCGGATGAAGGTGGCGATGTAGCCGCGCGCCATAGCCTCGGCGTATATCTGCTGTGTGCCGGGGATGATGATGGCGCGGACGTCAGGGTGGATCTTGCGGCCGGCCAGGACGGACGCCGCCTGGGCAAGGTCGTCGAGGCGGCCGTTGGTGCAGGAGCCGATGACGGCCTGGTCGATGGCGATGTGGCCGAGCTCGGCCGCCGGTTTGACGTTTTCCGGCAGGTGGGGCATGGCGACGGCTGGCTCGAGGCGGCCGAGGTCGATGGTGACGATCTGGGCGTACTGGGCGTCGGGGTCGGCGGCGACGGCGGTGTAGCGCCGCTTGACTTTGTCGGCTATATAGGCTTCGGTGGCGCCGTCGACGGGGAAGATGCCGTTTTTGGCGCCGGCTTCGACGGCCATGTTGGCGATGGTGAAGCGGTCGGTCATCGTCAGGGCGGCAACGCCGGGGCCGGTGAATTCGAGGGCCTGGTAGCGGGCGCCTTCGACGCCGATCATGCCGATGAGGGTGAGGATGACGTCTTTGCCGGTGACCCAGCGCGACGGCTTGCCGGTGAGTTCGACTTTAATGGCGGTCGGCACTTTGAACCAGGTGTCGCCGGTGGCCATGGCCGCGCCGGCATCGGTGTGGCCGACGCCGCTGGCGAAGGCGCCGAGGGCGCCGTAGGTGCAGGTGTGGGAGTCGGCGCCGATGATGAGTTCGCCAGGGGCGATGAGGCCTTCTTCGGGCAGGAGGACGTGCTCGATGCCCATGCGGCCGATTTCCCAGTAGTGGGTGATGTCGTGCTTTTTGGCGAAGTCGCGGAGGGATTTGGCCTGTTCGGCGGATTTGATGTCTTTGTTGGGGGTGAAGTGGTCGGGAACAAGGGCTATTTTGTGCCGGTCGAAGACGGGACGGCCGATTTTCTCGAACTCGACGATGGCCGGCGGTCCGGTGATGTCGTTACTGAGGACGAGGTCGATCCGGCATTTGATGAGCTGGCCGGGGACGACGCTGTCCAGTCCCGCGTGGCGGGCGAGGATTTTTTCCGTCATTGTCATGCCCATGTGTTTTATTCTCCTCCCGCTGCAATCGCGCCGGCGGCCGGATGGCCGCAGGTGGCGATGAGTTTGTTGATGGCGCTGACGTACGCCTTGGCGCTGGCTTCAATGACGTCGGTGCTGAGGCCGCGGCCGCTGATGACCCGGCCGTCTTGCTCAAGCCATACGGTCGCTTCGCCGAGGGCGTCTTCACCGGAGGTGACGGCTTTGATCTGGTAGTCTTTGAGGCAGACCGCGAAGCCCACCGCTTTTTCGATCGCTTTGAAGGCTGCGTCCACCGGTCCGTCACCGCAGGAAGCCTGCTCGGTGAAGCCTTGGTCGGTTTCGATTCTGACCATGGCGGTGGCGGTTGTCTGGTTGCCGCTGACGACGTGGTGGTTGACGAGGCGGTACCATTCGGGCATGGCCGACGCTTTTTCGGCGACGAGGGCTTCGATGTCGCGGTCAAAGACCATTTTCTTGCGGTCGGCCAGTTCTTTGAATTTGACGAAGATTTCGTTGATGCGCTCGGGTTCGAGGTCGTAGCCAAGGGTTTTGAGGCGCTCTTCGAGGGCATGGCGGCCGGAGAGTTTGCCGAGGATAAGGGCGTTGCGGTTGAGGCCTATTGTTTCGGGGCGCATGATTTCGTAGGTGAGGGCGTTATTGAGGACGCCGTGCTGGTGGATGCCGGATTCGTGGGCGAAGGCGTTGTCGCCGACGACCGCTTTGTTGGGCTGGACGGCAACGCCGCTCAGGACGCTGACCAGCCGCGAAGCGCGGTAGATGTGGCTGGTGTCGATGCCGGTGGCGGCCCGGTAGTATTCGGGGCGGGTGTGGAAGGCCATGATGATTTCTTCCATGGCGGCGTTGCCGGCCCGCTCGCCGAGGCCGTTGACGGTGCACTCGACCTGACCGGCGCCGTTCATGACGGCGGCCAGCGAGTTGGCGACCGCCATGCCGAGGTCGTTATGGCAGTGGACGCTGATGACGGCCTGGCCGATGTTGGGGACGCGCTCGCGGATGTAGCGGATGAGGGCGCCGAATTCGTCCGGGGTGGTGTAACCGACGGTGTCGGGGATGTTTATTGTTGTGGCGCCGGCGGCGATTGCGGCGGTGAAGACCTGGCAGAGGTAGTCGCGGTCGGAGCGGGAGGCGTCTTCGGCGGAAAACTCGACGTCGTCGACAAACCGGCGGGCGTGGCGGACCGCGTCCTGCGCGGCGGACAGCACCTCGTCCCTGGTCATCTTGAGCTTATATTGGAGGTGGATGTCGCTTGTGGCGATGAAGGTGTGGATGCGCGGCCGTTCGGCTTTTTTGAGGGCGTTGACGGCGGCGTCGATGTCCTTGGTGTTGGTGCGGGCCAGGCCGGCGATGATCGGTCCGCGGACTTTGGCGGCGATTTCGCTGACGGCGGAAAAGTCGCCGGGGGAAGCGGCCGGAAAACCGGCCTCGATGATATCGACGCGGAGTTTCGCGAGGGTTTGGGCGATCTCCAGTTTTTCGGCGGCATTGAGGGTTACTCCCGGGGTCTGTTCGCCGTCCCGCAGCGTCGTGTCGAATATCCTGATTGTCCTTGTGTCCATGTCGGTCTTCCTCCTTTTGTTTCGGCGAAAACAAAACCGCCCCTATTGACGTCAATGACGTCAATAGGGGCGGAATATTCCGCGGTACCACCCTATACTGTACTCTCTCACCGCCCATCAGCGGCTGCCGGCTAACGCCCGGCTTACGTCTCCGCCTATTTGCACGGGGTCGTGTGCGTTCAGCGAAACAGTTCATGGGCGAGTTGTTCGGATACGACTTCCGCACCGGTTCGCAGCAACCACCGGCTCTCTGAGCGGTTTGGGCCGTTCCTTTTCTCCCAATCATCACCTGTAGATGTTCGATATTCTGTTTACCAGTCACGGGCACCAGAGTAGTCAAAGTGTAAACCCCGTGCCTCTTGGCGCGTTTTTTGGCGCCGGGTTGTAACTTTGTATACAATATACCAGCATGGGTGCGTGTTTGTCAATAGGGCGGGAAGATATTTTTTGTGGGTGCCTTCTGAGAGTGCTATCCATGGTGGAGGCGATCCGTGACCTTGCAAATTCCGTCAAAACCGGAATAGAGATTCACGGAATTGATCCGTCTCCCCCGGAAATCCGCCCTTCGCAAAATCGATCGCGGGTTCACGCACCAAACTCCAGCACCTTGTAATGCTTGTACTCCGTTCCGCCAAAATGGCTGATGAGACTTCGGGAAAGGAAATTTTCGTCCATAATCCAGCCGCTCTCACACTGGCTATACCGATCCTTGGCAAGGCAAAAGCAGTTGTGCAGAAGTCCGAAGATCAGCCCTGATCCCCGATATTTAGGCAACACGCCAATTTCCGCAACCTTGAAGCTCGTTATCCTAGGCCAGCCGATTAGGTACTTGATAAAGGTCCCCAGCCCGATCGACTTGCCGGGCGGAATCATTTCGTTAAGGTCAGGATGCCAAAGGACATAGCCGGCCGGCCGCCCTTCATCCTCGGCGAAGATCAAGTTTTCTCCCCGCAAGAAGGGCCGGAGAGCCTCATACATTTCCTGGTTCTCAGCCGTAGTCCGTTCCCAGTACAAGGGGTGACCCCCAAAACACCCGTTAATCAGGCGGGTATATACTTCGACCTCCCGGCCAAGCTGCTTGAAATCAGCTACGCGGTACCTGAAACGTTTGTTCAGCCTACCGAACAAAGACTGGTATTTGGCAAAACCAACCGTCGCAAGATCGAAAACATATGATGCAAGGCCATGCTCTTTGTCGGCATGATCTTTTAGATAATCATAGTAGTAAGGCGGATTGAACGAAGACCAGAAAGACACCGGCTTGTCAAAGTTGTCGCACAAAAGACCCATGCCGTAATTCATATGCCCGTTGATGCCTACGATTACCGTATTGAGCCCCCGCGCAGCCGCGCTACTCTTCGCATGCTCCAGCAACAGCTGGATAGCGGTCCGGTTATCCAGCGCCTCAAAAAACGCCATACTCAGGTACCCCGGGAGCTTCGCGCTTGAAGTCAGCACTGCGGCAGCCAAAAGCTTACCACCATCATAAACGCCGGCAAGGGACTTTTCGATATGGCTGCTGAAAGGACTCCGGCCACTGACAATATTCTTGACCAACGGCGACATACTGTCGCGATATTGGTGATAATGGCGGTAAATCTCGGTTGTTAGCGCCGCATAGTCGCGCCACTCAACATCCTGCCTAATCTCCATACGCACCCCCGCTGATAAATCTGACCCTCGATCCTCGAAGGCCGGACCGGTTGCCGCTTACAGCTCTATTTGCGCCGGTGGAATCGGGTAGGGGTTCCTGTAGCTTTCTACCAACTGTCCGTTGCGCATCTTGAAAATGCGGTCGGCCATTGCCGCAATGGCGGTATTATGGGTGACGACCACCACCGTCCGGCCGTCGGTGCGCAAGCGCCCTAGAAGTTCCAGCACGACCTTGCCGCTTTTGCTGTCAAGCGCTCCCGTCGGTTCGTCGCAGAGCAGGATTTTCGGCTGTTTGATAAGGGCCCGGGCGATAGAGACCCGTTGCTGCTCGCCGCCGGAGAGCTGCGAAGGAAAGTGGTCCAGCCGGTCCGCCAGGCCCACCTCGCGAAAGACCTCGGTCAAGGCTAACGGGTTATCTGCCATTTCGGCGGCCAAGCGGACATTTTCCCCGGCCGTGAGGTCCGGAATCAGGTGGTAAAACTGAAAAATGAAGCCGACTTCCTGGCGCCGGTAACGGGTCAGATGACGGTCGTCGGCCGCGGCGATATCCACGCCGGAGTACAGGATCCGCCCGCCGGACGGCTGATCCATGCCGCCAATGAGATTCAGCAGGGTGCTTTTGCCGCAGCCGCTCGGGCCAAGGATGACGACCAGTTCCCCCGGGTAAATGTCCAGACTGGTCGGCTGTAGGGCCTGGAAAGGGATGCCGCCTGTCGCATAGGTCTTGCTGACATTTTGCAGGACAACCAGGGGAGACTCAGGGGCGGTACCCTGGAGCACTCCCAGTTTTTCGCCGCTTTCCCTTCTTTTCCACTCCGCAGCCGCTTGGAGCACGTTCTTGACTTCGGGGATATGGCTGACATCGCGGAAAACAGCCACCATGCCAATTTTCTCGGGGACGCCCGCCTGCTGAGAATAAACCAGGCTGCATTTTAAAAAAAGCAATTTGCGGGTTTGCCCGGTAAAAAAGGGGACAACAAACATATCTCCGGGATATTGCTGAAGATAAAAATTCAAAATGACCTGGTTGAATTCATCGTTTTCCGCATAGTTGAAAAAATGGAGCCCGAAAGGCTGGTTCACCACCTCGTCCTGCTGCATTTCCAGAATCTCGGCGGCCGCCGCGTTGAAAGTATAGATTTTTCCTTGCATGGTTAGGGCCATGACGCCCTCGGCGCTATAATCCCCGCTGATGGCCTTCACCGCCTTAGTTCCTTGCGTCGCTGATGCGTACGCGCGTCCTCTCGGTGATTTTCCCTTTTCTGACGGTTATCACGCTATCCTGCGGCTGCAGGCCCTCGATAATCTCCGCCTGCACCCTGTTTTTCAGGCCGACCGTTACCTTGCGGCATTCCGCCCGGCCGGCGGATACTACCCAAACTTCATATTGGCCCTGGGCATTCATTACTAGCGCTTCCCGGGGAATAAGCAAAGCATCGTCCTTAAAACGGGTGGTGATCGAAACCTTCACCTCATAGCCAGAACGCAGGTTGCCCCATTCGGTCAGATCGGCGATAACCCGCACGCGGCGTTGGATGACGCCCAGCGCCGACACCTTTTCGAACGCCTGCGGATAAATGTCGCTGACGGTGCCGGCAACCGGGGACGCAAGGACGGGTGAAGCAACCGCTACCTTCTGCCCGAGGGCGACATGCCCCATATTGTCGCTAAGGACGTCGACATTGACACGGGTCCGGCCGGATTTGCCTATTTTGGCGATAACGGCCCCCTGGGCGACATATTCCCCCTCTTTCGGCACCAGATAAATCACGGCGCCATCCGCCGGACTCTTGACGACAAGCTGGTTCACCTTCCGGTCGGCGGATTGCTGCTGCCTGCGCAGAGCCGTCAGCTGCCGCTCCAGATCGCCGATGATTTCGCCGGTCGTATACGTCCGGCTGCGCAGCCTGTCCAGCGCCAGCTTGGCCTCGTCGAATTCCTGCTGGCTTATGGCGCCGGCCGTCAGCAGCGTTTTTCTCTGGGCGACCTTCCTTTCGGCGTCGGCGAGTTCGTAGAGAGCGATTTGCCGATTATTCCGGGCGTCATTGAGCGATGCGGCGACCCGGTTGGCTTGAGCATCGGTGCTCTCCAGCAGCGAATCGGTTTCCGGCGAGTCCAGCAGCATGAGTGTTTGGCCTTGCTTGACTTTCTGCCCGCGCTCGATCTCCAGGCGGCCAATATAGCCGTTCACCGGCGCCAGGACGTCATATTCGTCGTCAGCCTGGATATAGCCGATTTCCTCCACCGTGACCGCGATGCTGCCGCGGGCTGCCTTGGCGGTGCTGACCTCGACGGCGCCGGCGAAGAAAAACGTGTAGAGCAGCCAAAGTACCGCAGCCACGGCGAAGCCGGCCATCATCTTATTCCTACGGCCATCGAAGAATTTCTGGGGTTTTTCCGCCGCAAACATCCCGGGCATCCCTCTTTCCCAGCCTAATCCCGATTATTCAGCACTTCAACCATAGGCAAATACTTTATCCGGCGAATCGCCAGCAGGTGCCCGGCCACAGCGAAAAGCGCCGTCAGGCCAGCCGCGATAAAGTATGTGGAAGGATACACTACAAGCGGCCAGGTGAAAGACTCGTTGCTGGCCGCCGTCAAGAAAGAAAAACCGGCCTTTTTCCCCAGCGGAAACCCCAGCAGCAGCGCCAGCGCGAGCGTCAATACGATTTCGCTGAAAAGCAGCAAAGCTACTTGATCCAGGCTCCAGCCGATGACCCGCAGGGTGGCCAATTCACGCTGACGGTCGCTCAAATTTAAAACCGACGTGAGGAAGACGATCGTGACGCCCAGCAAGCCGGCAATCGCGATCATGATATACGTAAAATACGTCATGCTTCCTACCAGTTGGGCGAAAATCTCCACCCAGGCCGCTTTGCTCTGCGCGTAGGCCACCCCCGGAATCTCAAGCAGCCGTTGCTCCAGATTCCGGAAAGATTCCCGGTCCGTCTTCAGCAGCAGAACGTTGACCGCGTCCCTTTCGCGCACGAGACGCTGGGCGGCCGCCTGCGAAAGAAAGGAAACTCCCCCCAGATCCTGTTGGGCGATGCCTATGACCCGGAAAACGTCTTGATAAGAGTCGCCCCTTAGCGGCCGAGTCCGGACCTGGACCCGGTCTCCCACCGACAGGCCCAACTTTTCCGCGACCTTCGAGTTCAGCAGGATCCCTTCCTCCGGGATACTCAGCGGCCTTTCCGCCGCATCGAAGGGCTGGAGCAACCGGCCGGCGGGATTTACGCCGAGGATGACCCCCTCTTTGGGTTCCCTGTGCGCCCCTTCCCCCCGCAGCGACAAGAACCTGGCGTTAATTTCGAGAACCGGCTCGACATCGCTGATACCATCCCAATCCCGCAGAAACGCAACATCCCCGGACTTGAACGTATCATTCAGACCGACGTAATAGTCGTAGCGATTTTCCTGCGTAAAAAAACGCGAACTCAAATAATGCCGCGAATCGAGATAACAAAGGGAGAGAACCAGCATCGCGACAGTAACTGTCAAACCCGTCGCGGTGACCGCAAAACGCCCGCGGTTACGGTCGATCGAGCGCAGGGTCATCTTCCAGGAACTGAACAGACCTTGTTGCCAGGTACCGGCTGCGGCGTTCGACCGCGGCCGATTAAAAGCGACCGCGGCGCGCAAAGCTTCCGACGGTTGGAGGCCGGCAATCTTGCGGGCGGAAAGCAGGCTAACGCCAACCCCGACCAGAAGCGACCCTATAATGATCGCGGCGAGTACCGCCGGCCCGGTGGCTTCATAGCCACCGGGCAGAGCAAGCAAGCCGGCGAAGGTTGCAAAGGAATCCGCCCCAAGCACCGATCCCGCCGCGAGGCCGAGAAGCATCCCTGTCAGCGTGACGACCAACGCGTACGCCGCAAAGTATATCGTCACCATGCGCGTATTGCACCCGAGCGACTTCATCACGCCGATCTGGCGCTGCTGCAGGCTGATGTAACGGTGCAGGCAGATATACATAATTCCGGCCGCAGCCGCGAAAAAACCGGTCGGAACAATAGCCGTGCTCGCTTTAAGGCCGTCAATCTGGGAAGCGACGTGCTTAACGCTCGCCTGTTCTTCGCTCGCATAACTCGCGACCAAGCCATACGGCTCCAGGAGGCTGCGGATGCTGTCCGCCGTCATCAGGGCATTTGCGCCGCCGGAAAAACGGACCAATACCTGGTTGACTTCACCCTCCATATTCAGTATTCTCTCGGCGTTGCGCCGCGGGACATGGAAGACGGCAAAATCGCGCCGGTCAGGAAAATCGCGACTGCTGCGCATCTTGAAGAGATAGTCGGGGCTGGTCGCCGCGCCCTCCACGATAATAAGGGCCTGCCGTTTCCGGGCCAGGACGCTGAGCTCCGCGCCGGTCTGCAGCCGGTGGGCGGCAAAATACTGGGAATCCACATACGCTTTTATGCCGAAATCCGCCCGTAGATTTTCTTCCGTGGGATTAGAGCCGGCAACCACGCGAAACCCGTTGACAGGCGCCGTTTCCCCCGGTTCGAAACTCAGCATCCGGCCGATGCCGAGCGGGACACCGTTTTCCATGACCTTGACATCTTCCTGAATCCGTCCGGTTACCTGCTCAACTCCGGGAACCGCTTCGATCAGATGCAGCACCGTCACCGGCGCCCGCTGCACATGGAAATAATGGTCGGCAGCCCGCGTTTCCCGGTAAAAATCCGCCTGCACCCGGGTCAGGTTCGACAAAGCAAGGTTCATTCCATAATAGCAGCCTACGCCTAAAGCAATCAGGATAGCCATCGCGGCGAACTGGCCGGCGGTTTCGGTTATGGCCCGCGTTAGCTTGTGCCACAAAACGCCCATTTTTCTTTGACCTTCCCCAGCTGATATCACCAGGAAACAACAGCCAGAAACGACAACTATTGACATTAATTTTATTCTACGGTATTTTCGTCAGTTCCTTTTATTGTAACGAAATACGAATTATAATGCTTGACGAGCGTAGCCAGGTTAAATACCCTGCGGTTGAACAGGCCACAATAAACCTCACCAGTAAGGGCTTGGCGAAGCTTATCTCAACAAACTGCGCCGCACAAACAGCAAAAAAACCGCGTAGTACACGGGTTTTGAGCTTTTCCGGTTTTACATGGTGGCGGCAAGGAGAGCCAACCCTTTGTATTGAGTATACAACTTACCCATCCTGTCTATCCCATGGCGTCTATTTCCGGCTTCATGGGCTCTCTCAGTATACGACCTAATTACCCAAACGCATTTCTGTCGGTTGGAGGCCACGGCAGAAGATGCTCAGTGGTCGTAATGCAGTCGGATTTTGCACGCGCCGTCGCTCAGGGAGGTTTTGATCTGGTCGGTATGCTGGCGGATGATAAAGCCGGATAGCCTGATAAAGGCAGTTTCGTCGTCGAGCAGCTCGCTCTGGGTAGGCCGGACGGCGCTGAATTCCATCATCCTGCCGGTGTAACTGAGGTCGAGGTCAACGTCGAATTCGTCGAAGCTGGCGGCTATCTGGACCTTGCCATCGACTAGGCCTAGGGCTGCAGCGGATTCCATGAACTCGGTCAGGGCCGACTCGGCGCGGCGGATGACGTCGCGGCGGGCGCCCCAGCTGGCGCCGGCGCTTTCCATGAATTCGAACACTTCTTCCGACGCCGCCGGTCCCGGTTCGATCGCGGTCGTTTTCCGCTGGGCCACGCCGATGCGGAACAGGAGGTTGAGGATGATGGCCGTGACGGTGGCGAGGGAGAAGGCCGAGTTGAACAGCGGCTGCAGGCCGGGGTGGGCGGCCTGGTGCAAGCCGGGGACCATGCTGACGCTGAGGCCGAATATCAGCGACAGGCCGATGATGTAGATTTTACGGGCGTCGAGCATCCGCGAAAGGATGATCTGAAACCCGGTGACGATTACGAAGCAGATGACAACGATCAGGGTGGCGCCCATAACAGGTTTGGGCATGACGGCCACGAGCGCGGATGCTTTGGGCAGGAACGCGAGCGCCAGGAACATGAGGCCGACAAAGACGCCAAGGCGGCGACTGGTCACGCCGGTGGCGATCGACAGGCCGATGCTTCCTGAGCTGGTGTTGACGCCCATGCCGCCGATCAGCCCGCCGAACATGGTGGCAATGCCTTCAGCCAGCAGGCCGCCTCTGGCGGTTTTCATGTCAAGGCGCTTCCAGTCAGGGTCGTTAGCTTTCTGGCAGGTGGTGATGTTGCCGATGGTCTTCAGCGAGGAGCAGACGACAGCAAGCAGGAAGGGCAAAACGAGCCCAGGGTCGAACGACCAGCCGATGAAGCTGATGTCTGGGGCGTCCACCAAGGGCAGCCCGCTCAGGTGCGACAGATCGGCGCCGGTGAGGGTGCCGGAAACGTAGGCGGCCAGGTAGCCGGCCAGCATGCCGACAAGGACGGAGTACTGGCGGACGACTCCCTTGCCCCAGACATTGGTGCCGACCATCACCCCGAGGGTTATTGCGCCGACGTACAGGGAGGGCAGGTCGACGGTCGTGCCGTCGGTGCCGCCGAGAAAGTTGGTAATCGAGACGGGGATGATGGTGACGCCGATCATAACGACGACCAGACCGGCAAGTTCCGGCGGGAACAGAGAGCGGAAGCGCTGGATGACCTGCGATAAAAAGACTTCCGTCAACCCCGCCAAGGCGGTCATGCCGAGCAGCAGCGGCATGCCGCCTTTCTGCACCGCGAGCACGGACGCCGGGAAGTACAGGGCGCCCGCCTCCTGGGGGCAGAAATAGCGCGAGCCCACCGGCCCTTTGTGGAGGGACTGCAGCAATGTGCCGACGCCGAGGGCGAGCATGGTCAGGCTGACGAAGCTTTGCGCCAGATGAAGGCTGCCGGCGATGGCCTGCACGATGAGCACCGGGAAGATCAGGTCGATGGACATCAGGACGACCTGCTGAAAGGCGAGCGGCAAAGAGACGAGGAGCGGCGGTTTATCGTCCACGCCGTACGCCAGGTCGGCCGCCTTTTTGCTTGATGTCATTATCCCAGCCCTTTCTATCCGGCTTTATTCTGGCGCTTTTGCCGACGGCGAAACAGCCCGCACAGTATGACATAGATTCCCAATATTATGGCTAGTTCCTTACATTTTGCATGATTCCTGCTTTTTTCCGTTCGCGATAATGTGACTGGACCCACTTAATTGTCGTAAACGACGGGGTCAAACACAACTATTCCGGTTGTAGGAAAATATACTTCATGTTAGAATGCCACTAAAAGATATGATACATATAAGTTACAAAGTAAATGAGGACTTTCATGGAATTTGCTCAAAAAAGATGGATCGCTTTAATTGCAGCCATGGTATGTGCGTTTTTTTCCGGTGTTATTTATACGTGGAGTGTATATGTGATTCCGCTAGCAAATAAATATCATTGGTCTACAGCTGAGATTTCCTTCGCTTATACCTTAAATATTATTTTCTCTGCTATAATCCCAATAGTATTCGCAAAGCTCCGGACAAAAATAAAGATTAGCAATTATAACTTTATCGGTGCTTGCGTTTATGGCGCGGGGATGCTTTATCTTAGTATTATGTGGGGTTCAATATGGGAATTGTATTTAGGTTTTGGCGTTCTTGTCGGCGGTGGTATCGGTTTTATATACGTCAGTTTGGTCGCCTATGTTGTCCAGTTGTTTCCCGACAAGAAAGGCTTGGCAGCCGGTTTATATACTGCGGCTTATGGGGCTGCTGCGTTAATATGGGCTCCTCTAGCCAATAGCATCATTCAATCAACCGGTGATGTCTCAATGGCATTTCGTTATCTAGGCATTACCATGACAGCAGTAATGCTGGTTGGAACCAGATTCCTGTTTGATATCCCGTCGGATTGGACCGGCCCGTCAGTATCAACCGCACAATCTTCAAGGAATAATGGAAAACCCACACCAGGTCCGGTATCTGAAAAGAGCACTAGGGAGATGTTCGTAAGTCCGTTGTTTTATGTAACATGGGTCATGTTTATTTTGGGGCTTATCAGCGGAAGCATGATATTGGCGTTGGGTTCACCGATATTGCAAGGTTCTCTGGGTTGGACCGAAACTAGAGCAGCACTTGTTGTAGGATTCTTTGCTGTTGCTCAGACCGTAGGACGGCTCTTCTGGGGATGGATCTCAGATCTAATTGGACGTATAAATGTAATCACAATTGTTGGTGCAAGCACTGTCCTAGCCATGTTTTTGCTAGCGTATGTGAGAACAGAAACCTTATATGTTATTGCGATATTGTGTGTACCTATGGCGTATGGTGCATATGCATCGATGTTATCACCGATTACAGCCGAAACATTTGGCCCGAAATATTTCCCGAATAATTATAATGCGATATTCACGGCGTTTGCCTTTGCCGCGTTGATAGGTCCCCAGCTAGTAGCCTATGTGAAGAAGACTTCGGGAGGCTATCAGGGTGCGTTTCTTTACGCAATTATGTTTGCCGCGATAGCTATCTTACTGTCCTTTGCTTATCGGTATCTTGCCGATAAAGAACGCGCAAGAGTCGGTACAAAAGAAGAAGCATAAGCTTGACGCTTATGCTTCTTTCATGTCGGTCGCTATTCAGAGGGTGATTACCGTTCCGCTGTCGCCGCTGAACGCGAGATGGGCTTTCTCGAGCGATACGATGACAGCCTGCCTGCCGGGCGCCGAGGAGGCGAAGCGGATGGCGGCCTCGACCTTCGGTCCCATGCTGCCGGGCGGGAAGTGCCCTTCCGCCTGGTACTTGCGGGCCACCTCCACGGTCATGCGGGAAAGGTTGGTCTGATTGGGCTTGCCGAAGTTGATGCTGACACGTTCGACATCGGTAAGAAGAAAGAAGGCGTCGGCGCCGATATCGCGCGCCAGCAGTTGGCCAGCCCAGTCTTTGTCGATTACGGCTTCCACACCGCTCGTTCCGTCGCCAGCGCGCACCACCGGGATGCCACCGCCGCCGCCGGCCACGACAATGAAGCCCTTGTCGAGCAGCGCCAGGACGGCGTCCTTTTCGATTATTTCCTGCGGCTCGGGAGAGGGGACGACCCGCCGCCAGCCCCTGCCGCTGTCTTCCTTCATGGTGTATCCTTTTGCGGCCATGAGCGCGGCCGCTTGTTGTCCGGTGAAGAACGGCCCGATGAATTTTGTCGGGTTCTGGAAGGCGGGATCGTACCGGTCGACCACGACCTGTGTGATGACGGCCGCAAGCGGCGTTGTTAAGCCCAGCGCCCCGAGAGCGTTGCCGAGGTTCTGACAGATGGCGTACCCCAGCGAGCCTTGGGTGTTGGAGACGCACACATCGAGCGGCATGGGGGGAACGACGTCTTTGGTCAGCTCGTTTTTTAGCAGCAGGTTGCCCACCTGCGGCCCGTTGCCGTGGGTTATGAGGATGCGGTTTCCCTGTTTGGCCAGTTCGGCGATATGGCTGCAGGTAGCCTTGATGTTAGACCACTGCTCGTCTCTGGTCCCCTTTTCCGATGACCGCGTGATCGCGTTGCCGCCCAAAGCGAGTACCAGCGTTTTTCCCATAGCCATCTCCCCCGACACGGGACGACCGCGCGGCCCTTTGTCTCTATTTCTATTCTAACCTACGGCGGAAGGTTCCGCCAGAGGAACGGTTAGCCCTTCGGTTCTTTCCCGTCGGTTTGGTTCCCTTTGCCGCTTCCCTCCCTGTCGTTGGTCAGGCCGAGCTTGTCGAGCAGGTTGAAAGAAAGGCTCAGGATGATGGCGACGACGGTGGCGAGTGCCATCCCCTTCAGTTCGAAGCTGCCGGCTTTGAGATGGGCGCCGCTTATCCCGATTATCAGGATGACGGAGGTGAGGATGAGGTTGCGGGCCCTGCCGTAGTCCACTTTCGTTTCGACGAGCATCCGCACGCCCGAGGCCGCGATGGCCCCGAAGAGCAGCATGGATACGCCGCCCATGACCGGGGTAGGGATGCTCTGGATGGCGGCGGCGAGTTTGCCGACGAACGACAGGATTATGGCAATGACGGCTGCCCCGCTGATCACGTAGGTGCTGTACACTTTCGTGATCGCCATGACGCCGATGTTTTCGCCGTAGGTGGTGTTGGGGGTCGAGCCGAAAAAACCGGACAAAAGGGTCGACAGGCCGTTGCCGAGCAGCGAGCGGTCCAGGCCGGGGTCTTTCATCAGGTCGCGCCCGACGATGTTGCCGGTGACGATGAGATGGCCGATGTGCTCGGCGATTACCACCAGGGCGGCCGGCGCGATGATCGCGATCGCGGTCCAGTTGAAAGCCGGCGTGTAGAAGGTGGGGACGGCAAACCAGGGAGCTTTGGCCACCCCGCTCATATCGACCAGGCCCATAAAGAGAGCAAGGACATAGCCGGCCAGTACCCCGAGCAGGATGGGGATGATGGCCATGAAGCCCCGGAAGACGGTCGAGCCGAAGATGGTTATCGCCAGGGTGAGGAGTGAGACGGTGATAACCCTGGGATCGAGCGTTTTGGCTGTCAGGCCCGCCATGTCGGCCGCCACGGGGGCGAGTTCGAGGCCGATGACGGCAACGATGGCGCCCATGGCCGCCGGCGGGAAAACGAGGTCGACCCAGCCGTAGCCGATCAGCCGGAAACTGAGGGCGACCAGGCTGAATATCAGGCCGACGGCGATAAATCCGCCGAGCGCCTCCTGGTAGCCGAACTGCGCCAGGACGACGAACACCGGCGACAGGAAGGCGAAACTGGAGCCGAGGTACCCGGGGATGCGGCCTTTGCAGATAAAGGTGTAGAGCAGGGTCCCTATGCCGTTGAAGAGTAGTATGGTGGCGGGGTTAACTTTGAAGAGGATGGGGACGAGCACCGTGGCCCCGAACATGGCGAAAAGATGCTGGAGACTGAGGGGTATCGTCTCGATAAGCGACGGTCGCTCTTCGACTTGAATGACTCTTCTTTCCATCAGGACCTTCTTTCCAGCTAAAGCTGTTTTTTCTTTTTTCAGCGCCGTCAGTACTTTTCGGCTGTGACGAGAAGGGGAGAATACGGACTGGAAAGTAGTTTCCCAATCTGTCGCCAGCCCTATTCCGGAGACTGGCTGTCGCCCATGTCCGGTGTTTTGACGCAAAGGGACAGCCAGCCGCCTCCCCGGTCACGAAAAGAAGAAAGCCCCCAGCCCGACGGCTGGGGAGCTTCCCGGATACTTGTCCGTTGATTTTTCAGCTCTTTTCCCTGGCGAATTTGTCGGCAAAGCGCTGCCGGACCTTTTCCATGGTCGGGGTGGGGGTTTTCGGAATCCGTCCCGAGAGGACAGTCCACGACCGCAGCCGGCGGCCGACGATTCTCTCCAGGGTAGCCCCGATGCGGAGGTAGCGCTCGACGTCGATGCCGGTGGCGATGTTCATTTCGTCGAGCAGTACGACGAGATCCTCGGCGCGGACGTTGCCGGTGAGGTCGCTGGGGGTGTAGGATTCGCCGGTGCCGAGAACGGGAACGCGGTCGACCATCGAGGCGGGCTGGCCGCCGAGGCCGCCCATGGACGCCTCGAAACGAACCATCCCTACCTGGAGGGCGGCCAGGCAGTTGGCGAGGCCCCAGCCCCGCGACTCGTGGAAGTGGACTATGTGTTTCTCCGGCCAAGGCATGCGGGCCATCAGCTCGGCGTAGAATTCCCACACCCGGTCGGGCGTCCCTTCGCCGGTGGTGTCGCCGTATTCGATTTCGTCGACGCCGATATCGAAGTGGCGGCGGGCAAATTCCCACGCCCGCGCTAAAGGCACCGGCCCTTCGATCGGACAGCCGAATACCGTGCCGACCGTGCCGCAGAAAATCATGCCGGCGTCTTTGATCATCCTGCCCCATTTTTCGAGGTTGCGGAAGTGTTGGTCGTGAAGTTCCCCGGCGTTGACGAGATTGTGGCTCTGGCTGGTGGAGATCATTGTGACGATTTTGTCCGGCCCGTACCCTTTTTCTTTCGCCTCGACGGCCCGCTTGACGGCCGCTTCCGTCAGGGCGACAGCCTGGTATCTGATGTCCGGCCGCCGCTTGATGCCCTTGAGGACGGCCTCGGCGTCGCAAAATTGCGGCACCCGCTTGGGGTTGGAAAAGGAGGTCACCTCGAGGTTTTTGAAGCCGCACTGGGACAGCTCTTCGATGAGATACAGCTTGGCTTCGGTGGGAATGAAGGTGTCGAGGTTCTGGAAACCGTCCCGGACGGTGATGTCGCATACTTCGACTCTGGCGGGCAACTTCATTTTGGTGCTCATTTTTTCTTCAGCTCCACGAGAATTTCCTGGGCACGGACGACATTGACCTTGTGCTCTTTGGCCATGACGGCGGCTACCTGGTCGACGAGATCGGCGGGCACGCCGGCGTTTATGGCGATGTTGCGGGCGTGGAGCGCCATGTGGCCGCGCTGCACTCCTTCGGTGGCGAGCACGCGGATGGCGGCCAGGTTTTGCGCGAGGCCGGTGGCGACGATGATCTCCGCCAGCTCGACGGCAGTCTTTATGCCCAAAATCCTGACCGCGAGTTTGGCCAGGGGGTGGGTGGCGGTGGCGCCGCCGATGATGCCGACTGCCATCGGGCACTCAAGGCTGCCGACAAGATCGCCGTTGGCGTCTTTCTCCCACACGGACATCGAGGTGTAGGTTCCGTCTTTTGCGGCGTAAGCATGGCAGCCGGCCTCAATGGCGCGAGTGTCGTTCCCGGTAGCCAGCACGGCGGCGGTGATGCCGTTCATGATCCCTTTGTTGTGGGTGGCCGCCCGGAATGGGTCGGCTTTGGCGAAACAATAGGCAAAGCGGATGGCGTCGACGATTTCCTCGCCGCCCAATTCTTCCTTGGCGATAGTGCAGCGGGCTCGGGCCAACCGCCGGACGGCCAGATTGGAGAGTATCCGCAGAAATACGCGGCCGCCGGTAACCTGTTCGATGAAGGGCGCGAGCCCCTCGGCCATGGTGTTTACAGCGTTGGCGCCCATGGCGTCGCGGGTGTCGACGATAAGATGGGTTATGACCATTGGGCCGAGGTCGGAGTCGAGGACGCGGACCTCGACGTCCCGGCAGCCGCCGCCGAATTTGATCAACACGGGGTCCATGGCGTTGGCGCGGGCGATAATTTCGTCCTTGTTCTCAAGGATGGCGAGCTTGGCCTGGAAGGGGTCCTTGATGTTGACCGCCTGGATTTGGGCGATCATCACGGGGCCCGAGTTGCTTGTCTTGAAGCCGCCTCTGCTTACGGTGAGCTTGGCGGCATGGCTGGCGGCCGCGATGACGGACGGCTCTTCGGTGCACATCGGCACGAAGTATTCCTTGCCGTTGATGAGGAAGTTGGCGGCGATGCCAAACGGCAGTTCCATTTTGGCGACGACGTTTTCGACCATCTTGGCCGCCGATTCGAGCGCCAGCCCTTTTTCGCCTTTGAGCAGGGCCACGTCGTCATCGGTAAGCGAGGCGAAGTCGCGGAGAATTTTAATCCGCTCGCCTACATCGAGTTTGTAGAAACCGGGAACTATCGAAGTTTTCTTCATAAGATGGTTGCCTCCTTATCACTTGACTCCGAACAGTTGCAGGACGATGAAGCCGGAAGCATAGTAGGTCATGTACTGGACACCGGTGTGGATGCCGAAATACTTGTTGAGGATGCCGCCTACTATGGCGATGGTGATGGCGACGCCGACGCCCGTCCAGCCGCCTTCGGAGTAGGACAGGACGACGATGAGGCCGGTGAACATGCTGATAATCGCTTCCTGGCTGACGTTGCGGAGCACCCAGGCGCTGGCGCGGCGGGCGTAGTTCATCGACAGCGGGTAGGCGACAACCGCCGCCATGATGATGCCGATAAACCCGTAGAGAAGGTATTGATAGGGAACGAGCAGGGTATGGAGGTTGTTGACCGTCGGCTGGAGGGTGTAGACCGGCGGGGCGTTGAACAGCGGCGCCGCCGGGCCGAGAGCCATGGGAGAGAGCGGCAGGCCGAAAGCCATCAGGGGAATGATTGTTTCGGCGATGTAGGTGGACTCGGTCACGCCGTTCATGACTGCCAGCGAGGTAGTAAGCCGCTGGTAGGTGCTTTTGACGCGCGAGCTGACGAATTCGCCGACCATGACCGTCATACCGACGGGGCTGAACGTGAAGGTGAGCGAGGAAATGAAGGCTGCGATAGCTGTATAGAGCTTCTGCCCGCCACTGAGAATTTTAATCGGGTTGGGAAAGTATCCTTCCCACATTTTGAGCTCGGGGGCGAGCCAAAATTCGCGCGGCACGGTCCGCATGAGCCGTTGGCGGGCCACCGGCGACAGGACGGTGATGAGGTCGGCGAACATCGGGCCGATGGCGATGCCTAGGAAAAAGCTGATAAATAGCCCTTTGCCGGCGCCGGCAATGGCAAATTTGTTGAGCCCTTGCAGCAGGATTGCGAAGGGTATCAGGGCAAAGACGGCCGCCCAGCGGGCGCTGGAGGTGTAGGCAATGATGAGGGCCGCCAGGGTGAAGATGTACGGCGCCCATTTGCGGACAACATCGGCGTAAGGGGCGAGGACTGAAGCGAAGGCTACCGAAACAGGCAGCGCGATGAAGGCCGCCAGGATGGCGCCGGAGATCATTTTTCTGAGGGCGATGTGCGGCACGCCGAGACGCCGCAGGATGGTGGCCTGCTCCAGCATCGGCACGGCCATGGTGTCGCCGGGGATGCCCATGAGGGCGGTGGGGATGGCGTGGGTCATGTGCTTGGATACGGCGGCCGCGATGAAGAAGGACAGGACGGCGACCGGCGGGAAGCCGAGCAGGATTATAAGCAGGGTTACGGGGGCAATGGTGGCGGTTTCGTCGGTGCCGGAGATCAGGCCGACGCCGGAAAATACGACGGCTCCCAAAAGCGCAGCGCCGATACCCCAGATGAGTTCACCCATTATTCCTTCCATTGCTTAGCTCGCCCCCTTTTCCTTCGCAGCCGCCTGACCCGCGAACAGGTCGTAGAGTTTCAGCTGTTTCATCTCTTCGACGATTTCGGGCGGCAGGGTTTCCAGTTCGCGGCGTTCGGTCTCCTGGTCGAGCTTGAGTTCCTCGATTACCAGCAGCCGGTCTTCGGCGCTGAGCTCCGCTTCTTTAAGCTCGCGCTTGGGCGGGAACAGTTTCGCGGCAACGAAGGCCGACAGCAGGCAGCCGACGATGCCGATGAGGAGAGAGTAGCCGGTGACTAGGTTGAGAGGCAGCTTCGGATAGGTGGCTTTGAGGTAGGAGACCCCTCCCATGTAGGCGGCAAGAGCAATGATAATGCCTAGGATCATCCCGTACGCCAGGTGCCTCAGGTCGACCGTGTCTCCCCAGATGTCTGCCAGTCTGGAGTTTTCCATGTTTTTCCCCCTTTATTGCTTTTTTCCCCTGATCCCGTTCCCCGGTAAAGCGTCCGGGACCACCACGGCCAACAATATACGCAAGAACTATTCCAGTAAATATCTGGATGGGAGCGGCAACCATTACTCTCCCCTGCGGGAGTAAAAAGGCCCGGCCGGCGGCGGTTTTGCGCCTCCCGCGCCAGGCGGGCTTTATTGCCGCCGGGCGGGAGGAAAACCAACCGGCCGGACAAGAGTGTATACTTTATATACATTCTTGTCCGGCCGATAGCGCCATAAGATTGAAAATTCTCATTTTTGCTTACTGTTTACTTTGTATACAGTTTGTTTCGTCTATATTCCCAGTTCGCGTAGCCGCTTGTAGAAGGTCCGGCGGCTGAGGCCGAGCAGCTTCATGGCTTTTGACCGGTTATAGCCGCTTTCCTGGAGGGCTTCGAGGATGGCCGTCTTTTCGAGCTGGTTGATGCGGTCGGTCAGCGTGCCCGGGGCTTCGCCGGTAGCACGCGGCAGACCCTCGCCGGCAAGCGCGCTGCGGAAATACGTCGGCAGATGGTCTTTGCCGACTACCGGCGTCTCGGCAAGCAGGACGACGTGCTCCATCACGTTTTTGAGCTCGCGCACGTTCCCTGGCCAGTCGTGGTCTGTCAGGACCTTCAGACAACGGGGGGAGATTTCGACTTTTTTGCTGTACTTGGCTTCGTAATATGCTTTGTAGTGCTCGACCAGGGCTGGTATATCCACCCGGCGCTCTCGCAGCGGCGGCACCGTCAGGGTAAAGACGTTCAGACGGTAGTAGAGGTCTTCCCGAAAGGTTTTCTGGCGGACCATCTCGTCAAGGTCGCGATTGGTGGCGGCGAGCACGCGGATGTCCACCTTGACGCTGCTGACGCCCCCGACCCGCTCGAATTCCTTTTCCTGCAGGAACCGCAGCAGTTTGGTCTGCATGGTCATTGGCATGTCGCCGATTTCGTCGAGGAGCAGCGTGCCGCGGTTGGCGACTTCAATTTTGCCTACCTTGCCGCCTTTGCGCGAACCGGTGAAGGCGCCTTCTTCGTAGCCGAACAGTTCGCTTTCCATGAGGTTGTCGGGGATGGCCGAGCAGTTGAGCGATAGAAAGGGATTATCCCGCCGCGGACTAATCCGGTGGATGGCGCGGGCGAGGAGTTCTTTGCCGGTGCCGCTCTCGCCGAGAATAAGCAGTGGGGCGTCGACTGGGGCGACTTTCATGGCGATGTCTAGCTGGCGCCTTAGTTTGCGGCTCGAGCCGACTATGTCGGCGAATTCAGGCGGAACGGAGCCGGCCGGGGCAAGTTCCTCAGCAAGAAGCTCCCTGATATGCTGAGCTTTTTCCAGGTCGGCGGCGGCCCGTAGGGTGTCGCTGATATCGGAAAATACCGAGACGGCGGCAACGACCTCGTTGCGAAAACGAATGGGCGTGATGCGGGCCATGACGGTCACGTTGAGGCGTTTGAGCTCGATCGGTTTGTTGATAAACGGCTGGCCGGTGGCAAGCACTTCCATGAGCCGCGAGCCCGGCTCTATTACTGTGAGCAGACGGCCAATGACTTTGGTATGATCGATGCCCAGAATCCGCCCGTAAGACGAGTTGGCATAGAGGATGCGGCTTTCCCGGTTGACGAGGATAACGCCGTCGTTGAGGTCGTCGAGAATGCACCTCGCCAGGGAGGTAGGCCGCAGAATCTGCTTCAGGAACTGTTCTTCATCAGCGATCTCGGCGCCGGCTGCCCACGCTTTCTGAAGCTGGCGCAGGTCGACGCAGGCGACAAGCTTGCCGTCCGGATCGACCACATAGACCTCCGTGTGAAGAGATCCGGCGACGGCGGCGTCGCGGAGAATTTCTTCGTCGGCGACCGGACGCCGGACCTGCAGGCAGTCGGCTGATAGGCAGCCGGCTACCTTGTCCGCGGGGTCGGCGCCGGCGATGTCGCGCAACCGGACCACACCCAGGAAGCGACCGTCCCCGGAGGTAACGGGCAGGCTGTCGGCCTTGGTCTTACGGAACATTTGAAAGGCCCTGGCGAGCAGGTCATCCGGGCGCAACACTAAAAAAACCGCCTTCATAGCTCTCCCTCCCCGATTGCTGTTCACTTCTCCCCCCTTGCCGTTTAATCCTGCCGTCGGTAAAGCGGAGCGAACGGCGATCGGCGGCAAGCGAAGAGGGCGACGCGGCTTGTTATTGCCCGCCGCTGTCGTAGCCCATCTGCCGGGATATGTTAAGCGCCGCTTCCCTGACGAGCTTACTGTATTCTTTTTCGAGCATTTCGGGGGCCATGTTGGCCTCCACGCCTGAGATGCTGATGGCGGCGACCACACTGCCGGTGTAGTCGAAGATGGGGGCGGCTACGCAGCGAACACCCGGTTCGTTTTCGAGGTCGTCGATCGCAAAGCCGGTTTTCCTCACTTTTTTGACTTCTTCGACGAACTTGGCGAAATCGGTGATTGTGAAGGGAGTAAGCGCAGGCATTCCTCTGACGCCTAACAGCTCCCGCAGTTTGTCGTTGCCTAGCCCCGAGACAAGACATTTGCCGTTGGCGGTCGAGTGGATGTAGTTGTGCGATCCCACCCCGGCGGCGAGCTTGATGTTGCGGTGGCTCTCAAGCTTGTCGATGTAGATGATGTCGCCCGCCATTTTGTCGAGGATGGCGAGGTAAATCGTCTCTTTGGTATTCTGGTTGAGCTCTTCCATGTGCTTACGCGCGTAGTTGGTCAGGACGAGATCGCGTTTGACAATGTTGCCGTAGGTGAGGTAGGCGAAACCGAGGGTGTAGTTGCCGTTGTCTTTTTCCGCCAGGTGCTGCCAAGCGATCAGGTTTTGGACGATACGGTAGACGGTGCTTATCGGCAGGCCGATCTTTTCGGCAATCTCACTGAGGCTAAGACCGTGGTCGTTGGCTTTGCTTACTTCTTCGAGGATGGCAAACGCGCGGGCGATCGACTGGACGTAGAATTTGCTGTCCATATCCTTGCGGGGCTTGTTCACTTGCTGCACCTCTCTCCTGCTGAAGTGGCACGTCGGCATTATTTGCCGGCAAATCTCGCCGGACGCTTTTCGAGGAAGGCAGTCATCCCTTCGATACGGTCATCGGTGGCGAAGCAGGTGGTGTAAGCCTCGGCTTCGTAGGCCACCGCCGAACGGATGTCCATGTCCAACCCGTGATTAATGGCTTTTTTGGCCATCATTACCGCCACGGGCGCCTTGGTCATTATCGTTTTGGCTATTTCCCGGCAGGTGGCGAGCAGCGCCTCCGGTTCAACGACCTTGTCAACGAGGCCCATTTCAAACGCCTCCTGGGCGGTCATCATCTGGCCGGTAAAGATATAGTATTTGGCCCGGCCTTTGCCGATCAGCCGGGAGAGTCGCTGGGTGCCGGCGAAGCCAGGGATGATGCCGAGGTTGACTTCCGGCTGGCCGAATTTGGCGGTGGCGGAGGCCACGCGGATATCGCAGGCCATAGCCAGTTCGCAGCCGCCGCCGAGTGCGAAGCCGTTGACCGCAGCGATGACCGGTTTGGCGAGGTTTTCGACGAGGGCAAAGATTTCCTGGCCGAGCATGGTCATCTTCCGCCCTTCCAGGGGACTTAGAGCCCGCATCTGGGCGATGTCCGCCCCGGCGACGAACGCCTTGGCGCCGGCGCCGGTGATGACGAGGACGCGCACCGCCGGGTCTTCGTCGGCGGCCAGAACCGCCGCTCTGAGTTCGTCCAGGGTTTCGGTGTCGAGCGCGTTCAAGGCGTGCGGGCGGTTAACGGTGATAATCGCCAGGCCTTCTTCGTTCGCCATGGTTACGTTGGCGCCATATGCCATTTATATCCTCTCCTCTCAATACTGATAAAAACCGCGACCGCTTTTGCGGCCGAGCCAGCCGGCCCGCACCATCTTCCTGAGCAGCGGGGCGGGGCGATATTTGGGGTCGCCGTATTCGCTGTACAGCACCTCCATGATCGCCAGCAGAACGTCGAGACCGATCATATCGGTGAGGGCGAGCGGGCCCATGGGATGGTTGCAGCCGTTGACCATCGCTTTGTCGATGTCTTCGGCCGAGGCCACGCCTTCGTCGAGCATACCGATCGCTTCGTTGAGCATCGGGTCGAGGATGCGGTTGACGACAAATCCGGGCACGTCTTTGGCAACGACGGTCACCTTGCCTAGTTTTTCTCCCGTGGCCAGGGCGAACGCCAGCGTCTCCTCGGCGGTGCGCAAGCCTCTGGTGATTTCAAGCAGCTTCATCACTGGCACAGGGTTGAAGAAGTGCATGCCGATGAACCGCTCCGGCCGCGCGGTGGCTGACGCAAGCTCGGTGATGGATATCGACGAGGTGTTACTGGCGAAAATTGCTTCGGGACCGCAAATGACGTCAAGCCTGCCGAAGAGTTGTTTTTTTGCGGCAGCGTCTTCAGAGATCGCTTCGATGACCAGTCCCGCGCCCGCGGCTTTGTCAAGGGCCGTGGCGGTCGCGAGCCGCCCGAGGCAGGCTTCTTTGTCCGCCGCCGTCAGCCGCCCCTTGTCGACGCCTTTCTGAAGGTTGTCGGCAATCTTTCCGGCTGCCCGGTCCGCAAACGCATCCTGAACGTCGTAGAGGACAACGCCATAGCCTGCCTGCAGCGCCACCTGAGCAATGCCCGCGCCCATCTGCCCGGCGCCGGCTACGAATATTTTACCGCTCTCCATAATAATTCCCTCTTTCTGTGGTTATCCGTGCCCGAACTTGCAATGGTTATCATATTATAAAAACCATTTTCATTTTACTTCTTATCTTTATCGAGTGTCAATTCTTCCCTGCGGGGTGTCTGTCTTTCCTTCAAAAATCACGGCTCTGAGGCTTTATTTTCCGATATGATGAATAAAAATAAATTCTGAAATGTATTGCCATCTGTATCCTGGCAATTTATAATGAATTCAAGGCAATTTAATCGGGTGCTATAGGTGGAGGCTGTCAAAGCAGCATCCTTTTTGTTTTTTATAACTGTGACCGAGGGGGAATACCGTGAGGTGCAAGTTCCTGATAACATTGGAGTATCCCGAACTCCTGGCGCTGGCCGAGGCGGATGTGCAGCACTGGCTCGAAGAGCGGCTGGACGGGAGGGTATCCGATTTTGGAGGCTTCAGGATAACTTCGCAGACTCGCAGTCCCGACCGCATGATTATGCACTGCCTTTTTGAAGTAAGCCATTTCCGGACCCTAAACGAAAAGACGATGCGCGACTGGCTCGCCGACTCACCGCCGTATTTCTTTGTGCGGACCGTCAAGCGACCGTCCCGGGAAGGCTGGTAAGAATATTTTGCGCAACAGTAACCGGCCCCTTTAAGGGGCCGGTTTTTTTGCTGGATATTTCTTTTGCCCGCGGCGCAAAAAAATAAAGGCGGCCGGCCTTTGGCCACCCGCCCTGCGAAAAGGTATTTTTCGCAATTCTCGGTTTTGTGTCAGTTGACGTGCGACGGCTCGACCGGAGCGTACACCGCGGTTTTTCCCGCCGGGCCGGGCGCCACGCCGGCGTCGGCTACAACCCTGAACATCTCCGTCCGGTCAAGAAAGGGCAACAGCCTGCCGTCGGCGTACTCCCAGTGAGACAAGAACCATTCTCTTACCTCATGGAAAATCTCGAACGCCATGGCCGGCTCGCCGAGCTTGTGCCGGCGCCGCATTGCATAGAGCTTGTCAATGAAGTCGTCATGCTCCTGCTGGTGCTCTTCGCGATCCGGGTAAAAACGTTCGGCCATCATCTCTTCCTCGCAGGCTAAGCATGCTGCCATTCCATCCATGAACCTTCTCAGGAAGCCACCGGTAAGATCCTCTTGCTCGTCGAAGGTCTGGCAGTCAAACGCCTGGCGGTAGAAGCGGTTGGCCAGGGTTACAAGGCCGGCCCGCATGCCGTTTAAAGCGGCCACGCCCGTAACAGTTTCGCCACCAAATATATAGGTGGTCATATAATCACCTCCCCACATGCATCAATATTTTATCACACCCGGGCAAGTTTCTCTGCATCTACACAAAAAAATATTTCTTTAAGAAACGTTATATGGCTAAAAGCCAATAAAAACAAGGTCTTGCGGACGCAAGACCTTGTTTCTGCTAGAACACTATGTTGTTACAAATTATATTTTCGTTTTTTACGCACCAGTGTCGAAAGGTCGATCCCCAGGTGTGCGGCAGTGTTGCGCATTGACCCGAAAGAGGCCAGCGCCTTCTCGATTACCGCCCGCTCGACGGTGTCGTTGATTTCCTGGAGGTTGAAGGAGGAAAAATAGTCGGGGGTTTCGATGAACAGCGACTTGCCCGCGGCTTTGGCCAAACTGAGGGGCACGCATTTTTCGTCGATAGTGTCTCCTTCGGCCAACACAGTCATGTGTTCGATGATGTTGCGCAGTTCGCGAACGTTGCCCGGCCAGGCGTAATGGGTAAGTATATCGACGACCTTGGGGGAGATCTTCTTCGTCATGTTGTATTTGCGGTTGTTCTGGTCGAGGAAGCTCAGTATCAGCGGCACGAGATCCTCGCGGCGCTCGCGCAGCGGCGGAATATATATGGGAATAACGTTGAGCCGGTAGAAAAGGTCGCGGCGGAAGCGCCCTTCCTCGATCATTTTCTCCAAGACGGTGTTTGTCGCCGCGATGATGCGGGCTTTCGTCTCGACGGTCTTCGTGCCGCCGAGGCGAAACATTCTGTTGGTCTGCAGGACGTCGAGCAGTTTGACCTGAAGGGACATCGGCATCTCGCCGATCTCATCGAGAAAAAGGGTACCGTTGTTGGCAAGCTCGATCAGACCGATCTTGCCTTTTTTGGATGCTCCGGTAAAAGCCCCGGCTTCGTAGCCGAACAACTCCGACTCGAGCAAGGTCTCGGGGATGGCGCTGCAGTTGATCTGGACGAATGGCCTTTTTTCCGCCTCTTCGCCGCTGTCGTGGATATATCTGGCCAAAACGTCCTTGCCAACGCCCGATTCTCCCTGAATAAGCACCGGGGAAGAGACTTGGGCTACCCTGGCTGCGAGCTTAAAGATATTCTCCATGACCGGGCTCGCGACGATAAAACTGCCGTCGCGACCGGTCCTTTCCGCTTGCCACAGTAGCCGGCGGTATTCTTCGGCAAGGTCGGCGCTGCTTTTCATTTGTTCTCTGATGCTGACAAGCTCGGTAATGTCGCGGACATTGGAGAATACCCGCAGCAGATTGCCGTCGTCGCCGAATACAGGAATGCTCGTTACCAGGGCGGAAACGCCGTGATAATAGTCGATAACCTTTGTCATCGGCTTGCGGGTCCTTATTACGTCGGGCGAACAGGCATCAGGGATTTCCCCCGCCTTGACGAGTTCATCGATCTTTCTCCCTTTGAGCATCTCTCTGTCAAGCCCGGATATTTTGAGGTATGCCTCGTTGCAGTATAAGATGTTGCACTCCCCGTCGGTCAGAAAAATCCCATCGTAAGAGGAATCAATTATCTTCCACAATAGCTTGTTTTCTTTCTCGGCCTCGAGATGTTGCATTACAATCCTCCGTCGTATGCAAAATCGCTTTTTGATTATGCATTTTTGCATATATACTTTCGCGCCTTCAGTGTTCAATGTTTCCGGAAAAATCATTGCCGTTCATTAGGCGCTATTAGGCATTATTGCCTGCATCCCGCCGGAGGCAAGCTGACCGGGATCCTGCAAACCGGGGTTTTTCGTTTTTGGCACGTTTCTTGCATTAATAAGTAATGTCCAACCCCAATTAGTACCGTGCCGCCAAACCCGGCCGGGGGTAGTGGCGAACCGACTGAGGCTAGCACCGACCTCCCGAGGCCTTGCGCTTTGGGAGCTCGCTAGCCGGGTTTGCCAGAACGCGTCTGGCGAGATTTTCCCAAGCTACTTGACAGCAATTGTTAAATGCAGGAGTGCGTTTCTGGTAGAAAACATTTTGCATTGGCAAATGCGCGGCTTATCGCCAGAAACCAGGGTTTAGCAGATTATATCAATACTTTTGTATGACTTCTTGCCTATGCGTGATTTTTCCTGCCGTTTAAAGCCTTAGACCACGCTATTTTCTGGCTGAGCGCATGCGCTTGCCCGTTCTTTAACAGCTCCCCACATAGGGAGGCATCCTCCGTTAGGGTGAGCCTACCCTATTCATGACCGCGTAATGCGGTCTTTTTTTTGCCGCCCTTCGCTACTCGAAAACCCCCGGCGCCATGGAGCGACGGGGGCTTTATAGCGGTCCTGGGTATCGGACGCTCAGGCAGTCGGGCTATTTCAGCATTGCCAGCATGGTGCCGGCGGCGACGGCGGTGCCAATAACGCCGGCCACGTTCGGGCCCATGGCGTGCATGAGCAGGAAGTTGCCTGGATTGGCTTTCTGGCCGACAATCTGGCTGACGCGAGCGGCCATCGGCACGGCGGATACCCCGGCCGAGCCGATCAGCGGATTGACCTTGCCGCCGGTGGCATAGTACATCACTTTGCCGAGCAAGACGCCGCCGGCGGTGCCGCCGATGAAGGCCACCAATCCGAGACAGATAATCTGGATCGTTTTAAGGTTGAGGAAGCTTTCCGCCGACATCGTAAGCCCGGTGCCCAGGGCGAGGAAAATCGTAACCATGTTGATCAGGGCGTTCTGGGAGGTGTCGGACAGGCGGTCGGTTACGCCGGATTCGCGGAAGAGGTTGCCGAGCATCAGCATGCCCATCAGCGCGGCGATCGGAGGCAACAGCAGGCTGATCACGAGCGTACTGACAATGGGAAAAGCAAGCCGTTCAAACTTCGAGACCGGCCGCAGCTGTTCCATGACGCACTCCCGCTCTTTCTGAGTGGTGAGAAGCTTCATTACCGGCGGCTGGATGAGCGGCACGAGCGACATATAGGAGTAGGCGGCGACGGCTATGGCTCCCAGCAAGTGGGGGGCCAACTTGACGGTGAGATAGATGGCTGTCGGTCCGTCGGCGCCGCCGATGATGCCGATGGAGGCCGCCTCCTGGACATTGAACCCCAGCAGCATCGCGCCCCACAGCGAGACGAAGACGCCGATCTGGGCGGCCGCACCGAGCAGCAGGGTCGACGGGTTGGCCAGCATGGGACCGAAATCGGTCATCGCCCCGACACCGAGAAAGATCAGGGGCGGAAAAATTTCGTACTGAATACCGTAGCTGATGAGCTGCATTACGCCGTGCTCTTCGAGAAACCCCGTTTTCGGCAGGTTGGCGAGAACACACCCGAACGCTATCGGCGACAGCAGCAAAGGCTCAAAGCCTTTGGCGAAGGCCAGGTATATGAGTACAAGGCCCACTGCGATCATGATGGCGTTGCCGGCGGTGAACGCGGTAAAGCCGCTGTCGTTATAGACGGCCTGCAGCGCTACGTTAAATGCCTCGAACATTGAATACCCTCCTCATTCGGCGCTAGGCCAGCACGACCATGACGTCGCCGGTCGAGACGGATTGTCCGGCGCAGACGCGGACATCGGCCACTTTCCCGTCCGCTGGCGCCAATATTTCATTTTGCATCTTCATCGCTTCCAGGATGAGCAGCACGTCGCCGCGCTTGACCGCGTCGCCGGCTTTCGCGCTTACGGACAGTATCTTGCCCGGCATCGGCGCACAGACTTCCTGGCCGCCGGCGGGCGTCGCGGCTTTGGGAGCTGCGGGTGCAGGCGCCGGCGATTCTTTGGGCGCGGGGGCTGGGACAGCGGCCACGGCGGCTGGCGCGGCACAGGCGGGTTTCGGTGCCGCGCTTGTTGTCCCTGTAAGTCTTTCGACTTCGACTTCATATGATTTCCCGTTGAAGGTTATCCGTAATTTTTCCATGTTATCACCTCTCTGGCTATCTCTTGGCCGCATGAAGCCTTTTGGCGAGCGCCTCAAACCGGCCGGCCTGCCGCCACGTCCGGCTTACTTCCGGGCGTACGGCCGCGATGCCGACGACGTTGTATCCCAAGGCTGCCACCGCGGCGGCGATAATAACGCAGGTTTCTTCTTCGTCGTCACGGTATTCTGCCGCCGCAGCCTGCTCAACCACCGACAGCATAGGCTGCGCCTGATCAGCTAGCTTTTTTTTTTGCGTTGGATCGGCCATCTTAATCAGCCTGATTATCAGGCTAAGGCCGTAAAGAACCGCGAACACGACAGTCATATTGATGAACATGATCGTAATCGGGTTCGTCGTCACTGGGGATCCCATCCGTTTCTCACCTCGCTCGTTCGCTCCATGATGTTCCGGCACAGCAGCCGCTGTGCCGGAACATCATGGACTTGTTCTACACCCTTGTCGTTATTCCATATTTTGTAATTTACGCCATCTGAGGTATTTATTCCTACAGTACCCACTGAACGAGGTAAATTACGAGCGGGATGGTTATGACCGCAAGACCGATAAGGTCGATGATGAAGCCCGAGCGGATCATCGTGGTGATGGGGATCAAACCGCTGGCATACACGATGGCGTTCGGCGGTGTCGACACCGGCAGCATGAAGCCGAGCGAAGACGCTAGGGCGATGGCAACCGCAACCGGCACCGGGCTGAGGCCGGCTGAGACGGCAACGGTTATGCCGAGCGGACCGACCATGTTGGTAGCCGCGGTGTGGGAGGTGAGCTCGGACATAAACAGTGACAGGACGGAGAAGACGGCGATTATCGCGACCTGGGAGTTTGCGCCGGTGGCTTTGACGATGGCGTCGCCAATCCACTTAGACATACCGGTGGAGTACATCATCGCGCCGAGCGACAGGCCGCCGCCGAACAGGATGAGGGTGCCCCAGTCGATGCCTTTGACAGCGTCTTTCCACTGGAGGGTGAATTCGCGTTTCTCCCAGTTGGTCGGCAAGATAAAGAGCAGCAGGCCGGCCATCATCGCGACAACTGCTTCGGGGAAGTACTTGCCGTAGGTTTTCAAAATGGCGGCGTCGGAGCCGTAGATTATGGCCAGGAAGCCTGGGAGCACCCACAGGACGACGGCAAGAGTGAAGGCGATAACGGCGTTGCGTTCGCCGGTTTTCCACGGGCCCAGGGCTTTGCGTTTCTCGCCGATGAGCCTTTCTGCGCCAGGGATGCTGGTGATGCCAGCCGGGAACATCTGCTTGAGGACGATGAACATGAGGATGAAGTAAAGCACCATGGCTACTGAGCCCCAGACCATCCACTGGAAGAAGGTGATCTTGACGTTAGCCAGTTTCTCCAGGAAACCCATCATAATGATGTTCGGGGGGGTGCCCACAGGCGTCAGCACGCCGCCGACGGAGGAGGCGTAAGCGGTCATCAGCATGATGCCGGTGGCGTACTTGTAGGTGTTGAGGTCGAGATCTTCGCCGTTGGCTTTGTACATGTCCTTTATGGCCATGAGCAGGCCGAGGGCTATCGGATACATCATGGCGGTGGTAGCGGTGTTGCTCACCCAGCCGGAGCACAGGGCCGTAACGGCGCCGAGGGCGAACAGTATTCTGGTCGGGCTCGATCCCACCCACTTCAGCGACAGGATGGCGTAGGCGAATCGCTTGTCGAGACCGTGGCTCATCATCGCCGTGGCCAGCATGAAGCTGCCCATGAAGAGGTAGATAAGCGGGTCGGCAAAGGGAGCGAAGGCGGCCCTCGCCGGTACGACCCCGAACAGCACGGCCAGGATAGGGCCAATAAGCGACGTGACCGGGATGGGCACAGGCTCGCATATCCACCAGGTGGCTACGAATGTCATGATGGCCATCAGAGTGTGGCCTTCCGGCTTAAGGCCGGTGATCGGGGTGAAGAATACCAGTAGTCCGAGGATGGGGCCGAGGAACCAGCCGATCGTTTTGCGGCGTCGTTCGAATTTCTCTTCCGCTTCCGTTAGTTTAGACTGAGACTCGATTTTTGCCTGGGGAGCCGAGGAAACATCCATTCACTTGACCTCCTTTTTTTGATTTTGGCCGTTTATCCATAAAGGTCTCATGCGCGACCTTTGCGGCCAACGTTTCCCAGGGAATCATTAATTGGCAAAAAAAATTATTTCAGTCCGCATTGTCTGGCTTATGTCCCCCTGCGTGCTCCACTTTCCTATACTTCTTCTGCCAGACGCCGAGAGCGATAACGCCGACGGTGATGGCAAGCGGAATCAGCCATACGGGGGTATAGTCGGTAAAGTAGTGGCCAACTTTCTGGTCGCGAACCATCATTTCCCCGGCCGTCCAGGCGATGAGACCGGCACCGATGTAAACGATGATCGGAAACCTGTTCATGACCACCACTAGGAGCTGGCTGCCGAAAATGATGAGCGGTATGCTCAGCGCCAGGCCGACGAAAAGCAGCAGGTAGTCGCCTTTGGCGATGGCGGCGATGGCGAGGGTGTTGTCGAGGCTCATAATGATGTCGGCGATAATGATGGTTTTAACCGCCGCCCACAAATTATCGGAGGCTTCCACGTTTTCGCAGTTCTCGTCTTCAAGGAGCAGCTTGGCGGCTATCCATACCAGCAGCAGTCCGCCGAAAAACTGAAGATAGGGTATTTGCAGCAGAACGACTGCAACGATGGTCAGAATGACCCTGAGGCCGATCGCGCCAGCGCTGCCCCAGAGGATGGCGAGTCGCTGCTGCTTCGGGGGCAGGCAGCGGCTCGCCATAGCGATTACGACTGCGTTGTCGCCGCTGAGGACTATGTTGACCATCATAATCCCGATCAGGGCGAGAAAGAAATCCATACAGTCACCCCTTTTTTCTCCTGACGGAAACCTCTGTACGTCAGGTAAGCCAGCTAGATATGCGCCGGGATTTTTGCGCCTGGGACATGCGGGGATTACTAAACGCTATGGACGCGGTAGCCCAGTTTTCGCCCGATGAATTCCCAGTCATCAGCAAATTCTGCGTCGTCGACGCCGATACGAAGAGTATTCTTTTCGGCATTGACCGGTACCGCCGATATCCCGTCGGGGTTGCGCAGTTTCGCCCTGATGATGGCCAGCTCCTTTTCCCCGAGCGATCCGGCCGGATCGATTGCTATCGTCATCATGTCTATCTCTCCTTTTCCTAACGTTTGGGTCTGGTTCCAAAACTACGGAATCCGTCTTTGCGCATAAGTTCGTTCACTGTTACCCCCAACACCCGCGACATCCTGAGCGCAAGATCGATCGACGGTTTTTTGCGCCCGGCAAGGATGTTGGAGATGTGGGACCTCTCGACATCGACAAGTTTAGCAAGCTCGGTGATGTTGAGGCCCCTTCTACGCATCAGTTCTCTAATCCTTGACCCGCTCAACGGCATCCCCCCTAGAAACAAAAGGTCGCTTCCGTTTCTTTTAGAAACGTTTTAGGTTTAAAAAAACGCCTTCTGTGGCTCTCTCTAACTTGAGTATAGTTTCTTTTGGAAACGTTGTCAAGATTTTTCAGAAAATTGCTTCCATTGGTAGCATTCGTTTTTTCCCTGAAACGCGTTTAAATGTAGGCATACATAAAACTCTACTGGAAACGTTGGGTATAATAATGTATAATTATCTGCGAGGAGGTGGTCAACAAGGTGGATATTGGAACTAAACTCCGTTCCCTGCGTAAACTGCGCGAACTGACCGTCGAGGAGTTATCGCAACGGTCGGGCGTTTCCCGTTCATATATCACCAACATTGAAAACGGTCGCAAGACAGAGGTTTCCTCGCGAGTTGTCAGCAGTCTGGCCGGAGCCCTCGGAATAAACGCCGACTATTTCCGCATCAGCGAAGCCCAATTGCCCACCGATTGTTTGCCTAACCTCGGCCCGGAGTTTATCGCGCTATTGGCCAAGTCGGAGAGCATGCCGTTTCTGCAGCTTACTAAAAAGGCGCTCGCCAATGGCGTATCAGCCGAGACGGTAGAAGCCGTCGTCGACGCCATCATCAAGTCCCAGCGCAGGCGAAGGACCCCGCTCGTTTAGCAGGTCGCCGCCACGTGCTCCGCTGCCCTTACGGCAGGAGGGGCTTCCTGGGGAACGATATACTCGTATCCGTCCCAGAAGAGTTCGACTTCGTCGTTATACCGACCGCTGTCTTTCATAGTAGGGCCTCCGTTCGGAGCAGTTGTTTCCCCATTTTATATACTGCAAGATACATGCCAGTTTTATAAGTTGCGAAAATTGCGCGATTTGCAGCGATTTCATCTTCCAACCCCCTCTTTCCATGAGCATAAATGCATACGCCATCGGCCTCGAATATCACGATTAGCGCTCGTCAACCCGCGTCAGCCCCTGTGCAAAAATGCATACACTTAAAACACAGAATCCCCATGGCAAACGCCATGGGGATTCTGTGTTTTAGTACGATAAGCCTCGGTGTCCGGTGCGCGCTTTTTTATTGCGGCAGAAAGTCTTCCCTTATGGGGGTGAAGGTGTCGATGAGCACCGAGTCGTCTTCAAGGGCAACGACGCCATGGAGTACGTTGCGGTCGGCGTAGTAACAGTCTCCTTCGCGGGCGATTTTCGTTTCTCCGCCCACGGTTATTTCGAAGCTTCCCTTGGCGACATAGCCCACCTGCTCGTGAGCTTCATGCTTATGCATCTTGCCCACGCCGCCCTTTTTGAAGGCAAACTCGACCAGCATCAGCGATGGCCCGTAAACAAGCACTCGCCGTGTTGATTTTTCATCAAGCTGTATTATCTGTTTGTTGTCTTTGGATACGATCATGTAATCACCACCATTCTTTTTATAATTTATTCGGTAGGACGCCCAAGATTCCTGCGGGCAACAGCACCGGCCTGGCGTTATTTTCCTCTTAATATGGTGCGTACGTTAAGGCAAACAGTCAATACTAATAGCGGACATCTTTCCCAGACCAAAATTCCGGCTTGAGGCCGAAAGGATGCATACACATGGACTTAAGCATAATTGTACCGACTTACAACGAGCGCGAAAACGTCCGGACTATTACGCAGAGGATTACTACGACTTTGGCGGGATGCGGCTACTCGTACGAGTTGCTGTTTGTCGACGACAGCCGCGATGATACCCCGGCCGTTTTGGCAGCGCTGGCCGAGCGGTATCCTAGCGTAGCATTTGTCCACCGCGAGGGCGAAAGGGGCCTTGCTTCCGCGGTGGTAAAGGGGTTTTCTCTGTCGGCCGGCGACTGTATAATCGTGATGGATGCCGATTTGCAGCATCCGCCGGAACTTTTGCCAGTAATGATGAAGCGTCTGGGCAGGGCGGACGTGGTTATCCCCAGCCGTTTTATCAGCGGCGGCTCGGACGGCGGCCTTAATGTTTTCCGCAAGCTTGTGTCCTGGACGGCCAGGATGATTGGCCGCTTGTCAATTAGGCGGCTTCGGGCAATATCGGATTGCACGAGCGGCTTTTTTGGCCTTCGCCGCAGCGTTATCGCGAACGCCGGGCTTAACCCCATCGGCTGGAAGATTCTCATGGAGGTACTTGTGAAGGGCGAGTACCACGCTGTGCATGAGATTCCGTACGCGTTTGTCGCCCGTGGCAGCGGCGCCTCCAAAATGACCTGGCGGGATCAGTACGATTATTTACGCCATATTATCCGCTTGGCGCGGCATAATCCCGAAGATGCTCGTTTCTTCACGTTCTGCCTTGTTGGGGCCGCTGGCGTCCCCGTCAATTTACTCGGCTTGACGGTTTTGCTGAATTATTTTACTGCAGATGTCGCTTTCGCCTCGGTGGCTGCATCTTTTGTAGCGATGGTGCACAATTTTCTCTGGAATGACAGCATCACATGGCGAATGCAAAACAAGCCGGTTTTCTGGCGGCGCTGGAAGCAATTCATTCAGTTTGCATTTGTTTCGGCCCTCAGCATCGCAATCACGGCCGCTTTCGCCCATACGTTTTTCGCCAACGGCTGGAGCCCTGTCGCCGGTCAGCTTGTCGGCATCGTTCTCGCTACCTGGTGGAGCTTCGTGGCTAACGACCGCTGGACATGGAGCCGCCCCGAGCCCCGCCCTGAGCTGGTCGTCACCCGCGAGTACGCCGGCGAAACGCCGTAACCTGGCCAGGTTAAGATTATGAATCGTTACTTGTACACGGTCGCAGGAATCTGGCGCCCTATTCTTCTGCACTCGGCAATTGTGCTGTTTTCCGTTTGGCTGGCAACCAGCCTGCCCGCCCACATTCCCGCCGGGTTTATAAACCCTTATCTTGTTGACATACCGCCGATCGCCGCCCCGTTAATTAAGTGGGACGCACATTGGTATACGTATATTGCCGCTCAAGGCTACGATGAAAAAAGCGTAGTCTTTTTTCCCATGCTTATTGTTCTCATCCGCGCCGCAGCCGGTCTAGGGCTTAGTCACTCTATCGCCGGGCTGCTTGTCTGCAACCTGTTTACCGTCCTGAGTTTCGGAGCAATGCACGCCGCCTTCCACCGCGACTTTTCGGGCCGCACGACGGACAGAGCTCTTCTGGCCTATGCGGTGATGCCAACCTCTTTCTTTTTGAACAGCGTTTACACCGAGCCCCTGTTCCTGACCTTTTCTCTCGCTTGCGTTTACTATGCCCGTCAGGGGGAGTGGTGGCCGGCGGGAATCTGCGCCGCCTTGGCGGCCCTTACTCGCAATCTCGGTGTATGCCTCTTTTTTTTGGTCGCCTATGAGCTATACCTGAGCCGCAAAGCTGATGGTCGACCGGCCTGGGCTCTATTAGCGCCTTTTATGGCTCCGGCTACCTTGCTGGGATATATGGCCTATAATGCGTTCTCTTTCGGCGACCCGCTTGCGTTTGTCCACTCCCAACAGGCTTGGGGGCGGTCTTTCGGCTGGCCGGCGGATAACTATATCCGCAACCTGAGCCTCCTGAGGGCCTTGTGGCCCAACACCCAGGCCGGCATTGCCCTCGACGCCTTTCTGGTCCTGACCGGACTGGTCGGACTGGGAGCAGCCACGCTTTCCCGCCGGCAAACAATCCCTGTGTCCTACCTCCTTGTAGGCTGGCTATGGTTTCTCATCCCGTTGTTTTCCACCTCATCTTTTCTCCCTTTGTACAGCATGTCCCGCTTCTTGCTCGTCGTTTTCCCGCTTTATATCGTTTTCGCCGGTCTGCCGAAAGCGATCTTCGTCTGTTTTCTGGTCGTAAACGCTCTCCTGCTGTCGCTGTGCACCATCCTGTTTATAAATTGGTATTGGGTCGGATGAACATCCCTTCGTGAGACAAAAAGCCCCGCGGCTCTTAAGCCGCGGGGCCTTTATCCATCTGTGTTATAGTTTGCCGCTGCCGATGTCCATGATGATACGTGTCAGTAGATAGAGGCGAGGAACGATGCTGTCTAGTTCGATATACTCGTCCGGAGTGTGGTCGCCGCCGCCAACGATGCCCAGTCCGTCGACTGCAATCGCGCCGACGATAGCCGCATAGTTGGCGTCGGACCCGCCGCCTGACCCTTCGACGCCAAGCGTTAAACCAAGTTCGTTTCCGTAAATCTTCTGCAGGTGAGCAACCAGGGCCTCGGTTTTATCGTTTTTCGCAAACGGCGGCCGCCCCTTAAATAGGCTGAATTTTACCTGGGCGTCCGGGATTAGCTTTTGCTTGGATATTCGTTCGACATCCTTCATCACCCGGTCGTACTCGTCCGGGTACAGTACCCTGACGTCGGCCTGCGCCCAGGCATAGTCGGGAATGACGTTTACCGGGGTCTTGGTCTTATCGAGGAGCGTCCAGTTAACTGTAGTCATTTTTTTTGTGTCGCTTAGGTTGGAGAGCTGAACGATCTGGTGGGCCAGCTCGACCGTGGCGTTGCGGCCTTTTTCCGGTTCAATGCCGGCATGAGCATTACGGCCGGAAACCTCCATCGTGAGCCGTCCTATGCCTTTGCGCCAATTCATAACCGCGTCGCCCGGGATGCCCGGTTCCAGGCTGAGTGCGTACTTATGTTCCTTGGCCAGTTTCATGATCAGGTCGCGGGACTCAAGAGAGCTTCTCTCCTCGTCCGGATTAATGACAAAGGTGATGCGATCGAAATCCTGAAAACCGCTATCTTTTAGCAGCGCCAACGCATGCAATCCGTTGGTTATGCCGCCTTTTTCGTCAGATACTCCAGGACCGTAGGCGCGCTTTTCATCTATGCGGAACGGTCGTTTCTCGACCGTTCCGGCAGCCCAGACCGTGTCGGCATGGGCTAGCAGAAGGATGGTGCCCTTGCCGGTGCCGCGGAAAGTAGCGACGATGTTGTCGCCCGCCTGGGGTTTGTTAACAGGGAAGGTTTCGACTTCGGCCCCCAGTTCTTTCAGTCTCTCGATCAGCAGTCCCTGGAACTTTTTCAGGCCGGGCTCGTAGGTGCTGCCGCTGTCGATGTTAACGAAGGTCTCCAAATCGTTCAGAAAAGCGTCGCGATTCTGCCTCGCCTTCTGGTAGAGGGCGGCGTCCGGAGCTGCCAGCGCCGGCACAGAAAAGGCCACGACAAAAATGAAGGCCAGGACGACTGCCAGAATTTTACGTACGTCTTTTAATAAATTTGCCATTATTATCACATCCTTCCAGTTAATATTGTCTGTATTCTTGACCTGTCATACTGATTCCTACCGGGTCCAGAATCTTTTACTTGTTAGCGTCTGCGTCCAGCTCAGCGAAAGTATTATTCATTACCGGATACTCGCGCCAGTCCTTGTAGTCGAAATGCCACCACTCATCCTCATACATGCCGAACCCTTCCGACTCCATATATATCCTCAGCGCATCGCGTAGCCGGCGCTGATGCGCAGTGCCGCCTGGGTATGCCGAGTGGGCCCGTAGCGAGAATTCGTCATAACCGCTGAGCATTTCCACCGGCTGACCGGTGGAAAGTTCATAAAGCGCCACATCGACGGCTCCGCCCCGGTTATGGCAGGAGCCTTTCGCCGGATCGGCGACAAATTGCTTCTGGGACTCAGGAGTGGCATCCCAGAACATTTTAGTCACCATCCACGGCCGGTATGCGTCATGGATAATAAGACCATACCCATGCAGAGCAACCTTCTTATGAACGCGCACCAGCGCTTCAGCCGCCGGACGCCTCAGATAAGCCCGCGGCCGGTCATAGAGGGGGGCGCCGATAAAGTTGTTGTCGGTCGCATAGCGAATATCGAGATGGATAGTAGCATCTAGAGACAAGACATTTACAAGTTCTGGGGCCGGGATAGTGCTTTGTCCGCGGGGTGGGGTCGCCGCCGCCGCCCGCTTGCGCAGTTCGTCCATTGAGTACTGGGCCTCCAGACGATACGTTCTCCCTATCTCGGGGTCAAAAAATCGACGGTTATAAACAGTCCCTCCAACCCTGCATACTGTGCCTGATCCAGCCGCGTCATGCTCAAGGATTATAGGCCCTGACACTCTGCCTAATGGACTAACTGCATCGAGCCGGTATTCGTCCCGCGCTACGGCCTGCAAGGGATATACAATATAAACCAAAAAAGCGGACCCGCTTTTATCGCCGCGGTCGTATACAAGCTCCACTCTGCCGTCATTTTCCCGCAAGAGGAAGCGCTCTCCGTAACCTTCGTACAAACCGATAATTTGTTTTATCGCCGGCGAAATGTCCGGCGAGGCCGCATATGCCGGCAAAACAAGCGACAGGAGCGCTATAACGGCAATCACAGCTAGACAAATTAACCTGAGCCCGCGTTTCATAACTAACCCACCCCCAAATATGTATACATATTCCTTCTATCATGGCGCCCCATATCCTGCCTTAAGCTTGGATATAGAAAAACCCGCTCGTTATAAACGAGCGGGTCTTCAAACCGGCGCCTACCTATCCTCCCAGGCCGTTTCCAGCCAAGTACTTTCGGCGTATAGGGGCTTAACTGCCGTGTTCGGTATGGGAACGGGTGGATCCCCCCAGCTATCGGCACCAGATGTGGTTGCGGGGGCAGGATTTGAACCTGCGACCTTCGGGTTATGAGCCCGACGAGCTGCCAGCTGCTCCACCCCGCGGCAAACAATATTGAGACAGAGACAGAGTACCTTGTCGGTACTCTGCCCTAA
>JAEZJM010000011.1 GCA_023415775.1 Bacillota bacterium | reverse complement strand
CGGAAGTGCCGGACAAGCCCGGCCACACCCTGCCCGACATGTTCGACGCCGCCGTCCGCGGCGACCTCAAAGCGATGTTCATCATGGGCGAAGACCCCGTCCTCTCCGACGCCAACGCCCATCATGTCCGTAAGGGCCTGGAAAACCTCGACTTTTTAGTCGTCCAGAACCTCTTCCTGACCGAGACCGCGAAGCTGGCCGACGTCGTCCTCCCCGCCGCCAGCTTCGCCGAGAAGGAAGGCACCTTCACCAACACCGAGCGCCGCGTCCAGCGCGTCCGCCAGGCCATCGAGCCCATCGGCGGCAGCCGCCCCGACTGGCGGATAATCTGCGAGCTCGCCACCCGCTTCGGCTACCCGATGGCCTACGGCGCGCCGGAAGAAATCATGGCCGAGATCGCCGCCCTCACCCCCTCCTACGCCGGCGTCACCTACCCCCGCCTCGCAGAAAACGGCCTGCAGTGGCCTGTGCCCGCCGCCGACCACCCCGGCACGAAGTTCCTGCACCAGGACGGCCAGTTCACCTGCGGCCTCGGCTACTTCCAGCCCATCGACTACGAGCCCCCCGCCGAGGTGCCTGACGACGAATACCCCCTCCTCCTCACCACCGGCCGCATCCTCTACCACTACAACGTCTCCACCCACCGCCACGCCAAGCACCTCACCGCCCACCGGCCGGAAGAGCGGGTCATGATCCACCCCGACGACGCCGCCGCCCTCGGCCTGGCCGAAGGCGACACCGCCAGTGTCTCCTCCCGCCGGGGCAGCGTGCGCGCCAAAACGTGGGTCACCGACGCCGTACCGCCCGGGGTCGTATGGATGTCCTTCCACTTCCCCGCCACCCCCACCAACGAGATCACCAGCGGCGCGTACGACAAGGTCACAAAGACCTACGAATACAAAGTTTGCGCCGTCCGTATTACGGGCGTGTAAATAATCCATCTGCGGCGTTGCTCCTCGGCTGCCATCCTCAGCGTACGTTCGTGTACGCTTCCGGTGTCAGCCTCCGGTGCGCCTTGCATCTGGAGCTTTTTAGACGCCCTGCGCTGAAACCAAAATAGAACCAATGGCCTTTAAGCAAAAAAGGAGCTTTTCATGCCCGCTATCATTTCCATCATCGCGGTCAGACATCTCGATACCATCCGCGAATTGTTCGGCCAATACGCCGCCTCCCTCCCCTTCACCCTCGACTTCCAAGGCTTCGCAGACGAGCTCGCATCCCTGCCCGGCAAATACGCCCCGCCGGACGGCGCCCTGCTCCTGCTGACCGACGGCGCGGGGGCGGCCGGCTGCGTCGCGCTCAGGCCGCTGGCGGACGGCGTCTGCGAGATGAAACGCCTCTACGTCCGGCCCGCCTGCCGCGGCAAAGGCTACGGCCAACTGCTCGCCGAGGCGATAATCGTCGAGGCCCGCCGCCGTGGCTACCGCAGCATGCGCCTCGACACCGTCCCCGGCATGGACGCCGCCATCGCCATGTACACCGCCCTCGGCTTTGAACCCATCGAGCCCTACTGCCATAACCCCATACCCGGGACGCTGTTCCTGGAACTGATCCTCTGACGCGCAAGCCCGCACCTCATGGTGCGGGCCCCAGACTGTCGATAAAGGCCCATCTGCGGCGTTGCTCCTCAGAGCGCTTGCTTGCGTACGTCCCAAAGTACGCGGCGCGGCGCACTCTTCCGGTGCGCCTTGCATCTGGACCTTTCTCACCAGTCTGACTTTGTCTACAAGCTGATGCCCGCACCTCATGGTGCGGGCTGTTTTATGCTTGCAGGTAAATTTAGCCATATCGGCGAATTAAGTCGTAATAAAAAGCTTCTTGTCGGATAGGAGGGGTATGGTGAAAAAAGCGTTTGCCATAATGATCGCGGCCGTTTTCCTGGCCGCCGGCTCGCCTGTCGCCGACGCGGCGCAGCCTCTGCCCGCCTCGTCCCCCTCGCCCGCCGCCACCAAGCCCGCCAAGCCCGCCCCGCCCCCCAAGCCGCCGAAGGGCAAAGACATCGTCGCCACCGCCCAAAAATACAAAGGCGTTCCCTACAAATACGGCGGCGCCTCATCCAAGGGCTTCGACTGCTCAGGCTTCGTCATGTTCGTCTATAACGAGCACGGCAAGAAGCTGCCCCGCTCCGCCGACAAACAGTACGAAACCGGCAAAGCGGTAAAGCCCAAAGACCTCGCCCCCGGCGACCTCGTCTTCTTCACCACCACCGAAAAGGGCGCCTCCCATGTCGGCATCTTCGTCGGCGACGGCAAATTCATCCACGCCTCGTCGAGCAAAGGCGTCATAGTATCGGCGCTGGGGGATATATATTGGAAGCCCCGCTACCTAGGCGCCCGCCGGATTCTTTAACTCGGCGGTTGATAAGCCCCCATCTGCGGCGTTAGGTCTGCGGGAGCTTGCTAGCGTACGCCGAGTACGCGTCGCTGCGCTTCCTCGACCTGCCTTGCATCTGGGGACTTCTGAACCGCCTTTAGCTTTGCATATAAGTCTAAGAGGTCCGCACGAAGGTGCGGACCTCTTTTCATTATCCTTTGCCCGGTTCCGCCGACTTTCGGCCCGGAGTCGCGGCGAGGGCCACCGCGGCGCCGATCAGACCTATGAGGCCGACCGCCCAGAATCCCCAGTCCAGCCCGGCCGTCTGGCTCAGTTCGCCGACCGCGAGCGGTCCCACGAACATCCCCATCCCGTACGCCGCCTGGAAAAAGCCCATCGCCGTCGCCTTGCGACCGGCGTCGATATCGCGGATGCAGAGCACCATCAGCAGCGGATAGACCACACCGCGCCCGAAGCCGCCGATAAACTGGAGAAGAAAAAGCGCCGGCAGGCCTGATGCCGCGGGAACAAGCGCGCACGAGGCGGCCATCATCAGCAGGCCGGCGACCGTCTGGGAGCGCTCGCTAAACAGCCGCAGGAACACGGTGCCGCTGAACATCGAGGCCAGCATCCCCGGCAGCATATAAACGGTCGGCAGCAACCCGATCTCAGCGTAGCTCGCGCCGAGGTTCTTGGCGACAAGCGGCACGAAACCGAACGCCGTCGCGTAGGACATCGCCTGGACGATGAAGCCGAGGATCGACGCCAGCCCAAGGCCGCGGTCACGGGCGATCGTCGCCGCCTCCGCCAGCCGCAGCGGCGCCGCCGACTTGAGCCCGGCCGGTTCGCGGATAGCCAGGCACAAAGCCAGCGCCCCTACCCCGACCACGGCGGCCAGCAGGAACGTCTGCTCCTGGCCGTAGTATTCGGCGACAACGCCGCCGATCAGCATCGCCACCATCTCGCCGCAGATGACGACCGCCGAAACCAGGCCCATCGCTTTGGCCGACTCCGCCTGTGAATAGTAGCTGGCGAACAGCACCGACTGGACGACCCACACCGTCGCCGCCACTCCGGACAGCATGCGGAAAATCAGCAGCGCCACGGCGTCGCGGATCAGCCACATGCCGAAGGCGCTGACGACGCAGAGCGCCGCGCCGGCCACCAGGAAGACCCGTCGTTTGTTGAGCCGGTCGGCCAGTATGCCGAGCGGCAGGCGGAGCGCCATCTGCGTGAAGCCGTACGAGCCGAGGATGATGCCGATCATCTGGTAGCCGGCGCCAAGATCCTTGGCATAGGTAGGCACGATGGGCAAGTATGCAAAAAGGGAAAACCAGTGAAGCCAGATAGACGCGCCGAGGATAACCTCGCGCCGCATTGTCGGCATTATTGATCCCCTCTCCGGGAAACCCGTCTTGCGCCGCCTCCCGACCGGGCCGGGGCGCTACAGGCTGAGGCTTAATACCGTAAACAGGAAAATCGCCATCCCCACCAGCCCGTTGCGCAGGAAATACGCCTGGGTGACGCGGCTCAGGTCGTCGGCGGCCACAATGCTGTGCTGATAGACGAGCACGCCCGCCGCCAGCGCCACCCCGGCGTAGTACCAGGGACCGAGACCGGCCAGCCACCCCGCCGCGGCGAAAGCGGCCACGCTCGCGACATGCATCAGCCTCGCCAGTCGCAAGGCGCCGGCCACGCCGAACCTCACCGGCATGGAATGCAGCCCGTGGGCCTTGTCGAAGGCCACATCCTGGCAGCCGTAAATGACATCGAACGCCGCGATCCACACGCCCACCGCCGTCGCCAGCAGCATCACCGGTGCGGTCAGCTCGCCGCGGACGGCGATCCAGCCCCCCACCGGCGCGCCGGCGAGGGCCACCCCCAGCACCAGGTGGCAGGTCCACGAAAACCGTTTCATATACGGATAGACGACGAAGGGCACGACCGCCAGCGGCCACAGCGTGCGGGCCAGCGGATGGAGCTGATAGGCGGCGAAAACGAAGACAGCCAGACTGACGGCGATGAACAGCGCCGCCTCCCAGCGCTTCACAGCGCCGGTCACCATCGGCCGGGCGGTGAAGCGAGGATGAAGCCTGTCAAACTTAAGGTCGATGAGATTGTTGAGCGCCAGCGCCGCGCTACGGGCGCCCACCATCGCCACCGTTATCCAGAAAAGAGCGGCGCCGCCGGGAAAGCCGCCGGCGGCGAGGAAAGCGCCCATGTACGCGAACGGCAGCGCGAACACCGAGTGGGAAAAAGCAATATTGTCGAGGTGAGATTTCAGCTTACCCAAGGCCAAGATCCTTCCATATCCCGTCGATCCGGCTCTTCACTTCCGGCGACATTACTATTTCGTCCGGCCACTCCCGCGTATTGCCCTCCTCCGGCCACGTCTTGGTCGCGTCGATCCCCATCTTCGTCCCCCAGTGGGGCATGGGCGAAGAGTGGTCGAGGGAGTCCAGCGGTCCGTCGGCCAGCACGATATCGCGGCGGGCGTCGATATTGTTGAACACCCGCCACCAGACCTCGTTCATATCCTGCACATTCACATGGGCGTCCACGACGATAATCATCTTCGTGAACATCATCTGGCCGAGGCCCCACACGGCGTGCATCACCTTCTTGGCGTGCTGGGGGTAGCTCTTCTTGATGGCGAGGACGGCGCAGTTATGGAATACGCCCTCCAGCGGCAGGTTGATGTCGACGACCTCCGGCAGCACCTGCTGCAGCAGCGGAAGAAAAATCCGCTCGGTCGCCTTGGCCATGAAACAGTCCTCCATCGGCGGCTTGCCGACGATGGTGGCCGGATAAATCGGGTTCTTGCGGTGGGTAATGCAGGTGAGGTGAAAAACGGGATACTCGTCGGCGAGCGAATAATAGCCGGTATGGTCGCCAAACGGCCCCTCCCGCCTCATTTCGTCAACCTTGACATAGCCTTCGAGCACGATCTCCGCCGTCGCCGGCACCTCGATATCCACCGTCTCGCACTTCACCAGTTCTACTGGTTTGCGGCGCAGGAAGCCGGCGAAAATCATCTCGTCGATATTCGGCGGCAGCGGCGCTGTCGCGGCGTAAGTCACCGCCGGGTCGCCGCCGATAGCCACCGCCACCTCGATACGGTCCTTGCCCAGCTCGCGGTGGGCGCGGTAATTGTCGGCGCCGCCCTTGTGCACGTGCCAGTGCATGCCGGTGGTCGTCTCGTCGTATACCTGCATACGGTACATACCCACATTGCGCTTGCCGGTGCGCGGGTTCTTCGTAAACACCAGCGGCAGCGTGATGAAGGGACCGGCGTCCCCCGGCCAGCACTTCAGCACCGGGAACTTGGCCAGCGAGGGCTGGTCCTTGATGATGACCTCTTTGCACGGGCCGGTCTTTACATACTTGGGAAAATTCAAAGCCCGCTTGGCGGCGGGAACAAGCTTAATAAGGTCGAGCTTGCTCTGCAGGGAAACATACGGCAGCTTCAGGAGGTCGCGGATCTCGTCGGCGATATCGTCCACCTTGTCCACGCCGAGAGCCAGCGCCATCCGCTCCATGCTGCCGAAAGCGTTCATCAGCACCGGGACGTCGTAACCCTTCACATTCTCGAACAGCAGCGCGACATTCTTCGCCCCGCTCAGCTTTGACACCCGGTCGGTTATCTCGGTTATCTCCAGCTCGCAGTCCACCGGTTGGCGAATGCGCTTCAGCCAACCGCGAGACTCCAGAGCGGCGATAAATTCGCGTAAATCGTTAAAAGCCAATTAAACTCCCCCGGTCTTTAATTCGCTGCGGCCGTTCAGAAGTACCCAGATGCAAGGCAGGTCGAGGAAGCGCCGCGCCGCGTACTCGGACGTACGCAAGCAAGCTCCCGCAGACCTAAGTGCGCAAGTTCTTGGCGCTTCAGCGCCTAGAACAGCGGCCTGCCCCTTGCGGGTACGCCGCAGATGGGTGCTTATCAACGGCCGCCAAAGTATCGCCGCCTATTTCCGCAATACATGGCGAACAATGATAATACTGATCTCATACAAAACCATCAGCGGCACCGCAATCATCGTCTGCGAAAACACGTCCGGGGTCGGCGAAACGACCGCGCCCACCACGAACGACAGCACGACGACCATCTTCCGCTTGGCTACCAGGAAGCCCGAACCGATGACGCCCAGCTTGGCGGCCACGATGATGAACAGCGGCAGTTCGAACACGAAGCCGAAAGGCAGCATGAAAGAAATCACAAACGACAGGTACTGGCCGATGGAAAACATCGGCTGCAAATCTTCGGTGGCGAAACCGATAAAGAACCCGATGGCCGCCGGCAGCACGAGGAAATAAGAGAAGGCCAGGCCGGCGAAAAACAGCACCAGCGACGCGGGGACGAGGAACAGCGAAGCTGTCCGCTCCTGCCTGGTCAGGGCCGGCACCACGAATGCCCACAACTGGTAGAAGACCACCGGCAGGGACACCAGAAAACCGGCGAAGAAGGACACCTTCAGGTAGGTGAAAAAGGCCTCCGCCGGATTCATATAGTATAACTTGCCGGCCGGAGCGGTGATGATATGTACCAGCTCGACGGCAAAAAAATAACAGGCGATGCTGGCCGCCAGCACGACGACGACGCAAACGATCAGCCGCTTCCTCAGTTCCTGCAGATGGTCGACAAGCGACATCTCGCTGCTGGGGACCTGCTCCCCCTGTTCGCTTTCAATTTCCCGGGGCGTATCAGACATTGGTTATCCTCACTTCGTCTCGTCCTGTTTCTTGGCGTCGGCGGGCTTCTCTTCCGGTTTCTCTTCAGGCTTCTTCTCCACCGGCTTGGCCTCGATGGTGATCGGCTCTTCCTTCGCGGCGCCCTCGCCCGACATCGCCCGGCGGAATTCGCCCAGACCCTTGCCCAGCGCCTTGCCCACTTCGGGCAGCTTGCCCGGTCCGAAAACGATGAGAGCGATAACAAGAATCAGGGCCAGTTCCGGCATGCCCAGGTTGAACACAGTACCACATCCCTTAAACTACTTTAACTATAATTATACTGAACCGCGCGCCAAAAGTACAGGCCGTGATTACGCCCGCCCGCGTCCCCGCAAACGACAGGCGGTGCGCATCCGGCGAAGGCCGCGCACCGCCTGTGATTTTTTAGTGTACCTCGCCCACCAGTTTCCCTGGATTGAGGATATTGTTGGGATCGAGAGCCTGCTTGATGCCCCGCATCACCGCCATGCCCTCGGCGCCAAACTGGTCGGGCATGTACTTCAGTTTTCCCAGCCCGATGCCGTGCTCGCCCGACAGTGTGCCGCCGAGCTTGAGCGCGTGCATGAAAATCTCGTCCATCGCCTTATAAACGCGCTCCATCTCCTCGGCGTCGCGTAAATCGGCAACGATCGTCGGATGAAGGTTGCCGTCGCCGGCGTGGCCGAACGTGCCGATCTCCACCTTGTTGCGGGCGGCGATCTCGGTCACCAGCCTTACCATATCAGGCACCTTGTCGCGGGGCACCGTCGCGTCCTCGCAGAACGTCGACGGGCGCAGCTTGGCCAGCGACGGCAGCGCCGCCCGCCTTGCCGCCCATATCTGGTCGCGCTCCTGGGCGCTCTTCGCCACGCGGACCTCGCCGCCGTTGTCGCGCAGGATCTTCTCCATCTTGGCGGCGTCCGCCTCGACCGTATCGGCGTCGCCGTCGACCTCGGCCAGGATGATCGCCTCGGCCTCCACCGGCAGCCCCAGCTTCGCGAAGCTCTCCACCGTGCGGATGGTGTAATTGTCCATGATCTCCAGCGTCGCCGGGATAATCTTGTGGCTGATGATATCGGCGATCGACTTGCCGGCGCCGTTAAGATCGGCGAAAGTGGCGATCATGCTGCGGCGGCTGGCGGGCGCGGGCACGAGCCGCACGGTGATCTTCGTCAGGACTCCCAGCGTACCCTCCGACCCGGTGAACAGCATCACCATATCGTAACCGGGCGCCTTCACGTTGCCGCCACCGTATTCGACGATCGAGCCGTCGGCCAACGCCACCTCGACGCCGGTGACGTAGTGCTTTGTAACGCCGTACTTGAGGCCCCGCAGGCCGCCGGAGTTCTCGGCCACCGTGCCGCCAATGCTGGCGGTGGTCACCGTCCCCGGATCGGGCGGGTAGATAAGACCGTATTTTTCTACGGCTGCGTTCAGCTCGGACACGATAACCCCGGGCTCAACCACCGCCGTCCAGTTTTCGGGGTCGACGGAAAGGATCTTGTTCATGCGGCCGGTAAACAGCACCACGCCGCCTTTTTCGGGCACCGACCCGGCGCTCAGGTTTGTTCCCGCGCCGCGGGTATAGACCGGGAACTTCTCCCGGTTGGCAAGCTTGAGGATGGCGGCCACTTCTTCCTTGTTGCCCGGCTGCACCACCGCCTCCGGCAGGTTGAAAAAGCCGGGGGTGGCGTCATAGCCGTAGCAGATCAGGTCTTCCTTCTCCGTCGCCACCCACTGGGGGCCGACGATCGCCTTCAGCTCCTGGATATTGTTTGCGTTCATTGTCAATTCTCTCCTCCGCGCATTGTCTAACGGGAGTTAATTCGGGGGGAAAGGGGTGGCGGGCGTCAAAACCCGCCACCTATTTCCGCTCATTTACGCTACGGCAGCATGAAGCGCAGCGCGTAAGCCTGGAGATACGTGAGGACGCCCATGAAGAGAACCATCGCGATACTGTGCATGAGGGTGAAGCGGAAGATCGTGCCCTCTTCGCCGACCAGGCCGGTAGCGGCAGTCGCAACCGAAATGGACTGCGGGGAGATCATCTTGCCGCACACGCCGCCGGACGAGTTGGCCGCGACGGTGAGGTTGGGGTCGACGCCGATCTGCTCGGCAGCAGTCTTCTGCATCGAACCGAACAGGGCGTTCGAGGAGGTGTCCGAACCGGTCAGGAACACGCCCAGCCAGCCGAGGATCGGGGCGAAGAACGGGAACGCCTTGCCGGTGGCGGTGAAGGCCAGGCCGAGGGTCGAGCTCATGCCCGAGTAGTTCATGATGTAGGCGAGGCCGAGGATCATGGCGATCGTGCCGATCGGGTACACCAGCTGCTTGATGGTGCGGCCGAAGCAGTTGATGGCGCGGCCGAAGCCGTAGTTCGGGATGATCAGCACAGACAGGATGCCGGACAGCAGGATGGCGGAGCCGGCGGCGGACAGGAAGTTGATGCCGTAGGTCGCGGCATAGGGAGCATTCTTGGCCACAACGGGGGCGGCCTTGATTACCGCGTTATGCAGGCCGGGCCAGGCGAACGGCAGAAGGCCGAGGCCTTTCTCCCAACCGAGCAGAACCTTTTTGAAGCCGATGAACTTGTCGTCGGCCCACAGGAAAACGAGAACGGCCAGAATCAGGTACGGGCCCCAGGCGCGGACGACTTCGCCGGCCGAGTACTTCAGCTGGACCTTGCCGGTGGCGGCGGGTTTCTCATCCGGGAAGTGCCAGACATTGTCCGGCTTCCACACCTTGAGGAACAGGCCCAGGCCGGCGATGGTCACGACGGCCGACGTGATATCGGGCAGGTAGGGGTTAACGTAGTTGGCGGTGAAGAACTGGGTAATTGCGAAGCAGAAACCGGCTACAAGCACGGCGGGCAGCACTTCCATCGAGCGTTTCCAGCCGCACATGGTAACGACCAGCCACAGCGGCACGATGATCGACAGGAAGGGCAGCTGGCGGCCGACGATCTGGGAGATATGCATCATATCGAGGTTGGTTACCTGGGCGGCGACCACGATGGGGATACCGATGGCGCCGAAAGCGACCGGGGCGGTGTTGGCGATCAGGCAGATACCGGCGGCGTAGACGGGGTTGAAGCCCAGGCCCACCAGCATGGCGGCGGTGATGGCCACAGGCGTGCCGAAACCGGCCGTGCCCTCGATGAACGAACCGAACGCGAAAGCGATGAACAGCGCCTGCAGGCGGCGGTCCTCGGTGATCGAGGCCAGCGAATTCTTGATTATCTCGAACTCGCCCGATTCGACCGTCATGTTATACACCCAAATAGCGGTAACGACGATCCAGACGATCGGGAAGATGCCGAACAGGGCACCGAGGAAGGTGGAATTAAGCGCGAGACCGACCGGCATACCCCATACGGCGATGGCGATAACGACCGCTGAGGCGACGCCCACGAAAGCAGCGTGATGACCCTTCGCACGCCTTACGCCCAGCATGTACAGAAGGATAAAGAGCGGAATGGCGGCAATAAGCGCCGAAAGACCAATATTACCCAGCGGATCATAAATTTGAGTCCATTTCATCGCATACACCCCTTACTTTTTTTTAAGATACACAACCTGACAAATTCCCCTCCCACTTATCTTGCGCATCACTCCCTTCAATCGGTCTATTGGTCAGGCCAATAATGGGTAATCGGCCGGCAACCCTTGGAAAAAAACCGGGGATATTGCATAATTCTGAAAGCGGACCGCAACTCACCGTCGAAATATTCGACAACCGCGCGTCAAACCCCTTATAGCTAATTGATATATTGCTATAAACTCTCATTATGCCCATTCGGGCGCCCTTGCGGGTATGTGAATCTTGTAACATTCCCATTATTCTGAAAAGTCGGCCCCAAGAAAAAGGCTTCTTTCTTCACCAACTGCGGGGTTATGAAGGGAAGCCGAAATCTTTTCTTATCTTGTGCTCCGACGGAATATCGCGGAAATTTTTCAGCGAAGTGATGCCGCCGTCGCGCAGTTCACGCATGGCATCCTCCACCATCGTCAGGTGCTCGCGCATCCGCAGGCGGGCCAGGCTGGGATTATGGTCGGAAATCGCCTCGTAAATTTCGAAATGAGCGTTATAAAGCACCGCCGGCATATTTTCGATCAGGAAGAGCTTCTGCCGCGACGAGCGGAAGGACTTATTCATAAGGTCGGAGATGGTATTCATGACCTTGATGAGAATCGGGTTGTTCGCAGCCTTGGCGATCGCGAAATGGAAGCTCGCGTCGGCGGTGTCGCCGACTTCGCCGCGCCGGAGTTCTTCCTTCATGCCGAGGATCGAGCGGTGGATATCCTCCAGGTCCTCGTGCGTGGCCCTCAGGGCCGCGAGGGCGGCCGTCTCCACCTCGAGGATCTTGCGCACCTCGAGAAGCTGCATGATGTCGTCGATCTCCATCTGCAGGATGAAGGAAAGCGGCTCAAGCATCCCCTCGAAGGACACCTGGCGGACGAAGCTGCCTTCGCCCGGGCGGATGGCGATGATGCCCATCATCTCGAGGGCGCTGAACGCTTCGCGCACCGACGCCCTGCTCACATTGAGCTTCTCCGACAGTTCACGCTCCGACAGCAGCTTATCGCCCGGCTGGAGTTTACCGTCGACGATCAGTTTCTTGATCTGACCGATGATCTCCTCGTAGACTTTCTTGGTCTTAACCGGCCTAAACATGCTTCCTCCGTGCGCTAGTATTTGCGGAGCCCTACGAAATCCGCTATATTCCACAGCGATTTCCGCACCTCCGTCGGCAGCGATGCCGGCAGCACGCGGCGCGCGGTCGCCAGATAATCGCTCACCTGGCTGTAGCAATACTCCACGGCGTCGGTCGTATGAACGACAGCGATGCCCTTTTGCACGTGCGCGTCCGTCATGTCGCGGGCCTCGATTATCTGGCGCAGCTCCCCTGCCTGGGGGCTATTCTGCAGGGCATATATTATAGGCAGCGTCAAGACACCCTGGCGGAGATCGTTCCCCGCCGGTTTACCGATCTGTTCCGACGAAGCGGTAACATCGAGAAGGTCGTCGGTAATCTGAAAAGCCATCCCGATGGCGTAGCCGTAATACCGCAGGGCTTCGACCTCTGCGGGCGGCAGGCCGGCGGTGAGAGCGCCGAGCTCGCAGCTGGCGGCGATAAAGCCGGCTGTTTTATTGTCGATACGGGTGAGGTAATCCTCCATCGATTGCCGGGGGTTGAACAGATCGCGGGCCTGGCTGATCTCCCCCTCGCAGATCGAGCAAATCGTCTCCGTCAGTATCTGGAGAGCGCGACTGCCGCCATGGGCGGAGATGAGGGAAAATGCCTTGGCGAAGAGATAATCTCCCGCCAGCACGGTTATATGGTTGCCCCAGCGGGCGTTGGCGGTCGCCAGTCCCCTTCGTGTCGCAGCATTGTCGATGACATCGTCGTGCACCAGCGTCGCCATGTGGATAAGCTCGATGGCGGCGGCCACAGGCACGATCCCCGCGGGATCCTGCCGGCCGCTCTTGGCGCAGAGGATATACAGGGCGGGCCGCAGGCGTTTGCCGCCCGCCCTGAGCAAATGGCTGCCGATATCGGTTACTAGATCGACCCTGGACCGGATTATAGAAGCCAGTTCCTGTTCTACAGCTACTAGTTCGGTCTGTGCCAGTTCAAAAATGGCGTGTTGTTTCACCGTCAATTCTCCTGACCAACCACAAAATCTGCTTCTATAATACACCATCTTTCCTGGGTCAGTCCATAGGTGGCAATTATTTCTTCTTTTCGACCCGGATAGCGCAGTCGGGGCAAACCGTCTGGCAGATGCCGCAGACAATGCATTTTTCCATGTCGGCCTCGACGCGGGGCGTGCCGTACACACCGAGCCCCTCGGACCAGCTTATGCACTTCACCGGGCACTTCTCGATGCACAGGCCGCAGCCCTTGCACAGCCCGGCGAAGACCCCCCACATACCTTTGTTGCTTTCGTAGACAGCCGACTCCCAGTTAACTTTTGCCACTTTAGTACCCCTCCTTACATCGCGCTCTTGATGAGTTCGTAGCCGCGGTCGAGCGCCTTGAAGTTCATGTCGCGCAGCTTGGGATCGGCCTTGAACTTATCGCCGAGCTTGGTTTCCAGCGCCTTCTTGATGCTGTCCATGGGCAACACTTCCGTGGCGGCGATAATCGCGCCGAGGATGATGATGTTGAAAACCCGCGGATGCAGCTCGTTCTTGGCCAGATCGTTGGCGGGGCAGGCGATGACCTTCTTGACGTTGGTCGGGAGATCGGCGGGATCGACGCCGGGGCCGGGTCTGGTAAACGAACAGGTCTTGGGCTCGCCGGCGATCATATCCTGCTGCATATCGGCGTTGGCCGCGTCCGCCGTCGGGCAGGGCGGGGTCACGTCGAAATACTGCATGCCGACGATATTGTCGTTGACCTCGGCTTCCTGAACGAGAGAATTATCGTAGATATACACCGTATTTTTGCCGGCGTGCATCTTGGTCCTTTTTACCGCGCGCGGGCTAAGCGGGATAAGGATATCCGCCTCCACGAACTTGGGCGCGCCGATCGCGCCGTCGGAAATCTGCACGAAAGCGATCGAAACGCCGCCCCGCTGCTCGACGCCGAAGTTGGGGATATACAGGGCGTTTTTGCCTTCCTCGTTGGCCGCCTCGGCCAAAATCTCGGCAATCGACTGAACGCCTTGCCCGCCTTCACCGGCCAGGGCTATTTTCACGACTTTTGCCATCTTATTTGCCCTCCTTCGCCTGCGGGGTCCTGAGTTCGCCGACCTTGAAGTACTGAGCCATATCCTTCTCCACGAACTCCCAGGTCTGCTTGGCGTTGGTGCGCCAGTTCGTCGGGCAGGACGACAGGCATTCCACGAACGAAATACCGTTGCCGGCCATCTGATTTTCCAGGGCCTTCTTGATGAAACCTTTCAACTGGCGGACGTTGGCGATCGTGCCGCGGGCGACATACGCGCCCTCGGGAGCCACGGCGGCCACCATTTCGGGGCCCTTGGTCGGGTAGCCGGTCTGCTCGACATCACGGCCGTAAGGCGACGTCTCGGTTTTCATGCCAGGCAGGGTTGTCGGCGCCATCTGGCCGCCGGTCATCCCGTAGTTGCAGTTGTTGCACAGGATTATCGTGATCTTCTCTCCGCGCACCGCGGCGTTGAAAAGATGCTGCGAACCGATGGCGTAGCCGCCGCCGTCGCCCATGTAAGCAATGCCGATTATATCGGTGTTGGCGCGCTTCATGCCGGTGATGACCGGCGTCGTGCGGCCGTGGTGGGTCTGTACGCTGTCGCAGGCGAAGAAATCCCACGACAGGAGCGAACAGCCGATATCGCAGCCGAAGACGATCTTATCCTGGATGCCCAGTTCGTCGATGACCTCGCCCACCGCCTTGAGAATAATCCCGTGGCCGCAGCCGGGACAGAATTTATGCGGTTTTGTCTCTTCATTCCAGCTCTTGGGCATAGCCGGCTGAAGAACATTGTTCTCTTTCAACTCTTGCATGCTATCTTCCCCCTGCCATCACAGTTTGTTGTATTCTTCCACGAGTTCTTCGGTGGTGATGCCGATCCCCGGACGGAGCATCGGGACGATCTCGGCCTTGCCGCCGCACATCGCGACCTGCACCATCTTAAGAAGCTGGCCATAAGCAGACTCGGCCACAACCACCTTTTTGGCGTTTTTGACCGCGTCGGCGAGCTGTTTTTCCGGGAAGGGGCGAACAGTAATGGGGCGGAAGAGACCGACCTTTTTGCCCTGGGCCCTGAGCTCATCGACGGCGCCGATGGCGGCGCGGGATACGACGCCGTGGCACACGAACACCACGTCGGCGTCCTGGCAGTCCTTTTCAGACCACTCGACCACCTTGGGAGCCATGGCGTCCCAGTCGCGCTGGTTAGCCATAACGACCTCGTAAAGCTCCTCCTCGGTGTTGTAGGTGTTGCGGAGGTGCTTGAACTTTTTGCCGGGTTTGACCTCACCGACCATCGGCTCGGTCGGGACAAGCTCGACGCCCTTGGCCGCGGCCTCGTAAATGGTCAGCGGCTCGCGCATCTTGGCCTGGTAGCCGTCGCCGAGCACGAAGGAGGGGAACCGGTAGGTCCAGGCGGCGTTGAACGCCTTGAGCGTATAATCGAACAGCTCCTGGTGAGTCGCCGTCGAATAAACGATGCGGTGGCCTTCGCCGTTGCCGCCGAAACAGGTGAGCGTCGTCTCCTGCTGGGCGTAAATGACGGTAGCCGTCGACGGGCCGCCCCGCTGTTGAATCACGTACACCGCCGGCAGGCGCATCATTTCGGCCATCACACACGACTCCTGCATCAGCACGTTGCCCGGGCCTGCGGTCGCGGTGAACGCCTTGCGGCCGGTCATGACGCCGCCGAGCATCGTGAAGCCGGCGGAAATCTCGTCCTCTGTCTGGAGGAAGCGCTTGCCGTATTTGGGCGCCAGCCTCGTCCAGTAATGCATAATCTCGTTCTGGGGGGTAATCGGGTACCCGTACATGATGTCGACCTTCGCTGCCACGGCAGCCCAGGCAACAACCTCGTTGCCTGTCATGAACACTCTCTGTTCACCTTGCAGTGAAACTTCGGCCATAAAACAGCCACCTCCTGAAAATAATATGACCTCCGGACGCTGAAATAACCTGCCTGTCCCGCCGCGTTTCGCCACACCCTGCCGTGCGCCCTCTCTCGGGCAAAGCGACGCGCCGCGGGCAGCCGCGTTCCCCGGCCCGCCGTTAAGCGAGTCGCAGGCGCAAGAGCGCAGTCCGTCACGCGGGTTGCGATCAGAACTGCGACCTGTCCTGCGGGGCAATAGCGCGGTTAAACCAGCCGCTCCGTATACAAAGGCGGGAATCCCGAACCTTCATAATCATTCGTTAGTTTTTACCAACACCGGGCCTTAAATACGCCCTTGTCAGCGCCACCCCCGCGACAGCCGAAATTCCCCGCGGACAGGTGGTCTGACCAGTATTTTTACATACACGTATTCTATCACCGCGGGCAAAATCCTCCTGCCGCTGGATAAAATGTGAAAGTTCCTTATTTCACTTCGCCGTGAAGACACCCAGAGCGATCGACAGCAGCTTCGACTCGGCGCTGTCGGCCCGCGAAGTCACGATAACCGGCTTGGCGGCGCCCATCACCAGCCCGGCGATGCGGGCGCGGGCGAAATAGACCATCGACTTGCCGAGCATGTTGCCGGCCTCGATATCGGGCACCATCAGGATATCGGCCCTGCCGGCCACCTGGCTCACGATCCCCTTGTGGCGGGCCGCCTCTTCGCTGATCGCGTTGTCGAGCGCCAGCGGGCCGTCGACAATCGCCCCTTTAATCTGGCCCCGCTCGGCCATTTTCGCCAGCGCGGCCGCCTCCAGCGTCGCCGGCATGCCGGCGTCCACCGTCTCCACCGCCGCCAGCACGGCCACCCTAACCGGGTCGACCCCCAGAACCCCCGCCAGCGTGACGGCGTTGCCGATGATGGCCGCCTTATCGGCCAGCGTCGGGCTGACATTCATCGCCGCGTCGGTCACAAACAGTAGCCTGTCCCAGCCGGCGAGCTCGATGACGAACACATGGCTGAGCAGCGAGCCGGTGCGCAGGCCTAGCTCCTTATCAAGCAGAGCGCGTAGGAAATCGCCTGTGCCGATAAGCCCCTTCATCAGCATATCGGCCTGGCCGCTGCCCACCATCGCCGCCGCCCGCCGCGCCGCCTGGCGGACGTCGGGCTCGTGGATCACCTCCACGTCGGCGAGGTTCACCCCTGTAGAACCCGCCAGGGACTTCAGCTTGGCCTGGTCGCCGATCAGCACGAACTCGGCGATCCCCCGCGCCCGCGCATCGCGCACCGCCTCGAGCACCGCATCGTCGTGCGCCGCCGCCACCGCCACCCGGCGGGACGGCAGGCTGCGGGCCGCAGCCAGGAGTTCGTCGAACCCCCTGATCATATCTCTCCCTCCCCGAAATAGCGCATACTCGTCTTCTTCCACTCCTTAGTGGAGAAAAGCATGACAAAATCGCCCAGACCGAGTTCGGCCGCCAGCGCGGCCGCCATCCGGGAGCACTCCTCGCGGGTATGCCCGTGAAGCATGATATAAAAATTATAGGGCCAGCCGTCCCGCGGCACGCGGGCGTAGCAATGCGTCACCGCCGCGCTGGCGGTCATCGCCGCCGCCGCCGCCTCGAGCCTGTCCGCGGGCACCTGCCAGGCGCACAGCGCGTTGGCGGCATAACCGATCTCGCGGTGCCTCAGCACCGCCCCCATCCGCCGCATCTCGCCTCTCCCCCGGTAGCCCGCGAGTCTTGCCAGCAGCTCTTCCTCAGCGATGCCCAGCCGCCCGGCCACCGCCTTGTACGGCTCAGGCACCAGCGGCAGATCGTCCTGCAGCGCGGCGATAATCTTCCTGTCGAGTTCGTCCAGCATCCTCACCTACTCCAGCGTAAAACGCACATTAACCTTGAATTTCTTCGTCGCCGGCAGATTAAGCAGCCTCTTTATGCCCGGCAGACTCGCGACGGCGGCCAGCACCCGCTCCTGGGCGGCCATATTCGGGCTGAGCAGCGCGAACCACAGGTTGTATGCCCCCTCGCGCTCGTAGTTATGGGTCACGCCGGGATAGGCGTTCACCGCTGCGGCCACCGCCGGCAAATCGTCCGGCTCGACCGCCAGCGCCACCAGCGTGCTCACATAACCCAGCCGGCTTGAGTCGAAAAACGGGCCGATGCGGCGGATAAAACCGTTTTCCCGGAGGAACCGCAGGCGTTCGATAACTGTCGCCTCGTCGGCGCCGAGGCGCTCGGCCAGGACGGCGAACGGACGGGAAACCAGCGGAATATCGCTCTGGATGATATTCAGCAGCTGCTTGTCGAAGTCGTTAAGCATGGCGCCTCCCGAAATTAACAAGGGGCAGACTGGTCAGACTGCCCCCGTATGCATTCATTTTAGCAAAATCTGGCTGATCACGTCAAGGAGCTCGCTCCGCCCAGTGCCGTCCGTCGCCGAGTAAGCAATGACATTCGCGCCTTCCGGCAGCGCCATGCCGGCGCGGATAACCGCCACATTCTTCTTCGCCGCCTGGCGGGAAAGCTTGTCCGTCTTGGTGGCCACCACCTGCACCGGCCGGCCGAGCTCGGCCAGACGCCGGTAAGCGTCCTTATCGCTGTCCATCGGCGGGTGGCGGCTGTCGACCAGTTGGCAGACCAGCCTCAGCCGCGGCGACGCGGCCAGAAACTCGTCGATGAACTTCGTCCACTGGCGGCGCGTCGCCCGACCGGTACGGGCGTAGCCGTAGCCCGGCAGGTCGACCAGCAGGAACTGGCGCCGCTCCTCCTCGCTGTACTTGAGAGCCACGGAATAAAAGTTGATCGTCTGCGTCTTGCCGGGAGTGGCGCTGATCCGGGCCAGGCCGCCGTGGCGGCAGAGGGAATTTATCAGCGACGATTTGCCCACATTCGAGCGGCCGATAAAAGCCACCTCGGCAAAGTCCCCCTCCGGGTACTGATCGGCCCGCACGGCGGACGCCAGGTAGCGGGCGCCCACCACGTTCGGCGTCGCCGCCGTCGTACTCATTGGTCCGCCAGCGCGGCCGCGAGCACCTCGTCCATATGCTCCACCAGGACGAACTCCAGACTGCGTTTCACATTCACCGGGATATCATCCATATCGCGCTTGTTCTCCTTGGGGAGGACGATCTTCCTTATGCCCACCCGGTGGGCGGCCAGCACCTTCTCCTTGATGCCGCCGACCGGCAGGACGCGGCCGCGGAGCGTGATCTCGCCCGTCATGGCGATATCGTTCTTCACCGCCCGGCCGGTCAGGGCGGAGGCGATCGCCGTCGCCATCGTGATGCCGGCCGACGGGCCGTCCTTGGGGATGGCGCCCTCCGGCAGGTGGATATGGATATCGGTCTTCTCGTAAAAACCGGGTTCGATACCAAGCTCCTCGGCGCGGCTGCGGACATAGCTGAAGCCCGCCTGGGCCGACTCCTGCATAACGCCGCCGAGCTGGCCGGTAAGGGTCAGCTTGCCCTTGCCCTTCATCGTCGAAACCTCGACCGCCAGCACGTCGCCGCCCACCTCGGTCCAGGCCAGGCCGGTGGCCACCCCCACCTGGAGATTGCGCTCCGTCTTGTTGTGGCGGTACTTGGGCGCCCCCAGGAATGTATGCAGATTCTGGGCGGTGATCTTCACCACCGTCCGTTTCTCCTGCACTATCTGGCGGGCCGCCTTGCGGCACAGGTTGGCGATATTGCGTTCGAGATTGCGCACCCCGGCCTCGCGGGTATAATCGCGAATGACCTTCTGGATGGTGCCCTCGGAGAAAATAATCTGCTTATCTGTCAGGCCGTGGTCGCGGACCTGCTTGGGGATGAGGTAGCGGACGGCGATCTGGACCTTCTCCTCCTCGGTATAGCCGGCGATGGTGATCGTCTCCATGCGATCGAGGAGCGGCCGGGGTATATTGTGCATCACATTGGCCGTCACCACCCACAGCACCCGCGACAGATCGAACGGCACCTCCACATAGTGATCGCTGAACGTGTTGTTCTGCTCGGGGTCGAGGACCTCCAGCAGGGCGGCCGACGGGTCGCCGCGGAAATCCGAGCTCATCTTGTCGATTTCGTCCAGCAGGAAAACGGGGTTCTTCGAACCCGCGGTACGCATCCCCTGGATAACCCGCCCCGGCAGCGCCCCCACATACGTGCGCCGGTGGCCGCGGACCTCGGCCTCGTCGCGCACGCCGCCCAGCGACACGCGCACGAACTTGCGCTCCATCGCGCGGGCAATCGAACGGGCCAGCGACGTCTTGCCGACACCGGGCGGCCCCACCAGGCAAAGGATGGGCCCTTTCATCTTTTCGGTCAGTTTGCGGATCGACAGATATTCGAGGATACGTTCCTTGACCTTCTCCAGACCGTAGTGGTCCTCGTCGAGAATCTTCTCGGCGATGCCGATATCGAGGCGGTCGGTCGTCTCCTTCGCCCACGGCAGCGCCAGCAGCCAGTCGAGATACGTGCGGATAACGGCGCTCTCGGCCACCATCGGCGGCATCTTCTCCAGCCGCTCGATCTCCTTGGTTATCTTCTCGGCCACCTCTTTGGGCAGCTCCTGCTCCTTCATCCGCTGGCGGTACTCGTCCGCCTCGGCCATCCGGTCGTCCTTGTCGCCCAGCTCCTTCTGGATCGCCTTGAGCTGCTCGCGCAGGTAATACTCCTTCTGGGTCTTCTCCATCTGCTTGCGGACGCGGACGTTAATCTTCTTCTCCAGCTCGAGGATCTCCATCTCGCGGCCGAGGATATCGCACAGCCTCTCAAGCCGCTCCTTCACATCCACGGCGTCCAGCAGCACCTGCTTATCCTCGATCTTCAGCGCCAGGTGGCTGGCGATAAGGTCGGTCAGCCTCCCCGGCTCCTCGACCATCACCACCGACACCAGCGTCTCCGGCGGAATCTTCTTGCTCAGCTTCACCCACTGCTCGAACTGGCTGATCGCCGTACGGGTAAGCGCCTCCACCTCCGGCGTCTTGGGCTCGGCCTCGTCGTATTCGCGGATCTCCGCCATGTAAAACGGCTCAAGCTCGGCATAGCGGACGATCTCCGCCCGGTGAAGCCCCTCCACCAGCACGCGGATAGTGCCGCCAGGCAGCTTTAAAAGCTGCTTGATCTCGGCCACCGTGCCGACGCTGAATATGTCCTCCGGCAGCGGCTTATCGTTCTGGGCGTCGCGCTGGCTGGCCAGCATTATCAGGCGATCGTGGACCATCGCCTCCTCCAGCGCGCCGATCGACTTCTCGCGGCCGACATCGAGGTGAATAATCATATATGGAAAAACGAGAATGCCCCGGAGCGGCAGTAGCGGCATCTTTCTTAGCTGTTTGGACAATTGTTTCGCCTCCTTCCGATTCGCATGGCAGTGTTAGTTTCAACGTCGCTATTTATAAATATTCTCAGGCCGCAGGGAAAAATCCTCCAATGAAAAATACTGCCGCCTGCCGCGTGATTTTCCACGGCAGACCCCTCCGCCGCAGCGCGTTGCGCCCGGCAGCCGGCGTTCATCGCAGAAATATAATTGAAAAAGAGCCGATGTTGCCATCGGCTCCCCCTATCCCTACATCTTTATCCCCGCAGCGGTAAGATAATCGTGCTTCGGCGTCAGCACCTCCAGCCGGCAAAGATCGCCCACCTTAACCAGCGCGCTTTTGAACACCTCGTCGATCGTCTCTGCCGCCACCACCTCCACCCCGATCGTCTTATAAAGCTCCTGCCAATTCTCCTTCGGGATGATCACCCGCCGCGCCCCAGCCTGCTTGGCGGCCGCGATCTTGGCGCTCACCCCGCCCACCGGCTTCACGAGGCCGCGGATGGAAATCTCGCCCGTCATCGCCACCGTGTTATCGATGGGGATATTGTTCACCGCCGAATAAATGGCCGTGGCCGCCGTCACCCCGGCCGAAGGGCCGTCCACCGGTCCGCCGCCGGGAAAATTGACGTGGATGTCGTACTTGTGGTAATCAATGCCGAACCTGCTCCACAAAACGGTAAGTACATTATCCAGCGACCCCTTGGCCATGCTCTTGCGGCGCATCGTCCGGCCGGGCACGCCGATCTCCTCCTCGTCCACCACCCCCGTCACCGTCAGCTTGCCGCTGCCCAACGGGTTCGGCACCGCCGAAACCTCGATCTCCATCAGCGTGCCGACATTCGCGCCGTACACCGCCAGGCCGTTCGCGAACCCCACCTGGGGCTTGGCGCCGATCTTCCGCTCCGGCTGCGGATTGTACTGGCCGAAATTCACCACCCACTCCACATCGGCGGCCGTGATATTCTTCTTGCCGTCATTGAGTGCCACGCCAGCCACGATCTGCACGATATTGACCGCCTCGCGGCCGTTGTTCGCATAGCGCTTGATAACCTCCACCGCCTCGTCCTCGATGGACAGCTCGACCTTGCGGACGGCGTTGCGGGCGATCAGGGAGACCTCGTCAGCCAGCAGCGGCCGGAAGAAAATCTCCACACACCGCGACCTTATCGCCGGCGGGATATCCTGAGGCATGCGGGTGGTCGCGCCGATCAGGCGGAAGTCGGCCGGCAGGCCGTTCTGGAAAATATCGTGGATATGGGACGGTATGTTGGTATCCTCGGTGCTGTAGTACGAACTCTCCAGAAACACCTTGCGGTCTTCCAGCACCTTCAGCAGCTTGTTCATCTGGATATGATGCAGTTCGCCGATCTCGTCGATGAACAGCAGGCCGCCGTGAGCCTTGGTCACCGCCCCCGGCTTGGGCTGGGGGATGCCGGCGATGCCGAGCGGGCCCGCCCCCTGGTAGATCGGGTCGTGCACCGTGCCGATCAGCGGGTCGGCGATGCCGCGCTCGTCGAAGCGGGCCGTCGTCGCGTCCATCTCGATAAACTTGGCGGCCGCGCCGAATGGCGACAGCGAATTGCGCTTAGCCTCCTCCAGCACCAGCCTGGCGGCCGCCGTCTTGCCGACGCCGGGCGGCCCGTACATGATCACATGCTGGGGATTCGGTCCGCACAGCGCCGCGCGGAGCGCCTTGAGCCCCTCCGCCTGGCCGACGATCTCCCCGAAACTGGCCGGGCGGGTTTTCTCCGCCAGCGGCTCGGTCAGGGAAATCTCCCGCAGCCGCTGCAGCTTCTCCATCTCCTTCTTGGATTCCCGCTCCACGGCTACCCTGTTGCCCTGTTGGGAGCGGAGGAGATTCCAGAAGTACATGCCGATAACGACGGCGAAGAAAAACTGAATCACGGTGATGATGTTGACGGCGTAGTCCATACACTCCGAACCTCCTTCCCCTTTGGTTCCCGGCCGTTGATAAGCCCCCATCTGCGGCGTTGCACTTGCGGGCGCTTGCTAGCGTACGGCCGAGTACGCGTCGCGGCGCGTCCTCTGTGCGCCTTGCATCTGGAGGCTTCTGAACGGCCTTTTGCTTTGTATGTTTTCGTACTCTTAGTATAGGCAGCGGCGTCTATTTTATCCCGGCAAAAACGGACATGACAGACGACGGAAAAACAAAAAACCGGGGGATTTCTCCCCCGGCTGTCGTGGCGGTTAAGCAGATTCTTCTTTCTTCTTCGCCTTGCGGTCTATCGTCACCAGGATGGGCTCTTCCTTGCTCAGCACCACCTCGCCGGTCACGATGCACTTGGCCACGTCGCCGCGCGACGGCACCTCGTACATCACATTGCGCATGATGCCCTCGATGATTGAGCGCAGGCCGCGGGCCCCGGTCTTGCGCTTAAGCGCCTCATGGGCGATCGAGCGCAGGGCCTCCTCCTTGAACTCCAGCTGCACGTTGTCGAGATCGAGAAACTTCTGGTACTGCTTCACCAGCGCGTTCTTCGGCTCGACCAGGATACGCACAAGCGCCTCCTCGTCCAGGGCGTCCAGAGTCACGATCACCGGCAGGCGGCCGACGAACTCGGGAATAAGCCCGAACTTCAGCAGATCCTCCGGCAGAATCTGCCGCAGAATCTCGCCCACCTTCTTCTCCTCGCGCGTCTTGATATCGGCGCCGAAACCGAGCTGCTTCTTGCCGGTGCGCGAGCTGATGATCTTATCCACACCGTCGAACGCCCCGCCGCAGATGAACAGGATGTTCGTCGTGTCGATCTGGATAAACTCCTGGTGGGGATGCTTGCGACCGCCCTGGGGCGGCACGCTCGCCACCGTGCCCTCGAGGATTTTCAGCAGCGCCTGCTGCACGCCCTCGCCCGACACGTCGCGGGTGATCGACGGATTCTCCGACTTGCGGGCGATCTTGTCGATCTCGTCGATATAGACGATCCCCTTCTCCGCCTTCTCCACATCGTAATCTGCGGCCTGGATGAGCTTGAGGAGGATATTCTCCACATCCTCGCCCACATAGCCCGCCTCGGTCAGTGAAGTGGCGTCGGCGATCGCGAACGGCACATTAAGAATCTTGGCCAGCGTCTGGGCCAGCAACGTCTTGCCGCTGCCGGTCGGGCCGAGCATTACGATATTCGACTTCTGCAGCTCGACATCTTCCAGCTTCGAGCCGAGATTAATCCGCTTATAGTGGTTGTAAACAGCCACCGCCAGCGTCTTCTTGGCGTCGTCCTGGCCAATGACGTACTGGTCGAGAATATCCTTGATATCCTTGGGTTTGGGGATATCACGAAGCTCAAGTTCGACGTCCTCGCTCAGTTCTTCTTCTATGATCTCGTTGCACAGCTCGATACACTCGTCGCAGATATACACCCCGGGGCCGGCGACCAGTTTCTTGACCTGTTCCTGCAGCTTGCCGCAGAACGAGCACTTCAATTGTCCCCTGTCATCACCAAACTTAAGCATCTTTTTCACCTCATTACTTGGGGATCTCCTTGCGGCGCTGGACCATAACGGCATCAATGATGCCGTACTCCTTGGCCTCCTCGCTCGACATGAAGAAATCCCTTTCCATATCGCGCTGAATCTTCTCCAGCGACTGCCCGGTGTGGCGCACGAGAATCTCGTTGCCGATCTCCCGCATCCGCAGAATCTCCCGGGCGTGAATCTCGATATCGGTAGCCTGACCTTGAGCGCCGCCATGAGGCTGGTGGATCATGATGCGCGAGAACGGCAGGGCGAAACGCTTGCCCGGCGCCCCGGCCGCCAGCAGCAGCGAACCCATGCTCGCCGCCTGGCCGATGCAGATCGTCGACACATCGGGTTTGACATGCTGCATCGTGTCATAGATCGCCAGGCCGGCGGTAACCACGCCGCCGGGACTGTTGATATACAGGTGGATGTCCTTGTCGGGGTCCTCGGATTCCAGGAAAAGCAGCTGCGCGATGATAACATTTGCCACCGAATCGTCGATCGGTCCGCCGATAAAGACGATCCTGTCCTTGAGAAGACGGGAGTAAATATCGTAGGCGCGCTCGCCGCGGTTGGATTGCTCGACAACTATGGGAACGAAGTTCATTAATTATACACCTCGGTACCGGTATTTTTCAACCTATAATATTTATCGTCAGATACTGTCAATATCTATAATATTATCTCAGCGGATTGTTTGCTATTATTCCGCCGCCGCACTGTCGATGAGCACCTGGGCCGCCTTCTTGCGGAAAACCGTTCTCCTCAGGGCTTCCATGCGGCCCTCGGCGAAAATAATCTTGCGCACTTCGTCCACCGGCGCCTGATAGCTGGCAGCCATAGCGGCCACCTCTTTTTCCATATCCTCGCCAGTGACCTCGATATTCTCGGCTTTGGCGATCGCCTCAAGCATCAGATCGGTCTTGACGCTTTCCACCGCCGGCTCGCGATAATTGGCGCGCAGCATGGCGAAATCCGTCTTCGTAGCCTCCATATACTTAGCCAGGCTCATCCCGCGGTTCTGGAGATTGACATCCATCTCCCGCAGCATGCTGTCGATCTCGTTCTCGATTACCTCTTCGGGGAGATCGACGGTACAATTGTTGACCGCCGCCTTGATGACGTTGCCGCGGTACTCGCGGTCGGCCTTGTTCTCAGCCGCCTTTTTTAAATTATTCTCTATATCGGCCTTTAATTCCTCTACACTGTCAAAGTCGCTGACTTCCTTGACGAACTCGGCGTCCACGGCAGGTATCTCCCGGCGCTTGACATCGTTGACCTTCACCTTGAACTCGGCCGACTTGCCGGCCAGCTCAGGCGCCATGTACTCAGCAGGGAAATCCACCTTCACAACGCGCTCCTCGCCGGCCTTGGCGCCAAGGAGCTGATCCTCGAATCCGGGGATGAAACTGCCGGAGCCGATTTCCAGCGGGTAACCCTTGCCCTCGCCGCCCTTGAACGGCACTCCGTCGATGAAGCCCTCGAAATCGATAATCGCGAAATCGCCCTTCGCCAGGGCGGCACCCTCGGCAACCACCATCTTGGCGTGGCGCATGCGGAGATTCTCGATCTGCTTGTCAACTTCCTCCGGGGCGACCGTCACCGCCGGCTTCTCCACCTTGAGACCTTTATACTCGCCAAGCTCGATAACCGGTTTGACGACAAACGTCGCCTTGAACACCAGCGGCTTATCTTCCTCGAACGTGACAACCTCGATTTCCGGGCGGGTAACCGGCTCGAGATCCTGCTCCTCAAGAGCCTTCATATAAGCCGGCGTCGCCAGCAGCTCGAACGCCTCGTCCAGCAGCGCCGTCTTGCCCAGGCGCATCTCCAGAACCTTACGGGGCACCTTGCCCTTGCGGAAACCGGGAATATTAACCTTAGCGGCCAATTTATGATAAGCCTTATCAACCGCCTTCGCCACCTCGGACTGCGGCACCTCAAGCTCCAGGACCATCTTATGGGCGTCGATCTTTTCTGCAGAAACTTTCATAGATTCGTGTTGCCTCCTTATTTAATTATGATTCAGGCTTAGTATTACCAGCGGTGCGATTTATTCCGCCAAATATGCCATGAATTATATGATACCATAATAATTGCCTAAAAATCAAGTAATTACAGCCGTTGATAAGCGCCCCCCCGGGTCTTCCGCACGGCCTGAGCCGATACCGCGGTTCACAGCCGGCCGCAGCGAAACTCAATAACCGAAAACCCCCGGATGTAAAATCCGGGGGTTTTCTCGTGGAGCGGAAAACGAGATTCGAACTCGCGACCCTCGCCTTGGCAAGGCGATGCTCTACCACTGAGCTACTTCCGCATGTTTCGGGAACAAGGGTTATTATAGCGGATTTTTCCCCGCCTGTCAACATAACCGCCGCGAGAAAATTATCCCTTTTAGCCGCCCGCCTCTCCCCCCACCTCCTATAGGCACCAAGAGAAAACCGGTAGCATATTATGTACCAAACGCGCAAAAGGGGGAATTCTGTTGTTCTACCGGCTACAGGAATACTGCCGGCTGGTCGCCGGCGCCCGCCGCGGCGCCGTCTACAACCTGCAAACAGGCAAAGTCCTGTCGATCAACCAGGGCGCCCTTCAACTCCTCCTCGCCTGCCAGCAAAGCCCCCTGGAGGATGTCCTGGACATACACGCCCCCGAAGACAAAGCCTTTGTCGACTTCCTCCACCGCCTCGCCGAAATGGGCCTGGGGTCGTTCTACCTCGACAAACCGGCCGCCGTTAGTACAGAGCCCCCGGCCGCCGAACCGCCCAAACTCAACTTCCTGTGGCTCGAACTCACCTCCGCCTGCAACAACAGATGTCTCCACTGCTACGCCACCAGCGGACCCTGCGCCGACAGCGACGCCGTGCCCCATTCGCGGTGGCTTTCCCTCATCGCCGAAGCCCGCGCCGCCGGCGCCGCCGCCATCCAGTTCATCGGCGGCGAGCCCCTCCTCTACCCCCGCTGGCGGGAGCTTGTAGAAAAAGCCCGCGCCGAAAACTTCGACTTCATCGAAATCTTCACAAATGCCACCCTCATCGACGACGACTGCGTCGCCTTCTGCAAACAGCACGGCGTCAACATCGCCACAACCATCTACGCCGACAGCGCCGCCGTCCACGACCGCGTCACCCTGAACCCCGGCAGCTTCGCAAAAACTACGGCCGCCGTCGACAAAATCCTCGCCGCCAAAGTGCCCCTGCGCATCGCCTCCATAATCATGAAAGCCAACGAAAACGAAGCCAAAAACATCATGGACCTGTGCGCCAAACTCGGCGTCGAAGTCACTCCTCCCGACGTCGTCCGCCCCACCGGGCGCGGCGACGACAAGGACCTCCTCCCCGCAGCCTACGCCAAAACACCCATCCGGCCGCCCTTCTACACCGACCCCGACAGCTTCGCCAAAGCGCAGCACTGTCACACCTGCCTCGCCGGCAAAATCGCCGTCACCGCCGGCGGCGACGTCATCCCCTGCATCTTCGCTCGCAGCGAAATCTGCGGCAATATACTCGCCTCGCCCCTCGCCGACATACTTAACGGGCAGCGTCTCCAGCAATGCTGGCACACCACCAAAGACAAAGTCGAAAAATGCAAAGACTGCGAATACCGTTACGCCTGCACCGACTGCCGGCCGCTGGCCCAGGGGTCGGACTCCGCCAAGCGCTGGTTGGCCTGCTCGGTGGATTGCCCGTACAATCCCTACACTGGAAAATGGGAGGAATGAACCCGCATGTCCGACGAAAAACTCAATCGTCCCAAATGGGAAAGCCCGGAAATGACCGAATGGGATGACGACTGGAGCGAATACGACGACGACCGGCAGCAGCTCATCGGCTGCCCGCCCACCGGCACACCCTGCTTCCCCAACTGCCGGCCGCGCTGCAACCCCGTCAGCACGCCGCCGGGCTGCAACCCCAACTGTCGTCCCTTCTGCCCCCCCACCGCCTGCTCCCCCGTCTGCCGGCCCCGGTTCTGCAATCCGCGGTTCTGCAACCCGCGCTGCAATCCCGGCTGCCCCCCCCGTTTCTGCTTCCCCGTCACCGGCTGCAATCCCCGCTGCCGGCCGCGCTGCGGCCCCGGCTGCGGCCCCGGCTGCAATCCCATGTGCTTCCCCCGTTAAATACGCCATAGCCCCCCTGTGTAAAGAGCCGCACACCAATTGTGCGGCTCTTCCCCGTCCGCCTCTCGCCGACCGGTTTTTCTTCGCCGCGGCCGCTACCGCTTTGGCGGAATCTTCCCGCTCATGGTAAAATAAATATATAGTGCGGAGGTGACGGTTCATGGGGCTCTTCCTGCTGTGGTCGGCCAGAGTTCTCGGCGCGCTGGCCACCGCCTGCTTCCTGTCCTTCTTCGCCGGCGAAGGCATCCCCGCCTTAATGCGCGGCGCCCCTCCCGCCGGAGACCTGCTTATCTTTCTGCCCCTGCTGCTCATCGCCGTCGCCGGCTACTTCACCGCCTGGCGGGCCGAGGCCGCCGGCGGGCGGCTGCTCGTCGTCGGCGGCGGCGCCATGACGATCTACCACCTCGCCCACGGCGACCCGGAGATAGCCCTCGTCTACGGCCTGCCGTTCATAATAACCGGCGCCCTTTATATCTTCCACCAAAAACTCAGCGGCCGTTGATAAGCGAAACTTGGCTCGGGCGATAGACCGAGCCCTAGTTGAGCTATCCGCGCCAGTAGCGCGGGAAGGCGCCCATCTGCGTTGTTTCTCGCGCGTCCTCGGAGCGCCCCGCACACAATTCGTAACGACTATCGTCATTAGACCTAATGCGCTGACAGGGCTTGCGTAATCAGGACGTGCATCTGGGCACTTCTGAACGGCCGCGGCAAATCAATAAGAACCCCCCGTCCGGATAAGCCCGGACGGGGGGTTCCTGTTACTTCACTCTTCGTATCGCCGGGGGTTTCCGCTTGGCGAACGCCAATATCCCTCCCAGCGCGATCGACAGAAAAGCCGCCATCAGCACCCGGAACTCGGGCGGCAGCAAAAACGTCACCGTATGGGCCGGAATCCAGAACAGCGGCAGCGTCCTGATAACCACGAAGCTCACGAACCCGTGCCAGTCGATGCGGCCTATCACCGTCTTCAGGTCCACCCTCGCCAGGTTGGCCAGCTTACCGTCGGCCAGGTCGATATACGTATCGGTGACGCGGTGGAAAGCCATGAAGGTCGGCGCGAAAGCCAGATTCATCACCGTGCTGATCAGGAAGGCGGTCACGAAAGTAGCCGTCGCGCTGTAGCCGCCCGGCAGCATCCCCTTCGCGATCGTCGCGACCACCCCGGCGCTGAACACCTGGAACATCAGCGTTATCGCCATCCCCAGCACGCCCCACACCGCGGCCCGCATCCAGAGGCCGACCGGCCGCCGCCACTGTCCGACCGTTATCCTTAAAGCCAGCAGCTCGCCCATCGTGGCCAGCACGACGAACTTGGCGAACCCCATCATATAAGGGTAAGCAGTATTGAGGGCGACGAACGCCTGACGGGTATCGGGCAGCGCCAGAAGAAGGGCGATGACGCCCAGGCCAGCCAGCCAGAGGAAATCCCCAGACCTCATGTACCGAGACCCTTCCGCACCGCCGCCAGATTAAGCTCGTAAAGCTCGGGCTTCTTCTTGCCGACAACGGCGCTCACAGCCTTCTCCACACTGGCCAGATCGACCATCGTCAGCTTGGGCAGCAGCGCCCCCAGGCAAACCATATTCGCCAGGCTGGCGTTGCCCAGCTCGTTGGCCATCTCCCCCGCCGGCACGGCGATAATCTCGATATCGTCGCGCTTCTCGGCCGTGGAAATGATCGAACTGTTCGCCACCAGCACCCCGCCCGGTTTGACGCGCGGCAGGAACTTGTCGTACGACGGCTGGTTCAAAACGATAGCGAAATCGGCGTACTCGATAACCGGGGAATGGATCTCCTCGCCCGAAATCAGCACCGAGCAGTTGGCGGTGCCGCCGCGCATCTCGGGACCGTAGGAAGGAATCCAGCACACCTCGCGTCCATCCAGCATGCCGGCGTAGGTGAGGATCTTGCCGATGAACATGACGCCCTGGCCGCCGAAACCGGCCAGCAGAATTTTATCCATCATAGCGCCTTCACCTCCTCGGTCATCTTCAGCTCGCCCATCTCGTACACCGGCAGCATATTCTCCTGCAGCCACTTCAGGCTGTCGGCCGGCGACAGGCCCCAGTTGGTCGGGCAGGTCGACAGGATGCTGACAAGCGCGTACCCCAGCCCGGCCTGCTGCACCTGGAAAGCCTTCTTCAGGCACTTCTTGGCCTGGATGATATTCTTCGGCGTATCGACCGAACAGGCGGCCACATACACCGCACCGCTCAAGGTCGCCACCGTCTTGGGCATATCGATGGGTGCGCCCACCTGAGCGCAGTCGCGGCCGTAAGGGCTGGTCGTCGTTATCTGGCCGCCGATCGTCGTCGGCGCCATCTGGCCGCCGGTCATGCCGAACACCGCGTTATTGACCATGATCGAAGTAATCTTCTCGCCGCGGGCCGCCACATGGATGGCGTGAGCGGTGCCGATCGCGGCGATGTCGCCGTCCCCCTGATAAGTGAAGACCATCTTGTCGGGCAGGGCCCGTTTGATGCCCGTAGCCACCGCCTGAGCGCGGCCGTGGGCGGCGCCCACGAAATCGCAGGCGAAGAAATCGAGGGAGAAACCGGCGCAGCCTACCGGCGAAACGCCGATGGTATCGCCGATGATGTCAAGCTCCTCCAGCACCTCGCCGATCAGACGGTGGACGATGCCGTGGGTGCAACCGGGGCAGTAATGGAAAGGCAGTTCCGTAAGGCCTTTGGGTCGGCCGAATACTCTTTGCACGCTGTTACACCTCCACCGCCAGATCGAAGACCTGGCCAAGCTTGCGCAGAATTTCGTTCTCGCTGGGCAGCATGCCGCCCAGACGGTTATGGAAATATACCGGCGTACGGCATTCGACCGCCAGCTTCACATCCTCGACCATCTGGCCGAAGTTGAGCTCCACCGTCAGGATGCCCTTCACGCCGTCCAGGTTGGCGAACGCCTCCTCCGGGAACGGCCAGAGAGTGATCGGGCGGATCAGCCCCACCTTGAGGCCCTGCTTGCGGGCCTTCAGCACCACGCTCTTGGCGATGCGGCCGCATGTGCCGTAGCCGACGATAAGATACTCGGCGTCCTCGGCGTGGAACGACTCCCAGCGCTGCAGACTGTCCTTCATCTCGGCGAACTTAGCCTCCCAATGGAGGTTGTTGGCCTCGCCGATCTCGTTGGTGAGGGCATAGCTGGCGATCTTGCGCTTGGCCCGGCCTTTGCAGCCGCCCACCGCCCAGTCCTTGGCCGGCAGGTCGGCCTTGGGCCGTTTTTTAAGTTCCACCGGTTCCATCATCTGGCCGAGAAAACCGTCGGACAGGATGACCACCGGCGTCCGGTACTTATCAGCGAGATCGAAAGCCTCCATCGTGAAATCGTACAGCTCCTGGCCCTTCGACGGCGCCAGCACGATCTGTCGGTAGCCGCCGTGCCCGCCGCCCTTCGTGCACTGGAAATAATCCGACTGGGACGGTCCCAGCCCGCCGAGGCCGGGGCCCGTGCGGTTGACGTTCACCACGACCACCGGCAGCTCGGCCGCGGCCAAATACGACATGCCCTCCTGCTTGAGGCTGAACCCCGGGCTGGAAGAAGCCGTCATAACCCTCGCGCCCGTCGTCGCGGCGCCGTAACACATATTGATCGAAGCGACTTCATCTTCGCCCTGCAGGACGGTGCCGCCCGCCTTGGGAAGATGCTTCGACAGATACTCGACAATCTCGGTCGAAGGGGTTATCGGATAACCGAAGAACAATTTGCAGCCGGCGCGGATCGCCGCTTCGCCGATGGCCTCGTTCCCCTTCATAAGCTCCTTGGACACTCGCTTCATCTCCTTTCCCGCTGCTTGCTAATCCTTGTAGATCTCCAGGGCCAGATCGGGGCACACCGTGCCGCACAGCCCGCAGCCGATACACTTGTCGGGGTCGGCCGGCGTCACCACGTAATAGCCCTTCGAATTGGGTTTGTCGCCGATGGCCAGCACCTTGCGGGGGCACACCCCGATGCACAGGCCGCAGCTCTTGCAGTACTCGCTCAACACAACGACTTTCGCCATTTGCTCACCGCCTTTCCGCCCCGCCCGCCGCCAGGCAGGCCAGAGCGATCGAATATAATTTGCCTTCCGCCGTTTCGGCGCGGGAAGTCAACACGATGGGGTTCCTGGCGCCGAGCACTATCCCGGCCATCTTCGCCTTGCCATAATACAAAGTGGCCTTGCCCAGCGCGTTCCCTGTCTCGATATTCGGCATCAGGAAAAGGTCCACCTGGCCGGAAATCCGGCTAGTGATGCCTTTGTGCCTGGCCGCTTCGGGGTTGACCGCCACATCGAAAGCGATCGGGCCCTCCACGACCCCCGGCGGCAGCTCGCCGGCGGCCGCCATATCGGCGAGCGCCTTGGCGTCTATCGTCGCCGGCATCTTGGGGCTGACCTGCTCGTTGGCTGTCAGCACCGCCACGTTCGGCCGTTCGATACCGAGAGCCTGCAGCGCCAGCATGGCGCTCACCAGGATATCCTTCTTCTCCGCCAGGGTCGGCGCGATATTCATCCCCCCGTCGGAGTGGAAAATCAGCTTGGGCTCGCCCGGCACCTCGAAAACCGCCATATGGCTCAGCAGCCGCCCGGTGCGCAGGCCAACCTCGGGATGGAGAACCGCCTTGAGAAAATCGCTGGTGTTGATCAGCCCCTTCATGACCACCTGGGCCTCGCCCTTGCTCACCAGCGACACCGCCGTCAGCGCCGCCTTGTTCATATCCTTCTCGTCCACCACCGGCGTATCGGCCGGCAGACCGACCTCCGCCAGCAGCGGCCGGATGGCCGCCGCGTCCCCGACCAGCAGGGGACGGGCCAGGCCGTTATCCTGGGCCAGCTTCACCGCCTGCAGCACATCCTTGTCCTGGGCCGCAGCCACGCTAATCATCATCTCCCCCGGGCGTTTGGCCCAGGCCAGGACTTCTTGAAAATTACGTAGCACTAAAACTTACCTCCCAGCTAAAACGCTCCTGGAATGTGCCGGCCAGTCTAAAAAGCTCCAGATGCAAGGCGCACCGGAGAACACGACGCAGGCGTACTCGGTCGTACGCCGAGGAAGTGTTCGAGGAGCAACGCCGCAGATGGACTTTTTAGGCGGCCGCCCAGTATCTACTTATATACTTTAGCCTTTTCTTCGCCGCGTAGTACCCTAAGCGCCCCCAGCATCAGCGACTCCATCTCCTCCTCGCCGGGAGACACCTCCACCGGGGCGATATGCTTCACCCTGGCGGTAACGGCGTCGGTTATCCGCTTGGAATACGCGATGCCGCCGGTCAGTACGATATAATCCACCTCGCCGGCCAGCACCGTCGCCAGCGCGCCGATCTCCTTCGCCACCTGGTAGGCCATCGCGTCCAGCACCAGATCGGCCTGGGCGTTGCCCTCGGCGGCCATCTTCTCCGCCTCGCGGACATCGCGCGTGCCGAGGTAGGCGAACATACCGCCGGAGCCCAACATTTGCCCCGCCAGCTCCTTGGCGGTATACTTGCCGGAATAGCACAGCTTCATCAGCAGCGTCGACGGCAGCCCCGCGCAGCGGTCGGGGGAAAAAGCCCCCTCGTCCTTGCCGTTGCTGACGTCGATCATCCGTCCCTTACGGTGGGCGGCGACGGAAATCCCCGAACCCAGATGCGCCAACACAATATTAAGATCTTCGTAACGCCGGCCCTTCTCGGCGGACACCTTACGGGCCACCGCCTTATGGTTGAGAGCGTGGACCAGGCTGACGCGCGGCAGCTCGGGCAGACCGGAGATGCGGGCGACGTCCTCCATCTCGTCCACCGACACCGGGTCGACGATAAACGCCGGAATGCCCAGCTTCTTCGCCAGGTCGAGCGCCAGCGCGGCGCCAAGATTGGAAGCGTGCTCGCCCTGGGGACGGTGCTCCAGATCGTCGACCATCTGCGCGTTGACTTCGTATGTACCGCTGGTCATAGGCTTCATCAGCCCGCCGCGACCGACCACGGCGCTCAGACTGTCCAGCGCGATACCCGCCTCCGCAAGCGTCTTGAGGATGAGATCCAGGCGGTAGTTCTCCTGGTCGAAAATGCGGGCGAAACCCTTCAGCTCCTCGCCGTGATGCTCGACCGTCTTCTTGAACAGCGGCTTTTCAGCGTCGAACACGGCCAGTTTGGTCGAAGTGTTCCCGGGATTGATGGCGAGAATCCTTTCCACAGCAAACCTCCCCTAAGTTGTTCCGACAGCCGGAACGATGTTCCATAAATACGCAAGTAGATAAATGGGGCCCAGCCCCACTTATCTACTTTTTTCTACTATGATTCTACCTTATATTTTTCGCTTCCGCAACATTATTATCCATTCCGGCGCAAAACCAGGCCGGCGGTCTACTTCGCCCCCGTCACGTTGGCCGGGCGCGGGTCGAGGAAATAAACGGCCAGAAAGGTGACGATCGCCACCGGCCAGGCGAGGTAGATGGGGTGGGATACGATGCGGATGGCCGGCACGAACTGCCACAGGGCCAAAAAGATTATGCCGGTCAGCAGCGTCCAGAAGGCAGAGCCCTTCTTGCACAGGCCGGGGGTGAACAGCAGGCCGAGCAGCACGACGGTATACGAGGTCGTGAGCGTCAGGCCGATAAGCAGCGTCTTGATGATCCCCACGGCGTACGTGGCCATCCAGTAGGTCAGGGCGCTGATGCCGAGCACGGTCAGCCGCGAGATCAGCATCTGCTGTTTCTCCGGCACATCGGGGTTGATAAACCGCTTGTAAATGTCGTTGACCACCAGCGTCGAGCTGCCCAGCAGCAGGCCGACGGCGGTGGAAACGTCGGCCGCCCACAGACCGGAGAGAGCCAGGCCGGCCACCCAGGGATTGAGCTCCAGCAGCGTCTGCGGCAGAGCCATGGCCGGAGTGATGCCGGGGAACTTGGCCGCGGCTACGATGCCGAAAATGGCGCAGATGAAGCCGGCCGGGAGAATGATCAGGCCGCCGAGGACGAAGCCCCACTTGGCCTTTTTGCCGTTCTTGGCGGCGAAGGCTATCTGGGCCACCGCCTGGATGGACTGGGCCTGGGTGAGCATGACCACAAACCAGGCGACGATTATCGCCATCGGCAGGCCGGCGAGCAGGTCGAAGCCCGGATGGCCGGCCGGCAGCGAGGAAACCACCTTGCCGATGCCGCCGGCGTTGCTAACCACCATGACCGCCCCGGTTACAATCCCCAGATAAATTACGATGACGTTGATGATGTTGCTGAGGCCTGCGGCCCAGTAACCGCCCACCAGCGTTACGCCGATGAACACGACCGCGCTGACCATCATGCCGCTGTTGAAGGTGAAGATGCCCGGCATGAGCGCGGCCAGGATGGCCCCGCCGGCCACATACTGCAGCGAAGTGATGACCATCTGGATGACGATCTGGCCGAAAACGCCGATGACCCTTCCCGAGGTATCGAAATGGCGTTCGAGGATCTCAGGCACCGAAGTCGTCTCAAACTGGCGGAATCTTTCCGCCACCAGGAAACCGGCGGCGACAGCCCCCGCCGCCCAGGCGGCGTTATACCAACCGGCGGCCAGGCCCTGCTTGTAGGCCCCCTCGGCCACGCCGATGGTCGACGCCCCGCCGACCGCCAGGCCGGCGATCATCGTCGCCACAATCCCGGGGCCGAAGCCGCGGCCGGCGAGCAGATAACCGAGATAACCGCCGCCCTTGCTCAGCTTTGTCGAATACCAGGACACCGCGTACAGGACTAAAATATAAACAATAACAATACCGAGGGCGATGTTCACCTGCCCAACCTCCCTTTTTTATTGCGGCCGTCCGTCGGCGGCGTCTTGCCCCGCAGCCCGGCGACCCCTTTCTAGTACCCCGCGCTATAAAAGTGTCTGTCCCTCCCCCTTCTTGCTCCCCTATTCGATTTGCGGAAAAGTGAGCGTGCCGTGCGGCATTATATGGACCAGGCCGCCGCCTCCGGGCAGGGCCGCCGCCAGCGCGTCGGCCACCGACGCCGCCGGCTTCATCCCCACCCTGGCCGCCGTTGCGGCGTCCAGGCCGCTCACCAGGTAAACTGTCTTGCTCTCCAGTATCTGCTTCGTCCGCAAGGCCACGAAGCCGGGCATCGTGAAATTCTTATGCAGCGCCGCGCTCATCGCGGCATACGTCTCGTGGCGGAACCAGCTCAGAAAAGCCTCCGGGCCAGGGCCGTCGAAGCACTCGCTAACCAGGATGATGGCGCCGCCGTCCCGCGCGGCGTAGTCGGCATTGTCAAGCGCCTTGATCGACTGATAAAGCTGGATATCCTTCGGATAACCGCCGCAGCTGGCGACAACGACATCCGCCTTCTCACCGATGGGGACGGCGAACGCCTCCTCGACGACCTTCGTGCCGGCGGCGTGGGCCTCGCGCCAGTGACCGGCCACGATGCCGATGAACTCCTTGTTCTCGTTCACCACCACATTCAGGAGGAAGCCAGGCTCCGCCAACGCGCAGATCTCGTCCATATCCTCAGCCACCGGGTTGCCGGCCATCACGCCGCCGCCGATCTCGCCCGGCCCCGCCTTGAGCGCCAGACCGTGGTTCCCCTGGATGGTCGCGTACCCGGCCACGCCCGGGGCTACGCTCTTGCGGCCGCCGCCGAAGCCGGCCAGCAGATGGTAAGATATGCCGCCGGTCAAGATGAGCTTCGGCGCCTCGTACACCATGCGGTTGAGCAGTATCGGCGTCCCCCGGCTGCTCCTGCCGAGGTCGACAAGGTCGGCCGCCTGGCAGTCATGATCATACACCCTCACCCGCCGCAGCACCTCGTCGCCGACGATCAGGCGATGCTCCTCCGCGGACTGGCTGCGGTGGTCGCCGGTCGCGAACACCACCGCCACGTCGGCGTCAGGCACGCCGACCGCATTCAGCTCGTCGAGCAGGATGGGCACAAGCACGTCGCTCTTAACCCACAGGCGGGTAACATCGCTGACGACGATTACCACCTTGTCGCCGCGCCCGAACACCTGCCGGAAGGGCGGCGAACCGATCGGCGCGGCCAGCGCGGCCAGCACCCCGGCCTTCATATCGGCCACCGGCCGGGTCGGGTTGGAACCGATAATATTCACCCGGTAAGAATCAGGTATATCGAAAACTTCGTCGCGTTTGCCGTAGTGGACGCTATATTGCATACTATCCGTTCCTTTCCGTTCCCTTCTCCCCAGCATACGCCCGCGCCAGCAGCTCGGCCGTGTGCAGCACCTCGCCGTCCACGCCCCGCTGATTCAGCCCGTCGCGGATATGCATCATGCACATCGGGCAGCCTGTCACCACCGTGTCCGCGCCGCTCGCCGCGATGTCGTCCACCTTGTGGTCGTTGATGCTGCGCGACAGGTCGTAATGGGCGAGGCTGAAGCTGCCGGCCGCCCCGCAGCAGCGCGCGGGCGCCTTCAGCTCCTTGAAGGTCAGCCCCGGCACGCCGGCGATCAACTGGCGCGGCTGCCGCCTCACCCCCTGCGAACGGGCCAGGTGGCACGAATCGTGATAAGTCGCCGTCGCCGCCAGCCCCCGCATCTCCGCCGTCAAACCGACCTCGGCCAAAAACTCGGCGAAATCCTTCGTCTTGGCCGCCAGAGCGGCGACCTTCTCCGCATACCCCGGCTCATCGGCCAGCAGCGTCGCGTACTCCTTACGGAGCGCCGCCCCGCACGACCCGCACGCCGTTATCACCGCGTCCGCTTCCGCGTCAAGGCCCGCCAGCGTATCCACCGTCGCCCGCGCCAGCTCCACCGCCGTCGGCACGTCGCCGTTCACATACACCGGCGTGCCGCAGCAATGCTGGTCGGCAGGGATGATCACCGCGACGCCGTTGCGTCTCAGCACCTCGACCACCGCCTCGCCGATCTGCGGATAAACGTAATTGATCATACAGCCGGTGAAAAACGCCACCGTTTTGCGCGGGTTATCCACCGCCACCCGTTCGGGCACGCGGCTCCGGAAAGGCCGCGCGTCCACCGGCGACACCAGCCGCCTCATATCCAGCCCCATCGGCAGCCTCGGCAGCATCCCCTTGCCCCCCGGCGCCGGCCGCAGCAGCAGCCCCTGGAACACCGACCCCATGCTCATCCCCAGGTCGAACAGGCGGCGGTTCCTCAGCCCCAGGCGGAAAATCAGCTTCTTCAAAAGCGGCAGGCCCTTATCCTCGGCCAGCTTGCGGCGCGCCGCCAGCATCAGCTGGTCGAGCTTCACCCCGCTCGGGCAGCTCTCCTGGCACGCTTTGCACATCAGGCACCACGACATTCGCTCCTCGAAGCCCGCGCCGGCCTCGTCCACATCGCCGCGAATGACCGCCCTGATAAGATTTATCTTGCCGCGGGCCACCGTCGACTCGGCCTTCAGTTCCTTGAAAACCGGGCACACCGACTGGCACGCGCCACACTTGATGCACCTTATTACTTCCTTCTCCAGCTCGCTCCACTGCATAGCCCCCACCCCCTAAACCAGCTCGGGGTTGAGGATATTATTCGGGTCGAGCGCCCGCTTGATGGCCCGCATCGCCATCATCCCGCCCTCGCCCAGCTCCAGCGGCAGATACTTCTTCTTCACCAGGCCGATGCCGTGCTCGCCGGTCAGCGTGCCGTCCACCGCCAGCGTCGCGGCGAAAATCTCCTCCGCCGCCTTCTCCACCCGCGCCATCTCGTCCTTATCCCGCTCGTCGGTCAGGATGGTGGCGTGCAGGTTGCCGTCGCCAGCGTGGCCGAGCACTGCGATGATGATATTGTACTTATCCGCGATCGCGCGGATGGTCCGCACCATCGCCGGGATCTTATCACGGGGCACCGTGCAGTCCTCGCCGATGATCGTCGGCCGCACCCTGGAAACGGCCGCGAACGCCGACCGGCGGGCCACCCACAGCTCGTCGGCCTCTTTGGCGTCCTTCGCCACCTTCACCTCGGTAGCCCCCTGCTCGCGGCAAATTCCCTCGATGATCCCCACCTGCTTGTCCAGCACCGCGGCGTCGCCGTCCACCTCGATCAGCAGCACCGCCTCCGCCTCTACCGGCAGGCCGATATTCACCGCCGCCTCGATATTGCGGATATAAATATTGTCCAGCAGCTCCAGCGTCGTCGGGATGACCCCGGCCATGAACACCTGGGCCACCGTCTCCGCCGCCTTCTCCATATCGTCAAAAATAGCCAGCATCGTCTTCTTCGCCTCAGGCAGCGGCAGCAGCTTCACGATCACCTTCGTCACTACCCCCAGCGTCCCCTCGGAGCCTGTCATAAGGCGGGTAAGATCGTAGCCGGCCACGCACTTCATCGTCCGCGCCCCCGTCTTGATAATCTCGCCCGTCGGCAGCACCACCTCAAGGCCGAGGACATAATCCCGCGTCACGCCATACTTGGCGCCGCGCGGCCCGCCTGCGCACTCCGCCACATTGCCGCCCATCGTCGAAAACGCCTTGCTCGCCGGATCTGGCGGATAAAAAAGGCCGAGCTTCTCCACCTCGGTCTGGAAATCGGCGGTTATCACCCCCGCCTCCACCTCGGCGACCATATTCTTGCGGTCGATGACCACTATCTTATTCAGCCGCGTCAGCACCATCACCAGCGCTCCGGCACAGGGGATGCTGCCGCCGCTCACGTTCGACCCCGCCCCACGCGGGATAACGGGGAACTTATGCTCGTTCGCCAGCTTCAGCAGCGCGGAAACCTCGGCGGCGCTGCCCGGATACACCACCAGGGCCGGCGCCCCCTCCTTGCCCGCCGTCACCGCCGACGCGTCGTAAGTGTAACAATACCTGTCCTCATACTTCTCCAAAACGTGCTCCGCCCCGACGATGCCCTTCACCGCCGCGATAACCGCCTGCTCCATATTCTAGACCTCCGCCTTTTTGTTCCGCCAGTCAGAACACCGTGCCGAATTTGTCCACTCCCGGCGAGCATATTTCCATCCTAATTCCATGAATATTGTAATTTTCCTCCCCGCCCAGCCACAGCAAATTTTTTCTGCCCCCATAACAAAAACCAGCCCTCCATGCGAAAGGCTGGTACCGTCATAGGTCTATCAACGACCGCTTACCCGAGGGAAGACGAAATCGCCCCCGTCGTCCTCATCACCTCGGCCGCAATCTCCGCAAACCGCGCCCGCACCCTCGTCGTCGGGCCCGACAGGCTGAGCGCCGCAATAATGCCGGCGTGGCGGTCCAAAATCGGCCCGGCGACACACGTCAGGCCAAGCTCCAGTTCCTCGTCGTCTACGGCGTAGCCCCGCCGCCTGATCGTCTCCAACTCCGCCAGCAGCTTATCCCACGAGCAGATCGTCTTCTCGGTGAACGCCGGCAGCGGGTTGCCCACGAACCTCTCCAGGTAACTGCGGGGGCTGAACGCCATCAGGCACTTGCCCACCGCCGCGCTGTGGCAGGCGGCGCTCGAGCCCACCGGCGGCGTCAGGCTGAGCACCTGCTGGCGGCCCTGGATCTTGTCGATGATAATATGCTTGGGATACGTCAGCGCGCTCTTGTCGAGGATCGAGATATGCACCACCTCGTCGAACCGCTCCGACAGCTCCTTGGCGAAAGGGTAAGCGATATTCTTCAGCGGCAGCCGCTCGCGGATCAGCATCCCCAGCGAATACAGGCGGATGCCCAGCCAATACTTGCCGTTGTCGGGGTTCTGCTGCACAAAGCCCTTGGCCTCCAGCGTCGCCAGCGTCCGGTGGGCGGTGCTCTTGTAGATGCCGAGGGCCGAGCCGATCTGCGTCACCCCCATCTCCTTGCCCTCCTGCTGAAGCAGCAGCAGGATATCAAGCGCCCGGTCGATGGAATTTATAAGTTCGTTGTCGCCGGCCATATCGTCCCTCCCAGGTTCGCCCCTTTTCCTAAAGAGTAGCATAAACATTCCTCATCACGCAACCTCTCGGTACCGGCCGCTCTCCCGTTATCGTGTTCACATAACGTCCCCACCCGTCATAATGTATAGTGAAAACGTTATGGGAGATGATTAGCTTGCCCAAAAACAACGCCGTCGCCACCTTCGTCGCCGGCGAAATCGCCAACAACGCCAGCGTCTGCCGGCAGTTCGCCCGCATCCTCGGCGGCGAAGCCGTCGCCTCCACCGACAGCTCCTGCACCGTTATGCGCGCGCGGCCCGAGCTCTCGCTGACCATCCTCGGCCGCCCTTACGAAGCCATGGCAATGTTAGAATACCAGTCCCCCGACACCGGCGGCAACACCCTCAACACCGGCGAAGTCCCGATGCTCCAGCGGGAGGTTAACCCCTTCATCGACAGCCTGCGGGACGACGGCCTCCTGGTCGCCACCATCCAAACCCACTGGCTGTCCGACCGGCCGCGTCTGATATCCGTCCACTTCGAAAACGTCGGCGACCCGCTCGGCTTCGCCGAAGCGGTGGCCAACGCGTTTACCGTGCTGGCCGGCCGCACGGAGGAAGACCCCGAGTAGCGCTCCCCCAAACGCGAAGCCCTCCGGCAAGTGCCGAAGGGCTTCAAAACTTTTTCCTACCCCAGTATACGTTTCACCGCGGCGGCCGCGTCCTCCCACTCACCGCTGTACGGGTCGTAAGTGCAATACCACGGCTTCGCGGTCAAATCGCCGTCCAGCGTGTCCGGGCGGCAGTCGTGGCAGGCATAGCGGAACTCGCAGTCCCGGCACGTCTCCACCTTGTCCTTGTTCAGACCGCATATCTCCCGCTTCAAAAGCGCCTTCAGCCCCGTCTCCCGCAGGTTGCCATGGCTGATCCGCCGCTCCATCACACACGGGTAAACCTCCAGCGCCGGCGAAATGCACACATCGCGTCCGAAGCAATTGTGGCGGGCCAGCGCCCGTTCCACCGTCTTCCTCTCCAGCGGCCAGCGGAACAGCTCCTTCGTCGTAAGCCGCCGCCGTACAAGCTCCGCATCCAGCAGGCCGATGTTGCCGCGCCCCGTCAGGCGGACGACGTCGCTCCCCTCCGCCAGGTCGTAAGCCTCGGTGTTCTTCTCGCCCACCGCCACCCCCGTCATGCGGATACAGGCCGTCCGGCAGGGCACCCCGTGCTCCTTCAGCAGCGCCACCGCCGCCGTCGTCCGCGCGTGCGAGCCTGCGCCCTTCGTCACCTTGTCGTGCTCCGCCGCGTCGTACGAATACACCGACACCGCCACGTTGATCCCGCGGGCCTTGAAAAACTCGCACCACGCCTCATCGATCAGCGTCCCGTTCGTAAACACCTCGGAAAACTTGAACTGCCCGGCGGCGTGCTCCGCCATCCCGCGGAAATCGGGATGGGCCATCGGCTCGCCGCCGATAATCTGCGCCTTTTTTATCCCCGCCGCCTTCACCTCGGCGACCGCGCGCTCGAAATCGGCGAAACTCATATCCCGGCCCTCGCCGGCTTTGGCGTTCTCGTAGCAGTGCAGGCACTTCAGATTGCAGCGGTCGGTTATCACCAGCCAGGCGAAGCTCGGCCTTACCGCCGGACCGGTCCGCTTGCGCACCGGCCCCTGTCCCGCCGGGCCTAGGATGCCGGCCTCCGCCAGCTCGTCCCTCACCGCCGCCTCCGCCGCGTCCAGCGCCAGACCGCGCGCGTGCTTTTCGGCCACCGCGCCGGCCGTCGCCGTAACCCGGTACAGCTTGCCGCCCGCCAGGTCGTAAATGCAATGCTTATGGGCGCCCTTCACCAGCAGTAAATCCTTGCTGAGGGCTACCGTCTTCCTCATCTGCTGTCACCCGCTATAATTTAATCCTCGGCGGCTTCCCCGGCGTTACGGCTATAGATGCCCGCGTCAGGTCGTCGGCCTACCCCTGCGGCGACGGGAATGGCCCGCAAAAATCCGCTCCCGTCTTCCCCGGCGTCGCCGTCGGCCCGCAACCCACCGGCTTATTCGGCTCACACGGCGTCGAAGTCGGCCCGCAGCCCACCCGGTGTTTCGGCTCACACGGCGTCGAAGTCGGCCCGCAGCCGATTTTGCCCCCCGAAACCTTATCGAGTTGCTCGTCCGTCATCTTTTCGACATTCTTGGCCTTCTCCTCTTTGCAGGGACCTTTCTTGTTGCACGTCATCGTTTTTCTCTCCTTCACACACATATTGTTACCGGCCGTTCGCCGCTCGGCTATTCATCGCGGCGGACACCAGGGCGGTGTTAACGGCTTGCAGGCCGTGCGAGTCGGGTCGCACATAACATCCGGCCAGCAATTTTGGCCGGGGGTACCTTTTTTCTCTGCTCCACCCGACACCTTGTTGAGCTCCTCGTCGGTCATCTTTTCAACGTTTTTGGCCTTCTCTTCCTTGCCAGGCCCCTTCTTGTCGCATGTCATCGGTTTTCCATCCTCTCGGCGCGTTTCTCGGTAACGCCTCCTGCCGTGCTCCCTAATCCTGCTTGGGCTTGCACCCGCCGGTCGGCCCGCACCAGTGAATTTCCGGCTCCATTTTCCGCGGCTCGCACTGCGGCGGCCACGACGGCTTACAGCCCACCGTCCCCCCGGTCTGGTTCTCGTGCTGGGGCTGGCAGATCAGGCAGACCTTCCCGCCCGCGACCTTATCCAGCTTCTCATCTGTCAGCTTCTCCACGTTCCTGGCCTTCTCTTTGCCGGAGACGTCCTTATTGCCTGTCATCCTGCCAATCCTCCGTTCTTGTTCTCCTCAGCGGGCCCGCACCACCGCGCACTCCGGCCCCGGCCCGCACTGCTCGCGCTTCGGCGGCGGCGGCGGCGGCGCGCACTGCTCCGGCTGGCAAGGCCTGTCCTGTCGGTTCACTATCCCGCCCGACACCCTGGTAAGCTTCTCGTCCGTAAGCTGCTCAAAATGTTTTTCTTTTTTCTTTTCCTTCTTCCCGTCTTCCGCCTTCTTGCCGGCGCGCGTCTTCGTATCCGTCAATTTCCTTTCTCCTCCTTTACCCGGCCCAACATCAATCCTTTTTCTTCCTTCTTCGACAAAACTTTCCTATCTCCTGCCATAAATATAGCTTACAGTAATTTTTATTAGAAAATAAAGCCCCCGGTCTTAACCAGAGGCTTTATTGGTATCCATTTATGTAATTTCCCGCGGCAGTGTCCGCCCGCCCTTTTTCTGGCCTGCCGTCAGCCCCTTCAGCAGCGCACCTCTGTCCCCCCGTGCGCCTTATATCGGCCGCCGCAAAAGATTTTCCCGCCGCGCAAAAAAACAAGACCTCCGCCCGTCGGGCGAAAGCCTCGGTCTCATCTATATGGTGCGGGCGAAGGGACTTGAACCCCCACGGTTTTACCCAACGGATCCTAAGTCCGTCGCGTCTGCCAGTTCCGCCACGCCCGCATGTCCAAACATAGAAAATGGTGACCCACGATGGACTCGAACCATCGACACCCTGATTAAAAGTCAGGTGCTCTACCGACTGAGCTAGTGGGTCACATTAGTGGCAGGGGCGGCTGGACTCGAACCAACGCATGACGGAGTCAAAGTCCGTTGCCTTACCGACTTGGCTACGCCCCTGTGTATTGATTTAGTGGGGTGACTGGAGGGGCTCGAACCCTCGCATAACGGATCCACAATCCGCCGTGTTAACCGCTTCACCACAGCCACCATGAAAGCAGGCAGCGCCTGCTGCGACAGAATATATTCTATCATGGGGGTACCCTTATGTCAATAAGGTTGGCAGCTAAAAATAAATGGAATTAATGGGGGCTTTTGGAATAAATTTTGCTCACTTTCCGACGAAATATTTTCACATCTGGCAGGATTTGTAAAATTTTACTCGAATGTAAATATTTGCCATATAAATATCACAGGAGGATAATCACCGATGAAAAAACCGTTCCGTACCCGCATCCTGGCGACCCTGCTGGCGGCCCTCTTCATCGCCGCCCTGCCCTGCGCCGCCCTCGCCGCCGAGCGGCCCCCCCAGCGCATCCCCGCCGGCATCTTCACCCTCTTCCTCAGCGACGAACTTCAGGGCCCTCTCCAAGGCCCGGTCAAAAAAGTCACCGTCAAAAGCGGCGAATCATACTGGTCCGCCTCTTTCGCCCACGACGGCAAGCCCCTGAGCCGCGAACAGTTCATCCCCGGCTTCACCAACGAAGAAATCTCCTACGAAGCCGGCCGCCCCGTCAAACGGGTCGAAAACGCCGGCGACAAGCAGATCGTCTACTTTGTCCGCTACGACCCAACCGGCCGAACCTTCAAACTACTCGTCCCGACCCTCGGCGGCAAAATGGCCGAGCTGGGCGCCGGAACAATGGACGCCAGCGGCCTGGTCACCGCCAAAACCGTCCGCTACGCCGAAGGCGTCCTATACGAAGCAGCCTACGAATACAGCCCCGCCGGCCTCGCCACCCGCGAATCGTCGCGCCTTACCAAGCGCGGCACAATAAACATCGAACGCGCCTACGACAAAAGCGGCCGCATCCTGAGCCGCCTGACCGTAAACTCTCCCCAGCCCGACGGCCCGCCGAACGCGGAAAGCCAGAACAAGCTCGAATACCGCTACGATCTCAGGGGGCGGCTCACCGACGCCTTCTATCAGTCCGACAAACCCGCCGCCACCGTCACCCTCTCCATCCAGGGCGAATACGACAAACGGGGCAACTGGACCAGGCTCGTCATGACCCGCCGCGACGCCAACGGCCAGGCCTCCACCCAGACATTCACCCAGGAAATCGAATACTACTAACAGCCTCTTCCTCGGCCGTCGATAGTGCCCCATCCGCGACACACCCGACGGAGCCTACCCGCACGCGATTCGTAGCGATTATCGCCAAAAGGTAAAATGCGCTGATAATGCTGTCGTAATCAGGACGTGCATCTGGGGTATTCTAAACGGCCTTGACCCTTTTATGCCCACCACTCCGCCCCGCGACAGCGGGGCTTTTTTTCCGCCGTTACACCTCCCGCCGGCGCACGGCATAATATACCCCGAAGTGCTTCTGGGAGGGATAACACTTGGACCTGATGTATGTTGTCATACTCGCCCTGGCCGTAAGTCTCGACTCTTTTTTCGCCGGGATTACCTACGGCGCAGGTACCATCCGCATACCCTTCGCCTCGCTGACGGTGGTAGGCCTCGTCACCGCCGTATGCTCGGCCGTCCCCATGCTGGCCAGCCGCTTCATCGGTGGCGCCGTCGATCCCGTCCTCGCCGTCTGGGCCGGCTCGGCCCTGCTGTTTCTCCTCGGGGTCTGGAACATCTTCCAGGAATACATGCTCAAAAAACTGACCTTGACCGACACGGGCGGCGACCGACTCACCTTCCGTCTCGGGCGGATAATCGTCTCCATCATGTCCGACCCCGAATACGCCGACTTTGACCGATCTAAAACCATCAGCCCGCACGAAGCCCTCTATCTGGGCATCGCCCTGGGGCTCGACAATATGGCCGCCATCTTCGGCGCCAGCCTGATCGGCATTCTCCCCCTCTACACGCCGCTCGTCATGGCCCTCATCCAAATGGCCCTCGTACGGCTCGGCATCCTCCTGGCCGCGAGTTTCGCTCCGGGCCCGGAAAGGCGCCTCTCCTACCTGCCGGGCGCCATCCTCGTCTTCATCGCCGTCTTCCGGCTCATCAAATAACCTTCGGCCGTCGATAAGCTTCATCCGGGCGCTTCCGGACAGCCTTGGCTTCCCCCAAAACCACCCTTCGACCCCAATCAAAAAGCTTCGCCTGCGCGAAGCTTTTTGTTATCCCTGCCCTAATCCGCCGGGGCACTACCGCCCCGGTACCGCATTACCTGCTCGATCGTCATATGGGCCAGCGCCAGATTCGGCACCCGCTCGGCGATCCAGCGGCGCCAAAGCTCCATCAGCTCAGCCTCCCCGGCCCGACGGGCCCCCGGGTTCGCCGCGAAAAAGCACTCCAGCTCGCCCTCGACAAAATTGTTGGTCAACATCCACACCCCGCTTAGCAATCAACTACGCGGGTTTATCATACCACATATTTCCAAAAAATTCCACTTATTTCCCACAATTTTCCACAAAAATTCCCGTCCTGGCTAGCCCTGTTTCAGAGCCTGGTCGAGCATCGTCTGGGTTATCCAGCGGTAATAAGCCTCGCCGCACCGGTCGCAGCAATAAAGATTCCAGCCGTGAACCGGCTGCTTGCCCACCAGATGGGCGATTCCTCCGCACTCATGCCTCACTCTGAACATCGTTCCTACCTCGCTCCGTCATTATCCTGCTCCCCTTTCGCCGCCTTCGCGGCGAAAGACAAACACTCCAGCCCAGAAGCATCCTTCGTCACCAGGCACGGAGCGGCCTTGCTCTTGAACCCCATCGTCCTGCAGCCATAGGGAAAGTCCCTGTCCCACGTCACGTAATAATGACGGCACAAAAGGCACAACGGTTTCGCTGGCGGCATCGCGCATCCTCCGGGAACCGTATAAAATCGCGTCACCTTATATTATACCAGCATTACTGTCCGCTGGGAAAACTTTTTCCGGCTCACCTCTCCACAAACCACTTTCCCTCGTCGCAGAACAAATATATCTCCTTGCCCCGTATCCGGCAGGTATACCTCACCCCCAGGCCGCCGCCCTTTAAGGACGGCGCCTGCCGCACGTCCGTCACCCTGTCCACCTCATACCGCCGGCCATCGGTCCACGTAACCACGAGCGGCCTTACCCGGCCGCCCTCGTCGTGCTCCGCCGTCACCTTCACGAACGTCTTGCCCATATAGCCCCTCACCTACCGGAAGAATGATATCGGATGAATCACATGATCATCCTTGGGATTGAACCCCGTCAAAGCGCGGTCCTGAAGCATAGCGCAGCGCTGCACGCTGTAAGGCCCGAACCGCTGCCTTATACCGTCCACCGTCCTCTCCAGCGCCTCCCTGTCCGCCGTATCCGCCGCGAATAGATCGAGCTGCGTCAGGCTGTCCGCCGTCACCAGCTCCGCGCCGCGGACACCGATGCTGCGGATCGGCTTCTCCCAGCCGTAGTGCTCCCGGAAAAGCCCCATCGCCCGCGCCGCGATATCCGACGAAACACAGGACGGCGCCGCCAGCTTACCCTGGCGCTCGAAAGAGAACAGCTCCGCGTCCCGCACGCTCACCGCCACCGTCCGGCACTTCAGCCCGTGCCGCCTTAGGCGCGCGGCCACGCTCTCCGCCAGCACGAACACGATCAGCCTCACATCCTCCTCCGACAGCAGATCGCGCGGCGTCGTCGTGCTGTTGCCCACCGACTTTATAAACCCTTCTTCCCCGCTGCGGCGCACCGGCGAATCGTCCAGCCCGTTGGCGAAATGCCACAGCGTCTCCCCCCACACCCCCAGCAGCAGGCGGAGAGCCTTCACCTCGCGTCCCGCCAAATCGCCGATCGTATAAACCGCCCTGTTCGCCAGCCTGCTTTTCGTAGAGCGCCCCACATACAGCAGCTCCCCCACCGGCAGCGGCCACACCAGCTCGCGGAAATTCCCCGCCGTTATCACCGTCGTCGCGTCCGGCTTCTTCATGTCGCTGCCCAGTTTGGCGAAAATCTTGTTGAACGACACACCCACCGACGCCGTCACCCCCAGCCCCTCGCGCAGCCGGCGGCGGATGGCGTCCGCGATCGCCGCTCCGTCGCCGAACAGGCGCACCGAGCCGGTCACATCCAGCCACGCCTCATCGATCCCGAAAGCCTCGATCTGATCGGTATAATCGGCGTAAATCGCCCGCGCCAGCCGGGAAAAACGCAGATACTTACGGAAATCCGGCGGCAGGCACACCAGTCCGGGGCACTTCTGCTTCGCCTGCCAGATAACCTCCCCCGTCTTCACCCCGCACCCCTTGGCCAGATTATTCTTCGCCAGGATGATGCCGTGCCGCGCCGCCACATCGCCGGTCACCGCCACCGGCAGCCCGCGCAGCTCCGGCCGGTACAGGCACTCCACCGACGCGTAGAAATTATTCAGATCGACATGCAGCACCGTCCTGGCCAAACCCTCACCGCCTAAACCAAACACATGTTCGTATTTTTAGTATAACGGCGGACAAGTATGCATGTAAAGAGGGGTAATTACTGGAAACCCGCCTGTTCGACGGACAGGCACAAAAAAGCAGGCCCGCCAGGCCTGCCTTCTAGCCATACCTTCCCGTCCGCAAAAAATCCCCACCCCCGCGGCGCCATGCCCTCAGCCCCATATACGCCGCTATGCAGGCGCCGGCCGCCTCGGGAACAAAGACGGCGGGATCGTTATACAAATTATCGGCCACCCCGGCCAGCCAGTCCGCAGACCCGTCAGGCTCGAAGCCCAAGCCCAGCAAAGGCCAGAAAAAAGACTGCGGATAAACCCACATCGAATCGAGCAGATCGTGACCCAGCACCGCCCCGCCGAACGCCAGCGCGCCGGTCCCCCTGCCCCTCATATACCTATAAACCCCCACACCCAGCAGCGCCACCGCCACCAGCAGCGTATGCGTGAAAAAGCGGCCGCTCGGCACCCCGGAAAACAGCATGAACATCGGCTTGTCGATCACATCCGGAAACAGCGAGCCCGCGATCACCAGCCGGTAATCCAGCCGCGCCCCCGTTCCCTTCTCGGCCAGCCTCGCGGCCGCCGCCGTAAGCCCCACATGCCCGAAAAAAACCATACCTTAAACCCCCAAACGTTATCCCCCACGGCCAAAAAGTCCCCGCGCCCGGCGGAAAGCTTCGGCTCGCACCGGAGCATCGCAATCGCCGCAAAGAACAGGGTGATAATTTTGTCAAACTATGATATTTATATTATGAGGAATATCTTTCCAAAGGAGCTGTCACCATGAAAAAAGCATTGCTGATACTGGTTTTGATCCTCGCTTTCTCGGCTACCGCCCAGGCCCAGCCTCCCCTCCCGACCGGCGCGACAGTAAAAGTATTCAGAGACACGACGGAAAAGGTTACGTTCATTCCCGTCAATACGGTATCCGCCGGCCCCTTCATGAAGGTCTACCACCTTAGCCTCGACTTGCTTCCCACCGACATCGTAATGCTGTTCGGGCAGTTTGAAGTTACCAACGACACCGGGCAAGACGTCGGGGTCGGCAGATACATTCAACGAGACGAAAACTTCCGCGTAAATCCCGCCGTTATGGATAACGTCGACCCGATCAGGCATCATCTTGCCCCTGTGCTTTACGCGATCGACGACAGCCATGGCGGCGGACTCCACGACTACCGCCTTATCGTCTATGCGGCCACAACCCACGCCAAGCCCACGGACAAACTCCGCCTCGAACAAGGCTACGGACATCTGATCGCCGTGGTAATATCGCAATAATACCAGCCCGCCCCGGCAGGCCCAAAAAACCGGCGCAAAAAGCAGGCTATGCTAGCCTGCTTTTCTATTCCGGCTTACTTCTTGCGTCTTTTTCCGGTACCAGCCGCCACTATATTACGGGAAAGCGTCTCCACCACCCGTTCCTGAGAAAACGGTTTCAAGATAAAATCATCAATCCCCATGTTGACCAAATCTATAACCGTGTTGGCTTCACCGAAACTGCTGCACATCACGATTCGCGCGTTAGGCTGAATCTGCCTGGCTTCCTTGAAAACGGCGATGCCGTCGACCCCTTCCATAACAATATCCAATATGAGGAGGTCAAAGGTATATGAGTTAAGTTTGCGCAAAGCTTCAGCGCCGTTATGAGCTTCAAAGATTTCACTTTCCTGGAGGCCCAATGATAGCAAATGCCTTGTAAGGATTTTCCGCATTACATCGGAATCATCTAAAACCAGAACGCGCATAGCCATCCCCCACCGATGATGTTTTGCCGCTCCAATCGCCGATAATCTACTTCATCCTGCGATAAAAAGCATACGTAAGCGCGTCGCTTGTGCCCGCCAGTTTCCCGGCAGTGACTTTTGCGACAAATAGCATATGGGTGCCGACATCGGTAGTTTTGTCAGGCAAAACCTCCGCCTCCAGGTACCCCAGGCAGTTTTGCAATATCGGGCAGCCGTTCCTGCCGGGAATGTATTTGACCGCGGCAAACTTATCGGCGGTGCGGCCGGATTGGTACCCGAATATCCTCACCATATCGCGCTGATCCTGGGCGAGAATCGATACGGCCACTTTGCCGCTGGCCAGAATAAAATCGGTCGTCAGGTTAAGCTTATTCAGGCACAGGGCAATTTGCGGCGGCTTGGCGGTAACCTGAAACACGGCGTTTGCTATCTGTCCGTTTATCTTTCCGTCCTTCGCCGACGAGACGACGTACAAACCGTAGGACACGGCATCCAGGGCGGCATTGGCCGTTCCCTCGTCAGTCGCCAGGATAGCCTCCGCGGTAAGTTCGGCGATTTCATCGACCAACAGTATAAACTTGTCTTTACCCTCGTTGCAAACAGGACAAACGTCCGGCGGTTCATCACCTACATGAATATAATCGCACACCGTGCATTTCCAGCGCCTGGCCGGCGCTGCCCCCTTGGGCGCGTCGGCCTGCAGGCTGAACTCCTCCGGTCCGACACCGCATATCGGACATACGTCGGGCGGATTGTCCCCTTCATGTACATAGCCGCAAACATTGCAAACCCACTTTTTCACAATACCCGCCTCCGAATTGAAAATATGCCGTGACTTGTGGCTTTTTATTACGCACTTCTTCAATTATGATTAACCAAAATCCTGCAATCAGGCAGGAATCACCCTGCACCTTTGCGCCCGGCGCCCCCGGCCACGCTAATCCCCCATACGCGGTTATTTTTACACGACACCCGCCAACTCCGGCACATTATGTGGTATAATAAAGCACACTGCAGCAAAAACAACAATCTCAATTTACGGAGGAAACGACATTGGTAAAAATATACCCTACAAGATTCTTTATCGAAAGTGCGGATAAGACCGATCAATTATGGCTGTGGATAAACGAAAAGATAAAGGACACCAAAATCACTCAAGTCGTACCGCTCCAGATGGAGAACCATTCCACCAAAGATTCGCATATCCTCAAAGGGCTGATCGAAGTGCACAGCACCGAAAATGTAAGCACGAAAGAGCTTGACAGCATTTTAAAACCGCTGCCGAGCTTCATCCACCATATATATTTTACCTTTCAATAACGCAAAAGAGAGCTTTTCTATCGCTGCCGCAACGGTCCGCCTTATTTGCACTCCCCCGCATAGCGGGGTATTCGCTGACGCAAGAAAAAAGCAACCCTGATTAGGGTTGCTTTTTTATGGCTTGGAGGTCCGGCAAGGCAAGCCGCGCACGCGTAAGCAGCATGCCCCATTTTAGAACGAATAACTGACCGTGGCCTCGAACGAGGTGTTTTTCTGCCCGCCGCTGATGGTTTTCTGATCCTTGAAGACCAGCTCCAGGCCGGCATTATCGCTCAGCTTGCGATTGATCGCGTAATGGATGCCGCGGTTGTTGGCGTCGTACTCGCTCTGGCCGCCCATCGAGCCGAACTCTTCTACCCGGAAACCGGTGATCGATGCGGAAGTTTTGTCATCGAAATCGTAGCCCAAGACAATAGCATACGCTTTGTTAGCGATATTGCTGCTTGCCTTGGTGTATTCCGCCGTCAGGCTGCTCTTGCCGAACTTGTACGTACCGTCCACCGCCCAGTGATTGGTGCTCTCCGTTTCCCCCTGGAAGCGCCCGAGCGTGACGCCCCAATTAAAACTCTCCGTAGGCTTAAAACCGGTCCTGAGGGCGTAAATCTTGCTCTTATACGACCCGGCGGCGTTATCCTCCTGCGCCGCCAGCGCCGCTATATCCACCGCGCCGACGGCGCCGGCAACGGTAAGGCCGTCCACGAAGACTTTCTTGCCGATGTTGGTATCGGGCCGGTGGTACAGCAGGGTGGTCACGCCGACGGCAACATCCTGGCGGCCCAGTTTGTAGGTCAATTTATCTGTCTTATAATTTAGCCCGAACTGATCGAGCGCGACCACCGATTTCTTGTTCTCGCCGTAAACTTCGGGAGCGATATTGAAATCGGCAAGCAAGGGGTTAGTCACACTCTGGGCGCCGAGGCGGGCGTACAGCGACCAGCCGCCCCCCAGACCCGCCTCGCCGAGCAGTTTAAGCGTATAGATCGAGCCGGACGTAGCCGGATCGCCGTCGGCGGTATCCCGCTGATACTTGACCGCCACATCGCCGCTGAGCTTAACCGGCGCCGCCAAAGCCACCGGCGCCGTCGCCATAATCATCCCCGCCACCATAACCGCCACCGTCTTTTTCATTACAACACCCCTTGATCAAATTTTATTTATCACCGTCGTATTTAATAAAAACTCTACTTCGGCCGGCTCTTCGCTCCGCACTGGCAGCTCCCGCCCGCTTCCCGGCAAGCGCTGCCGCAGCCGCAGCCAGCCTTGCCGCCGACACCGCGCCAGACGACATAAGCCACATAACCAAGAGCCGCCGCGCCGACGCCGGTCAAAATTACCGCATCCATCTTCGCACCCCCTCCGTCAAATTCAATTGGCAAGACACTTGCTCGCCTTCAGCTTTTCCTCGACAGCGCACCAGGAACGTTTGGCGAATACTACCGGTATCGACCGTGATTTGGCCACCGTCTTCACATTCTGGGCCGTGCCGTGATTGACATAGTCGGTCAGCACCAGGACAAAAGCGGTAGCCTTAGGCAAACTGATCTTGTTCCTTTCGAGCGCTTTCCGACCGGAAATATGCACCAATTCCGTAACTCCCATGGAGTAAAGGTTCTTTTCGATTCCGCCCAGGTAGTCTCCGCCGACGATTACAACAGACATATGACCCTCCTGTTTCACGAAAGTAGGCGCCTGTTATTGACAGCAACTGATAACGTCGACCGGCCGGCAGACCGAATCCCGTCCGCCGGGAATCTGGATAAGATTTTTCCGGTTAAGCGCGGTCAGAGCGTCTACGACCGCCGGATCGAACTGACTGCCCCGGCAGCGCCGCATTTCGCGCAGGGCCGCGCCAAGGGATAGCGCCGGACGATACGGCCGCGCGCTTGTCATCGCGTCGAAGGCGTCGGCGACGGCCACTATCCTGGCCCCCAGCGAAAAATCGCCGCCCCGAAGCCCGTCGGGATAACCTTTGCCGTCGCAGCGTTCGTGATGATGGCGCACAATGTCGATAACCGGCCGCAAAACCTTGATCTTGCTCAGAATATTGCCGCCGATTGCCGGGTGCTGGCGGATCATAACGAATTCCGCTTCGGTCAGCTTGCCGGGTTTATTGAGAACATGGTCGGGAACACCGATCTTGCCGATATCGTGCAGGTGGGCGCCGATATGGATTACCGCCTGCATCGCCGGGCACACGCCCATCTCCTGGGTCAGGAGCAGGGCCGTACCGGCCACCCGCTCGGAGTGGCCGCACATGAAGGGATTTTTCGCGTCCAGCGCGGTAGCGAGCGCATCCACAAGTTCATGCAAATCTTCCCACTGAGACAAATGCTGCATAATCAACATCCTTTTCCGGCCTCTACGCGCAGTCGATCATGCTGAGCGACCGGGCCTCGGGATCATAAACGGAAATACTGTTGCGACCGCTACGTTTGGCGTGGTAGAGCGCCTGATCGGCGAAGCTGTACAGCTTATCCCGCTCCAGGCAGGCAAACTGCGTAAAGGTGCAGATGCCGATGGATATCGTAACGGATATTTGCTGCCCGTCCGGCAAGACAAAAGCGTGACCGGCGACCGCCGCCCGGATGCGGCGGGCTACATCCTCAGCCTGCCGGGAGGAAGATCCCGGCAGGAGAAGCGCGTACTCCTCGCCGCCGACCCGGGCCGCCGTATCGCCTTCCCTGGTGTTCTCCCGGATTATCACGGCAATTTCTTGGAGAACTTTGTCGCCAGCCACGTGTCCGTAGGTATCGTTAACGGCTTTGAACCGGTCGACATCGAGGATGAGCAGCGACGTAGGGCAGCACAGGCAGTTGCACACCAGATCGGCGGCCTGTCCCTGAAGAATGTCGAAGAAGCAGCGGCGATTTGCGATAGCGGTAAGGGGATCGGTCATCGCCATCACCTGCATCTGGCGGCATGACTGCTCCAGTTCGCGGGTCCTCTCCTCCAGGCTCGCGTGGGTTGTCGCCAAGTCGTCAATCGCCCGGCGCAGCTCTTTTTCCCTGATTTCAATCTGCCGGGCCATCCAATTCATATCGCGCATGAGGGTGGTCAGGCCGTCTTCGCGTCCCCGTCGCGGGCTTCGTTGGTCAGGAACAACCGTTCCTGATAATTACCCTGTTTCAGCCGCGAGCAAAACCGCGACATTTCCCGCAGCGGCCTGCCGACCAGCCATTCCAGCACCAGGCCGGGCGACGCCAGCGCCAAAAGCAGCGCGCTCGCCAGGGATGCCGCCTGAATCTGGCCGAAATACCTGTCGGCCGCCAGCGGCGAGCCGAATGTCATGCCATAGGTGATCGCCTGAGGGATCAGCGCCACCGCGAGCAACGCCAGCCGCAGCTTGATCGCCATATGCCTCCCCTCCTCCGGGCGGCCGGTTCGGAAACACGCGGACCGCTAATACCCGAGCATCGAGCCCGCCTGGTATATGGCCAGAGCGATGACCCACGCCAAGGCGGTGGAATAAGTGAAACTGAAGGCCGTCCATTTCCACGAGTTGGTTTCCCGGCGCAGAACGGCCAGCGCCGCCAGGCAGGGCGAATAAATCAGCGTAAAGATCATCAATGTATAGGCGACCAGCGGCCTGAAGGCAGGATCTGCGGCCAGAGCTTCCTGCAGAGACGATGCATCGTCTTCCACCTCGCCCACGCTGTAAATCGTGCCGAGGGTGCTGACCAGAACCTCCTTGGCGGCCATCGCCGACACCAGGCCGACGCCTATTTTCCAGTCGAACCCCAAAGGCGCGATAACCGGTTCGATCGTTTTCCCGAGTCGTCCGGCGTAGCTGCCGGCCAGTTTCTCGCCGGCCTGTTCCTTGTCGAGCTTATCCGTTGCGTCCTGTTTCGCTTGCTCCAGCTCGTGGTACCGCAGAGCATAAGGATAAAGCTCGGTCTGGGCTTTTTCCAGCTCAGCCAGTTTGGCGGCAGCCTCAGCCTCGACAGCCGCTTTATCGGCAGCCCCGGCCGCGGCTTGCCCGGCGTGGATTGCGGCGATCTCGCCGACCAGCGCCTGCAGGGCCGCATTGTCTTCCGGTTTCTCGATGTTCAGCGGTGCCAGCACCTCCGCGGCGGCCTGGGCGGAGAACTGTTCCTCGACCTGCGTTTTCGCCTGGTCGTAATCCTTGCTATACTCGACCTCGCTGGGATAATTGGTGGCGAACCACACCAGAATCGATGCGGCCAGAATCAGCGTACCGGCCTTTTTCAGATACAGCACGCTCCGCTCCCACATATGGGTGAGAATGCTGCGCAGTGTCGGCAGATGATAAGGCGGCATCTCCATAACGAAAGCTTCCGTGGCGCCGGGAAACAGAAACTTGCGGAAAACGAACGCCATCACGACCGCCAGGGCGATGCCGACAAAATAGACCGAGAATAGCACCGTGCCGGCGATCTCTGCGGAGAAAAAGGCGGCGGTCAGCAGGGTGTACACCGGCAGCCGGGCGCTGCAGCTCATCAGGGGAGCGACGAGGATGGTAACCATCCGGTCGCGGGGATTTTCCAGGGTGCGGGTGCCCATAATGGCGGGAACACTGCAGCCGAAGCCCACCAGCAGCGGGATGAACGACTTGCCGTGCAGGCCAACCGCCCGCATCACCCGGTCCATGACAAAGGCCGCCCGGGCCATATAACCGGTGTCCTCCAGCAGCGCGATGCCCAAAAAGAGGAGGATAATATTGGGGAGAAAGACGACAACGCCGCCGACGCCGCCGATGATGCCGTCCACCACCAGCAACTTGAGATCGCCGTCGGCCATATATTCCCCGGCCATTTCGCCCAGCCGCGCGACCCCCTCCTCGATCCAGCCCTGCGGATAGGCCCCGACGGTGAATACGATGTTGAACAGCAGCCACATGACTCCGAAAAAGATCGGCAGCCCGAACACGCGGTGGGTGAGGACATCGTCGATCTTGTCCGAGGCGGTCCGGGTCAGATCCTGCCGGGAGACGGCCACTTCCCGGTAGATTGCGCCGACGAACTGATAGCGGCGCTCGGCGATAACGAGCTCAGGATCGTCGGCAAACACCGCCTTCAGCTCGGCCCGCATCTTGCCAATCATCGCGAGAATCTTTTCCCCGCCCGGTAAAGCGCCGATAGCCTTGCTTACGTCCTGGTCGTTCTCCAGTAGCTTGATCGCCAGCCACCGCAGGGGGTATTTGACCTCGGTCAGCGTCGCGAGCACATCGCCAACTTCTTCGATTTTCGCCTCTATCTCCGGCCCATAATCGAGCGCAAACGGCTGCTGCTTATTTTTCGCCGCAGCGTCGATCACCGTCTGCAGCAGATCGTCCATCCCCCGGTTGCGGTTGCCCACCGTACGGACCACCGCAATACCCAGTTTGCGGCTAAGGAGCGCGTCGTCCACCTTCAGGCCCATCTGTTCGGCCACATCGGTCATATTAAGCGCCAGCACCACCGGCCGTTCCAGCTCCAGCAACTGTACCGCCAGGTACAGATTCCGTTCCAGGTTGGAAGCATCGAGAATATTTACAATAATTTCAGGTTTGTCGTTGATTATGACATTGCGGGCCACAAGCTCATCCAGTGAATGGGCCGTCAGGCTGTATGTCCCCGGCAGATCCACGAGCAGCAGATCCTTGCCCTGGAAACGGCGGAAACCCTCCCGCCTCTCCACCGTTACGCCGGGATAATTGCCCACATGCTGGCGCGCCCCGGTAATGTTGTTGAAAATTGTCGTCTTGCCGGAATTCGGGTTACCCGCTAAAGCCACCGTCAGATTATCTGTCGCCATTTATAAGCCTCCTCACGTATACCCTTGGAATACCGCTTTTCCCCGGCCGTCAGGACGTCTGAACCTCGATCAGGGCGGCCTCCGTCTTGCGCAGGGAAAGATTGAAATTCTTAACCTTGACCTCCATCGGGTCGCCCAGCGGGGCAAACTTTTGCACCCGCACCGCGGTACCGGCGACAAGTCCCATATCCACAATCCGGCGCTTCACCGCCCCGCTCCCCTGCACCTTCGTCACTACGCCCGCCTCGCCGGGCCCCAACTGGTCGAGTGTTTTCATCATATTAATCCTCCCTATGCCCCTTTTGTTTTTGGGAATCATTATCATTTACCCGGCAAAATAAAAAACCTTTCGCAAGGATAAAGCGCCTTTGTCTTCGTTTCCGGCCGCCCCCCCGCCCAATCCGCACCCGAATCGGCGCCGGCGTCCGCATCCGTTTTATAAACACTCGCGGCAGATGCCGCATAGCCCCAGCCGGGAGTGAAGAATCCGGAAAATATTCTTTTGAGCCATTTTGTGCTGCAGCTCTTTCATTTCCGGATCCATTTCCTCGACCAGTCGTCCGCATAAATGATATTGATTATCATTATCGTTTGTATTATATCCGTCCTTTCTCTCCGCTGTCAATATTTTCAGCAAAAATAGTTTACAAAATTCTCCGGGGCAAAAACGCACCCGCAAATTTGCCACATCGGCTCTGGCAGGAATATCCGCTTTATTCAAAGAATAGAAGAATAGTTGTCAGTATCAGCAAAAAGGAGGCGCATAAGATGAGTCAAAACCTTAAAGACTCCAAGACAGCGGCCAACCTCATGGCAGCTTTCGCCGGCGAATCGATGGCCAGGAATAAGTATACATACTTTGCCGGCGTTGCCAAGAAAGAGGGTTACGAAGCCATCGCCGCAACTTTCCTGGAGACGGCCGACAACGAAGCCGCCCACGCCAAAATCTGGTTTAACCTCTTGCAGGGCATCGGCGATACCAAGGCCAACCTCAAGAAAGCAGCCGAGGGAGAGCACGAGGAATGGACCTGCATGTATAAGGAGTTTGCCGAAACGGCGGAAGCGGAAGGGTTTACCGAAATCGCCGCCTTGTTCAGGCGGGTGGGCGCTATCGAAAAAGAGCACGAAGAACGCTACAAAACCCTGCTCAGGAATGTGGAAAACGCGACCGTTTTCAGCCGCGAAAGCAAACAACTCTGGCAATGCCGGGTATGCGGGCACCGTTTCGAAAGCACGAACGCCCCCCTGGCGTGCCCGACCTGCAAACATCCTCAGGCTTTCTTCGAATTAGCCAGAACCAACCTCTAGTGACTGGTCCGGCAAACCCCCACAACTGCGCCAACATAGCCAAGCGGCGGGATTACTCCCGGCCCGCTTGGCTTTTCCATTTCCGCCAACGATAGATAAACGCGGACGTCTCCTGCCACTATTCCCTTTCCACCGGACTGACCGCTTTGACAAAATACTTTTCCTCGTCATCTATTACTTCTTGCACCTCATAGCCGGCGGCAATAAGCATAGCGGCCACCGTCGCCCCTGCCGGCAGGCGGTCTTCGGTCACCACCCGGCTGCTTTTATGGATGGCGTTCACAGCGGCCCGCGACATGTCGTGCATGATGATCAGCGACCCGCCAGGCCTCAGCAGGCCTCGCATTCTCGCCACGAACCGCGGCTTGTCGCCCGCATGGGGGAAGAAGTTGAAGCAAAAGGCGGCGTCGTATACTGTTCCCGGCTCGAAAGACCAGATGTCGCCGGCGATGCAGCTTATATTATCGCGCCGGCCGATCTTTGCCCGCGCTTTCGCCACCATATTCTCGGCAAAGTCGATCGCCGTTACCCTACCCGCCTCGCCGACCGCGGCCAACAAATGCGGCAGCAGGACCCCGGTGCCGCAGCCGATATCCAGCACGGCCGCCTCCGGCTCCAGACCGGCCAGACGAACCAGGCCGGCGATTTTTTGGTCGTCGGCCGCCCGCACATCGTCCCACCGCTCGGCCAGGTCGTTGAAAAAGCTCTTTTCCCGTTCGCTCATGCTTTCCCCCGCTTATATTTTTTGATTGCCGGCCACTCTTACCAGGCGTCCGGCCATGGGATAACTATACTGCTCCATACAGTTCTTGTCGAAAAGATTTTCATCCCTCTCATCCTTCGCTACTTATTCCGAAATGCTGCTGCCAGTCTTCGGACTAAGAGCGGCACCAGCATCAGCTGAACGGTTATTCCCGGCAACCCGGTGAGCACCGCGCCGGTAATAAAGACAAGCGGATTAATCTTTACGCCAAACAGCTCAACCAGCGCGAAGGCGCCGATGGCTGCCGCCAGTCTGCCAGCCGTCATGGCTGCTATCAGCGAAAGCCAGATACTCAGTTTGCGGTCGCGGTAAAGCCACCCGCCGATTGCCCCATAAACCGCCAGCTCGACAGCCATGATCGGCAGGACGGGAATAGGCGGCATTCCGGTCGACAGGCCGCTGATCAGCGGCGAGAGCAGCCCGACGCAGAAACCGCAATATGGGCCGAGCAAAAAGCCGGCGAGCAGGGCGGGAATATGCATCGGCAGAAAGATCGGCCCTGCCGCCCCCACCATGTGAAAAGCCATCGGCAGCAGCACCCCCAGCGCCACCAAAACCGAACTCGCGACCAATTTAAAAGTCTTCGTCACGGCATCACTCTCTGCCAAATTGGGAATAAGGCTGCTGCCCCAAATAAAAGTTCCATTTTTCAGCCTCCGTATCTCAATAGCACATTTTTCGGCAACAAAAAAGCCATGAAAAGCCTACCCTTCATGGGGGAAGCCCTTCATGGCGCATGTTGCAATACTCACTAATTGTTGACCGGAGCGAACCTGCAGGTGATATCGGCAGGCGTCGTGCTTGCCGTTAATTCCAGCGTTTACCTTTAATCATTCTACTTTAAACCCATACCCCTGTCAATATAAAGCAAAAACCGCAAAGGCTATAAACCCTTGCGGTTCCTGTCTTCAAATGGCGACCCCGGCAGGATTCGAACCTGCGACCTTTTGATTCGTAGTTAAGCGTATTGTGGTAACCCCATGTTGCGCCACGTCACTAAGTCGCACAAAATAAGGCTTCGACCACGAAGCACGGTCGCAATCCCAGATATGGCGCGGGGCATCTTTCGGGATAGTTGGGGGGAAGATTGGGGGGAAGGCTAGCAAAAAGGGGAACGTAAATTCTGTCTATACTTGTCCAATTATTTCCAAGGTGGTATGCTGAAGGTGAAAGGAGTGATTTTAGTGCTGAAAAATATCACTATAATTATCGTCCTAATTATGATTGGAACCATTATTATATTTACTGGATGCTCATCAAATAAATCGGCGGCCATACCTCCACAAAAAGAAACGCAACAGCGGCGACCGAATAATTATGGCGAAATACACGCCGAATTAGCAGATTCATTTAATAAAGTTTTTAGTCAAGGATCTTTCGAGCAATTATATGCAGGCATGAAACATGATGAAAAAAGCGATACACTTGTTATTGCCGTAAATGACACGTGGAATTATGCGTCAAAAGATGTTAAGGAAGCAATGATAAAAAACGCTGGAACGGTTTGGGCTGGGATGTGTGGGGCAAGAGGAATTAAGTTTGATTCATATGATTTTAAAATTATAGCTATACACGCTGCATCAAAAAGAAAGGTTGCAACATGGGATTATGTATGGGGTTTTAGTCTAAAAGACTAGCCATCTACAAATGCGAAGCCTCGGTGTTGTCCGGGATACTTTTAGGACCAACCTCCCCCATCATTTGAGCCCTAAGGCTCATTTACCCGTCCGGGCTCATCGGTTACGATAAAGATAACCCCATAAACCTCCGTATATCGAACAAGGCCAGGAGATCATGCTCCTGGTCGCTTTTTGTTTGTGGGGGTCTGGAGGCTTTGTCGCTTTTACCGTCTTGATACAATTTGACCTGCTTAAGTAGGTCAAATTATAATAACACATGAGGTGATGATGTGAAAGAAGTTGGTATCGTAAGAACCCCTGATTCGCTTGGACGGATTACTATCCCTGTTGAGATCAGAAAGCAGTTTGATCTTCACGATGGCGCATTGGTTGAAATTCTCTACGGCAAAGACCGGATCATCTTTCGAAAGTACGAATACTCCTGTATTTTCTGTGGAGACACAACGAATGTAACAAAGTTTAAAAATAAAGCGATCTGCCAGAAGTGCAGGATCGCGATGGAGAATAATGTGGTGGAATAAAAAAAGCCCCCGGTTGTAACCGGGGGCTTTCGTCATCAATGCGCATGAGTATATTTGAATTCACCTCGCAGCTTCCCGCGGGCGCGATCCTCGTCATAGCTCAGGCCGACGCCGATGTAGTGGCCACTCTTACTAACCAGCCACGAGCGCGATAGGTCACCGCCAGTCGGCTTCGGGGTTATGCCGTCGAATCGCAAATAAAGTGTTGCCTGGTCGAGCGTTTTGGAGTATGCCTTGATATTGTACACATTCAGGTTGACCGGCTGATCGGGCTTCGGCTTATCCGGTTTCTGGTCGGGCTTAGACGGGTCGGTGACGATCTGCAGCTGCGCCCCGCCCTGGACGCTGGCCAGCGCCTGCGTCATCCCCGCGCCGGTGGTGGTGACGACTTGGTCAGGCGGGCGCGACGTCGCCTCATGGATGGCCTGGGCAACCTCCGCGGCCTGGCCGGGGGAGATATGCACCTCGGCGTTGTTCGCCGCCTCCTGGACGCCCTGGGCAGTCTCGGCCTGCTGCTGCGGCATGTAGGTGACCGGCTGGGGCTTGGCAAAGTGGTTGTAGGCCCAGACGGCGGCGGCGAGGAAAATGGCCAGAAGTAGAGCGGTGAAGACGTATTTGGATATGCGGTTATTCACCTGTTTTCACCTCCGGCAGTTCCACAGTCTGCCCCGCCAGCTCGTGGGTACAGTCGTTAAGGAACTGGATTTTGCCGTCGCGGACGAAGCTGTGGCAGATCGTGCATTTGAACGGTGCCAGCGGTTCACCCTTCTTCTCCTGCTCAGCGTTATAAGTACACCAGCAGTTATCGCCAGGTTTGAAATGTGGCGCATAGTGGCCGGACCGAACAAGAACGGATGGACTGAATGTAGGCTTGTCTATGTCGCCATTGAAAGACCATAAATCATTGATTACGTGATGGCCTTTGCAGCCAGGGCACATAAACTCATAACCGCGATAACTAGGGTCAGTCGGGCTTTTGACAATTCGAACCTTCGCCACTTACGCCACCCCCTGGGCCAGCGCTTCGGCCACCTGCTGCCGGATCTGCGGCAGGATCGAGTATAGCATCGCGCCAGGGCATTCCGTCGCCAGCCAGTCGCGGTGGCCGCTGATGACGTCCTTGCCGTTCGGGAGCGTGCCAAGGGGATTCAGCCCATACTGCTCGCACTTGTCGGCGAGCAGGTTAACCAACGCCTGAAGCTGGGCTTCACCCGGCAATCGGCCGGAAAAGCATCCGGCGACATGGACGCCAAGAGTGAACCTGTTGGCGCCCGGCGAGTGTGCCCCCTGCGCCCATTCCGGCCGCCCTCGCTCCACCGTCCCATCCCACCTGTCAACAAAGTGGTAGCCGATACCTGACCACTTGTTCCCCAAGTGTATCCGATGGATGTCGGCGGCTGACAGGTCAACATCATCCTCACCAGAGTGATGGATTACAATGCCCTGTATGTTTTCCGGCAGCGGTGCGAGATCGCCAAAACCAAAGCCCGTTTCGATTACTTCAGATCGCACTAATCTCCCTCCCCTGGATTGTCTTTCGGTATACCGGGCCGCGCTGACGGCGGCCCCATAGTCCGGGGCAGATTGCTGACCGTCACCGAATACCCGCTTCCGGTGATGCGGGCGACCAAGTTGCAGAGAAATTGCTTCAGGTTCGTCAGCCTGGTGTTGCCCATCTCCTCCAGGTTCTCTGTCATACTGAATAGTTCGGTCAGCGCGATGCATGTGTATATGCCGCCGCTGATTGACCGGTTGACCGGCAGACCGAACAGAGTAATGTCGGGCAGCTTTCCCATCAACCCGGCGAAGATAATCAAGATACTGTACGTAAACAGTTTTTCGCCCCAGCATTTCCGCAGTGCAGTACTGGTGAGATATCCCGGCCGCCAGGCATAAAAAAAACCACACATCATATCGGTGGCTGTGATATCGTCGTCTCCCTGATCGACGAGGAACTTCCTTGTAACGGCCGCCCATTTCGTGAGCGTGTCAAGCCCGATGAACATCATAACGACAACCAGGATGACCTCCGATCCTCCGAACAGGAAACAGACTACCGCCGATAACGCCGAGTATACCAGCTTCACCGGCCACAGCTCGGCTACCATCTCCCAGCCACGGCGGAACATGCCCGCCATTTTATCTAACCACTCCACCTCTCCCACCCCTCTCTTATTACTCTGTCCAGACCGGCAGCGCCTCGATTTCCGCCGCCGTGGCGCCAGCCGCTAGGGCCGCGTCGACAGCATCCTTCAGCGTCCGGGCAGTGGCGTGCAGTGCCCCGCTGCGAACAATTTCAGCCTGCCGGAACGCCAACCAGTCGGCGACCGTCATGTTGCGCGTGGTGTTGTTATAAAGCGTCCAGGTCGCGACGACGGCCGATGTGTCGATGCCGTTCAGAGCCGCGATAAGCGCCCCGCTCACGGCTGCGTTGATGCGCTCGCGGCTCTTTTCGTCGTAGTCGAAAGCTGAGCCGTCATATTCGAACGGCGTGGCTGCTTCCAGTTCGTCGCGCTTGGCGTTGATGGTAGACCGCTTGGCCGAAGCCGCTTCCGCTGGCGGTAGTTCGGGCAGCGGTTGCTCTTGCTGCACCGACTCGGGATGCTCGGCAGCGTACTGCGCGACGATGATGTACAGAGGATCGCTCTCGATGACGTGATATGGCAGCCCGTTTAGCGTGATAACATAGGTGCCGTCGGCGCGAGATATAACGGTTCCAAACATTACAATTCCTCCTCTTTAAGCGACTTTGTCCGCTATGCCGACGCAATAATACCCAGGTATGGCTGTGTGAATTAATGCGCCGCCCGCATAAAGGTTGTAGTAATACGAGTAATGGCCGCCCCCTGTAACAGCAAAAACAAACACCAAGCATTTCCATGTCCCGCCGGCGGGAGCTGTCAGATTTACGTTATTGGCGGCATTAATTTGGATAGCTGTAAGACTGGTAGGCAACGGCGCCGGAACAAATCCCGCCTTCGTGTAGGCCGTTATTTTGGCGACATTCGCCGCATCCCCGACGATTACGCAGGTATCGCCGGCGGCAGCCTGAACGTCGGCGCCAGTGTGGGTGACGATGCTGCTGCCGTTTTTGATGAGCGGCGCGGCGTCGAATATGACGATCAGCACCTGGCCTTCGCTAATTACGATGCTATTAATCTGCGTGCTGCCGGTTACGTGTACAATGTTGCCTGTCGCCCCGGTGAGGTCGAGGCTGGAGGCGCTGGCAATGGCCGTGCCTTTTTTATAGCGTATAGCCCCATCAAGCTGCCGCGACCAGTCGATGGCGTCGGCGTAAAATTCGACAGTGCCGTCAGTCAGCAGCTTCCCCTTCCCCACCCATGCATCATTGGCTGCGTTTCGCTGCTTCATAAGGTTGTTGCCGGTGTCGGCCCACCACTGATAAGCGTACGTCGGGCTGGGTTCGGCGGCGCCGGCGCAAAATTGGGCTACCGCCAATATTGCTTTATTAAAATTTGTTCTTACTTCCAGGCCGCTCCCATTCTCGACTTGAATCGGGTCTGACATAGTAACACCTCCTAATATTTCTGTGATGTCCAGTTGGTATAGCGTGCAACGCCGACGCCGCCATTTTGAACCTGATACCAGAAGCCCGTTTTAGTCTGTAGGGATTTTGGCATAATTAAAACGTCGCCCTCCTCGGCGTCGAGAACGGCGACCTGCGGCCCTGGGATAGCGTTAAATGGCTTCGCGTAGGTTACGGTAAGCCCCTCGGCCGACACAAGGATGTGCGTGCCGCTCTCTGTCCGGTCGGGCACGTCGATGGTGAAGGCGAGTCCGCGGAGCTTGGCGGTGACGTTGGGGTCGGTGCTGGCCAGTAGTACCCGGAAATCAAACTTCCGGGCGTTATATTGGCCGGAGTAGAAGTTTTTCCAAGAGCCGTATACTCCATCATTACCGGCTGTCCTGATCTGCGGTGTAATGGCCACATACCCGCTGAAGTCACCGTCCCAGTTCATCAGGGCGTCCATGCTTGCAACCACATCGAAGCCCTCGTTGATGGTATCGCCGATCGCGTCGAAAACGATGCCGACATTACACAGGTCAGCCGTGCCGATGTCAATCTGATTATCCGTGCTGATCGTGTAAGCTCCCGCCGACGCCGCCCCGCCGTTGTAGTCAAAGTTAATCACGGCATCCCAGTAGACTGCGTCATCGGTATCAGTTGCCCCTCCCAATACCACATGGTTGTTCCCCATGTCTACGACGGCCCCGCCGGACACAGTTCCCGGCCAGGCGCCGGCCGCTTCGTCTAAGGTAGCCAGCACATTATCCGTCAGCACCACCCCGGCGACGATGACACTTTGGGGAACCTCCGAGTAAATCGCCCCGTAGGCCGCCGCTACCCAGTAGGTGCCATCTGAAGGCGGGGAGAATTTTGGCGTCATCGTTCGCCCGCATGATACGCCGCCGACCCAGGTGCTGCCCATGCGCCACTCGTATTGGATTACCCGATAATCGGCGACGGCGCTGCAGGCAATAACCAGCTTGTTGTTTTCGTAGTAGCTTGTTAGGCTGTCTCCGTCGACGTCGGCAAGGTATTCGGGGCCGATAGTGTAGGTGGCTTCCCCGGTTGCGACGATTCCGTCCAGCAGGTCGGTGATCTCCACTTTGACGGTATGCGTCCCGCTGGAGTTGACGCTCACCGTCATGCCGCCCAGTGTGCCCAGGCCGACTGTTTTTTGCTGAACACCATTGACGTAAAAAACGGCCTGCGCGATTCGGGAATCACGCGGCCACCTAAAAGATACGGACAAGTTGGCAGTCCCATCAGCCGGACGGGGAAATACCTCATCAAGCATGACGGCAAGGTGTTTGACCGAGAAATCCGCGTAGTTAATTACCGGGATCTCGACGTTGTCGTCGTAGATTTCAGCAAAATATTCCTCGCCGGTCAGCTTGCATTTCTGGTCTTTCGACTTGGTGATACTGATTACCCGCAGCGGCTTGGCGACAATGCCCGTCTGGCCGAAAGCGTAAACGTCGTATTGCTCGGGGGTCGTGGCGAAGGCCTCGGCCACGGTCAGCGTGTCGGTGGCGGTGTCCTCGACGACAGTCGCAATGGCCTTGGTAACGAGCGTGTCGTTTCCCAGGCGGATCATGATGGCGTACGATGTCCCGGCAACTAAGTCGACCTCCTTGTCCAGGGTGACGGTGGTCGCGGTGGCGCCCACCAGCCGCCCCCCGGCCTCGCCCCAAGCGGTAACGTCGCTTTGCTTGGCGACGATATCGCCCGGCAGGCAGGTAATAGCGTCGATGTCGGCCTCCCAGGTTTCGGCGCGCGTCTTGAACTCGTTGCAGCGACCGAGGAAAGCCGCCTCCCGGTATGCGTGCTCGTAGTCGGTAATGCCGTGATAGGTCTGCTGGACGGGGTTTGGGATCATCTGGTCGTCATTGAATTCGTCGCTGTAGTAGATGGCGGTGTCCTGGCCGTAATTTTTCTCCCGATTCCAGAACGTGGCCTCGACGGATTTCGCCCGGTCCTTGGAGCCGATGAACTCGCCCTCGGATTTCCATGTGTTGCCCATCGAAAATAGTTGGACAACTTCGCCCGGCCGGTCGCAGATGCAGCTGAACTTAGTACCCCGCGGGAGGATAACGCCGCGGCCGACCATGGCGATCCTGGTCAGCGCGTCCCAGAAATTCAGGTTCCCATCAAGAAATAGGTTGAGTTCGAACCTGTATTTGCCGCTAGGCAAAAGTCTATCAGCATAGTCGCCGTGATATTTGAACATGTCGTAGTCGATGCGGGTGTAGGCGTTGCCCCGGACGGTGTACTCGTAGCTGCCGGTCTGGATGTTTTTCAGGTACTTGCAGTTGTGGATGAGGTCGTAGGCGGCCCAGAACGGATTAGAGGCCCGCTTTTGCTCGTATGTTAGGTTGTAGGGGTTCCATACCCAGACGGTCGACCTGGTGACTGTACAGGTTACTTTCGGATCGCCGCCGCTCAGTTGGTTGGTGGCTTTTATTTTGACGCCCAGGAGCACCTTGCCGGGATAGCAGAAATCGTCGTATATGATTTCACCCAGCTGCACCCAGTAAAGTTTTGTCGAGTAACGGCTGCCGGTTCCGGATTTATAATTACAACGCAAGCGAACGTCATACTGGCCTGGCGGAAGATTGTCCAAACGATATGTCTGATATAGCGTGGAGTTTTGTGCGGCGCTTATAGTTGGATTCATCCAGAAAATCCATTCAGATGATGTGCTGAGTTTATATTCTGCTATAAATGCTGCACTGGCCATGCCTAAGCTGCTGTCGTCTTTGAGATAATATAGTCCGTTGGGCAACTCGACCATAATCTCAAGTCCCTCGACAGCAGTGCCTTCAGTTGTCTGGGTGTGCCATACGTCGTCGTTCTCAAGTTCGTAGGAGACGGAATAATCCGATACGGTTTCACTAAATGTGTCGATTACGTCCTGGTCGTTGGTTCCCAGCCTTGTCCAGTATTGTACGGCGTTATAGTTGCCAATCTTGTTGCCGTCGATCTTGATGTTGTCGAGGGAATCGACCGGGCCTTCGCCGGCCGAGTACAGGAGGTTGAGATACTGGTCGCTACCGTCCGTGGTAACGTGGCGCATAAGGAGCTTTAGTTCCGGCTGCACTATACCGAAGGTTTTGCCGACCGGCGTGCCGGGAACCTGGGATACTTGAGCGCCCGACCATGAGTAGGTAGTCGTTGTTTCAGCGTCAGACGAATTCACCGAAGGGGCATTTTGCTTTACAGGCAGAAGGGCGTTGATAATGCGGCCACCAGCGTACATGGCAGCGCCTTTTAGTATAAAATTACCGACGTTTCCCAAACCTAATGTTCCAGTAATGCCGCTTACCCAGCCCATCAGGGCCATCGTCGCCACCGTCCGCAGAATGTCCCCAAGCCCTTTGCCGATGACCGGCTGCATGACGATCTGGTCGCCGTCCCTCGGCACTAGCGTCTGCCATTCTTCCCGCTCCAGGACATGGCCGTTGATGCTGATGATAAAGTCGGTGTCCGGCCAGTCGGCCATAAGGGGCGCGACATATCCCTGGACGGTCATCATGGGATAATATTCGGCCTGATACCTTTCGCGGCGATCAGGCTGGACCGGATTGCGCACTAATACAATGTTTATCATGTGACCACCCCGGCACATAAAATCCTTCAATGCGGCTTCGCCAGAAGGGGTGCTCCGTTCGCCCCTTGGCTACGCCGGTTTTCTCGTAGGCATGGATAAACCAGCCACTCCCGAGATAGACACCGACGTGCGTACACAGCCCTCTGTCGGCAAAAACGACGAGTGCGGGCACCGGGATCTCGCCGGCGCACCGCACCCACTGAAAACGATTGGCATTGATTTCTCGGTCGACCTCGCCAGAGGCCTCGCAGGATATCCGGTAATCCGGCAGCGCCACGCCGGCGCGCCTGAACACTTCGGCGGCCAGCCCCCAGCAGTCGTATTCCTTAGGGCCGCGCCCACCGTCTTTGAACGGCTTACCTATCAGGTCATTTATTTGCAGCAAAGAAACCTCCCATCCCCGGACAGCCGCCGAATCTGTTTTTTGTTATCCCCGATGCCGCCATGCGAATCCGGCAGTGGGCAAGCGTGTGGTTGCAGGTGGGGTATGTCGCCAAACACGCCGCCGAGACGCCGCATTCGATCTTGCCGTATTTGAACTGGCAATAGTCTCTGAGATACCGCTGCGACAGGGCCCGGTAGAACATCCAGAAGTTCGACCCCAGGACAAAAGTAACCCAACTGTCGTTGTACTGGGTTTTCTGGATTTCGAATTCTTCTTCCATTTCGGCAGTCGCTTCGTCAAGGTGGCCGGCGTGCACGAGTCGAATGACGACTTTTTTGTCGGTAAGCCCTTTATACATCTCCAGGTATGATTGCATCAGCCGGTTAACATTTGACACCTGGATGCTGAGCGTCGGTATCTGCTTCATATCCTGAGTCTGGTCGGAGAACTGGATCGGGAAAGCCGTGTAAGTGTGGCCGCCGGCGGCCGGGGTTGTCGGCAGCGTGGCGGCGGCGGCTGGCCAGGGGATATCCTCGTTGTTCCTGGCCAGGTAAATCGTATGCTCTGCGTTCAACTGCACCTCCAGGAGCAATATCCATGGCTTGTCGTTGGAGAGCTTGTTCTTTTCGATAAGCCCGGCGGCCGAGAACGGCAGCGGCATGGCCTACACCTCCTGGATACTGATTTCGACCTGCCAGAATCCGTGAACGGGATTGGTGGCCCTTGGCTTTTCTGTGAGCTTGACGTTTTTCGCCGCTCCGGTCACCGGGTCAGTCCATACAAAGATGCCGGCATAGTTGATGGTTGTGGTCACAAAGGCTTTGAACATCGCGTAGTCGGCCGCCGGCATGGCGGGCCAAACATACCTGTTGCCCATCTGGGTGCGGGTGTTGCGGGGGCGGGTCACGGTGTACCCGCCGTCCGCCTTTGACGAAAGAACCACGTCGTCATACTCGGGGTACACGTCCTCGTTGCTCGGAGAGTAAGAGGGTTTTTGGATGCTAGGGAAGCTCGGATAGCTCATGTCATCACCCCGATTTCAGGCTGGAGAAATAATCGCGCGATCCTTCGACATTGCGGTCGATGCCATCGAGCAACAGCGATATAACCATCGTCTGCGTTTCGTGATCCCAGCCCGCCTGGGCGGTCGCTTTGGCTTCTTTGCCGGTGTTGTTGATGAGTTTGACGGAGACGCTGGGGGCCGACGCGGCAGAAGCCGCAGGAATTTTACTCAGCGGCGTTATCGACGTGCCGCGGGGAAGATTCAGCAGTTCGGGTTCGCGTTCGCCGACCCACGTCAGGCCGCCGCGCCAGTAATCGGTACCGGTGGCGTTGCCGGGAATTGTCGCCGCCACAGCGTCTATTTCGGCATTCTCGGCCGCCGAAATACCTGTGGGTGAGGTTCCCAGCAGCGAGCCGATGATATCTCCCGACAGCTGCTCCATGTATTTCTTCAGCGTCTGCTCGTACCATTTCTTGACGATCAGGTTCGACAGGTCGGTGATCAGCGTGTCCCAGATGTTTTTATAGGCATCAGAAAACGTTTGAGCTCCGCGGATAACTCGGGCAAAGTTATCGATCATGCTGTCGTCGAGATCGTTCATGGCGCTTTTTACTTCATCGGCCCAGTCGGTGTATTCGCGGGCGCGGCGCTTCAGGGCGATATCGACTGCCTGCGTGATATCGCGGCTGGCAATCTCCTCGAGTTGCAGAATGGTTTCGTATTTTTCTCTTTCTAGCCTGATACGTTCCTGGCTGCCCTCTCTGGCTTTGGTGATCTCCTCGTCCAAGTAGCCTATTTTGGCGTTCAGTATCCGGCGGTTCAACTCGTCGACCGCCGCCTGGCTGCGATTCTCCAGGACAAGAAGCATGCTGTTATGCTCGACTGCCCGTTCGAAATCCTCTAAACGCGCATCCCTAACCTGGTCGTTCCGTTTTTTCAAAGCCGCCTTCTCCTGGGCAGAGTAATTCGCGTCGGCGGCAGCTCGCGCTTCCTGATCGTTCGGGCCCCTGGCCGTCTTCTTAAATAGCTCGTCATTTTCGCGCGCCTCTTGAATTTTCGCCATAGTCGCCCGATAGTCGGCTTCAGCTTCGGCGGCCGTGTCGCCGGATGTTCCCGCCTGGATTTTCGCGGTATCGGCCACCATGCCGATAAACGCACGCGACCGGATTCTCTCGGCCTTGGCCATCATTTCTTTTTCGTAGGTGTTCATGAGGGCCAACACTTCGGATACATCGATACCGTATTTGGCAAAATCGATGGCCGATCTATCGAGATCCCGCTTCATGTTGGCAATTTCTTCTTTCACCTTCATGCTCGCGGTCTCAAACACGGTGGTTGTTTCGCCGGCAATCTTCACATTCATGCGCGCCATCATGTCGGCGATTTTGTCGTTAAGCTTCTGGGCCTCCTCATAAGCGCGCTCGGCTTTTTTGGCGGCCTTTTCATCTCCGCCGCCGGCAAATTTCGAGGTTATATCCTTTATCAGGTCTTCCACGTCCTGATTCCACGGCTTTTGATTTTCGGTGCGGGCCCGCCAGTTTTTCCAGTCGTAATGCTCGCGGTACTCTGCGGGCGAAAGCTCCTGTTTCTCGTATGTCGTTATCGTCTGCGGCCCATATTCCAAGCTATTTGTTTGGATATCCTTGCGAACTTTTTTATACAGCCGGCCATCTTCCTCATATACCTCGGCCTTTGAATTATAGCTCTCCACCTTGTTTTTCGTGTCCAGGTACTCGATGAGAGCGGCCGTCGCCAGCCCCGTGGCCACCGCCACGCCGGCCCAGCCGCCGGCGAGTGCCCAGATGGTGCCAAGCGTGCTTTGCACGGCGCTCCGGGCGGCTGCTGCGCCGCGCACCTGTTTGAGCGCCGCAGCGTCGGCGACAACGGCCGATTGGGCATAAGCCATATTCTGAGCCATGATTGTCTGGGCCAGCTTCTGATTCCCGGCCGCAGCGTGCAGCGCGGCCTCGACCTGCATGGCCGCGGCTTTCTCAGCCGCAATACCAAGGGCAAGGTAGTGCTCACGGCAGTAAAGTAGTTGATTGGCCAAGGCGTAATTGCCGGACGCAGCGGCTTTGGCCGCGGCGATCTCGACGATGGCGCCGGCTTCCGCCGCCTGCTGTTTCGCAAGATAGGCATTCCGGACATTCAGCACGGCACCGCCCAGCATCGTGTTGGCGGCGGTGGCCCCGGCGGTGACGGCGGTAATATCGGTGTAGATGGCAGAAACATTTGACAGAATCATCCAGCCGCCGAGCGCGTAGGTTACCATTGCGGCGTGCTCGGCGATCAGTTTGACGGCGCCGGCGGCGACACTGGCAGCCGGTGCGACGACGGTACCGACGGTGGTGCCGACTTCCTTCATTTCCCGGCCAAAAGTTACTGCGGTGCTCGCCGCTTCGTTCAGTCCGGAAATCAGTTCAGGGTTCAGCGATACCTGTTTCGTAGTGTCATCAACTATGGCAAGATAGCCGACAACATCATTAAGAGTTTCTTTCACTCCGGAGAAAGCCGGCGCCAATCCGGTGCCGCCTATCCGAGCAACAGCTTCCTGAATCTGCTCTGTTATGCCCGTCCAGGTTTTAGCGTAGGCCGGAGCCGAGATTTCAAAGCCTTTCAGTCGGTCCATCAGGAATTTAAACAGGCCTTCGGACGACTCTTTGGCCGCCTTGATGTCGGAATCTTTCAGTCCCAGCGCATTTGCCAGGGTGCTGCTGGCCGGCTGGATACCGCCGGCGACCAGGTCGCGGAGCTCCTGCACAATCTGCCGCTGCTTTTCCTGGTTGCCAGGGAAAATCGATTTGACGGCGTTGGTGGCAGTGACGGTGAAGTCAATCATTTCTTTGATGGTCATCTTCGCCCGTAGCGCCGGGCCGAGGATGGCCTGAAATGCGAAAACAAGCTCCTCCGACGTGGCCGCTGTCCGCAGGGCCTCATCGTTGAGCTTGGCGATAATACCTTTGGATATCTGAAGAGCCTCGCCCCATTCGAGCGATCTGCCATTGACCTCTGTCATCGAAACCAGGATACCGCCCATGGCTATCTCGCTGGTTTCGAGGTTCTTTGCAAACGATACCGCCGAACCCATTGTCTGCTGAAGCAGAGCGGCAGCCCCCTGATAGCCGGCAATGCCGGCGGCGACGCCGGCCGCGTTCGCGAAAGTGCGGTTGACGGTGGTGATAGCGCCGCCGAGGGAGGAGAGGTTTTGCGTCGTCCTCATAATCGAGGAATCGACCTGCCGCAGTACGCTGCTGGTTAAGTCTCGGCCGATAATTTGTATTTGGACGTCACTGGCTCCCATTGTCATCCCCCTCCCCGGGCTTGCGATTCACTTCGAAGATTTCGAGCGCCTGCAGCTTTCTCAGAACTGCAGGCGTTATCTCGGTCATCATTGTCCTGGCGACGGCATAGACGGCGCCGTAATCGAGGCCGATCGGTTGCGGGCCGACAAGCCCGGCCGCACCGACTATGCCGACTCGCCATTGCGTTCTGATGGCCATCCAGAGATCCCACGCGTCGAGGTTGTCATCCCAGAGCGGGGGGCATCTGAATTCGCACTCCGGATCGCATTCCGTCTGGCCCTGCAGCTCATGGCAGATTTTCTGGCAGTAGTCACGCTTCGTTTTGATATCGCTGTCTTTTGAGTTCGGAAGCGGTTCCACCAGCCAAGACCAGACGGCTACAAGTTTTTTTCGGCTAGATTGTCCCGGTACGTGTGCGAGAAAGTGAGCAGGCCAAAAGCCTTGCAGACACCTTCGTCGAGGTCGTCAAAACCTTTGAAGTCAGGATAGACATGGTCAAATATCCAGTCGATCATGCAGTCGGTGATTTCGGCATATGTCCTTTTATCATCGGCTTTGATTTTGGTGATATTGACCCCGGCGGCGTCCATGTCTTTTCGCTGCTTGCGCGTCAGGCTCTGCAGTTGCGGAAGTTTTCCTTCGCCGATTAGATCGCGCATATATTTACGGTTGCTCTCGACGATTTCTTCCGCACGCTTCAGGGCTTCTTCCTTGACCTTAAGCTGGCTAGGGCCTAGATTGCCCTGTTGATCGTACATGCTATTTCCTCCTTACGCCGGCAGGGCGTATTCAGTTACGTCGTTGATGAGGGTGACCTTGATGGCGGTGGCGTCGGCGTTATCCTTGTAGTAGCCGCGGTAGGCCAGTGTCGCCAACATGCCTTTCGGCCCGTCGACCCCAGGTGAGGTTCTTTCGAAAATCACCTCAGGTATGTCGATGGCCAGCGAGTGATCCCCACTCGTCACGGAGGCTCGCAGGCTGCTCGCGGTGCCATTGGCGGCCTTCTCAAGGAGTGCGGTGTCCTTAAACATCGTTTCGATGCTGCCGGTCACCTGCACCAGTCCCTCGGTGATATCGGTCCGGCTCGCCAGGCCATTTAGAGCGAATGTGTCGCCGTCCAGCCCGAAATCGACGTTGAGGTCGAACTTGCGGATATCGGTGTTCGCACTACCGCCTTCCGAGACTGTGCCCTGGAAGTTATTGAACTTAGCCAGAGCCAATTCGGTCGGCGTCGCGCTCAGCGCGCTTGTCTCGATGGTTTCGGTCGACGCCATGACGTCGAAGTTCTGCACCAGCTCATTATTGCCGACCGCGAGGCTCATCGACCATTTGCCGATCTTGCTGCCCGGGGTGCGGAAATATTTGCCGATGTCGGTAAAACCTTTTTCGAACGTGGCGCTCGGCATGTCGTCGCCGACCTTGAACACATGCTGGTAAAGCGTTTTGCCCGCAGCCAGCGTCCCCGCGGTGCACTTCATGAAGCCGGTGCCGGAGATGTTGGTGCCTGATGCCGGCGCGGTCAGGTTGCTGACGGCCGAAGATGCGCCAGTGGTGCCGGAGGTGATGACGAAGCGGGTATTAGTTTCATCCCAGGCAACTGTAACCAGGGTAAAGCCACCGGTGGCGACGGCCCTGACCGCCGCCTGGATCTTGCTGGCGACGTTGGCCATCGTGGTAACGCCGGTGGAGAAATCGATGGGGCCGACAGCCGTAGCGGCGCCGCCGTCGATGGCAACCTTGAAAGCGCCGTCGCTGACGGCCGTCCAGGTGCCGATCGTGGTGGTGACGCCGGTTGCGCCGGTCAAGGTTCCGGCGGTGCTGACGTTGGTGGTGGTCGGCGCGCCGAACATCTTCAGCAGCCACAAACCGGAATTCCGGACATCAAGCGGCGCCTCGATGGCCCCGCCGGGATCGATCTGCCCGCGGCCGGGCTCCGTGGGGTTGCGGGTGCCGGTGATGGTGTTCGATTCGATCAGGCCTTGCTTGCCGCCCAGGCTGTTTTTGTTGAACGGCAGCTTGTACACGGTCGGCGTTTCCGGCCGGGTAGCGTAGGAGCTCTCCACAGCCATCAGGAGAATACTTTTGCCGCCTTTGGCTTGTCTGGTCATGCTTTCTTCACTCCTCGTAATAAATTATCTCGCCCATGCAGGGGTCGATCTCGGTAGTCAAAACCATGTGACCGGGCCACTGTGGGAAATATTCCGGGCTGGTATCTATGTCGTACTCGGCCTTGGTAATCGGGTAGTCGTCCATCAGTTCCTCGGCCAGGACCTCGTAGATGATCTGTCCGAGATCGTCGGCTTCGTAGGCGCCCAGAAATTCGATGAGCTCCCCGGTGACGTTTTCCCTCCATGGCTGCTCTACCCCGTCGACCGAGATTTTTTCCTGAACAATGAACCAGGAGACCGCTATCGCATGGGCAAATTCGGGAATAAGCCCTTCGGTTTTGACCCCCGGCAAAATGAAAATTGCCGGACCATGCCTTTTGTCCGGCAGCTTTCGCCCGTTGACGCCGACGAAGATCGTCGGCCGCCTTCCGTATTTCTCGACACAGAAATCGCGGATTCTGGTCGAGTTCTTCAGAATGTCACGCCAGCGGCGCGCCATTATCTTGAGCTGCAACGTGGTTATGGCCATATTGCCCCTCCGTTACTTGTAAACTCGGTATATGCGCTGTCGCCGGGAATGGGAACGTTCAGTCGACCCGGCCAGATATTCGGATAACCTTTGCTCGACACGAACAGGAGCGCCTTTCTTGATGATCGGCCGCATGGGCGCGTAGGTTGCCCTAGCAGGCAACTGAATGGCGTTGGTACCCTTTTTCATCCCAACCAGAGAGCCGAAAAACATTCTTCGCATGCGCTCGGATACGATCTGAAAAAAGCCTTTTTCTTGCCATGTCCCAATGCGAACAGCGCTTCGGCTAAGCCAGCCGACGGTAACGATGCCTTCGTTTGCGCGCCGCTTGTCATAGCCGACAGCCGTCCGGAGTTTGCCTAACGTCGGGTATCTTGTTTTCGGCGCTCTATTTGAATCATGGCTATACATTACGTCATCAATATCACGACGACGCATAACGCTCATTCCGGCCGGGTAAGCCTTCCCCCCGGGAGCGCCAGACCTAATGCCTTTTTTGATTTCTTGGCTCGCCCAAAAACCGGCCGATTTTAGCGAACTGGCAAACCACTGTGGCTTTTCGGAGATCATTTGGCGTATCAGAGGCGTCAAGCCGTCATCGAATTGCAATTCGAAATACATTGAACATCACCTCAAGATGACGGCGCTCTCTTCACAGATGCAATAGACCTTTTGAACCAGACCATCACTTCGCGTTAGGGAATTGTATTGCCACTCCTTGCCGTCGTGGCCGATGATATCTCCCTCCTGAAGTTCAGAACGACCGGTTATCCGCAGGATTTCGCTTTTCTTCAAGGTCCAATAGGCCATTTCATGGCGGTTTTCGGCGTTGACTTGCCGGATCTCGCCGGTACCGAACTTGGGTATACCGACAGTTTCCTCGCCGTTCAACGTAATTGATTCTACGCCGGCTTCTTCGGTAAAGAAAATATTGTCAAGATCGGCAAGCATCTGCTCTCTCAGGCCCACCTCAACACCTCCATGCTTTAGAGGGGCCCGTGTGGGCCCCTCCCTACCTTACCAAGGCTTTGATTAGGCGGCTTCGGAAACCGTATAGACGATTTCCAGGTCGAACGCGGGCAGGTTTGCGGTGGTACCGTTGGTGACATTCAGCACGAGAGATTCGGCCGCAGCCAGCACTTTGTGGGTGGCGTCCAGTGCGCCCAGGCTGGTAGGGGTGTTGGCAGCGGGGAACGCGGGATCGTCGTCGAACGTTTTGGTCACGATGGTATTCGTACCGTCGGTCAGCGAAACCACAGCACTGTTGCCGGCGTCAACCCCGGCGGAAGCGGCCTTGCCGGTGATGCTGGCGCTTACCAGCGCATAGTTACAGCCGGTCGGAACGGTTAGCAACTTGCGGGCCGTAATGTCGGCGCCGGCGTCAAGGTCTTCGACGTGATAAACGAGGTGGTGAGTACCGAGCGCGGCAGAGGCATATTCCGAGGTTACTTCGCCGGCCTCGATGGCGTTGTCGACGGTGATCATGCTGCGGCCAATTTCGACGTACCCGATGGTACCGGCCAGCAGCTTGGGGGCGGCGCAGATGCCCGCGGGGGTGTTGCCAGTAGCCACCTTGGTCAGTTTCTGGGCCGAAGCGTCCCAGTACAGGGTTTCGCCAACCGCAAAAACTGCGTTGTTGACGGCTGCGCCGGACCATACACCTTTAAGCGCCATCGCACCGGTGGCGCCGTTGGCGATGGCCTCGAGCGCGATGCCGATGCACGAGGTCAGAGGGATAACGGCGTGATACGCGATGTCGGCGCCGCTGGAATTGGTGTAGTCGATGGTATCGCCCTTTTGAACATAATCCATTATTCTTTCTCCCTTCTTATTTTATTTTGTCGGGTTAGGCCCCGGCATTCTTGAACAGACCGCGGAAGTCGAGCAGGTTGACGCCGACGTCCAGGTAAATCCGCCATTTCATGCCGAGAACTTCGAAGGACACCTGACTTTCCATGGTCGGCTCCTGGCGGCCGTTGAGGTAATCGACCTCGATGGTGTCGGCCATCCCGGGAGCGGCGGCCAAATACCAGGCCGTCAGGCTCTGCTCAGAGAGCAGCGGGTCGGAAACTACGGACAGTTTGTTGGCGAACGGGTTTGGCGTGGCGTTGTTTTTCGACGGGTCAACGACGGAGCTGATGAGCTGCGTCGCAAGAACTTCCAGATCGCTCGGAACGATCAGGAAAGCCGGCTGGATGTTCAGGTATTCCTTGTTACCGATGTTTTTCTGCTTGGCCATGGCCGCTTTCGCCTTGTCGAGCGAAGCCACACTGAGCGCCGCCGCCGCGGTAGCAAGGTTTTTGTGGTCGGCGTGGAACAGGGCCGCATTCTCGATGACCGGGTTGGCGGCAAAGATGGCGTAAACCATCTTGTTGATCATCCGTCGAGCGGCAGCACCATACTTCGCAGGGATCTTCGACAGAGCCCCAAGGTCGTCATCGATCATCGCTCTGCGGGTAATCGAGAACGACCGGCCGAAGGTGGCGATCGACTTGGTTACGCTGGCTTCCGTGATTTCGGAATGCTTGAATTCGCCCTGCTCCGTCATTTTTACCAACTCGTCAGCCTCCGACAGCCGGTAAGCCGTAGCCCCCTTAAAGTCGGAATGCGACCCGGTACCGGTCCACAGTTGGAAGGTGGTCGGCACCGCCTGGTAGGCCAGCGACATGGACTTGTTGGCGGCAGCGGAGAGAATCCCGGGAAAAGCGCTGGCGCCGGTGAGAGCTTCGCGGATCAGGTCCTCGTCGTTTTCAAAACGAGACCGTTTCCCGGTGGCACGCTCCACACAGTCCTCGGCCAGCCTGAGCAGGCGAACGCCACGGAAGGCGTCGGCGCCGTCGGCCGGTTTTGCCACGACTATGCTGCCGCGCAGCAGCAGGCCGTCAACAGCGGCGGCCCGGAACTTGTCCGCCTCATCCTGGCCCATGCGGACGGTACCGGACGGACGATTCTGGGCCAGCCTCTCCAGCACGGCCTTTCTGGCAACATCGACGGTCGCTCCACTGGCGATAAACTCGTCAGGCGCCAGGTCAAAGCTCCGGCACAGGGCGGTGATTTCCGCTGTCCTGTTGCGTTCGGCGGTTACCGCATCAGCGGCTGCCCTCTGAGGATCGACGGCAGCGGGAGGTTGCTGGCTGCGGTCCTGGTCGGTTGCGGGCAGGGTACCAGTGGTAAGGGTGGTTTCTTCCGGAGGCATATTGCGATCACTCCTTTTGTTGTTTTCCTTATCTGAGCGGCTTACGCCGTCCTCAGCAGATCGACCGACGCCGACATCGGCATCAGCGGGGACAGAAACGATGGATATTTCGAGCGGGGTCCACTTGCGGGCAATCCAGCAGGGGCCTTTAAACCGGCCGCAGGACGAAAGCGTGTTGACCTCGACCTTCTCCCACTGCTGCACCGAGTAGCGAACGGAAACGGCCTTGAGGGTTCCGCCGACGACCTTTTGAAAATACTTGTCGCTTTCATCGTCGGCGTCGAAGCGGGCAATGGCCTCGCCGCGGCGACGCTCCGTGATAACTGCGGATCCGATTCCCCCGATCGGCATATCAGTGTTGTGGTTGAACAGCAATACGCCGATGTCGTTGATCCTGGTCAGATTGCACGCCCCGGGGGAATGGTCAAGTATCTCCACGTCTCCCCAGCGGACAACTTCCGTGGTTTCGCTGGAAAACGAAAGCGGCACCGTCCGTTTTTCAACGTCGATAGCCGCTCTTTCCAGACTTATGCTTCGTTCAAGGTTCTGCGCCCACCTGGGCGCCTGGTTTTGTACCGGCGGCAATAGCCCCACCTCCTGTCATTGTTATTCCGTACTGCTCCTCGAGCTTTTTGATATAGACTTTTTCCTTGGCGATTTGCTCCAGGATCTCACGCCAGTCGTAGCCTACCCGTGCGCAGACATTGGCCAGACTGTCCTGGCCGGATTCGATCGCCTTGGTATTGGCCGTGATTTCCTTCACCGGGTCGATCCAGCTCCATCCCGGTTCAATCCAGGCGTGTCGCAGATACTTCTCCGGCTGCTGGAAGAAATCCGGGATCTTCAACTCGCCGGCCAGCACCCCTGCGGTGACTACATCTCGGTAAACCTTGGTAAGCATGTGGTCAATCAGCCACTGCTGCCAGCAGGCGTACGTCTTCTGATCCTCCAGCAACCCCTGGCGCGCGCTGGAGTAATTGACCTCGGACATGTCCCGGCTGGTGGCCTCGTAGCTTAACCCCTGACCGGCGCCGATCAGTCGCTGGTGCATTGCGACGAATTCCTTGGCATTGGATGCCTGCCCGGTAGGGATAACCGCGGTGACGTCGTCGCCAGGCTGCAGCTCCGTGATCAAGCCTGGGCTGATTCGCTTTTTCTTGTAGCCGGTTTTTGGATCGTAATCCTGGTTCACTCCGGTTGGGGCAACACCGCGGCCAGGCGCTCCTCCTCCCGGCAACAGACGTTTGATGAATACGCTGAGGCTGGCCAGGATTTTCTCCTTAATGCTGACAGCCTCAAGATATTCCTCGGTGTCGTTCGCCCTCATGATGGTCGGAGCTAGCAGAGACACCTCGCGGATCTGGCTGGGCAGGGTCTTTTTCCAGAGCGCGATTACCCGGTTTGCGCTCACTCGCTGAGCGATCCCGGTATCCCATCCGTCCGGCGAACTTTCTTTTAGCCAGTAAGCGACCGGCCGCTGGTAGGCGTTGACCTCGATGCCGTTGACGATATAGTTGTTTCCGCGCCGGAACTGAGACGCGCTATCCAGGTCGTCGACTTCGCGGGCTTGCAACTGATACGGGAATCGGCCAGCGCTTTGATATGCCTTGACGAACAAGAGGCCGCCATCAACCGACGTCCGCCGGACCGACATCTGGCATATTTCATAAAACGCCTGGGCAGCGGTGACGTCGCAGTTTTCGGGTTTTTGCCACTCCAGGAAATAGCTCTCGATCTGCTTGTTAAGGGTTTCATCCCCGGTATCGGCCTGCACCCGAAAGCCTGTGGAAACGACGTTGCGCTCCAGGACTCCTAGCGGGCCGCCGACTATATCGCTATTGCGCTCGGCGTACCGGCCTCGGGCGCGAATCAGGTCGCGCTGTGGCTGATTGACCTGCTCAGCCTTAGCATTTACCGGCACCCACCCCTCGGACCGACGAGACACCTCCCCGGCCTGGTAAGCGCTGCGCATCGCTGTTCGCCAGGCCATCCGGGCATAACCAAGTTTTGGGCTGACCCATCCTATAGCCCGGTCCAAGATATTGCCCGGGTCAGGCGATCGCTGTTTTTCTTCCAGTTCCATCACCCCCTGTAAAATGAAGCAGCATAGAAGCCTCCATTAGTCTCATAAGCTGCCTGCTCCTGTGCCAGCCGCCGCCGCTCGGCGTAAAGCGTTGCCAAGTCGCCACGACGTACTAAGCGTTCGTCAATGCGGTATTCCTGGGCACCGCTTTCGATAGCTTGCACTGCGGCATTGATCTGATCAAGCTGCTCCTGCAATGTCACAGCCATCCATCCTCCTTCACTTTCAACCAATCATCCTGGGTATCGGCCTTCTTTTGCTCGGTCGACTCCGGTGCCACCGTCTCTGGCAAATCGTCCAAATATCTGACCTGCAACAAATCGGCCGCCAGCGACGAATATACCTTACAATCCAAGTAGTGATTAGGGGTTGCAGAAGATTTAGGTACCCATGTTTCGATCTCCTGATTTCCTTTCCGGTCCCTGATCTTATGCTCCGACGTCAATTGCTCGGCGTACTCCGCATCACAACCGGCGTAGACCATGAAACACCCCGGGCCGATCGGACGATTAACCCTGCCAGCGATGAGATTCTTATACTGGTCCGGGTCGACGATATATAGAGCCTGTCCGAATGCTTTTGAATTCGGATTGTCGATTTTTGACCGCCGGTACCTGGATATCATGGGGATACTGCTGCCCTTGACAGGAACTGCCCAGTCCTGGTTAGCCAGGCAAAAATCGTATACGTTCTCGGTATCATAACCAGAGTCGATGGCGCAGAGGTTAACCTGCCACCTTGCTTCGCCGTTCACATCCGGCCATCGCCGATTCATTATTGTTTCAATATCTTCCCATGTCTCAGCCACCCCGTGGGCGATATTTTGGCTAGTCAGTTTCGCTCCCCAGGCATCGATACCCCAATAAAAATAGCCTTTCTGGACGTCGACGCCGCCGGTGAGCAGCTGCGCCCAATCGGGAACTACGCACTCGGGTTCGGGAGCCTGCTTTTCGAGCACCACGTCCCGATCTAGCGCGGCCGCCTTGTCCTCCCACGGTTCGGCAAGCCAGCTGTTGATAAAGTTCATCAGTTTTTCGGGGAAGTTTTTGCTGATCAAAAACTTGTGCGCCACATCCCCGAAGGTGACGAACGGACTGTATATAGAGTTGACATGATAAGCAACTGATCGGATACGGCAGACGGATTGATTGACTTGCCTCCATTCGCCGAGCGCCAGCATCTGAGTTTTGTGCCGGTCCTCGATAACACCCTTGCAGTGCTCGCACTCGTACCAGGCGACATCCCTGGCCAGCTTGGCGTCGTTGTTGATTTCCTTCGGCCACTTTATCTGACTAAAACTGAGCAATTGCTTCTTGCCGCAGTGGGGGCACGGGACGAAATATTTCTTCGAAGAATCCGCACTTTCGAGGGCGACCCAGATGTTCCCCGTCTTCAACACCGGCGTCGAGGCGTCGACGATCTTCCGATTGTACATGAATGTTTTGGTGCGTTCCTCGGATAAATCAAGAGGACCGGCCTCCTTGCCAGTCCACAGCTTATACTTATTTATCTCGTCGCGAAACAGATACCTGATGGGTTTTGACGAAAGCTTCGACGGCGAGTTGGCGCCGTTCAGCGCGATGAATATATCGTCAAATTTGAGTTCGAGCTTTTCCGAGTTGCGCTGGTCGTATTTATTCTTGAGCGCCGGCACGCTCAGGATCATGGGCTCGATTCTGTTTTCGCTGGCAAATTCGGCGGTGTCGTCTTCCGGATAGACAACCAGCATTGGGCCTGGGTCCTTATCAGCTGCGTAGCCGATCATGTTCAGCATGATTTCGGTTTTGCTGCCCTGGGAACCAAAACACAAGATAATGTGCTCGATTTCCGGATCGTTAAAAGCGTCCATGGGTTCGCGAGCATACGGCACAAAGCTTGTCCGCCACGGCCCTGGCCTGGCCGAACGGAGGTCCAACATTCTGTTACGGTCGGCCCACTGGCTGACGGTCAGGCGCTCGGGTGGTTTAAGTGCTCTTCGGAACGCGTCCGGGAGTGTACTTCCCTTTCGACGAGACTTGTTCAAGTAAGTCATAGGTCGCTTCGGTCATGACCTTTTCAACCGTACGCATATCCTGGTTGGCTAATACCGGCGTAAGTGTTCTTATCCACGCCAGTATATTTGCCTTCATTTGCGTGCCGATCGCCGTCCATGACCGATCCACCTCCGCTTTTTCTATGTATTTACCCTCCATGACGGCCTGATCCCTTTCCGCCATGGCTGCCTTCGCCTCTCGATAACGCGCTTCGGCGGCTAGTTTTCTAGCTTCAGGGGTAAAGTCTCCACTGGTACCAAACTTCCATGCCACCAACTTCCGGACATCCCACTTGCCATATCCCTCTTTTGGTGCACCCCGCTTCTCCCAGTTGTTCAAAGTTTCAGCACTTACGTCAAAAAAAGCGCATGTCTCTGCGGTGCCGCGAATCCACCAATTTTCTGGGGCCTTTGCCTTTGTGTCCTTCGGTGGTGTACTTTTTTTAGCCATAAGTTTCAACCCCAAAAACGAATTTTATCAGGCGGAATTATCGCAGGCTTCGCGACCCCTGCTGGTCGCCCCCCTCCGGAAGGACCCGTAATTACTTGAGCACGCCCTTTACTCTGCTTGACTTGTACCCGCCGCCAGCGCTGTTCTTGTCGCAGTTGCTCTCGAACGTTCGCATCAGGTCTCGGTAGCTCTCTTTGTGAGGTCGTGGCCGCCAACTAAGGCAGCGCCGATTGATATGGGATACGGGAGAACCGGTGCAGGCTTGGTCGTCGTTGTCGTTGAACAAGCAGCGCTCGTTACAGTAATGGACACCCACGTCCACCACCTCCCAACGGGTAAAAGAAAAAGAGCCCGAAAGCTCTATAGATGCTCATCATTTTGCGGTCGTTCATCAGGAGGCTGCTCATCGCATCCTGGTCTGTCAAAATCCATTTCGTAGAAGATATTGACAAAGAAAACATTTATACACGTCCCCACAAGTCCGACTGCGTAAACAATGGAGAACCAAAAGAAATAAGCCAAAGAGAACGACGTGAGTAGAAAAACCCATTTCACGTTATCTAGCTCGGCGTGCACAACCAGATATGTAAGCAATAACCCAAAAATAGTGATACCAATTACTGCCCCTTCGAAGTAGAAGCTAAATAAAATTTCAACGAAATCGTCTATTTTTTTCTGTTCATCGAGCTTACGCAACACTTTGGTCGTAATCACGCCGGTCAGAATTGCCAGTCCCGATACCAAAAATCCAAGTAGGCCTATAAGCCCCGCACCTACTGTGACCAGTACATTTTTCACCAGCGAATTCAGTGACGCCGTGGAAATTGTATCAAGCAAGTAACACAGGACCCCTGTTGTGATGGTAGCGGCAAAAACCGAGACGATAGCGTCACCGCCGCTATATAGTTCCTGATATTTTTTTGTACGCGCAAGCAGACTGAAGAACCCGTAATAAGAGGAATAGTCCGCCAGTCTTCCCACATATCATCATCCTAATCGTTTTGAAATTAACTCCTGAATAAAGGCTCTCCCGGCTTCCATAACCCCGGATAATGAATCCTTCATGTTGCGGTGGATAAACCTCTTATGGGGAGCGTCCTTGGAGCTCGATACGGATATTTCAATCCCGCCCTCGTTTTTCCCATAGGCAGTCATGTCACCGTAGCCCTCAGATACCCCGATTACGGCCCTATCTATGAGGTCCGTTTTAGGATCAATCCCTTCGCCCCTGCCCGACGCCAAGTAACTTTGCTGAATCTTGGTGATACGGCTTTTCTGTAGCTCGATAGTATCCTGAGGAAATATTCTAGCGAAGGCCTTACTGTTTGGGTTGGGGGGAATCAGTGTAATATCAATGCGGGTGATTTTTTTGATTTTATACAGCCTCTCTTTTAATTCATCGGCGTTCTTTTCCAGAAACACCTCGAACTGGGCTTCATCCGAATATGCGTTTAATAGCTCTTTGAAATAAGCGCAAAACTGCAGATGTCCGAAATACCTGCTAGTCGTAAAAGCAACCAGTTCGGTCCTCAAGTCAAAATAAAAGGTTACGCTGCGCGCAAGTTCTTTTGTCGGCAAAGGGTCGACATCGTCTTTGGCAGAGTTATATATCTCGATATCATCTTCAAAGATTTTCACTACTCGTCCGATGATGTATCTACGGTCTATATCTTTTTCGAGGGATATAAACTTGACCCAAAACTCTTCCTTGTCCTGGGCGATTTTTACCCTTTTTTGCTGGTCGATGCTCACTAAAAGTCTATCCAGTATTTGCCCCAATAATTCCGGCTTTTCGTAAAGCTTATAGACGTCATGATTAACATTTACCTTCGCAAAATACATTAACGCCACTGACATCAACTTCCTTTCGCCGTTTTTCTCCACACTTCGGCAAAAGGAAGCAATTTCCTGCAAATAACCAAGCCGCCCCACAAAAGCGAGCGGCCTTGGATAATTATTTTATGGTACCATTATTGCACGGCTCGACTGACATGTCACTGCCATCTTTATGACATGTCCTGAAGACTATCTATCCCGAATATCAAAGCACTCAAAATGTCGATAGCATCTCGCATATCACGGTAATAGGTGCGCTCCTCGATGTTCTCACGGCGCATTATTTCTGACACTTCGACACTATCGAAATAAGATGCAATTAATACGCGGTACCGACGACGATCTTCTTCTTGTTTTGATTTCTGACAATAAACCTCGTAAAGTTCGAGCATTCTGTCGACATGGTTGATGATTATGTACGTTTTTGTTACTGACTTCTTGATTGATTCGATATAAGCGGTACCGTCCATCTTGTCGATGGCATCCAGTATATCGATAGCGTTGTCGACAGGAATCTGTTGAAGGTTATAGACCGACTTTTCGCAATGGTTTTTCAAGAGACCGTAGTTTCGGAGGAGTAATCTGGTGTTGCGGAGGCGACGATCATAACGAGACTTTTTTTCTTTTTCCTGGCGTTTCTCCACAAATTCAAGCGCGGCCTCGGCAGCCCACTTCGCGATCTGCTCTTTATTGGTCATGGTACCTCCTCACCTAATCTTGCCTGCGTCGTAACGTCGGCGGAGTATTCTTCACAAAACCGCAAGCGCTTGCGTTTTTCATAGCTTCCTGATCCGGACATAAATACCCGGCACCTCCGCCCAAAACTTTTCCGTCACCTCGCTGGCCACCTGAGCATCATCCACCCAGAAGCCCAGATCCGTCATTACATCCTTGAGCAGCTTGATCATATTGTCCGTGTCGGGTTTGGTGGTCTTATACTCACCATTACCGCGCTTCCCCCTGGGATAGCACCACTTTGTAATCAGCTGCACGGGCCCAGTAAGCCGCTCAGGTGGTACATGCCTGGCCATGTGCGCGGCAAGCTTCTGTCTGGCGTCTTTCAGTTCATCGGGCTCATAAAACACCGGCTTCCCCTTTACCACCGTAACCTGCTTTTCTTGGTGCGTTACGGTCGGAGGCAGCATGGCGACAAAGAATTCAATCGCCGGCATAAATACTCTCGTCCATATCTTCGTACAAGTTGCAACGAATACAATCAGCTTCCGCAAAATCAACTGGATGCTCCGCACCTTTGCATAACGGGTAAGTATCTTCGTTCGGTCTATAGCAAGACGGCTTTTCCATTTTTACCCATCTCCTTTTGTTGGGAAAATTTTTATTGTCAAGGAAGGGAAAAGTATGTCGGGGGGCTTCCTACGCCCCCGACTATTTTTTCCCCTTGACCGTGAGGGAAAGCGAAGCGGATATATATACGTAGTATATATAGGTCGTTTCCTGTCAGGAAAATCTCGATAATTTCCCGACTTTTTCCTGATAGGAAAATCTCGATATTTTTTACTTTCCTGTCAGGAAAATCTCGAAACGTTACCGAGAATTTCCTGACAGGAAAATCTCGGAGAAACACCGACTTTTTCCTTCCTCACTTCTCCTTTCTGAAAACCGCACCGTGCACATCGACAGCAAAATTACCGTGCTCTTTTATGCGGTTTCTTACAGTTTTTTCCGTTACGCCGATGTATTCGGCCATACTTTTTACTGTCGGCTGACCTTCAAATCCGGCCGCCTCAAAAGCTGTTTCGAGGGATGTCCCGCGTTCCTTTTTGCTATCAGCCGGGGACTTCTTCCTTTTAAAGTTTCTTCTCCATGTCGGTTGATCGGCGTCGGCATCAACGTCCTTCAGGACGCCGATTTTATCGACATAGTGCACCGGGTAATCAAACCACAGGTTAACCGGCGCGAACTTTGGAAACTCGCGCAGCGTCCCTTCAATGCGCCAGGCCGTCCGCTGCCGTGCCCGCTGCCGGGCCGGGTAGACGAAATTGTTGACCAGTTCGATGTATTTATCCTGCGACACTACCCGCCTGCAATAGTCCATCATGGCCCTCTCGCTAAGCCGGTCGTCCTGGGAGACATCATCCTCCCAGCCCGGGCGGTTCGCTCTCAGGAATGCCTCGCAGGCCGCACAGACGGCCTTATGCTCCTCCTGCTTCTGTAGGGCTTCCGTTACCTCCAGCTCTATGAGGTCCAGAAGCGCGTCGGGATCGCGGGCGAACACTCCGGAACCAGAGGCCCGATCCATCGATCGCTTGCCGCCCTGAGCGCCCTTAGAATGGTGATGGCAGTAAATCACCGCGCAGCCGAGTTCGGTGCAAACCTTATCGAACTGATTGCAGAAATTCGCCATTTGGTCGGCGCTGTTTTCGTCACCGGTGATGATTTTATAGATCGGGTCAATGATGATGGCGATATAGTTTTTCTTCGCCGCGCGCCTGATCAGCTTAGGCGCCAGCTTATCCATGGGGATAGACTTGCCGCGAAGGTTCCATATATCGATATTGTTGATGTTTTTCGGCTGCCAGCCGAGGGCCTGATAGACGTCCTTGAAACGATGCAGGCAGCTGGCCCGGTCCAGCTCCAGATTGACATACAAAACCTTGCCTTGGGAACAGTCCCATGACAGCCACTTGCGCCCCTCGGCGATCGCGCAGCAGAGTTCTATGAGCCCAAACGACTTCCCCGCCTTCGACGGCCCGGCCATAAGCATCTTATGCCCCTGTCGCAGGATACCGTCTATCAGGGTCGGGGCCAGGTCGGGGAGATTATCCCAGGCCCCCGCCATGTTCTCCGGCTCCGGCAGGTCATCGTTGACGCTTTCGATCCATTCCTTCCACTCAGTGAAGTTTGCTTTGCCGATATTCGTGTCGATGAGCCACTGCTTATTCCTCTGGCGGACGACACCGGGCATGCGCGACAACCTCGACGGGTTCCTGTTCTGGGTGTCGATCTCCAGCCCGTTCTTCTTACAGACAGCGTAAAGGTAATCGACGCGCTTGCGGTACTCCTCGTAGTTGGCCGCATCGATGCGCACAATGGCGTGCAGGCTCTTCTTCCCAGAATGGACCAGGCAAGCCACCGGCAGCTCCAGGGCGCGAATGATCTCGTTTTGCTTTTCAAGTTCCAGGTGATCGGATTCCACCAGCGCGAACCGGAACTCGGTAACGTTCTCGTTTTTTACGCCCTTGCCGTCAAGGGGATTGAAGCGGATCCATGCTCCGCATTCCGACTTGTAATCACCGAATACCGCGCCGATATCTCCGTCGCAGATATTCAACTCCTCGATGAGCTGGCCGGCTGTGCGGTCCCAGTTGCCTTTCGTGGGTAAATATTTCCCGTCCTTCTCCCAGCTGCTGGTGACATAGCCGACATTCTCCGAGCTGTCGAAAAGCGTCTCCAGATAGGTGGTAAGGTCTTTCACCGGATTCCAGTTCTCCGGCTCGACGAGTTCGCGGCCCTCGATCCAGTTTTTATCGATGATAACTCGATCCGCCTTGTCGATACCGATAGTGCCTTCCCATTCTATCTCATAATCATCCCGGACGGCCCTGGGGGCCTCCCAGCCCCCATCCTTGGCCATATCCACGATGGTCCCCGCGGTGACCGGTGTGCTCGAGCCCTGAAAAGAGCCCCATTTTTTGAAACACTCCCCGGGCCGGTAGCGGGCGGCGTCCCGTTTGCTCCATGCGTCCCAGGCGCTGGCCGTATAGCCCTCATGCTTGAGCGCCATGCCAACATTCGTCCACTCCTGATAAGAAAGGTTGGCGGGGTCGATATAGTCGAGCAGCGGGAGCAGATCCATCTTATCCAATGTCTCTCACCTCGGGGTGGTAGTTTTGGGGAACGATACCTGGCGGGATGTGCCAGCCCTGGGCCGCGATCCGGTCGATCAGTTTTTTTGCGTGCTCAAACTGCCAGGTGCCGACATGCTGGAAGCCGCGGCTCTCCAGGAAGCGGATCTGCTTGGGAGTCGTAAGCCCTTCCATCCGCCGGATGTTGAGCCGGTCCAGGAGCTTCGACGCTTTGCCGGCATTATCGATCTCGTCGGGGAAGATGCCCAACTTCTCCAGTGTTTTAACCTGGCTTTCGCTGGGCGGCCCACATTCCCATCCAAATGCAGGGGTGTAGCTCGACAAGTCTTCAGCCTGAATCGACATCTCGAACTGGAGCGGGTCGACGAGCTTGCGCTTTCGGGACTTCATTTCCGCCAGTTTCTTGGCCAGGGCTTCTTCCCTGGCCGCCACCACATCTTCGGCCGCGGCCGTCTCCACCGCCTCGATATCGAGCGGGCAGCCGGCTTCCTCGAGCTTCTCGGTCATCCGCTTGGCGACTTCCTCGTTGGTGGCGATCAGGTGGGCCGGCCGGCAGAGCTCATGGCGCTCCGTATGCCAGAGGAAATCCAGCAGCAGGAGCTCTTCCTTCCCGGGGTGCAGGCGGGTACCGCGGCCAACCATCTGACAGTACAGGCTGCGAATCTTCGTCGGCCTGAGGACGATGATGCAGTCCACGCTCGGGCAGTCCCAACCCTCGGTAAGCAACATCGAATTGCAGAGCACGTCATATCGGCCAGCGTCGAAATCCGCTAACACTTCGGCCCGGTCGTCGCTGGTGCCGTTGACCTCGGCGGCCCGAAAGCCTGCCTGGGCGAGAATATCCCTGAACTTTTGACTGGTCTTGATCAGGGGCAGGAAAACGACGGTCTTCCGCCCCTGGCAGTATTTTTTCATCTCCTCGGCGATCTGGTGGAGATAGGGGTCCAGGGCCGTCCCGAGGTCGGCAGCCTTGAAGTCGCCGCTCTGCATCCCCACGCCGGTCAGGTCGAGCTTGAGCGGGATGGTCTGCGCCGTGATCTTGCACAGGTACCCTTCCCGGATAGCCTTGGGCAGCGTGTACTCATAGGCCAAGCTGTCGAAATACTGGCCGAGGTTGCGCATGTCGCCGCGATCAGGTGTGGCTGTAACCCCGAGGACGTCGGCCTCCTCGAAGTGCTGCAGAACATTCTGGTAGCTGTCTGAGAGAGCATGGTGGGCTTCATCGACAATAACCTTGTTAAAATATTTCTTGTCGAATTGCCGCAGCCGCGTCTCACGCATGAGGGACTGCACCGAGCCGACGACGATCCGGTACCAGCTCCCCAGGCAGCTTTGCTCCGCCTTTTCCACCGCGGTAACAAGGCCTGTGGCCTTCTTGATTTTGTCGGCGGCCTGGTCCAGGAGCTCAGCCCGGTGAGCGAGTATCAGCACCCGCTCACCGGCCCTAACGCAGTCTTCGGCCACCTTGGCAAAGACGATGGTTTTCCCCGTGCCCGTCGGGAGGACGAGCAGCGTTTTCCGATTGCCGGATTCCCACTCCCGGAAAATCGCCGCCTTGGCCTCCCGCTGATATGCCCGGTCTTCCATTAGAATTTACCGGTTTGGAACTTCTTGCTGCCGGCGGGCTGGGCTTCTTCCGCAGGCTCCAGGAAACGCTTGACCTCGTTGAAGGTTTTCCCGTCGTAGACGCGGGGACCGATCTTGGCACGCCCTTTAGAGCCGATGACTTTATTCCAGTCCATCTTCAGCTTTTCGCCATGTTTCTTCTGGCCTATGCAGTTGAAAAACGCGCTCAGGATGCCCTCGGTCCGGGAATGCAGGAAAAGGTTGTGGTTGATTGTCGCTATGCCTTCAGGTACTTTTACCTGCAGTTTCAGTTTTGCCTGATTACAGGCCGGCATCTTCTCGCTGCCATTGAAGCGGGCGCGCTCGAAGCTGATGACCTCGAATTCATACTCGCCCTCGGGCAGCGTAATGAATTCCGGAGATTCTTTCTCGATCTCCGAATCCCAGTCCAGTTCCATCCCTACGTCAGTTCCACCAAATTCGTTGTTGTAAGCCATCGTCGTTTCCTCCTCTAATTTTTATTGAAATGGTATTTGTCTGACATCGACGACCAGAGCCAGTACCTGGTCCCAGGCCCCGACCAGTACACCGTCGATGAAGTCCGGGTCGTAATTTCGCACAGGGGTGTCCTGGGGATAATAGCCCTTCATGGCGACGACCTGTTGAATCTCGGCGACCGTCACGCTGTTTGCTGCCATCAGGTCGGCCAGCGGCTTCGGCAACTCCTGCAGGTTATCCGGCGCCCTGGGACTAACCGCTGCCGTCTTGTTGTCGCCCGCGGGCGGAGATTTTTCCTGCTGAAGCGGCGCCGGTTTTTCCTCCCTGGCCTTCTCCTTCGGCGAGGCTTGCGCTGCCGGAGCAGCGGCGGGGGCTTCCTTCGCGGGCTCGGCGGGGGCCGGCGTTTTAGCTGCGGGGGCGGCCGCAGGCTGGGCAGCTAGTTTCGCTGCTTCGCCAACCTCATGATTGGGAACGCAATAAGCGATTTGGGCGAATTCAAACGGGAGCTCCGGTTTTAGGTCGTGCCGGTTCTTGGCGTCCCAGCAGGAGTGATGCACAGTGTGCATAACCCGGGCGCCGCCCTGAACCTTCTTTTTGTTGTCGATCTCGACGACGAATTGTTTATAGTTGGCGAATAACACCATGTCTGCCCATTCCTTGACCAGCGCCGAGGTCTGCCCGCCGGTCTTGTTGCCCAGCTTTAGCTCATAGCGGTCGTAGCTGCCGCACTCGTCGGGGAGTTCAAACTTGCGGATCTGCGTGTGGGCCGTCAGGACAACATTAATCCCGGCATCGATAACGTCCTGGAGGAGGTTGAGGAACTTGCCGATCTCTTCCTTGACGAACACATGGCCCTTACCATACCCGAAGTCCTCGATTCCCTTCTTGCCATGGATGGCGCAGACATGGGCAACACATAACTGCTCCGCCCAGTCCATCGTATCGATGATCAGCGTCTTGCAGCAGCCCGGCGTGGCCTTGACCTCCTGGACCATAGCCAGCAGTATGGTCCAACTGGTAGGCCGTGGCAGCCTGGCAACGTCTAGGAGATTCGTGCTGCCCTCAGTATCGATGAACAGCGGTTCGGGGAACTGCGAGGCGAACGTCGACTTGCCGATGCCCTCAGGGCCGTATACGACCACCTTCTGCGCCTTCCACACGAACCCGCGGGTAATCTTGAGTGCCATTAGAATTTCCCCCTTTCCCATGTGCTTTTTTGCTCGGCTCCTTCTTCGGCGTAGCCGTCGCTGATGATGATCGTGGCCTCGTCCTTCGACGTCGTTACCCGGGTCGCGATGACCTGCAGCCCCTCGGCTTCTAGCCAGGTGCCAAATTCCTTCATCGTATCGGCATCCATCTGCTCGAGCTTGTCCATTAGGACGAACCCACAATTCGGGTTCAACCGGCGGACAATGGCCACCGCCACCTTCAGCTGGTCCGAACCGCTCATGTTGTCCCAGGCGTACTTGCGATAGAGCAGTTCCCCGTTTTCCACCGTGAGCTCCGGCAGCGGCAGGTTGGCGCCGTTCAGCAGGTCGGTAATCTCCTGGCGCACCTGGTTGATATCGCCGGTCAAAATGTCATACTGCCCCGAATAGTCGTCCGCGTCGAGCACGGCCTTTTCCCGGTCCATGTTGGCGCGCACCTTAGCGTTGATGGCTTCGATGTTGGCCAGGTTCTCCTCAAGCTCGGCCGTGCTCTCGTCGATCAGGTCCTCGGCTGATTTGTTTGCGATGGCCAGGTCGCCCATGGCGGTCTGATAGGCGATGGTAGCCTGCGCCAATTCTTCCGTCAGCCGGTCCACTTTCGCCTTTAGGAAATCGACATTTCTCGCGATCTCCGCCGCGTGCTGGCGTTTGCGGGCGTTCTCGCCGTTTCTGGCCAGGATGTCCTGCTGCTGGGTAATAAGTGCAGTCGCGCTCACCGGCGCGGCCGGTGCATCGGGATAATGAGGGAGTTCAGCGGCATGAGCCCTTTTCTGATCGGCGATGCGGCCAATCTCGGTCCGGCGGTTAAAAAGCTGATCCCGTTTCGTCTCCAGCGCTTTCAGTTGGTCCTCAACGCCGATGATCCGCAGGAGTGTAGCGGCCTTTTCCTTGCTGGTGGCCGCCATGAACCGGGGCAGGTCGAGCGCCAGTTGCTCGACAAATTCATTCAGCAGCTGCTGGCCGCCCTTGTTGCCCTGGGGGTCGGTTACCTTGAGGGTGCTGTTTTTGCCGGAGCGTTCAACGACCAGGCCATTGCTCAGCGTGACCTTGAGAGACGGCGGCACCATGGAGCCTTCCCGTTCCGGCGTAGTCGGCTTGTATTTGTCGCCTCCGAGGGCCCAGGCGATGCCATCCAAAACGGAAGTTTTGCCTTGACCATTCTTACCGCCAATCACGGTGAGGCCGTTAGGTGTCGGCTCCAGCCGGACCGCCTTAACACGCTTCACGTTTTCGATTTCGAGATTATTGATCTTGAGAGACATGCGAATCGTTCCTTTCTTTAAACTTAGGACAGGCCCTGTTCCTCGGGGTGCGCTTGTGCGCCCATTTCCTGCCGTCTCGGAAGACAAGCTCGTAGCACACCGGCTCGTAATAGATACCCGTCAGATAGTGGGCGCAATCTTTACATAATCTGGGGGGGGTATTGGCGGGTTTAGGCATGGTGCTTACCTCCCGGCGGTAGTGTCGGCGGTGCAGGCCAGTTGTTAATATGCGCGTCGGCCTTGCCGCCGGCGATACAGATGGCGGCGATGATGGCGCCGAACATTCCGCCGAGCATGGCGGCGATTATGAGCCAGTACCAGGCGATCATTCCAGTCCCTCCTTGTCGATAAGGTCGGCGGTGCGAGCCGCCTCCACGCATCTGCTGCATAGGTCATCTTCTACCCAATGACACCCACCAGGGCAGGCTTCATCGTCGGTGCATCCGCACACTCGGCAGCGACGGAATTCCTTTTTGATTTCCTCGACCGTGGCCAGCAGCTCGGGGATATCGATACAGAGGAATGGTGCCACCAAATACATCAGCTCAGGCTCCATATTTTCGGCCAGGAGTATTATCGTCGGCTTTTCCTGCCCGATTGCCCAACCGGCTTCGAGATGAGCGCTGCGGCCGCATGGCAGGACCAGGACACACACGTCGCACTCCTCCAGAGCATCCATGTCGGACCAGAATCCGGCCACGGCAACGGGATGCTTGAGGTTTTCTCTGAACTGCTGGGGCGTCCAAGTCTTCCAGTTCGGCTCGATCTCCGACCAGTGAAAACCGTTGTTGCCTGGGGCCGGATTTTTGAAGTCGTAAACCTCATGGCCGACCTCGCGCAGCAGTCGCACGATTTCTTGCTGAATCTCGTTACGCCATGAGCTGGCGACGTAGATTTTCATTTCTGGTTCTCCTTTTCCTGGAATAGAGTGATATAAACGATTATCAGCATCCCGCTCACCATAGCCACATTGGCGATATAGTCGCACATCATTTCTGCCGGTGATTGCGGCTTCAAGTTCCAGCCGAAATACCACGTCTCAATGAAGTTGAACATTAGGCCGCCCCACACCCCGAATGCGCCGACAGAATATCGGCCTTTTCTTGAAGCAAGCCAATCGCTCACAGCTTCACGCCCTTTCCGGGAATGAGCCAGAACCTCGCCGGCAGTCTCCGCAGTATATCCCTGGTGCGCTGGCGGCGCCAGGCGCGGGAATGGCTCATGATCATCGGCTAGACCGTCCTTTCTCCCTTACAGCCTCTCGCCGGACTGCGTGAGCACATTCTCGGCAGACGGCTATTTTTTTGTTGCCCGTCCATATGTTGCCGGCGTCCGCCGGCGTCATCTTCCCCTGCGCCGCATGGATGCCGCAGAATCCGTCTTTCATGGCCTGAACGGCGAGCTCGATATCAAGGTTCACAGCTCAACCCTCCCAATAATCCGGGCAGGTACCCGCCGTACGCCCCACTCCCAGGCCTCGTGTACGGCAGTCATGCCCACGAATATGTCGATATGGTCCGGGCCCCGGACATCGCTGCCGGTATCCTTGACCGTCACCAGGCCGACGCCGGCGACGTAAATCCTGGTTCCGGCCGGGTAGTGCTCCGGATCGGCGGCCGCCACCCGCCAGGCGTCGGCGTCGGTCAGGCGGTACCCGGCGGACGTGATGCCGTAGGCGCGGTGGCCGGGGGCTTTTCCGGTTGATTCGGAGCCGGCGGTATAGGCCGTGACTTTCATCATCCGGGCACCGCCCCGGCTCGGCCCCGGCGTCGTGTTGAAGCGCAGGGCCCGCTCCAGAACATCGATGCGCTCATGAGCCTGCTGGGTCAGCGTCGCCTGCTCCAGGACGGCGGCCGCCGTGTGCATAATGATGGGGAATATGTAGACAGCGCCGGCCAGCAGCAGGCAGTTGACAATGATGAGGGCGACGATCAGCGCCCGCCTCATGTCAGCTTCTCCGTCATCTTGCCGATCAGGCCGGTCACAACGCCTTTGTACTTATCGCCGGCTTCGACGTCGGCGTCCTTGATCTCGCCCAGGGCGGCGAGCAGATTGCGGAAGTTAACCACCAGGGCATCGAACTGGATGCCGAACTTCATGACGGCGACGGCCGCAGGGTCGGGCTTAACGGTGGCCTCGACGGTGACCGGTTGGGCCAGTTGCTCGGTGAGTCGCCGGACCTCCTCCTTGGCCTCATCGAGCTCGCCCTTCATTTCGGCGAGTTTTTCTTCGGAAACACCGGCCTTTTTTGCCTCGACCAGTTGGGTGGTCAGGCGGTCGATGTCCTTCTTGGCCTTGTCCTGGGCGTCCTTCAGGGCTTTTTCGGCAGTCTCCGCCTTACGCTGCGCCACGTTTCGTTGATCGCATACCTTAGACCATTCAAGCGACAACTTCGCTCGCGCGTCCTCTGCTTGATTGGCCTTTTGTTCCGCCGCGGCTGCCTTGTCTTCGGCCTCTTTCTGTTTCCGAATGGCTTCCTGCAGTTCTCTGGTTGACATACCGGCGACGTCGTTATCTTCGGCGAAGGCCTCGCGCTGATCGGCCGGGATGCCCAGCAGGGCGACGGCCTGGGTGTACGTCAAATCCGCAAACGTTTGCGTTTTTGCGTTGTCGCCGAATAGCGGAATTTGGTTGGCGCCGTACTCCTCGAATATCCTCATGAGGTTCTGGGCCGTCCGGGGCGAGTAGTCGACGGATTTCTCCAGCCAGTCGGTCCACTGGCCATGCTCGAGCATATCCTTGGCTTCGACCAGTCGGCGGCCAATCTCGATGCTACCGCAGAGCATGACGGCCCGGGTCTGGGCTTTGATGCCGTTTATCTCCGCCGCGATGACGTCGGCGGTTCTGGTGATGGTAATGTCATTCATGGGTTACGCTCCTTTCATTATGCCGGGACGGTAACTCGAACGCGGACTTCCTCTTCGGGTTGCAGCCGAGCTGCCGTGAATGCGTCGATGAATTTCTGCACGTCAGCGGTGGGGTTACAATTCCGGAGGCCGCGGCATTGGGTGATTGTCATCTTGCCGTTATATGTTTTATGGAGTTCCATCGTGAAAAACGGCTTCTCGGGTTGTTTCTTGCTGCGGATCAACAGAATGATGGACCGACCTTCGGCGTAGGCCCGGGCATAGCCACCAACACAGTGTTCCAGTGCCTTGCCCTCGGCGATCAGTTCGTGCTGGTCGGCAGCTGGCCGGATAAACAACCCCGATTTCTCGAAGCAGTATTTCTGCAGCTCGGCCACTTTGGCGGCAAGTTTTTGGGCAAGCAGCTCATCTGCCTGGTGCTGGACTTGCTTAATCGTGTTTTGATGTGCTCGATACAGGTTCCGGGGGAACAGGGTTCGCTCGTTTGTCAGGTCAAGGTCGAGCTTAACGCAGTCGGCCAGGTAGTCACGCCAGGAGTGCAAAACAGCCTGCTCAGAATAGAAAGCCTGTTTTTTATCCGGGCGGAGCAGGGGAAGCTGCTTGGTGATATATGCCCAGGCTCGACGAAGCGTGGTTCGTTTCAGGATTTTCTGAAGGTCGCTATAGCACCAGCCGATGGCATTATCCACCTGCTTGATCTCGGTGAACGATAGGTTCGAACCGTCTTTTCGTGAAACTTGTAGGTATCTGAGAAACGACGGGTCGACATGAATATCGGCGGCCTTGAGTTCACGCAGGTCTTTTTTCGACAACCTCAGAACCTTCATAACCGTCTTTCCTCGCCAGTTGATGCAACCAAAGGTATTGCCGCCTTCGAGCTTGATCTCCACCAAATGGTCGAAGCCCATCTTTGTCAGATACTCGACACACGGATATTTGGCGTACAGGGCGAAAAATTTGGTCATGTCGCCGTGATCGTACTGCTCCCAGGTGCTGAACCGGAACTGAGTGCCGGCCACAGCTGCCGCGATGCTATTTCTGGAATAGCTGATAACAACGTCATTGCTTCCTCCCCAGCCGTTTGCCGTAATCGGAGTAAATAGAGAATAAACCGACTTGCATTGACGACTGAGGCTGCCCTTTTCCATCCGGGGCCGACCGTCCCAAGTGACGTAGTAACCGTGCTTGTGGCAGAGCATATGGGCTTGGCCAGGCCGGAACAGATAAAAAGCCTTGGTAAGGTAGAGGGTTTTTACCTTCCGATAGTCGCCGCGATAATCGCGTACCGCGTAAATACCCCTAGCTATAACGGCCTCCGGGTCGTATGTCGACTTTTCGTAGTAGACAAAATACCCTTCGTCCAACAGCCGCTTTCGGCCGACGCCGGACGCTTTGACAATGCAGCCGCTTCCGCACTGGGGGCATTTTGCTTGGCTATTGTGCCGCAGCTTGGTATTGGCGGTTTCTTTCCGGCAATGGGTGCAGTAGGAGTACTGGCGTTTTCCTTCGCGCCGAGTGAATAGGTACCGGCTCCACCGAAACACACTGTCATTTGCATACTGCTTGATTTCATCGGACAGGTCGTCGGGGAAATGCTCCAGGATCTCGTTGATATCCATGCCGTCAACCTCTCAGCAGGTCGTCCAGAGAAATATCGAAGTCGACAGCAGGCGCCATCGGAGATACCGCCGGTACCGGCGAAGGGATCGACGCAACGCCATTGATTCCGAAATACTCGAGTACGACGGCGAACCCCTCGGCGTCAGTCAGCACCGCAACGCTGCCCGATTTTTGCTTTTCAGCTGCGGATCTCATCGCAGACAAGCTGCCGGCAATGGTTTTGCCGCTGGCCATGACCTTCTCGGCCGCGGCGGGGTTGGCAGTCAGATGGTGCAGCAGCATGTCGCCGACTACTTGGATGTAGGTGTCGTTTGTTTTCGCCACCATTTCGTCGCGAATTTTTTCGATGGCTTTGTCGATCACGCCAATTGCCTCCCTTCGACTACCGGATGCACCGTCATGAACCGAACCGGAATACCCCGCAGGCTCGCCCAACAGATTTCAGCCAGGCAGCCTTCCGACGTCCACCATTCGCCGTGTACCCAGAGCTCGTCGCACGATCCCAGCAGGGCGAAACACATTTCCATGCCCCTGGTCTGGTTGAGCGTCATTGGGTCGACGAAACAGAATGCGTGAATCGGGGACATCGGGATAATGTCGCTGCGCTGCGCGTATTTGCTGCAGATCGCGGTGGCCTTGTTGATATTGTCCTGGAGTTTGCCGCCGCGCAGCGGGTGGGCGACGTAAACGCGGCGGGGGCGGATGCCAGGACGGCTGATCGGCCCGTCACTGTTATGGAATGACTGTATGATCTGCTGTACGGCTTCATCGTCCGAGATCGTCGGCCGTTCACCAGTCTCCAGCATGGCGGCCAGTTCGGCCGGTGTCGGCGTGTGCGCGCCGGCCATCAGCAGGTCGCCGGCGACGATCGGCGTAACCGGTTCCGGAGGTACCGGGACGCCGGCGGGTGCCGGCTGCTTATCGTCCTTAGGCTGCACGCCTGTGCCCCCCCCAGAGACGTTTCCCGACGTTGTATTTTCCGGGGCGACAGGCTTCGCCGAAAAACGATTCTTCTTCAGTAACTTTACATTTTTGCGCCAGCACTCGTTGTAAATCAACGATTCTTTGACGCGGAACCCCGGAGCGATCTCCTTGGCGGTCATCCCCACAGCGGCGCATTTATCCAGAACTTCTTTGGTGATGTCGCCGCGATCCGACGGTTCGCACTTGATTATCGCTTGACGAGGATCCATTTGCCCCGACAAAACACCTTCATGAAATTTCATGGTCTTTTTCTCCTCCTCCGGCAGTTTAATGCCGTACTGCTTCGCCTCTTCGAGAGACGCGAGCTTGATAGCCGCAGCCATTTCGTCGTCCTCCATCGTGTCGTCATCGTCCAGCGGCTCCAGAACAGCCTCCGGGTCATCATCCGGCGAGTTGGCCATCTCCTGGCGGATGCGGTTTCTCTTGGCCCGACAGAAGCAGAACAGCTCCGCGATCTGTGCCAGGGTCAGGCCAGCCGTCAGCAGCCTCGTCCGCAGTTCGTCGGTTAGCTCCTCCTGCGGTACCCGCCGGCAGCCCTCCATCATCTGCGCCCCCGTCCAACTGAGATCCAGGGCCTCATCGGGCGGCGGGAAATAGCCCTGCGTCACTCGGCAGGTGCTAGGCGCTGGTGCCGGCGTGCGGCCCTTAGGCGGTACCGGAATGCCGAGTCGATACGATTTGATTGACTTACGGCCAGACATAGAAGATCACTTCCCGTCAAAATAGGTTGCGGCCATGTCGGCCATATATAGGGCGGTGATGAGCGGATACTTTTTCAGGGCGGCGGCCAGGGCTTGTCCACCCGCGTATTGTCGGGCCGTGTCATCGAAGCCGGCCATATGCCAGCGGATGGCCATGATCTCGTCACCGGTCAGCGGCATGTGTCGCATAGCCAGGATGACGCTTTTCTCGCCGTGGCCAAGAGGAATTGTATCTTCGATGGCGTAATACGGCACCCGTTCCCATTGGCCGGTCTGTTCGTTTTTAACGTTCCGGGTGCTGACGGTGTAAAAATCCGCCTTACAGATATCGTGGAGGAGGGCGACGATTATGGCGGTATCGTCTTTTATGAAGCCGTCATAATCGAAGATGCAGCTTTTGATGATGCGGTCGAGGTTTTTGTACACCGCCAGGCTGTGCTCCAGTAATCCGCCTTCGTGAGCCCCATGGTACTGGGTGCTGGCGGGGGCCGTGAAGAAGTCGGTGCTTTCCAGCCAGGAGGCCAGATCGGTTCGTCCGGGCCGGCCGGTAGAGGCCAGGAGTTCAAGATAGCGTTTTCGCATCGTCATCACCGATCTTCGGTTCGTAAACCAGGAAGTGGCCTTCCTTGGTTAGGCCTACCGGCCAGTAACCGAGTTCCCATATCTCCATCAATAGCGCCCATGGGTTGCCGAAGTCCAACTTGTCTTCGACGATAAGATATTGAGCGGCCCAGGCGGCGTCCCTGGCGGCGTCCCAGGCGGCGGCCCTGGCGGCGTCCCAGGCGGCGGCCCTGGCGGCGGCCCTGGCGGCGTCCCAGGCGGCGGCCCAGGCGGCGT
>JAEZJM010000029.1 GCA_023415775.1 Bacillota bacterium | reverse complement strand
CATGCCGGAGATCCATTGGGCGGTGGAGCAGCAGATGGATATCCTCGCCGCCAGGCTCGGCATCGACCCGCTTGCCTTCCGACGCCTCAACGCCCTGCGCGACGGCAGCCCGGCCGCCTTCGGCGGTTCGATGGCCGGAGCGACGCTGGTCGATACCATCGACGCCGTCGCCGCCAAATGCGGCTGGGGCGAGGCCAAACCCGCCCCCTCGGCGCCTCACAAGGCGCGCGGTCGCGGCATCGCCTGCATGTATAAAGCGCCCTCCATGCCGCCCAACGCCCAGTCCTCGGCCATCCTCAAGTTCAACGAGGATGGCACCGTCAACATCCTGACCACCGCCATGGAGATAGGCCAAGGGTCGCTGACCGCCCTGGCCCAGATCGCCGCCGAGGAGCTCGGCCTGCCCATCGGGGCCGTTACCGTTACCCTGCCCGACACCGACTACACCCCCTACGAATGGCAGACGGTCGCCAGCCGCATCAGCTACTCGGCCGGCAACGCCGTACTGGCGGCCGCCAGGGACGCCAAAGCCCAGTTGCTCGCCATAGCCGCGCAGGTCCTGGCTATACCGGCGGCCGACCTCGTCATTGCCGACGGGCAGATATTCCCGCCGGCCAACCCGGCCCGCAAACTGGCGGTCAGCGACATAGCCATGGGTTATCTGCTGCCTGAAGGCGCGATCGGCGGCCCGGTGGTCGGCCGGGGGTCGTTCATCCCCGCCGGCATCACCGGCCTCGACAAAGAAACCGGCCAGGGCGACAAGCCGGCCGCCTTCTGGACCTACGGCACCCAGGCGGCCGACATCGAAGTCGACACCAGGACCGGGGAGATAACCGTTCTTAAAGTAACGGCCGCCTACGAAGTGGGCAAGGTCATCAACCCCGCCATGTGCAAAGGCCAAGTGCAGGGCGGCATCGTCCAGGGCCTGGGGTCAGCGCTGTACGAGCAGCTCGTGCTGGTCGACGGCAAGCCCCTCAACAGCGACTTCGTCGACTACAAAATCCCCACCGCCACAGATACTCCGGAAATGGACATCATACTCCTGGAAACGTCGCCCCAGGCCGACGGCCCCTTCGGCGTCAAAGGCATCGCCGAACCGACAATGGTGCCGACCGCCCCGGCCATCGCCAACGCCGTGTATCACGCCACCGGCGTACGCATCTTGGACCTGCCGCTATCGGCGGAAAAGGTGCTCGCGGCGCTGCAGAAGAAGCAAACACGCGAAAATTGACTTTCGCGTGTTCGCCATGGCCGCCGCCAGGCGGTGGCCAAAAATACATAATAGGAAGGTGCGACTCAAGGTATGGAAAGACGAATCATTCAAGTTGAAGAACGACTGCCCCTCGCACAAACTATCCCCCTCAGCCTGCAGCACTTATTTGCCATGTTCGGCGCCACCGTCCTCGTCCCGTTCCTATTCAAGGTCGACCCGGCAACCTCCCTGCTGATGAACGGCGTCGGCACCCTCGTCTACCTCTTCTTTTCCAACGGGCGCATCCCGGCCTACCTGGGCTCGAGCTTCGCCTTCATCGCCCCCGTCTTCGCCGTCATGGCGGTGCCCGGCCTGGGAGGATACGCGGCCGCCCAGGGCGGATTCATCATGTTCGGCGTATTCTTCGTCATCGTCTCACTCATAATCAGAGTCGCCGGCGTCCGCTGGCTGGATATCGTATTCCCGCCGGCCGCCATGGGCGCCATCGTTGCCATCATCGGCCTTGAGCTCGCGCCGGTGGCCACCGAAATGGCCGGCCTCACCGGCAAGCTCATCGAGCAACTCAAGATCCCGTATGCCACCGCCGTCACCGTATCGATGTTCACCCTCGGCGTCACCATCCTCGGTTCGGTGCTCTTCCGCGGCTTCCTGTCCGTTATCCCCGTTCTCATCGGCGTCATCGCCGGTTATGCCCTGTCGCTGGCGATGGGCATCGTCGATCTCGGCGCGGTCGCGTCAGCTCCCTGGTTCGGCATGCCTACCTTCTACGCCCCGGTATTCAACATCTCCGCCATCCTAATGATCATGCCGGCCTTCCTGGTCGTGCTTGCCGAGCACATCGGCCACCTCGTCGTCACCGGCAACATCGTCGAGCGCGACCTCATCAAAGAACCCGGCCTCCACAAATCGCTCCTCGGCGACGGCATATCCAACATCCTGTCCGGCTTCGCCGGCGCCACTCCCAACACCACCTACGGCGAAAACATCGGCGTCATGGCCATCACCAAGGTCTTCAGCACCTGGGTCATCGCCGGTGCAGCCATCATCGCCATCTGCGTATCCTTCATCGGCAAATTCTCGGCCCTCATCCGCAGCATCCCCGTGCCGGTCATGGGCGGCGTGTGCATCCTGCTGTTCGGCGTCATCGCCGCCGCCGGTATCCGCATGCTCATCGAGAAGAAAGTCGACTACACCAAATCCAAGAACCTTATCCTTACCTCGGTCGTTCTCGTCAGCGGCATAAGCGGCGCCGCCATCAAATTCGGCACCGTCGAACTCAAGGGCATGGCTCTAGGCACTGTCGTCGCCATCGTCATCAGCCTGGTGTTCGCACTCTTCGACCAATTGGGCATATCCAACGACAGCGAGCCGAGCGCACCCACCATTCACGTCGTTGACGAAAAAAACAAGGGCTGAAAGCAACGGCAACAGTGAACGCGGCTGCTTATTAGGATTTAAGGGATACAAACAGACGGGCACATTATAACAGCCGTAGAACGCCCGCCAGTGCGGGCGTTTCACTCTTGGGAGGCTGAAGTTCTTGCTGGAAGCATTGTCGGTGGACGCGGCGGCCAGAGACGCCCTGTTCGGGCGGCCTTTCCGCGGACGCGTCCACAGCGTATTCGCGAAAGCGGTCAATTTTACCGGCCCCCGTGGTAGGCTCTACTCCTTTGTGGCCGACAATCTCGACGACGCGCCGGGGGCGGTAAGGGTCCGGGTTTCGGTTGGAAGATCGCTGGACAACCTAGGCATAAGGCCAGGTGACGCGGTCGCGACCATTGACGGCGGCCTGGTCTGTGGTCCGGTACCGGTTATTGCCGGGATGGTGCGGGCCTGGTCGGCGGCCCTGCCGGCTTTTCCGTCCACCCTGGCCGCAAGGCGCTGCCTGTCGGAAAAATTGATCATGCTGAGGCACGAAATTGCCTTTGCCGGGCAGGCCGGCGGTCTGAAGGCCTTCATATCCGGAGATGCCCGTACCCTTATGGAACAACGGCTGGCCGAGCGGGCCGCGGCGCTGGTCGGCGCTCTCGCCGCCGGGAAACGCGACGACGCACTGGCCGCCGGCAATAGACTGATCGGCTTGGGTACGGGCCTTACACCCTCCGGTGACGACTTCCTCGCCGGAATGATGGTAATTATCAATATGCCGGCCGGCCCCTTCGGCCGTCGCCACAGGGAAACCGCCGCCGCCCTGGCGGCCGGCGCGGCAACGGGGACGGTGAGCCGGGCAATGCTGCGGCACGCCGCCCGCGGCCGCGTCCGGGCGGGAGCCGTGGCGCTGCTTGAGGCAATGACCGACCCCGTGTCGCGCGACATCGCCGCCGCCGCGCGGCCTGTGCTGCTCAGCGGCGCCACCTCGGGAACCGACCTTGCGGCAGGTATCGCCGCCGGCCTGGCGATAGGGCTGGAACTGGCCGGCGAAAGGGAGGAATGACATGACTGTTCACGTCGAGATAAGGAAAAATACCTACTACGACTCGGTCACACTGATGGCGCTGACTCAAAAGATGGCCGCCCTGCCCGGTGTGGTCGAGGCGGTGGCCGTCATGGCCACCCCGATGAACAAAGATTTGCTTGCCGGAGTCGGCCTGCTGACTGAGGCTGCTGACGTCGGCGGCGCCGACGATCTGATCGTGGCCATCAGGGCCGAAAGCGATGCGGCCTGCGAGGCGGCGCTGAAGCTCTTCGCCGGGGCTGCGGCCAGGCGGGCCGAGGATAACAAAACGGCCGTCGCCTTCGCTGCCCTCGACACCGCGGTGCGCCACCTGCCGGACGCAAACCTCGCCGTCATCTCCGTGCCGGGCGAGTACGCGGCCCGTGAAGCCAGGGCCGCCCTCCGCAACGGCCTGCACGTCATGCTGTTCAGCGACAACGTCTCGCTGGCCGACGAAATCGCATTGAAAACAACGGCCCACGAAAAGGGCCTGCTGGTAATGGGGCCGGACTGCGGCACCGCCATCGTAAACGGCGTCGCCCTGTGTTTCGCCAACGCCGTGCGGCGGGGAAACATCGGCATTGCCGGCGCGTCAGGCACAGGCACGCAGGAAGTGACCGTGCATATCGACCGGCTGGGGGGCGGCGTCTCGCAGGTCCTCGGCACCGGCGGGCGCGACCTTGGCGCTGCGGTGGGCGGCATCATGATGCTCGATTGCCTCGCGGCCCTGAGCCAAGACGAAGCCACAGCCGTCATCGTTCTCATCTCCAAGCCGCCGGCTAGTGCAGTGGCCGACAAGATCGTGGCGGCGATCAAGACCTGTCCCAAGCCGGTGGTCGTCTGTTTCCTCGGCGGCGAGAACCCAGCCGACGCCGGAGACGCTTACTTCGCCGCCACCCTTGAAGAAGCCGCCCGCGCGGCGGTTATACTCGCCGCAGGTCACAAGCCGGCGCCGCCCTCCTGCGGGCACGAAAAACTCGCGACAATGGCTGCGGTGGCCAGGGCAAAGCTGGCCCCGGAACAGAAAACCATCCGCGGCCTCTATTGCGGCGGCACCCTCTGTCAGGAGGCCGCCAGAATGGCGCCGAATGAAGGGCACGTCTTCATCGACCTGGGGGATGACGCCTATACCATGGGCAAACCCCACCCGATGATCGAGCCTTCGCTGCGGCTGCCCCATATCCTTGCAGCCGCCCGCGATCCGTCGGTGGCCGTCATCCTTCTCGACATCGTTCTGGGCTACGGCGCCCACCCCGACCCCGCGGGCGTAACTGCCCCGGCCATCGTCGAGGCCCGCGAGATCGCGCGCGTCGCCGGCCGCCATCTCGAAGTCATCGCCTACGTCTGCGGAACAGACGCCGATCCCCAGGGCAAGGCCGGCCAGGAGAGCAAACTGGCAGCGGCCGGCGCGACACTGGCGAAAAGCAACGCGCGCGGCGCATACCTCGCAGCCGCCGTCGTTTGCCGGGAGGTGTGAACGTGTCACCGATAAACGATCTGTTTGCTAAGCAGCTGTCCGTAATAAACATCGGGGCGCCGGTCTTCAAGGACGATCTCGCCGCCCAGAATGTCGCGGTCACTCAACTCGACTGGCGGCCGCCAGCCGGCGGCCGGCCCGAACTAATCGCCGCCCTCGACATCCTGCAGGCCCGACCGGAAACCGACGCGGCCAACGCCGCCGCCGTGGCCGCCATCCTTGCCGCGCGGCCGGTGCTTACCGACGTAGCCCTCGCCGCCGTGGACGCCGTCCCCGACATGACGCCCACCACCATCCTTCACGCCGGGCCGCCGGTCACCTGGGAGGCGATGGCCGGGCCGATGCGCGGCGCGGTAATCGGCGCCCTCATCTACGAGGGGCTGGCCGCCGACGAAGAAGAGGCCGCCCGCCTCGCCGCCTCGGGCAAGATCACCTTCGCCCCCTGCCACGAGCATGGCGCGGTCGGCCCCATGGCAGGCATAATATCGCCCTCCATGCCCGTCTGGGTGATCGAGAACGCCACCCACGGCAACCGCAGCTACTGCACCCTAAATGAGGGGCTTGGCAAAGTGCTGCGATTCGGCGCTTTCAGCGCCGAGGTCATAGACCGCCTGCGCTGGATGCAGGGCGAACTGGCTCCCGCCCTCAAAGCCGCCCTCGCCTGTACCGGCGGCATCGACCTCAGGACGATGATCGCCCAGGCCCTCCACATGGGCGACGAATGCCACAACCGCAACAAGGCAGGCACCAGCCTCTTCATCCGCACCATCGCCCCCGGTCTGGCCCAAGCCGGCCTGGCTGCGGGAATTGTCGCCAGGGTGCTGGCGTTCATGCATTCCAACGACCACTTTTTCCTCAACCTCTCCATGCCGGCGGCCAAGGCCGCCCTCGACGCGGCCCACGGCATCGAAGGCGCCAGCGTCGTCACCACCATGTGCCGCAACGGTGTCGAATTCGGCATAAGGGTGAGCGGCTGTCCGGGCAACACCTGGTTCACCGGGCCGGCCCAGATGGTCCAGGGCCTGTTCTTTCCGGGCTACACCGTCGCCGACGCCAACCCCGACCTCGGCGACAGCGCCATCACCGAAACCTACGGCATCGGCGGTTTCGCCATGGGCGGAGCGCCGGCCATCGTCCAGTTCGTCGGCGGCACCCCCGCTGACGCGCTGGAGTACACCACCAAGATGTACGAGATCACGCTCGCCGAGAACACCGGCTACACCATCCCCAACCTCAACTTCCGCGGCACCCCCACCGCCATCGACCTGCGCAGGGTGGCGGCGACCGGGCTGCTGCCGGTCATCAACACCGGCATGGCTCACCGCGAGCCTGGCATCGGCCAGGTCGGCGCCGGCGTCGTCCGCCCGCCGCGAGAATGCTTCGACAAAGCGCTGCTGGCGCTGGCCGAACGCGTAGGCAAAAAATAGACCTGTCAAAATACACAGAAAAGAGAGGGAAGCTTTATGGTCAAGAATTGGGACAAAGTCAAAATGTACGACCTCACGCAGAAGCTCAGCCACCTCACTCCGCCATGGCCAACCTACGAGCCGCTGCAGATCAAATTCTTCAAGCGCCTGACCTCCAACGGCGCCAACGGCCAGGTCATCACCACCTCCAACCATGTCGGCACCCACCTCGACGGCTCGCTCCACTTCTGCACCCACGGCCGGGACATCGCCGCCATCCCCCTCACCGACCTCATCGGCCCCGGCGTAGTTGTCGACGTCAGCGACATCGCCGAAGACTACGGCATTTACACCTCCAAAGACATCATGGAACGGGCCGATGTCCGCGAAGGCGACATCCTCCTCATCTACACCGGCTACCACAAATACTCCTGGGACCAGCCGGCCGCCGACGAGGTCCGCTACATGGTCAAGCACCCCGGCCCGACCCGTGAATTCGCGCAGTGGTGCCGCAAAATGAAATTCAAATGGCTGGGCGTCGACGCCGGGTCGGCCGACCACCCCATGAACACCAAAATCCGCGAATGGTGCCCGCGGCAGGCGGCCGAGTGCGAGCAGTATTTCCGGGCAAAGTACGGCAAGGGCATCGACGACATCTTCCCGCCCGACCACTACCAGCTCATGCACATCGACCTCTTCCCCTACGACATCATCCATGCCGAAAATGTCGGCGGTGAAATCGAAAAGGTGCTCGGCAAGCGCCTGATAATCGGCTGCTACCCCTGGCGGTTCGAAGGCGGCGAATCATCGATCTGCCGCATCGTCGCCTATGACGAAGAATAACGGCGGCCTGCACCCGGTCTGGAGCGAGCTTCTCGCTTCGCTTCCTTCCCCCGGTCTGGTCACCCTCATCGGCGGCGGCGGCAAGACCAGCCTCATGTACTACCTCGTGGCCGGCCTCAAGGCGTCCGGGGCTGTCGCCTTCGCCGCCGCCACCGCCAAGCTCTTCACACCCGAGGGAGCAGGACACCGGACAGTGCTGGTAGGCAGCCTTGCCGAATTCCGCCGGGCGGTCGAGGAACTGCGCTCCTGCCCGGAAATTGTTACTGTGGCCCGCGGGATAGCGGACGGCGCGCCGCATAAACTGGCCGGCCTAGCGACGGAATGGCTGGACGCGCTGGCGGGAGAGCTCCCGTCCGTCCGCTTCATCGTCGAAGGGGACGGCTCGGCCGGTCTGCCGCTAAAGGGCCATCTTCCTCACGACCCGGTTGTGCCGGCCGCCACCCGCCTCCTCGTCCCGGTCATCGGCGCGGAGGTCATCGGCCGGCCGCTCGCCGCCGACTGTGTCCACCGCCCGGCGCGGGCCGCCGAGCTCGTCGGCGTGGCCGAGGGGGAAACAATGACGACGGCAATGATCGTCACAATCCTTCTCCACCCCGAAGGCTATCTCCACAACTGCCCGCCGGGGGCGTGCGTCGTCCCCTTCGTCAACAAGGCCGAAGGCGAGGCGGTGCGCCCCGCGGAAGAGTTGGCGGCGGCTGTATTGTCGGCCGGCCACCCTGCCGTCGGCGGCGTCGTTATCGGCAGCATGCAGCGCCAAGAATTTTCCTTTATCAGAAAATAGAAATATCAGCCAAGCCCCTTGGTTTTTTGCCGAAAAAAGGTATAATATTAGTCAATACCATAACCGCCAGACAAAAGTTTTTGCCTGGCGGACTATTATTTGAGCGGGTGGAGCGTGGTTTAATGAAAGTCGTCATAACCATCATCGGCCAGGACAGAGTGGGCATAGTAGCCATGGTCAGCACGACGCTGGCGGCCAACAGCGTCAACATCCTCGACATCAACCAGAACATCGTCAACGGCTTCTTCAACATGGTCATGATCGCCGACATGAGCGGGGCGACGATAAGCCTCAAGGACATGCAGCAGCTCCTCAAGGAGAAGGGACAGGCCATGGGCCTTGAAATCAAGGTGCAGCACGAGGATATATTCAAAGCCATGCACCGTATTTAGTCTACGGCTCACGGCGAAGGAGGCAGCCTATGCTATCAGTTCAGGACATCCTCGAAACCAACCGGATGATCGAGGAAAATAAACTTGACGTCCGCACGATCACCCTCGGGATCAGCCTGCGCGACTGCGGCCATCCCGATATCAAGGTTTTCTGCGCCAACATCTACGACAAAATCACCAAGACCGCCGACCGCCTGGTGCAGACCGGCGAAGACATTGAAGCCGAGTATGGCATCCCCATCATCAACAAGCGCATCTCGGTCACGCCGATCGCCATCGCTGCCGAAAGCTGCCGCACCGACAGCTACCTGCCGGTGGCCGAGGCCATGGACGCGGCCGCCAAAGCTGTCGGCGTCAACTTCATCGGCGGCTTTTCGGCCCTCGTGGAAAAAGGCTACACCACGGGCGACCGCATCCTCATCAGCTCCATCCCGGCTGCGCTGGCTACGACCGAGCGGGTGTGCTCTTCAATAAACCTGGCCTCCACCAAGGCCGGCATCAACATGGACTGTGTGCGGGAAATGGGCCATATCATCAAACAAACGGCCGAACTGACCCGCGACCGCGACGCCCTCGGCTGCGCCAAGCTCGTCGTCTTCGCCAACGTCCCGGAAGACAATCCCTTCATGGCCGGCGCCTTCCACGGCGTGGGCGAGGCCGAAACAGCCGTCAACGTCGGCGTAAGCGGCCCCGGCGTAGTCAAGCGGGCGCTGGAGGAAGCGCGCGGCAAAGACTTCGGCGCGGTGGCCGAGACGATCAAGCGCACCGCCTTCAAAATCACCCGCGTAGGGCAACTTGTGGCTCAGGAAGCTTCGCGGCGCCTCGGCGTGCCCTTCGGCATCATCGACCTGTCGCTCGCGCCCACGCCGGCGGTCGGCGACAGCGTGGCCCACATCCTCGAAGAGATGGGCCTGGAGAGCTGCGGCGCGCCCGGCACCACAGCCGCCTTGGCGCTCCTGAACGACGCCGTCAAAAAAGGCGGCATCATGGCCTCCTCCTACGTCGGTGGCCTGAGCGGCGCCTTCATCCCCGTCAGCGAAGACGCCGGCATGATCGCCGCCGTCGAGTGCGGCAGCCTAACCCTCGAAAAGCTCGAAGCCATGACCTGCGTCTGCTCGGTCGGCCTCGACATGATCGCCGTGCCGGGCGACACCTCCGCGGCCACCATCGCCGCCATAATCGCCGACGAAGCGGCCATAGGCATGGTCAACAACAAAACCACGGCGGTGCGAATCATCCCCGTGCCGGGCAAGAAAGTCGGCGACCGGGTGGAATTCGGCGGCCTCCTCGGCCACAGCCCGATAATCCCCGTCAACCGCTTCAAAGCCGACGACTTTATCGCCCGCGGCGGCCGCATCCCCGCTCCCGTGCGCAGCATGACCAACTAGCCGCCCTTTACTTTCCCCTGGCGGTATCCTATAATTTAAACATCGGACAAGTTAAGGCCGTTTTTCTGTCGAAACGGCCTTTTTGCTACTTCATTTGCATAGGGAGTGGGAATAATGGCCATCAAAAAAGTGCGGGTGGAAGAAGCGGTCGGGATGGTGCTTGGGCATGATATAACCAAAATCGTGCCTGGCGAATACAAAGGGCCGGCCTTCAAGAAAGGCCACATCATCAGGTCCGAGGACATCCCCCATCTGAAAGATATCGGCAAAGAGCACATCTACCTCATCGAACTCATCGCCGGCCAGGTGCACGAAAACGAGGCCGTCGCCCGCATCGCCCGGGCGGTGGCCGGTTCGGGCGTCACCCTGGCCGCGCCGTCCGAAGGCAAGGTCAACCTCAGAGCCGCCGCCGACGGCCTGCTCAAGGTCAACAGGGAGCTGGTGACGGCCATCAACGGCGTCGAACACGCCGTGCTTTCCACCCTCCACAGTAACCTTCCCGTCAAAGCCGGCGATCTGCTGGCCTCCGTCAAGGTCGTGCCGCTGGTCGTGGAGGCGGCCACGGTGGAAACGGCGGAGAAAATCGCCGCCGGCGCAAACGTCGTTTCCGTCATGCCGATGCGCAACCTCAAGGTAGCCGCCGTAATCACCGGCAACGAAGTATTCCACGGGCGCATCGAAGACCGCTTCGCCCCGGTATTCGCGACCAAAACGGCCCAGTACGGAGCGACCCTGCTCGGCACCGCCTTCCGGCCTGACGACCCGGAACTTATCAAAGAAGCCATCCTGGCCTTTAAAGACCAGGGGGCCGACGTTATCGTCGCATCCGGCGGCATGTCGGTCGACCCCGACGACGTGACCCCCGACGCCATCCGCGCCACCGGGGCAGAAGTGGTCAGCTACGGCACCCCGGTCCTTCCCGGCGCCATGTTCATGCTCGCCTATCTCGGCGATGTCGCCGTCATGGGCATGCCGGCCTGCGGCATGTACTCCAAAACCACCGTGTTCGACCTCATTCTCCCGAGGGTGTTGGCCGGAGAGCGTCTGCGGAAGGACGACATCGCAGCATTAGGCTACGGTGGCCTGTGCCTGTCCTGCCGGGAATGCACCCATCCCCACTGCCCCTTCGGCAAAGCGTGATCGCCGCCGTCGTCCTCGCCGCCGGTGCGGCCCGGCGGATGGGCCGGCCCAAACAGCTCCTGCCGCTGGCCGGCCGGCCGTTGGTGTGGCACGTCGCTTCCGCCGCCTGCCAGTCGGTCGTCGATGAAGTGATTGTAGTCACCGGTTCCAGGCGGACAGCCGTCGAGGCAGCCGTCGCCGGCCTGCCGGTCAGGCTGGCTCCCAACCATCACTGGCGGTCGGGACAGGCAAGCTCGCTGCAGACCGGGCTGAACGCCGTGAGCCCAGATTCCGGCGCAGTTATCTTCCTGCTCGCCGACCAGCCGCTTGTCACCCCCGCGCTGCTCGATTCGCTGGCCGCCGCCTATCGCGCCGGCGGCGGGTCAATCGTCGCCCCGGTCGCCGGCGGGCGGCGCGGCAATCCGGTACTGTTCGCCATCGGGCGTTGGCGGCAGCAGCTCCTGGCCCTCACCGGCGACGCCGGCGCCAGGGCGATCATCGCCGCTCACCCCGATCAGGTCGCAGCTGTGTCCGTTGCCGATGAAACGGTGTTTTTCGACGTCGATACCCCTGCCGAATACGACGAAATAAAGCGCCTTTACGCGACAATACATCCAGGAGGCTAATCTTGCGCACCAGCAAAACGACGCGCGACCGCATTCTCGCCACCCTTGCGGCCACCTACGGCGGCGCCACCACCGCCCTCGAATACGGCTCGCCCTTCGAGCTGCTCGTCGCGGTCGTCCTCTCCGCCCAGTGCACCGACACGCGAGTCAACATCATAACCGCCCGCCTCTTCCCCGCCTACGACACCCCGGCCAAAATGCTTGCCCTCGGCGAAGACGGCCTCGCTGAGCTTATCCGCGACTGCGGGCTCTTTCGGGGCAAGGCGCGCAACCTGATCGCCGCCTGCGCCATGCTGATAAAGGACTACGGCGGCGAGGTTCCCGGCGGGTTCGAGGACCTGACGCGCCTCCCCGGAGTGGGGCGCAAGACCGCCAACGTCCTCCTCAGCCAGTTGTTCGCCGTACCCGCCATCGCCGTCGACACCCACGTATTCCGGGTGGCCAACCGGCTGGGCCTGGCGAGCGGCAAAACGCCCGAACAGGTTGAGGAGGGTCTGATGAAGGTCGTGCCGCGCCGCGACTGGGGCGACGCCCACCACTGGCTCATCTGGCACGGGCGTAAAATCTGCAAGGCCCGCCGCCCGGATTGCGCGGGGTGTCCGCTCAAAGAACTTTGCCCCAGCGCCTTCAAGTAAGTTGAAAAGCCACCGCCTTCCGGCGGTGGCTTCCAAATTCATTTTTTCAGCATTCTGTCAGCTTCAGCACCGAGGCCTGCAGCTTGTCGCTGATCTCGCGGATGCCTGACAAAGCCTTGGCGATGTCGGCGACCGCGCGGCTTTCCTCGGCGGCTGTCTCGGCAATCTTGGCGATCTGCCGCTGATTGGCGCTCATCTCCGCCGAAAGGGCGCTAAGCGTCGGCGTGATCTTGCCGACCATCGACTGCACCTCGTTAACCGACTTACGGATGGTATCGGTCGAGCCGCGGGTTTCCTCGGCCAGTTTGCGCACCTCCTGGGCGACGACCGCGAAGCCGCGGCCGTGCTCGCCGACCCTGGCCGCCTCGATTGCGGCGTTGAGCGCCAGCAAATTGGTCTGATCGGCGACATTCTTGATCGTCTCGGCGATGCCGCCGATGCTGCGGGTGGAGGCTACCAGCGCCTCGGACTGGCGGCTGGTCTCGTCGACCCGGGCAAGTTCGACTTTCATTTGGGTGTCCACATCGTTGATTGTGGACGAATTGGCGGTAATCGAGCGCGATACCTCGGCTGCTGCGGCAGCGAATTCCTGCAGTTGGCTGTTGAGATGGCCGGTCAGGGCGGCGACATCATTCGACACGCGCTTGTGGTTATAAAGGGTTATCCAGCGCATCAGCGCGCACACCGAATCGGTTGTGGCGATGCGGGTGGCGCCGATAACGGTAGCGTCGGGCCGCAGGTAAGCGCCGTATTTCGTCGGCAGGACCCCGCCGGTGCCGACGATGCGCTCCGCGCCGATTATGTAACGCGCCGTCCCCAGTTTGGCGCCGACCTCTTCCTGCGGAAGTTCGCTGTATGGCAGGTAACTGTAGTTCACGTGGGTAACGCCGTGCTGCTGGCAGTATTTCGCTATTGCTTCCGCCTGAGCCGTATTGTTGTTGAAGACGGCTACCTGGCTGCCGGCAGGTAGCAGCGCGACCTTTACATAAAAAAAGGCATCAGGGATAAGCTCAAGAGAGACGATCTTGTCGCGCGGGATCTTTTTGGCCGCTTCTTCCACCCGCGTAGGCAGGCAGATGAAAAGCTCCGCGATGTTGTGGTCGCTTACGTCGCCGATAGCATAGGCACGGCCGCCGATCTCATTTCCAAGCAGGTGGTGGGCGGCGTCGAGCAGTTCATCAGCGACAATCTGCGAGCTGCCGACGGTAGCCAGGCGAACTTGAGCATCCAATAAAACAACACCTTCTTTCAGAAATAAACAAAACACTCCAACACTTTGTCTAAATTTTAACATAATACCTGCCATGATTCTATCGGTAATGAGCCGCCTGCCACAAAAATTAATTATAGCTTCATAAGTGAAAACCGACAACAAAAACATGTTGAATAATTATTAAAACGTTAGTATAATTATACGAAAGAGGGGAGATGACAAACACCATGATTTACCGCAAGCCTACTTTCAAAGATGTCGAGGCTATTCATAAACTGGTCAACGATTACGCCGAGAAGGGCCTTATGCTGGCCCGGTCGCGCAATGTACTTTACGAGACTCTGCGTGACATGATTGTCGCCGAAGAGGACGGACGGATCGTCGGCGTCGGCGCGCTCCATCTGGTCTGGGACGAACTCGCCGAAGTACGCGCCTTGGCTGTTGCCCCGGAAGTGGTCAGGAAAGGCGTCGGCCGCGTTATGATCGCCAAGCTGACGGAAGAAGCCAAGGAACTTGGTGTAAAAACGCTGTTCGCCCTCACATATCAACCGGAGTTCTTTGCCAAACAGGGCTTTGCCGAGGCCAACAAAGACAAACTCCCCCACAAGGTCTGGAAAGAATGCATCAACTGCCCCAAATTCCCCAACTGCGACGAAATCGCCGTGATCAAGGAACTGTGAATCATCCGACAAAAGCTGGCCCGTGCCGATGGCGCGGGTCTTTCCGTTTTGCAGGACAATGGGGCTGCTGACGCCAATATATATGACAACTACTACGGGAGGGTCGCCATGCACACTCTCTATTGCACGCCGCTCGGCGAAACGATGCGGGACAGGTTCGCCGCCGAACTGGCCGGGGCCGTCAATCAGGGGCTCGGCCGCGAACAGGCTTTTCTCCTGCCCAGCGCCCATCTGCTCGGCGCCGTCCGCCGCGGTCTGCGGGCTCTAGGCCCGATGGGCTACGAGCAGCCCAGCCTGCTGGCTTTCGACGACCTTGTCGGCGAAATCGTAGCCCTCGCCGGCTATCCCCATCGTCTGATGGGCCGGATGACCCAGGAGCTGGTGGTCGCCGATGTGCTCGACAGCCTTAACAAAAAGCAGGCCCTGCCTTACTTCAGCGCCATCGCCTCTTTCCCCGGCTACATCAGCACCGTTACCAGCCTGCTGGCCGAAATCAAGCGCACTGCCGCCCCGCCCGAGGAGTTTCCCGTCGGCGCCAGCGGCAGCCAGGCCAAGGACGCCGAGGTCCACGCCATCTACGCGGCCTACCAGGAGGTGTTGGCGGCCCGTGAACTGGCCGACCTTGAAGAACAGTATTTCCTGGCGATAAAAGCCCTCGACGAAGGGCTCGCACTGCCGTACAAGAAATTCTACATAAGCGAATTCTATATCCTCACGCCGCTGCAGCTAGCCCTCGTCAAAGAGCTAAAGCGGGTGGCGGCGATCGACATCGGCATCGTCTACGAGCCTAACCGTCCTGAGGTGTTCGCCGCCGCCGAACAGACTTACACCGACCTAGTCGGCATCGGGTTCAAGCCGGTCTTCGTCGCCGCCCGGCGGCAGACGTCAGCCGCTCTCGCCCACATCCGCCGCCGCCTGTTCGCCGCCAAACCTCAAGCTCTCGCCGCCGCGCCCGGCGTCGCCGTCGTCAGCAGCCCCACCCGGGGTAAAGAAATGTCGGTGGCGGCGGCCCGCATCAAAAAACTGCTGCTCTCCGGAGCGTGCCGTCCGGCGGATATTGCCGTCGTTGTCCGCGATACCGGCGCATGGACCGAGTTCCGCGATATATGCGGCGAATTCGGCCTGCCGGTCAGCCTGGCCTGCGAAGAACGGCTGGCCGACCAACCGCCGACCCGCCTGCTGATAAACGCCCTTGCCGCCAGAACCGACGGCGGCGCCCGCCCCACCGTCCTCAACCTGATTAAGTCGCCGCTCGTCGCCGACGCCCTCGGCATCGACGCCGACGCCGCCGAGCAGGCGGCGCTTGGGCGCGTCATCCGCTCGTGGAGGGACTGGTTCGGCGTCTTCAAAGGCGAGAATACCCCGGAAAATATCGCCCTGTCCCGGCGGGGTTTCGACACGCTCGGCCGCCTGGTTACGACCCTGCCTCGGCAGGGGACATGCGCGGCGTTCGCGGCCGCGCTGAAAACCGTCCTCGACACCCTCGGCATCCCGGCGACGCTGGGGAAAGTCTACAAAAACGGCCGCATGCCTATGTCCGTCCTTCAGGCAGGGCTGCTGGCCTGGCAAAAATGCGGCGAAACGCTCGACGCCATGGCTGAAGGTTTCGCCCTCGCCGGCCAGGAGGACAGACTGCTTGCGGCCGCAGAATTCCTGCGCTTCTTCCGCCAGGCCCTGGTCGGCCAAACGGTCAGGCTGGAAGGCCACAACGAGCAGGCCGTGCAGGTAGTCAGCCCCGCCGGAGTCAGGGGCGTCAGCTTCCGGGCCGTCTTCGTCCTCGGCCTGGCGGACGGCGAGTTCCCCCTCCGCGAACGGGAAAACTGGCTGTACGACGACCGTGAACGCGCCGAAATGGCCAGCCTGGGCCTGACACTGACTACAGCGGCCTTCCGGCGGGCTGAGGAGGATCTCTATTTCGCCGTCGCCGTCGCCCTGGCCGAAGAAAAGCTCACCATCAGCGGCCGCGAAGACGCCGAAACGCTGCCCTCGCCCTATATCGCCGAAATTGTCCGCCTCTTTGCGCCTGAAGCCGTAACCACCGACAGATTCAGCGCCGGCGAATTCTTTCCCGCCGCTTACGACGAGATATTCTCGGCCCGCGAGCTGACCGGCAAGGTTCTCCTCGACACCCGGAGCGCCGCCGGCCCTGAAGCCTGCGCCGCCGCCGGCTATGTCCTCGCCAACCTCGCCGACGGCGACTTCGCCCGGCGGGTGGCGGCGGAAAAAGATCGCGGCCGCGGTCCCGGACCGTACGACGGGCAGGTGGGTGCGGTCGGCGGCGAGGAGCACGGGTCGCCCGTGTTCAGCATCACCGCCCTCGAAGATTACGCCCAGTGCCCGTTCCGTTACTTCGCCACCCGCAGCCTGAAGCTAAAAGAGTGGGAGGAGAAAGAGGAAGAGGCCGGCTACGACGTCATCGGCAATATCTACCACGAAGTGCTGGCTGCCTTCTTGCGCAGCCACCGCGGCGAACGCCTCAATTCAGCCCGCGCCGAAGATTACCGCGCCGAACTGATTACCGCCCTCGACAGCGTGTGCCGCCGTCTCGCCGCGGAGGACAAATCTTTCGCCACCAAAGCATGGGACTACCGGCGGCGTCGTCTCGAAGCGACGCTCCACCGCTGGCTGGAGTTCGAAATAGCCGAGCAGAACGGCGACGGTCTCGCCTTCACCCCCGCATACCTGGAATGGGGGTTCGGCCTGCCGCTTGACGAAGGAATGGACCCCGCATCCGTGCCCGAAGCGCTGGAACTCGTCGCCGGCGACCGCCCGCTCAGAGTCGTCGGCAAAATCGACCGCATCGACGCCGCCGGCGGCAAACTGGCGGTCATGGACTATAAACGCAAATATGCGCCGCGTTTTCGCGACCTGGAGGCCGGCACAGACCTGCAGGCGGCTCTCTATATCATGGCGACCGAACGGTTCCTGTGCCCGGAAGGCGGCGAAGTGGCCGGCGGGGGCTACTACTCGGTCGAGAACGCCAGGAAGGACGGCGGCATGTGGCGCGCCGAACTTGTCGGCGACATCGCCCACCGCGCCGCCAAGGAGGCCGGCAACCTCGCCGCCGCCGAATGGGAAGCCCTGCAGGCGGACATCCGCCGCCTGGCGGGCGAATACGTCGCTGGCATCCGCAGCGGGGAATTCCCGGTGCGGCCGGCGGCCGAGTGTCCGCCCTACTGCGCCGCCCGCGCCATATGCCGCTACCGGCCTGACGACGGGCGCCCGGAGGGAGGTGAAAGCGATGGCTGAGTTTACCCTGGCCCAGAAGACCGCTATCGCGACCCTGGACGCCAACGTCGCCGTATCCGCCGGCGCAGGGGCCGGCAAAACCCGCGTCCTTGTCGAACGCTACCTCAACATCCTCGCCAGTGAAAAGTCCGCTTGCGACGGAATACTGGCCATCACCTTCACCAACAAAGCGGCCAAGGAAATGAAGGAACGCATCCGCAAACGGGCCGCCGAGCTTGCCGCGACCGCCGAAGAAGAAGAAGGACGCAGGTGGCGCGCCGCGCTCGGCGAGCTTGAGTACGCCCCCATCGGCACCTTCCATAGCTTCTGCGCCCGCGTGCTGCGCGAAAATCCCGTCGAAGCGGCTCTCGACCCCAACTTCGCGGTCCTTGACGAAGCGGAAACCGCCCTCCTCGCCGAAAAAGCGCTGGCGGAAGTATTCGCCGCCGGGCTGGCCGGGGGCGCCCCGTGGCTCGACAACCTCCTCCTCGCCTACGACAAGGCGCTGCTTGCCGCCGTCGTCCCCGACCTCTACGATAAAATCGCCGCCGCCGGCCTGCTCGACGCCAGTCTGCCCGAGCGCCTTGCCGCGCCCTACCGCCGGGCGGTCGCCGCCGCGGCGCGCCTCAAACACGACCTGGCGGCACTGTGCGGCGAACTCATCGCCTACAAAGACAACCTCAAAAAAACGGGGGCGCAATACGCCCGCGTCGACATGCTGGCCCGCGACTGGCACAAAGTCGCCGCCGCCATCGCCGTCGCCGACGAAGACACCGCCGCCGACGCCGTGCTGCGCGACTATCTCGACCCCCTCGACCGCCGCTCCGGAGACAAGGAGATCGTCGCCGCCGTCCGGGAAACGCTCAGGAGTCTGCGCCAGGTGCGCGGTGACCGGGCCGCCCTCGGCCTCATCCCCGACCTCTGCCGCCTGCTGGCCGAGCTCGACGCCGCGCTGGCCGTCCACAAACGCGAGCAGCGGGCGCTCACCTTCACCGACCTGGAAGTCCGCACCGCCCGCCTCCTGAGAGAGTTTCCGGCCGTCAGGCAAAGATACCACAGCCGCATCCACTACATCATGGTGGATGAATTCCAAGACACCAACGACCTGCAGCGCCAGATCGTCTACCTCGTGGCCGGCGGCGACGCCGAAAAACTGCGGGGCCGCAAACTGTTCGTCGTCGGCGACCCCAAACAATCCATCTACCGTTTCCGCGGCGCGGACGTGGCCGTCTTCGCCCGCGTCCGCGACGATATCGCCGCGAGCGGCGGCGAGATCATCGACCTCGACGTCAACTTTCGCTCCCTCGATAGCCTGCTGACCCTCTTCAACGAATGCTTTGCCGCCGTCATGGGCACAGCCGAGGACGCCATCCCCTTCCAGCCCCTGGGTGCCTTCCGCCGCGACGACCAGGCCGACGGAGTCCGCGCCGAGTTTATGGCTATCGCCGCGAACGGGGAAGGGGAGGGCTGCGACCCGCGAAAAACGGAGGCCGCGGCCGTCGCCCGGCGGATCGGCGCGATGGTGGCCGGCCGCGAAGCGCTTATCGACAGAGACACAGAGCCCAGACCGGTAAACTACGGCGACATCGCCGTCCTCTTCCGCACCGTCACCGACCTCGACACCTACGCCGCCGCGCTGCAGACCGCCGGCATACCCTATTACGTGGTCGGCGGCCGGGGCTTCTATCACCGCCAGGAAATCATCGACATCCTCAACCTCCTGCAAGTGGTAGACAACCGCGGCAACGAAACGGCCCTCGCCGGCGTGCTGCGCTCGCCCCTCTTCCTGCTCTCCGACGCCGCCCTGCTGATGCTGAAAAAGGGCGGGGCGAGCCTGTGGCAGGGGCTGGAACGTCACGCCGCCGTCGCCGGGCTGACGGCAGAGCAGCGCCAGGCAGCAGCGAGGTCCTGGGAGATCATCGCCGGCCTCCGCGATCTGCGCGGGTCGGTCGGGGTTTCCCGCCTCATCCGCCTCGCCCTTCACGAAACAGGCTACCTGAACTTCGTCCTCACCCAGTTCATGGGCCAGCAAAAATACGCCAACCTCCTCAAACTGTCGGCGGTGGCCGACGCCTTCGAAAGCAAAGGGGCCGCCACCCTCGGCGACTTCCTGCGCTATGTCGTTAAACTTGTCGCCGGCGAGGTCCGCGAAAGCGAAGCCCAGGTTGAGAGCGAGGGCGGTGACACCGTCAAGCTGATGACCATCCACAAGGCCAAAGGTCTGGAGTTTCCCGTCGTCTTCATCCCCGACCTTCACCGCCGCTTCCGCGACGAAACCGGGCCCGTCATCTTCAGCGCCGGGCAGGGGATAGGGCTGAAAGTTCCCGGAGCCGGCGGCGAACTCGTTCCCACCTCTGTGCACGAAGATGTCGCATCCCGGGAGAAAAAGCTTTCCCTGCTCGAACTAAAGCGGGTGCTCTACGTCGCCCTCACCCGCGCCAAGGACTATCTCGTCCTGTCGGCCGCCGGCGGCAAGGTGACCACAGGCAAAGACTTCACCGCGCTTGGCACGTGGCTGGGCTGGTTGGGCAAAGTCTACAACTTCGGCGACCTCGCCGCCCTCCCCGAACGCCTGGCGGTCGACAAAGCCGCCATCCTGGTCTGCGCCGGACCTTCGCTGCCGCTGCCGCCGGCCTGCGCCGTCCCGGACAGGGCGGCAGACAGTCATGTCGCCGCAGGGTGGCTCGAAGGGCTTGCCGGGCGCATCGCCCCCCTGCCGCCCGTTCGCCCCGAGACCGTCTTCACCGTCAGCTCCCTCGGCAGATTTCGGCTCTGTCCCCGCGCCTTCTATTACAGCTTCGTCGCCGCCCTGCCCGAACCGACGGTTGAGGCCGCTTACCGGACCGATCCCGTCAAGCCGCCCGGCCGGATCATCGGCGACATCCTCCACCGCTCTTTGGAGCTGGCCGACCCGCGCTTGCCGGCCGACGAATGGCTGTCCAGGGCGGCGGCGGAAAAAGCTCCCCCCCACTGGCGCCGGGCGGCGATAGCCGAAGTGCGGCCGCTGCTCGCCCGCTACACGGGCAGCGACCTTTTCCGGGAAACGGCCGCTTACCCCATAAAGCGTGAATGGCAGTTCGCCTTCCACCTCCCCGACCCCGACAGGCGGGAGACCTACGCCTTCGCCGGCCGCGTCGACTGCCTGCTCGACTACCGTGACGGCAGCTTCGGCATTGTCGACTACAAGACCGACAAGGTCACCGCCCGCGAGGCGGCAGGCAAAGCGGACGAATACGCCCTTCAGCTTGTGCTGTATGCCATGGCGGCCGAAGCGGCCGGGCAGGGGACGGCGAAAGACGCCCGGCTCCACTTCCTGCGGCCCGGCGTCACCGTAACCGTGCCTGTTGACGAAGCGGCGCGGGCCGCGGCCACGGCCGAACTCGTGGCGGTTTGCCGCCGCGTCTGCGGCAGCGACCGCGAGGAAGACTATCCCGCCGACACTGCCTGGTGCCCGCGCTGCGGCTACCGCGTGCTTTGCAGCGGCTACAGGCCGCAATAGGGCAGAGGAAAAAGTAAACCCCGCCGTTAACCCGGCGGGGTTTTTTAAGTTATCGGAAACGCGCTCAACTATCAGACTGCGGCAGCTGGGAAGCGGTGTTTTTGGCATGGCATTTCTCGCACATAATCCAGTTTTCGCAACCGGGGCCGAGACAGAAAGCATTGCAATCGTACATGAAAAACACCCTCCTTTACTTTTGTTTCTTGCTTAAAGTATAACAACTATGTTTAATAAAATCAATAAAAAACGTCAAGTTAAATTAATAACTTACAGAATGATACGATTATAACTTAATATAAAGCAAATAAGTTACGTTATTAACTTACTTATCAACTAAAGAGTGTTATCGTTTTAACGCATGTAGAGGTCGGCTCAAGTGAAATTTGTTCGGCAGATAATGAAATGGCAGCCGTATCCTATACAAGCAATGAATAAACATCCTTGAAATATCTGGCGTAGAGCCAAATCGTGATTACTTTCACAAAAAATATAAGTAGTATATGAACATGTGGGTCGTTAGAGTGACGGGTGCGGTCGGCGGAGCCGTAAGCGCCTTAAGGCGCCGCAAGTAACAGGCCCTTATAGGGTATTGTGAAAACCACCCGTTCAACGGGTGGTCGTTTATTGGTCGATGTAACAATACTGCAATGTTAAAAGTCATTATCTTACTGTACAGAAATGCCGTTGGCAATTTGCCGTTTTGGCGAGGAAATATAGATTTTAACGACGACAGCGAAAAATGTTGCAAAATGTTAGCAAAAAAGGTAACTTATAGGTTAGCACTTATTAATTTATGCAAAATCTTCCTGGAAGGGGCGAGCCCCAAACCATGATTTCAACCAAATCGGGAAACTTGACGTACGGTCTTAACGACAGCGTTCCCTTTCGTTCACTCGTGCCGCTTGTTCTCCAGCAGGTTGCCTTGCTTTCGGTAGAACTGGCTTTCCCGATAATCATCGTCAACTTGGCCGGCGGCTCGACCGAACAAGCCCAGAGCGTGGTCAGCCTGATGATGATTGCTATGGGTGTCGGGACAATATTACAGGCCTTGGGCAAAGGCCCCATCGGCTCGGGCTACTTTTGTGCCCACGAGACGGGAACTGCTTACTTTCCGGCGGCGATCATGGCGATAAAGGCGGGTGGGTTTCCCCTGCTATGCGGCATGACGGTGGTGGCCGGCGCGTTTCAGATGCTGCTCAGCCGGCTGGTAAAGAAGATGCGCATCCTGTTTCCGCCGGAGATTATCGGTCTCATTATTACCATGATGGCGTTCATGTATATCGGCTATAGCGTGCCGTACTTTTTTGGCCTGCATGAGTCGCCGGTCGAACGCCAGGATGATTATATCACTTCCAGCATTACACTGGTACTTGTTATTGCCATGTATATATGGGGAAATCAGAGGCTGCGCGAATATGCGCTGCTGATCGGCATCGCTGTGGGGTATGTCGTCTCCTTTCTGTCCGGCGGCTTAGACGGCAGCCATTTCAGTAAAGTGTACGACGCGCCTTTGTTTGCCCTGCCGACGGTCAGTCACGGCGGCTGGTCTTTCGACGGCACTATACTGCTGGCCTTTTTGCTGGCCGCATTTTGTTCAAGTATCATTACAGTGGGCAATATAACGACAAGTCAAAAAATAAACGATACCAACTGGAAACGGATGGACATGCCTTCTGTCGGCAACGGGCTTTTGGCGGAGGGGCTGAGTACAGTGGCCAGTGGGCTGCTGGGCGCACTGCCCCAGACGACCAGTCCCGGCAGTGTGGGTCTTACGGTGGCGACCGGCGCGACAAGCCGTCACATCGCATACGGCCTTGGCGGTTTCTTTATTCTGCTGGCCTTTTTTCCTAAAGTTGCGGCTGCTTTTGCGATAATGCCCAAAGCGGTCATGGGCACGATCATTCTTGTCGAAATAGCCTTCATCCTTCCGGCCGGGATGCAGATCTGTGTATCAAGGATGCTTGATTACCGCCGGCTGTTTATGCTCGGCATTTCTTTCGCTTTCGGCTTTGCGATCGACATTGTCCCTCAGTTTATCTCGGTTTTTCCTGAAGTACTCAGGCCTTTGTTTCAAACGCCGCTGGCTTTGGCTGCGGTTACCGCGATTGTTTTGCACCTCATATTCCGGGTGGGTATCGCTTCCCGGGAGTCGCTGGAACTTGATTTGAGCACGCCAACCGACAGCTATGCTATATTGAATAATTTCATGCAGGGGGCCGGCGGGGAATGGGGTGCCCGGACAGAGGTCATAAGCCGGGCGACGGCGGCGATCAACGAGTTTATCGAAACCACCGTAGCCCACCGATTTTGTACAGGTAAAATGAAGATCGACGCAGCTTTCGAGGAATTTAATCTTTCGGTCGATATATACTATGAGGGGACCGCCATGGACTTCCCGAAAGAAAAGCCCAATCAGTACGACATACTGCACGATGACTTGGCTTTGGCCAAGCTGTCAGGCTATCTTATCAATAATTATGCCGATAAGATAGCGGTCAAAACCGTCAATGGAAACTGTCATATCCACATGAATTTCGAACATTGATTGCTTTATCCGCGAATAAATGCGAACCCGCTTTCTTGCCTGGCGGCACGCGAAAGCGGGTTCGTTTTTGCCCGGTAGTCCTGGACGGGAGTAATCCGGAAGAAACACGGGTGAAAGGCATTTCTTTCGGGAAGACATTCGCCAAATTTGGCGACCAGGGGATGCCGCCGGCTTTTTCTGGTAGGCATGGTATTGAAGCAATGCTTTTGTCTTGACCTTGCCGGTGCCTTATTCGAGATTAAGCGTTTCTCCCGGTTTGACGACAAGCACCGGGGTGCCGAGGCGTTTTTCCACATCCCGCTTGAATTCTTGCGGGTCCTGAGCGATAACCGGCCAGGTGTTGTAATGCATCGGCACGACGAAGCGCGGTTTGAGCATGGCGACCGCCTCGACGGCGTCCGCCGGCCCCATGGTGAAATTATCGCCGATCGGCAGCAGGGCGTAGTCGATCTTCTCCAACCGTCCGAGCAGGGCCATGTCGCCGAAGAGAGCGGTATCGCCGGCGTGGTACACCGTCGTGCCGCCCATATTGACCACGAAGCCGCAGGCGTGCCCTCCCGGCACCCCTGCGCCATGGAACGCGAGGGTCAGGCGGACATAGCCGAAGTCGAAGGCATGCTTGCCGCCGAGATGCATGGCGTGCGTCTTGCAGCCCTGCCCGCCGCACAATCCGGCCATTTCGGCGGTTGACACGACGGTGGCCCCTGTGCGCTTGGCGATCTTCACCGTATCGCCGAGGTGGTCGGCGTGACCGTGGGAGGGCAGAACGTACTGGCAGTCGATATCGGCCGCCTGGGCGGCCGCGCAGGGGCTGTCGGTGAGAAACGGGTCGAAGATAAGCGACGTCCGGCCGTCGGCAAGAAGAAAACAGGCGTGACCGAGATGTTTGAGGGTCTTCATGACAATACCTCCTCAAAAATAGTTTTCCCCGTCAGTACTGCAAATAATATCCAGTAATATTATTATTTGCTCCGACGGAAAAACCCTCTCAATTCAGGGCAGGTTTTCCAATGTTTCGTTTTCCGACTGCGCCGGGCAGGTTATCGGGCCGGGGCGGCGAATACTCTACCTACGGTCCCAGTCGATAGTGGATGACGAAAGGAGGCGCAGCAATGCACGACAGCCATGACCGTGCGATCCATTACCTCAGAGTGTCGGTCACCGACCGCTGCAATTTTCGCTGCGCCTATTGCCTGCCGCCGCGGGGCGTGGAATGGCTGCCTCAGGCCGAAATACTCACCTACGAGGAACTGTTGCGCCTTATCGACGTTTTCAGCCGCGAAGGCATCAGCAACGTGCGGCTGACAGGGGGCGAGCCGCTGGTACGCAAGGGTATAGTCGATTTCGTTGCCGCCGTCAAGAAATTGGGGACAATCGAAGACCTGTCGCTGACGACCAACGGCAGCCTGCTGCCGCAGTATGCCGCCGCGCTGAAAGCGGCCGGGCTCGACCGGGTCAATATCAGCCTCGACACCATAGACCCGGCCGGCTTCGCGAAAGTCACCCACTGCGGCCGCGTCGAGGACACCCTCCAGGGACTAAAGAGCGCCCTCGAGGCAGGCCTTACGCCAGTCAAACTCAACGTCGTGCTCACCGAAGCTTTGCGCCCCGCCGACCTGGCTTTCTTTATCGACCAGGTTCAGCATTACCCCATCGCCGTGCGCTTCATCGAGCGCATGCCGCTGGGCGGCCGGGGCGGGCTGGCGTCAGGACCTGACATCGCCGCCGTGAAACGGCTGTTGGAAGAAGCCGGGCACGGGCGCCTGGAACCGGCGGCCACCAAGGGCAACGGGCCGGCCCGCTACTGGCGACTGCCCAAGTCGCGCGGGACCTTCGGTTTCATCACACCGATCTCCGAGCATTTCTGCAACGCCTGCAACCGCCTCAGGCTGACCGCCGACGGCCGGCTGCGCCCCTGCCTGCTGAGCGACCGGGAAATTGACGTCAAGACACCGCTCAGAGCCGGCGCCAGCGACGCCGACCTGGCCAAGCTTTTCGCCGCCGCCATCAGCGCCAAGCCAGAGGGGCATTCCCTCTGCCGCACCAGCGGCTATCCCGGCTTCGGGCGCCGTATGTCGCAGATCGGCGGGTGAGAAATTACTGGTAATTTATGGAAATTATTTGGCAGGAGTTTAACCGAACTGCCCGAATATTATACGTAACCTTGTAAAGACTGAACGCATACAGGGAAGGTGTGGGGCAGGTTTGGTTATCGAAGTGCGCTTATACGCGTCGCTCAGGCGCTACCGGCCGGCGGGCTCAGATACCGGCATGGTGGCCGTCGACGTTCCTGACGGTATTTCATTGGGCGAACTTCTCTCCGAATTGGAGATCGATACCGACGAGATAAAACTGGCGGCAGTTAACGGCAACGACAGCAGTCCGGCGCGGGTGTTGTTCGACGGCGACCGGGTCGAGCTGTTCCCCCGCGATTTCGCCGCCACCAAGGCGTAAGCCGCCACAGGAAGGAGTCAGGGAGTGGAACTAACTCATTTTAATCAATCCGGCCGGGCGCGGATGGTGGACGTTACGGTCAAAAACGACACCCAGCGCGAAGCGGTCGCCGAAGGCCGGGTATCTATGCTGCCCGCCACGCTCGCTCTCATCAAGGCGGGGGGAGTAGGTAAGGGCGACGTCCTGGGAGTGGCCCAGGTAGCCGGAATAATGGCGGCCAAACAAACCTGGCAGCTTATCCCGATGTGTCACCCCTTGCTGCTGACCGGGGTCGACATCGGTTTCAGCATCGACGAAGCGGCCAGCGCGATCAATATCGTCGCCACGGTAAGGACCACCGGCAAAACCGGTGTGGAAATGGAAGCTTTAACGGCCGTATCCGTAGCCGCCCTGACCATTTACGACATGGCCAAGGCTGTCGACAAAGGCATGGTCGTCGAATACGTCCGCCTGGCCGCCAAATCGGGCGGCAAGAGCGGCAATTACGTGCGGAGCGATCGCGACTAGGAGGATAAAAGTGCAAGGAACAATCATCGCAGTATGCACAAGCGCCAGCAAAGGCGAACGCAAGACCAACGTCGGCCGCGGCAAACTGCTGCCGGGGCTGGGGCTGGAAGGCGACGCCCACGCCGGCTTCGCCCACCGTCAGGTAAGCCTGCTGGCCATGGAAAGCATCGACAAGATGCGCCAGGCGGGGCTCGACGTCGGGCCGGGCGACTTCGCCGAAAATATCACCACCCAGGGCATATCCCTCGTGTCGCTGCCGGTCGGCACCCGCCTTATGATCGGCGACGCGCTCCTGGAAGTCAGCCAGATAGGCAAGGAATGCCATAACCGCTGCGCCATCTACTACCAGGCCGGCGACTGCGTAATGCCCAAGGAAGGCATCTTCGCGACCGTAGTTGCCGGCGGACCGGTGGCGGTCGGCAATACGCTTGAGGTGGTGACAGACAATGTTTAGCATCGGCATCATAACCGCCAGCGACAAGGGCTCCCGCGGCGAACGCGAAGACGTCAGCGGACGGACCATAGCCACCATGCTGGCCGGCATCGGCGAAGTGCGCCATTACGTCGTCGTGCCCGACGAGCGCGAAGCGCTCAGTAAGGAAATGGTCAATATGGCCGACACGCTCGCCGTCGACCTTATCCTGACCACCGGCGGCACCGGCCTTAGCCCGCGGGACGTCACCCCCGAGGCCACCCTGGCCGTCATCGATCGCCATGTGCCGGGGATTCCCGAAGCCATGCGGGCCAAATCGCTGGAAGTAACCTCCCGGGCCATGCTGTCGCGGGCGGTAGCCGGCGTCCGCGGCCGCACGCTCATCATCAACCTTCCCGGCAGCCCCAAAGGGGTCAAAGAGTGCCTGGAAGTCGTCCTGCCCGCCCTGGAGCACGGGCTGGCGATCATGAAGGGCGAGGCCGGCGAATGCGGCGGACCGGCGCCTGCCGGCAAGTAGCACCGTAACCCATAAAATTAACTTGACATGGCCAAACCACTTTTGCTATAGTAACTATCAACAACACATTTAAATGCGATGAGCGGGAGAAGTAAGCCAGAAGCGTTTCTCAGAGAGCCGGGGGGTGGTGCGACCCGGCAAACGCGCTGACCGAAATACACCCGCGAGCAGCAGGTTGAAAGCTTCATGCGAGTAGACCGGGCCGGAGCGCCACCGTTAACACAGGCTAAGGTATCGGACAGCTGTCCCGTACCTGAACAGAGCGGCTTGCCACAAGCAAGCAGGGTGGTACCACGGGTATAATATCCCGTCCCTGATTTCAGGGGCGGGATTTTTATATTTTCGGGGGCGACCGCCTGGAAAGTCCATCTGCGGCGTTGCTCCTCGGCTGCCATCCTCAGCGTACGTTCGTGTACGCTTCCGGTGTCAGCCTCCGGTGCGCCTTGCATCTGGAGCTTTCGAGTCGGTCGCGCACAATCCAATTAAAAAACAGGAGGGAACACTATCATGATTATCGTAATGCAGCCCCACGCCAGCGAAACCGACATCAACCGCGTCGTCGAGAAAATAACAGGCCTCGGCCTCAAAGTCCACCTCTCGGAGGGACGATACCGCACCATCATCGGCGTCATCGGCGACAAAAAAATCATCAACGGTCTCCCGGTCGAAGTCCTGCCGGGGGTCGAGAAGGTCGTCTCCGTGACCGAAAGCTACAAACTCGTCGGCCGCGAATTCAAGCACGAAGACAGCGTCATCGACGTCGGCGGCGTGCCGGTCGGCGGCGAGGGCCTCGTCGTTATGGCCGGGCCGTGCGCGGTCGAAAGCCGCGAGCAGCTCCTGGAATCGGCGCTGGCCGTCAAGGCGGGCGGGGCGCAGTTCCTGCGGGGCGGAGCCTACAAACCGCGGACATCGCCCTATTCTTTCCAGGGTCTGGAGGAAAAGGGCCTGGAAATGCTGGCCGAAGCCCGCGAGAAAACCGGCCTGAAAATCGTCACCGAAGTCGTCGACATCCAGTCGGTGCCGGTGGTGTGCGCCTACGCCGACATACTACAGGTCGGCGCCCGCAACATGCAGAACTTCCAGCTCCTCAAAGCGGTGGGCAAAGCAGGCAAACCCGTCCTCCTCAAGCGCGGCATAGCGGCCACCATCAACGAATGGCTCAACGCCGCCGAATACATCATGAACGAGGGCAACTACAGCGTCATCATGTGCGAACGGGGCATCCGCACCTTCGAAGACTTCACCCGCAACACCCTCGACCTCAGCGCCGTAGCCGCCGTCAAAAGCGTCAGCCACCTGCCGGTGATCGTCGACCCCAGCCACGGCACCGGGGTGTGGAAGCTCGTCCGGCCGATGGCCAGGGCCGCGGTCGCCGCCGGCGCCGACGGGCTGATGATCGAAGTTCACCCCAACCCGGCCGATGCCCTGTCCGACGGCAAACAGTCGCTCACCCCGGAAAACTTCGCCGGCCTGATGCGCGAAGTGGCGGGCATCGCCGGTGTCATGGGCCGGCGGATGGCATGAAAACCCCCCGGATCACCATCATCGGCGTCGGCCTCATCGGCGGGTCCCTCGGCCTCGCCCTCAAAGCCGCCGGACATGACGTCACCGGCGTCGACAGCGACCAGGGCAGTCTTGCCATCGCCGTCGAGCGCGGCTCGGTAGACCGCGGCGCAACCGACCTCGCGGCCGGAGTAGCGGCGGCCGACATCGTCTTCCTCTGCACCCCCGTGCTGCAGATTCCCGCGCTCGCCGCCCGCATCGCCCCCCATCTCAAGACAGGGGCCATCGTCACCGACGTCGGCAGCACAAAAAAGTTCCTGGGCGAAAAAATAGCCCGCCTGCTGCCACGTGGCGTCCACTACGTCGGCGGACACCCCATGGCCGGACGGGAAAAAAGCGGCATCGCCGCCGCCGACATCAACCTTTTCCGAGACAAACGCTACATCCTCACCCCCGGCGCCGCCACACCTGAGGCGGTGGCAGCCATCGCCGACCTCATCCGCGAAACCGGCGCCAGGGCAAGCGTCATGGACGTCGTCCACCACGACGACTGCGCCGCCGTTATCAGCCACGTGCCCCACGTCGTCGCCGCCGGCCTCGTAAACCTCCTCGGCCGTTATCCCGGCGAGGAGGAAAACATCGGCGCGCTCGCGGGGGGCGGCTTCTGCGACACAACCCGCATCGCCTCCTCCGACGCCGACATGTGGGCTGACATCTGCCTTACAAATCCGGTGGCCATCACCGCCGGCCTCGAAGAGCTGCAGGCGCTGCTCGGCGACGTCGCCGCCGCCATCCGGCGCGGCGACCGGGCGGCGGTCCACGCCTTCTTCGCGGCCGCCAAAGCCCGGCGCGACAACATCATCGGGTCACTCTAGACCAATTGGCGTTGATGATCTGGGCGATGACCTTCTTCGCCTCGATATCGGGATGGAGGCCGTCGACCGCGTAATAATCGGGCAGCTCCCGCCCGGAATCGGCCAGATGGGGGTCGAGATCGATATGGTAGCGCTGCTGCCTGATGAAATTATTGACGGTGTCGAACTCCTGTCGCCAGTTCGACGCCGTTTCTTCGTTAAAAACCTTTTTGATCGCCTCAGGATTGATCGGCGGCAAAGTGACGAAAATCGGGCGGATGCCGCGCGCCTGGCACTTGGCGCGGATGGCGGCCAGATCCTCGATGACATTCTCGGCGGGCGTGCCGCCGCGCAGGCTGTTCGTGCCGCCCATGACCAGGAGGAACTTCGGGCGGAAAGGCAGCACGTCGCTGTCGAATCTCTCCGCCATCGTCGCAGAAGTGTCGCCGCTGCGCCCAAGGTTGACGACCGGAAAATTGAGATAGGTCTGGAAGCTGTATTCCCAGTCGCCCGGCGAATAAGAAACCGCGCCGCCGCCGTGGGTGATGCTGTCGCCGAAAGTGGCCGCGTAATTGCCCCGCTTGAGATCGACCACGAAACTGCGGACCTCGGAATAAACGCCCACCGGCCCGCCGGCGGCGTCCAGGCCCCTCACCCGCCAGTAATAAGTGCCGGGGGTGATGCGCGGCTCCTCGTCATAGCACGCGAACCCGGTCGCCTCCTTGCTCCACACGCGGTATACCGACGGCGCAATGCCGGCCGGCAGCTCAGGCAGATCGCTCAACACCTCCACCTCGTAACTCACCGCTCCGGCGATGGGGATCCAGGCATAGGCCGGGTAAAGCGGCGTGGGAAGACCGTTGCGGTTAAAGACGGTCGTCAGCAGCGGCCTCAGCGCCTGCTCCTTACTATGGTCGATGAATATCTCCTGGGCGTCCGAGAACACCCCCAGCGGATCGCCGTCGTAATCGAGGGCTCGCACCCGCCACCAGAGGCGGGTTATGTCATAGCGGGAAAAGTCGGCGTTGAAGCCGTTGGTGAACACCGCGCGGGAATGGGTGAAGCGGTGGCGGGACGGTTCGACGCCCCCAGGATTCTCCGGCGGCGCATCCAAAAACTCGATCTCATAGTACACCGCTCCCGGCACCACCGTCCACGTCAGCATCGGCTTGTCCGCGGCCGGCGCGGCGGCGGGATAAGACGAAGTGGCGACAGGCTTGAGGCGCTTAAAGTCGACAGCCGACCGGCCTGTCAGCGCAGCCAGATCGAGCGGCTCGGAGAAAGCGCCCAGCGGATGGCGGAAGAGACCGTGGGCCGACACCCGCCAGAACGTGCGGAAAGGATAATTCTCATTGATCGTAAAGCTTGTCCGCCACGTGCGGAAAGATAAGATCCGCTCGCCGGGCGGCGCCGGAAATTGTCCCGACGGCGCCTGCAGCACCTCCACCTCGTAGTAGCCGAGGTAGGGCAGCCGCTGCCAGGAGAGAACATACTCGTTCGCGGCGAACGCCGCCTCCAGCTTTGGCTTGTAACCGCCCAGCAGGGCGGCAGCGGCGGTCTCCGCCACGTATATCAAAACAAGGGCGATGACGATCGGCAGGAAAAAGCGCTTCATTGATTGCCTCACTTTGACAGATTTTCGACAGGTATTCGACAGCCGGGCGACGAACAGTCTTGTATGCCTTAATCCGGGGAGATGATTGGTTGCTCGATCGTACGTTCTATAACCGCCCTTTTCTGGGCCTTGTTGCCGCCAACGGGTTTTTCTGGATGAGTGTCAACTTCTTTTTGCCGGTGCTACCAATATATTACCACAGTCTGGGTATGGACGACCACCAGATCGGCCTTGCGGTCGGAGCGTTCTCCATCGGGTCGCTGATGTTCCGCCTGTTTGCCGGGCGGGCGGTCGACCGCTACGGCGGGTTGCCCGTGCTCACCGCCGGCGTCATCCTTTCCGTGTTCGCCATCGGCAGCTACCATCTCGCCGTAACCCTCGTCGCCGCTACCGCAGCCCGTTTCCTCCACGGAGTGGGAATCTCGGGCTACAGCTCCTCCGCGCTCACCACCGTCACCATGATGCACGAACAACACCGCGCCACCGAAGCGGTCGCCTTCTACACCCTCTCCACCATGATCGGCATGGGCATCGCCGCCAGCTCCGCGACCTGGCTGTACGCCGTGGGCGGTATGCCGCTCGTCATCGGCGTCGGCGCGGTCACTACCGCGCTCTCCCTGGTATTATTCCCGCGGCGGGTCAAACCGAAAATCACCGCGGCCGCCGGCCAATCCCTGCCGCTCAAAAAAATCGTCGCCGCCCCTGCCGTCTTCATCTCCACGATCAGCCTGGCGGCTGTCAACATGTGCTACGGCAGCATCATGACCTTCCTGCCCCTGCTCATGCTCAGCCGGGGGATAACCGAGTTCAACTCTTATTACGTGGCCTACTCGGTCGTCGTCATCCTGTCCCGCCTTTGTATCGGCCGCCTTTGCGCCATACTGCGCCCCGACCGCCTGGTATTCTACGTCCTCGCCGTTCTTGGCCTCACAATGCTGACGGCCGGGAATTTCACCGGCTCCTGGGTAGCGGCGCTGTGCGGCGCCGGGATCGGCATCGGCTACGGCCTGGCCTTTCCGGCCATGGCGACAATCATCACCGCCAACGTTCCGCCGGCCAACCGGGGCACCGCCTTCGGTTTCTTCACCATGGCGGTCGACATCGGCTTAGGCTTCGGCGCCATCGGCATGGGGGCGGTAGCCGCCGCCTGGGGTTATCAGGCCGTCTTCGCCGCCGCCGGCATCTACACCATGGCCTACGCCGCCCTCTATCAGCTGTGGTTGCGGGGGAAACTGACGGCGACGGCGGCGTCATCCGGATGAAGAGGCATAAAAGAGCCGGTTGGTTCAAACCAACCGGCTCTTTTGCATCTTACACTCTCTAGAAGTACAGGTCCCGTTTCCCCGCCTCAATATCCTTAAGACGTTCGGCCGTTGCGGTCCGGATATTTTCCTGGGGTATATCGTCCAGCGACCGGCTGATCAGTTTTTCGCCCATAACGCGGGTTTGCCCGTCGGCGTAGTCGAGCAGGTACTCCTTAAAGGTGAGGAGGGCATTGGGCAGGCAGACATTTTGGATCTCGCCGCTCTTGGCCAGCGCCATAAAGCGGTCGCCCGTGCGGCCCTGGCGGTAGCAGGCCGTGCAGTAACTCGGCACGAAGCCCTTCCCGCACAGCATGCGGATAATCTCGTTCGGCGACCGCTGGTCGCTCGGTTCGAACTGCTGGCCGCTGTTCGGGCTGCAGGCGACATGCTGCTGGTGGACCTGCTGGTAGCCGCCCACGCCGGTGCAGGAACCGGCGCTGATCTGGGAAATACCGTAGGTGATCAGCTCATCGCGCAGCTCCGGATCTTCGCGGGTGGACAGGATCATGCCGGTATAGGGCACCGCCAGGCGGATGATGGCGATAATCTTCTTGAAATCCTCGTCGCTTACCAGATAGGGGAAGCTGCCGAGGTTCACGCTGCCGGCGGGACGCAGGCGCGGCACCGAGATGGTATGGGGGCCCACGCCGCAGTCGCGGTCGAGGTGTTCGGCGTGGAGAAACATCGCCACCGTTTCGTACTTGAAATCGTACAGGCCGTACAGCACGCCGATGCCCACGTCGTCGATGCCGGCCTTCATCGCCCGGTCCATCGCGGTCGTGTGCCAGTTGTAATCCCTCTTCGGGCCGCTGGGATGCAGCGCGGCGTACGTCGGGCGGTGATAAGTCTCCTGAAAGAGGATATATGTGCCGATATTGGCCTCTTTCAGCTTGCGGTAATCCTCGACAGTCGTCGCGGCGATGTTCACATTCACGCGGCGGATGCTGCCGTTGCCGTCCTTGATGCTGTAAATCTCCCTGATGACGTCGGTTACGTAATCAATCGGGCAGTTGACAGGGTCCTCGCCGGCCTCGACGGCTAGGCGCTTGTGGCCGAGCGACTCAAGGACCTCCACCTCCTCCTTGACCTCCGGCAGGGTTAGGCGGCGGCGGAGCTGCTCCTTATTGCCGGTCCGGTAGCCGCAATAGACGCAGTTGTTGATACAGTGGCTGGAAATATACAGCGGAGCGAAGAGGACGATGCGCTTGCCGTAAATCGCCTCCTTCACCGCCGCGGCGGCGGCGAACATCTCCTGCAGCAGTTCGGGGTCATTCACCTCGAGCAGTACCGCCACCTCGCCGGCGGAAAGTCCCTTGTATCCGCCAGCCTTGGCGATGATTCGCCGGACGCTGGCCTTGTCGCCGGCCATCGTTTTGGCCTCGGCCAGCAATCTTTCGATAAGGGCGTCATCGATAAAGGCGTCGGAAGTGCGTTCTTTTTCATCGATCATTGTGCTTCTCCTCCTCTAAACTCTGGGTGGTGAGCGCCGATTTGACGGTCACGCCCGGCAGGTTGCCGAGCTTGCCGGTCAGGGCGCCTACCTCGTCGGTCGTGCCTTCGATAATCAGGGCGATAACGCCCACATTGGCCTCGGGCTTCGGTATGCCCATGCGGCCGATGACAATATGGCCGTAGCCCGAAATCACCGTATTAACTTTCTCAGCGACGTTTTTCGGCTCGTGGATGACGATGCCGATGACCCCGATGCGTTTCATCTTTCCCCATTCCTCCCGCGACAAAATCGCAAAATAAAAACCTTCTTCTGCCAAGGGCAAAAGAAGGCGGACGTTACCGGACGGTAAGCATCGCCATCCTCGGCGCAGGCGCGCGGCCCTTGCTTGCAGACTCGACAGAGCAACGGTTCCTCCCCAGCCGGCCGGCGGCCCGCTGCGTCAGAAGCTATTTCCTTTATTATACACCGCTTTCGGCCAAGAAAGAATAGTGCGGTGACGAAAAAGAGCAAATTTCTTCCCGACTTTATAAGAATAAGCGGCATTGGTGATAATAAGAGAGTTGATCACAAAGCCGCCACAGCGCGGCGCGAAAGGAACGATGCCCTGTGCCGCCGACGGTCGGCATCCCCCGCGGGCTTCTTTACCATTATTACGGCGACGTTTGGAGCGCCTTCTTCCGCAGGCTTGGCACCGAACCGGCGGTATCGTCGGAAACGACCCGGGCCGTCATCGAAGCCGGCGGCTGCATCGACGAAGTATGCCTGCCGGTCAAGGCCTTCTTCGGCCACGCCCGCGCCCTCGCGGACAAAGTCGATCTCCTTTTCCTGCCGAGGGTGGTCAGCGTCGCGGCCGGCCACTATTCATGCCCGAAAATCATCGGCCTCCCCGACATCATGCGGGCCGCCCTCCCCGGCGGGCCGCCCCTCATCGCCCCGACCGTCGACCTGCGCACAGGGCGCGGCAGCCTGCTGCGGGCCATAATCGGCGTGGGCGGGACGTTCGGTCGCTCACCCCTCTACAGCCTCTACGCCTGGCAGCGGGCCTGGCGGGAATGCCGCCGCCCATACACGGGCGCCGCAGTAGGAGCGGCGGACCTCCCGCGCGTCGCCCTGGTGGGGCACCCTTATATTCTCCGCGACCGCCAGATCAGCATGGATGTCACCGGCAAACTCGCGGCCATGGGGGTTGACGTCCTCACCGCCGACCGCGTCCACCCGCGGGCCGCCGACCAGGCTGCGGCCGCGCTGCCGAAGAACATATTCTGGCACTACTGCCGCAATCTGGCGGGAGCTGCCCTGGCCTTCCTGGGGGCCAACCCGCCGCCCGCCGGCATGATCTTCCTTACCTCCTTCGCCTGCGGCCCCGATTCCCTCGTCGGCGAGCAGCTTAGGCGTCAGGCCGGGCATCGCGGCGTCCCCTTCCTGCTCCTCGCCCTCGACGAGCATACCGCCGAGGCCGGTCTTGTTACCAGGCTGGAGGCGTTCACCGATATGCTGCCCAGGAGGCGCCCATGATCGTTACCTTCCCCCACATGGGGACGCTGCACATCGTCCTCAAAGCCCTGCTGACGGTGCTGGGAGTCCGGGCGGCGCCGCCGCCCCCCACCAGCAAAACGACGCTGGAAATCGGCGCCAGGTATTCCCCCGAAACAGCCTGCCTGCCGTTCAAGACCACGTTGGGCAACTTCATCCAGGCCCTCGAGGCGGGCGCCGACACCATCCTCACCTGCGGCGGGGAAGGCCCCTGCCGCCTCGGCTATTACGCCGCCGTACAGCGCGATATCCTCCACGACCTCGGCTATAAATTCGCCATGATCGTCATCGAGCCCGACCTAGGCAGTGTCTGGCAGGCACTGCGGCGCCTCGCCCCCGGCGGGCTGGCCCCCGTATGGCCGGCCTTCCGGCTGGCCGGCGCCAAGCTCAGAGCCCTCGACGCCATCGACCAGGCCGCCTGCCGCGCCCGGCCGCGCGCCGCTATGGCCGACGCCGTCGACGCCGAGCGCCTCCGGGCGGTGGCCGACGTCGACGCCGCCGCCACCCCGGCCGCAGTCGCCGGTGCCGTCGCCGAGCTCCTGCGGCGGCTGGCAGCGCTGCCTGTAGGCGGCGGGCCGGAGCCTCTCAGAGTCGGCCTGGTGGGGGAAATCTACGTCATGCTCGAAACCTGCGTCAACGGCGACCTCATCCGCCGTCTCGGGCGGATGGGGGTCGAAGTATACCCGACCATGCTGCTCGGCGACTACGTCGGCGCCCATATCCTCAAAGACAGGGCCGCCCTCCGCCGGTCGGCGGCCGTCGTCGCCGCGGCGTCACCCTTCCTCGGCCACTACGTCGGCGGCCACGGCATAAAAAGCGTCGGCCACACCGTCGCCATGGGGCGGATCGGGTTCGACGGCATAATCCACGTTTTCCCCTTCACCTGCATGCCCGAAGTCATCGCCAAGAACATCCTGCCAGGGGTAAGCGACAAAACGGGCATCCCCGTCCTCTCGCTAGCCTTCGACGAGCAGACCGGCGAAGCGGGAACAGTGACGCGCCTCGAAGCATTTGTCGATCTGCTGCGCTATCGCAGCAGAAAAGGCTTTTTCCCGGCAAGAAAGAACCCGGCCGAAAAACTGTGAAATGTGACGAATATCACTGTTGGCCGTCCTGCCCGCGGATATAATAGAAACAGACAACAACGGAAGAGGTGTGGATGATGGATAACGTGAAGCGCAAAATAGTCAAAATCGACGAAGCCCTCTGCACAGGCTGCGGCAAATGCGTCACCCCCTGCGCCGAAGGCGCCATCGAAATAATAAACGGCAAAGCCAAGGTCCGCCGCGAACAGCTTTGCGACGGCGCCGGCTTCTGCCTGGGCGTCTGCCCGACCGGCGCCCTGACCCTCGAAGAGCGCGAAACCGTCCCCTTCGACGAGCACGCCGTCCACGAACACAAAAAAACACTGGCCGACAAACCGGAATACAACGTCACCATGAAATGCCACCTCTGCGGCACAACCGAGCACGACCGGCCCCTGCTGCCCATAAAGTCGAAGGGCGAGAGCGATTGGGTGTGCGTCAAGTGTATCCCCCGCCTAATCCACGGCTAGTCGTTCAGGCCGTTGATAGCCCCCATCTGCGTTGTTGGTCCTGCGGGCGCTCGCTCGCCGTACGTCCGACAGTACTGTCTTCGCTCGCGTCCTCGGATCCGCCTAGCATCTGGGGACTCTGAACGGCCTGAAGGCTTCTGCCTGAAACGCTCCTATAACGGGGCGTTTTTGTTTTATAGGCCGGTTATAGGATTTTTCCCGTCCGCTATGGAACTATAACAACGAAGAGGTGAGCCCCATGGAAAAATTCGTCGTCGCCACCCCCGCCGAGGGCTTCGTCGACATCACCGCCCAGGTCGCCGCCATCGTCAGAACCGGCGGCGTCGGCGAAGGCATCTGCCACGTCTTTGTTCCCCACACCACCGCCGGCGTCACCATTAACGAGAACGCCGACCCCGACGTCGTCGCCGACATGCTCGCAGGCCTCGACAAGCTGGTGCCGTCGCTGCCTTACCGCCACGCCGAAGGCAACTCCCCGGCCCACATCAAAGCCTCCCTGCTGGGCGCGGCGGCCACCGTGCCGGTAACGGGCGGCGGCCTCGTACTCGGCACCTGGCAGGCGATATACCTGGGTGAATTCGACGGTCCGCGCCGGCGGACGGTCTGCGTCACCCTCGTCGGTCGCTAGCCATGGCGGTCGTCGTATGCGCCGTCGAACTATTCATCCCCGCCGCCGGCTCGCTCAAAGCAAAGCGCCAGGTCGTGCGCAGCGTCGTCGGGCGCATCCGCTCCCGCTGCGGCGCCTCCGTGGCCGAGACCGGGCACCAGGACACCTGGCAGCGGGCGGCGGTCGAAATCGCCATCGCCGGCAGCAGCCGGGCCGTGCTCGCCCGACAGGTCGAACTCGTCAGGCGGATCGTCGACGATTGCGGCGAAGCCGAAGTCACCGCCTTCAGCGTCGACTACCTGTGACCTTCCCGCCGACCTGCGCGACTGATACGTTTATGCGGACAATCGTGTACATAATAATAGACTAGACCGCAAACTTCTCCGCCAATGCGGTCCTCGCAGAGGTGATCACATGCACATCGTCCTCGTCGAACCGGAAATACCGGGCAACACCGGCAACATCGCCCGCCTGTGCGCCGCTACCGGCTGCGAACTGCACCTCGTACGGCCGCTCGGGTTCTCCACCGACGACCGCTACCTCAAGCGAGCCGGCCTCGACTACTGGCATCTCGTCAAAGTCCACTACCACGACTCCTTCGCCGCCGTCGAGAAGTTGTACGCCGGCCTGAGCTTCCACTTCAACACCACCAAAGCCGACCGGCTCTACCACGAGGTCGCCTACACCCCCGCAGACGTGCTTGTTTTCGGCCGGGAAACGGCCGGATTGCCGGACACCATCCTTGACCCCAACCGTTCCCGGTGCGTGCGTATTCCGATGCTGGCCGGCGCCAGATCGCTCAACCTTTCCAACGCCGTCGCCGTCGTCGTATACGAAGCTATGCGCCAGAACGACTTTCGGGACTTGCTTTGAAAAAACGACAAACTGGCATAATTTTTGCAGGAGTTGATTAAGAATGGCGCAAGCTCAATTCGGTTCGGCCGGCAACCCGGACGCATTCTACGCAGCGGGGCACAAGGCCTCGGTCGAAATGCCGGCGTGGCTGGCCTCCATGGGGCTCGACGCTTACGAATACCAGTGCAGCCGCGGCGTCACCATCCGCGAGGAAACCGCCCGGGCCATCGGCGAGGCCGCCGTGCGGCACGGCGTAAAGCTCAGTGTTCACGCCCCTTACTACATAAACCTGGCCACCGAAGACCCGGCTATCGCCGCCAATACCACCAGGCACATCCTCAAATCGCTCGAAGCCGCCTGCTGGCTGGGGGCCGACCGCGTCACCTTCCACATCGGCGGCCCGGGCAAGCAGCCCAGGAATCAGGCCATCGACCGCGCCGCCGCCCTCTTCCTCGTCATCCTGGAGGAAGCCGACAAGCAGGGTCTGCTGGAAGGGATATACCTTGCTCCGGAAACGATGGGCAAACAGAACCAGCTCGGCAACCTTGAAGAAGTGCTGGCTTTCTGCGCCTTGAGCGAATGGACCATCCCCACCATCGACTTCGGTCACCTTCACGCCGTCACCGGCGGCCGCTACACCACCCGCGCCGAATACGAGGCCGCCTTCGACCTCGTCGCCGAAAAACTGGGCGAACAGAAAGCTTCCGCCGTCCACATCCACTTCAGCCGTATCGAATTCACAAAAGCGGGCGAAAAGCGTCATTGGACATTTGGCGACGACTACGGACCGCCCCACGAGCCGCTCCTCGACGTCATCGCCGCCCGCGGCTACGCGCCGCGGATCGTCTGCGAATCGGCCGGCACCCAGGCCTCCGACGCCAAGACCATGCAGGAATACTACCGGAAAGCTTTGACAAGCCGCTGATCACGTTTGAAAAGGGGAATGCGACGGGTATACCCCTAAAACCCGGAACAGCAATTGCCAAGGCAATGGAAGAAAAGCGCCGCGTAGTCGTGCGGGGCGATAAAGCGATGTTCGGTTTGCCGTACATCGCGACAGCCGATCCGGTAACCGACGCCGACGGCGGGGCGTTTCCCTTCATTTTTCGGCCGGCAGGAGTTGGCGGGCGTTTTATTGAATACACCTATGTCCTCGCGGTATGCCCGGCTCGACCGCGATGTATTAATCCGCGCCGGAGAGCATAAGATACATAGTATATGGGAGGAATATGTTTGAATCCGTACGACAAGGCGCACGAACTGGCCCGAACACTCAAAGCGTCTGACGAATACCGCGCCTTCCTGACCGCCAAGGAGGCCATCGCGGCCGACCCGGACGCCAAAAAAATGGTCCAGGATTTTCTCCGCAAAAAAATGGAACTCGAATACGAGGCGCTCGCCGGCAAGGAAGATACGGCCAAGACCGAGGCGCTGCACAAGATGTACGAACTGCTTGTCATGAACGGCAAAGCGCGCGTGTTTCTCGAAGCGTATTTTCGTTTTCAGCGCATCATGGCCGACATAAGCAAAATTATAGGCGACTCGGTCGCCGAAGGACTGGATTTGTTTGCAAAAGATTAAATTGAAGGACGACTTCTTCACACAACTGCAGAAAGTCATCGCCGCTCCCCGTCTTTTGCTCGACGAACCCCTGTCCAAGCACACCACCTTCTGCATCGGCGGCCCGGCCGACTATTTCGTTCTGCCCGCCTCCGCGCGGGAAGTGGCGGCGGTGCTCGTCGTCGCCCGAGAATACGGCATGCCTGTAACCATCCTCGGCAACGGCTCCAACGTACTCGTCCTCGACAAAGGCATCCGCGGCCTGGTGCTGAAATTCGACGCCACGATGGGCAGTATTACCCATAACGGCATGACAGTAAAAGCGGGCGCCGGGGCGTCCTTAGGCGACGTCGCCCGCTACGCCGCCGGCAACGGCCTCACCGGACTGGAATTTGCCGTCGGCATTCCAGGAAGCATCGGCGGCGCAGTCTTCATGAACGCCGGCGCCTACGAAGGCGAAATCGGCTGTGTCGTTGCGGCCGTCACCGCGGTGTGCCCCGACGGGAGACAGCAGCGCTTCGGACACGCAGACATCCGCTTCGGCTACCGGGACAGCGTCTTCCAGCACAACGGCTGCATCATCTGCGAGGTCGAGCTAGCGCTCGCGGCCGGCGACGACGACGCGATCGACACGAAAATGAACGACTACACGAACCGCCGCGAAGCCAAGCAGCCCATCGAGATGCCCAGCGCCGGCAGCACCTTCAAGCGTCCCCCCGGCTACTTCGCCGGCACCCTCATCGAGCAGGCCGGCCTCAAAGGCTACAAAATCGGCGGCGCGCAGGTATCCGTGAAACATGCCGGCTTCATCGTCAACGCCGGCGGCGCCACCGCCGCCGACGTACTGGCTCTCATCAAAGAAGTGCAGCGCCAGGTCCTGGAGCGGTTTGGCGTGAGGCTGCAGCCGGAGGTTCGCATCTTCGGCGAAGAATAGGGAAGAGGGCAATTAAGCGGAGACATTCTCCGCTTTTTTTCTTGGGCAGGAAATGATATACTAACGTGGAAGTAAAAAGCGTTGGCAAATATTTGTATAAACTTGGCGAAGGAGCGTAAAACATGCGACTGACGTTTTTGGGAGCATCGGGAATGGTTACAGGTTCTTCATACCTCCTGGAAGCAGGCGAGAGCAAAATCCTTGTTGACTGCGGCATGTTCCAGGGCTCGAAAGCGACCGAAGCCCTCAACCGGCGGGCGTTCCGCTTCGAACCGGCGGCAATAGACGCCGTCCTTCTCACCCACGCCCACATCGACCATAGCGGTCTGCTGCCAAAACTGTGCAAAGCAGGCTACAAAGGCAGAATATACGCCACCGAAGCCACCGCCGACCTGTGTCGCATCATGCTGCCAGACAGCGCCCACATCCAGGAATTCGAAGCCGAAATAGCAGGCCGCAAAGGCCGCCGCGCCGGCAAACCTCCTCTCGAACCCCTCTACACCGTAGACGACGCCTACGCCTGCCTAAAAAACTTCGACCCCAAGCCCTACGGCCAAAAACTAGACATCACGCCGGAAATAACCGTGTGCTTCAACGACGCCGGCCACATCCTCGGCTCGTCGATCATCGAAATATGGGTGACCGAAAACGGCAAGACGGTCAAATTCGTTTTCTCCGGCGACCTCGGGCAGCCCGACCAGCCGCTGATCAAAGACCCGTCCGCCATCGACGCCGCCGACTACATCGTCATGGAATCCACCTACGGCAACCGCAACCACGAGGATTACGACAAAGGCGAGGCGCTGGCGGCGATAATAAACGAAACCGTGGCCCGCGGCGGCAACATCGTCATCCCCGCTTTCGCCGTCGGCCGCACCCAGACCATCGTCTACTACCTCTACAAACTCCTCAAAGCCGGTAAAATACCCGACATCCCCGTATTCATCGACAGCCCGCTGGCCATCTCGGCCACCGACATCTTCACCCAGCACCCGGAAGTTTTCGACGCCGAAGCCCGCGAAATGCTGTACGACAAAAGCGAAAACTTTAACAGGCTACTGCGCCTCAAATTCACCCGGACGCCCGACGAATCCAAAGCCATCAACTTTCTCAAAGAGCCGGCCGTCATCATCTCGGCCAGCGGCATGGCCGACGCCGGCCGTATCCTCCATCACCTCAAGCACAACCTCTGGCGGCCGGAATCCAGCGTCATCCTCGTCGGCTACCAAGCCGAAGGCAGCCTCGGACGGCGGCTGGTCGAAGGCGTCAAACGGGTAAAAATCATGGGCGAGGAAGTTGGCGTACGGGCGAAAATCCATAACCTTGACGGCTTCTCGGCCCACGCCGACCAGGAATACCTCGTCAAATGGCTGACAATGTTCAAGGAACCCCCGGCCAACATCTTCATCGTCCACGGCGAGCCGGAGCAGTCGAACGCCTTCGCCGGCGTCATAAAAACCCAGCTCGGCTACCCCGCCTATGTGCCAAACTACGGCGACGTCGCCGTCATCGACGGCCGCAGCTTCAACATCGAAGCCAGCGGCCTGGTGCTCGTCGACCCGGCGGTCATCGAACTGCAGGAACTCATCGAGCAGCTCGACAGCGAGTTCATGGAACTGCGCAAGCGGCTGGAGTCGGCCAGCGCAGCCGGTCCCGCCAAGCTTTCCGCGATATTGAGCGGCGCCCAGAAAGTCCGCAAATACGTTCGCAAAACGCTTGACGAAGCCGGCGCAAACGGCAACGGCGGAAAATAACCGCATAATAGCGTCCCGCTATGCAGGAGACTAAATAATACTCGCGGCATTTTACCAGCAACAGGTTACAGGAGGAAAAACCAATGCAACGCAACGACCTACGCAACATCGCCATCATAGCCCACGTCGACCACGGCAAGACCACGCTCGTCGACGCCATGCTAAAACAGAGCGGGGTATTCCGCAGCAACGAGCAAGTAATCGAACGCGTCATGGACTCCAACGAACTCGAGCGCGAGCGCGGCATCACCATCCTCGCCAAAAACACCGCCATCATTTACGGCGGTGTCAAGATCAACATCGTCGACACCCCCGGCCACGCCGACTTCGGCGGCGAAGTCGAACGGGTGCTCAACATGGTCGACTGCGTGCTGCTCCTCGTCGACGCCTTCGAGGGACCGATGCCCCAGACAAAGTACGTGCTGCGCAAAGCGCTCGAACAGGACCTCCAGGCCATCGTCGTCATCAACAAGATCGACCGCCCCGACCAACGGGTTGAAGACGTGCTCGACGAAGTCCTCGAACTCTTCATCGAGCTTGAAGCCGACGACAAGCAGCTCGACTTTCCCGTCGTCTACGCCACCGCCCGCGACGGCATCGCCAAACTCAGCATGGACGACGACAGCCAGGATCTCAAACCGCTGTTCGACCTGCTCATCTCCGCCGTTCCCGCCCCCCACGGCGACATCGACGGACCGCTGCAGATCATGGTCACCACCCTCGACTACGACGACTACGTCGGCCGCATCGCCATCGGCCGCGTCATGCGGGGCCGGGTGCAGAGCGGCCAGCAGGTCACCATACTCAACGGCGAAACCGAAACGCGCGCCAAGCTAAGCCGCCTCTATGTCTACGAAGGCCTCAAGCGCACCGAAGTCAAAGACGCGGCCCTCGGCGACATTGTCGCCATCACCGGGCTCGACACCGTCAACATCGGCGAAACCATCGCCGACACCGAAAACCCCGAAGCCCTGCCGGCGATCAAGGTCGACGAACCGACGCTGGCAATGGTCTTCAGCGTCAACACCAGTCCTTTCGCCGGCAAAGAAGGACAATACGTCACCAGCCGGCATCTGCGCGAGCGACTGTTCCGGGAAGTCGAAACCAACGTCAGCCTGCGGGTCGACGAAACCGGCAGCCCCGACTCCTTCGAAGTCGCCGGCCGCGGCGAGCTTCACCTGTCCATCCTCATCGAAACCATGCGCCGCGAAGGCTACGAGTTCCAGGTCGGCAAACCCAGGGTTATCCTCAAGACCATCCACGGCCAGAAATGCGAACCGCTGGAGCGCCTCACCGTCGACGTGCCCCCCGAGTACATGGGTACGGTCATGGAAGCCCTCGGCACGCGCCGCGCCGAGCTCATCAACATGGTCGAGCTGGCCGGCTACCTCCGGTTGGAATTCGTCATCCCCGCCCGCGGCCTCATCGGCTTCCGCTCGGAATTCCTCACCAACACCAAAGGCTACGGCATCATGCACCATATCTTCCACGGCTACGCCCCCTACAAAGGCGACATTGCCGGCCGTACCCGCGGCGCGCTCGTCGCCTTCGAAACCGGCGAAACGACCACCTACGGCATCCACAGCGTCCAGGACCGCGGCACGATGTTCGTCGTTCCCGGACAGGCGATTTACGAAGGCATGGTTGTCGGCGAGAACGCCCGGGAAATGGACATGGAAGTAAACCCCTGCAAGAAAAAGCACGTCACCAACATGCGCTCGAGCTCAGCGGACGAGGCGCTCAGACTCACCTCGCCCCGCATCCTCAGCCTTGAGCAGGCGCTCGAGTGGATCAACGACGACGAAGCCGTCGAAGTCACGCCGAAGAGCATCCGGCTGCGCAAATCCACCCTCGACCGCCAGCTCAGGGCCCGCGAGCGCAAAAACGCCAAGGAGGCGCAGGAAGGGGAGTAGGGATGTTTTCTCCCGAAGCCGTGGCCGTCCTTCAGGCCCGTTACCTTAAAGAAAGCGAGACCCCGGAGGACATGTTCCGGCGGGTGGCCGACCACGTCGCCGCGGCCGAAGCCCTTTACGGCTGCGACGCCGCCCGGGCGGCCGACGAATACCGGCGGCTGATGGCCGACCTCGTCTTCCTGCCAAACTCCCCGGCCCTCATCAACGCCGGCAAAGAGAGGGCCCAGCTCGCCGCCTGCTTCGTGCTGCCTGTCGAAGACTCGCTCACCAGCATCTTCGAAACCCTCAAAAACGCCGCCCTCATCCATCAGAGCGGCGGCGGCACCGGCTTCGCCTTCTCCCGGCTGCGGCCAGCCGGCGACGGGGTATCCACCACCGGCGGCGTCGCCAGCGGTCCGGTATCCTTCATGCACATCTACGACATCGCCACCCAGGTCGTAAAGCAAGGCGCAGCAAGGCGCGGCGCCAACATGGCCGTCCTCAGGGTCGACCACCCCGACATCGAACAATTCATCACCGCCAAACGCAGCCACGACGTCCTCAACAACTTCAACCTCTCGGTAGCCATAACCGACGACTTCATGCAGGCTGTCGCCGCCGACCGCCCCTTCGCCCTCGTCAGCCCCCGCGACGGCAGCGTCGCCCGTACGGTCGCAGCCCGCGGCCTCTTCGCCCTGCTCGTAAGCATGGCGTGGGAAAGCGGCGAACCCGGCCTGTTCTTCCTTGACACCGTCAACCGTTTCAACCCCACCCCGGCCCTCGGCGGCTTCGAAGCCCCCAACCCCTGCTCCGAACAGCCCCTCCTGCCCTACGAATCCTGCGTCCTAGGCTCGATAAACCTAACCAGGCTGGTATCCGCCGGCGGCATAGACTTCGGCCGCCTGCGGGAAGTAGTCCGCACCGCCGTCCGCTTCCTCGACAACATCATCGACATCAACGCCCATCCTCTGACCGCCGTCGCCGAAGCCACCCGCCGCACCCGCAAAATCGGTCTTGGCATCATGGGGCTGGCCGAAGTATTCATACTGCTCGACATCCCGTACGCCAGCAAGGCGGCCACCGCCCTCACCGGACAAATACTCGAATTCATAACCCGCGAGGCGCGACAGGCATCCGTCCTCCTTGGCGCCGAACGCGGCAGCTTCCCGGCCTTTGCCGCCAGCGTCTACCCCGGCCGCGGCTTCGCCGCCATGCGCAACGCCACCGTCACCACCATCGCCCCCACCGGCACCATCAGCATCATCGCCGGCTGCTCCAGCGGCATCGAGCCGCTCTTCGCCCTCGCCCTCTCCCGGCGGGTCCTCGAAGGGCGGCTGCTCACCAGCGTCAACCCTACCGTCGTCGACTACCTCAGTCAACGTAACCTGTATACGGAAGAAGTCGCCGAAGCCATCGGCGTTTGCGGCAGCGTCGCGGACACCGCGCTGCCGGATCATGTCAAAGAAGTGCTCGCAACCGCTCCCGCCATCGCCCCCTACTGGCATGTGGCCCATCTCGCCGCCGCCCAGGCGTTCACCGACAACGGCGTATCGAAAACCGTCAACATGCCCCATGAAGCCGGCGAGGCCGACGTCGCCGCCATCTTCCGCCAGGCGTACGCCAGCGGCTGCAAAGGCGTCACCGTCTATAGGGACGGGAGCAGGGCGGAGCAAGTTCTCACCGGCGGCACCCTCTGCGAGGAGTGTGTGCTGTAAACTTTAAAAGTTTCCTAAAAGTCCATCTGCGGCGTTAGTCCTCCGGTCGCTTGCTAGCGTACGTCAAGTACGCGTCGCTGCGCGTCCTCGGACTGCCTTGCATCTGGAGCTTTTAGGAAACTTTACACATTCCGGGCGTTTTTTCCTTAAGTTTTCCGCTTTTTTTGACGAAATTACTGACAAATGCCATTTTCATGCAGGAAATTGGCAATACGCGTCGAAACTTTACCGGAAAATGGACTAGACAAATACTTATGTCAAGGAGGTGGGGAACTTGGCTTCTGGCCTCATCGATAAGCTGACCAACTTCCTCATGCCGGTCGAAGAAATACAGCCGGCGGAGGCACAACCGCCCGTGGCGGGCGACCGCCGCGCCCAGCTCAGAGTGCACAGCCCGGCGGCGCTGAAAGTATTCATCGCCAACCCGGCCGAATTCGACGACGTAAAACTGTGCGCCGACTATCTCAAAGCCAACGTTGCCGTCCTGATAAACTTCGAAGCTGTTGACGAAACCGTCAAACAGCGTATCGGCGATTTCCTCGACGGTCTGCTCGTCATTACCGGCGGCGCCAGCCAGCGGGTATCCGACACCGTCGTCATCTACGTGCCCGCCAATGTCGACATCAACAAGGAAATGTACGCCTACTCCATCCCTACCTACACCAAACGCAAAACCGAATAACTTAAAGATTCGTTACCGTACGTTCGCCCGGGCATCGGCCCGGGCGAATATTTTGTCAGCATGCGCAAACACCGTTGCGGCAAAAAAATAAAAATACTAAAAAATACAAGGGAATTCGCAATAAAGTTAGAAAAATACATCGAAAACAAATTCATCCGCACAATATACAAAGAACAGGAGCGAGATATTATGCCGAAACGTACCGATATACACAAGATCATGATAATCGGTTCCGGGCCGATCATCATCGGGCAGGCCTGCGAGTTCGACTACTCCGGCACCCAAGCCTGCAAAGCCCTGCGCAAACTTGGCTACGAGATCGTGCTGGTCAACTCCAACCCCGCCACCATCATGACCGATCCGGGCATCGCCGACATCACCTACATCGAGCCCCTCAACATCAAGCGCCTCACCGAAATCATCGCCAAAGAGCGGCCCGATGCCCTTCTGCCCAACCTCGGCGGCCAGTCGGGGCTCAATCTCAGCGCCGAACTCGGCAGGGCCGGGGTGCTCGACCAATACGGCGTCAAAGTGATCGGCGTCCAACTCAGCGCCATCGAGCGGGGCGAAGACCGCATCGCCTTCAAGGAAACGATGAACCGGCTGGGCATCGAAATGCCCCGCAGCAAACCCGCCTACACCCTCGCCGAAGCTGAGGAGATCGCCCAGGAAATGGGCTTCCCGGTCGTCGTGCGCCCGGCCTACACCATGGGCGGCACCGGCGGCGGGCTTGTCTACAACCTCGAAGAGCTGCGCGTCATCGTCGCCCGGGGCATCGCCGCCAGCATCATCGGCCAGGTGCTGATCGAAGAATCGGTGCTCGGCTGGGAAGAACTCGAACTCGAAGTCGTCAGAGACGCCAAAAACCAGATGATCACCGTCTGCTTCATCGAAAACATCGACGCCATGGGCGTCCATACCGGCGACTCCTTCTGCGCCGCCCCGATGCTCACCATCGCCCCCGCGCTGCAGAAGCGACTCCAGGAATACTCCTACAAAATCGTCGAAGCCATCGAAGTCATCGGCGGCACCAACGTACAGTTCGCCCACGACCCCAAAACCGGGCGGGTGGTCGTCATCGAAATCAACCCCCGCACCTCCCGCTCTTCCGCCCTGGCCTCCAAGGCCACCGGCTTCCCGATCGCCCTCATCTCCACCATGCTGGCCGCCGGCCTCACCCTCGACGAAATCCCCTACTGGCGGGACGGCTCGCTCGACAAATACACCCCGTCCGGCGATTACGTCGTCATCAAATTCGCGCGCTGGGCCTTCGAGAAATTCCCAGGCTCCGAAGACAAACTGGGCACCCAGATGAAGGCCGTCGGCGAAGTCATGAGCATCGGCAAAAACTACAAAGAAGCGCTGCAAAAGGCGATCCGCTCCCTGGAAATCGGCCGCTACGGCCTCGGCTTCGCCAAGGATTTCCACCAACGGTCCCTAGAAGAACTTCTCGGACTGCTGCGCCACGCCACCAGCGAACGGCAGTTCATCATCTACGAAGCCCTGCGCAAAGGCGCCGCTATCGGCAAGCTCCACGAACTCACCCACATCAAAGCGTGGTTCCTCCAGCAGATGAAGGAACTCGTCGACCTAGAGGAAGAACTGCTGCGTCACAAAGGCGGGCAACTCCCCGACGAACTGCTCGTCCGCGCCAAAAAGGACGGCTTTGCCGACCGCTACCTCGCCGGACTGCTCAGCCTTTCCGAGGAAGCCGTCCGCAAACAGCGCCTCGGGCTTGGCCTCCGCGAAAGCTGGGAAGCCGTGCCGGTCAGCGGCGTCGAAGACGCTGCCTACTACTTCTCCACCTACAACGCGCCCGACCTGACGACCGCAAGCGACAAGCCCAAAGTCATGGTGCTGGGCGGCGGCCCGAACCGCATCGGCCAGGGGATCGAATTCGACTACTGCTGCGTGCACGCCGCTTTTACCCTCCGCGACCTCGGCTTCGAAACCATCATCGTCAACTGCAACCCCGAAACCGTCTCCACCGACTACGACACCTCCGACAAACTCTACTTCGAGCCCCTCACCGTCGAAGACGTGCTCAGCATCTACGAAAAGGAAAAACCCCTCGGGGCGGTCGTGCAGTTCGGCGGGCAGACCCCGCTCAACATCGCCGGCGAACTGGCCAAAGCGGGCGTCACCATCCTCGGCACCAGCCCGGAAACGATTGATCTCGCCGAAGACCGGGACCACTTTCGCAAAATGATGGAAAAACTGGACATCCCCATGCCCGAATCAGGCATGGCCAGCACCGTCGACCAAGCCCTGACGATCGCCGGCCGGATCGGCTACCCGCTGATGGTCAGGCCCTCCTACGTGCTCGGCGGACGTGGCATGGAAGTCGTCTACAACGACGCCATGCTCAGCCGTTACATGGCCAGCGCCATCGGCGTCACGCCCGAGCGCCCCATCCTCATTGACAAGTTTCTCGAAAACGCCACCGAAACCGAGGCCGACGCCGTATGCGACGGCACCAGTACATACGTGCCCGCCATCATGGAGCACATCGAACTCGCCGGCGTCCACTCGGGCGACTCGGCCTGCGTCATCCCGCCCATCACCATACCGCCCCGCCACCTGGATACCATCCGCCGTTACACCTGCGCCGTGGCCGAGGAGCTCGGCGTCTGCGGCCTCATGAACATGCAGTACGCCATCGCCGACGACAAAGTATACGTGCTCGAAGCCAACCCGCGCGCCTCGCGCACCGTGCCGCTCGTCTCCAAGGTCTGCGACATATCCATGGTCAGGATGGCCACGACGATCATGGTAGCGCCCCTCACCGGCAAGAAAATCGACCTCGGCGGCTACGAATCCAGGCCGATACCCCATTTCGGCGTCAAAGAAGCCGTCTTCCCCTTCAACATGTTCCCCGAAGTCGACCCCGTCCTCGGGCCGGAAATGCGCTCGACAGGCGAAGTGCTCGGCATCTCCGACTCCTTCGGCATGGCCTTCTACAAAGCCCAGGAGGCCACCCAGACCTCCCTGCCTGTCGAAGGAACGGCGCTCCTCAGCGTCACCGACCGCGACAAGCCCGAACTGCTCGAGCTCGCCCGGGAAATCGCGCGTTTAGGTTTCAGGATAATGGCCACCGGCGGTACCTGCAGCTTCCTGCAGCAGAACGGTATTAACTGCCACAAAATCAAAAAGATTCAGGAAGGGCGCCCCAACATACCCGACGCGATTACCAACGGGGAGATCCAGCTCGTCATCAACACCCCGATGGGCAGGCAGGCGATCGAGGACGACTCCTACATCCGCAAGGCGGCGATAAAACACAAAATCGCCTACATCACCACCCTGGCGGCGGCTAAAGCAGCGGTCAAAGGCATCGCGGCCTTCAAGGACGACGGCGGCCGAAGCGGCGTAAAATCACTCCAGAGCTACCACGCCAACCTGCGGAAATAATCAGCGGCGCACACAAAAGAGCGGTTCCTGCGAACCGCTCTTTTTTACGTCCAAAATCCCGCACCCGGCATAAAGGCCGCCGGCGGCGGCTCAGTAATGCCAGTGCGCTCGACATTTCATATTGTGAACTATCAAACCAAAATAATGGTATATCGGCAGGAATCTACCAATGAAAAGCGTAAAATAGCAATAAAATTCTAACATGCGGCATGTAGTTTCACAATATGGAACGGGGAAGAAAGCATGGAAAAGCATTTTTTAGAAGTCCAGGTTCTCCAGCGGGCCATGGATGTCCTTGAGGTCATCGGCACCAGCAACGAACCGGTCAGCCTCAAGAACATCACTGAAAAAGTCGGGCTCCCCAAATCTACGGTATACCGTATCCTGTCCAACCTCGAATCCCGCGGCTATGTTTGCTGCAGCAACGAGGGCGGCTACCGCCTGGGGCTCACCTTTCTAACCCTGGGGCAAAAAGCCGAAAGGGGTTTCGAACTCAAGCGCCTCGCCCGGCCGCATATGACAAAGCTCAACCAGCTTACCAACGAATCGGTCCACCTCGGCATGCTGGCGAGGAACAAGGTCCTCTACCTTGACTCCATCGACAGCCCCCACACCATCCGCCTCGTCGCCCAGATCGGCGGCAGCAACCTGCTGCACTGCACATCGCTGGGCAAAGCCCTGCTCATCGCCCACAGCGACGAAGAGATCAGGCAGATACTCGTCGAAGTCGGCATGGAGAGGCGGACTCACTACACCCTCGTCACCCCCGAAGCCTTCCTCAAAGAAATGGAAGTCGTGCGCCGCGTCGGCTTCGGCTTCGACGACCGCGAGAGCGACAACGAGTGCTTTTGCATCGGCGCGCCCATTTACAACCATCTCGGCCAGGTACTTGCAGCGATCAGCGTTTCCGGGCCGATATCCCGCGTCTCGCGACGGACGACGGAAACGATCGTCGCCCCCAGGCTCATCGAAGCCACCAAGAGCATCTCCCGCTCTCTGGGGCATGTATCCTGACCGGAAGACACCAACATCATCTTAAAACTCGAAGGAGGCCATCACATGGAAATCAGGCACCCGGCCCATCCCCAGGATGCGAAGCACTACACCACCGACCGTCTTCGCCAGGACTATCTCATCCAGAATCTCTTCGTCCCCGGCGAGACCAAAATGGTCTACAGCCACTTCGACCGGATCATCGCCGGCGGAGTCTGCCCGACCGCTCCCCTCGACCTCGAAGCCGGCAAGGAGATTGCCGCCGACTACTTCCTCCAGCGGCGGGAAATCGGCATCATCAACGTCGGCTCGCCTGGCAAAGTCGTTGTCGACGGCGCCGAATACCCCCTGAAAAAGACCGATGGGCTGTACATAGGCATGGGCGCCCAAAAAGTAACCTTCAGCAGCGACGACCCGGCCAACCCGGCCAAATTCTACTTCAACAGCACCCCGGCGCACAAAACCTACCCCACAACCAAGATCCTCGTCACCGACATCGTCCCCGCCGCCCTGGGCAGCATCAGCCAGTCCAACGAGCGGAAAATCTACAAATACATCGTTCCCGGCGGCGTCCAGAGCTGCCAGCTCGTCATGGGCATGACCGTCCTCGCCCCCGGCAACATGTGGAACTCCATGCCCTGCCACACCCACGAGCGGCGCATGGAAGTATACTTCTACTTCGATCTCGCCCCCGAATCCGTCGTCTTCCACCTCATGGGCGAGCCGGAAGAAACCCGCCACGTCGTCATCCGCAACGAAGAAGCGATAATATCGCCCAGCTGGTCGATCCACTCCGGCGTTGGCACAGGCAGCTACACCTTCATCTGGGGGATGGCCGGCGAAAACCAGAAATTCGACGACATGGACCATGTGGCCATGTCGCGTTTGAAGTAAATAATCTTGCGGGGAAGAAAACGGGGGGGTGTTGAAACCGCCATAAAGAAAAGCAGCAATGTCAAAATCGAACCTGGAGGAGGGCAAGCAATGACAGAAGAGAAAAAATATGTTTACTCGATCAAGGACATTCCGCCGGTACCGCTGACCGATAAAGTAAACACCCGTTTTCTTCTCGGCGACAATGTTCTCCTGAGCTTCATCGAGCAGCCGCCCGGAGCGGAATTCCCCATCCATTCCCACGACTGCGAACAGATCCTCATCATCCTCGAAGGCACCGAGGAACACATCGTCGACGGCCAGACCATCCACATGCAGGCCGGCGACGTCTGCGTCCACCCCGCCAACGTGCCCCACGGAGGCCGTACCCCGACAGGCTTCAAGGGCATCGACATCTTCTCCCCGCCCCGTCAGGACTATGTAGAAAGAATCAAACAATATCAGAAGAAATAACCGCAGCTCGGCTGACGGTACGGAGCAAAAAGGTAAACTTCACTGCGAACTAAATTATGGTAAAGAGGGATGCTTGTGAAAAAGACGCTCAGTATTCTCCTTGCCCTCACCCTCCTGGCCGGCGTCATCGCCCTGGCCGGGTGCGGCGGCAAGAGTGAGCCCGCCAAGCAGGAAGTCAAAGCCATTACCATGAAGTTCGGCCACTACGCTCCGGCCGGTCACCCCGGTCACGCAGCTGCCAAGATGTTCGCCGAAAACGTCGAAAAACGGACCAACGGCGCCATCAAAATCTCCGTCTTCCCCGACAACCAGCTCGGCTCCCCGCCCGAAATGCTCGAACAGAACATCATGGGCGCCATCGACATGAGCCTGCCCACCCAGGGCGCGCTCGACAAATACTCCAAAAAATTCGCCGTCGTCATGCTCCCCTTCGTCTTCAAAGACGCCAACCACGCTTACAAAGTTCTCGACGGCCCGTTCATGCAGTGGGCAGCCCCCGACCTCGAAAAGCAGGGGCTCATCTTCCTGGGCAACTGGGAATGGGGCTTCCGCAACCTCACCAACAACATCCGTCCCATCAACTCCCCGGATGACGTCAAAGGCCTGAAGATCAGGACGCCGCCGGAAGTCCAGCTCCAGGCGGCCATGGAAGCGCTCGGCGGCAACGTCACCAAGATCGCCTTCCCTGAACTGTTCATGGCTCTTAAACAGGGCGTCGTCGACGCCCAGGAAAACCCCCTGTCGATCATCTTCCACAACAAATACTACGAAGCCCAGAAACACCTCGCCCTCACCAACCATGTCTACAACTCCATGGTCCACGTCATGAGCAAGAAGACGTGGGACAAACTGACGCCGGATCAACAGAAGATCATCAAGGAAGAAAGCAAAAAAGCCGGCGACTTCATGAGAACCGAAGTCCAGAAAGAAGAAGCAAACCTGGTTAAACAACTCGAAGAAAAAGGCATGAAGGTCACCAAGCCCAACGTCGCCGACTTCAAAGCCAAAATGCAGCCCGCCTATGATAAAATCGGCGCGTATGCCGGCAAAGATAACGTCGACGCCTTCATAAAGATGGCTGACTCCACCAAGTAATATCCGCCCCTTCCAAGGAAACCCGGCCGGCCGGGCCACGGCTAGCCGAGTTCGGCCGCCGGGTTTCCTTTCCCCTCCCATACGGAGCAGCTATTCAATGTTAAGGAGTTGGGTCTGAGCATGCTTGCACTGATAATTTTCTTCGTACTCGTTTTCTTCATGTTCATCGGCGTCCCGGTGGCCACCGCCATGGGCGTCACCTCGATGCTCTTCTTCACCATCCTCGACAGCTTCGACAACCTCACCATGGTCGCCCAGCGCATGTACTCGGCCACCACCGGCTTCACCCTCCTGGCCATCCCCTTCTTCATCGCCGCCGGCAACCTCATGAACATGGGCGGCGTAACCACCCGTATCTTCCGTTTCGCCGGCTCGCTCGTCGGCCACGTCTGGGGCGGCCTCGGCCAAGTGGTCATCGTCGCCGCCGTCATCATGTCCGGCATGTGCGGCGCGGCTGTCGCCGAAGCCGCCGGCCTCGGCATGCTCGCCATGAAAGCCATGCCCGAACGGGGCTTCGACCGCCGCTTCACCGCCGCCATCACCGGCGCTGCCGCCACCATCGGCCCCGTCATTCCCCCCAGCATTCCCTTCGTCATCTACGGCAGCATCACCGGCGTCTCCATCGGCCAGCTCTTCCTCGCCGGCTTCCTGCCCGGCTTCATGATGGCCGCCGCGATGGGCATCTCCGTCTACTTTATCTCCAAACGACGCGGCTACCCCCGCCAGGCCCCTGCCACATTCAAGGAAATCGTCGTCAGTTTCAAAGAAGCTTTTCTCGCCCTGATGTGCCCGGTCATCATCATCGGCGGCATCGTCAGCGGCGTCTTCACCCCCACCGAAGCCTCGGTCGTCGCCTGCGTCTACGCCCTCTTCCTGGGGCTAGTAGTCTACAAGGAAATCAAGATCAGCGACCTGCCCCGCATCGGCTGGGAAACCACCATGTTCACCATCCGCATCATGTTCATCATCTCCGTGGCCGGCTTCTTCGGCTGGCTCTTGATCCACCAGACCGTGCCCCAGCAGGTCATCACCGAGCTCACCGCCCTCGGCACCAGCGCCAATGTCTTCATGGCCATCACAATCGTCATCCTCCTCATCCTCGGCTGCTTCATGGAAGGCATCGCCATCATCGTCATCACCGTCCCGGTTTTCATGCCGATCGTCTATCAGTACGGCATCGACCCCGTCCAGTTCGGCGTCGTCAACATCCTCTGCTCGATGATCGGCCTTCTTACGCCGCCGGTCGGGATGTGCCTCTACACCATGTCCTCCATCAGCGGCATCGGCATCTGGGAACTCAGCCGGGAGCTCATGCCCTACATAATCGGCATTACCGTCGTCACCATCATCTGCGCGTATTCGCCGGACCTCGTCCTGTGGATACCCAATATGTTCAAATAGGAGGGGATGACAGTGGAAGCGTTGAAAACTATTGATAAAATGTTCGGCTGTATCCTGCGCTGGGGCAGCGTCGCCATGCTGGGCGCCATCTTCCTGCTCCTCGTCGCCAACGTCTTCGTCCGGTTTTTCCCCTTCACCTCCTTCGGCTGGTTCGACGAAGTCATCGAAATGCTCATCGCCTGGTTCGTCTTTCTCGGCGCCGCCGCTCTCTGGCGGGAGAACGAGCACTTTGTCGTCGCCTTCCTGCCCGATCATCTTAAAGGCAAGAGCGCCGGCCAACTGCTCGACATCGTCATCAACCTCGTCAGCATCTCCTTCATCGCCGCCTTCACCTACTACTCCTTCAACCTCACCATGAGGGCCGAAGACTGGACGCCGATCATCAACATGCCGAAAAAACTGCTCTATGCCAGCATGCCGTTCTCCGGGGCTCTCATGATAATCTACAGCATCCGGAACATCGTCCAGAGTGGCTGCCGGCTCGTGCAGAAAACGCAATAGCAGCAGCAAAACGTCAGGGGTGATATGAAAATGAAAGAACTGAGATTCCACGGCCAGGCCATTATCACCGGCCGCGGCGCCGTCGAATCGCTGAAAGACCTGCCCATCGGGCGGGCTTTCATCGTGACAGGCGGCAATTCCGTGGTCAAAAACGGCATGCTCGCCAAAATCCAGAGCCTGCTGGCCGCCAAAGACTGCCAGACGCTCGTCTTAAGCGGCGTGCCCAAAAACCCGCCTGTCGAAACCGTCGTCGAAGGCATCGACCGCATGCGGGAATTCGCTCCCGACACCGTCATCGGCATCGGCGGCGGCTCAGCCATCGACGCCGCCAAAGTCATGAGCGTCTTCTACGAACACCCCGGCCTCGACGTCGCCACCGCCTTTCGCCAGGCTATCCCCCAGAAACGGGAAAAAATCAGGCTCATCGCCATCCCCGGCACCTCGGGGACAGCCAGCGAAGTCACCTGCTTCGCCGTCCTCACCTATCGCGGCGAAGACCTCAAAGTCGGCGGCAAATCGCCGGCCTTTGTGCCCGACTACGCCATCCTCGACGTCGACATGACCCTGTCCATGCCCCAAAACGTCGCCGCCGAAACCGGCATGGACGCCATGGCCCACGCCGTCGAATGCTACACCAATCCCGCCCTCGACGACTTCACCGAAGCCATGGCCGCCGGCGCTATCGAAGGCCTCTTCCGCCACCTCCCCGCCAGTGTCACCGCCGGCGACCCTGTCGCCCGCGAGAAAGTTCACAACTACCAGTGCCTGGCCGGCTGCGCCTTCGCCAACGTCGGCACCGGCCTCGACCACGGCATCGCCCACGCCTTCGGCGGCAAATACGACCTCGGCCACGGCCTCGTCATCGCCGTCGCCCTGCCCTATGTCCTCGAATTCAACGCCCGCGACGCCCTGGTGCGCGAGAAACTCGTCCGCCTCGCCAAGCGGATCGACCGCGACGACTTCATCGCCGCTATCAAAGAGCTAAACGCCCGGCTCGGCATCCCCGCGTCCTTCAAAGCCCTGGGCATCAGCGAAGCCGACTTCGCCGCCGACTTCGCCCCCCTCGTCGAAAACTCGCTCAAAGGCTCGACCAAAGTAAACCCCGTCCCCGTATCGGCGGAAGACATGCAGGTTATTCTACGCTCCATCTACGAAGGCCGGAGCATTCAATAACAAAAAACGCAATACTAATGGAGGCGATCAAATGATTCTCGAACAATTCTCCCTTGCCGGTAAGGTAGCCATCGTTACCGGAGCCAGCCGCGGCCTCGGCGCGGGAATGGCCATAGGGCTCGCGGAAGCCGGCGCCGACCTCGTCGTCGTGGCCAGCAGCGCCCGCATCCACGAAACCGCGTCCAAAATCACCGCCCTCGGCCGCAAATGCGTGGCCGTCCAGACCGACCTCACCGACGTCAAAACCGTCCCCGCCGTCATCGACGCGGCCCTCAAGAACTTCGGCAAAATCGACATCCTCATCAACTGCGCCGGCATTATTCGCCGCGCCCCGGCCATCGAATTCTCCGAAAAAGACTGGGACGACGTCATGAACGTCAACCTCAAAACGATGTTCTTCATGTGCCAGGCGGCGGCCAAGGAAATGATGAAACAGGGCAAGGGCAAAATCGTCAACATCGCCTCCCTGCTGTCCTTCCAGGGCGGCATCATCGTTCCCTCCTACACCGCCAGCAAATCGGGCGTCGCCGGCATGACCAAGGCGCTCGCCAACGAATGGGCCGCCCACGGCATCAACGTCAACGCCATCGCCCCCGGCTACATGGCCACCGAAATGACCGAAGCCCTCCAAAAGAACGCCGAGCGGGCGCCGGCCATCCTCGCCCGCATCCCGCAGGGCCGCTGGGGAACGCCCGACGACATGAAAGGCGCCGCCGTCTACCTCTCCTCCGCCGCATCCGACTACCTCCAGGGCCATGTCCTCGTCGTCGACGGCGGCTGGATGGGCCGCTAATACCAAAATTGCGGAAAAAAAGTCGCGTACCCGCCCCCGCGAAGACGGACCGGGAACAAGGAGGCAATTTAGTGAAAGCAGCGATTCTTTATGGACCCCATGACCTTAAACTAGTGGAGACCGCCATGCCCGTACCCGCCGCCGACGGCGTCCTCATCCGCGTAAAAGCGATGGGCATCTGCGGCTCCGACCTCCACGCCTATCACGGCAAACTCGCCACCGTTGTCTATCCGCGCGTCATCGGCCACGAAGTCGTCGGCGAAGTCGTCGAAACCGGCAGCGCCGTCCGCAAAGTCAAAGCCGGCGACCATGTCGTCATGGACCCGGTCGTCAGCTGCGGCCGTTGCCCGGCCTGTCGTTCGGGACGGGGCAACGTCTGCCGGGACGTAAAATGCATGGGTGTCGCCGCCGAAGGCGGCTGCGCCGAATATATCGTCCTGCCCGAAGGCAACGTCGAAAAAATTCCCGCCGACATCCCCTGGGACGAGGCGGCGCTCATCGAGCCCTACACCATTGGCGCCCAGGTCACCAGCCGCGGCGAAGTGGCTGCCGGCGACACCGTCCTCATCATGGGGGCCGGCCCCATCGGCCTCGTCGTCCTCCAGGCAGCCAAGCGCCGCCGCGCCAAAGTCATCATCACCGACGTATCTGAAGGGCGGCTTGAGCTCGCCCGCCAGCTCGACGCCGACGTAACCGTCAACCCGCAGAAACAGGACCTCGCCGTCGCCGTCAGCCAATTCACCGACGGCTACGGCGTCAACGTCGCCATCGACGCCGTCGGCCTGCCCGAACTTTTCGCCCAGGCGGTCGAACACACCGCGCCCACCGGCCGGGTAGTCATCCTCGGCTTCAACCCGTCGCCGTCCCAGGTGCCGGAGCTGCCGATCACCCGCAAGGAGCTCGACATCCGCGGCTCCCGCATGCACGCCGGTAAATTCCCCGAAGTAATCGGCTGGTTCGCCAACAAAGAAGTCAAAACCATGCCTCTGATTTCACACCGGTTCCCGTTCGACAAAATCAACGACGCCTTCAAAATCCTCGAAAGCGAACCCGACAAAACCTGCAAAATAATCATCACCTTCTAAGGTGAGAGCCGGCGGGTTGCCCGCCGGCTTGAGCCTTGCCCCGACACCACAGCTAAGGAGGAACGACAATGCTTTCAAGACAAGCAGTAGTGCAGAAAATCTCCGCCGCAGGCCTCGTCGCCGTCGTCCGGGCCGAAAGCTCCGAGCAGGCCGCCAAAATTGCCGACGCCTGCATCCAGGGCGGCGTAGCGGCCATCGAAATCACCTTCACCGTTCCTGGCGCCGCCGACACCATCAAAGACCTGTGCCGCACCTACAAATCCGGCGAAATCATCATCGGCGCCGGCACCGTCCTCGACCCTGAAACCGCCCGCATCGCCATCCTCGCTGGAGCCCAGTACGTCGTAGCCCCCAGCATCAACTTCGAAACCATCAAACTCTGCAACCGCTACCAGATACCCATCATGCCCGGCTGCGGCACCATCAAGGAAATCGTCGAAGCCATGGAAGCCGGCGCCGACGTCATCAAAGTATTCCCCGGCGAAACCCTCGGCCCCACCTTCGTCAAAGCCGTCAAAGGCCCGCTGCCCCAGGCGCCCCTCATGCCCACCGGCGGCGTAAGCCTCGACAACGTCGCCGAATGGATCAAAGCCGGCTGCGTAGCAGTGGGAGTCGGCGGCAACCTCACCGCCGGCGCCAAAAAAGGCGACTGGCAGTCCATCACCGACATCGCCAAAGAATTTGTAGCTAAAATCCGCGCCGCCCGCGGCCAATAGGAAGGAGAGCACAACAATGAAAGCAGTAACCTTCGGAGAAATCATGCTAAGGCTCGCCCCCCCCGGCTACCTGCGCTTCGAACAGGCCAACGCCTTCGAAGTCGTCTACGGCGGCGGCGAAGCCAACGTAGCCGTATCCCTGGCCAACTTCGGCATTCCCGCCAGCTTCGTCACCAAAGTGCCCGACAACCCCATCGGCCAGGCGGCTGTCAACGAAATGCGCCGCTACGGCGTCGACACCGCCTATATGCTCAAAGGCGGCGAGCGTCTCGGCATCTACTTCCTCGAAAAGGGCGCCTCCCAGCGCCCCTCCAAAGTCGTCTACGACCGCAAACTCTCCGCCATTTCCCAGGCTAAAAAAGAAGACTTCGACTGGCCGGCCGTCTTCAAAGGCGCCGACTGGTTCCACTTCACCGGCATCACCCCCGCCCTCGGCGACAGCGTCGCCGAAGCCGTCCTCGCCGCCTGCCAGGCCGCCAAAGCCGCAGGGCTCACCGTCAGCTGCGACCTCAACTTCCGCAAAAACCTCTGGACGAGCGAAAAAGCCGGCAAAGTCATGGCCCAGTTCATGCCCTATGTCGACGTCTGCATCGCCAACGAAGAAGACGCCGAAAAAGTCTTCGGCATCAAAGCCCCCGACACCGACATCGTCGGCGGCAGCCTCAGCCACGACGGCTACAAAGCGGTCGCCGAAGAACTCAAAAAACGCTTCGGCTTCAAAGCTGTCGCCATCACCCTCCGGGGCAGCATCTCCGCCTCCGACAACAACTGGGCGGCCATGCTCTACAAAGACGGCGAATTCCACTTCTCCCGCACCTACCCCATCCACATCGTCGACCGCGTCGGCGGCGGCGACTCCTTCGCCGGCGGCCTCATCTACGCCATGATGAGCGGCTTCGCCAACAAAGACGCCCTCGAATTTGCCGTCGCCGCCTCCTGCCTCAAACACTCCATCGAAGGCGACCATAACCATGTCACCGTCGCCGAAGTAAAAACCCTCGCCGGCGGCGACGCCTCCGGCCGCGTCCAGCGCTAAATCTCCGCTATCGTCAGCGAAAAGGCACCCGCGAGGGTGCCTTTTTGCTTCGGTCCCATAAACATCCGCCTGCGGACCTACGGCAGTATGTTAAAAAGGTACTTTTGTCCCGTTGTCCTTGCCGCGGCGATATGATACCCTTAAACTAGGGGAGGTGTCCTTCATGCTGTGGCTTACCAAACACCATCTGCTCTCGGAAGTTCAGCCGGGAATGATCCTGGCGAGGCCAGTCGTGTCGGACGACATGAGCATCCTGCTCAACGAAAACACCGTCCTGACCGAATCCATGCTCGCCCTGCTCAAAACCTGGAACATCCAGTCCCTATACATCAAGGAAATCATCCGCGAAGGCGGCAATAACGTCTATGGCTTTGTCTCCGAACGGGAAACCTTCGCCAAAAAATACACCGACATCATCCGCACCCTCAAGGACGCCTTCGAAAAAACCCGCTACTTCAAGGAAGTCCCCCTCGGGCAGATTCAGGAACTCGCCGACCAGACCATCGAATCGCTCGTCGACGCCTCCGGCGTCATCAGTCACCTTGCCAGCGTCCGGTCCACGGACGATTACACCTTCCGCCACTCCCTCAACGTCGGCGTTATCGCCGGGCTTTTGAGCAAATGGCTCAAAGTCAGGGGCAAAGTCCTGCGCGAGATCGTTCTCGCCGGGCTCCTCCACGACATCGGCAAAACGCAGATACCCCTGCAGATACTCAACAAGCCCGGCCCGCTGTCCCCCGAAGAAATGGACGTCATCAAAGAACACCCCACCCGCGGCTACAAACTCATCGAAGACACCGACCGCATCCCCCAGTCGGTCAAACTCTGCGTCCTCCAGCACCACGAGCGCCTCGACGGCAGCGGCTACCCGGCCGCCCTCAAAGACAGAGACATCGCCGACTATGCGCGGATAATCGCCGTCGCCGACACGTACGACGCCATGACCTCTCAGCGCGTTTACCGCGGCGCTCTCACCCCGTTCAGCGTCGTCGCCGAAGTCTTCGGCGAAATGTTCGCCAGGCTCGACCCGGCTGTTGCCCTCCCGTTCGTCAGCCATGTGCGCGAATCCCTCGTCGGCTTCATGGTCCGCCTCTCCGACGGCACGGAGGCCAGAGTCGTATACCTCGACAAAGAGCGGCCCGCCCAGCCGGTCGTCAAACTGGCCGGCGGCGACTACGTCGATTTGGAGAAGAGGAAGGATCTCACCATCATCGAAGTCATCGCGAGTTAGTTTTCCCGGCCGTTGATAAGCGCCCATCTGCGGCGTTGCTCCTCAAAGCGCTTGCTTGCGTACATCCGAGTACGCGGCGCGGCGCGCTTTTCCGGTGCGCCTTGCATCTGGGCATTTCTGAACGGCCTTTTACTTTATACAAAAGAACCGAAGGCGACGCAAGTCGCTTTTTTTATTTTCTATAAATTGGGTGGGGGAGGGGGGAGGGAGGATTATCCATGCCAGAGGCGAAGAAGTGCATAAACCGACCGAAGGAGAAACGCATGAGCGCCGGCAAACCCTACCTGAATCTTCAGACCAAGATCGCCATCCTCGTTTGCGGCGTCGTCGCTCTGGCGCTCCTGGTCACCAACACCCTCATCACCCGCCACATCGCCGCCACCGTCGAAACCAGCATCGGCGAAAACGCCGCCGACATCGCCCGCATCATGGCCAGATCGCCCCAGGTCGTCGCCAGCCTCGCGGGTGGGCCCGGCGCGTCCGACCTCCAGGCGTTCGCCAGCGGCATCCGCAAAGCCACCAACGTCGAATTCATCGTCGTCATGGACATGGCCGGCATCCGCAAAACCCACCCCAACCCGGCGATAATCGGCCAGCACTTTGTCGGCGGCGACGAAGTCGCCGTGCTCAGCGAAGGCCGCGAATACACCTCCGTCGCCCAGGGCACCCTCGGCCTGTCGCTGCGCGCCTTCACCCCCGTCCTCGCCGCCGACGGCCGCCAGATTGGCGCCGTCGCCGTCGGCATCCTCCTGCACGACGTCGAACGGCAAATCGACCGCGCCCGCTCCATCATCTACCTCGCCGTCGGCGTCGGCCTGCTCGTCGGCGTCGCCGGCGCGCTCGCCCTCGCCGCCAACATCAAAAAGACCATGTTCGGCCTTGAGCCCTTCGCCATCGCCCGCCTCGTCGAGGAGCGCAACGCCACCCTCCAGTCGGTCCGCGAAGGCATCATCGCCGTCGACAAAGACGCCCGCATCACCGTCGTCAACGACGAAGCGATGCGTATCCTGCGCAAAGCCGGCCTCGCCGGCGACTTCGTCGGCCATAAAGTCACCGAAAAGATCGCCAACACAAGACTGCAGGAAGTGCTGGAAAGCGGCCGGGTGGAACTCGACCAGGTGCAGAACATCAACGGCGTCGAAATCCTCACCAACCGCATGCCCATAAGAGTCGACGGGGAAGTCGTCGGCGCCCTCGCCACCTTCCGCGACAAAACGGAAATCCGCCTGCTCGCCGAACAGCTCACCGGCATCCGCACCTACGCCGAAGCCCTCCGCGCCCAGACCCACGAATTCATGAACAAGCTCCACGTCATCCTCGGCATGGTCAGGATGGAATGCTACGACCAACTAACCGCCTACATCAACAGCATCGCCCAGGCCCGCCGGACCGAAGCCGGGTTCGTCACCGCCCAGATCCGCGACCCGGTGCTGGCCGGCTTCCTTCTCGGCAAACTCAGCCGGGCCCGGGAATTGGGGGCCGAACTCGTCCTTGCGCCCTCAGCCAGCCTGCCCGCGCCCGCCGACCCGGAAACCGTCCACGAACTCATCACCATCGTCGGCAACCTGGTCGACAACGCCCTGGACGCCGTCGCCGAAGCTCCCCGCAAACGGGTCACCCTCGACTTCGCCGTGGACGGCGGCGAACTCACCATCGCCGTCGCCGACAGCGGTCCGGGAGTCGACCCCGCCAGCGGCGAAGCCATCTTCGCCAAAGGATTCTCCACAAAAGCCGACGACCGCGGGTTGGGACTATACCTCGTAAAATGCAGCCTCGACCGCCTCGGCGGGCGCGTCGGCTTCGCCGCCGGCGACGACGGGGGAGCCTGCTTCACGGTAACGATACCCTATCATCCGGCGGAGGGATCAACATGATCAAAGTACTCATCGTCGAAGACGACCCCATGGTAGCCGAATTCAACAAGCGCTACCTCGCCCGGACCGAAGGGTTCGAGCTGGTCGCCGTCGCCGCCTCGGGCGACGAAGCCCTGGCCGTCCTCGCCCGCGAGAGCGTCGACCTCGTCCTCCTCGACATCTTCATGCCCGGCAAAACCGGGCTTGAGCTTCTGAGCGACATCCGCCGCGCCGGCGACGGGGTCGATGTCATCCTCGTCACCGCCGCCGCCGACCGGGGCAGCATCCAGAAAGCCCTCCAATACGGCGCTGTCGACTACCTCATCAAACCATTCGAATTCGAACGGCTCAACGCCTCGCTGACCGCCTACCGCGAACGGGTGCGGCTCATGCGGCACAGCGCCGTCCTCAGCCAGGCCGACCTCGACCGCCGCATCCTCCACAAAGACCTGCCGTCCCAAACCGAGCTCCCCAAGGGGCTCGACCGCAACACCCTGCGCCGCGCCTGGGCCCATATCGCCGCCACCGGCGCCGCCGCCTTCTCCACCGAAGACATGGCCCGCACCGTCGGCATCTCGCGGGTATCGATGCGCAAATACCTTGACTTCCTCACCCGGCAAGGCGTGCTCGATGTCGACGCCGTATACGGCGCCATCGGCCGGCCGGTCTACAAATACCGCTGCGTCAACGCCGACGAGGCCCTTGTCGCCAGATACTGGTAAAAATTGCGATTACATTAGTTACAAAACTATTACATTAATTGCATTAATATTTACAAACTAACCTAACATAGCGTAAACCGCGACCGTAAAGGTATTATTGAAATGATGAGAGGCTGGCAGTGTGCGAGCCTATCCTGACCGGCATCATTTCATACATCCGGCGCGCACACGGCAGCCCGAAGGAAAAGAAACAGGAGGGACAGCATGAACAAAGACCTCGTTCGGGCCTTAGTGACAGTCGCCGTCGGCGCGGCCATCTGGTTCGCACCCGTGCCTGCCGGAGTCAAGCCGCAGGCTTGGCACCTCTTCGCCATCTTCGTGTCCACCATCCTCGGTTTCATTCTCCAGCCGCTGCCGATGGGCTCGATCGCCATCATCAGTCTTACCTTCACCGCCCTTGCCGGCATACTAAAACCGGCCGAAGTACTGAGCGGCTTCGCCAACGGCACCATCTGGCTCATCGTCGCCGCCTTCCTCTTCGCCCGCGGCTTCATCAAATCCGGCCTCGGCCGCCGCATCGCCTACAAATTCATGAGCGCCCTCGGCGGCAGCACCCTGTCGCTCGGCTACTCCCTTGTGGCCAGCGACCTCGTCATCAGCATGGCCACCCCGTCCAACACAGCCCGCGCCGGCGGCATCCTCTTCCCCATCGCCCGCAGCCTCAGCTCCGCCTTCGGTTCCGAGCCGGGCGACAGCCCCCGCCGCTTCGGCGCCTACATGATGCAGACCGTCTATCAGGGCAACGTCGTCACCTCAGCCATGTTCATGACCGCCATGGCCGGCAACCCGCTGTGCGTCGAACTGGCGCGCAAAACCCTCAACATCAACATCAGCTGGATCGACTGGGCGGTGGCCGCCATCGTGCCCGGCATCATCTCGCTCATCGTCATCCCTTACATCCTCTACCTCATCTACCCGCCGGAAGTCAAAAAAACGCCGGAAGCCAAAGAAATCGCCACCGCCGAGCTTGCCAAGATGGGACCCATGTCCACCGCGGAAAAGATTGTCGCCGGCGCCTTCGTCCTCGCCCTCGCCCTGTGGGTCGCAGCCGGCCTCAAGAAAGTGCTGCCCTGGGTGCCCGTAGTCGACGCCACCATCGTCGCCCTGCTCGCCGTTTCCATCATGCTTGTAACCAAAGTCCTCGACTGGAAAGACGTCACCGAAGAAAAAGGCGCCTGGGACACCCTCATCTGGATGGGCAGCATAGTCTGTCTGGCCGACTTCCTCTCCAAACTCGGCTTCATCCCCTGGTTCGCCAAATACGTCAGCGCCAACATCGCCGGCATCGCCTGGGTGCCTGCCCTGGCCATCCTCCTCGCCGTCTACATGTACGCCCACTACGGCTTCGCCAGCCTCACCGCCCACATCACCGCCATGTACGCCGCCTTCACCGCCGTAGCCGTGGCCGCCGGCGCGCCCCCGATGCTCGCCGCGCTCGCCTTCGCCTTCCTCTCCAACCTCTGCATGTCCCTGACCCACTACGCCGCCGGCCCGTCGCCCATCTTTTTCAACGCCGGCTACATCGACCAGGGCACCTGGTGGCGGCTCGGCTTCATAGCCTCGGTCATCAACCTCGTCATCTGGGTCGGCCTCGGCTCGATGTGGTGGAAAATCCTCGGATTGTGGTAATATATCCTTAAAGAAAATAAACAAGGGGGAGAACAATGGACATCCGGGAAGAAGCGCTCAAAGTCCGTAAGGAGCACCAGGGCATCCTGGGAGTCGCGGCCAAAGTGCCGCTCAAAAACCGTCAAGACCTTAGCATCCTTTACACTCCGGGGGTAGCCGAGCCCTGTAAAGACATCAAAGCCAACAAAGACCTCTCCTTCGAAATCACCTGCCGCGGCAACATGGTCGCCGTCGTCAGCGACGGCACGCGCGTCCTCGGCCTCGGCGACATCGGCCCCGAAGCCGGCCTGCCTGTCATGGAAGGCAAATCCGTCCTCTTCAAAGTCTTCGGCGACGTCGACGCCGTCCCCATCTGCCTCGACACCAAAGACCCGGCGAAAATAATCGAAACCGTCAAACTCCTTCAGCCGACCTTCGCGGGCATCAACCTCGAAGACCTCTCCTCCCCGAAATGCTACGACATCGAAGACACCCTCAAAAAAGAAATGGACATCCCCGTCTTCCACGACGACCAGCACGGCACCGCCATCGCCGCCCTCTCCGCCCTCATCGGCGCCCTGCGGTTCGTCAAAAAAGACATCAAAACAGCGCGGATAATCGTCAACGGCGCAGGCGCGGCCGGCACCGCCATCGGCCGCCTGCTCGTCAACGCCGGGGCCGCCAACCTCGTCATGGTCGACATCAACGGCGCCCTCTACGACGGCATGCCCGGCCTCAACCGCGTCCAGGCCGAGCTGGCCAAAAACACCAACAAAGACAAGCAGCAGGGCAACCTCGTCGACTTCGCCAAAGGGGCCGACGTCCTCATCGGCGTCTCCGGGCCGAACCTGTTCACCAAAGAAATCATCGCCAGCATGGCCAAAGACGCCATCGTCTTCGGCATGGCCAACCCCGTCCCCGAAACCACCTACGCCGACGCCAAGGCCGCCGGCGCGAGGGTGGCGGGCACCGGCCGCTCGGACGCTCCCAACCAGGTCAACAACGTCACCGTCTTCCCCGGCATCTTCCGGGGCGCCATGGACGTCAGGGCGCGCCAGATCAACGAAGAGATGAAGCTTGCGGCGGCCTACGCCATCGCCGACCTGCTGCCGGAGAAAGACCTCAGGGAAGACTTCGTCGTCGTCGACGCCTTCGACCCGCGGGTCGCCCCGGCAGTCGCGGCTGCTGTGGCCAAAACCGCCATCGAAACCGGCGTGGCCAGGGTTAAAGTCGATCCCGAAGAAATTCGCAAACGCACCGCCGCTAGGGTTGGGCGATAAAAACATTGGGATTGCCTAAAAAGTCCATCTGCGGCGTTGTTCCTCAGAGCGCTTGCTTGCGTACATCCGAGTACGCGGCGCTGCGCGCTCTTCCGGTGCGCCTTGCATCTGGAGCTTTTTAGATCAATCCCGGCAGTTCAAAGAACGTCTAAAGGCCGGAGGATTATTCCTCCGGCCTTCGCTATCTCATAAATCCTTCAAATATTCCTTCGCCTGGAGCTTGCGGAACACCAGGCCGGCGAAATGCAGGCGCTCCTCGCCCGGCGCCCCGGCCGCCCTCATCGTCTCCATCATCCGCCGGCCCAGCCCATACAGCACGGCCTCGTCGTCCGCCACCGGCCGGAGCACGAAACGGCCGCTTTCCCCCTCGGCGGCCAGCTCCACCATCAGGAATCCGTCCTCGACGAACACGCGGAAAGCGTCCAGCCTGAGCTGAAGGTTCTGGTCGCCGACAAGCTCGTACCCGCCCGCGTACCGCAGCCAGGAAGAGGGGATGGGGGAGGGGGCGTAGCGGATGCCCGCCGCCGACACCTTCGGTCCGTCGCGGACGAAGACGACATCTTCGCCGTTCACCGTCCGAAAAGCCACCGCTATATCCTTGCCGAACAGCGACAGCGGCACAGGCGCCACCCCGCCAAGCAGCAGCTCGGGCGTCTGCCAGCCATCCTCCCCGGGCGTCAGGCGGAAACGCCACCCCCGCACCGCCAGTTCCGGGCGCGCGCCGGGCTTCACATTAGCCAGCCCCGCCACCGTCCCGTAAAAACCGCCCGGCGCGGCCGCCGGCGCCCCCGGCGGAGGCGCCTTCACTGCCGCCCCGTCCGCAGGGGCAAGCCCTGTTTTCACCGCGATGGCCGCCTTCATCAGGCCGACGACCGCGTCCTTCGACCGCGCCCCTGCCGAGTTGGTCATAACCACCACCCCCAGCTTGCGGTCGGGGGCGGTCAGCACATGGCAGCGGAACAGATACGTCTCGCCGCCGTGGCCGGCGATCCGGCCGGCGTAGGCCAGCTCCGGGTACTCGAGGAAAAACTCCAGACCGATGCGGAAAGTGCCGTCAAGCGGCGAGGCCGGCTGCTCGCGCAGCAGCTCCCGCACCGCCGCCCGCGACAGGATGCGTTGTCCGCCGCTTTCGCCCTCATCGAAAAGCATCGCCAGGAACCGGCCAAGATCGGCCACGCTCGTATACAGGCCACCTGCGGGCACGTCGCGGATGCCGACATCCGCCCGTTCCCGCCCCTCCTTATCATAGCCCTTCGCCAGGCGGCTTATCACCGCCGGTCGCGGGGCGAAGGACGAACCGGCCATGCCCAGCGGCGCCAGCAGCTCCCGGTCGAGATAATCGGCGTACGCCTCGCCCGCCGCCCGCTCTACGGCCACGCCCGCCAGGCACGAACCGACATTCGAATAAGCCGCGATATAGCCCGGCGGGTAAGCGGCATACTCCTCCTTCAGCAACGCGACAATCGACGTAAAAGGCGGCGGATCGTCGCCCCACATGCCGCCCACGATATCGCTCGGCAGACCGGCATGGTGGGTCAGCAGATGGCGGAGCGTCACCGGCGGCCCGGCCGGGAACCGCGACCGCAGCGAAAAAGCGGGCAGATAAGCGGCCACGGGCTTGTCCAGGTCCAGTTTCCCCTCGTCGCAGAGCCGCATCACCGCCGCGGCGTTCAGCAGCTTCGAAACCGAACCGGCGCGATACACAGTATCGGGCGTTGCCGGAACGCCCCCGGCGGCATCCGCCCACCCGAACCCACGCGCCCAAACGATCCCATCTCCGTCCACCACCGCCGCGCTCACCCCCACCAGCTTGTACCGCTCCATCTCGCGGCCGATCAGCGCGGCGGCATACGCGTCGAAAGCCTGCCAGTCGCCGGGGAGGCTTTGCTGCGGCGCGGTCGGCGAACAGGCGGCTGCCAGCAGCAGCAGTCCGGCGAGCAATAATACAAGGGAATAGCGTCTCATAGGCGTTTCCCCCCTTGCCCAAAGGTGGCCCCATCATGTTGCCGGAAAAATTCGCCGCCATCGCCGCCAACCCCTGCCGGCCGCGCGGAACCCCGTTGGCAAATATTACATAAATAAGACAACATATTTCCATTGCCGGTCGCAGGAATCGCTTCGCCGTATGTAGAAAAAATAGCCACCAAACAACATTGGCTTCAAACACTACCACAGCGACATCCAAGCTTACCTGTCCCCGGGCGGCGCCCTAGCAGGCGCTTGCCGCACGCGGACGGGCTGTCCGGCTTGCCTGTTACGCCCGGACTCACCAAGGGGCCGTCTTGTGTTTTCATCATGGGAAGGGGAGATAATTCAATGACTACTGACGGCACCGCGAACAAAGGCCGCCGCACTGCGGCGGAAATCCTCGACATGTTCGCCGAAATCGCTCCGTACCTAAACGACGCCGTCGCCGGCGACATTGGCGTATCGGTCATCAAAAACGGCGTATACATCGCCTATGTCCCGGCCGAATCGCTCAACCTCGGCAACAAGGTCGGCGACCCGGTCAAGGGCAAAGTCAGCCAGAGATGTTTGCAAACAGGCGAAACCATCAGCGATATCGTATCGCGGGAAAAGTCCGCCTACGGAGTGCCGTACGCCGCCTGCGCCATCGCCATCAAAGACGGCGACAAAGTTGTCGGCTGCGTCACCACCACCCAGACCATCGACAAACAGGAAAAGATCCAGGCGGCCGCCAGCGACCTGGCCTCGTCGGCCGAAGAACTTACCGCCGGCATGCAGCAGCTCGCCGCCGGCGCCCAGACCGTCGCCGCCGCCAGCCACGACCTCGGCAAGCTCGGCCAGCAGCTCGCCGTCGCCGCCAAACAGACCGACGACATCGTCGCCTTCATCAAAAACATCGCCGACCAGACCAACCTCCTCGGCCTCAACGCCGCCATCGAAGCCGCCAGGGTTGGCGAAATGGGCCGCGGCTTCGGGGTCGTTGCCGAAGAAGTCCGCAAACTCGCCACCGCCAGCTCGGAATCGGTAAAAGAAATCACCACCGCCCTCAAGACCATCCAGAACTCGGTCAACGCCCTCGCCGGCAAGAGCGGCACCATCGACGCCAACATCAACAACCAGACACTCTCCATCCAGGAAATGGCCAAAGCCAGCCAGACGCTCGCCGTCCTCGCCACCGAACTCACCCATGTAGCCGCCTCGCTGTACGAAAACTGACCGCAGGACAAAATACACAAGGCAACCCGCCGCCGGCGGGTTGCCTTGTGTATTTTGGTACCATTCGTCCGCAGCGCGTTATAAGAAGCCGCGGACGCATGGGCCATGAAATTGCTGGCGTACCTCTCCGGCCTGCGGGCGGCGATCTCGTCGAAGAGGCGGCGACTGCTCCCCTGCCCGTCCCCGGAGGAAAAAAGACGCCGAGGACGAATAATACCAACAACACACCGGCCCAGTCCGGCCGAACGGCAAGCCGCATCTACAAATGTGGCTGGCAGGCCCGAAAAATATACGATCGGGGTGGCCGCGAATGCTTGAATACCTGCTTTCGATAACCAGGCACCTCTTCCAGGAAATTACCGTACTCCTCTTCCTCGTCTTCCTGCTTGCCAGAACCAAAGGCTTCAAAAAATACATGCTCAACGACGAACCGTCGCCGCGCGACAAACTGCTGCTCACCCTCGTCTTCGGCGCGTTCTCCATCCTCGGCACCTACACCGGCATGCCCGTCGACGGCGCCATCGCCAACACCCGGGCGGTAGGCGCCATCGCCGGCGGTCTCATCGGCGGGCCGCTCGTCGGCGCAGGCGCGGGCTTCATAGCCGGGATACACCGCCTTTTTTTCGGCGGCGCCACCGTCTACGCCAGCGCCGCCTCCACCATCGTCGAAGGCTTCATCGCCGGCCTGTTCGCCTCGCGGGTCAACCTGCGCAAAGACAGGTGGCGCTACGCCCTCCTCCTCACCGCCGCCCTCGAAGTGCTCCACATGGCGCTCCTGCTCCTGTCCCCCTCGCCCGAGCAGGCGATGGGAATCGTCAAAGCCATCGGCGCGCCGATGATAATCATCAACTCCATCGGCGTCGCCGCCTTCCTCGCCGTCATCGACACCCTATCCCGCGAACGGGAAAAAGTCGAAGGCGCGGCCGCCCAGCTCGCGCTGGAAATCGCCAACAAAACCCTCACCTACATGCGTAAAGGCCTCAACCCCGCCTCAGCCGCGCAGACAGTACGCATAATCGCCGCCACCGTCGAAAACCTGGCGGCCGTCGCCATCACCTCCCGCGACCGCATCCTCGCCTTCGAAGGCATGGGCAAAGACCATCACCAGCCCGGCTCGGACAGCGGCATCATCACCACCAGCACCCGCCAAGTGATGAGCACCGGGCAATACATGGTCGTGCAGCAAAAAGACGGCATCGGCTGCGCCGACGCCAACTGCCCGCTCGCCTCCAAAGTCGTCGTCCCCCTCACCTATCGCGGCGAAGTCGCCGGCGCGCTCGTCCTCTACAAAGCCGCCGAAAACGGCATCTCGCCCTTCGAGGTCGAGCTGGCCATCGGCCTCGGCCAGCTGGTATCCACCCAGATCGAAGTCAGCGGCGGCGAACTAGAGGCCGAGCTCCGCACCCGGGCCGAGATCAAGGCCCTCCAGGCCCAGATAAATCCCCATTTCCTCTTCAACGCCATCAACACCATCGTCTACTACTGCCGCAAACAGCCGGAAACCGCCCGCGAACTCCTGCTCCACCTGGGGCAGTTCTACCGCAACAACATCAGCGGCCTCGAAGAACTCGTCGACCTGGAAACGGAAATCCGCCACGTCGACTCCTACGTACACATCGAAATGGCCCGTTTCCACGGCAAACTCAAAGTCGTCTACGACATCCCTTACGGCTGCAACTGCCTGCTGCCGCCCCTCATCCTCCAGCCCCTCGTCGAAAACGCCATCCGCCACGGCATCTACCCCAAGAAAAAAGGCGGCACCGTCAAAGTATCGGCCCGGATGACGGCCGGCACAGCCGTCCTCACCGTCGAAGACGACGGTATCGGCATGGACTCCGCCGTCGCCGCCAAGGCGCTCGAAAACGACCCCGGCAGGAAAACCATCGGCCTCGGCAACGTCAACGCCCGGCTCAAGAGCCTCTACGGCGAAAACTCCGGCATCAGGATAGAAAGCGCCCCTGACCGGGGCACCCGCGTCACCATAACCATTCCCGGCGAGAGGACTGAAAGAGATGCGACTCAAAGCCCTAATCGTTGACGACGAATTCCCCGCCCGCGAAGAACTGGCCTGCATGCTTGAAGAATCCGGCGCAGTTGAAGTAATCGGCGCCTGTGAAGACGGGGAAGAAGCGCTGGAATTCCTGCGGGAGCGGCCGGTCGACGTCGTCTTCCTCGACATCCAGATGCCGACCATGGACGGGCTCGCCGCCGCCAGGGAAATCATCACCCTCGCCGACCGCCCGCGGGTCGTCTTCACCACCGGCTTCAGCGAACACGCCGTCAAAGCCTTCGAACTCGAAGCCAGCGACTACCTCGTCAAGCCCTATTCCAAAGAAAGACTCGAAAAGGCGATCCGCAAGATCCAGGACCACTACGGCGGCGAGGAAAAAACCGCCGGCCTCCCGCCCGTGGGCGCGGAAACCGGCGGCAAATTGCCCGTGTGGGCCAATGGCCGCCTCATCCTGCTGAGTACCGCCGACATCTTCTTCGCCAAGGCCGCCGGCAAAAGGAACACCCTCATCGTCGCCCGCAAAGGCGAGTTCGCCACCGGCACCACCCTGCGCGAACTTGAAGCCAAGCTGAGCAAAGCCAACTTCATCCGCACCCACAAAAGCTACCTCGTCAACGCCGAACGCATCGAAGAAGTCGTCCCCTGGTTCAACAACACCTACCTGCTGGGACTCCAGGACTGCCCCGTACGCGACATCCCGGTGGCCCGCCACTACGTCCGCGACTTCAACCTGCGCATGCGCCTTTAGCCGCCGCCGAAAACCCATACTCTCAGGCCAATATTTTGGTATCTTAGTCCAGCTGTAAAGACAAGCGGCAAAAGGGCAGAATATAATTAAAAAGCGGCAATAATATAAACAGAAATCCCATCCGCATATTCTCGCAGGGAGGGATGACCAGTGGGGAGAGAGACAAGGAACAAAATCCTATTTTCCGCTTACGCCAGACTGCCTGAAGGAACCTGCGGGGCCGAAGTGGTCAAAACCATCGGCGTCGTCGTCGTCGTCGACATAAACGACGGCGGCCGCATCCTCGACGCCGAATGCACGCTGCCCACCGGCGTCGCCCGCAAACTCATCGCCGAACTCCTCATCGGCCGGTCGCTGGCCGCCGGCCAGGAACAACTCGTTTCCCAAATCGCCGCCGTCTTCCAGGACAGCAGCCTGCGGGCCGTCATCGCGGCCGTCCGCACATTGTACAACCGTTACGCCAGCCACATCCAGGCCACAGAGACGCGTCCCGCCATCGCGGTGCTGCCGGAACGGCGCTTCGAAGGCCAGGACGCCACCGCCGCAAGCTAGTAATTAAGGCAAAAAATCGCTACATCTCATCAAGGGGGAAACAGCATGAAACCGCTTAAAGACATCGTCGTCCTCGATCTCACGCGTGTCCTCGCCGGCCCCTACTGCGGCATGGTTCTGGCCGACTACGGCTGCAACGTCGTCAAAATCGAATCCCCCGGAGAAGGCGACGACTCCCGCGCCTTCGGACCCTTCGTCGGCAAAGAAAGCGCCTACTTCATGAGCCTCAACCGCAACAAGCGCTCCATGACCCTCAACCTCAAAGAACAGGAAGCCTGCGACCTCTTCAAAGAAATGGTCAAAAAAGCCGACATCGTCCTCGAAAACTACCGTCCCGGCACCATGGAAAAATTCGGCCTCGGCTACGACGAACTCAAAAAGATCAACCCGAAAATCATCTACGGCGCCTGCTCAGGCTTCGGCCACACCGGCCCATACAGCCTCAAGCCCGGCTACGATATCCTCGCCCAGGCCATGGGCGGCATCATGAGCATCACCGGCCCCGAAGGCGGCGAACCCGTGCGCGTCGGCGCCTCCATCGGCGACATCATCGCCGGCCTCTTCACCGCCATCGGCGTCCTCATGGCCCTCCACCACCGCACCATGACCGGCGAAGGGCAAAAAATCGACGTCTCCATGCTCGACTGCCAGGTGGCCATCCTCGAAAACGCCATCGCCCGCTACTTCGTCTCCGGTTCCGCCCCCAAACCCCTCGGCACCCGCCACCCCTCCATCACCCCCTTCGACGCCTTCAAATCGAAAGACGGCGCCATCATCGTCGGCGCCGGCAACGACCGGCTGTGGGAAAAACTGTGCGACATCATCGGCAAGCCCGAACTAAAGGCCGACGAACGCTTCAAGAGCAACTCGCTGCGCACCCAGAACTTCAAAGACCTCTACACCTTCCTCAACACCGCCTTCCAGGGCAAGACCACAGCCGAATGGATTGTCGACCTCGAAGCCGCCGGCATCCCCTGCGGCCCCATCAACCCCATCGACAAAGTCGTCGCCGACCCGCAGATCCTCTTCCGCGACATGATCGTCGAAACCGACCACCCTGTCGCCGGGCCCGTCAAAATGGCCGGCGTGCCCATCAAAATGTCGGCCACCCCCGGCAGCGTCGATACCCCCGCCCCCATGCTCGGCCAGCACTCGGCGGAAATCCTCCAGGAGCTCCTCGGGCTCAAACCCGAAGACATCGAAGGCCTCCGCAAGCGCAACGTGCTATAAATTCATAAGACAGAGAACAGGCTTTTTTCGCCCCTGTTCGGTTTACGTCCTGATAAGCAAAACCCGCTGAGAATCAGCGGGTTTTGCCATGTAATTTGCCATGCGAAAGGACAATATATGAAATACATGCATAGTAAGGAGAGTTAGCATATAATACTATCTAGAGTGAAGGATCGGGCGCATATAAAGAAATTAAGCCGGATATTGCCGACAAGGAGGAGAAGATGCACGCTTTAATAATAGGAGCAACGGGAGCCACAGGAAAAGACTTGCTCGAGTTATTGTTAAAAGACGATTTTTTTCACCAGGTAGATATCTTTGTGAGGCGTGGCCCGGATTATCGACATGAAAAACTAAGGACACACGTTATCGACTTTGACAAGCCGGAACAATGGAAGCAATTAGTAAAGGGGGATGTTTTGTTTTCCTGTCTGGGGACTACCCTTAAAGCGGCGGGAAGTAAAGAAGCGCAATGGAAAATTGATTACGACTATCAATACATGTTTGCTAAATTCGCAAGAGAAAACCATGTGAATAATTATGTATTGGTATCTTCCGGGTTAGCTTCGCCAAATTCTCTCTTCTATTATACGAGGATGAAAGGGCAGTTAGAGGAAGCTGTAAAGGCTTTAGGGTTTCCAAAACTGTCAATCTTCAACCCACCGGTATTAATACGGAAAAATAGTGACAGAGTACTTGAGGTTGCCGGCTCAAAAGCCATACAGGTTCTTAATAAAGCTGGCATTTTTCGCGTTCAAAAGCCGCTGCCGACAGAAATACTTGCTCAAGCCATGATAAATTCCGTCAAAACAAAAGAAACCGGCATTTTTACACTAAAAGGCCAAGAGATCTGGGAATGTGCCAATTCTGAATAATATACCGAGGTAAAAGCCATTGATAATATCTGTCATTATCAATGGCTTTTAACGTTTTACGAAATCATGATGTCAACCGAAGGAGGCTTTACCGCGTCCCGGTCGAGCGGCCGGCCAGCCCGAGAACCTTCGCAACCAGCCATTTGAGCACCACGCCGATAGCGACATAAATCGGCAAACCATAGTACGGCTTCCAGTGCAGCGGCGTATACAGCCCCAGCCAGACAAGAGCCGGTTCGGCCGCTAGCGTGAAAATCACGGCGATGACGATAAGGGCGACCGTGAACCGCTTCCAGGAGGGGAAATACTGATAAACAAGCATGTAAATCACCGGCAGGGCGGAGAGGTTCACCTCTTCGAAGCGCGGGAAAAGCGGCGCAAGCTCGGTCGGATAATACCACAAGCCCAACTCGTAGCCGATGTGATCAAGCGTCTCGGCCAGAATCAGCACCCAGGAACCGTACAGCGCCAGCTCCGGCAGCTGTTCCCGTTTTGCCAGCCTGATGAAAACCAGCCAAGGAATCACGAAAATCGCCAGTTGCAGCAACCATTCGATGCTCAGGAAATCATGGTCAAGCCACGACTCGATGTCCAGCTTGGTCATCTTTTCCTGCAGTTCCAGCATCAGCTTGTCGTTACTGGTTAACTCCCTGGCCACCTTACCCCCGCCGCCGCAAACATTCAGCGGCCACTATCGTCCTGGTTATCCGCGTGCAGCTTGGCGATCTCATCGACAAAATGTTGTTTCTCCCTTTCCCGGTAAACGTGGCCGGCCACCGTCGCGATCGTCACTCCTACGGCGACGCCGAACAAAAACCGCAGCATCGTTCTCCCTCCTTATCCGGCTTACAACCCTATTATGCATAGGCCGCCGGTCTTTATATACAGAAGGTATTGCCCGGCCGGGCCGCGAAAGTCAATCATAACCGCCAAAACAGACTTGCAGCCGCAAGGAGGAAGCCCATGACCAGCGATTGGTACCGCACAGAAATAACCGCCACAGCCGCCGACCTCGGCGTCGACCTCCACCGTGGGCTCGACCACGGGGAAGCCGCGTCGCGCCTCGAAAGGCACGGCCCCAACCAGCTCCAGGAGCGTCCGCGGGACACGCTGCTCCAGAAGATCGTCGGCCAGTTCAAAGACTTCCTGGTCCTCATCCTCCTTGCCGCCAGCCTCTTTTCGTTCGTCATCGGCGAAATCGCCGACGCCGGCGTCATCCTCGCCATCGTCATCCTCAACGCCATCCTCGGCATCGTCCAGGAGAGCAAAGCCGAACAAGCCCTCGACGCCCTGCAGAAAATGGCCGCGCCCACCTCCAAAGTCCTCAGGGACGGCGCCGTCGTCACCATCCCCTCCCGCCAGCTCGTCCCCGGCGACATCGTCCTCCTCGAAGCCGGCGACTTCACACCCGCCGACCTCAGGCTCGCCGAAGCGGTCAACCTCAAAATAGACGAAGCCTCGCTCACCGGCGAATCGGTGCCTGTCGACAAGACCGACGCCGCCCTGCCCGCCGAAGCCGTCCTCGCCGAGCGGCGCAACATGGCCTACATGAGCACCGTCGTCACCTACGGGCGAGGCCGCGGCATCGTCGTCGCCACCGGCATGGACACCGAAATCGGCACAATTGCCCGCCTCCTCGAAGACTACCAGGAAGAACAGACCCCCCTGCAGAAAAACCTCGCCCGGTTCGGCCGTATCCTCGGCGGCCTCTGTCTTGCCGTCTGCGTCGTCATCTTCGCCCTCGGCCTCTATCACGGCTCCCGCGACGGCGTACTCGCCTTCGACGAAATCCGCCTCCTCCTCATGACCGCCGTCAGCCTCGCCGTCGCGGCCATCCCCGAAGGACTGCCGGCCATCGTCACCGTCGTGCTCGCCCTCGGCATGCAGCGCATGGTCAAAAGGAACGCCCTCATCCGCAAACTGCACGCCGTCGAAACCCTCGGCAGCACCACCGTCATCTGCTCCGACAAAACCGGCACCCTCACCCAGAACCAGATGACCGTCACCCGCATCTATACCGCCGGCCGGCTGCTCGCCGTCAGCGGCGCGGGCTACGACCCCGAAGGGTCCTTCCTCCGCGGCGAGCGGCCGGTCGCCCCCCGCGACGACGCCGACCTCGCCCTGCTCCTCAAAGGCGGCCTCCTTGCGAGCGACGCCCGTCTCCGCCGCCAGGACGACGGCGCCTTCGCCATCGTCGGCGACCCCACCGAGGGCGCGCTCGTCGTCGCCGCCGCCAAAGGCGGCTTTGACCGGGAAGCCACCGGCGCCGCTCACCCCCGCCTGGCGGAAATACCCTTCGACTCCGAGCGCAAACTCATGACCACCCTCCACGCCGACAGCGGGAGAGTAACCGCCTTCGTCAAAGGCGCGCCCGACATCCTCCTCACCAAGGCCGGGCGCATCCTCGAAAACGGCGCCGAGCGCGAGCTAACCGCCGCCGATGCCGCCGCCGTCACCGCCGCCACCGGCGAGATGGCGGCCCAGGCGCTCCGAGTCCTCGCCGTAGGCTACCGCACCTTCGCAGCCATGCCGGCCGAGATTTCCGCCGCCGCCATCGAGCGCGACCTCACCCTTGTCGGTCTCCTCGGCATGATCGACCCGCCCCGCCCCGAAGCCCGCGAAGCCGTCGGCATCTGCAAAAGCGCCGGCATCCGGCCGATAATGATCACCGGCGACAACCCCGCCACCGCCCTCGCCGTCGCCCGCGAGCTCGGCATCGCCGACGCCGGCGGCGCCGTGCTCGCCGGCAGCCAGCTCGACAACCTCAGCGACGAAGACCTCCGCCAGGCCGTAAAAACCGTCAGCGTCTTCGCCCGCGTCTCCCCCGCCAACAAAGTCGCCATCGTCGACGCCCTCCGGGCCAACGGCGAAATCGCCGCCATGACCGGGGACGGCGTCAACGACGCCCCGGCCCTCAAACGGGCCGACATCGGAGTCGCCATGGGCATAACCGGCACCGACGTCACCAAAGGAGCGGCCGACATGGTCCTCACCGACGACAACTTTGCCAGCATCGTCGCCGCCGTCGAAGAAGGCCGCGTCATCTTCGCCAACATCAGAAAATGCGTCTTCTTCCTCCTCTCCTGCAACCTGGCCGAAATCATGATAATCTTCTTCGCCATCCTCCTCGGCTGGCCCATCCCCCTGCTGCCCATCCACCTCCTGTGGCTCAACCTCGTCACCGACGCCTTCCCCGCCTTCGCCCTCGGCATGGAGAAAAAAGAACCCGACATCATGAAAGTCCGCCCCCGCGACCCGCGCGAATCGATCATCAACCGTGGTATGCGGCTCATGATCGCCCTTCAGAGCACCGTCATGACCGTCGCCGTCCTGGGCGCCTTCCAGTACGCCCTCAGCGCGGGCCTCGGGCTCGATACCGCCCGCACCGTAGCGTTCGCCACCCTCATCCTCAGCGAACTGCTGCGCTCCCTCTCCACCCGGTCGGAGCGCCACGCGCTGCTCGCCATCGGCGTCTTCAGCAATAAATACCTAAACGCCGGCATCGCCGTCTCCTTCGCGCTGCTGCTGCTGTCGCTCTACAGCCCGCTGAGCGGCCTGCTCAGGACCGTCCCCGCCGGCGCGGGCGAATGGCCGATCATCGCCGCCTTCGCCTTGCTGCCCCTCCTCGCCGGCGAAGCGGGCAAAAAACTGTTCGTTTCCGGCGGACGCACCCGCTGACGGCGCCGCGGCGGACGCAGAAAAGTTGTCCGGAGACAGGAAAAGCCGCCGCCGCCGGGGAAATAAACACTATGAGATACAAACACTATATAGTGACGATAGGAGGAGTAACCGTGAAAAAAGACATCCTGGTGCCCTTCGACGGGTCGATAAACGCCACCGACGCCCTGAAAGAAGCCATCGCCCTCGCCAAGGCCCTCGGGGAAAGAATCGTCCTGCTTAACGCCCAGCCCACCTTCGAAACCGTCCATACCAAGATTTTCTTCAGCCCGAAAGATGTCGAGGAATATCGCGAGCAGCTGTGCCACGAGACGGTAGCCCCGGCGCTCGAAATTCTCAAAAATAGCGGCGCGCCCTTCGAGATCCGCATGCGGGCCGGCAACCCCAAAGATGTCATCCTCCAGGAAGCGAGCCATGGAGAAGGCGTCCGCATGATCGTTATGGGCTCGCGCGGCCTCAAAGTCGTTACCGGCTTCTTCCTCGGATCGACCAGCTACGGTGTACTGCAGGAAGCGTCGTGCCCGGTCATGGTCGTGCCGTACCGCCAGCCGGAAGAAAACCTTCCTGAGCTTCCGTAGTACTAACAGGGTCAGGCCGTTGATGACCTCCATCTGCGGCGTTGCATCTGGAGGCCCTGAACGGCCTACGCATAATTCGTATTATTAAAGAGTGCCGCAAGGCACTCTTTCTTTTTGCCTGTCGAATAGCTTGAGGCCAAAAAGGGGAAAATAACGAGGTGTGATGCAAAAAACAGGGGAGGGAAGAGGCTTGACCGTATATCTCGGCGTCGACGTCGGTTCGGTCAGCACCAATATCGCCGTGATGGACGAGGCGGGCGCCGTCCTCGACTCCGTCTACCTGCGCACCCAGGGGCGGCCGATAGACGCTATCCAGCAGGCGCTCCGGCAGGCGCGGGAACGGTACCCCGACCTCGCCGTGGCTGGCGTGGGCGCCACCGGCAGCGGCCGTCACCTTGCCGGCGTCGTCCTCGGCGCCGATAGCGTCAAAAACGAAATCACCGCCCACGCCGTCGCCGCTATGCACATCGTCCCCGCCGTCAGGACAGTCCTCGAAATCGGCGGCCAGGACTCAAAAATCATCATCATCAGGGACGGCGTCGTCACCGACTTCGCCATGAACACCGTCTGCGCCGCCGGCACCGGCTCCTTTCTTGACCAGCAGGCCGCCAGGCTCGGCATACCCATCGAAGACTTCGGCCGCCGCGCCCTTGAAGGCGCTTCGCCCGTCAGAGTCGCGGGGCGGTGCGCCGTCTTCGCCGAATCCGACATGATCCACAAGCAGCAGACCGGCCACCAGATCGCCGACATCCTCAGCGGCCTCTGCCAGGCCCTCGTCCGCAACTACCTCAACAACGTCGGCAAAGGCAAACCCATCGACAGCCCGGTCGTCTTCCAAGGCGGCGTAGCCGCCAACGCCGGCATGCGCCGGGCCTTCGAGGAAACGCTCGGCTGCCGGGTCGTCGTCCCCGCCCACTACGGCGTCATGGGGGCCGTAGGCGCCGCGCTGCTCGCCCGCGAACAGGTCGGCGGCGGCCACACAGCCTTCCGCGGCTTCGACCTCATCGACTACCGCTTCCGCACCGCCGGCTTCGAATGCGACGGCTGCCCCAACATCTGCGAAGTAGTGGAAATCAAACTCGAAGAAAATGTTATCGCCCGGTGGGGAGATCGCTGCGGCAAATGGACAAACAGCGTAGCCAAAGCATAGCAAGAATTTTTCAGTTCCCCGAAATGCCGGAAGCCGTCTAGAGGGTTCCAGATGCAAGGCGCACCGGAAGAGCGCGCCGCGACGCGTACTCGGATGTACGCTAGCCAGCGCTCTGAGGAGCAACGCCGCAGATGGACCCTATAGACGGCTTCCCTCTTTCTTGCGCTTAATGCAATCGACAAAGGCTTCCAGCCGCGTCGCTATCCCCACATCGCTGGCATGCTCGTCGATGCTCAGCGTCAGCAGCGGCAGGCCGTAATCGGCGGCGATATTCTTCAGCGCGTACTGGGCGACGATTTCCGGCATGCAGCCGAACGGGAAGGCATGGATAATGCCGTCGTAGCCCTGCCGGGCGCTCCACAGTGACGTGCCCACCGACTTCAGCCCGTCGCCGCCTACATGGTGGTTGAAATACGGCCTGGCCTGCTCAAGGTACTCGCGCTCCTCGTTGAACAGGCCGAACGTCTGCAGTAGCGTCTTCGCGTACGCCCAGCCGCCGGCCCGCACGAACTTCTTTACCTCCACGCCCTGGCGGACCAGGGCATTTTCTATCCAGTGGTTGGCGTACGGCTCCAGCAGCACGTAAAACTCGCCCACCAGCGCCACCCTGGGCGGCCGGGGCGCGTCCGCGCGGCAGTACGAGCTCATCACGCCGGCGATCAGATCGCGGCTGTAGTTAACCTCGGCGAAGCTGTCGGCGAGGGCGATCTCACCTGCTCCATACTCGCAGAGATCGATAATCCGCTGCGGGGCGTCGGCGCGGGGACCGAAATAATTTTTGGCGTCACTCAAGGCATCGAGGGCCCGCAGCTTCTTGACCGCCAGGGCGATGCTCCCGGCCACCGCCAGACGGCCGGCCGCCGGGGCCGCGCGGCGGAGGAAACAGTACATATCCGGCAGCAGGCGCTCGGTATCGAGCGAACAGAACGCTACCTCGCGGCCCTTGGCCAGCACGGTCTGCTGCACCGCGCCGTAAAAACCAAACCGGCACTTGCCGGCCCCGCACATCGTCACGATCGTATCCGCGCCGCGCTCCAGCCCCTCCAGGAAGTTGCCCATATTCAGCTTGTAAGGCAGGCACACCCCCTCCGGGGAATGGAGCGTGCCCAGCTCCACCGTCCGCCTGCTGATCGGCGGCGCCTCCGCCACCTCGATCGCCAGGCTTTCCAGCATATGACGGACAGGCGCGCTCATATTGCCCATATGCGGATAAGTGACCCTCATAGCCGCCGCCTCCATTCCACCAGGTCCCAAAAGGCCTCGACCCGCGTCGCCACGCCCGCCCGGCCGGTGTGCTCGTCGAGACTGATAATCACGTACGGCTTGCCGCAAGCCTTCAGCACCTGCTGCTCCAGGTACTCGTTCACCAGCGAATCGGGGCCGCAGCCGAAGCAGGACACCAGCACAAGACCGGCGACATCGGGACGGAGCGCGAAATGCCGGGTCGCCCCCGCCAGCTTCGCCGACAGCTGCCAGTGCACCTCGGGAGCGAACCGGCCGGCCTCGGCGTACAACTCGCCGGCGGGGATATCGTCCGGCGTCACCGTCGCCACAGCCCGCCCCGCCAGCAGCGCCAGAATCTCTCCGCCCAGGAAAGGATCGTTCAGGATATAGCTATGGCCGATCACCGCCACCTTCACGCCCCTGCTCCCGTCCGCCCGCGGCTGTGCGCGCCACGATGCCAGAGCCCGGCGCAGGCTCGCCAGGCCGGCGAATGTCGAACACCCCACCGCCCTCGCCGCCGTCCGGACGGCGTTTACGCCGCATAACGGCCGGCGTCCGTCGACATCGGGGACGATCAACCGGTCAGCGCTCAGCCCAAACGTATTCCTCACAATATCGGGCAGGCCGGCGAACTTCGCGCACAGGTAATAATCGCGGTGGTAGCAGGCGATGCGGGGCACGAACAAGTGACTGGAGCAGCCGAGCAGCGACTCCGCATGGCCGAGGTACAGCTTGAGGGGCAGGCACGACTCGTCGACAGCGAGCGAAGCGCCCCGGTCCAGCACCGTTTTCGTCGTCGCCGCCGAAACACTTACAGGGACACCGAGATTGTTGAAAAATCCCTGCCACAGCTCGCCGAACTCATGGAACAGAAGCGCCCGGGGGATGCCGACAGAAATAGCCATGGCTTCCTCCCAACTTTACATAATATTCATGCAGCGGTGGCGCGGTCATGTATTCACATTAGCTAGTATTAAGGCAACCCCCCTTTTTATAACTGGAAGTTCCCGCCGTCGCCGCCGGCCTGCCAGATGCTGCATATTCTTACAAGCTAAGGTACAGCATATAATCTAATAGCGTCTCCGAAAGGGGTGTTTCCGTTGGCCGGATTATTCAAAGAACGGATAAGCAAATTCGGCTCCCTCATCAGTCTCATCGCCGTCACCGCCATGCTGGCCCTGTTTTCCCTGTCGCTGCCGGAGTTCCTGGCGTCTTCGCCCGGAAGGGTCTTCGCGGCCGCCTGGGCGGCCCTGGCGATCGTCATCTTCATCGCCCACTCCCGCCATATCGCCGCCCAGCGCCGTCGCCTGTCCCTCATGGGCCGTTCCGCCGGCCGTCCGCGGTCGCCGCAGAAAGAAACGCAGCGAGCTGTACGCCCGCTGCGGAGTTGACTCTCATAATTGGCCGAGCGCGTCGTCCAGCGCCGTGAGCAGATCGTCGATATCCGCGGCGCTGACGACCAGCGGCGGCTGAAAGGCGAGGACATTGCGGTAAAGCCCGTTTTTGCCCACCAGGAAGCCCCTGTCCTTCATCATCTCCAGCACAAGGTCGGTCTCGGCCGCGGCCGGCGCGTTGTCCGGGCGGACGAGCTCGGCCCCGAGCATCAGGCCGAGGCCGCGGACATCGCCGATCACCGGGTGGCGCTCCATCAGCGCCGTCAGGCCGGCCTTGAGGCGGTCGCCGAGGATGGCGGCCCGGTCGGCCAAGCCGTGCTTGGCGATAACATCGAGCGTCGCGAGAGCGGCCGAGGCTGTCACCGGGTTGCCGCCCAGGGTTGACGCACTGGGGCGGGTGAACCTCGCGGCCAGCTCGTCGTTGGTGATAAAAGCCCCCACCGGCGTGCCGTTGGCCAAAGCCTTGGCCATCGTCATAATATCCGGCTCCACCCCGAAATGCTCGATGCCGAACATTTTGCCGGTGCGGCCGAAGCCGGTCTGCACCTCGTCGACCACCAGCAGCACGCCGTACCGGTCGAGGATCTCCCGCAGGCGCTGGAAATATCCGGGGGGCGGGGTGATCACGCCGCCGTTGCCCTGGATGGGCTCCACAAACATCGCCGCCACCTGGCCGGAGGTGGTCGTCTTTATCAGCGTCTCCACCGCATCGGCGCAGGCCAGGTCGCACGAGCCCTTTCGGCTGCCGAGCGGACAGCGGAAGCAGTACGGGTTGGGCGCGAAACTCACGCCGCCGACCGGACTTGCATCAGCCCGCCACATCTGCAGCCCCGTCAGGCTCATCGCCAGCTTGGTGCGGCCGTGCAGCCCCTGGCGCAGGCTGATGAACTCGCTGCGGCCGGTCGCCAGCTGCGCCAGCAGCGCAGCCCCCTCGTTGGCCTCGCTGCCGCTCGCGCAGAAAAACGACTTGCCCAGCCTGCCGGGGGTCACCGCCGCCAGACGCTCGGCCAGATCGACGATCGGCTGGGTCAGATAAATCGTCGTCGTGTGCTGCAGGGTCGACGCCTGCTCGCACACCGCCTTCACGATATCAGGGTGGCAGTGGCCGCAGTTCACCACCGACACGCCGGCGAAGCAATCCAGATAACGCCTGCCGGCATGATCGAACAGGTACTGCATCTCCCCGCGGACGATCTGCATCGGCTCGGCGTAAAAATGATAAACGCACGGAATGAGGTACTGATGCTTCTTGCGCAGGATCTCCTCCGGACCGGCCGGTTTTTTCATGGCAACACCCTCCTGGCGAAATTATCGCGATCCCTCATAACGGAAAACGCCGATCCCCACCGGCCGCGGCGCAGACGCCGGCGCCTCCGGGGCCGCCGCGCAGTCGAGCTCCCGCCGGTAAGCGGCCACCACATCGCCGACATGGCCGGCATCGTAGTGCTGGCCCTCGATCCTAAAAGCCCCCACGCCAGCCGCGGCCAGCGGCGCCAGACGCCCCGCCAGGCACAGATCGCGCGCCAACAGCACATGGTTGCGGCAATACTGGTCGACCTTCACCGCGTGGCTCTCCCCGGCGCTGTCCGTAAGGGCGAAATCGCTCCCCTGGCACACCTCCCGGCACAACCCGGCCGGCGTCCCATTGCCCAGCAGCGCCCGCGGCAGGCAATAATCCATAACCATCGCCTCCAGCGGCCCGTGCACCACCATCTCCAGCGGCAGCGGGCTGGCCGCCGCGATAGCCGCCGCCTGAGTGCCGGTAGCCTCCAGCGCCGCCGTAGCCCGGCAAACACCCTGGTTCTTCAGCCAGCGGGCAGTCAGCGAATTGAACAGGTTGAACGAGAAATCGGCGTAGAGGGGGAGGGTGGTCAACTCGCCGGCCAGCCTCAGCATGCCGGGGTTGCTAACCATCACACCGTGCGGCCTGATCTCCGCCAGCGACTTAAGCAGCGCCGCCAGCTCGCCGCACTCCCGCTCCGCCGTGACGCGCGGCGTCGTAACCACCAACTCCGCGCCGCGCGCCTCGGCCATCTTCACCGCCGCGGCGATATCCGTCAGCGTCCAGGGTTTGGCCGGCTTGAAAGCCTCGCCGCCCACATAAGCCACATCGGCGCCGTTTTCGTACGCCGCCGCCAACGCCGCCAGATCGGCCACCCTCACCGTCAGCAGCGCCCGCGTCCGCGCCGCCCCGTCGCCCCCGGCCGGCAGTCCGGCCGCCGTCGCCGTCGCCGACACCTCCTTCACCGCCTGGCTGAAGAAGCGCGGCTCGCGCGCGCCGCTGAAATCCACCGCCGCCGCGCCGGGGTTGCCGAACGCGTAGCACGTCGTAAAATCGCGCGCCCGGCTGGCGTGAAGCTCACGCCACTCCGCCTGATCGGCGGTATAGCCGGCCGGATCGGCCAGATAGCGGTCGATCGCCCGGCGGTACAGGCCGGTCACACGGCCGACGAAATCGGCGGTCCGCATCCGCCCCTCGATCTTGAACGAAACCACCCCCGCCTGGATGAGCTGCGGCAGGTGCAGATAAAGACACATATCCTTAAGCGCCAGCTTGTAGGGGCCGGGGTCGCGTTCCGCCGCCAGCGGCTTGCCCGCCGCCGTGAAACCGTACGGCCAGCGGCACGGCTTCAGGCAGCGGCCGCGGTTCGAACTCTGGCCGAACACCACCCCCGAATGCAGGCACTGCCCGCTGTGGGCCACGCACATATCCCCATGCACGAAATACTCCAGCTCGATGCCCGTCCGTTCCCTGATCAGCGACAGCTGAGACAGCGTCAGCTCGCGGCTGAAAACCACCCGCGTCACCCCGTAATCCTGCAGCGTGCGCACCGCCGCCTCATTATGGGTATTCATCATCACCGACGCATGGAGCGGCAGCGTCAGGCCCTCCGCGCGGGCAAGCTCCAGCAGGCAGGGATCCTGGACAATCAGCGCGTCCGGCCCCAGCTCCTGCAGAAAAGCGAGATACGCGCGCAGCGCCGGCAGCTCGGCCTCGCTGATCAGATTATTCACCGTTACATACAGGCGCACCCCGCGGGCGTGGGTAAACGCCACCGCCCGTGCCAGGGCGTCGTCGTCGAAATTGGCGTCCCGGCGGTGCAGCCGCATATTGAAGCGTTTGCCGCCGAGGTAAACCGCGTCTGCCCCGGCATCGACAGCCGCCACAAGCGCGTCCCACGTCCCGGCCGGAGCAAGCAGTTCAACTTCACTCATACACTTCCCTCGCAATCTTCACAAGCTCCGCCGGCAGCGTCAGCCCCAGGCTCCGGGCCGCCGCCGCGTTCAGCAGCACATCCGGGTCGTCCGCCCGGCCCACCGGCAGGCTGCTTGGCGCCGCGCCGGCGAGGATGCGGGCCGCCTGTCCGGCGCACGCACAGCCCAATTTATAATGATCGGCGGTCAGAGCGCCGAGTGCGCCGACGGCCACGTTGGCGGGGCTGGAAGCGACCACCGGCACGCCGACAAGCTCCGCGTAGTAAGCAACTGTCGCGAAATTTTCCTCCACCACCCGCCCGATCGGCAGAAATAGGGCGTCAGGCTTGACAGCCAACCTCTCATCGAAAGTGGACAGGTGGTCAGACCGCGAAACGGCAAAAATAATAAGCTCAAACGTTCCCGCAGCCGCCAAGCGGAAATTTTCCGTCTCCAGCACCGCGTTGGCGTCGCCGTCGTGATAAAGCACCCCGACCGTGCACGCCGCCGGGAGCAGTCGGCGCATGAACGCCACCTTCGCCGCCGCCGGCACCATGCCCGCCATGCCGGTCGCCTTGCCCGCGGCCAGCAGGCCGGCCCCCGCCGGGTCGAACACCGGCGTAAACACCACCGGGATAGGCGCCGCCAGTTCCACGGCCGCCTTGGCCGCCGGCGTCGAGCAGGCGAAAATCAGCTCCGCCCCCCGTCTGGCGAGTTCCTCCGCAAGCGCCGGCAGCAGCGCCGCGTTGCCGTCGGCGTTAAGATAAGTGAACGTCGCCTCCGGGCCGCCCTCTGCCAGACCGGCCTTGAAGCCCTGGACGGCGTCGTCCAGATGTTGGGTAAGCTGAAGAATGCCGATATGATGCATGTCAAAACCTCCCATTATAGCCACATAAGAAATTCTGCATAACACGGACAATCCCTTTCGCGAACAAACACAATTTTCAGAGGAATTGCCCCCCGTCTACCGAAAATATATGTTATACAGACAGCGGGAAGACCGGCCGCGGCTCCACCGTCGCCACAAACGGCCAGCCAACCCTAAATAACAGAAATTATATAAGGAGGAAAAGAAATGAACCCTATCGCCGTCGGCGACCTCGCCCCCGACTTTGCCCTCAAGGACAACCGGGGCGAACTCATCGAGCTCAAAGCTTACCGTGGCAAAAAAGTGCTGCTCAGTTGGCACCCCCTCGCATGGACCAGGGTCTGCGCCGATCAGATGAAAGCGCTTGAAGACCGCCTGGCCGACTTCGAACGCCTCAACGCCGTCCCCCTGGGCCTGAGCATCGACGCCTACCCGTCCAAGAACGCCTGGGCGAAAGAACTCAAAATCGCCACCGTCAAACTGCTCGCCGACTTCTGGCCCCACGGCAAGGCAGCCATGGACTACGGGCTGTTCCGGGAAGTCGAAGGCTTCTCCCAGCGGGCCAACGTCATCCTCGACGAAAACGGCAAAGTACTGTGGGTAAAAATCTACGATATCCCCCAACTGCCCGATATCGACGAAGTCCTCGCCGTACTTGGCAAGCAGCGGTAAACAGCTCCGCGGAAAAAAGGTCCCGGGTTTCGGCCCGGGGCCTTTCGATTACCGGTCAATCGGCAAAGGAGGTATCGCCGCCTCCGGAAGAGAAACTCTCCTAATACGCACGATGGCAGGATAAGCCGGCGGCGTCCTATACACCGAAAGGACAAAAACCGATGAGCAACCCCTTCGTACACCTGCACAATCACACCGAATTCAGCCTCCTCGACGGCGCCAGCCGCGTCGAGCGCCTTGTCGCCCGCGCCAAAGAACTCGGCATGCCCGCCGTCGCCATCACTGACCACGGCACCATGAGCGGCGTCGTCGACTTCTTCAAACACGCCGTCAAAAAGGGCATCAAGCCGGTCATCGGCTGCGAGGTCTATGTCGCCCCGCGCTCGCGGCTCGAGAAAACCACCGTCGAAGGCGAGGCTTACTACCACCTCGTCCTGCTGGCCCAAAACGCCACCGGCTACCGCAACCTCATGGAGCTCGTCTCCCGCGCCCACACCGAGGGCTTCTACTATAAACCGCGCATCGACAAAGAACTCCTCCGCGAATACCATGACGGCATCATCGCCCTCAGCGCCTGCCTGGCCGGCGAGCTGCCCCAGCTCCTGCTCCGCGGCGACAAAGCCGGCGCCGAGGCGTTGGCCCGCGAATACGTCGCCATCTTCGGCCCCGACAACTTCTTCATCGAGCTCCAGGACCACGGCCTGCCCGAGCAGAAACAAGTCAACCCCATGCTCGCCGCCCTCGCCGCCAAAATCGGCGTCGGCCTCGTCGCCACCAACGACATCCACTACATCGACCGCCAGGACGCCGAAAGCCACGACGTCCTCCTCTGCATCCAGACAGGCAAAACCGTCGACGACGCCGGCCGCATGCGCTTCACCGGCAGCGAATTTTACCTCAAAAGCGCCGACGAAATGGCCGCCCTCTTCGCCGCCTACCCCGAAGCGCTCGCCAACACCGCCCGCATCGCCGACCGCTGCGACCTAAGCCTCGAATTCGGCAAACTCTACCTGCCCGAATTCCCCATCCCCGCCGGTCAGACCCCCGAACAATACCTCCACGCCCTCTGCCTCGAAAGAATGCCGGCGCGCTACCCCGCCGCCGGCAAAACCGAAACCGACCGGCTCGACTACGAACTCGCCACCATCGCCCAGATGGGCTTCGCCAGCTACTTCCTAATCGTCTGGGACTTCGTCAACTACGCCCGCCAGCAAGGCATCGCCGTCGGCCCCGGCCGCGGCTCGGCCGCCGGCAGCATCGTCGCCTACCTCCTCGGCATCACCAACATCGACCCCCTCAAATACGGCCTCCTCTTCGAGCGCTTCCTCAACCCCGAACGCATCACCATGCCTGATATCGACATTGACTTCTGCTACGTCCGGCGCGGCAAAATCATCGAATACGTCGTCGAACGCTACGGCGCCGACCGCGTCGCCCAAATCATCACCTTCGGCACCATGGCCGCCAAAGCCGCCATCCGCGACGTCGGCCGCGCCCTCAACATGCCCTACGGCGACGTCGACCGCATCGCCAAACTCGTCCCCGGCGAACTCGGCATCACCCTCCACCGCGCCCTCGAAGTCAGCGGCGAACTCAAAACCCTCTACCAGGCCGACCCCGAAATCAAAAAGCTCCTCGACCTCGCCATGAGCGTCGAAGGCCTGCCGCGCCACGCTTCCACCCACGCCGCCGGCGTCGTCATCGCCAACGAACCCCTCACCCACTACGTCCCCCTCCAAAACTCCTCCGAAGGCTTCGTCACCACCCAGTACGACAAAGACCGCATCGAAGAAATCGGCCTCCTCAAAATGGACCTCCTGGGCCTGAGGACCCTCACCGTCATCGGCGACGCCCTCGCCCTCATCAAAGAAAACCGCGGCCTCGCCGTCGACATCGACGCCATCCCTTTGGGCGACCCCAAAACCAGCGCCATGCTCTCGGCCGGCGACACCGCCGGCGTCTTCCAGATGGAATCCAGCGGCATGACCAACCTCGTCAAAGAACTAAAACCCGAACGCTTCGAAGACCTCATCCCCCTCGTCGCCCTCTACCGGCCGGGGCCACTGGGCAGCGGCATGGTCACCGACTTCATCAACGGCCGCCACGGCCGCAAAAAAGTCACCTACCTCCACCCGCTCCTCGAGCCCATCCTCAAAGACACCTTCGGCGTCATCCTCTACCAGGAGCAGGTCATGCAGATCGCCTCCACCCTCGCCGGCTTCACCCTCGGCCAGGCCGACCTCCTCCGCCGCGCCATGGGCAAGAAAAAGCCCGAAGTCATCGCCGCCCAGCGCGAAAACTTCATGAAAGGGGCCGCCGAGCATCGCATCAGCCCCAAACTCGCCGAAGAAATCTTCAACCTTATCGCCCACTTCGCCGACTACGGCTTCAATAAATCCCACAGCGCCGCCTACGCCCTCGTCGCCTACCAGACCGCCTGGCTCAAAGCCAACTACCCCCAGGAATTCATGGCCGCCCTCCTCACCAGCATAATGGGCGCCAACGACAAAGTCGGCTTCTACATCGAAGAATGCCGGCGCATGGGCCTCTCCGTCCTCCCCCCCGACATCAACGCCAGCTCCGCCGGCTTCACCGTCGACGGCGCAGCCATCCGCTTCGGCCTCGCCGGCGTCAAGAACGTCGGCGACAACGCCATCGCCGGCATCCTCGCCGTGCGCGCCGCCGGCGGCCGCTTCGCCTCCCTCGTCGACTTTTGCTCGCGCATCGACATGCGGCTCGTCAACAAACGCATGCTCGAAAGCCTCATCAAATGCGGCGCCTTCGACTCCTTCGGCTGGAAACGCTCCCAGCTCCTCGCCGCCCTCGACCAGGCCGCCGAAGTCGCCGCCTGCCGCCAGCGCGACCGCGACAGCGGCCAGCTCGGCCTCTTCGGCGACGACAGCGACACCTGCGCCGACGACATCACCCCCCCGCACCTCGACGAACTGCCCCCCGCGGAACTCCTCGCCATGGAAAAAGAAATGACCGGCTTCTACGTCACCGGCCATCCCCTCGACCAATACCGCGAAACCATGAAAAGCTACACCGCTGTCGGCCTCCTGTCCGGCGGCGAATACGGCGACGGACAGCCCGTCAAAGTCGCCGGCCTCGTCGCCGGCGCCAAGCGCATCACCACCAAAAGCGGCGACATGATGTGCTTCGTCAACCTCGAAGACTTCACCGGCCAAGTCGAAGTCGTCGTCTTCCCCCGCCTGTTCGACAAAGCAAGCCGCATCGTCCTGCCCGACGCCGCCGTCGCCGTCAGCGGCCGGCTCAATGTCGGCGAAGAAACCGTCAAAATCATCGCCGAAGACATCGTCCCCTTAGGCGCCGGCGCCCAGCCCGCCAGCGTCAAAAAAAGCGGCGAAGTCCGCCTCCGCCTCGGCCAGGGACACGAAACAGACGCCGTCTTCGACCTCCTCAAAGGCGTCTTCGCCCGCCACCACGGCCAGGCAGTCGTCTACCTCCACTTCACCGCCACCCGCCGCGTCGTCCGCACCGACCGCCAGTACTGGCTCGACCCCACGCCCGAGGCGCTGAAAGAAATCGAGGAAATCCTCGGCCCCGGCACCGTACAAGTGAACTGAACACAAAAAAGTCCGCCCGGTCAAACGACCGGCGGACTTTTTGATTATGCCTATTGTAGACCCGGCCCCTACCGCCTGAAAGCCAGCGCCGCCATCGCCGCCCCCTCGCGCAGATAATTGCGCACCGTGAGATACAGGCCGTCCGGCATCGGCGCCGGCGCCGCGCTCGCCTCCAGCCCCAGGTCGCGGGCCAGCACCAGCGTCCGGTGCACATGCGACGCATTCGAAACGATGATCGCCTTGCGGTACCCTTGCGCCGCCATCACCGCCTGCGAATTGGCCAGATTCTGATAAGTATTGTACGACCCATCCTCGGTGAGAATCCGCTCGCCGGGGATGCCCTCTTTAATAAGGTAATCGCGCATCGCGAACGCCTCGGCCACCTCCTCGTCCTCGCCGCGGGCTCCGCTCACGATAATCGCCGGCGCCAGCCCCTGCCGGTAAAGGCGCACAGCCTCCTCCAGCCGCAGCCTGAGCATCGGCCCCGGCTCGGTCCCGAACACCCGCGACCCCAGCACGATCATCACATCCGCCGGCGCCGGCCTGGACAGAAAACCGCCGGCCACGATCGGCAGCTCCACCGCCAGGAAAACGAACAATATCACGACCAGCAGCCAGCGCCGCCAGCTTTTCCATCCACCCATAGTCAGGCCCCTCTGCAGCTTCGCTGTTTTACCCTATTATAGCACCGGAGGCGGCCGAAGTTCCACCCATCACAGAATCCCCGTAAGGCTGTGGAACAATATGACGAGAAAAACCATCGCTGTCTTGATCACCGTCATCGCGAAAATATCGAAATACGAATCGCGGTGGGTCAGGCCGCAGACCGCCAGCAGCGTGATCACCGCCCCGTTGTGAGGCAGGGTGTCCATCCCGCCCGACGCCATCGACGCCACCCGGTGGAGGATCTCCGGCGACATCCCGATCGAGTTCGCCCATGCCAGCCAATCCTTCGCCATCAGGTCGAGGGCGATCGACATCCCCCCCGACGCCGACCCGGTTATGCCTGCCAGCACATTCACCGTTACCGCCTCCGACACCAGCGGCGAACCGCCGATCTTAATCCCCATCAGCGCCGTCGAAATCGCCTGGAAGCCGGGAAGCGAAGCGATCACGTTGCCGTAGCCCACCTCCGACGCCGTATTCATGATCGCCAGCAGCGACCCGATCGCGCCGGCGTTCAGCGCCTTGGCCATACCGCCCCCGGGCAGGCGGCCGAGGCCGAGGATGATAGCCAGCACGATCCCGCACACCAGCGCGATAATCAGCGCCCAGATGCTCAGCACCGACTTCACCGAAGCGGCCACCAGCGGCAGCTTCATCGCCTGGAACGGGGCCAGCAGATTGGGGTCCCAATTCACGTAGCGGGTCACGACGAAATTGATCACCAGCACCGTCAGCAGCGGCAGGATGCCGACGAACCACGGCGGCAGATCGACGGTTGCGGCCTGGGCTTCCGGCTCATTGAGCGTATGCTGGCCGTAGCCCTCGTTTTTTGCCGCCCGGCGGCGGTAATTCAGCCAGCTCACGCCCAGCACCAGGATGGCCGTGCCGCCCAGCAGACCGCTCACCGGCGCCGCATACAACGTCGTGCCGAAAAAATTCGTCGGAATGATATTCTGGATCTGCGGCGTGCCGGGGAAAGAATCCATCGTAAACGTGAAAGCGCCGAGAGCCACCGAGCCGGGGATGAGCCGTTTGGGAATGTCGGCCTCGCGGAACAGAGCGGCGGCGAACGGGTAGACCGCGAACACCACCACGAACAGGCTCACGCCGCCGTAAGTCAGAACCGCGCCGGCCAGCACCACGGAAAGAATGGCCCGCTCCTTGCCGAGCCCCTGGATGATCGCGCGGGCGATCCCCTTGGCCAGGCCGGTGTCCTCCATCACCTTGCCGAACACCGCCCCCAGCAGAAAAACGGGGAAATAAGTCTTGACATACGTAACCCCTTTGGCCATGAACAGCTCCGTATAGGCCGGCATCAGGGGCAGCCCCGACAACGCCGCCGCCAGCAGGGCGAAAACGGGCGCGAACAAGATGACCGAGAACCCTCGGTAAGCAAAGAACATCAGTAGGAACAGGCTGAGGATTATACCGATTACTTCCATGGTCAATCTCTTCCTCCTTTAATGCGTAGTGGGCGGCGGACGGCGCGCGCCCGGCGGCCGGTTAATCGACAGCCGCTGTATATAAACAGCGACAAGTTTGTACAAAATTATATACAGTCGGTTGCGGCCGCCATTGTCCTTATTATTACCGGCCTGCGGCAAAAAACGCGAGCGAGACTGGATATTCGCCTTTCTGCGCGACACAGTACTATTGTCCTCGCAATTGTAACACTAACGGCAGGAAAGGGTGGGCGATGTCGGTTAACCGCCGTCCAGCGAGTAATAATAAGTGTTGGCACGTTAATTGCATGAATATACATTGAAATCATTTAGGGGGAGTGAATAGCAATGGCAAAAATAATCACCGCGCAGGAAGCCGCCAAACTCATCAAAGACGGCGCGACGGTGGCAACCAGTGGCTTCGTCGGCATCGGTCATCCCGAAGCCATCACCGCGGCCTGTGAAGAAAGATTCCTTGCGGAAGCAAAACCCCGCGACCTTACCCTCGTATACTGCGCCGGCCAGGGCGACGGCAAAGACCGCGGCCTCAACCACTTCGGCTTCGAAGGCATGGTCAAACGCGTCGTCGGCGGACACTGGAACCTCGCCCCCAAGCTCGGCAAACTCGCCGTCGAAAACAAAATCGACGCCTACAACTTTCCCCAGGGCACCCTCGCCCAGTGGCTGCGCAGCGTAGCAGGCAACAAGCCCGGCATCATCACCAAGGTCGGCCTCAACACCTTCTGCGATCCCCGCGTCGAAGGCGGCAAAATCAACACCGCCACCAAGGAAGAACTTGTCGAAGTAATCCAGCTCGGCGGCGAAGAGTGGCTGTGGTACAAGCCCTTCCCGATCACCGTCGGCCTCATCCGCGGCACCACCGCCGACGAAAGCGGCAACATCAGCATCGAGCGCGAGGCGCTGGCCCTCGAAATCCTCCCCATCGCCCAGGCGGCGAAGAACTGCGGCGGCATCGTCATCGCCCAGGTCGAGCGGATCGTCCTGAAAGGCACCCTCAAACCCAAAGACGTAAAAGTACCCGGACGCCTCGTCGACTTCATCGTCGTCTCCGAACCGGCCAAACACGCCCAGACCTTCGGCGAACAATACAACCCCGCCTACTCCGGCGAAGTCCGCATCCCGCTGTCCGCCATCCCGACCATGGTCCTCGACGACCGCAAGGTCATCGCCCGCCGCGCCGCCATGGAGCTCATCCCCGGCGCCATCGTCAACCTCGGCATCGGCATGCCCGAAGGCGTCGCCATGGTAGCCAACGAAGAAGGCGTCGGCGAAACCATGACCCTGACCGTCGAGCCCGGCGGCTGGGGCGGCGTCCCCGCCGGCGGTCTCAGCTTCGGAGCCGTCAGCAACCCCGACGCGCTCGTCGACCAGCCCTATCAATTCGACTTCTACGACGGCGGCGGCCTCGACCTCGCCTACCTCGGCCTCGCGGAGACCGACAAACACGGCAACATCAACGTCAGCAAATTTAAAGGCCGTGTTGCCGGCTGCGGCGGTTTCATCAACATCACCCAAAACGCCAAGCGGGTCGTATTCTGCGGCACCTTTACCGCCGGCGGCCTGCAGGTCGAGGTCAAGGACGGCAAACTCAAAATCGTCACCGAAGGCAAAGCCCGCAAATTCCTCGACCACGTCGAACAGATCACCTTCAGCGGCGACTACGCCCAAAAAGTCAAACAGCCTGTCCTCTACATCACCGAACGGGCCGTCTTCGAACTCACCCCGCAGGGCATGACCCTCACCGAAATCGCCCCCGGCGTCGACCTTGAAAAAGACATCCTTGCCCTGATGGACTTCAAACCCATTATCGCCCCCAAACTCAAAATCATGGACGACCGCATCTTCAAAGCCGACAAAATCGGCCTCAAGGACATGTTGCCTGCCAACGGTAAATAGTGTTACAATAAAATAAATATTCCGCATACGGAATAAACTAGCGACAAAACCAAAAGGAGATGATCGAGTTGAAGGAAGTAGTAATCGTCAGCGCCGTCCGCACGGCGATCGGCACCTTCAACGGCGCGCTGGCCTCCCTGTCCGCCCCGGACCTGGGCGCCATCGTCCTCAAAGCGGCCACCGAGAAGGTCGGCGTCAAAGCCGAAAATGTCGACGAAATAATCTTCGGCAACGTCCTCCAGGCCGGCCTCGGGCAAAACCCCGCCCGCCAGGCTGCCATCAAAGCCGGCTTCCCGGCCGAAGTGCCGTCGATGACCATCAACAAGGTCTGCGGCTCCGGCCTCAAAACCGTCAACCTCGCCGCCCAGGCCATCATGTGCGGCGACGCCGACATCGTCCTCGCCGGCGGCATGGAAAGCATGACCCAGGCCCCGTACCTCCTGTCCAGCAAAGCCCGCTGGGGCTACCGCATGGGCCACGACAAAGTTGTCGACGTCATGATCAACGACGGTCTGTGGTGCGCCTTCAACGACTACCACATGGGCATCACCGCCGAAAACGTCGCCGAAAAATTCGGCGTCACCCGCGAAATGCAGGACCAGCTCGCCTACGAATCCCAGGACAAAGCCATCAAAGCCATCGAAAGCGGCGCCTTCAAAAAAGAGATCGTCCCCGTCACCATCAAAGGCAAAAAGGGCGACACCGTCTTCGACACCGACGAATACCCCAAATCCGGCACCACCGTCCAGTCGCTCTGCGGCCTCAAACCCGCCTTTAAGAAAGACGGCACCGTCACCGCCGGCAACGCCTCCGGCATCAACGACGGCGCGGCCGCCCTTGTCGTCATGAGCGCCGACAAAGCCAAAGCCCTCGGCCTCAAACCCCTCGCCAAAATCGTCGGCTACGGCTCAGGCGGCGTCGACCCCGCCATCATGGGCATGGGCCCCGTCTCCGCCACCCGCAAGGCTTTAGCCAAAGCCGGCCTCACCCTCGGCGACATCGACCTCATCGAAGCCAACGAAGCCTTCGCCGCCCAGTTCCTGGCCGTCGGCAAAGAACTCGGCTTCGTCAAGGAAAAAGTCAACGTCAACGGCGGCGCCATCGCCCTCGGCCATCCCATCGGCGCCAGCGGCGCGCGCATCCTCGTCACCCTCCTCCACGCTATGGAAGCGCGCGGCGCCAAACGCGGCCTCGCCACCCTCTGCATCGGCGGCGGACAGGGCGTAGCCACCATCGTAGAAAAACTGTAGGCTCCCACTAGGCAAAATGCGCAAACTTTTAGTGCCAATGGGATATCCTATTGGCACTAAAATAAAAAACTCTTGTGATTTTTTTCACGCTTATAATACTTGCAAGACAAATACTATCACGACAGGAGAGAATTAACATGCAATTCGAACTGACCGACGACCAAAAAATGATGCAAAAAATGGTGCGTGAATTCGCCGAAAAGGAAGTTGCCCCAGGCACGGAAGAACGCGACGAGCATGAAAAATTTGACCGTTCCCTGTTCGACTCCCTCGGCGACCTCGGCGTAACCGGCATCTGCTTCCCCGAGCAATATGGCGGCGCAGGCGGCGACAACCTCAGCTACATCCTCGCCATCGAGGAAATCAGCCGCATCGACGACGGCCTCGGCATCGCGCTGTCCGCGTCCGTGTCGCTGTGCGGCTGGCCCATCTACGCCTACGGCACCGACGAACAGAAAAAGAAATACCTCACCCCCCTCGCCGAAGGGACCAAACTCGGCGCCTTCGGCCTCACCGAACCCAACGCCGGCACCGACGCCGCCTCCCAGCAGACCGTCGCCGTCCTCCAGGGCGACCACTACGTCTTGAGCGGTAGCAAAATCTTCATCACCAACGCCGGCGAAGCCGAAGTCTACATCGTCTTCGCCATGACCGACAAAAGCAAGGGTGTGAAAGGAATTTCCGCCTTCATTCTCGAAAAGGATATGCCTGGGTTCACCTTTGGCAAAAAAGAGCATAAAATGGGCATCCGTTCCTCCCAGACCATGGAGCTTATCTTCCAGGACGTCAAAGTTCCGGTGGCCAACCTCCTCGGCAAGGAAGGCGATGGCTTCAAAATCGCCATGTCCACCCTCGACGGCGGCCGCATCGGGGTCGCCGCCCAGGCCCTCGGCATCGCCCAGGCCGCGCTCGACCACGCCGTCAAATACTCCAAGGAAAGGGTCCAGTTCGGCAAACCCATCGCCGCCAACCAGGCCATCGGCTTCATGCTCGCCGACATGGCCGTCAAGGTCGACGCCGCCCGCCTGCTCACCTACCGCGCCGCCTACCTCAAAGACAACGGCCAGCCCTACTCCAAAGAGGCCGCCATGGCCAAGCTGTACGCCTCGGACGCTGCAATGGCCGTCACCACCGACGCCGTCCAGATCTTCGGCGGCTACGGCTACAGCCGCGAATACCCGGTCGAGCGCCTGATGCGCAACGCCAAAATCACCCAGATCTACGAAGGTACGAACCAAGTCCAGCGCATGGTCATCTCGGGGGCCGTCCTCCGCTAGCCGGCGCTTCATCTCACCAGAAACAGGAGGCTGAAGAATGGAAATCGTCGTCTGTGTCAAGCAAGTACCTGACACCACCGAAGTAAAAATCGATCCTGTAACAAACACGCTCATCCGCCAGGGGGTACCGAGCATCGTCAACCCGTTCGACAAGAACGCCGTTGAAGCGGCGCTCGTCCTCAAAGAGAAGCACGGTGGCAAGGTGACGGTTATCAGCATGGGGCCGCCCCAGGCCAAGGACGCACTGAAGGAATGCCTCGCCATGGGGGCCGACGCGGCCATCCTCGTAAGCGACCGCGCCTTCGGCGGCGCCGACACCCTCGCCACCAGCTACACCCTCGCGGCGGCCATCAAAAAGCTTGGCACAGTCGACTTAATCCTCTGCGGCAAGCAAGCCATCGACGGCGACACCGCCCAGGTCGGACCGGAAATCGCCGAACACCTCGGCATACCCCAGGTCACCTACGTCGCCAAAGTCGAAGTAGACGGCAGCACCGTCCGCCTCGAGCGCGAACACGAAGACGGCTACGAAGTCATCGAAGTAAATACGCCCGTCATGCTCACCTTCGTCAAATCCGCCAACGAGCCGCGCTACCCCACCGTCAAAGGCACCATGCGCGCCAACCGCGCCGAGATCCCCGTCTGGACGCTCGCCGACCTGCAGGTCGACGAAGCCAAGCTCGGCCTCAAAGGCTCGCCCACCCAAGTCCGCAAAATCTTCACCCCCAAGCAGCGCACCCAGGGGGTTCTCATCCAGAAGGACACCGCCCGGGAAGCGGTCGCAGAACTAATCGCCAAATTGTCTGAAGCGAAGATCGTCTAGGGGGTAGCGAAAACAATGGCCATCAAAGTAATCAAAGACCAGTGCATCGGCTGCAACGCCTGCGTCGGCGCCTGTCCCTTCGGCGCCATCGAAATGCAGGACGACGCCAAAGCCTTCATCACCGAAGCCTGCACCGCCTGCGGCGCCTGCATCGACACCTGTCCCGTCAAAACCATCATCCGTGAAGAAGAAGCCAAACAGGTCGCCATCGACAAGAACGCCTACAAAGACGTCTGGGTCTACCTCGAACTGGCTGAAGGGCATCCCCGCAACGTCGGCCTCGAACTTCTCGGCGAAGGCCGCAAACTCGCCGACGCCATGAACCAGAAGCTCGCCGCCGTCATCCTCGGCGACGGCGTAGAGGCGCTCGCCAAAGAAGCCTTCGCCGCCGGCGCCGACAAAGTCTACCTCGTCGAAGGCCCCGAATACGCCCACTACAGCACCGACGCCTACACCATCGCCCTCGTCGACCTCATCGGCGCCTACAAACCCTCCGTCATCCTCCTCGGCGCCACCAACGACGGCCGCGACCTCGGGCCGCGCATCGCCTGCCGCGTCGGCACCGGCCTCACCGCCGACTGCACCGGCCTCGGCATCGACGAAGCCACCGGCCTCGTCGCCTGGACCCGTCCGGCCTTCGGCGGCAACATCATGGCCACCATCCTCTGCCCCGACCACCGGCCCCAGATGGGCACCGTCCGGCCGAAAGTCTTCAAAAAACCCGAGCCCGACTACGCCAAGAGCGGCGAAATAATCCGCGTTCCCAGCAAAGTCAAGCCCGGCGACATCCGCACCAAACTCATCGAAGTCATCAAAGTATGCACCGCCGCCTGCAACCTCGAAGAAGCCGAAATCATCGTCTCCGGCGGCCGCGGCCTCTGCAAACCCGAAAACTTCACCCTCATCGAAGACCTGGCGAACGTCCTCGGCGCAGCCGTCGGCGCCTCCCGCGCCGCCGTCGACGCCGGCTGGAAACCGGCCCTCCACCAGGTAGGCCAGACCGGCAAAACCGTAGGCCCCAAAATCTACTTCGCCTGCGGCATATCAGGCGCCATCCAGCACCTTGCCGGCATGTCCTCCTCCGACATCGTCATCGCCGTCAACAAAGACCCCGACGCCCCCATCTTCAAAATGGCCGACTACGGCATCGTCGGCGACGTCATGGAAGTATTGCCCATCCTCACCGAAGAGTTCCGGAAAATCAAGGAAGCATAACGAAAAGAGGAATCGAATATGGTTCGCGACATCCCCTTCGCCGAAATCAACATCGGCGACAAAGCCAGCATGACCAAAACAGTCAGCGAACACGACGTCTACACCTTCGCCGGCGTCAGCGGCGACTTCAACCCCGTCCACATCGACGCCGAATTCGCCAAAACCACCATGTTCAAAGAACGCATCGCCCACGGCATGCTCTCGGCCGGCTTCATCTCCGCCGTACTCGGCACCTCGCTGCCCGGCCGCAACACCATCTACCTCGGGCAAGAACTCGCCTTCAAAGCCCCGGTGAAAATCGGCGACACCGTCACCGCCACCGTCGAAGCCATCGAAAAAATCCCCGAGAAAAACCGCCTCATCTTCCGCACCACCGTCACCAACCAGGACGGCACCGTCGTCATCGACGGCAAAGCCACCGTCCTCAAGAAGTAGCAGGAACCCCCGCGCCGTATGGAATAAACCCTGCGGCGGGGGGTTCGTCGCATTTAGCCGTATGTGAAAAAAATAATTTATTGGAGAGGGTGTACTGTATGGAATTCAAAAAAGCTCTGGTAATCGGCGCCGGCCAGATGGGCAGCGGCATCGCCCAGGTAATGGCCCAGGGCGGCCTCACCGTCGTCCTCCGCGACATCAAAGACGAATTCGTCAAAAAAGGCATCGCCGGCATCGACAAGAACCTCGGCAAAGCCGTCGAAAAAGGCAAAATGACCGCCGAAGAAAAAGCCGCCGTCATGGGACGCATCTCCGGCGTCGTCGACCTTGACGCCGCCGCCTGCGACGTCGACCTCGCCATCGAAGCCGCCATAGAAAACATGGACATCAAACGCGACATCTTCCAGACCCTCGACAAACTCTGCCCCGAGCGCACCATCCTTGCCTCCAACACCTCCTCGCTGCCCATCACCGCCCTCGGCGCCGTCACCAAGCGCCCGCAGAAATTTATCGGCATGCACTTCTTCAACCCCGCCCCTGTCATGAAACTCGTCGAAGTAATCACCGGCCTCGCCACCAGCGAAGAAACCTTCGCCGCCGTCAAAGGCCTTGCCGAAAAGCTCGGTAAATCGCCGGTCAAAATATCCGACTTCCCCGGTTTCGCCGGCAACCGCATCATGATGCCGATGATCAACGAAGCCGTCTACGCCCTCATGGAAGGCGTCGCCAGCGTCGAAGACATCGACAACGTCGCCAAACTCGGCTTCAACCACCCCATGGGCCCGCTCGCCCTCTCCGACCTCATCGGCAACGACACCGTCCTCTACATCATGGAAGTCCTCTACCAAGGCTACGGCGACAGCAAATACCGCCCCTGCCCGCTGCTCAGGAAATACGTCGCCGCCGGCTGGCTGGGCCGCAAAACCGGCCGCGGCTTCTACGACTACAGCCAGCAATAAAAAATAGGGAGGTAGACAAACATGAGCAACTACCAGAACCTCATCTTCGAAAACCAGGACGGCATCGGCATCGTCACCATCAACCGGCCTAAAGCCCTCAACGCCCTCAACGCCGACACCATGGGCGAACTCGACCGGCTCGCCGACGCCCTTGCCAAAGACACCGCCGTCAAAGCAATCATCATCACCGGCGCAGGCGACAAAGCCTTCGTCGCCGGCGCCGACATCGCCTACATGCAGCCCCTCGGCGCCGTCGAAGGCCGCGCCTGGGCCAAATACGGCCAATCCGTCTTCAACAAAATCGAAAACCTGCCCCAGCCCGTCATCGCCGCCGTAAACGGCTTCGCCCTCGGCGGCGGCTGCGAACTCGCCATGGCCTGCGACATCCGCATCGCCTCCGAAAAAGCCAAATTTGGCCAGCCCGAAGCCACCCTCGGCATCCCGCCGGGATTCGGCGGCACTCAGCGCCTCGCCCGTCTCGTCGGCAAAGGCCGCGCCAAAGAACTCCTCTTCACCGCCGACATGATCGACGCCGCCGAGGCCTACCGCATCGGCCTCGCCAACAAAGTCGTCGCCCCCGAAGAACTCATGGACGCCGCCAAAGCCCTGGCCCAGAAAATCATGAGCCGCTCGCCCATCGGCGTCCAGATGTGCAAAGTCGCCGTCAACGAAGGGCTCGACACCGACCTCGAAACCGGCGTCGCCTACGAAGCCGAAGTCTTCGGCCTCTGCTTCGCCACCGCCGACCAAAAAGAAGGCATGGCCGCCTTCCTCGAAAAACGCAAACCCAACTTCACCGGCAAATAGGCCGACGCAAAAAAATCCCCGCGCCGTTAGGCGCGGGGATTTTTGCCGTTCATCAGCCGGTAAAGCCGAAGATCGTGTAAATCAGGATAACGATGATACCGGTCAGGAAGGGGATAACGACGCTACACATACCTACGTCCTTGTACGATTGGATATGCGTCAGGCCGCAGACCGCCAGCAGCGTGATGACCGCGCCGTTATGCGGCAGGCTGTCGAAGCCGCCGGAGGCAATCGAAGCAACGCGGTGCAGCAGTGCCGGATCAAGGCCCACCTGGTTAGCCCAAGCCAGCCAGTCCTTCGCCATGATGCTCAGTGCGATCGACATGCCGCCCGAAGCCGAACCGGTGATGCCGGCGAGGATGTTGACCGTGAAGAACTCCGACACCAGCGGCGTGCCGCCGAGCTTGATATTAAGCAGGAACGTGGCGATCGCCTTGAAGCCGGGCAGCGAGGAAATAACGTTGCCGTAGCCCACCTCCGAAGCAGTGTTCATGATCGCCAGCAGCGAACCGATCGCGCCTGTGTTGAGAGCGCGCTGCAGGGAGCCTGGCTGTTTCGGGAGGTAGCGGTAGCCGATGGCCACCGCCAGGGCGATGCCGACCACCAGACCGATAATCAGCGCCCAGATGCCGGCCACGTTCTTGACCGCCGGGACGATCAGCTTAAGGCCCATGCTCTGAAAAGGCTTCAGCGTGTTGGGATCCCAGTTTACATATTGGGTGCAGATGAAGTTGACGACGACGACAGCGATCAGCGGCAGCAGCGACAGCACCCAGTGGGGGTATTCGCCGCCGACCTGTTCGGCAGTCGGCTCATTCAGAGTATGCTGGCCGTAGCCTTCGCCGGCCGCCTGAGCGACCTTGCGGCGATATTCCAGCCAGGCGCAGCCGGAAACAAAGGTGATGACGGCCGCCAGAAGGCCGAGAACCGGGGAAGCCCAGGGGGTAGTACCGTAGAAGGTCATCGGGATGGCGTTCTGAATCTGTGGAGTACCAGGCACCATCGTCATCGTGAACGTGAAGGCGCCTAGGGCGATTGCGCCAGGAATGAGTCGCTTCGGAATGCCGGCTTCCTTAAAGATAGCGGCGCCGAAGGGGTAGACTGCGAACACGACCACGAACAGACTCACGCCGCCGTAGGTCAGGATGGCGCAGGCCAGTACGACAGCGATAATGCCGCGTTCCTTGCCCATCGCCTGCACGATTTCGTGGGCGATCGATTTGGCCATCCCGGTGTCTTCCATAACCTTGCCGAGCACCGCGCCGAGCAGGAAGACAGGGAAGAACGACTTGACATAGCCAACCGCACGCTCCATGAACAGCTCGGTGTAGGCCGGCATGATTTCGAGGCCTTGCATCGAAGCGGCCAGCAGCGCCAGCACTGGGGCGAAGAGGATTACCGAGAAGCCCCGGTAGGCAATGTACATCAATAAGAAAAGACTTAAAAGAATGCCCAGTATTTCCATTACTTTTCCTCCCTTTGGTCTTCAAATTGAACGCCATAGAGCAAGCAAGACTAAATTCCCAGCAAGACAGGCTGCGCAGAAGTTGCTTTGCCCACCACCTCCTCATACAAAACTTTAAATATCACAATGCAAATTCCGTGCCAATATTCCGAATATAACCATTTCCGACCACGAGCCGCCAACATCGCGCCGTTTAGGTACATGTACAGGACAAAAAGCGTCATAATGTGTACAGAATACTATACACTGTGTCTATCATTGTGCACGTCAAGCGGCAACCACCCTTGGCCAGGCGCGGATGTCGCAGGATATAATGGGCCCCATTGCTTCCGCGCCCGGTTGGCACGATAATTGCATTAATAAACGGCAGCAAGACAGGCGCACAAGCAACAAATTGAATCGGAGGGATACTCTATGCGTGAAGTAGTTATCGTTGGGGCCAAGCGTACCCCGATCGGCGACTTTCTCGGCGCACTCAAAGACGTCAGCGCCGTAGACCTCGGCGTCACGGCCGTCAACGCCGCCCTCGGCCAGGCGGGCCTTAAGCCCGAACAGGTCGGCGAACTGGCCTGCGGCATGATCTACAAAGCCGGCGCCAAAGGCAACCCCGGCCGCCAGATCCAGCTCAAATGCGGCATGCCGGTCGAAACCTACGCCTGCACCGTCGACCAGCAGTGCGGTTCAGGCATGAAGGCCTTCGAGATTGCCAGCCAGTCCATCCTCCTCGGCAAAACGGACATCGCCGTCGCCGTCGGCATCGAAAGCATGTCCCAGGCACCCTACCTATTAAAGGGCGCCCGCACCGGCTTCCGGATGGGCCAGGCCGACATCTACGACTCCATGCTCTACGACGGCCTCGTCTGCGCCATCATGGGCTACCACATGGGCCTCACCGCCGAAAACCTCGCCGAGCGCTACGCCGTCACCCGCCAGGAGCAGGACGAACTCGCCCTCATGAGCCACCAGCGGGCCGTCAAAGCCATCGCCGGCGGCGTCTTCAAAGACGAAATCGTGCCCATCACCATAGAGACCCGCAAAGGACCGGTCGTCATCGACAAAGACGAGCACCCGCGCGCCGACGTCACCCTCGAAAGACTCGCCGCCATGAAACCCGCCTTCAAAAAAGACGGCACCGTCACCGCCGGCAACGCATCAGGCGTCAACGACGGCGCCGCCGCCCTCGTCCTCATGACCGCGGCAAAAGCCAAAGAACTCGGCATCAAGCCGCTCGCCAAACTGCTTGCCACCGCCAACGCCGGCGTCGCCCCCGAAATCATGGGCATCGGACCCGTCTACGCCGTGCCCAAGGCCATCAAATACGCCGGCCTCAATAGTGAAGACATCGGCTACTACGAAATCAACGAAGCCTTCGCCGCCCAATTCCTCGCCGTCAACCGCGAACTCAAAATTCCCTTCGACAAAATCAACGCCAACGGCTCCGGCGTCGGCCTCGGCCACCCCGTAGGCTGCACCGCCGCCAGAATAATCGTCTCCCTCATCTACGAGATGGGGCGCCGCGGCGACAAATACGGCGTAGCGTCCCTGTGCGTGGGCGGCGGCCCTGCCATCGCCTCCGTCATCGAAAAACTCTGATCCCGCAAAAGCGCAACCGCGAACATCAAACACTGGGAGGGATAGTCAATGAGAGGTCTCAAGGATAAAGTAGTGCTCATCACCGGCGCCGCCGGCGGCATCGGCAAAGCCACCGCTATGCGCTTCGCCGAAGAAGGCGCCAAAATCGTCGTCGCCGATTTCGCCGACGGCGCCGCAACCGTCGAAGCCGTAAAAGCTCTTGGCAGTCAGGCCGTCTACGTCAAAGTCGACGTCACCAACCTCGAAAGCTGCCAGAACATGGTTGCCGCCGCCAAGCAGGCCTTCGGCCGGGTCGACGTGCTCATCAACAACGCCGGCATCACCAAAGATGCCATGATGAAAAAAATGGCCAAAGAATCCTGGGACGCCGTGATCGGCGTAAACCTCACCGGCGTCTTCAACTGCACCTCCGCCGCCCTGCCCACCATGCTGGAGCAGCAGGCCGGCGTCGTCCTCACCACCTCCTCCATCGTCGGCATTTACGGTAACATGGGCCAGACCAACTACGCCGCCACAAAATGGGGCGTTATCGGCATGACCAAATCCTGGGCCAAAGAAATGGCCAAAAACGGCCTGCGCTTCAACTGCGTAGCTCCTGGTTTCACCGGCACCGAAATGGTTCGCAAAATCCCCGAACAGGTCCTCCAGGAAAAAATCATCATCAAAATTCCCGCCGGCCGTCTAGCCGAACCGGAGGAAATCGCCGCCGCCTTCGCCTTCCTCGCCTCCGACGACGCCAAATACATCAACGGCGCCGTACTCAGCGTCGATGGGGCATGCACCATCTAGCCACCTCGGGCGTGCACCCATTACATACCCCGTGCGTACCTCTCTACGCGCGGGGTTTTTATTTGCGGCCGGTGATAAGCCCCGCAGGCTTCGTTGCTCCTCGGCCGGCCCGCTTGACGTACGCAACCAAGTACGCCGGCGCGGGCCAGCCTCCGGTGCGCCTTGCCTGCGGGGCTTCTGAACGGCCTCAGTCTGTGCTACAATAGAGTTGAAAAAACATCGGGAGGTAGATGCAATCATGCCTCATCCCCACAAGCTCGACAAAGCCGGCAGCGTCCTCGTCGTCGTCGACGTCCAGGACAAACTCCTCCACGCCATCCACGACTGGCAGACCGTCCTCGAAAACAACATCAAAATGGTCAAATTCGCCCAGACCCTCGGTGTGCCCGTCATCGTCACCGAACAATACCCCAAAGGCCTCGGCCCCACAAACGTCGCCCTCGCCGGCATCTTCCCCGTTTTCGCCCCCCTTGGAAAAACCGTATTCGGCTGCTTCGGGGCCCAAGGTTTTGCGGAAGCCCTCGCCGCCCACCGCGCCAAAAACCTCGTCCTCGTCGGCATCGAAGCCCACATCTGCGTTCAGCAGACCGCCCTCGAAGCCCTCCACCGGGGGCTCGGCGTCCACGTCATCGCCGACGCCGTCGGCTCGCGGGCCCCGGCCAACAAAGAACTCGGTCTCGCCAAAATCCGTCAGGCCGGTGGCGTCGTCTCAGCCGTCGAAATCGCCCTGTACGAGTGGCTCGAAAGGTCGGACGGACCGGAATTCAAAGCCATCCTGCCCCTCATCAAATAATTCTGCCGCATTAATTCTACGGCGAATGGCAACGCTCCTTCAAAGCGACTCCTCCCTGATAAAACAGTGCGAAAAAAAATTCATCGCCTGTGCAAAAAAATGCTCGCCGGGGTGCACCCCCGGCGTAAAATTTTGTTGTCTAAAAAAATATACACTGTCTAGCAGGGTTTTCCGTACCGGTGTCTAACCTTTGCTGTAAAAGAGAGGTGGCTCAGCAATGCGCGTATCCGACATCATGAATTCGCGGGTATTCACGTTTCCGCCCACAATGACCCTCCAGGAGGCGGTCGAGATATTCGACCGCAACCGCATCGACGGAGCGCCCGTCGTCGACGGCAGCGGCCATCTGATCGGGCTGATAACGAAATCGCACCTCATCAAAGCACAGGCAAAAAACCGGATGGCCAAACAAGTCGGCGAAATAATGACCACCGGTGTCTTCACCCTGCGCGACACCGTATCCTTAAGCGAACTCCAGAACCCCAACCGCATCTTCAACTACAGCGTCTTCCCGGTCGTTGACGCAGAAAATCGCCCCATCGGCATCATCAGCCGCACCGACCTCGTCAAATACCTATCCGAGAAATCCCTCCTCCTCGCCGAAGAAATGCAGGCCGTACTCAACGCCATGTACAACGGCGTCATCGTCACCAACGCCGAAGGCATCGTCACCATGTTCAACCGCGCCGCCGAAAACCTCACCGGACAAAGCGCCGCCAACGTCATCGGCAGGCTGGTGGACGACGTCATGCCCAACACCGGCCTCCGCCGGGTACTCGAGCGCGGCGCCCCCGAGCTCAACCAAAAGCAGAACCTCGGCAACTGCCAGATTCTCACCAACCGCTCGCCAATACTAAAAAACAACAAAGTCGTCGGCGCCGTCGCCATCTTCCAGGACATCACCCAGCTCTCCGCCATCGTCGCCGAACTCGAAGAAGTCAAAAGCCTCAAAAGCACCCTCGAATCGGCTCTCGAAAGCTTCTTCGAAAACATCGTCATCGTCGACAAAAAAGGCTATATCAGGATGATGAACTCCTCCTACGGCGACTACCTGGGCCTCGACCAGCACGACGTCATCGGCAAGCACGTCACCGAAGTAATCGACAACACCCGCATGCACATCGTCGCCGCCACCGGCAAAGCCGAAGTCGCCGAAATCCAGCGCATCAAAGACAAAGACTGCGTCGTCACCCGCATCCCCATCATCAAAGACGGCGAAGTGATCGGCGCCGTCGGCAAAAGCGTCTTCAAAGACCTCAAAGACCTTAAAGCCATGGCCCGCCAGATGAATGCCCTGCAGCACCAGTTAGAATACTACAAAGAAGAGCTGCGCAAAGTCCAGGGCGGAAAGTTCACCTTCGACAGCATCGTCGGCAACAGCGAAAAAATGGAGTGGATAAAAACCGTCGCCATCAGGGCGGCAAAAGGCAACTCCACCGTCCTCATCCTCGGCGAGAGCGGCACAGGCAAAGAACTCTTCGCCCACGCCATCCACCACGCCTCCGGCCGCATGCACGGCCCGCTCATCAAAGTCAACTGCGCCGCCGTCCCCGAAAACCTCCTCGAATCCGAACTCTTCGGCTACGACGAAGGCGCCTTCACCGGCGCCCGCCGCGGCGGCAAACCCGGCAAATTCGAACTCGCCAACGGCGGCTCCATCTTCCTCGACGAAATCGGCGACATGACCCTCGCCATGCAGGCCAAACTTCTCAGAGTCCTCCAAGAGCGGGAAATAGAGAGAGTGGGGGGGACAAAACCCGTCAAAGTCGACGTCCGGGTCATCGCCGCCACCAACCGCGACCTCGAAGGCATGATCGAGCGCGGCGGATTCCGCCAGGACCTCTACTACCGGCTCAACATCATCTCCCTGCAAATTCCGCCTTTGCGGGAACGCAAAGAAGACATACCCCTCCTTGCCAGCACCCTCCTCAAAAAACTTAACAACCAGACCCCCCACTGGGTGGAAGGTGTTTCCCCCGAGGCCATGGAAATCCTTATGGAATACTTATGGCCCGGCAACGTGCGGGAACTGGAAAACATCCTCGAACGCGCCGTCAACCTCATGGACGAAGAAGCCGTCATAACTCCCGACAACCTGCCGCCCGTCCTCAAAAAACAACACAAAAACAAAGACCTCGACGAAGCCGGGAAACAATTAGCAGGAATAATGGGTGACACGGAGAAACAAGCAATCTATAAGGCGCTTGAAGCCGCCGGCGGCAACAAAAGCAAAGCCGCGCAGATCCTCGGCATCCATCGGTCCGGTTTTTACCAAAAGCTCAAAAAATACGGCCTCAGCGTATAATCTTACTATCCTGGAGGCGGCATCATGTGGACAGTCGTGTATATAGCAGCCAACCGTGCGCAAGCGGAAGAAATCAGGGACCTGCTCTCCGAAGAAGGCGTGCTCGCCAACATCCGGCCGGCCGGGATCGCCATGCTCGGCGACGGACTCTACGAAGTAATGGTCCTTGAATCGGAAGCCGACGAAGCCCACGCCGTACTCTGCCAGTTCGCCGCCAAATAGGCAAGGAGAAAACACATGCTGAAAAAGACAAAAATCGTCTGCACCGTCGGTCCCAGCACCGACAAACCAGGCATCCTGCAAGCACTGATCAGGGGCGGCATGGACGTCGCCCGCTTCAACTTTTCCCACGGCAGCCACGCCGACCACGCCCGGCGCATCGCCATGGTTCGCGCCGCCGCCGAGGAATGCCGCATCCCCGTCGCCCTCATGCTCGACACCAAAGGGCCGGAAATGCGCATCGGCAAAATCGCCGCCAGCAAAGTCACCCTCGAGGCCGGCCAGCAATTCATCCTCACCGCCCGCGAAGTAGCCGGCGACAACCGGACAGTATCCGTCAACCACAAAGGCCTGCCCCGCGAAGTCTCCCCCGGCGCCACCATCCTCCTCGCCGACGGCCTCATCAGCCTCAAAGTCGAAAAAATCGCCGGCGACGACATCGTCACCACCGTCGAAAACGGCGGGGAAATCAGCAGTAGCAAACGCGTCGCCGCCCCCGGCGTCGCCGTAAACCTGCCGCCCCTCTCAGAACAGGACGTCGCCGACATCATCTTCGGCGTCGAACAGGGCCTCGACCTTGTCGCCGCCTCCTTCGTCCAGCGGGCCGCCGACGTCCTCGCCATCCGCAAAGTCATCGAAGAAACCGGCGCCGCCATGGACATCATCGCCAAAATAGAAAACGCCGAAGGCGTGGAAAACATCGACGAAATCCTCAAAGTAGCCGACGGCATCATGGTCGCCCGCGGCGACCTCGGCGTCGAAATCCCCACCGAAGAAGTGCCCATCGTCCAGAAGCTCCTCATCGAAAAATGCAACGCCGCCGGCAAACCCGTCATCACCGCCACCCAGATGCTAGAATCCATGCTCGCCAACCCCCGGCCCACCAGAGCCGAAGCCAGCGACATCGCCAACGCCATCTTCGACGGCAGCGACGCCATCATGCTCAGCGGCGAAACCGCCGCCGGGGCCTACCCCGTCGAAGCCCTCGAAACCATGGCCCGCATCGCCGCGCGCACCGAAGCCGCCCTTGACTACAGCGACATCCTCCTCGCCAAAGGCCTCACCGTCCAGCGCACCACCACCGGCGCCATCAGCCACGCCACCGTCCAGGTCGCCCACGAACTCGGCGCCGGCGCCATCATCACCATCTCCGAATCAGGCTTCACCGCCCGCATGGTCGCCCGCTACCGTCCCCAGGCCGCCATCGTCGCCGTCACCCCGCGGGCCAAGACCCTCAGACGCTGCCAACTCTACTGGGGCGTACACCCCGTCCTCGGCTCCGGCGCCCAAAACACCGACGAAATGGTCGCCAACGCCATCGCCCTCGCCCTTTCCGCCGGCGTCGTCAAAGAAGGCGACCTCGTCGTCATCACCGCCGGCGTCCCGGCAGGCACCAAAGGCACCACCAACATGATCAGAGTCGTCATCGTCGGCAGCATCCTCCTCCGCGGCACCGGCATCGGCCAGCGAGTCGTCACCGGCAAAGTCTGCGTAGCCCGCACCCCCGGCGACATAACCGAAAAATTCGTCCCCGGCGACATCCTCGTCGTCAGCACCGTCGACGAAGAAACCGCGCCCTTCGCCGCCAAAGCCGCCGCCATCGTCACCGAAGAAGGCGGCTTCACATCCCACGCCGCCATCATCGGCATCAGCTACGGCCTGCCCGTTGTCGTCGGCGTCGACGGCGCCACCGAACAACTCACCGACGGCATCACCGTCACCGTCGATTCGGCGCGGGGCGTAATTTATAAAGGCCAAATCAACGCCAAATAAAGGCAGGGCTTTTTATAAAGTCCAGCTGCTGCGTTGCTCCTCAGCTGCCATCCTGTGCGCAGTTCTTAGCGCTTTAGCGGTTAGAACTGCGGCCTACCCTTTACGGGTGCAGCGTACTACGTGTACGCTTCCGGTGGCAGCTTCCGGTGCGCCTTGCATCTGGAGCTTTCTAAAAAGCCCTGAATACTATCTAGAGATAACCTGAAGAAGACGAGAGAAGAGGGGAGGGGAGAGGCATGGAAATACTGGACGCGATCGAGCCCGTCTGGATATACGCCGCGGCCGCGGTCGCTGTTGTCCTGCTTCTGCTCGCCGCCTTCCGCTATAAACGCTCCCGCGGCTTCGCCGGGCGGCACCGCCGCCTCGCCGCCAGAGTCGCCCGCCTCAAACGCAGCCGCCTGAACCCCGAAACCAGCGACCTCCTGCGGCAGCTCTTCGGCCTCGTCCACGCCGCCGTAAGCGGCAAAGACGAACAAAGCGCCTACCAGGCCATCGAACTCATCAAAACCGTATACGGACAAGGCATCACCCGGCAAGGCGAAGCCGTCCAGCTCGGCGCTTTAGCCGCGCGGGCCATCCGCGCCAAACAGCCCGACACCGCCGCCGCCGTCCTCGACGCCTTCCGCCTGCTCCTCAGACGCCTGCCGGACGAAGCCGTGCCGGCCGCCGCCGAGCAGCTGACCACCATCGCCGCCGTCGCCCTGCGCGAACGATACAACTTTTTGGCTGCGAAAGCGGCCGAAATTATTTTTGCCCTCCTCGAAAAAACCGGCTGGGAAAACGACCGGCCCACCGCCGTCGCCGCCCTCAAAGTACTCAGAACCACCGGCATCCTCGTCCTCCGCCGCCGCGACGGCGACCTCTTCCGCGAAATCGTCACCCGTCTCGACGCCGTCCTGCCCGCCCGGCTCGCCGGCCAGCCGGCCGCCGAACTCGCCGCCCTTGTCTGCGCCTGGCTCCACCGCATCGTCCAAAACAACGACGGCACCATGTTCGCTATCCTCGCCGCATTCGCCGCCCGCCGGGGCGAGAGCGGCCTGTGGCCGCCCGCGGACCGCGCCGCCCTCGTCAAAGAATGGCACAACCTCGCCGGCACCGCCAGCCTCCGCCCCCGCAGCGCCCTCGCCCCCGCCATCGGCGAATGCGCCCTGCGCATCTCCCTCGCCGCCGCCGACCGCAAACACTGGGAAGCATCCCTCGCCGGCGCCGGCCAGACCGCCAGGATGGCCATCCAGCGCCACGGCCTCGCCGAAGGCTTCGCCCTCGTCCTGCCCCTCCTTGAGATCGGCCGCGAACTGCTCGCCCTCGAACTCAAATTCGCCACCCCCGAGCACGCCGCCGACTTCCGTCCCCAGGCCCTCTACCTCATCGTCCGCGAAAGCCTCGCCGTCGCCGAATTCGCCGCCCGCCAGGACATGGTCACCACCGTCGGCGACATCCTCACCGAATTCCTCCGCTGCTGGTCCGGGGCCGACCGGGCCAACCCCCGGGCCGCCAAACGCTTCTGCCAGCTCCTCGCCGCCTACTGGCTGCGGGCCAGGGGCCGCCAGGCCAGGCGCGCCGTCATCAGCGCCGAACTCGCCGCCCCCGTCCTCCTCACCGACGCCGACAAACAAAAGCTGGGCTTCCTGCTATGAACGCCAACTACTTCCACGAACTCGCCGCCAAATACGACGCCTGGTTCGCCACCCCCCACGGGCGCTACGTCCACCGCTTCGAGCGCGAAGCCGTCATGGCCCTCGCCGCCCCCGCCCCCGGCATGACCGTTGCCGACATCGGCTGCGGCACCGGCATCTACACCGCCGAACTCCTCCAGGCCGGCGCCCGCGTCACCGGCGTCGACATCTCCCCCGAGATGCTCGCCATCGCCGCCCACCGCACCGCCCGCCACGGCGACGCCGTCGCCTTCCTCACGGGCGACGCCGCCGCCCTACCCTTCGCCGCTGCCAGCTTCGACATGGTCACCAGCATCACCGCCATGGAATTCTTCACCGACCCCCGCGCCTGCCTCCAGGACATGTACCGCATCGTCAAACCAGGCGGCCGCCTCGTCGTCGCCACCCTTGGCAGCCTCAGCCCCTGGGCGTGGCAGCGCCGCCTCAAAACCTACCTCAAAAAATCCGTCTTCCGCCACGCCACCTTCCACAGCCTCGGCGACCTCCGCGCCTACCTCGCCCCTCACCGGATAACCGCCTGGCGCGGCACAATTTTCGTGCCCCCCTTCGCCCCCGCCGCCCTCATCCGCCACCCCGACGCCTTCGAGCGCTGGTGCCAGAAACACATACCCTCCATGGGCGCCTTCCTCGTCGTCAGAGTCGACAAACCCGAATAAATAACCCGGAGCGTTTACGCTCCGGGTTTTCTGATTTTCGGCGCCGTCCCTGTCAGCAGCGGCCCCAGCGCCGGCAAACATTCCAGCCCCGCTGCCAGCAGCAGGCTCACCGCCACGGTAACGACATAGAACCCCACAACAACCGGTGTCGTCATCCCCATCCCCGCCTCCGCCAGCCTCTCCGCCAGGTAGTACATCACCAGCGGATGCACCAGATACACCGCATAAGAATGGCGGGCCAGCAGCGACAGGGGAGAGGGCACGGCAGCCGGCAGCGGCCGGTCGAAAACCGCGAACAGAAAAAGACACGCCGCCAGCGTATACACCAGCCCCTCCGGGGAAAGCTGTTGCAGCGTATTCACCGCCCGCTCCAGATCATAGCCGGCCCCCAGCAGCCAGTAATACCGCCCCAGCATAATCGCCAGCGCCAGAGCGAAGAAAACATTGATCTCCCGCCGCCGCCGGACCGTCAGCGCCCGGAAATCCTCCAGGCGCACCGCGCACACCGCTCCCAGCAAAAACACGAACACATAATGCAGCACCCAATAACTCAGGCGGTGCTTCAGCGCCAAATTAACATAATAATCATCCGCCCCGGACGCCAGCACATTGCACGACCAATAATTAAACGCCACCTGCGCCGCCAGCAGCGCCCCCAGCCACAGCAGCGGCCGCGCCGCCAGAGCCGGCGTCACCGCCCGCCACAGCGGCATCAGCGCGTAAAACCAGACCAGAATCACCAGAAAATACAACTGATACGAAGCCAGCCCGAAAAACAAAAACTCGTAAACATACGGCGGCTCCCAAATATGCGCCTCGCCCGTCGTCCACGAATAAAGCCACATATACAAAAGCGACCACGCCAGGTACGGCGCCAGCACCGTCAGCGCCCGCCGCCGGTAAAAAGCGCCGTAATCCAGCGGCGTTCCCGGGCGGTACTGGCGGAAAAGGCCGAACGCCGACACGAAAAAAAAGATCGGCACACTGAAGCGGGAAACGATCTCCAGCAGCGCGAACAGATGCACATTCACCTCCGGGCCGCTCAGCGAATACGCCCCCGTGTGGATGCCCACCACCCCCAGCATCGCCGTCCCGCGGATATACTCGACCGCCGTCACCCGTTCCCGCATGACTCGCTCCTCGCCGGCGGGGCATTCCGCCGCGCAGCCCTATTCGTCACATAAACCCCCGCCAGCACGACCAGGCCGCCCGCCGCCACATACCCGCTCAGCGTCTCGCCCATCAGCAGCACCCCCACGATCGCCGCGAACAGCGGATTGAAATACGAAAACGACGCCGTCTGCACCGCCCCCAGCCGCTCCACCCCCAGGTACCACACATAATAAGCGTACACCGAACACAGCAGCGCCAGAAAAAGAGCGCTCGCCACCGTCGGCCACGTAATGCCGCCGATCTGTCCCGCCAGCGGCACCGGAGCCAGCGGCGTCGCCACAAACGCGAACGGCGCCAGCATAATCGTCCCGAAAATATGAGTCCACGCCATCGTCAGGAAAGGGGGATACTTCTGCATGATCTCCTTCCCGTACAGCGTAATCCCGGCCCACGTCAGCGCGTTCACCAAAATCAGCAGATCGCCCGGCAGCGTCGCCGACGACAGCAGAGCGGCGCCCCCGCGGCCGCCGCTGATAATCAGCGTCACCCCGCCCAGCGCCACCGCAATCCCCGCCGCCCCCGCCAGCGACACCCGCTCCCAGCCCAGCGCCGCCGCGAAAATCGCCGTCCACACCGGGATCGTCGCCACGATCAGCGCCGCGTTAACCGTCGTCGTAAACGTCAGCGCGGTATACTGGATATAAAAATACGACGTCACCATCATAAAGCCGAGAACTACGAACCGCCACACATCAGCGCGCTCGATCATCGACCTTTCCCGCCGGAAAATCAAAATAGCGGCGAAAACCGCGGCCGCGATCGCAAACCGCAGCACCACCAGATTAATCGGCGCCAGCTCGTTCATCCCGATCTTCGCGGCGGCGAACGACGCCCCCCACAGGAAAGCCACGCTCATCAGAGCGGCATACATGATTCCGGGCTTCGTATCCGTCATTTTACCCTATCCTCCATGTGACTAGCAAAGCTGCTTCATGCTATACTAACAATAGTGGGAAATTATAGCGAAAGAAGGTAACAAAGTGAGCCAACTCGGCAAAGGAATGCCGGCGCCGGACTTCAACCTCCCGGCCACCGGCGGGGCGGCGGTGAGCCTCAGCGCCCACCGCGGCACAAAAATCATCCTCTTCTTCTACTCCAAAGACAACACCGCCGGCTGAACTGACGAAGCTCGCGAGTTTCGCGACATCCACCCCGAAATCGTCGGCGCCGGAGCCGTCATCTACGGCATCAGCCGCGACAGCCTCGCCACCCACGAAAAATTCAGCGCCAAAATCGGCCTGCCCTACCCGCTCCTCAGCGACGCCGACGGCGCCGTCTGCCGGCTCTACGGCGTCATCAAGGAAAAAACCATGTACGGCAAAAAAGTCCTCGGCATCGAACGCTCCACCTTCATCATCGACGAAAGCGGCGCCATCGCCCACGCCTTCCGCGGCGTCAAAGTCGCCGGCCACGCTAGAGTTGTCTTGGAGGCACTGAAAGCTTAAGGCTTACAGATAATCTCCACAATGTACGTATCAAAAATACTCGCCGCGTGTCCCGGCCTTATCACCACCGCCGTATCCGCCCCCCTGCCCGTGCCGCCGATCGCGATCACCTCGCGGCCGTGCGGGATCAGGCCGGCGTCCAGCGCCATCACCGCCACCTCCACGCACACCTTCACACCCTGGCCGAACATCCGCAGCGTATGCGCCATAATCTCCACCGGGTACGTACCGCCGAACTTGCCGCTTACGCCCCGCTCCGCCCCCGACAGCACATGCGTCGTCGTCAGCACCTTAACCCCGCGGTCCGTAAGCTCGGCCCGCACCTCGGCCGGCATCTCGTTTTCCCCCGGCTTCGCATACCCCTGCGCGTGAGTCACGCACACCACATTCGGCGCCTTGCCGGCCAGCAGACCCGCCGTCGCTCCGCTGTTCGACGCCACCACAATATCGCTTATCCCGGCGGTCGCAGCCTTGGCCAGAGCAAGCTCCACCGTAGCGGCCGTATTCGACAGTCCCGGTTTTTTCCAGTACATAAACCTCACTCCTTCTTGAAAACTCTCCGCTAATTTCCTCGCCGGGCGGTACTTTTCCTGCCGGCGGCCGCCGCCTGGCAGGAATATCCGGGCCGGCGGGGAATAAAACAAAACATCCCAAACAGAAAGGACGGATAACATGGGACCCATCGGACTCATTGACGGCCGGATAATCGACCTCAAAGAAAAAATCGTCGAAATGGAAGACCGCGGTTACCAATTCGGCGACGGCGTTTACGAAGTAACCCGCGTATACAACGGCAAACCCTTCGCCCTCAAACCCCACATGGACCGGCTCTACAGATCGCTGCGCGAACTCAAGATACCCGCCGTCTACACCTTCGAAGAACTCGCCTCCTTCCACGAACGGCTCATCGCCGAAAGCGGCTTCACCGACGCGGCCGTTTACCTCCAGATCACCCGCGGCGTAGCCCCCCGGGCCCACGCCTTCCCCGAAAATATGGTACCCCGCCTCACAATGTCCATACGCCCCGCCAAAGCCAACGTCGAGCTCCAGGCCAGCGGCGCCAAAGGCTCCTTCGTTCCCGACGAGCGCTGGATGCGGTGCGACATCAAATCCATCAACCTCCTCGGCAACCTCCTCGCCAAACAGCGGGGCAAAGAAGTCGGCGCCTTCGAAGCCGTCCAGATCCGCGACGGCATCGTCACCGAAGGCTCCAGCAGCAACTTCTTCATCGTCAAAGACGGCGTCCTCTGGACCCACCCCGTCAGCAACCTCATCCTCCGCGGCGTCACCCGCACCATCATCCTCGAACAGCTCGCCCCCCAACTCGGCCTCACCGTCGTCGAAAAAGGCTTCGACCAAGCCTTCGCCCTCAAAGCCGAAGAAGCCTTCGTCTCCGGCACCAACACCGAAATCATGCCCCTCGTCCGCATCGACACCGCCACCGTCGGCGACGGCCAGCCCGGCGCCGTCACCCGCAAACTCATCGAAGCGTATAACGCCCTAATCGTCAAAGCGTGCGGCGCCAAATAATACGGCTGGTGAAAAACGTCGCCTTCAGCCCAAATTCGCTAAGCCACCCATTACGGGTGGCTTCGTTCTTTTCCGCGCCCTGGCGTGATAGTAACAACAACCATCGCCTTTACATATTATGTAGCAAAACTCTATTATCAGGAAAGGAGCGAACACAATGCGCAGACCAGTATGGGATTACCCCGAAATCGACGAATGGGATGACGACTCCAGAGACGACCGCCAGATTTTCATCGGCGCCGGCTTCGGGACCGGCTTCGGCTTCGGCTTCGGCTGCTTCCCGCGCCGCTTCTGCTTCCCCCGTCAGGGCTTCTTCGGCTGCTTCCCACGCCGTTTCTGCTTCCCCCGTCAGGCCGGCTGCTTCCCGGTCGGCTTCTGCTTCCCCCGTCAAGGCTGCTTCCCGCGCGAAGGCTGTTTCCCGCGCTAGCGCAAAAAGCGAAAGCCGGGCCATCATGGCCCGGCTTTCTTCGTTTCCTCCGCCGCCTTACCTGGCAGCAGCAAAAGCAGCAGCGACCCGCACAGCACCAGCGCACTGCCGGCCAGCATCGCCGGCACCAACGAGCCGGTCGTGTCGCGCAGGAACCCCGAAACCGTCGGCGCCACAATCGCCGCCGACATAACCACGAAATTGAACACCCCGATAGCCGCGCCCATCAGCCCCGGATAGCGCCGGCTGACGATATCCCCCGTCCAGGCCGCCATTATCGGCGTAAACGCCGAATTGCTGAACAGCCCGAAAGCCAGCAGCGCAGCTATGATCGCCGGCGGGCTCGTCACCTGCGACAGAGTCCCCAGCGTCAGCGCCGCGCAGGGCAAAACCATCAGCGCCAGCGGCTTGCGGCCATAGCGGTCCGACAGCCGGCCCCACAACAGCCCCGCCGGCAGGGCGGTCAAGGCCACCAGCCCGGTGTACAGGCCCGCCTGGCCCAGGCTGAAACCGCGCTCCAGCTTCAAAAAAGTAGGTCCCCACGTCACCGCCACCCAAAAACCGTACAAGGCGGTGAAAGTGACGATATTTATCAGCCACAGCTCGCGGTCGCCCAGGATCGCCCGGTAATCGCGCCATGAACACGCCTCCGCGCTCTTCACCTCCGGCACCGCCAGATGGAAAAAGCCCAGCATCAGAAACGTCGGGATACTCAGCAGCACGAAAGGCGCCCGCCAGCTACCCAGCCACTCGAACACCGGCCCGCTCATCGCCAGCCCGGCCAGCAGACCGGCCGCCATCCCCGTGCCCACCACCGCCGCGCTGATCCCGCGCCGCTCAGGCGGCACCACCTGCAGCATCGTCCCGTACGCGGCCGGATAATACCCGCCCGCGCCCAGACCATGTAGCCCTACGAAAAACAGCAGCCAGGCATAATTCGCCCCCGCCAGCCCCAGCCCGAGCACCCCCGCGCCCGCCAGGGCGTAGGTCGCCAGCAGCACCCTCTTCAGACCCCAGCGGTCGCCGGCCATACCGGCCGGAATCTGCAGCACCAGGTAAAGCAGGAAATAAGTGCTTGTCAGCAGACCGACCTCGGTCGACGACAGCGCGAACTCGCCGGCGATAACCGACAGTAGCGGATAAAGCGCCGTGCGGTCGGCGTACAGCACCGCCCAGCCCGCCGCGAAAGCGGCCAACATCAGCGTGCTCCCGCCAGCCCGGCGTCCCGCGTTCTTAACCCTGTCACAACAATTGCTCATCTTTTTCTCCCGTCATTCGCGCCCGCGGCGACAACCTCGCCGGGCCTAGGCGATAATAATTGATTATATCTTGCGGACAGGCCAAAACCCGTAATGCCCTTGACGGTTCCTGGGCACCATATTACAATAAAAGAAAGCCACCCTCCCCCTGGAGGGGGGTCTCAGAGAAAGGAGCTGCTGCCCCATGAACTTAACGATCAGCCCCAAGGCGCAGTCTGTCATCGCCGCCGAGGGCAACATCGTCACCGTCAAAGTCGAGAAAAAAGTAACCTTTGGCTGAGGCGGCCCTCAGGTGAGAACCATCCCGTCCGTGCGGCGGGGCACACCCGAAGCCAACGAAGCCGGCGAATACGAACAGCAGACCGTCAACAGCGCCACCGTTTACGTACATAGCTCACTGCGCGACCTCGGCCACGTCGAGATCGACGCCGAAGTCTCCATCTTTGGCAGCAAACTTGTGCTGCGAGGGTTGCAGACCACCGGCGGCCAAGGCTGCTGCAGCTGATAAATAGTCAACACTCCTCGGACGGGACACAATCCCGTCCTTTTTTTTCGCCGAAAGCGTCCAGATGCACCATAGCGGCGAAATCCCGCCGCCACTGGCGGGGATAAGGGGGCTCCTTCGCCCGCCGGCCCAGTGTCACCAGCATCACCGGCAGAAAATTCGCCGGCACGTTGAACGCCGCCAGAATCTTATCCGGGTAAAACCCGTCCATCGGTCCCGAATCAAGGCCCAGCTCCTGCGCCGCCAGCATCAGCGCCATCGCCGCCAGCGCCGCGTTGCGCGTCGCCCACAGCTCGCGGTAGCGCACATCATCGTCAAACCTCTTCACATAACGGCGCGAGCCCTCCACCCGCTCCGGCGTCGTACCGCCCAGCGCCACCAGATCCGCGTACACCGGCTCGAAATGGGCCAGCATATCGGTATTGCCCATCACGATCACCGTCGCCGACGCCAGCTCGATCTGGTACTGATCCATCGCGCAGGCCCGCAGCTTCTTCTTCGTAGCCGCATCCCGCACCACGATAAACTCCCACGGCTGCAGATTCATCGCCGACGGAGCGAGCTTCACCAGCGAAAACAGGCGGGCCAAAACATCGTCGCCGATCGCGAACCCCGGATCGTAATCGCGGATCGCGCGGCGGCGGGCGAGCGCCTCGGAAACCAACATTCCCTATCCCTCCCAACCACGATAATCAAACCCATAGACGCAAAGCATAAACGGCATTCCAAACAGCAATTTTGCCGCTCGGCCCGCCGTGAGCTACAATACACTCACACCAACCTATTTCCCCCTCGCCCGGCTCGATTCCTGCCGCACCGGCCGCCGCGCCGCGCATAAAAAGACCGGCCGGCAGCTCACGGGAAGCTTCCGGCCGATCGCACCGCTATATTCGTCACTTGGGAAGCGGCGGCGGCGGCGCGCTCGGCTGTGCCGGCCGCGCGGCAAGCGCCGCCCCCGGCCCGCCGGCAGGTAAAATTTCCCGCACGGCGAACTTTACCTCATAAGCATCCTCCGCCTCCTTCAGCGGGAAACCCGGCTCGCGTACCGTCCGCCAGCGCTCGGCCAGCGGCGAGAAAAGCTTTAGGAAGCGCTCGCGGCTCGACGTCCGCCTCCCGTAGATATCCGGCAGCACCCTAAGATACAGCCCGTCCCTCTTCTCCACCAGCACCAGCGTCTCGTACACCACCGTCACCGGCGTGCCGATATCCACCCGCTCGTAAAGCTCGCGGGCGTCCGCGTCGTGCATGCGGATGCAACCCCCCGACACCGGGTAGCTTATCGACCAGTCCACATTCGTCCCGTGGATGCCGTACGAAGGCGCGAACTCCATCCAGCGGCTGCCCAGCGGGTTGTCCGGTCCCGGCGGCACCGGCGCGCGGTCGGCGAACTTCGCCCCAGGGTACCAAACAGGATACTCCTGCTTCAGAAACACCGCGAAACTGCCTACCGGCGTCTGCTCGTAAGGCGTACCCACTGCGATATCATAGCTTTTTACCACGTGTCCTTTGTCAATCACCGCGAGCTTATACTCGGGAATATTGATATAAATCTCGGGACTGGCGCGACTGCTGCCGCAGAAACTCGTCAAAAGCAGGATCAGGCAAAGGACCAGGCGCAACCCATCACCTCCCTTCCGCGGGAAGATCAGCCTTATCTGTCAAACCTATTATCAGAGCGGGCCGGACCGGCCATACCAAGTAACATGTGGACAAAGAGGCAACCCCTGCAAACGCAGGGAAACAAACCATAAGGAGTGATTTCATGGAACTCAAGGGTGTATTTCCGGCGATGGTCACCCCCCTCACTCCGGACGAGCAAGTCGACAAAGCCGCCTACCGGCGCGTCGTCCGCTACTGCCTGGACGGCGGCGTCCACGGCGTCGTCGTCCTCGGCACCACCGGAGAATTCCCCGCCATGACCGACGCCATGCGCCAGGACGCCATCGAAACCGCCCTCGACGAAATCAGGGGGAAAGTACCCGTCCTCATCGGCTGCGGCGACACCGGCACAAAGAAAACCCTCGCCCAGATCAAAGCCGCCGCCACCTACAAAGCCGACGCCGTCCTTGTCGCCATGCCCTACTACTACCCCCTCGACCAGGCCGCCGTCGCCCGCCACTTCCAGGCCGTCGCCGAAGCCTCGGCCCTGCCCGTCATCCTCTACAACTTCCCCCAGATGACCAAAACGGCCATCGCCCCCGACACCCTCGAAAAACTCGCCGCCCACCCCAACATCATCGGCGTCAAAGACAGCGCCGGCGACCTCGTCGCCATGCAGCGCTACCTCGACCTCACCTCCGGCCACGCCTTCGCCGTCATGTCCGGCAACCCCGCCCTCGGCCTCGCCGCCTACCTCCTCGGCGCCAAAGGCGGCATCTACGCCGGCTGCAGCATGGTCCCCAAACTCTGCGCCGACGTATGGAACGCCTTCAGCCGCGGCGACCTTCCCGCCGCTTTGGACCTCCAGAAGCGCGCCTCCCTCATCCCCCTCATGGGCGGCTTTGGGCCCGCCCCCGCCGTCATCAAGCTCGTCCTCAGCAAACTCGGCATCTGCGACCCTACCGTATCCGCGCCGCTGGGATTAGCCCCCGGCCAAGAAGACAAGATTTTTGCTTGGGCCAGGAAGCTTGGTATCGAAGTACAATAGGGCCGCCCATAAGCACCCATCTGCTGCGTTGCTCCTCGGTCGCCATCCTCAGCGTACGTTCGTGTACGCTTCCGGTGTCGCCCTCCGGTGCGCCTTGCATCTGGGCACTTCTGAACGGCCCCGGCATTTCAGGGAAGGTGACGTAAGACAATAAAAACAAAAAAGCTGCTGACTTAGTCAGCAGCTTTTTTGTTTTACCCCTAAAACTTCATCCCGATGTACTGTCCGTGCTGGAAAGGCGCGCTTTCCACCACCTGCTCCGGCAAAATGCCGAAATGGCGGAAAAACCGCTTCGCGCCGATATAAGCCCCCTTCGCCGCATATCTCACCGGAAAAGCGTTCGATTCCTGCTCCGCCACCGGCATGATGCCCAGCGCTCCGTTATCGCTGTCATAGCCCAGCATGCAGAAATAACGATTGCCCAACAGTTCCGCGGCTTTCTTGTTGAAAACGATACGGCCGTTCGGTTTCACAGCCACCAGCGGCTCATCCTTCTTGCCGCTGCGGGTTCGATGCGGTTTGAACATCGTGAACGAAAACTCCACCCTTTTTCACTCCTTGTGCAGATTCTTAATAAAAGTATGTGCAATCCGTACAAATTATAATCATCTTTTCCCCATTTATAGCACAATTATCTTTTTTCTTTCCCGGCGCGGGACAACTGTTCGCCGCCCCCCTTATCGTATATAATCAAAGAAGAGAACAAATACGGAAGGGGAATTCGATGAACACCGTCTGGTGGTACATTCTCGCCGCGATAATCGTCGGCAGCATCCTCAAATATCTCGTCCTCAATCCCTGGGCCTGGGTCGTCATCGACATCGGCGTCTTCGTCGCCGTTTACATCCTTCTTCGCCGCTATCCCTGGATAAACTTCAAACGCAGCATAACATTCTTCGGCTGCCTCACCATCGTCAACATCTTCGTCGACCTCGGCATCGTCGACGGCTTCATCGGCAACATCGCCCTCCTAATTCTCCTCGGCTGGATGATGTTCGGACCGGGTGGGGGAGGGCAGGGGAGGCCCCCCAGAACACGCCACCCCTGGCACAAATAGTTTTTCGGCTTCATGCTTAGCGGCCGCCCATAAGCACCCATCTGCGGCGTTGCTCCTCAGAGCGCTTGCTAGCGTACGCCCCGAGTACGCGTCGCGGCGCGCTCTTCCGGTGCGCCTTGCATCTGGGCACTTCTGAACGGCCCCGGCAGACCTGTTTTGTAATGAGTAGCGGAAGATGCTATCGTAAGCGAGCGCGTTCATCCGGAGACACGCGAGTGATGATAGCATCTTCCGGACAAGGCAAAAGCCGTTACCCAATACAAACAAGGGAGCAAAAACCATGACCCCATCCCGGCCGGACATGCTGGCGCGGGCCGCCCTCCTGCTGGCGCTCACCGTCATCTTCCAGTCGCTCAGGCTCATCATCCCCGTGCCGCCCTTCTTTACCACCTTCATCATCGGCAGCCTCGTCAACGCCTGCCTGCTCATCGCCTATGAGACCGCCGGCCTCGGCGCCGCCGTAGCCATCGCCCTCGTCGCCCCGGTAGTCGCCTACCTCCAGGGGCTCCTTTTCCTGCCCGTCTTCATCCCGCCCGTCGCCGTCGCCCACCTTCTCTACGTCCTCATCTACAAAACCCTCCTCACCCGCAGCCGCATCGCCGCCACACTATCGGCCACGGCCATAAAAACAGCCCTCCTCTTCGCCGCCTTCACCTGGCTGCTCGCCTTCATCAACGTCCCGCCCAAACTCGCCGTCGGCATCATGTTCGCCATGAGCTGGCCCCAGCTTTTCACCGGCGTCATGGGCGGCGTATTAGCCAACCTTGTTGTCAAACGTCTGTCCGGCCGCCCATAAGTACTCGTCCGCCAAGCATCTGCCGCAGGCAGACCCGCACTGCGGCTCATCATAATCCCCGACGAAAACCTCAAAGCCATCATGGGCTGACAGGCAATAAAAAAGAAGCACGGAGTTCAAACTCCGTGCTTCTTTTCCAAGGCGACAAATATCCCCGCCCCTAATCGTTCTCGGCCTCTTGCGCGCGTATCTCCTGATTCATCGGGTCGGCTTCGTTCGCGTAGCCGATCCCCCACTGGTACAAGGCATTCAGGATGGGCAACAACGTCTTGCCGGCGTCTGTAAGAGAATATTCCACTTTCGGCGGCACCTGGGTGTAGATTAACCGCTTGACCAAGCCTGCCTGTTCCAGCTTTCTGAGCTGCTGGGTCAGCATTTTCTGCGTAACTTTCGGCAAGAGTCTTTTCAACTCGCTGAACCGCAAAGTGTTATCCCCCAAATGCCATAATATCAGCGAGTTCCATTTCCCCCCGATCAGGTCCAGGGTCAACTCCATATGACAGTGATATTCGGCGTTGCGAAATACGATCACCTACCTCATCCCCCTGGTTACCGTTTCAATACTCGGTATAAAAATAGATACTATACCACAAATAAGTGCATACTTGCTGTTTGAAATATTAGTATTTACTATTATAGCATGGAGGGCGCTCCCAGGAAATATATACACAGGGAAGGCCGAACTAAATTCGACGGGAGGAATCATATATGTCAAAGAACATCCTTGTTTTGACAGGTAGTCCTAGGAAAGGCGGCAACACCGACAAACTGGCCGACGCATTTATCGCCGGCGCTCGGCAGGCCGGACACACGACAGTAAAATATACAACCGCGGCTAAAAACATACAGGGCTGTATAGACTGTCAGACCTGTTTCAGCAAAGGCAGCGCCTGCTCGGTACCGGACGATTTTGCCGAGCTCGCGCCGCTTGTGGAACAAGCCGACATAATTGTATTCGCGACGCCGCTGTACTGGTTCACCTTTCCGGCACAACTCAAAGCCGCCATCGACAAGTGCTACTCATTCTTCATCGGCAAAAGACCCTTGAAGATAAAGGAATGCATACTGTTGGTAACCGGCGGCGGGATGGAACTAAATACGTACGACGGCATTGTCAAATCGTATAAACTAATTGCCGAGTTCCTGAAATGGAAGGACAGCGGCATAATCATCGTACCTGGTCTTCATGATAAAGAAGATATTCTGAAGACCGACGGACTACAGCGAGCTGAAATACTGGGGAAAAGCATCCTTTGATCATCCGGCAATACAAATCTAATCGGGGGAGCGCCGGACCGGCGCTCCCCCGATTACATCACCGAACAGTTAATGCTTCGCCGGCAGCCAGCACTTCAGCCCTGCCGGATTAAAGCACGCGTTGCACGACACGCACGACGCCCTCGTTGCCGCTCCCTGTCTGAAGCGGGCCACCAGATCGGGCTCCTTCACCAGCGGCCGCGACAGCGCCACCAGATCGGCCGCCCCCTCGGCCACCACCCGCTCCATCACCGCCAGCGACCTAAGCCCGCCGACCAGGATCACCGGCACATTCACCGCCGTCTTCACAGCCTTGGCCGCCGCCGCGAAATAAGCCTCCTGCTCCGGCCGCGCGATCCCCGGCGCCGACATCACGCCCTTTGCCTCGCGGACGCCGCCGCTCACCTCGATCGCCGCGATGCCCCAACCCGCCAGCGCCTTCGCCGTCGCCACCACATCCGGCAGCGTCAGAAACCCCTCGCCGGGCAGCCCGTCCGTCGAATTCAGCTTTGCCAGGATCGGGAACGCATCCCCCGCCGCCCGGCGGGCCCGCTGCATAATCTCGCCCAGGATGCGGATGCGGTTCTCCAGACTGCCGCCCCAACTATCAGTGCGGCGGTTGGTATACGGCGACAGGAACGACGACAGCAGATACCCGTGGGCCACATGCAGCTGGGCGCCGTCGCAGCCGGCGTCCTTCGCCCGGCCCACCGCCGCCGCGTACGCATCCACCAGCGACCAGATCTCCTCTTCCGTCAGCGCCCGCGGCGTCAAGCCGTTCGAACTATCCGTCACCGCCGACGGCGCCACCGTCTCCAGGCCCGCCGGCCAATCCTGCGGCGTCTGGCGCCCGGCGTGCGACACCTGCACCACCAGCGCCGCCCCGTGGGCGTGCACCGCCGCCGCCAACCGCCTGTACCCGGCCACGAAACGGTCGTCGTAAATCGCGTTCTGATTCACGCTCGCCCGCCCCAGCGGATGCTCCACATACGAATGGGCGGTAATAATCATCCCCACCTCGTTCGCCGCCAGCTCGCGGTACAGTTCCACCTCCCGCTCGGAAACCGCGCCGTCCGGCTCGCCCAGGAAATCCTGAGTCGCCGACCGCACGAACCGGTTCTTCAGTCTCATCTGCCCAATCGTTACAGGATCAAACAACACACTCACTGCTACTCCTCCTTGCGGGGCAGGAAACGCCCCTGCTTTGCTTGAACTATAATAAAATCAAAAATCACGACAACGGCGGTGACACACCATGGACCAGCAACAGACAAGAGCCCAAAAGCTCGCCCGCGCCCGCTACAAAGAAGGCTACAACTGCGCCGAAGCCGTCCTGCGCGCCTTCCGCGAAGAACTAAACCTCGACCTCGACGACAACGCCATAAAAATCGCCACCGGTTTCGGCGGCGGCTTCGGTCAGGCCGGCTGCGCCTGCGGCGCCCTCAGCGGCGCCGTCATGGTCCTCAGCCTGCTCCAGGGGCGCACAAGCGCCGACCAAAGCCGCGAAGCCATATACACCAGCGCCCGCGAATTCCATAATATCTTCGCCGGCCACTTCGGCGCCACCTGCTGCCGGGCCCTCAACCGCAACAAATACGGCACACCTGAACAAAAAAGCACCTGTTACCGCATCACCGGCGAAACCGCCGAACTCCTCGCCCAATACCTCGCCGAAAATAGGTTAGTCCCCGATCGCGAACAGCCGCGTCAATAAAGCCCCGTGGCTCCCAAGCCACCGGCGGTGCTCTTTATAATCCGGGTCAGCCTCGCCCACCAGCCGCCAGAAAGCCGCCGAATGATTAGGCTCCTTCATATGGCAAAGCTCGTGGACCACCAAATAATCCACCACCGCGGGCGGCGCCATCACCACCCGCCAGTTATAGCTCACATTGCCGCGGGACGAACAGCTCCCCCAGCGGCTTCTCTGCTCGCGGATAAAAATCCGCCGCGGCCGCACCCCCAAAGCCCCGGCCCAATAAGCCGTCCGCTCCGCCAGCACCGCCCGCGCCCGCTCTATATACCAGTCCCTCAGCGCCGCCCTCAGCGCCGTCGCCTGCTCCCCAGCCGGCGTCGTCGGCAAATGCGCGAAAATCCGCCCATCCTCCGCGTCCACCTCGGCCCGGCCCACGCCGCCCCACAGCACAGTCAGCCTGCGCGCCTGCCCCAGAAACAGCAGCTCCGCCCCCGGCTCAGCCGCCGCGTTCACCGGGCTCGCCGCCACCGCCGCCAGCTTCGCCAGCTGCCGCGCGATCCACGCCTCCCGGCCCATCAGCAGCGCCGCGATCTCCGCCTGCGGCAACCTCAGCGGCGCCGCCACCTCGATACGGTCCACCGCCGCCACCCTGATCCTCACCGTCCGGCGGCGGCTATACGCCACACTCACCGCCAGCCGGTGAGCGCCGATCACCAAATCCTCCATACACCTACCTCCGCGGCCGGGCCAAAGCCCGCCGCACTTGACAACGCCCTGCGGCAATGATATCATAACTATTGTTCAAAAGCCGACCGTTTCTATTATAGCACAAACCCAAACATGCCCGGGTGGCGGAATGGCAGACGCGGCAGACTCAAAATCTGCTATCAGTGATGGTGTGGGGGTTCGAGTCCCTTCCCGGGCACCAAAAGCATAATACGCACTGTGACAGCAGCGCGTATTATATAACGAAATCCTCTTTTTATTGCGCTCTCGTTATTGCGAGAGCCTTTTTATTTGCCCCGGCGAACATGATAGACTTGGTAGTGGCCGTCGAATTCTTCAATAAAGGCCAATTTGTCTATGACTGCGCGGGTGCGAGCTGCATTTAAGAAGGGTATATAGATATTCAGCCGTCCTACTTTTGTGGAGCAGGAACCTCGCCTCTTCCGTTTTCCTATGCTAAGCCCAAATAGCCCGGCACAATTGCCGGGCTATTTTTAAATCGGGCTCCCCCAGTTACGGTGGCAAAATCCGCGATCACAATCTTCTTCCGGGTGGCTGTTCATCGCTAATGTTATTAAGGCGTCGATAGTGGCCTAGATAAAGTCACAGCATTCATGATGACAGAATTTGTGGCCGCACTTAAAACAGACTATGTGGCACTCTTTATGGTGGCAGTCACAGCACTTATGGTCAAATTTGAAACAGCACTCATGCTCAAACTCACATTTACACTTCGGGCACTTGTGATGGTGATGGCAATGGCAAGACATCGATTGTCCTCCCTCCGTTGGTTTTCATAAATGATCTATACTACATAATATGTTTAATGACCGGAAGGTGCTACCATATACTATCCGGAAGATGACATAAACTAATTAGGCAGGCCAGGGCAGCCCCAAAAATTCGTAAGGTTAACCAGGCGATAATCGCAAATGATCAGCAATCCTTTCGAGTAGCAGTAGCTATGACAAAAAAATAATAATTTTACATAACATTTAACGGGTTGACTGAATATGATACCACAGGAGATTCCGAGAATAAGGAGGGACGACTGATGAAGTCGTATAGCTCAGGGCGCGAGTATATGCCGGAACGTGACCATATGTCCGAATGTGAGTGCATGCCGGAACATGAGTGCATGCCAGAGTGCGAGTGTATGCCGAAATGTGAGAGGAGATGCCTCGGAACGTTTACCTCTAAGTACAGAGTTTATCAGAATTGCTGCTGCGAAATCTGTAAAGTGTGTCCTTGCTGCGGCCACGAGTATGATGACAGCCGACACGGCCAGTGCCCGATGTGTGGTGCACCAGCGGACACTGGATCGATGGACGATCCTCCTGGCGATCCGCCGATATTCGGCGGGTTCGGCAGAGTCGGCGGGTTCGGCAGATTCGGCGGGTTCGGCGGGTTCGGCAGATTTGGCGGGTTCGGCAGATTCGGCAGATTCGGCGGATTCGGCGGATTCGGCGGATTCCGCAGATTTGGTTTTTTCCCATTCTTTCCGTTCTTCCCGTTTTTCGGATTCCGGCGCTTCCGTCGCTTTTGAATAGAATCCTTACCAGCGTAAAGTTACCTCCCTTAAAAGTCCCTCCGGAAAAGCCGGGGGGCTTTTGATTATGGAGGGAGAGTTAGGGCTTATCCTAAGCCGTAGAAATGTATTGGGGGGATGCCGATAAATTTTGCGAGTCCTTGGGGCGAAAAAGCGGTAAGAATCAGATGCCTACGCACATATATTTGCCTAGAGGCGTTAGCTTTTAAAGCGCCAAGCCTCAGGTGAGAAAGTGCTGAAGAAGATACTTCTATTTTTCATCCTCGCTTCCGCCATAGTGGGAGGCGGGCTTGTCCTTTACCTGGAGGAAGTTGACGAAAGCGTCAGCCAGGTATTTAAGATATTACACTTCGAAAGTGAAGACGCTTACCCCGAGTTTCCCCAAATGGACCGGCCCTACGAAGGTCCATTGCCATGGGAACAGGACGGCGCGTTTCTCGCCGCCTTGAAGCGTTACGGGAATCCACGCCTCATGGCCGCTTACAGGGCCACCCTGAAAGACCCGCTCCCCGGCGAAGATTACAATATTGGTCTCGCGGCGAGAAAACTGGCCGGAACTGTCATACTTCCCGGCAAGATTTACTCCCAGAACAGCACAATAGGACCGTATACCCAAAAGCGCGGCTATCGTCCCGGACCGACTTACAAGGGAACGTCGATGATAACGACGGTTGGCGGCGGCGTCTGTAAAATTGCTTCCGTCACATATAATGTCGCGACCTTCTGCAACTTTGACATCATCCAGCGGTACGCCCACGGGATGACTGTTCCGTATGTCCCTCCCGGGCAGGACGCCACCGTCTATTATGGTTCAAAAGATTTCCGGTTTCGCAACAACACAGACCGTTCGGTAATGCTCTGGGCCCAGAAAGTTGACGATGATCTTTATTTGGCGGCCTACGGGTTCGTCACCCCGCCGCGGATCATCTGGCACCATAAAGTGCTAAAAAAGCTTAGCTTCTGGAAGAAATACCGGCGCAACCCCGCGCTCGGCCCCAACGAGGAAAGAGTAGTGCTCCCCGGCTCCGAGGGCTATGTCGTGAAATCATGGGTGACTATTGAGAATGCCGACGGAACAATTTCGACCAAGAGTAAAGGACTAAGCTTTTATAGTCCCTTCCCCGAATTGGTTGAGCGGTCCGCCCGATACTAAAGGACGACTTGCACCATCTGCAGCTGGGAATCGTGACAGCCCTGAAAAACGGCTCCGGCTGTCCGCAAACACAGAAGATAATCGATAATCTCCGCGGTGAATATTTCTCCGGGACAGATTATCGGCACGCCGGGAGGATAACAGGCAATTGCCTCGCCGGCAATCCGGCCAAGTGACGAAACCAGCGGTACCGGGACGGCGGGGCGGAAAAAGGCTTGCCGGGGCGTTAATGCTTGGGGCGGCAGAAAAGTGTACGGCTCGATATCGGAGCAATCCCACCGGCGGTCCTGGCGCAACGGTTGCTTAAGCATAGTCCCAAGCGTGGCGCAAAGGCGGTCGATGTCTCCAAATCTATTCCCCGGGGTAATCAGCAGCAGGATATTATTCAAGTCCGACATCTCCACCTGTATGTCGTGTTGCTCCCTCAACAGCTTCTCGGCGTCGTATCCGGTTATTGCTAATCGTTTCATCGAGATGGTGATCCTCGTGACATCCATATCAAAGATGCCCAACTCGCTCCTATTTTCAGAAGAAAAAACGGAAAGCTCCAATTTAGCGAGCTCTGACCGTGCGTATTCGGCTATGGCGAGAGCTTCGGCGAAAAGAGCTTTGCCGTTGTTGGCCATGGCGGCGCAGGCTGCTTCCAGCGAGGCGAGCAAAAGATACGAAGTACTTGTGCTTTGCAGTATCCGCAACGCCGCTTCCAGGCGTTGCGGATTTATGCGGTCGCCCAGTGTATGCAACATGGCCGCCTGAGTAAACGCACCGATCATCTTATGGGTCCCGTGGATAACGCAGTCGGCCCCGGCGGTTAGAGCCCCTTCCGGCAGTCTGGGATGGAAATAGAGGTGCGCACCGTGGGCTTCGTCTACCAGCAGCGGGATTCCGCGGCGGTGGACTTCTTCGGCGATAGACCTTATATCGGAAACCACGCCGTAATACGTAGGGCTAACGACTAGCACCGCCTTCGCGTCCGGGTGTTCTTCCAGGCAGTTGATGATGTCTCCCGGCTCAGAACCCAGGGGTATTCCATAAGGCTTGCAGTAGGGGGGGAGATAATATACGGGCCGTGCACCGCTCAAAATAACGCCTGAGAGCACGGAACGGTGAATGTTGCGCGGCAGAATTATTTTTTCTTCATTTTGGCAAACAGCCATAACGAGAGCCTGGAGGCCGCAGCTGCAGCCGTTTATGAGAAAGTGCGTTCTGTCCGCACCAAAGAGCGCAGCGGCGTTGTTTTGGGCTTCCCTGATTATTCCGCGTGGCTGGTGCAAGTCATCCATGCCCGGGATATTGGTAACATCGGAACGGAAGCACTGTGACCCGAGTACCTCCTCGATTTCGCGGGTGAAAGCTGTTCCTTTGTGTCCAGGCATATGGAAGCGTACAGTCTTCCCCCCGCCGTATTGTCTTAGCGCTGTCACAAGCGGGATATCAAAATCGCTCACAAACTACGGCCCCCTTTTGGACTCAGACCGTAATATCCTATGCTAAGACCGAACGACTGGTCATAAAATATAAACTCGGCTGCACGCCGAGTTGTTTATTTGCTATCAATAGGCCGAGGTGGCATATGAACGACTACCGCAGGCTGTTCGCAAATGTTACGGCGGTTGGCGGCCCGGTTCTGCTGGATGAAGCCTACAGCGCCTTGGTAGGTGCTGCTCTGGTTTCACTGATCAATAGACTCGGTACCGGGTGTCTTGCCGAGTATACCGTCGCCGGCCTCGTCCAGGCCTCACTGATCGGCATATTTGGGAGTGTCGGGACAGGTGCCGCCGTTATGGTGGCTCGCGCAACCGGTGCCAGGGATTGGTTCGCGTCCCGGATGGTCGTGAGTAAAACCCTGGCCGGCTCTTTTGGGGTTGGACTCGCACTAGCGCTCACCGGCTGGGTTTTTAGCGACCGCCTACTGCCTGAAGCCGATGTCGATTCTGCAGAATTACCCGCGATGGCGCGTCTTTTCTGGCTCGCATTACCATTTCTGCTATCGATACAGGTTGGCAAGAGCGTACTCCAGGGAATGGGCGCAACCGGCGACGCGTTCAGGTTGAGCGCCTTCTGCTCGACGATCGGTCTTGTTCTGGGAAACTTCTTTGTTTTCGTTTGGCCGGGATCGGGGATCTTGGCCATAGCTTGGGCTGTCTGCCTATCTGCGGCGGCCGGATTAGTGTTTTGCCTACTATTGATTGCGCGCCATTCTAATCTGAGATTTTCGTGGCGTCACGTATTCGTTGGGGAGCCGGGTCTTGTCCGGAGTATCTGCAGGATAAGCTCCCCGGTGATCATCGAGCAATGCTTCCTGCAGCTAGGTTTTTCGCTCTTCGTGTTAATCCTGGTGGACATCGGGGCGGAGGCGTTTGCAGCCAACCAGGTTGCCCAACAAATAGAAGGGGTTTCACTGGCGGTTGGCGCCTGCTTAGCGGCAACTACCCTCGCGCTAGTCGGGAGAGCTTTAGGCGAGAAGTCACCCGACCTGGCCAACCGTTACACGCGGTTTATTTTGAGCTTTTCCATAGCGAGTATGACGGCGATCGGCCTGGGGTATTTCTATTTTGCCGAGGCGCTGGTGATGCCTTTTACCAACGACGCATCAACAAGAAGCCGGGCAGCCGCATGCCTATCTTTAGCTATGCTGGAACAACCGACGCTGGCCGTTACCTTTGTTCTTGGCAACGCGCTGCGTGCCGCCGGCGATACTAAGTGGCCCATGCTGAGCACTATTATCGGGATATGGCTTGTCAGGCTTCCCCTCTGCTGGATATTAATTGGGAAACTAGGCTTCGATATTCCGGTCGTATGGTATATCACCGCTGCCGACTATTTCGTGCGGAGCGTCATTCTAGCAATGCGTTACCGCGCGACGATCCGCGCTGTCCGTTAGTCCCAGCACACTAGAACAAGCCCGGAGGAAATAAGTACGCCTCCCATAACCTGTTTAGCTGTAACAACTTCATCCATGAACAGATAGCTGGAAACAATGGTTACCACCGGCGCACACGACATTATCAAGGACACGACGTTTACATTGCCATGCTTCAGGGCGACAAAATAGGCAAGATCGCCCAGTAAGGTGGCGAGGACTGCTTCGATGGCGATGAATACCCAGAGGGCGAACGGGATCTGAACAATATCATAATAGCCGCGGGTGCCAAATGCCCAGCCGACCACCAGGGTCCCGGCAATCATCGTCCGTAAGCAGATGGCTGTTACCGGATTTACACCGCTCAGCCCTATTTTGCCGAAAAGCGGTGCGAGCCCCCAGCACAGCATACCGAGCAACGCATAGAAAATCACCATAAATTCGCCCCCCAAAGTTTCGTAAGCGCATCGGATTGTTTTCCAAAGGCCTAATTCCCTATAATTATGCAGGCTACAAGGCTAAATAGACCGCCGCAAACATAAGGCCGTCTGCAGGCGGCCTAATTACAAACCCCGGTTCGAGGTTACATGCCGGAAATAAAGCCAGGAGCCCGCGAATCCGCGCGGCTCCTGGCTTTTATTGTTTGCGGAACTAGGCAAAGCCTCCTCCTTAAGTATAGTCCTGCTGATTGCTTTCGATGGCGCTGGTAACGCTACCCGAAGCCGAAGTGGAACTGCTTATATTGTTCTGGGCTGTAGAGTTAAGGCGGGATTGAATCGCCGAAATGTGGCGGTCCATATCCTGCGACATTTGTTGGAATGACTGCTTTGCAGTTTGGTCGTCGGTGGAGGTGGCGAATGTCGCATAGGTTCCCTTGGCGGATTCGGCGGCAGCCAGGGCTTTTTCCAGGTCTTTCTTTACTGTCATGATTTGCCTCCTTGTATTGATTGTTTGGGTGCCGGATTAGGATTCGCTTTGCTCGTTCTGCCCGGTGGCGCTGAGGCGGCTGTTGAGAGCAGAGACATGGCGATCCATATCATGCACCATCTGCTCGAACATTTGCTTTGCTTGCTGGTCTTCGGTGGCCTGAGCAAATGTGGCATAGGTGCCTTTGGCCGATTCTGCAGCGGCAACTGCCTTTTGTAGGTCTTTTTGAACAGTCATCCAAATCCCTCCCTTGCTGTTGGTGTACCCATCACCTAGTATTCCCTATGCTTGGTTCATTACAATTGGAAAGTGAATGATGATTTGCCGCATAATGACAAAGCTAAGCGGGCATTCTATTATTGATTTACATAAGGCCTATCTGTGAAAGGGGGTAAAGAAATGCTGGGCGGTTGGGTCTGGTCCATTTTAATCGGGATCGTTGCTGGATGGCTTGCTGGCCAAATAGCGCGCGGCCATGGGTTCGGCATTTGGGTGGACCTAATTGTCGGGATTGCTGGCGCCGTTATCGGCAATTGGGTTCTGAGTCTTATCGGTTTACAGCACTACGGGATAATCGGTTCCCTTGTGACAAGCACAGTCGGCGCGGTGATTCTGTTGTGGGTGATTAGGCTATTCGACAAGGCTCCTTCGAGGGGCAAATAAGGGAACAAAAAACTAAAGCCCGGAGGACTGAATGAACTAAACCCTCAAAAACGGCCATTGGGTACTCTACTTTTTTTGGGCTATGAGTTGCTGGAGTTGCTCACGTAGCTCCCTAATTTGTTCCTGAACGGAGTTGTCTGAATCCTTATCTTCTACCTTAGATGCCTCCCCCTGCTTTTTTGATCCCTTTTCCTGTTTTTGAGATGCTTCCTTCTGAGCCTTAATCAATTCTCCCTGAGCAGCTACGGTTAGCATTATGCTACCTACGGCCACTAAAAAATTGCCAAGTGCATTTAGCTCTTCAAGGCTTAGGGACTTGGCGGGGACGACACCTAAGATAGCGGCGAGAATGCCAAGCTCTTCAGGGGTAATGTTTTCAAAAACAGACACGGATCGCCACCATCCTTTTTTTGCTGTCTAATTGTATGTTGATGGTGGAAGTAGAGATGCGTGATTATGTGATTTTGACCCGCCTCGCAGCTTGCGATTTAACAAGAGAGAGCATAAACGAGCCCTAAATGAAATCTTCGAACTCAGGTATTTCCCCTTTGAAGAGGTGGAATGAAAAAATAGCCGCAAGAGCGACTAATTCAAGGTGTAGGCGGTGGGTTGCAACTTGTAGCCTGTAGATTTATTTCCATGCTTTGGAAATTGGCAGAACAATACGAGGAGGCGGGTGAGGATCAAATTCCGGTAAAGGATATCAAATGCCTGTTAAGGCATTTCGAGATGCACAATTGAATCATGCGGCCATTTCCTCTTAGAAAACGATCCGGACCATCCACGTGTACGGACTCGTTTTCAAGCGGGTTATGCCGTTATAAGGGGCGAGTGTCCGGCCCGAAAATTTGTGAACTTCTCGGCAATCTATCTTTTGGTGTGCCGACCACTAGGACTCCCCTAATATGTGAATGATTAAAGCCCCTGACTACTCAAGTCGGGGGCTTTATGTTCATTCTTAAATATGTCCATAGCAATCTTGCATTTAGAGCAGATCGCTTTACCCTTAAACTTTGTAACTCCCAGGCGCAGCCGAGGTGGACGCCGACCGGACGCCGGCACCCGGACATAGCGGAACTGCAGGGTGCGGACACCTCTATTTGTATCTGGAAAAATGATCCCGATATTTCGGGAGCCTTTTTTTCGTTATCCCGGGCAGGTTTTTCCCTCCCGGCGGACAAATATACAAACAACAGCCCATACAGGCCAACCACACCATCCCCGAAAGGAAGTGTCCACATGACCCAATCCATCGCCGCCAACCAGGCCGCCGCCATCGAGTGGCGCCGCGCCCTCCACCGCTGCCCCCAACCCGCCTGGCTCGAACTCTTCGCCACCGCCTTCATCGCCGAAAAACTCGCCGCCTGGGGCTACGAAATAAAAATGGGCCGCGACATCATCCCCGCCGACAAACAATTCATGCCCCCCGACCCCGAACAGCTCGCCGCCGCCTACGCCCAGGCCGTCAAAGCCGGCGCCAGCGAAAAATACCTCGCCCCCGCCGCCGACGGCCACACCGGCGTCGTCGCCATCCTGCGGGGCGCCCTTCCCGGCCCCACCGTCGGCTTCCGCTTCGACATCGACGCCAACGAAACATCCGAAACCACCGACCCCGCCCACCGGCCCGTCCGCGAAGGCTTTGCCTCCGTCAACCCCGGCTGCGCCCACATGTGCGGCCACGACGCCCACGCCGCCATCGGCCTCCTCCTCGCCAAACACTTCGCCGACAACCGCGCCACCCTGCGCGGCGCCGTCAAAATACTCTTCCAGCCCAACGAAGAAAACCTCGGCGGCGCCGCCGCCCTCGTCGCCAGCGGCCACCTCGACGACCTCGACTACCTCTTCAGCGGCCACGTCGGCATCGCCGCCAAAGAAACCGGCCACCTCTGCCTCAACGTCCACAGCTTCATGGCCCTCTCCCGCTTCGAAATCACCTACACCGGCCGGCCCATCCACGCCGCCCTCCGCCCCGACCAAGGCAACAACGCCCTCCTCGGCTCCTGCGCCGCCATCACCAACCTCTACGCCATCGCCCGCCACGGCCTCGGTGCCAGCCGCATCAACGTCGGCTACCACACCGCCGGCACCACCTGGAACGTCATCCCCGACAAAGCCTACTTCCGCTTCGAAACCCGCGGCGTCACCAACGAAATCAACGCCTACATGGTCGAAAAAGCCCACGAAATCATCCGCGGCGCCGCCCAAATGTACGGCCTCGGCGTCGAAATCAAACCCGCCGCCGTCGCCGGCGTCGCCGAAAACTCCCCCGCCCTGCTCGCCCTCGCCGAAAAAGTCGCCGCCGGCCTCCCCAGCGTAAAGCACATCCTCCCTGCCGTCGCCTTCAACGCCTCCGAAGACGTCACCCTCCTCATGCAGCACGTCCAAAACCGCGGCGGCCAGGCCCTCGTCGCCCTCTTCGGCACCCCCCTCGGCGGCGGCCACCACAACGCCGCGTTCGATATTGATGAGCAGGTAATCCCCAACGCCGCCGAATTCCTCGCCGCCATGTATGATGCCGTACAAGGGGACCGCCCATAAGCCCTCATCTGCGGCGTTGCTCCTCGGCTGCCATCCTCAGCGTACGTACGTGTACGCTTCCGGTGACATCCTCCGGTGCGCCTTGCATATGACGGCTTCTGAACGGTCCCGGCAACACAAAAAAGAACGCGAACTATAGGGAAGGGGGGGGGCGTCCCCCTGCCGGCGGTTTCCTGTTTTGGGGCAGCCACGTGAAGTGAGACGGCGGCCGCTACTTAGCGAGAGAGCCGGTAACAGCACCGCACGAGCGGCCATGGACGGCCGCGAGAACCGACAAATGAACATGGACGTGATTTTGGCGGTGGTGCGGTGCTGTCGGCGACGAGCTTAGCAAGACCGCCGACGCAGCGTGTGGCTTCCCAAAGCCGGAAAACGCCGGCTAGGCCCAGCCCAATACCCCATCCCACTACATACATAAAAGGAGGCAAAAACCATGGCCAGCGAATCCGTCCTCGTCGCCGTCGAAGGCGGCATCGCCACCGTCACCTTGAACAGGCCCGAAGTATTAAACGCCCTGAACCGCGACCTCGTCGACCGGCTCGCTGCCGCCCTGCGGGCGCTAGAGGCCGACCCCGCGGTTAGATGCATCGTCCTCACCGGCAGCGGCAAAGCCTTCTGCGCCGGCGGCGACCTTGCCTACCTCGACCCCCTCGCCGCCGACAAAGTCGCCTTCCGCCGCTTCATCAAAGACGCCGGTCAGCTCGCCGCCCTCATCATCGGCCTCGAAAAACCCGTCGTCGCCATGGTCAACGGCGTCGCCGCCGGCGCCGGCTTCAACCTCGCCCTCGCCTGCGACATCGTCATCGCCTCCCGCGCCGCCCGCTTCGCCCAAAGCTTCGCCAAAGTCGGCCTCGTTCCCGACTGCGGCGGCCTCTACCTCCTGCCGCGGCTCGTCGGCCCCCACAAAGCCAAAGAACTCATGTTCACCGCCGACCTCATCGACGCCGACACCGCCCACAGTCTCGGCCTCGTAAACAAGCTCGCCGACCCGGCCGACCTTCCCGCCGTCACCGGCGAATTCGCTGCCCGCCTCGCCGCCGCCGCCCCCATCGCTCTAGGCTGCATGAAAAAAATCATCGGCCGCAGCCTCGACCTCGACCTCGACGCCGTCCTCGAATACGAAGCCGACCTCCAGACCATCTGCGCGGCGACGGAGGATTATAGGGAAGGGGTACTCGCCTTCCAGCAAAAACGCCCCCCTGTATTTAGGGGGCAGTAGGAAAAACCCCGGGCAATCGCCCGGGGTTTTTCAGCTGTATTCGGGGGGGACCGTTGATAAGGCCCCATCTGCGTTGTTGGTCCTGCGCGTGCTTGCTAGCGTACGTCCGAGTACGCGTCGCTGCGCATGCTCGGCCCGCCTAGCATCTGGGACCTTCTGAACGGCCCCGGCATTCACAAGTGCCTAATACTGAAGAGCCGCCCATAAGCGCCCAATTGTGGCGTAGCCAAAAGCTTATTTAGAACCCATATTTTCTAAAAACCGTCCGGTAGCTTCAATAAAAAGAAGTAAAATATATAGCCACATACTGCCCAACGAACATGCCACGCTAATAACAAAAAGAACAATTCGTTCCTTTAAGTTTTTTCCAATAATCAGCCCAATAAATGTACTGATAGCTATCAGAATTCCCTGCGGGTCAACATGCTCGTGAATCCAGCTCCGATAAGGAAGGTAGTTCCATAATATAAAGAAATAAATATAAGACCATACCAACCCAATTGCTATCGACAACCCTACTGTAAACATTATTTTATTTTGTCTTACGAAATCGTACACAAGCGGTCCCTCCTTTGCTGTTGAAAGGAGACTGTACTAAATATTATTTCACCATGACACATTATTTTCCTTTTGTGTAAAAAACGGCAGTTTAAGCTGCGGGAGGGCTTTCCAGCGGCCCATTGTAGTAATTGGCGAAAAAAAGGGTATTGACTTTTTTTGTCAAAATAACAACTAAATGGAATATGGGTTTAAGGGGTGAAACGGCATGAAAATCGTCAAGTGTGTCCTGATTACCCTGCTCATTATGTTCTGCGTCGGCGGTGACGCTAACGCCGAGGACATGCTTCTCGTCTACGGTAAAGACTTTAGCTGGGCTTTTAAAGTTTCCGAGCCGACAGGCTGGAAGGGAGTAGTCAACGACGCCACCCGCAACACAGTAAACATCTATTTCTGCTTGCCGGGCTACAATTTCGATTCCTCTCCGGCCCTTATGTATATCAGGATTCTTGCCAGAAACGGCCTCACCGTCGCGCAACACCTCCAGGCCGATATGAACGACTTTTCCAACAGGAAAAAAAAGATTGCCTTCGAGGAATTTGACATCCCCGGCCTAAAATTAGAATATGCCGCCAAAAAATACCTCATAAACGATGACCAGACCGACTACCTCTGCTATATAGACACTAACGCGGAAAGCTCGATTTTTGCGGTCATCGTCCTAACCGCGCCTAAAGACCTGGCCGAAAAATACCGCGATGATTTTATATATATGGCGCGTTCCTTCAGTTGGTGGTCAATAACGCCAAAGTGATTCAAGGCGACAAAGAAACCTGGCCGGATACGGCCAGGTTTCTTTTGCCTTCGGCATCATCGGAGGTCGTTGTCGCTTAGGTTGGCAGGCCCGTTAATCACGATTAAACGGGCTCTGCCTCCCTGACCATACATCAGTCGGCATAGTTTCTCGCCATCTGCGTTATGTCCCCGCAGGCATCCGAAGGTTGGTTTTAATTCTTGGTACGGTGCGTAAGGATCTTCTAACGCTGAGCCGCCGCCGTGAAAGTCCCTGCCGCGCGGGTCGCCGGTAGTGATATAGAATGTGCCGTATGCAGGCCCATACTTGCCGTTCGTTATTTCCGCCGTAGCCTCATAAGACCCGACCGGCAACGACTCTCGCGGCTCGCCATTTTCATTCACTCCGGGTTCAAAAGCACTGCTGGCTTCCCATGAATTAACCACTGTCCCAGTTCTTGGGTCTATCCAATAGAAGCGCTGATCTTCACGGCTGAAAAGGATGTAATGATCTCCATATTCTTTACTTGTTTGCCTAGTGTCGGGAGGTTCCTTATTTGCCGCACTGTCCACGATTCCACCTGCTTGGGAGGTGTCAGTCGTTGTGCCCTTCATATGCACCCCCACGTCATGTCCGCTTGGCTCGTAACTGTACTGAGTATACCTGGTATCTCGGGCGGGATACGTAGCGCCATCCTGTTCCGGAACAGTGGTAAGCGGCTTCAGATACGGTTCAAAAATATTTCCTCCTCCGGCCCGGCTCAACGCCGCATCCCAATAAATGAGCGACTCCTCCGGCCGCTTCGTTCCGCCACTCAACGGATTCAACATACCCGGCGCAGGCGCAGGTTTCTTCTGCAATCTGTACTCATCCTCCCCGTTGTCCCAGCCGTTGAGGTAAAACTCCTGCCCCTTGGGGATGGCGCTCTCGTCGTGCGGCTGGCCGAACATGCGTAGGATTCTGGCCTTCAGCCCAGGGTCCACCGGCCGGTACACCGGCTGCTGCCACTCGGCTTCCCGCCTCCGGTTGGCTCCATCCATTTTGCCAAGTTCCCACTCGATATCCCCGTCGTCCATCCCCCTTAAATCCGGCTCATACCCCAGCGCCTTCATCCTCCTCATGTACTCTTCCTCTCTTGTCCTCGCGTTCATGCTCTCTCCTCCTTGCCGTTTTGCGGCATAAAATAAGAAGGCCGCCCTCCGGCGGTCTTCTTCACGATATCATCATATCACGCTTTTTTGTCAAACAGTCCACTAAAAGTCCACTTTTCGTCCAAAGCGGTATTTTCACCAAAAAAAATTTGTAGAGACGGAGTGGGGTGGAGCGCGCAGGCGCATGCGCCGTTGCGGAGGCTTATACCGCGCCGTTGGCGAAGCAGGCCGCTCACGACACCGTAAAACCGACCGTGGAGGGTCGGTTTAGTCCGCAAGGAGCCGGATGCGACTTTTGCGGACGGTACGGCGGAGTCGGCCCAAGCCTTACGGCGCGTTAAGCCGCAGCTTGGGCGCATGAGCCTTCGCGCTTCGCAAGACTACATGCCTGCCACCCCATATCGCGGGCTTTTTTCTTTTTCCCGGCCGCATAAACATACCTGCACGCGGCATACAATAATCCCAACGTGCCAAAATCCATCACGAAAGAAGGAACGATGACCGCCCATGACAACAGTGCTGTTCGCCGCCGCCGAAGCCGCGCCCTTCGCCAAAAGCGGTGGCCTGGGCGAAGTCGTCGGCTCCCTGCCCGGAGCGCTCCGGCGGCTCGGTATCGACGCCAGAGTCATTATGCCCCTCTACGGCTCCATTCCGCCCGGCCTGCGGGCGGCGATGGCCCCCGTCACAGAGATAACCGTCCCGGTAGGCTGGCGGCGGCAGTACTGCGGCCTCCACACCCTCAGGCACCGGGACGTGCCTTTTTATTTCCTTGACAACCGCTACTACTTCGATCGCCTCCGCCTCTACGGCCACTACGACGAAGCCGAGCGCTACGCCTACTTCGCCCGCGCCGTCCTCGCAGCCCTGCCCCACCTCGCCTTCAGCCCCGACATCCTCCACTGCCACGACTGGCACGCCGGCCTCATCCCCGCCTATCTGGCCGCCCATGGCGGCAGTTCCGCCCGCACCGTCTTCACCATCCACAACCTCAAACACCAGGGCATCTTCGCCAAAACCGTCATGGGCGACATCGTCGACCTCGGCTGGGAGCACTTCACCCCGGACGGCGTCGAATTCTACGACCAGGTCAGCTTCATGAAAGCCGGCATCGCCTACGCCGACCGCGTCACCACCGTCAGCCCCAGCTACGCCGAAGAGATCCGCCACCCCTTCCACGGCGAGATGCTCGACGGGCTGCTGAGGTCGCGGGGCGGCGACCTCACCGGCATCCTCAACGGCATCGACCGCGAAGCCTACGACCCCGCGGCCGATCCTCACCTCTTCCACCGCTACGGCCTCACAGGCTGCCTGGAGGGCAAACGCGAAAACAAGCTCAGGCTCCAGCAAGCGCTCGGTCTGGCCGTCAGGGCCGAAACGCCGCTCGTCGCCGTCGTCGCCCGGCTCGTACGCCAGAAAGGATTCGACCTCATCATCCGCGTCGCCGGGGAAATGCTTGCCGGCGATCTCCAGCTCGTCGTCATGGGCGACGGCGAAGACTGGTACCGCGCCTTCTTCCACGACCTCGCCTTCCGCCATCCCGGCCGGACCACCGTCCTCCCCTTCGACGACGCCATGTACCGCCGCATCCTCGCCGCCGCCGACCTCTTCCTCATGCCCTCCCTCTTCGAGCCCTGCGGCCTCGCCCAGCTCGCCGCCATGCGCTACGGCGCCCTGCCGCTCGTCCGCGAAACCGGCGGCCTGCGCGACACCGTCCGACCATTTAACCAGTACACCGGCGAAGGCAACGGCTTCAGCTTCGCCAACTACAACGCCCACGACCTGCTCCACACCCTGCGCTGGGCGCTATCCCTCTACACCGACCGGCCCGCCTGGCGCTCCCTCGTCAAAACCGCCATGAGCGGCGACTACGGCTGGGAGAAATCGGCGCGGCGCTACAGCGAACTATACGACCAACTAGTCGTCAAGGAGGCCGCCCATGAACATCGACAAAGAAGAATTCCAGCGCCAGTACCGGGACAAAGTGGCCCAACTGCACGGCAAACCGCTCGAAGAGACCTCCGACGGCGAGAGATACCAGGCGCTCAGCAGCCTCATCCGGGATCATATTGGCCGGCGGTGGCTGCAGTCGCGCCGCCGCCAGCGCCAGGAGAAGCAGGTCTACTACCTGTCTATTGAGTTCCTCCTCGGCCGTCTCACCGACATGTACCTTATCAACCTCGGCATCCGCGACACCGTCGCCGCCGCCCTCTTTGACCTAGGCGTCGACCTCGGCGCCATCCTCGACAGCGAAAAAGACCCCGGCCTCGGCAACGGCGGCCTCGGCCGTCTCGCCGCCTGCTACCTCGACTCCATGGCCGCCGAAGGCCTTCCCGGCCACGGCTGCGGCCTCCGCTACCGCTACGGCTTCTTCGAGCAGGGCATCGTCGGCGGCCGCCAGATCGAAGTCCCCGACGACTGGCTTAAAACCGGCTTCATCTACGAATTCCGCCGCGAGAGCGAAGCCGTCGACATCCGCTTCGGCGGCGCCGTCGCCGTCGAGCTCAACGGCAAGCTCCGCTACCGCCACGAAAACTACGAAACAGTAATGGCCGTTCCCTACGACGTCCCTGTCGTCGGCTACCTGAACGACACCGTCAACACCCTCCGCCTCTGGAGCGCCGAGCCGCACCGCACCGACTTCGTCTGCTCGGCCACCAGCCGCAACGACTGTCTCAAAACCATCGAATACAAAAACGACGTCGAAACCATCACCGGCGTCCTCTACCCCGACGACTCCACCCACGACGGCCGGACGCTCAGGCTCAAACAGCACTACTTCCTCACCAGCGCCAGCCTCCAGGCCATCCTCGCCGACCAGACCCGGCGTGACATACCCCTCTCCCGCCTCAGCGACCACGTCGCCGTCCACATCAACGACACCCACCCCGCGTTAGCCGTCCCCGAGCTCATGCGCCTCCTCATCGACGACCACGGCATGGGCTGGGACGAAGCCTGGAGCCTCACCGTCGCCACCATCTCCTACACCAACCACACCATCCTTCCCGAAGCCCTCGAGACCTGGCCCGTCGACCTCTTCCAGACCCTGCTGCCGCGCCTCTTCATCATCGTCAACGAAATCAACGAGCGCTTCTGCCGCGAACTGTGGCAGCGCTACCCCGGCGACTGGGACCGTATCCGTTCGATGGCCGTCGTAGCCGACGGCCGCATCCACATGGCCCACCTCGCCATCGCCGGCAGCCACAGCGTCAACGGCGTCGCCCAGCTTCACACCCGCATCCTCAAGGAACGGGTCATGAGCAACTTCCACCAGTTCTACCCCGACAAATTCACCAACAAAACCAACGGCGTCACCCACCGCCGCTTCCTCGTCAAAGCCAACCCCCAGCTCGCCGACCTCCTCGGCGAAACCGTCGGCCCGCAGTGGGTCCAGTACCCCTGCGACCTTCTCGGCCTGCTGCCCCACGCCGCCGACCCCGCCTTCCAGGACAGGTTCGCCGCCCTCCGCCGCTACCACAAGGGCGAGTTGGCCGCCTACATCAGAGACGCCACCGGCATCAAGGTCGACCCCGACGCCATCTTCGACACCCACGTCAAGCGCATCCACGGCTACAAGCGCCAGACCATGAACGCCTTCCACATCATGCACCTCTACAACCGGCTCAAGGCCGACCCCGGCATGGACCTCACCCCCCGCGCCTTCATCTTCGGCGGCAAAGCCGCACCCGCGTACCGTCTCGCCAAGCTTGCCATCAAATTCATCAACGACATGGCCGAAGTCGTCAACAACGACAAGACCATTAACGACAAAATCAAAGTCGTCTTCCTCGAAAACTACAACGTCTCGCTCCTCGAGCTGCTCCTTCCGGCCACCGACGTCAGCGAGCAGATACCCACCGCCAGCCGCGAAGCCTGCGGCACCGGCAACATGAAATTCATCATGAACGGATCGGTTATCATCGGCACCCTCGACGGCGGCAACATCGAAATAATGAACGCCGTCGGCGAAGACAACATCATCACCTTCGGCCTCACCGCCGACGAAGTCCTCGCCATCTACGAGCGCGGCGGCTACAACCCCTGGGATATCTACAACAGCGACATGCGCGTCAAAACCGTCCTCAACCAGCTCGTCAACGGCTTCCTGCCCGGCGGCCCGGACGAATACCGCCCCCTCTTCGACTCCTTCCTCCACCACGGCGACCACTTCCTCGTCCTCAAAGACTTCGCCGCCTACGTCGACGCCCAGAAAGAGCTGGAGCGCCGCTACCGCGACCGCCGCCGCTGGCTCGACATGTCCATCCGCAACATCGCCCACTCCGGCAAATTCTCCGGCGACCGCACCTTCACCGAATACGCCGTCGACATCTGGCGCCTGCGCCCCGAAGCCCCCGTACGCTGCTACTGCAGCGCCGACGAAGACTTCGCCCGCGCCGAGCACGGCTGCTCCTTCGCCCACCGCCCCGCCCTCCAAGCCACTCTCACCAACGCCACGTACAACTGACGGCCGTTTGCTTCGCGCCGGTGGCGGGTACGGGTGCAGCCACGGTAGCGAGCAAGGCGGCCGCTATTTAGCGAGAGAGCCGCAAACGACACCGCGCGAGCCGCCATGGACGGCGGCGAGAACCGACAACGAACACGGACGTTCGTTTGGCGGTGGCGCGGCGGAGTCGGCGACGAGCCTAGTAAGACCGCCGGCGCAGCGTGTGGCAAACCCGTACCCGCCACCGGGCTGGCTTAGCACCGAAACAAGAATCAGACAAGGCACAGGTGAAGCATGGACAACGACTGGCTCCTCCACGACTCCCATAACCACTTCTACCGCAGCCCTTTCGGGGCTGTTTCTTGTCGCACTCCCGTCACCCTGCGCCTCGCCGTCCGCACCCCCGACCGGCCGGACGCCGCCGTCCTCCGCGTCTGGCAGGACGGCCAGGGCGACAGCGACATCCCCATGACCCTGTGGCGCGAGGAAGGCGACAGCCGGATCTACCAGGCCGAATTCGCCACCCCCGCTGCCCCCGGCCTGCTGTGGTACTCCTTCCTCCTCCACCGCCACGGCCGCACCCTCTACTACGGCAACAACCCTGCCCGCCGTGGCGGCCGCGGGCAGCTATACGACCACGCCCCGGCCGCCTGGCAGATCACCGTCCACCGGCCCGACGCCAAGACGCCGCAGTGGCTCAAAGACGCCGTCATCTACCAGATCTTCGTCGACCGCTTCTATAACGGCAACCCGGACGGCGCCATATTGAGCCCCCCGAAGGCCAGCCTCATCCACCCTTACTGGGACGCCATACCCTTCTACGTCCGCGACACACGCACCGGCGCCATCTTCGCCTACGACTTCTTCGGCGGCAACCTCAAGGGCGTCCTCGCCAAGCTGCCCTACCTCCAAGACCTCGGCGTCACCGCCCTCTACTTCAATCCCGTCTTCGCATCGCCCAGCAACCACAAATACGACACCGGCGACTACAAAACTATCGACCCGATGTTCGGCGACAACGCCCTGTTCGCCGCGCTGTGCGCCAAGGCCGGCGAGCTCGGCATGCACGTCATCCTCGACGGCGTCTTCAGCCACACTGGCAGCGACAGCATCTACTTCAACCGTGACGGCCGCTACCCCGGACCGGGAGCCTACCAGTCGCGAGAATCGCCCTACTACAAATGGTACCGCTTCAGCCACTGGCCCGACCAGTACGAATCGTGGTGGGGTATCGGCACGCTGCCCAACGTGAATGAACTGGAGCCCTCCTACGTCGACTACATCATCGAAGCCCACGACAGCGTCGTCCGCCACTGGGCACGGCTCGGCGTCAAAGGCTGGCGTCTTGACGTCGCCGACGAACTGCCCGACGAATTCATCCGCCGTCTGCGGGCGGCGCTCAAACAGGAAGACCCTGACGCCGTCCTCATCGGCGAAGTATGGGAAGACGCCTCCAATAAAGAGAGCTACAGCCATCGGCGGCAGTACTTCTGGGGCGACGGCCTCGACGCCGCCACCGGCTACCCCTTCCGCGCCATCCTCCTCGACTTCGCCCTCGGCCGCAGAGACGCGCAGGAAGTTCACGCCGCCCTCATGAGCCTGTACGAGAACTACCCCCGCGAGAACTTCTACGCCGCGATGAACCTCCTCGGCAGCCACGACGTGCCGCGCGCCCTCACCCTCCTCGGGGAAGCGCCCGACCCCGAAAAGATGACCATCATCGACCAGGCCCGCTACCGCCTGCCGCCGGAGCAGCGCCGCCTCGGCCTCGCCCGCCTCAAGCTCCTTGCCCTCTTCCAGATCACCTTCCCCGGCGCGCCCTGCGTCTACTACGGCGACGAAGCCGGCGTCGAAGGCTACACCGACCCCTTCAACCGCGCCACCTACCCCTGGGGAGCGGAAGACGGCGACCTCCTCGCCTGGTACCGCAAGCTCACCGCCCTCCGCCACCGGCACGCCGTCCTGCGCGGCGGCGAGTGGCTGTCCCTGTACGCAAAAGGCGACGTCTACGGCTACATCCGCCGCATCGGCCGCGGCCGCGACGCCTTCGGCCGCCCGGAAAAACCCAATACCGCCATCATTCTCCTCAACCGCTCGCACCGCGAGCCTGTCCGCCTCGACCTCGACATCAGCGACTACGCCGCCGGCGAACTCTACAACGCCCTCGCCGGCTGCCAGCCTGTCACGGCAAGAGACGGCAAACTAAGCCTCGTCCTCGGGCCGCTGTCCGGCGCCGTCCTCCTCAAGCGCCGCGAAGACCCGCCCGCCTTTGCGCGGACCGCCGGCGTCCTTCTCCATCCCACCTCGCTGCCCGGCGGTGACCTCGGCCCGTCCGCCTACCGCTTCGTCGACTGGCTGGCATCCGCCGGCCAGAAATGGTGGCAGATACTGCCCTTGAGTCCGCCCGGCTGGGGCGGTTCGCCCTACCAGAGCGCCTCGGCCTTCGCCGGCAGCCCCGCCCTCATATCGCCGGAAATAGAAGTCGACGAGGGCGGCTACCCGGCTTTCCTCGCCGAAAATGCCCTGTGGCTCGACAACTACGCTACCTTCGCCGCCCTCAAAGACAACTTCGGCGGCCTGCCCTGGACGGAGTGGGAACCGGGCGCGGCCGAACGCCATGCCCCGTCGCTGGCGGCCGCCATCGAACGCCGCCGCCGCGAGCAGTACCGCTTCTTCGCCCAGTGGCGCGCCCTCAAGGCTTACGCCAACGCCAGGGGCGTCAAGATCATCGGCGACATCCCTATCTTCGTCGCCGCCGACTCGGCCGACGTGTGGGCCAACCGCCAGCTCTTCCGGCTCGATGAGGGCGGCCGGCCGCTGGCCGTCGCCGGCGTCCCCCCCGACTACTTCAGCGCCACCGGCCAGCTGTGGGGCAACCCGCTCTACGACTGGGACGCCATGGCCGCCGACGGCTACCGCTGGTGGCAAGAGCGGCTCGCCCAGGCCTTCAGGCTGGCCGACGCCGTCCGCATCGACCACTTCCGCGGCTTCGAAGCCTTCTGGGCCGTGCCGTACGGCGAGGCGACCGCCGAGCGGGGCGAGTGGGTCAAAGGCCCCGGCGCGGCCTTCTTCGCCGCGATGGAAAAGCACTTCGGCCGTCTGCCTCTCATCGCCGAAGACCTCGGCGTCATCACCCCGGCGGTCGAGAGCCTGCGCGACAAATTCGCCCTCCCCGGCATGAAGATCCTCCAGTTCGCCCTCGAAGGCGGCGACTGGCCGGACGGCGAAGACAACGCCGTCGTCTACACCGGCACCCACGACAACGACACAACCCTCGGCTGGCACCGCAAAAGGACGGGCGACGGCGGCGCTGACGTCGCCGCAAGCTGGCGGTATATCGAGAAAGCCTACGAGGCGGCCGCCTGCCTGGCGGTCATCCCCCTTCAGGACATCCTCGGCCTCGGCGGCGAGGCGCGGATGAACACACCCGGCACGGTCGGCGGGCACAATTGGACGTGGCGCTATAATGAAGGCGACATAACGCCGGAACTCGCCGCCAAGCTCGCCGCCCTGACGGCAAAATATGGCCGGTGACAATCCGCCCCGCGGCGGGCATACTAAATGACAGAGACATGCCAGAGCAAAATGCCAGGGGAAATGTTCGCTAACGCCAGACAATGCCAGAAGGGGAGGATGACCGCCATGACCCGCCATATCAACCGGAAATACGCCGCCAACGGCCTTTTAGTGCGCCCCGCCTTCCCAGCAAAAGGCGAAACCGTAAAGGTCGTCTACAACGGCCTTCTCGCCAGTAACGGCGCGGATCGGCTGTATGTCCGCTTCGGTTTCGGCGCCGCCTGGGAAGGCTCGCTTGATTACAAAATGGTGCGCACCGAAACCGGCTTCGCCGCCGCCGTTCCAGTGGCCGCGGCCAATTCCCTCAACCTCTGCTTCCACGACAGCGCCGGCCACTGGGACAACAATTCCGGAGCGAATTATTCGATCGAGGTTTCCCATTAAAAGCGCCGCGATGGTATTGGTTAAAGGAAAAGGCTTCCGGATTTAATCCGGAAGCCTTTTTATGCGGTGGGAGCGGGTCGGTTTTGTGGGCGGCTTTTTGGTCAGGCGGGGGCGAGCAGGAGGGCGAACTGTTCGGCGAGGTCGGGGTCGAACTGGGTGCCGGCGCACCGTTTGATTTCGGCCAGCGCTTCGGCCGGCGATATGGCTTTGCGGTAGGGCCTGTCGTTGGTCATGGCGTCATAGGCGTCGGCGATGGCGAGCATTCGGCATTCGGTGGGGATTTTCGCGCCTTTGAGGCCGAGGGGATAGCCTTTGCCGTTCCACCATTCGTGATGTTTGAGGATCCATTCGGCGATCGGTTCGAGATCGGGGGTGGAGATGGCGATGCGGTGGCCGATTTCGGCGTGGCTGCGCATGACTTTGAGTTCCCCCAGGGTGAGCTTCTCCGGTTTGAAGAGGATATGATCGGGGATGCCGACTTTGCCGATGTCGTGGAATTCGGCGAACAGGCAGAGATCGGTGTGTTTGTAGTCAGGGAAGCCGCAGGCTTTCGCCAGGCGGAGGGTGAGGTCGCGGAGCCGGGTGGCGTGGCCTTCGGTTACGAAGTCGCGTACTTCGAGAGCCTTTTTAAGAGCCTGGACGACCGAGCTGCGGCTGGAGTGCTGGCTAAGGAGCTTTTCCCGGTACATGGAGTTGTCGGCTTCTTTGAAGAGGCCGTGGATGCTGAGCGTGGAGCCGGTGATGGCTGTGCCGACCGAGACGCAGAGGGGAATGGTCGGGTTTTTGCCGTTGTAGGCTTCGATGGCGGCGTTGATGCGTGCGCGGGCGGCGGCCAGCGAGGCTTCGTCGGCTTGGGGGAGGATGACGGCAAATTCGTCGCCGCCGATGCGGGCGACGACTTCGTCGCCGCTGAAGGGGTCGCGGATGAGGTCGGCGAGGTTGGCGAGCAGTTGGTCGCCGATGTCGTGCCCGAGGGTGTCGTTGATGTATTTCAGGCCGTCGAGGTCGCAGATAATAAGACCGACGGGATGAAGTTCGGGGTTGGTGAGGCGGGCCATCTCGATTTCGAAGTAGGTGCGGTTGTGGAGGCCGGTGATAGGGTCGCGGATGGCCTGGTATTTGAGTTGTTGCTCGATGCGCTTGCGGCTGGTTATGTCCCGGCAGCAGTTGACAGCTCCCAGAATGTTGCCCTGCTCATCGGATATGCTTTTGCCGATTCCCTCCGCCCATATCCAGTGGCCGGCTGCATGGCGCACCCGGTACTGGCCGCCGACCGGGGCGCCGGTGCTCAGTATCTGCCGTAAATCGGCGCTAACGACTTCGACATCGTCGGGGTGGATGAAGTCGAGCATGGGTTGCCCGAGAATGGCTGCGGGCGGGAAGCCGAGCATGGTGTGGCATGAAGGGGTAACGAACCTGACTATGCCGGCAGGGTCGACCTGGACGACGATGTCGAGCATGTTGTCGGTGATGAGGCGGAGCTGCCGTTCTTTTTCGGCCAGAGCGTCCTCGGCGCTGGCCCGTTCGAGGATTTCCGCCTGGAGCTGGCGGTTGATGTCCATCAGTTCGGCGGTGCGCTGGGCGACTTCGGCTTCAAGGCCTTTCAAGAGGCCGTGCCAGGCGCCTTCCAGGCTCTGCTGGTCGGAGATGTCGCGGCAGATGCCGAGGATGACTTTCTTGCCCCGATAGTTGATAAGGTCAGCGTTGAGTTCAGTGGGTATCGTCGAACCGTTTTTCGCTACGAAGATCAAGTCTTCCCGTACGGTTTCACCTTCAAGCAGCCTGGCCTGGACCGAGGGCAGCTTGGCCGCCGTTTCGGGGGTCATGATGCCGCCCGGGTAGAGGTCGATAAGCTCCTCGCGGGTGTAGCCGAGCCTCTCGCAGGCGATATCGTTGACATCCGCGAGGACGGTCGGTTTGTAGGGGCTGCGGTATTCGACGACGAAGAGCAGGTCCCGGCTGGTGCGGAAGAGGAATTGGAGCAGTTGGACCGCGAACCCTGCGCGGTTTCCGGCTGCGTGCTTGTCGGCAATAGGATGTTGCATTCTAACCCCCTGAGCGCGGGATTCATGTTTATCAAGATTTTGTTCGACATGAATATACATTTTCCTGTCGCAGGCCCGGAAAACAGAACGGGACGGCCTGGGCCGCCCCGTGAGAGGTCATTTGTCCTTGGGGGATTCTTTTTTCTGGGGGGATATTTCGCCGGCGAGTTCGGCGCTGCTGTTTTTGGCCTTGGCGTTATGGCCGCCCGGCAGATCTTTGAAGCCCATACTTTCACCTCCGACAATATAGTCTGTCCAGAATGCGCCCGTAAACACAGCCACCTCCCCGGTTTTTCTTGCGGCGTTTTATGGCGGAATTTGTCTTGACAAAATAGGCGGTCGCGGGTTATTATTCCCCTATTACATATTTATTTACCGGACGGACGGGGGTAACACGATGAAGATTCGCGAGCTGTTTACCGGGAAACCGGTCATTTCGTTCGAGATTTTCCCGCCGAAGCCAGATTTTCCGCTCGATACCGTTTTCGCTACGCTGGAGGAGCTGAAGGGGCTAAACCCCGCCTATATCAGCGTGACTTACGGGGCGGGCGGTTCGAGCTCGGCGCGGTCGATAGAGATCGTCGATAAGGTCAAGAACGGTTACGGCATGGAGACGGTGGCCCACCTGACGTGCGTGGGGGCGACGGCGGCGACGATCGACGCGGTGCTCGACAAGCTGCAGGCTTTAGGGGTGGAGAATATCCTCGCGCTGCGCGGCGACCCGCCGGCGGGGGACGAAGCGTACATGCCGCCCGCGGACGGCTTCCCGTACGCCAAGGACCTCGTCAGGCACGTGCGGGGGCGCGACTTTTTCAGCGTGGCGGCGGCGGCTTACCCCGAAGGGCACCTGGAGTGCCGCGACGTCGACCAGGACGTGGAATACCTGCGGCTGAAGGTGGAGCAGGGGGTCGATCTCCTAATCACCCAGCTGTTTTTCGACAACGCGTTTTTCTACAACTTTATGGACAAAATCCGGCGACAGGGGATCGCCTGCCCGGTGGCTGCCGGCATCATGCCGGTGCTGAGCGCGTCGCAGATAAAGAGGATAACGTCGCTGTGCGGCTCGGCCATCCCGGCGAAGCTCACGGCGCTGATGGACAAATACGGCGCCGTGCCGGCCGACATGGAGAAGGCGGGCATCGAGTACGCCTCGGAGCAGATTATCGACCTCTTAGCAAACAAGGTGGACGGCATCCATCTGTATACGATGAACAAGGCGAAGCAGACGAAGCAGATCATGGAGAATATCGGCAGAGCGTAGTTATATATGCGCCGACAATAAAAAACTCCCGGAGCAATCCGGGAGTTTTCGTTTTGTTATATGTTGTAAGATAGACAGCATTGACGCGGAATTGCGGGTGTGTTACTTTTGTTTTACGGTGATAAATATGTAAGAGCTGAAAGATGAGGCTGTAAAATGAAAGATTATGAACAACAAATAACTGAGCTGACTTATGAGATCAATAAATATAAAAAAGCAATCACTGATTCAGGACTTGATTATTATGATTTTAATTTGGATACTGGCGAAGCCGAGCAAAGTTTTATTATAGGAAAAAGCTTGGGGTTAGAGCCAGATGAATATGACACAATTAAAAAAAGAGAAGCTCAGTTTCATCCGGATGACTTAAAAAGAAATTATGAGGAAATCGACCGTATAGTAAAGGGGGAAATTAGTCGCTTTGATGTGCAGTCAAGACTTTATAGAAAAGATGGCAGTATTTTATGGTTGCAGCATTCAGGGGCATTAAGCCGACATCCTGTTACCGGTGAAAAGCACTTGGTGGGTATACTTAGAGACATTACACGGGAAAAGGCCAATATAGAAAGCATTCAATACTTGGCGGATTATGATGGATTGTCAGGTGCATATAATCGAAGAAGTGGACTTGAAAAACTAGAGGGTGATGTAAAAATATGTAAAACGGTAACCATTATTTATATCGATATTAATGAATTCAAATATATAAATGATAATTATGGTCACTCGACAGGTGATAAAGCGTTAAAAATGTTTTGCATAAAAATCAATGAGTTAATACCGGAAGAATCATACCTGATCCGTTTAGGCGGCGATGAATTTCTATGTGTGTTATTGAATAAATCTGAAACTGATGCAAAAGGGTTTGTAGCAGCATTTATGAGAAATCCGGTCATATATGGGAACGATCTGGAAGACAAGCTTTTCTTCAGCTATGGTATTGCGACTTTTGATCAAGGCAGGCATGAAAACGTAGATGAATTTGTTCATGATGCAGATAAGCAAATGTACACTTTCAAAAACTCAGGAAGAATATAAGAGGAGATGAGGAACGACGCGCCTTTGCGAAGGAAGCGGAGGACTCTAATTACTAGGGCATAAATAAGACTCAAAGGACCGTCCCCGTGAGTCTCACCCGTGAGTCTCACGTAAATAAGACTCGAAAGGACCGTCCCTGCGAGTCTGTGAGATCGTTTATGATATTAGACGAACTAAAATTAGAGATGTTGGTAGACCAACGGCGATGACATGAAGATTTGGGAGAAAAGGAAAAAGAGAGAAGTCGTATTATGCGGCAAATGGAGAATCGGTGGAGTTATTTTGAAAGAGAGGTGCGAGACGTGCAACTATCCTCTGGTTTACTTTGATAAATATGATTGTAACTTCTGTCCGAATTGCAACGAATGGGCAGGTCACAGTTGTGGAGACGCCGGTTGCCCGTTTTGCGGTAATCGGCCTGAAACCCCATTTCATGAATTCTACAAATAAAGGAACCGTTAAAATGACAAGTATTAATTTTTTTACTAAAGCGGAACAAGCGATACGGGAATATAAACAGTGCTTTAGAGAGAGCTGTCTAGAAGAAGCTCTTGATTTTTATAGTCGTGCTATTACGCATAATGCTACTCATGGTGAGGCTTATTACAAACGATCTTTGGTTTATGGCTTGTTAGAAGACTATGATAATCAAGACAAAGATTTGGATATGGCTGTGAGAATCTTTGAAGACAAATCCAAACAAACTTCTAATAACGAGGATATATTATACAATTTAGGGATGACTTACCGCCATTATTATTCATTAGATAATTCTATGAAGCATGCATGGCACTATCTAAATAAAGTTCTCGAAATGAATCCCGCCAATTCAAAAGCTGCGTTTGGTTTGGCTGACATTTTGAAGTATGAAAAACGAGAGTATGCGCTCGCCATTCAGTATTATGATAAAGCCATACAGGTGGAAGCTGCGAATGCTGAGTATTATCTCGAGCGCGGTGAGTGCTTTGGATTTCTAAAACAATATAACTCAGCTTTGGGAGACTATGAGAAGGTTGGTTCTTTACAGCCGGATAACTGGAAGCTATATAATAGGCGGGGCGAACTTTATATACAATTAAAGAGATGGACAGAAGCTCGGAAGGATTATCAAAATTATAGGAAATATGCACCTGATTTGAGGCGGGCTCCACTGATTGCACTAGAAAAGGGTATAATCGGAGGAACTTATATTGAATTTTACTTTGCCGAGAACGCAGATGACCATAAATTTTGGAATTCAGATTCATGGTATCTAGAAGATTCTGTTTTTATTGAGTTTTATCGTTGCTTTGCCTCTCTTTTCCCTAATTTTTCCATACATGGAGAGTTTGAATATTCCTCGAGCGAAATGAAACAAGTGAAAGATGTATTGATCGAATCCTTCGGTGATTTAAACAAAATTCACCGGTATGATGATTTCATTGACCATGCCGTGAAAACAAGGTTCATTTTAACATTAATCAGGTGCTTTGATGATTGGGAAATCCATTGGGCAGAATGGTTGGCGCAACTGAAAGATATTAACAGAAAGCTTATTTCATCCATTGACGACGCAGTGGCTAGTGGTAAAAGGCTTTATATCTATGGAATTTAATATTGGCAGTGGCTGCATGCGTCAAGATAGCTCGAAGAAGAAAGCGTGTTTACCTTGATGTCATACTAGCTTTATGACGGTAGGATTCGATAGAAGTTGTAAATACGATTCGGTAAGGCTCGCCTCCACCATGTAAATACGGAATGACTGAGAGCCCACGAATTTCGCGGGCTCTCGTTGTATAAAAAGACATGGATAACAAAGGGCAGGCGTTCCGGCGTTGGGGGCAGCCCCCTTGAAGCGGAGACGACGGCCGCTACTTAGCGAGAGAGCCTGTAAGTGCGCCCCTCTTAGCGCTTCAGCGGTTAGAGGGGCGGCCTGCCCCCTGCGGGTACAGCACCGCGCGAGCCGCCATGGACGGCGGCGAGAACCGCCCGCTTAGCCGGATGCGATTCGGACGGTGGTGCGGTGCTGTCGGCGACGAGCTTAGCAGAGAGCCAAAACGCCGAGTGATAACGACGGCGTTTTGTGCTAGTAAGGCCGTCGTCGTAGCGGGGGGCAAGGCCGATGCCGGAACGCTCGTTTTATCCGGGAAGAGGCCAATCGTTATTTCGTTCTCGGGTCAATTTTTGTTACCGGCGTTTTTGACCATGGTCGAGGCGCGGCCGGGTGGCGTAAGGTGGGCCAAATAAAAAAATCCCGGACGAAAGTCCGGGATTTTACTGCGATAGCTCAATTTTTGTCCTGCCATTTGGAAAATATCTTGCCAAGCACATAGAAAACAAGCATAAAAAGCAGAGTAGCTGACCAGCGCACCGTTGACCGATATTCTTCCGTAAAGTTACCGTCGGATAGATAACCGCTAAGGTTTGCTCCTGCAACGAAAGGGAAAATATATACCCAAACAATCCATGCGATTTTTCGCAAGTTCATGCATGCCACCCCGCAAACGAAATGTTTGAGTGTGGAAATTATTGTCTAGTATCATGATATAATATTCGTTTTTAAAATGCTATATATTTTCGCAGGCTTAAGGGGGAGGTTAATTGTATCCCCCTCAAGCCTGCTTGAAGTTTAACTAATCAGAAGTTGTACCGTCCCAAACGGGATTATAAGGGGCGAACACTTTACCCTGGCCGCCCTTGGCGGTCTTCTTGACGATATCATCATATCACGCTTTTTTGTCAGACAGTCCACTAAAAGTCCACTTTTCGTCGAAAGCGGCGTTTTTAGGAAAAATTTTTTTAGGGCGCATCATAGGCGGCGGAGAACGCAGGCGTACTGCGCCGTTGCGGAGGCCGTTACCGCGCCGTTGAGCTTGAAGGCCGGTAACACGAACGTAAGCCCGGCTATGGACGGCCGGGCGAGGAGCCATCAATCACGGAGACTGTTGGCGACGGTACGGCTGTGTCGGCCCGGGCCCTAGGGCGCGTTCGGCCGGAGCTTCGGCTAACAGCCTGCGTTTTCCGCGGACTGCATAAGCTTATTTCGTTCTTGGGGCTATTTTCCTGTTCCCTGCGTTTTTGACCATGGTCGAGGCGCGGCCGGATTCCTGGCCGTCTTTGTCGTGCTGTTCGCCGCTGTTTTTCATGTTGTTATCCCTCGTCGCTTTCGGTGGTATTTTCCTTGGGGACGGCGGTCACTTTTTCGGTGGGCGGGAAGACGGCGGTGGCCTTGGGGTCGGAGAGCAGGTCGGCCTGCTTGCCGCCCCAGGGGGCATGGCCGGGCTGCTTGCCGTCGCGGCGGCCTTTGTCGGTGATGTTGACGTCTACCATTTCGTCACCTCCGTAAAGAATTAGGTTATGGTTCAGTCCGGTTGACGTACTCCACCGACGGATACACGGTCGGCGTGGAGTTGTCGGTTTTGCGGATGTAGGCCTTGGCGTGAGGATCGTCCTGCTCGGCGGTGGCCGGGGTTTGGTCGTCCATTGTCTTACCTCCCGGTGATGTTATCGGTCGGCGGCATTTTTGCCTCCGGCGTTAGTTTCTCCAGAACGCGGCGATAAATTATAAAACCGGCGCCACGGGCGCCGGTTTTCTGTGTAAGGAGCGGACTACTTGGTGAAGAAGCCTTTGAAGTAATTGATGGCGAACGAAAACCCGTAGAGGAAGACGAGCATGAGGACGGCCGGGAGGACGCCTTCGCGCAGGAGGACGGGGATGGCGCCGATGCCGTAGCCGGCGACGCGGAAGGCGGTGGCGTGGCGCTCGGTCTTGCAGGCGGGGGTGACGGCGGCGGTGTGGAAGAGGGCGCCGTAGATGAAGTAGCGCCACCAGTAGTCGGAAATGAAGGTGATTTCGGGCATGGCGTTCTCCCCTTTGGCGGGATTTACACGACCATTGTACTACGGGTAACTGTGGACGGGCAAGAGGATATATGGCGGCCGCTGACAAGGAAGAAGGGGGGACGGGGGCGAAATAAGGCAAGCAAAGACTAAGGCAACCGGAATATATACGATTGTTTTAAAAAGCTCCAGATGCAAGGCGCACTGGAGAACACGACGCAGGCGTACTTGGTCGTACGCCGAGGAAGTGTTCGAGGAGCAACGCCGCAGATGGACTTTTTAGGACAATCCATTGAATTGGAGGAAATACTTTTGAGAGTTTTGGCGCTTATCGGTTCGCCTAGGAAGCTGGGCAATTCGGAGATCCTGGCGAGGGAGATGCTGGCGGCGTTGCCGGCGGATACCGAGAGGGAGATGATCCGCCTGACGGAGCTAAATATCGAGCCGTGCCGGGCCTGCTATGCGTGTCTGCCGGCGGAGGCGGGCTGCGTGATAAAGGACGATCTGGCGTTTCTGCTGGAGCGGATCAAGGCGGCGGACGCGGTGATCATCGCGGCTCCGGTGTATTTCCTGGGTGCGCATACGAGCGTGAAGGCGGTGGGCGACCGGCTGATCGCGGTGTTGGCGAATTACGCCGATTTCGCGGGCAAGCGGTGCGTGACGGCGGTGTCGTACGGCATCCCCGGCTGGGAGGGATACGGCCGGGAGATGGTGATGAATTTCGCCCGGTTCCTCCATCTGGAGGTGGCGGGGAGCATGCTGGTGCAGGCCGCCAGCCCTGGGGAGGCGGCGCGGCCGGAGGTGCTGGCCGAGGCGCGGGCTTTGGCCGGGCGGCTGACGGGCGGGGAGACCGACTTGTCGCTTCCGGGGGTGCATACGTGCCGGGACTGCGGGAGCAGTGTGCTGCAGATCGCCCCTAGCGGCGCGGTGCGCTGTGTGATGTGCGACGCCCGGGGAGAGCTGAAGGTGAAGGACGGACAGGTAACGGTCGAGTTCGCCGGCGGCCACGAGCGGTTTTCGCCGGCGGGCAAGGCGGAGCACGCGGCGCTGCTGGAGGAGATAAAGCGGCGGTATATCGCGGAGCGGGAGGAGCTTTTCCGGCGCAGGAAGCCTTACGGGACGCCGGACTGGTGGGTAAGGCGATAAGGGGCGCGGAGGTGGGACTGTGAGGTTTTTGCATACGGCGGACTGGCATCTGGGCCGCATTTTTTATAATCTCCATCTGACGGACGACCAGGCGTACGTGCTGGAGCAGTTCGTGGCGCTGGCGAAGGATACGCGGCCGGACGCGATTGTGATCGCGGGCGATGTGTACGACCGGGCGGTGCCGCCGCCGGAGGCGGTGAGCCTGCTGGGCGAGACGCTGGCAAGGCTGGCGCTCGATTGCGGGGTGCCGGTGATCATGATCGCGGGCAATCACGACAGCCCCGAGCGGCTGGGCTTCGGCGGGCGGGTGCTGGCGAGGCAGAAGCTGCATGTGGCCGGGCAGGTGGCGGCCGAGGCGGCGCCGGTGGTGGTGGCGGATGAGCACGGACCGGTGTATTTTTGCCCCATCCCTTACGCCGAGCCGGCGGTGGTGCGCGAGCTGCTGGGGGTGGAGGCGGCCGGGCACGAGGCGGCGATGGCGGCGCTGACGGCGCGGGCCTGTGCGGCTGTGCCGGCCGGCGCCCGTAAGGTGGCGGTGGCGCACGCGTTTGTGGCCGGCGCTCTGACGAGCGAGTCGGAGCGGCCGCTGGCGGTGGGCGCGGTGCCGACGGTGGGCGCGGCGGTGTTCGCCGGGTTCGATTATGTGGCGCTGGGGCACCTGCATCGGCCCCAGCAGGCGGGCGGGGCGCATATCCGCTATTCGGGGTCGCTGCTGAAGTATTCGTTCGCGGAGGCGGGGCACGGCAAGTCGGTGGCGCTGGTGGAGCTGGACGCGGCGGGGAAGGCGACGGTGGAGGAGGTGGCTCTGACGCCGCGGCGGGATGTGCGCTGCGTGGAGGGCTTTTTGGACGAGATCGTCGCCGCCGGTGCGGCTGACGCGCGGGCGGACGATTATATCGCGGTGAAGCTGAAGGACGCGGGGGCGCTGCTCGATCCGATGGGCAAGCTGCGCCGGGTGTATCCCAATGTGCTGCACCGTATTTTCGAGGATAAGGCGGCGGCTACTGAGACGACGGCGCGGACCGACCACCGCCGCCAGAGCGAGGCGGAGCTGTTTGCGGCGTTTTTCGCCCAGGTGACTGGCCGGGGGCTGAGCGAGGCTGAGGAGGTCGCGGCCGCGGGGCTGATCGAGGCGTTCGGTCGCCGGGAGCGGGAGGTGGGGGCATGAAGCCGCTGGCGATTACGATGTCGGCGTTCGGCTCTTACGCCGGGACGGAGCGGGTCGATTTCGGCCGCCTGGGGGAGAGGTCGCTGTTTCTTATCCACGGCCCGACGGGGGCGGGGAAGACAACGATCCTGGACGCGATGTGTTTCGCGCTGTTCGGCAGGACGAGCGGGGCGGAGCGGGACGGCCGCCAGATGCGGAGCGATTATGTGGAGCCGTCGGTGGCGACGGAGGTGACGTTCGATTTCGCGCTGGGGGCGGAGGTGTACCGCGTGCGCCGCGCGCCGGAGCAGGAGGTGCTGAAGCGGCGTGGGACGGGGACGACGAAGCTGCCGCCGGCGGCGACGCTGTGGAAGCGGACGGGGCTGGCGGCGGATGACGAGGGCACGGTGGCGGCGAGCGGGTCGGACCGCGTGACCGAGACGCTGGAGGGGCTGCTGGGCTTTAAGTATACTCAGTTCCGTCAGGTGGTGGTGCTGCCGCAGGGCGAGTTCCGCCGGCTGCTGCTGGCCAGGTCGGCCGAACGCGAGGAGATTTTGGCGACGCTTTTTCAGACTGAGCTGTACCGCCGGATCGAGGAGTTTTTCAAGCAGGCGGCGAGGGCGGTGGAGGAGGCGGCGAAGGAGCTGGCCCGCAGGCGGGACTGGCTGCTGCAGGAGTCGGCGGCGGAGTCGGCGGATGAGCTGACGGTGAGGCTGGCGGGCGATACGGCGCGGCTGCTGGCGCTGTCGGCCGAGGCGGCGGAGGCGCGGTTGGCGCTCGGGACCGCCCAGGAGAGGCTGGCGACGGCCAGGCGGCTGGAGGAGCTTTTTGCCGACGGGGAGAAGGCGACGCAGGCTCTGGCCGGGCTGGAGTCGCAGGGGCCGGCGGTGGACGGGGCGCGCCGCGAGCTGGCGCGGGCGAGGCAGGCGGCGCTGCTGGCCGAGCTGGCGGCGCTGGTGGCGACGCGCGGCCGGGAGGAGGAGAAGGC